>CAWJOJ010000015.1:0-246908 GCA_963844385.1 uncultured Actinomycetota bacterium | reverse complement strand
CCCAAGCGCCGCCGCAGGCACCGGACCTATCGACCTCATTGAGGGCGTTCCGGTGCCCACTTCACATCGTTCGTCACCAGTCGAGACCTCCCGGAAGAACGCGGCGATGTCGTCGGCGAGCAGGTCCGGCTCCTCGGCCGCGGCGAAGTGGCCGCCGCGCGGGAACACCGTCCAGCGCCGGATGTCGTACAGCCGCTCGTACCACTCCCGGGGCAGCTCGCCCTCGGGCACGAACTCGTTCGCGAACACCGCCATCGCGGTCGGCACCGTGACACGGTCCGTCGGGCCCGATCGTCGCGTGCCGTGCCAGCGGTTGTCGTAGTAGTCGCGCATGGACGAGGTGATCGAGCCGGTGACCCAGTACAGCGTGAGCGTGGTCAGCAGCTCGTCGCGCCCGAACCGGCGCGTCGACGTCGCCACCGGTGTCCCCCAGGAACGCCACTTCTCCAGACCCACGCGGCCAGGCCGGCGGGGGAGTCGTTGAGGCCGTACCCGAGAGTCTGCGGCCGGTGGACTGGATCGCGCTGTAGCCGCGCTCGCGTCGCGTCCCAGCGTGCGTCTGGTCGACGTACGCCTGCTCCCCGCCGACAGCGGCGCCGCGCCGGGCCCGGTGTACGGCCACAGCTCCGGCGTGCTGAGGTGGATGCCGATCATCGCGGTCGGGCTGCGACAGCGCCATGTAGGTGGCGACGCCGGCGCCGAAGTCGCCGCCGTGGGCGCCGTAGCGCTCGTACCCGAGCCCGTGCATGAGGCGGTGCCAGAGCCGGGCGACGTACGCCCGGTCGACGCCGATCCGCGGCGGGCGCGCGGAGAACCCGTACCCGGGCAGGGACGGCACGACCAGGTCGAACCCGTCGCCAGCCGGTCGACCAGCGGCAGCAGCTCGGCGAACGTGCTCGGCCAGCCGTGGGTCAGCACCAGCGGCGGCCACGCCGCGCCGGTGGTGGACGAAGTGCATGCGCACCCCGTCGACTCGGCGAGGTAGTGGTCGTACCGGTTGAGCGCCGCTCCGCGCCGGCCAGTCGAACCCGTCCGCCCAGTACGCGAGCAGGTCGCGCAGGTAGTCCCAGGTCGGTGCCCTGGCTCCACGGCCGGGCCGGGCGCCGGATCCGGCCAGCGGGTGGGGCGGATGCGCGCCCGCAGGTCGTCGAGCACCGCCTCGTCGACGTCGATCACGAAGGGGCGAATCAGCACGAGGCGATCGTAATGTCGGATTCGCATCCGAGCTGGGCCGAATGGTCAGCCACGCAGCCGCACTCACAAGCAGGTGACACAGCCCTCGAGCTTCTCGTACTCCGTCAGGTCGATCGCCACGACCCGCAGCCCGCGGGCGGCGAACAGCTCTGCCGTGCGTGGTGCGCTCGTGGACATCAGCACGGTCTGTTCGTCGAGCAGCACCACGTGCGAGCCCGGCTCCTCCGGGACGCCAAGGAAGCTCTCCCACGCGGCCGGGTCGTCGACCAGCGGCAGGTAGCCCACGACGGTGCCGTCCGGCAGCGCGGTGACGGCGGACTTCAGGTGCAGCACCTTGGTGACCGGTACGCCGACCACCCGGGCACCAAGCGGCTCCAGTGCTGCGGTGAGCTGATCGAGGCCGGACCGGTTGTGCGGCCGCCGAGGCCGACCCACACGGTGCCACCGTGCTCGAGCACGTCACCGCCGTCGAGGGTTCCGGGATCCCGGATGTGCGTGATCCGGTAACCGAGCACAGCGAGCAGTTCCTCGACCGCTGCGGTCTCGGGCTTGCGCTCCTCGGCACCCGGACGCGAGATGACCGCCAGGTCGCCGTAGACGACCACGGTGTCCTCGACGAAGACCGCGTCGGGACAGTCATTGGCAGGTGGGACCTCGATCGTCTCCCAGCCCTCCTCATGCAAGGCAGCGACGTACCCGTCCCACGACGTTGCGCCACGTCGAAGTCGATGCTTGAACGCTCGATGTGTGTGACCAGCCCCTCGGCCAGGCGGGGGCCCGGGTGGCGTACGAGCGCGCGCTTGTTCATTCGTTCAGGGTACGCAGGAGCGAGAGATCCGAAGACGTCGGATTCCACCGCACCACTGAGGAACCTGGGCTCAAGGGTTCCACGCGCTCGAGTCGAGCGCGTTCTGACGTGACGTCCGGCTCGAACTCCAGGATTGTTCGCGTCCACACCCTTCCCTCTTCATTACTTGGAGGTAACACTGGGCAGTAGCCAACCGGAGGCCCTGATGACCCACGACGTGTCCGACACTGAGTCGAGCCCCGCAACCTCGGCGGCGACCAGCCGGCCCGCACCCGGCAGCCCGAGAGTGACGGCACCGAGGCCCCGCCGGGCACGCGCGTGGACGCCACCGAGGCCGAGGCCCGCCAGTTGGCCGAGGCCGCGCGCGAGGCCGAGTGGGACCGGCCGAGCTTCGCCAAGGGGCTCTACCTGGGCCGTTTCGACCTCTCCCTGATCCACCCGCACCCCCGCGGGGCCGCCGCTGACGTCGAGCGCGGTGAAGCCTTCCTCGCCGAGCTGCGCGCGGTGTGCGAGAAGCTCGACGGCCAGCGCATCGAGCGCGAGGACCGGATCCCCGACGAGTACCTCGCGGCGCTTTCGGACATCGGCACCTTCGGCATAAAGACCCCGCGGCAGTACGGGGGCCTCGGGCTCACCCTGGCCTACTACGGCAGGGCACTGATGTTGCTCGGGTCGGTGCATCCGAGCATCGGCGCACTTGTGTCGGCCCACCAGTCGATCGGCGTACCTGAGCCGGTGAAGATGTTCGGCACCGAAGAGCAGAAGCAGCGGTTCCTGCCCCGCTGCGCCGGAGGCGCGATCACCGCGTTCCTGCTCACCGAGCCCGACGTCGGCTCCGACCCCGCCCGGATGTCCTCGACGGCCACCCTCTCCGATGACGGTGACGACGTACCTCCTCGACGGCGTCAAGCTGTGGACCACCAACGGGGTCATCGCCGAGCTCGTCGTGGTGATGGCCCGGGTGCCCCAGCACCAGGGCGGTCGCGGTGGGATCAGCGCCTTCGTCGTCGAGACCGCATCCGAGGGCATCACGGTCGAGAGGCGCAACGCGTTCATGGGCCTCAGGGGCCTCGAGAACGGCGTGACCCGCT
Organism: uncultured Actinomycetota bacterium; assembly: GCA_963844385.1. GTDB lineage: Bacteria > Actinomycetota > Actinomycetes > Propionibacteriales > Nocardioidaceae > Nocardioides. The sequence goes on along the minus strand of CAWJOJ010000015.1, from coordinate 243,815 downwards.
TCCATCAGGTGAGCGTGCCGGTCGAGAACCGGCTCGGCGGCGAGGGCCAGGGCCTCAAGATCGCGCTCACCACCCTCAACACCGGACGGCTCTCCATCCCCGCGCTGTGCGCTGCCGCCGGCAAGTGGTCTCTCAAGATCGCCCGCGAGTGGTCGGCCGAACGTGTGCAGTGGGGGCGGCCCGTCGGCCAGCACGGTGCGGTCGCGGAGAAGATCTCCTTCATCGCCGCGACCACGTTCGCCCTGGAGGCGGTGCTCGACCTGTCCGCGGAGCTCGCCGACGCCGGGTCCAAGGACATCCGCATCGAGGCCGCGCTGGCCAAGCTGTGGTCCAGCGAGATGGCCTGGCTGGTGGCCGACGAACTCGTCCAGATCCGCGGTGGCCGGGGCTACGAGACCGCCGCGTCGCTGGCGGCCCGCGGCGAACGGGCGGTGAACGCCGAGCAGGTGCTGCGAGACCTGCGGATCAACCGGATCTTCGAGGGCTCCACCGAGATCATGCACCTCATGATCGCGCGCGAGGCGGTCGACGCCCACCTGTCCGCCGCGGGCGACCTGGCCGTGGCCGACGCCGACGTACAGCGCAAGGTGAGGGCCGCGGCAAAGGCGAGCGGCTTCTACGCGAAGTGGCTGCCGCAGCTCGCCGTCGGCAAGGGGACCATCCCGCGGGCGTACCACGAGTTCGGACCACTCGCCCGGCACCTGAGATACGCCGAGCGGTCCTCGCGCAAGCTGGCCCGCCAGACGTTCTACGGCATGTCGCGCTGGCAGGCGAGGCTCGAGCACAAGCAGGGCTTCCTCGGACGCATCGTCGACATCGGTGCCGAGCTGTTCGCCATGACCGCGGCCTGCTCGCGCGCCGAGATGATCCGCAGCGACGACCCCCAGCAGGGGGAAGCGGCCTTCGCGCTCGCCGACGCCTTCTGCGCGCAGGCCCGACTGCGGGTGGACCACCTGTTCGAGCGGTTGTGGGACAACACCGACGACACAGACCGGCGGATCGCCGCCCGCGTGCTCGACGGAGACTTCACCTGGCTCGAGGCCGGCGTGCTGGACCAGTCGGAGGGCACCGGCCCCTGGATCGCGTCCTGGACCCCGGGACCGAGCGAGCACGAGACGGTACGCCGCGACTACCGGTGACGGCGCCGGCCCGGCCGACGACGCTCCTGCTGTGCCGCGGAGCAAAGTCGACGGAGATTTCCACGAGTCGGTGATCTGTTCCTGATTCGCCCTAACGGCCGCACCAACTGCGCCGGGCGGCCGCGGGTCGGCGCCGTTCGGACCATGAATGCGTCGAACTCAATGACCCGCATGGAAGGGCGGTCGACAACCACCGGGAATACGCCGGTGAGACCGAACCCGGCAGCCGCGCAGGTCGCCAACTGGTCGGTCAAGTGCGGCATGCCCTGGTACAGCGGCACTTGGGACACTTCGGACTGCATGCCGAGCAGTTCGGCCGTGCGGAGTCCCGCGCCAGCGAACGCCTTCAGGTCGAAGCCTTGGGTGTCCAGCTTGAGGAAGATCCTCGGGTTGGCCACTCCGGCGACGGCCTCGTCGAACAGACCATCCAGCCGTCGAACATCGACCGTGACCGTCCGGCCGGCATCGATGCGGGGGTTCCAGGACCTGCCGAAGTCCGTTGCCGGCAACAGCGAGCTCAGTCTGCCCTGACCAACCCCGACGTGGATCTCGGCCGTCTCGTCGCGGTCACCCAAGGCATAACGCAACACCTGCCAGTCGGGGTTGGGGCCGCGGTCTTCTCGAGCATTTCAGCGATGTCGGCACCGGCTCGAAGGACACGATCCGCCCGTATAGCCGTTCTCACGCAGCGACGGGCGTACTGACCGAGGTTTGCACCCACGTCGAGCACGATGTTGACCTCGAGTTCACGCAGCAGCCACGCCACATGCTGTTTGCCCATCCGGCGGAGCTTCTTGAGCTGGAACGCATGAGCCGCCCAACGAGCATTTGGCTGATCCGCCAGCCGGTCCACGCCATGCGTGGTGGGCCTCATGAATCGGCCGACCGCCCGCGACCTCCGATCGACGGTGGACCTGGCAATACGACGAAACCTCATGTCCCAGTCACGCAGCGTCGGCATCGCGACAGTATAGGACCGGACCTCGACGAGTCCCCGCGGTCTTGCGTGTGGCGCTGGTTTGGGCCGCTCAGGTCTCCGCGCAGGGTTCGATGTTGGCGTTGAGGTGGAAGACGTTGTTCGGGTCGTAGGTGGCCTTGATCTGCTGTAGCCGCAAATACTTGTCGCCGTAGGCGTTGCGCACGCGGTCGGTATCAATTTCGGGCATGAAGTTGACGTAGCTGCCGACGCCGACGGCGTGCTCCACCAGAGCCGACCAATAGTTGCGAACCCAGACTCGTTCGGCCGGGAGGTCGTCTGACGACGGGGTTGTGGCCGAGATGTTGACGACGTACCCGATGTCGCGTCCGCCGCCGAAGGCCGAAGCGTCCGGGTCGGACTGGCGGTACGCGCCACCCATCACGAAGATCGGCAGGAACGACAGCGGCGAGATCTTCTTTGCCTGGTGCTCGAGGATGACGTCGATGGCACCGTCGGTGAGGTCGTCGAGGTAGACGGCTTTCTCGTAGGAGTACATGCCCCACGGCGTCGGAATCGTCGAACATCTGCTGGAGGCCGGCGTAGGGGATGGGCGTCACCATCTCAACGATCGGCTCGAGCGTCTGCTTGATCGGCGCGACCAACTGCGCGTGGCCGACTCGTCGTCGAACCCGACGACCATTAGCGCGAACATCGGCGTGAAGTGCAGTTCCGCCGGCACGAACGGCGCGGGCGGGCGCTGAGCCCGGCGAGGAACACTCCACAGTCGTCTGGCAGGCTGCGGATGTATTCGCGCGCGAAGCGAAACAGATCGGCACCCAGGTCCGGCGAGAAGAGGAACAGACCCAGCTGAACCATCGGACCGATCGGATGCAGCGCGAATTCGAATTCGGTGACCACGCCGAAGTTGCCCCCACCACCGCGGATCGCCCAGAAGAGGTCTGGATTGTCGGTCTCCGTCACGTGCAGGGCCGCCCGTCAGCCGTGACCACGCGCGCACCGACGACGTTGTCGCAGGAGAGTCCGATCCGGCGAACGAGCCAGCCGATCCCGCCACCCAGGGTCAGCCCAGCGACACCGGTCGTGCTGATGAAACCACCGGTCACGGCCAGCCCGTGTGCCTGGGTCGCGGCGTCAAGTTCGCCCCAGGTCGTCCCGCCGCCACATGTCGCCCGACGCGCTCCGGGATCGACTGTCACCGTCTTCAACGGCGTGAGGTCGATCATCAGTCCGCCGTCAGTGAGCGCGAACCCGGCGTAGCTGTGACCGCCGCCGCGGACCGAGACCTCGAGTCCCTCTCGTTGCGCAAACGCCAGCGCGGCGGAGACGTCGCTGTCGCTTGTGCAGCCGACGACGACCGACGGCCGTCGGGTGATCGCCGCGTTCCAAATGCGGACCGCGTCGTCGTAGCCCGCGTCACCTGGGGTGGCTACCACGGCGTTGCCACCGAGGGCGTTTCGTAGCTCCTCGAGGTCCGGTCCCGTCACTGCCATCGATGTTCCTCCTCGGCCCCGAAGGCGACTGTAGTCCAGACGGGTCAACCCCGTCCGAACAGGCAGCAACCAACCGGCCCGGCTGGGCTATCCACCCCCAGACTTGGCAGCCGATGCGGTACAGCGGCCCCGTCGTGGGTGTACACCTTGCTCTAACTCCTGGTGATTCTTGTCCGCGGGGGACTTTGGGGGGAGTTGGCTGGATGAGACAGCGATGCAAGAACCGCCTACGGACCCGCGACCGTGGGCGGTTCATTGCGTCCCGGCACGTTCCCTCCGGTTCCGCGTCGCTGCCGGCGTCTCAAGGTTGTGTGCTGGCAAGCGTCCCCAATCGGGTGAGGAGAGATGAGGCGCGTGTCCGCCGTACCTGCCGCCGCTGAGGGCGGAGGCGGCGCGTGCTGACCTTCCTCACCACTCTGATGGCTGTTGCCGGCCTTATCCTGGCAGGGCTGGCCGGGTACGTCGCTTGGCGGCGCGGCACCACGACCGGGCTGAGCTTGTGCGTCGTGTTGATCTCGGTGGCGTGGTGGGGGCTGGCCTACGCCGTGGAACTGTCGGTCACCGACCTCGTGGTCAAGGGTCGCTGGGGAGATGCCAAGTACGTCGGCGTGTGCGCGTTGGTGCCTGCGTGGCTGGTCTTCGTGCTTCAGTACACCGGCCGCGGCCGACTGGTGACCGTCCGCCTGCTCGGGATCCTCGCGATCGAACCAATTGTGCTGCTCGCCCTGCTCGCGAACGAAGCTACGCACCGCCTCGTCCGCTTCTACCCGGACACCGTTCCGGCGGGAGAGTTGCCGGTCGTGGGCACGGGACCGGCGTTCTGGGTCCACCTTGTCTACGCCAACGTCATCCTTCTGGGGGCCACGGGCTTTTCGTGGCGAGCATGGTGCGGCTTTCCCGCACCTACTGGCAGATGGCGCTCGCACTGGTCGCCGCGTCCCTCCTCCCGTGGGCGGCCAACCTGCTCCACAACTTCGAGGTCGGCTGGTTCGCGCGCATCGACCTGACGCCGTCCGCATTCGTCGTCACCGGCGGCGTGCTGGTCTGGGGTCTCTACCGCGAGCGCCTGGTCGACCTCGCTCCCCTGGCCCGCAGCATCGTCGTCGACAACATGGAAGACGCCGTGTTCGTCCTGGACGCTTTCGGTCGGGTTGTGGACGTCAACCCGGCCGCGGCCCTGGTTCTCGGCACGACGCGGCCCACCCTCGTCGGCCTGCCGCTGGACCAGCTGCTCCCCCGCCCCGCTACGCCTGTCGCGCAAGGTGCGCCAAGCCAGGAGGCCTATTCCGCAGACGAGCTGTCGCTGGGTGAAGGCCCCAACAGGCGAACCTTCGACCTCCTGCGCCAACCATTGACCGACCGGCGAGGCCGGGCCGCGGGCGAGCTGGTGGTGCTGCGAGACCTCACCGAGCGGGTCAACGCCGAGGAGCGACTCCAGCACCTGCTCGAACAGCAGTCGAGGGTCGTGGTAGCGCTGCAGGCCAGCATGGTTCCCAATCAGTTGCCGGAGATCCCGATGACCGAGATGGCCAGCCGCTACCGGCCAGCTGGCGACGGCAGCGAGATCGGCGGCGACTTCTTCGACATCTTCGCTTGGACGCGACGACCTGGGGAGTCGTGCTGGGCGATGTGAGCGGGAAGGGTGCGGAGGCAGCAGCCGTCACCGCTCTCGCCAGGTACACGCTGCGTACGTTGGCACATCCCCGCCACTCACCGAGCCACACCCTGCGGCTTGCTCAACACCAGACTTCTGGCTGCGACCGACGATGAACGCCACTGCACCCTCGTCTACGCGATCGCCCGGCCAGAGGGCCAGGGTCTCCGGCTCACGCTCAGCCTGGCCGGCCACTGTCCACCACTCGTGTTGCGCGCCACCGGTGCCGTCGAGCCGGTGGGCCAACTAGGTACGGCGCTTGGCCTCTTCGACCAACCCGACCTGCACGACAGCAGCATCCTCCTCGCGCCCGGTGACCTCCTGTGCGCCTTCACAGACGGCCTGATCGAGGCCAGGCGGGACAGGGACCTGTTCGGGAACGAACGAGTGGCGGCATCCTCAGCCGCGACACCGACCGGTCTGTGGACGATGTCGCGGCCGAGCTCCTGGACGCCGCCCGCTCGTTCCACGGCGGCGACCTGACCGACGACCTGGCACTCCTCATCCTCAAGGTCCGAGCCGACGACCGGCAGTCCCCCGAAGCGATGCACACTCCCAGCAGCGTCGTCGAGCAGGTCTGACGGCCCAGCCAAGCCCGTGCGTGCTGGTCACTGCTGCATCCTCGGATCGTGCGAAGGGTCGGAATACCGGGCCGGGTAGCCGTGTCGACCGCTTCGGGGCGCAGCTCGAAGGCCAGGGCTCGTTGCCGTAGATCTGGCACGGCCCGTACTCGGCACCCTGCTCGGACAGCGACGACGTCGCACCGGAATGCCCGATGTCGGCGGCGTCCCCCGACACATGAACAGACTTTTCCGCTGTGGACACCCATCGGGCAGCCTCCTCCTCGGAGCCGTACTCGAGGATGGCCTCCCGAAGCAGCTGGTTCTGGTACTCCGCAGACCGCCAGCCACTGTTGACGAAGAACTCGACCCGTCGCCTGCGCTCGCTTGCGGCTCGGCGGAGGGCGCCGAGGAGCGCTGGATCAAGGTGGGCCACGGCCGGAGTGTCCTCATCGAAGACCGTCGTGCGTCCGGGACGACACCGTCAGCCTCGCCAATCGCGCCATGGTGGTCACCGGAAGTCAGCGATGAATGACGTATCCGACGACGACGACCCTGACGGTAGGCGACGGTTCCGATGATCGCAGCCATGACGACTGCCAGCCCGCCGAGAACGAGCCGGGAAGCCCGACTGGCTTCCTTTCGGGCTGGTGCGGTGTGGTTCATCGCTTCAGTGAAGGCAGCGCGGTGTTGCCAGCACGTATGCGGTATTCGATATGCCGACGATAGCGCGCACTCGTAGCATCGAGCGTGTGCGTGTGTTGGTCGTCGAGGACGAGCCCTACATGGCGGAAGGCATCCGCGATGGGCTGCGCCTGGAGGCGATCGCGGCCGACATCGCCGGTGACGGTGACACCGCTCTGGAACTGTTGAGCGTCAACGCCTTTGACATCGCGGTCCTCGACCGTGACATCCCCCGGGCCCTCAGGTGACGAGATCGCCGAACGGATCGTCGCCTCCGGCAGCGGCATGCCGATCCTCATGCTCACGCTGCCGACCGGCTCGACGACAAGGCCTCCGGGTTCGAGCTCGGCGCCGACGACTACCTCACGAAGCCGTTCGAACTGCGAGAACTCGTGCTCAGGCTCCGAGCACTCGACCGCAGGCGCGCCCACAGCAGACCACCCGTACGAGAAGTCGCAGGTCTCCGGTTGGACCCGTTCCGCCGCGAGGTCTTCCGCGACGGGCGCTACGTGGCACTCACCCGGAAACAGTTCGCCGTACTCGAAGTCCTCGTCGCCGCCGAAGGCGGTGTCGTGAGCGCCGAAGAACTCTTGGAGCGAGCGTGGGATGAGAATGCCGATCCCTTCACCAACGCCGTACGCATCACCTTGTCCGCCCTGCGCAAGCGACTCGACGAACCAGGGATCATCGCCACCGTGCCCGGCGTCGGTTACCGCATCGCATGCTCTCCCCCTGACTCGCATCACCAACGCCACCCGTCTGGCAGCAGAGGGATCGCTCGCCCACCGAATCCAGTTGGAAGGCCGCAGAGACGAGTTCCGCGAGCTCGCCGATGCGTTCGATACCATGCTCGCTCGGCTCGAAGCACAGGTCGCCGAGCAGCAGAGATTCGCGGCCAACGCCTCGCACGAACTGCGTACCCCACTGGCGATCACACAGACACTTCTCGACGTGGCCCGCCACGATCCGAGCGGCGACACGGACAAGCTCGTCGACCGCCTCCACTTCGTCAACACTCGAGCGATCAACCTCACTGAGGCATTGCTCCTCCTCAGCCGCGCCGACCGACGGGCCTTCACCCGAGAGCACGTCGACCTCTCACTCCTCGCGGAGGAGGCCACTGAGACGCTCGTCCCCGTCGCAGAGGAATGCGGTATCACCATCGAGACCTCTGGCGTGATGAGCCCCGTCATCGGCTCACACGCGCTGCTTCAGCAGCTGACGACGAACCTCGTGCACAACGCGATCGTCCACAACCTGCCTGAACAGAGCACCGTGTGGGTCACGACCAGCGCTCACCCCAAGGCCGTGATGCTCACTCTCGAGAACACCGGTGCGAAGCTCACCTCACAGCTGTTGCCACCCTCGCCGAGCCGTTTCAGCGCGGCACGCGACGCATCCGCACCGACCACGCGGGTGTCGTCCTCGGCCTGGCCATCGTCCAGAGCATCGCTCAGGCGCACGACGGAACTCTCACCCTCACCCCCCGCCGCCGGGGGTCTCTGCGCCACGGTGCAACTACCCACAGCGCCACCGCACACTGGCACTCCTGTGAACGAGCGTGCAACGTCGGCGCAACGTGGCGCTTCGTAGGTTGTGACCCCAGCCACAGCCGAGCTCAAGGAGCCCCACATGACCGTCTACTCGCCCCCGGGATCACCGGATTCGCTCGTCACCGTCCAGAGCAGGTACGGCCACTTCATCGGCGGCGAGTGGGTAGACCCGATCAAGGGACAGTACTTCGAGAACATCTCGCCGGTGAACGGCAAGCCGTTCACGGAGATCGCCCGGGGAACTGCAGAGGACATCGACGCGGCGCTCGACGCCGCCCATGCAGCAGCACCGAAGTGGGGACAGGCGTCTCCCACCGAGCGCTCGAACGTCCTGCTCAAGATCGCCGACGCGCTGGAGCAGAACCTGACGATGCTCGCCGTCGCCGAGACCTGGGACAACGGCAAGGCGATCCGCGAATGTCTCGCCGCCGACCTGCCGCTGGCCGTGGACCACTTCCGCTACTTCGCAGGCTGTCTGCGCGCCCAGGAAGGCAGCGTCAGCGAGATCGACTCCGACACCGTGGCCTACCACTTTCACGAGCCGCTCGGTGTCGTCGGCCAGATCATCCCGTGGAACTTCCCGATCCTGATGGCCGTGTGGAAGCTCGCGCCGGCCCTGGCCGCCGGAAACTGCGTCGTCCTGAAGCCTGCCGAGCAGACCCCGTGGTCGATCCTCAAGATGATGGAGGTCATCGGCGGCTTGTTGCCGCCCGGCGTCCTCAACGTGGTCAACGGCTTCGGTGTCGAGGCCGGCAAGCCCCTCGCCTCGTCGCCCCGCATCGCCAAGATCGCCTTCACCGGCGAGACCACCACCGGGAAGCTGATCATGCAGTACGCCAGCCAGAACGTCATCCCGGTGACCCTGGAGCTCGGCGGCAAGAGCCCCAACATCTTCTTCGAGGACGTCGCCGCGCAGCGCGACGCGTTCTACGACAAGGCGCTCGAGGGCTTCACGATGTTCGCCCTCAACCAGGGCGAGGTCTGCACCTGCCCCTCGAGGGCGCTCGTACAGTCGTCGATCTACAGCGACTTCGTGCCCGACGCCGTGGCCCGCGTGGAAAAGATCGTGCAGGGCAACCCGCTCGACGACACCACGATGATGGGTGCCCAGGCCTCCAAGGACCAGCTGGAGAAGATCCTCAGCTACCTGGACATCGGCCGCCAGGAGGGCGCCAAGATCCTCACCGGCGGGGAGCGCAACGTGCTCGAGGGCGACCTCGCCGAGCGGGTACTACGTGAAGCCGACCATCTTCGAGGGTGACAACTCCATGCGCGTCTTCCAGGAGGAGATCTTCGGTCCCGTGGTCGCGCTGACCTCCTTCGGTGACGAGGCCGACGCCCTCAAGGTCGCCAACGACACTCCCTATGGTCTCGGCGCGGGCGTGTGGTCACGCGACGGAGGTACGGCGTTTCGGATGGGCCGCGGAATCCAGGCGGGCCGAGTGTGGACGAACTGCTATCACGCCTACCCCGCGCACGCCGCGTTCGGCGGTTACAAGGCGTCCGGCATCGGCCGCGAGAACCACAAGATGATGCTCGACCACTACCAGCAGACCAAGAACCTCCTCGTGTCCTACTCCCAGGACGCCCAGGGCTTCTTCTGAGGGATGCGCTCCGATGTCCGCGTTCGCTGGCGCGATGGCCGATTGCGAGGTCTACTGGAGGTGATGGCTTCAAAGGCGATGCGGGCCCAGGTGGCGGACTCCTGGCACCGCTCCGCCGCCGCGGGGGTCGAGGCCGACACCGTCAGTACGCCGATCACGCTCCCGGATGACGCCCTGCGCGACTATCGCGAGGCCCATCCCCTCGCGCAGGTCTTTCCGATCCTCGACGACGTGCTCGGCCAGGCCGCGCGGGACTGCGACGCGATCATGGCGGTCTCCGACGCGACCGGGCAGTTGCTGTGGGTCTGCGGGCATCCCGAGTGTGCTGCGCCGCGCCGAGTCGATCGGTTTCGTGGAGGGGGCCAACTGGGACGAGCGGATGGCCGGGACCAGCGCGCCGGGGATGGCCCTCACCCTGGACCAGACGGTGAGTGTCATCGGGTCCGAGCACTTCCGCCGGTCGGTGCAGCGGTGGAGCTGTGCCGCGACGCCGATCCACGACCCGACGACCGGCGCGCTGCTGGGCGTCCTCGACATCACCGGCGGCCGCGACATCGTCGTACCCCAGACCATGGCCATGGTGCGCACCGCCGCCAGGATGGCGGAGTCCGAGCTGGCCAGGCACCTGCTCTCCCACCGGGCGTCCGAGGCCGAGCGTCGCCCGCTCCGAGGGCTGTCGATCAAGCTGGAAGCACTGGGGCGACACGAGTCGCTGCTCACCATCGACGACGGACGTACGCATCGGTCCACGTTGCGGCTCACTCCTCGGCACAGCGAGATCCTGTTGCTGCTGGCCTCGGCACCACGGGGCCTCTCCGGGGACGAGCTGGCCGTCCTCCTGTACGAGGAGGACAACACCGCTTCGACCCTTCGGGCGGAGCTCAGCCGGCTGCGGACCCTCCTCGGCGACGACCTGTTCGCGTCCCGGCCCTACCGGCTGGTTGCCGAGGTGACGGCGGACTGGCTGGCGGTCGAGGCGAACCTCGCGTGCGGCGACGTGGTCGCGGCGATGCGTGCCTACCGGGGACCGTTGCTGCCACGCTCGGTGGCGCCCGGCGTGGCCAGGCTGCGAACCGACGTGGAGATGTCGCTCCGACAGGCCGTCCTGCAGCACGGGGTGGCGGATCTGATGTCGTCGTGGACCCGGTCCGCCTGGGGCGCCGACGACTACGACATGTGGCTCGCCCAACGCGCGGCGGTCAGCTACACCTCACCGTTGCTCCCCCTCATCTCCGGCCAGATCGCCAGGCTGGACAGGGAGCTGGGCGCCTAGCCCACCAATAGCCCACCCATCCTTTCGCTGGGACGACGCAACGGCGATGCAACGTTGCGTGCCTAGCGTGAGACAGACACCTCACACCAGGAGATTCCCATGAAGGCAGCCGTCGTCCACGACTTCACCAAGACGCTCACCATCGAAGACACACCGAAGCCGGTCCCCGGGCCAGGCGAGGTTCTCGTGAAGGTCGAGACCTCCGGTCTGTGCCACACCGACATCCACGCCGCGCACGGCGACTGGCCGGTCAAACCGACTCTGCCGTTGATCCCCGGGCACGAAGGTGTCGGCATCGTCGAGCAGGTCGGTCCGGGGGTCACCACACCGAGTGTCGGTGACCGGGTAGCGATCCCGTGGCTCGGCGCGGCGTGCGGGACGTGCGACTACTGCATCGACGGGTGGGAGACCTTGTGTGAGCAGCAGGTCAACACCGGCTACGGCGTCGACGGCTCCTACGCCGAGTACGCCGTCGCGAACGCCGCGTACGTCGCACCGGTCCCCGACTCAGTGGATCCCCTGGACGCCGCGGTGCTCACCTGCGCGGGAGTCACGACGTACAAGGCCGTGAAGCTCTCCGGGGCGCGGCCCGGACAGCTGGTGGCCGTGTTCGGCATCGGTGGGCTCGGCCATCTCGCGCTGCAGTACGCGAAGATCAGCGGCGCGACCGTCGTCGCGGTCGACATCAGCGACGAGAAGCTGGAGCTCGCGAAGGAACCTCGGCGCCGACCATGTCGTCAACGCGCTCACCGAAGACCCGATCACCGCGATCCAGGCACTCGGCGGAGCGCATGCCGCGATCTCCGTGGCCGTGGCGCCGAAGGCCTTCGAGCAGGCGTTCAGCTCGCTGCGCCGGGGCGGCACGTTGGTGTTCGTCGCGCTTCCGGCGGACAACTTCGTCAGCCTGCCCATCTTCGAGACCGTGCTGAAGGGCATCACCGTCCTCGGCTCGATCGTGGGGACCCGCAAGGACCTCGCCGAGGTGTACGCGATCCACGCTCAAGGGCGCACCAAGGTGATCCGGGAGACCCGCAAGCTGGAAGAGGTCAACGAGTGCTTCGAGGAAGTCGAGAAGGGCCAGGTCAAGGCTCGCATCGTCTTCGACCTTCGTTCCTGAGCGAAGAACGACGACCCGCCGGGGGACTTCGATGTCCTCCCGGCGGGTCGCGTTTGCAGGTCAGTTGACCGAGACCACCGTCCCACCGACCTCTGTGCCGCCGTTGGTCAGCCCGACGAACCCGAGCCACCGCTTTGCGGTGTCCAGACCGGACCAGGCGGCCGTCAAGCGTGTAGGTCTGGCCGACCGTGACCGGCACGCTGGCCGGGGTGACGGTCAGGTTGCCTGCGGCCGTCGGCGGAACGACCCACTGGCTCCAGTCGTAGTCGCCTCCGTCTGGCGTCGCGAAACCGTTGACGTAGGTGACATAGGTCGCGGCCTCCGGATTGGCAAGGGTGACCGTCTCCTCGGCGTCGCCATCCGCACTGAAGTCGACGAGCGTCTCCTCCCCGCCGACGACCTGGTAGACGTACAGGTCGAGGTCATCGCCCGCCGCGCCGTCAACATCGAATCTGGCCAGCTTGGTGCCCGCAGGTACGACGACCTCACGACGGTCGGTCGCCGGACTCGGGTTCGGCGGATCGAACGGTCCTGTCTCGACATGGTCGGCTTGCGGCGTCGTTCCCACCAACCCCGAGACGTCGGTCCCCAAGGTGCCGGTGAACCCGGCCGTGACCCGTGATCGGGGCGCTGCCGTTCGCGCCGGTGCCGTGCACCTCTTCCGGTGCCTCGAGCTCGGCCGGTCGCACCGCCAACGGCATGCGGGCTCGGTGCCCGCGGCTGCCCTTCCAGGTGAGGCTCCCGGTCGTGTACTCGTCGGCCGCCGCATCATTGCGCGTGAACGTGATCTTGACGCGAGCCCTTCCGCCGGCGGGCACTCGCACCCTTGCCGGCTGGAACGTCACGCTCGACCCCCGGCAGGTAAACGTGCGGCCGGTACGTCTCGGCTCGGCGACTGACACTGGTCATGGTCCTGGTCACCGTCTGGGTGCCGGTGAGCCGTCCGATCGCAATCGAGGCCTGGTTGAGCTGGCTGCCGTTGACCGGCGCGGAAGTGGCCGTGGAAGAGATCGTCGAGGTCCTGACCCGTGACCTCTTCGAGGTAGCCGATCCACTCATGGAACCCATGGTTGAACACGATGCCCGGGTTGACTGCGGTGTTCGGCCGGACGAAGCCGGCGCCCTGGGCGAACACCCCACCGTGGCTGGCGTTCGTCGAGACGTGGTTCTTGGCTGTCGTCATCAACGACGACTTCACCTCCATCGGGGTCCACCTCGGGTGCGCCTGCCGGATCAGGGCGGCGAGCCCGGCGTTGTGGGGTGAGGCCATCGAAGTACCGGAGATGAGGTCATAGCGGCGGCCGAAGTGGAACGGCGGGGCCACAGCCGCCAGCACGTCGACACCTGGCGCCGCCAGGTCCGGCTTGAGGATGTCACCACCCGTGGTCGTCGACGGGCCCCGCGACGAGAAGTCCGCCACCTCGGGCACCCGCGTGTCGGACTCACCCGCAGAGAGCTTCACGATCTTCCCGACCGGCGAGGCACCGGCGACGTAGGCGCTGACCGGGGCCAGGGCCGTGTCGGCGATGTGGACGCTGGGTACGGCGTGCAGGTCTCCGTTGAGGGAGTTCGGCGACGGGTTGATCAGCACCATGCCGGCGCCGCCTGCCGCCGCCGACCGTGAAGGACTTCTCGACCCGGTCCACGACACCACGAATGCAGACCACCAGCTTGCCGGACACCTTCGCCGGGTCGAGCGTCCCTGAGGCGCAGAGCGCAGCCTCAGCGGGGTCCACGCCGGCCTTGCCGGAGTCCTCCGCCATCACCATGGGGGTGAAGCTCGGAAGCGGCGGGGTCGTCGATGCACCGATGAACTGTCCGTCCGTTCCCGAGGACGAGCTTCTTCTCCGCGATCCGGTGCGTGCTCGCCGCGGTCGTGGAGACCCACGGACTGGGATGGTCCAGGGTGCTCTCACCCGGACCGGAGTTGCCCGCTGAGACGGCGTTGTAGACGCCCGCAGCCGCCGAGAACAGGAATGCCAGCTCGACCTCGTCGAGGACCGAGGACTCGGTGGTGCTGCCGATCGAGTAGTTGATCACGTCGACCCCGTCGGCGACGGCTTGGTCGATGGCCGCGACCGAGTCAGAGTTGAAGCACCCGTCGGGGACCCCGAGGACGACCGACCCGGTCCAGCAGACCTTGTACGCCGCCACCTTCGCGGCTGGTGCCATGCCGGACACGGTGCCGAACCGCTTGCCGTCGACGACAACATCGCGGACCCGCTTGCCCGCGGCCGTGGACGCCGTGTGCGACCCGTGCCCATCTCCATCGCGAGGCGAGATGAAGTCGGACGGGTCAACGTTGGCCTTACCGAACCCGTCAACGTAGTAGCGGGCGCCGATCAGCTTCCTGTTGCAGTCCCGCCTGATGAATCTCTCGCCGATCTCGCACCGGCCGGTCCACCTGGCCCGGATGCCGTGGATGGGCTTGGCGTGCGGACGCCGGATCTTGGGCTTTCCCCGGAACGAACGACTCTCCGGCCAGATGCCGCTATCGATGACGCCGACGATCACGCCCTTGCCCGCCTTTGTCCGTCCCCCGACCTTCGACCACAGGCCGTTCCTGCCGGTGAGTCCGAGGAACTTCGGCGAGAGATCTGTGTCGAGCTTGCGAAGCGCATCCTTCTGGACCGCCAGAACGCCCGGCATCTTGGCGAGCTCCTGTGCCTGCCGGCCGGTCAGGTGCGCCGCGAACCCGTTGAAGGCGACCGTGTAGTCGTGGTAGGACTTCGCACCGACCCGCTGCAATAGCCTGGTGTGCTTGTCCTTCAGATAGCTGCGGTACCTCACCGTGGCAGCGGACTTGACGTCGAATCTCCCGCCCGCCCCCGGGTTGGTCCTCGCAAGACCCTTGATGGTCCCGGTATACGCAGCGGCTGGCAGTTCGGCGAGTGTGACCATGTAGTTTCCGGTCTTGAACCCGGCCTGTGGGGACTTCCACGAGACTGCTTCATCCGGGACTGCTTCAACCGACTGGGTGACGGTCATGGTGGCTGCCACCAGACCCGCTCCCGCAATCATGGCAAGGACACGCGTGCGTGCCCTCCCCCAACGACGATGTGACACGGAACGCCTCCTGAGAATGTGTCCTACACAGCGGCGCGCACCCGATGCGTGCGAAGCCCTCGGTCCCTTCGACTCAAAACCGGCAGCGGTGGTTTAGTCAATAGTCAAGACGGACGGTTCGCGGGAGTCCTCACGCCAAGGATCTGGGTCCCCGGAGAATCGCCGAGGTCGTCGGTTACCTCCGCTCGAAGTGGGTACCCGAAATCCGGTGACCCCGGCGAAGTGAGGAGGAGGCAATGCCGAGCAAGTCCTCGAACGTCAAGAACGAGAAGCAGTACGAGGCCCTCAAGGACAAGGGGATGTCCAAGGAGCGCGCGGCCAAGATCGCGAACTCGCCCAAGGCGTCGAGCCACGGCGGGAAGAAGAGCGGATCGGGCGGCGACAGCTCCCAGGGCGGCACCACTGCTCAGAAGAAGAAGGCGGGCCGCAAGGGCGGAAAGGCCTCGTCACAAGTCCTAGCCCGCCGCAGCAGTGCGCGCAACAGCCCCCGCGACCACGGCCTCCGGGCCGGCCCCGGCCGCCAGATCGGCGCGCTGCAACGACGCGCCGGTCCCCCGGCGTACGAGCCGGTCGACTCCCGCGCGCGCGTTCTCCTCGTCGCCGTTACGACGCAGCGCGGGTGCCAGCTCGTCGAGGACCCGGTCGAGCAGGTCGACGGCCGGTCGCAATCGCCCGTCCGAAACGTCGAGGAGGTCCTCCGACAGCCCGTACCGGGCGGCTCGCCAGGCGGCCGCCCTCAACCGGGCGACCGTCACCTCCGGAGTCGGCGTGCCGACTGCAGTGTCGACGGCGGCGCGGCACAGCGCGGCGAGCAGGACCGAGTCGCTGACCTCCTGCCCCACGTCGGCCACCCGGAACTCGACCGTCGGGTACGACGCGGACAGACGCACGTCGAAATAGATCATGCCGGCGTCGATCGCCGCGCCCGCGGCTATCAGGTCTGCGACCGTGCGGTCGTAGCCGGCCTCGTCGCGAAAAGGCTCGGTGGGTCCCGCGGTTGGCCACCGCCCCCAGCTGATGCTGCGATAGCTGGCGTAGCCGGTGTCGAGCCCGTCCCAGAACGGCGAGTTGGCGCTGATCGCGAGCAGAGGCGCCAACCAGGGCCGGACCCCGTCGATCGCCGCCACGCCCTCGGCCCGCGACTCCACCGACACATGAACGTGCGCGCCGCAGGTGAGCTGGTCGCCGGCGATCAGCCCGTACTGCTCCCCCATGCGCTCGTAGCGTCCATCCGGTGTCGGCGTGGGTTTCGACGCGAAGGGCGTGGTCCCCAGAGCGGCCACCCTCGCCGCGCGTCTGCCTGCAGCGTCGATCAGCTCGCCCCGTCTGGAGCGTAGGTCGGCAGCGAGGGCGCCGAGATCCGTCGTTGGTTCGGACGCGATCTCGGCCTGCTCGAGCTTGAACTCGTGCTCGACGTCCGTTCCCGAATCGGCAGCGAGCGCCTCCCCGAGCGGCGCGGGGGCGCCACCCTGGTCGGAGAACAGCATCAGCTCCTCCTCGACGCCGACGGTGCGTGGGGGCGAGGAAGAGAGCACAGTCAAGCGAACCATCCGCAACCGGATTCGCGCCAGCGGCGAAGTTTTACCAGGCGGCGCGGTCGAGCCGAATCGGTTCCAGGGACGGAAGTTCTCGACGGCGCGTAGACTCGACACATCCGGCCGGCACGACTCCATGAGGAATCGCCTTGCGCCGGGCCAGAGAAACGACTCTGCATGCCCCACGCGGCAGCCGAACGCCGATTCAAGGTAAGCGAGCTTCCGGGTTTGCTCGACGAAGTAAGTAGTGCGCGAAACCATCTGGCCGACGAGCGAGGGGCTGGCAGCGCCCTCGCGGCGTACACGCTCGCGGCCCGTGCCAACCTGCTCGCCGCCCTCGAGGTGTACGCCGCCGCGCTCGAGTCCACCGGGCGGCCGCTCCCCTATCGACTGCGTGACGAGCTGCACCTCCAGCGACGGATGAGCGGGTCCCGCACCAACTGGTGATGCCAGACTTGCGGGCGTGACCGAGCCGCTTCCCGACCCTGCCCTGGTCGTCCTGGTGGGGGCGTCCGGCTCGGGCAAATCCACGTGGGCGCGGTCGCGATACCGGGACCAGGAGATCGTCTCCTCCGACGAGCTGCGTGGCATCGTCGGGAGCGGTCCGAACGACCTCGACGCCTCGGTCGACGCGTTCCTCCTCCTCGACCGGATCGTTTCGGGCCGCGCCCGGCGCGGCCTGACGACCGTTGTGGACACCCTGGGCCTGGACCGGGACAAACGGCTGGCCTACCTGGCTGTCGCTCGTCAAGCGGGCCTGCCGGCCGTGGCGGTCCTGTTCGACACTGCTGAGCGGCTCTGTCGGTCGCGCAACGCCGCGCGTGATCGTCCGGTTCCGGCACCGGTGCTCACCGAACAGCTTCGCAAGGCCGCAGCAACCGTCCTGGGCGACGAAGGCTGGGACCGGGTCGTCCGGCTCAAGCCCGACGACCCGCCGGCGCCCACCGCCAGCAGGACGCCGATCGCCAGGCCGGTTGCGACCGGTGACCTCGTCCTCCAGGTGTCGCGCTTTCCCTGGGGCGAGGACCCCGTCGGCTGGCTGAA
The DNA here is from genome assembly GCA_963844385.1 of uncultured Actinomycetota bacterium. GTDB lineage: Bacteria > Actinomycetota > Actinomycetes > Propionibacteriales > Nocardioidaceae > Nocardioides. Next base: position 226,156 of record CAWJOJ010000015.1, on the reverse strand, counting down.
GGACATCGCGCTGGCGGCGGACGCGGCTGGGCTGGGCGGGATCGCGCTGATGGACCACCTCATCCAGATCCCGCAGGTCGAGCGCGCCTGGTCGCCGATCCCCGAACCGTTCACCACGCTGGGCATGCTGGCCGGCCTGGACACGGACCTGCGACTTGGCACGCTGTGCACGCCAGTGACGTTCCGCCCGGCGGGCATCCTCGCCAAGACCTTCGCGACGCTCGACGCACTCTCCGGCGGGCGGGCCTTCTGCGGCCTGGGGGCCGGTTGGTGGGAACGAGAGCACAAGGCCTTCGGCCTGCCGTTCCCGGCGATTGCCGAGCGGCTCGACCAGGTGGAGACCACGATCGAGACGATGCGTGCGTTGTGGGCGAAGGGAACCAAGGCGTACGACGGGGAGCGGGTCGAGCTCCCGGAGACGACCTGCTACCCACGTCCGGTCGGCGACATCCCGATCATCGTCGGCGGAGGTGGCGAGCGTCGTACCCTCCGGGTCGTGGCGCGGCTCGCCGACGGATGCAACCTGCCGAGCGACGTCGACACCCTGGCCCGCAAGCGCGAGATCCTCCGACGGCATTGCGCAGAGCTCGGGCGCGACCCCGACGAGGTGATCGTCACCGTGCTCGACCTGCCGATCATCGGCAGCGACCGCGACGACGCCTGGGCCCGCGTGGAACGGCTACGGGGCCGGACGGCGGCCGCGGTGTTCGCGCGGCGGCACAACGCGGGAACGGTGGAGGACCATGCGCGGCGCCTCGACGGGTTGCGGACCAGCGGGGTCGCGACGGTCTTCATCTCAATGCCGGACCTGACCGGCCCGGAGGACGTGTTGAGGCTGTCGGCCCTGACTCAGTGAGCCGCCGGGTCGCGGGCGTAGTCCGGGCTGGTCCGCGGCTCGGGCACGGCACCCAACGCTGCCTTGCGGACACTCCAGCAGTCCCGGCAGAAGGCCACCTGCTGGAAGTTCACGGATCGCACATGCGCCAGGGCGCGGTTGACCGGGGTCTCACAGTCGCGACAGATGTAACTGCCCATCAGGTTTCCTTGCGTCGTCCCGTGGGCGGTCCCACCGGGGCCTAAGTGAACCTTGGCGAGGCCCTAGGAAGCAATAGTGTGAATGTGTGGTCTTTCGTGTGGCGTTCGTGGCTGGTGTGACGCCGGACAAGTGGGTGCGCACCTGGCGGCGGCGAGAACCAGCCGAACCGATCGAGCCGATGCTGGTCGACGAGGCCGACCAACGAGCCGTCGTGATGGACCGCCGCGCCGATGTCTGCTTTGCCCGGATGCCCATCGTCCGGGATGGCCTGCACTGCATCCCGCTCTACAGCGAGTTGCCGGTCGTGGTGGTCCCGAAGGACCACCCGGTGACGGCGTACGACGAGGTCCCGCTTGCGGATCTCGTCCACGAGCAGCTGGTGTACGGCGACGTACCCGGCTGGGCCGACCTCGCGGCGGCGGACCGACTGCCGTTCCCCGAGATGTCCGCCGCGGAGGCGGTCGAGGTGGTAGCGAGCGGTACCGGCATCGTGATCGTGCCGATGGGCGTCGCCCGACTCCACCACCGCAAGGACGTCGAGCACCGCCCCGTGCTGGACCTGGCGCCGACCCAGATCGGACTGGCCTGGCGGGTCGACAGTGACGATCCGCGGATCGAGACGTTCATCGGGATCGTGCGCGGCCGTACCGAGAACAGCTCGCGTGGCAAGCAGGTCAGGCGTCGCCGTTGACCTGCACGTGGTCGACCAGCCACTGACCGAGCACCTCGGCGCTGGCCGCCACCACCGCGGGCCAGTCGTGGGCGGACTCGTCCGCGTTGTCGGAGACATGCTTGACCAGACGCGCCGGCACTCCGAACATCCGGGCCGCCCAGACCACGGCGTACCCCTCCATGTCCACGAGCTCGGCGCTGTGGGCGAGGCGGGCTCGTACGACCGGATCGGTCACGAAGACGTCGCCGCTCGCCAGCACCATCGGGTCGTCGGAAACCGTCAGTCGCTCCTCCGGGTCGTAGCCGAGCGCCCGGATCGCGTCCGCGTTGATGTCGTGGTTGAGGACGACCCCCGGTGTGTGCAGACCCTCCAGGCCGTCGTGCAGGGCCCCGGCGGTGCCGACGTTGATCACCGTGAGGCGGTCGAGATCGTCTCTCCCGGCCAGGGCACGTGCCGTGGTTGCGGCTGCCGCTGTCTTGCCCATGCCCGTGATGACCAGCGGCAGGTCGGGCGGCACCCCGGCGGCTTCGGCGGCGGTAGCCGCAACGATGAGGTAGGACACGGTTGGAGGCTAACTGGTCTGCACTCCTAGGATGTGCGCGATGAAGTATCTGGAGGCCCGCGACCTCGGCCAGCAGGTGGCCCAGCGCTTCCTCCAGCACTTCGACGTCCAACCGGATGCCGTCGGCCGGGCACCGGGGCGGGTCAACCTGATTGGCGAGCACACCGACTACAACGGCGGCCTGTGCCTCCCGATCGCCCTCCCCCACTCGGCGTTCGTCGCGGTGCGTCGGCGCGACGACGGCCAGATCCGTGTGGTGAGCTCGCAGACGGGTTCCTGGGCGGGCACCGTGAGGGACTTGAGCCCTGGCGCCGCGAGCGAGGGCGCGGCGTACGTCGTGGGCACCTTGTGGGCCTTGCGCGCGGCCGGCGTCGAGGTGAGCGGCCTCGACGTGTACGTCGAGAGCGAGGTGCCCATGGGCAGCGGCCTGTCGAGCTCGGCCGCCGTCATCTGTGCAACCGCGGCGGCGCTGGCCCATGACGAGTTCTCCCCCCAGCAGCTGGTCGACGTCACGATCCAGGCCGAGACCGAGGGCGTGGGTGCCCCGACCGGGGGGCTCGACCAGACCGTGTCGGTGCTTGCCGAGGCTGGCCTGGCCCTGCTCCTGGACTTCGGCTCCGGCCAGGACCGGGTCGCCGGCAGGGTCCACTGGCATCCGGAGCCCGACGGCCTCGGCCTGCTGGTGGTCGACACGCGCGTCCGGCACAGTCACGCGGGCGGCGGCTACGGCGACCGGCGGGCCGAGTGCGAGGCCGCGGCCGAAGCCCTGGGGGTGGCGCTTCTGGCTGAGGCGACCGATGCCGACGCGCTGACGGATCCGCTGCGCAGAAGAGCCCGCCACATCCTCACCGAGGTCGATCGAGTACGCCGTTTCGTGGCAGCCGTTGACTCAGCAGACTGGACGGCCGTGGGCGAGCTGCTCACTGCCTCGCACGCGTCCCTGCGCGACGACTTCGAGGTCTCCTGCCCGGAGCTGGACGTGGTGGTCGACACGGCCAACCGGTCGGGTGCCCTCGGCGCGCGGATGACCGGAGGAGGGTTCGGCGGCAGCGCCCTCGTCCTGGCCCCGACCGTGGAGCTCGCTCGCATCGGCGATGCGATCACCCGCGCCTTCGAGGACGAAGGCTGGTCAAGGCCGGCATTTCTGCATGCGCCTGCGAGTGCCGGAGCGTCGGTCAGCCACTGACTCAACCGACCAGGCGCTGCAGCTCCTGCCAGGTGCGGTCCAGGTCATCGCGCGTAGTCCGCCAGCTGCCGACGGCGAGCCGCAGGGCGGCCCGCCCGTTGACCTTGGTATGGCTGAGATAGGCGACCCCGGAGGCGTTGAGCGCGTCCATGGCGGACATGGTCAGCTCGTCCTCGCCGACCACGCGGAACACGACGAGTCCCAGGACGGGCTCGGTCACGATCTCGAAGCGCTGGTCGGACCGGACCAGGTCGGCGAAGTGCGCGGCCAGCTCAACGCCGGACCGGATGTGTGCCCGCAGGCCCTCGAGCCCATAGGTCCGCAGCACCGTCCACAGCTTGACGGCCCGGAACCGGCGGCCCAGCTGCGGATGCCAGTCGCGGTAGTCGACCACGGCACCGGACTCCGACGCCGGGTTCCGCAGGTACTCCGGCAGGATCGACAGCGCGCCGATCAGTGCCGCACGGTCCCGCACCCAGAAGGTGCTGCAGTCGAAGGTGGTGAGCAGCCATTTGTGCGGGTTCGTGACGTAGGAGTCGGCGTACTCCGCAACCCCGTCATTGAGCCAGCGAAGCTCCGGGCACACCGCCGCGACTCCGGCCCAGGCGGCGTCGACATGCAGCCACACGGCGTACTCCCGTGCGATCGCGCCGATCTCGGTGACCGGGTCGACGGCGCCGGTGGACGTCGTGCCAACCGCGGCCTGGATGAGAACGGGAATCCGGCCGGCGGTTCTGTCGGACTCGATGGTCGCCCGCAACGCTGCCGCGTCCATGGCCTGGGTGACCGGGTCGACCTCGATGCTGCGGACGGCCTCCTCGCCGAGCCCGCTCATCATCGCCGCCTTCAGCAAGGACGAGTGCGCCTGCGTCGACCCGTAGATCGTGTACTCGCCCTTCCCGACGCCTGCCGTCCGAGCCGTACCTCCTGACCCGCGATGCAGGGCCGCCAGTACGGCGGTGAAGGTGGCGGTCGACGCGGTGTCCTGGATGACCCCACCACCGAGCGAGGCGACCGGTCCCGTCGCCCAGGTTGTGGAAGCACTCGGGCAGACCGAGCGCCTTGGCGAACCAGTCGAGGACCACCTGCTCGAGCTCGGTGACCGCCGGGCTGGTGGCCCAGATCATCCCCTGGGCGCCGATGCCGCTGCTGATCAGGTCGCCGAGGATCGCCGCGGGCGAGGAGTTGGCCGGAAAGTAGGCGAAGTACCGAGGGTGCTGCCAGTGGGTGAGCCCCGGCGTGACGATCCGGTCGAGGTCCTTCAGTACGGCGTCGAAGGGCTCGGCCAGGTCGGGCGCGACCGTCGGCAGCTGGGCCGTGACCTCGCCCGGCTGCACCTGCGCCAGCACCGGCAGGTCGGCGACGCCATCCCAGTAGTCGGCGATCCAGTCGATCACCTGATGGCCGTGCTTGCGGAACTCCTCGGGCGACATGTGCGGCTCGGTCATGGCGTCACCGTAGTCAATCCGCGTGGCAGGTTGGTGCCGGGTACTCACGGCCGATCAGGTAGCGAGGCCGCTACGCCGAAGGCTGGTTGCCGGAAGGCTTCACCCATGAGCACTCCCAACCCCACCAAGAACACCAACGCCTTCTACCTGCAGGCCGGCCTCTCCTTCGGCATTGCCCTGTTGACGATGATCTTCGCGGTCATCTACCTGCCCGTCGACCCATGGATCCGGGCCTTCCTCGCCCTCGGCACCCTGTTCCTGACCACGTCGACGATCACGCTCTCCAAGTGCGTGCGTGACGCGCAGGAGACCCAGGCCGTCTATGCCCGACTCGACCAGGCCCGGGTCGACAAGATCCTTTCCGAGCACGACCCGTTCCGGCCCATCTCGTGAGCTACTTGAGCTCCGCCGAGCTGAGGCCCAGGATGCGGCGGGCCACGATGAGCTGCTGGATCTGCTGGGTGCCCTCGAAGATGTCGAGGATCTTGGAGTCGCGGGCCCATTTCTCGAGCAGCTCGGTCTCGCTGTAGCCGACCGAGCCGGCCAGCTCGACACAGCTGAGCGTGATGTCGGAGCCGACGCGGCCCGCCTTCGCCTTGGCCATCGAGGCCTCGAGCGAGTTCGGCTTGCCGTTGTCGGCCATCCAGGCCGCTTGGAGCGTGAGCAGGAGCGCGCCCTCGAGATCCGCCTCCATCTGCAGGAACTTCGCTGCCGCGGCCGACTGCACCTGGGCCGGGCGGTCGTAGTCGATGGTGACACCGGCATCTTCGAGGAGGTCGCGGGTGAGGTCGAGCGAGGCGCGGGCGCAGCCGATCGCCATCGCCGCCGCCAACGGCCTTGTGTTGTCGAAGGTCGCCATGGCGCCCGCGAATCCCTGCGCGACGTCGACGTCGGGCGACCCGAGGAGGTTCTCCGCCGGCACCCGGCAGTCGACGAAGCTGATCGCGGCGGTGTCGGAGGCGCGGATCCCGAGTTTGCGCTCGAGGCGCTCGACCTTCATGCCGGGCGTGCCCTTCTCGACCACGAATGACTTGATCGCGGCCCTGCCCAGCTTGGTGTCCAGGGTCGCCCAGACGACGACGCTGTCGGCGCGCGCACCCGCGGTGACGAAGATCTTCTCTCCGTTCAGGACGTACTCGTCGCCGTCCCGCGTTGCGGTCGTCGCGAGGTTGGCCGAGTCTGAGCCCATGCCGGGTTCGGTGATCGCCATCGCGGCCCACGTGCCGGCCAGCCGCTCGAGCTGTTCGTCGTTGGCGACCGCGGCCATCGCCGAGTTGCCCAGACCTTGGCGGGGCAGGCTCAGCAACAGCGCCGTGTCTCCCCAGCACATCTCCGCGATCGAGAGGACCGAGGCGAGGTTGGTCCCGTTCCTCGTGGAGTTGTCGTCCTCCTCCTCTCGCCCCACTCCCGAGGCGCCGGCGCCCGAGGAGGCGCCCGACTTCGAGAGTCCGTCGATCATGGCGGCGAGCAGGTCGAGCTCCTTGGGGTACTCGTGCTCGGCGCGGTCGTACTTGCGCGAGATGGGACGAAGCATGTTGAGCGCGACCTGATGGGCCTGGGCCACGAGCGTTCGGTGCTTCCTGGGGGTGTCGAGATTGATCATGGCGGTGCGTCCGGGTCAGACCAGGACGCCTCCTTCCACGAGTCCGATCGCCCGGAGGTCGCGGTACCAACGCTCGACAGGGTGCTCCTTGACGAAGCCGTGGCCGCCGAGCAGCTGGACGCCGTCCAGCCCTATCCGCATGCCCTTGTCGGCGCAGATCGCGCGAGCCAGGGCGACCTCACGGCTGAAGTCCTTCCCGCGGGCGGCGCGGGAGGCGGCCTTGTAGGTGACCAGGCGCATCGCCTGCACCTCGATGGCGATGTCGGCGACCATGAACGCCACCGACTGTCGGTGGCTGATCGGTTCGCCGAAGGCGTGGCGTTCGTTGACGTACGGCGTGACGTAGTCGAGTACGGCCTGCGCCGTACCGACGGCCATCGCGCACCAGGCGAGACGGGAGAGCCGGACGCACTCGGTGTACGTCGACCCGTCGGTCTCGCCCAGGACTGCGTCGGGACCGATCCTGACCTTGTCGAGGACGACCCGGGTCATCCCGCTGGCGCGGACACCCATGCACGGGTCGTCCTCGACCTGAAGCCCGGTCGTCCCCGACTCGACGAGGAACAGCGCCGGCGACCCGCCGAGGTCGGCTCCGATGACGAACAACTCGGCCTCGGCACCCCGCGGCACCAGCGACTTCACGCCGTCGAGGACGAAGCCGTCGTCGGTGCGGGTGGCCGTTGTCTTCGGGCGGAACGGGTCGAAGAGCACCCGGGGTTCGGTGAGCGCGAGCGCCGTGACCGGCACGTCGTCGCCGGCGAACTCGCGAAGGTAGGTCTGCTGCTGCGCGTCGGTGCCCCACAGGGAAAGCGAGATGGCGACCGCACCAGGCGCGAGAACGGCGACGGCAAGACCCATGTCGCCCTTGGCGAGGGTCTCGGCCACGAGGGTGCCGGTCATGGCCGACCGGGCTTCGGAGATGCCGCCATGGCTTTCGGGCACGCCCAGGATCGGCAGACCGATCTCGAGGCTGGCCCCGAGAAGGGAGTCGGGAGCGGCGCACGCCTCGTTGGCTTCCGCCGCAGCGGGCCGCACAACGCCCGCTGCGAAGTCGGCGGCGACGTCGACGAACATCCGCTGGTCCTCGGTCGGAGTCAGGTCGAAGACCCCCGCATCACGGACGGCCGGCAACCGGACACCTGTCCCGCCGCTCTTGCCCTGGTGGGAGAACCTCCGGTTGGCCCTGGTCAGGTATCCGCTCCGGGTGGCCCTGAACACCGCGCGCTCCGTTGCCCTGCGCAGACCGAGCCGGTCGACGAGGTTGCTCTGGGCGACCGTGTTGAGCACAGCGAGGGCGTACCCCATGGCGTCGCGGGTCTCGCGGCGGCTGGCGCCGTACCGTCTCCCGGGCGACGCCACGTGCCTGGCGGCACTGAACAACGGCATGGACGAAATCTAACTCCGAGCTACGGAGTGCGCGCGCGGTCCGAGTCGGTGGCCGGCCGCACTCGGCTTCACCGGCGGCAATAGGATCCTCGCCATGCCACTGGCTCTGCCTCCCGAACCGCTCGCGCCGTACGGGCCACTGCCGCCGGACGGCACCGTCCGCCCGATCGTCCGCTGGGGCACGGCCGTGATGCACCGGGCGCAAACACCCGGTGACGGCGTACGACGAATCGCTGCGAGCGCTGGTCGCCGACATGGTCGCCACGATGTACGCCGCCGACGGGGTCGGTCTGGCCGCGTGCCAGATCGGAGTGGATCTGGCGGTGTTCGTCTTCGACTGCCCCGACGAGAGCGAGCGGCATGTTCAGGGCGTCGTGTGCAACCCGGTCCTGACCCTGCCCGAGGGCGCCGCGCGCAAGCTCGTGGAGGCCGACGAGGGTTGCCTGTCGCTTCCCGGGGCGTTTGTGGAGTGCGCGCGGCCGGACTACGCGTCGGTGTCGGGCACAGGCCTGGCCGGTGAACCTGTCGCCTTCTCGGGCGATGGGCTGCTGGCGCGCTGCCTCCAGCACGAGACCGACCACGTCTACGGCACCGTCTTCGGCGACCGGATCAACGCCAAGACCCGCAAGACGTTGCAGAAGGCGCACGAAAAGGCCGCCGGCGACTTTCCGGAGGGCTGGCCGGCGTGACTGACTTCAACAGCCAGAACCTGGCCGGCTCGCGGTTCAAGGACGTCGATCTGAGCGACGCTCAGTTCCACATGGTCGGCCTCAGCAACACGCGCTTCCACGAGGTCGATCTGACGGGCGCCTCGATCCGTGGGTCGTTCCTGGTGAACGTGGACATCAGCGGCGATGTCGAGAACCTGCTCGTCAACGGCGTCGACGTCGCGCCCCTCGTGGAGGCGGAGCTCAACCGTCGCTACCCGGACCGCATCAAGATGCGTCCGTCGGATGCGGACGGGTTCCGCGAAGCGTGGGACGCGCTCGAGCGGCTGTGGCAGCAGACCGTCGAGAGGGCTCGCGGAATGGCGCCGGAACTGCTTCACGAACGGGTCGATGGAGAGTGGTCGTTCATCGAGACCCTGCGCCATCTCGTCTTCGCCACGGACGCGTGGGTGAGGCGCGCGATCCTGGGAGAGCCGTCGCCCTGGGACCCAACTGCCCTGCCTCACACCGAGATGTCCGATGAGCCGAGCATCCCGGTCGACCTCGCTGCGCGGCCGTCGCTGGACGAGGTGCTCGCTCTGCGGGCGGACCGGATGGCCACCGTGCGTCAGGTGCTCGCCGATCTCACCGACGAGCAGCTCGCCGGGCAGACCGAGCCAGTCACGGAGCCGGGCTACCCCGCGCCCGAGAGCTTTGCCGTACGCCGCTGTCTTCAGGCCATCCTGATCGAGGAGTGGGAGCACCGGCTGTACGCCGAACGCGACCTCGACGTCCTCGCAGCCCCCAGAAAATAGCGCTTGACCCTGACGCAGCGTCAACCCTTGACGATGTTTGCATGACTAGAAACACAGCGATATCGGTCGCCGGGCTCCGCAAGAGTTACGGCGACAACGAAGTGCTCAAGGGCGTCGACCTCGAGGTGCCGGAGGGGAGTGTGTACGCGCTCCTGGGACCCAACGGCTCCGGCAAGACCACAGTGGTCAACATCTGTTCCACCCTGCTCACGGCCGACGCCGGGGAGGTCCGCGTCGCCGGGTACGACGTCCAGCGGGATTCGGACCAGGTGCGCCGATCCATCGGCGTGACCGGGCAGTTCTCGGCCATCGACGAGTTCCACACCGGCCGGGAGAACCTGAAGCTGATGGCTGATCTGAATCACCTCGATCGCGGCCGCGCCAAGACGGTCATCGACGACCTGCTGGAGCGGTTCGAGCTCGCGGACGCGGCGGACCGTCGGGCCCAGACGTACTCGGGCGGGATGAAGCGCCGGCTGGACCTGGCGATGACCCTGATCGGCTCGCCGCGGCTGATCTTCCTCGACGAGCCGACCACCGGGCTGGACCCGCGCAGCCGGCGAGAGCTGTGGCAGATCGTGCGGGAGCAGGTCGCCGACGGTGTGACGGTGCTGCTGACCACGCAGTACCTCGACGAGGCCGACCAGCTGGCCCACCGGGTGGGGGTGCTCGACGGGGGCCGGATCATCGCCGAGGGGACACCCGCCCAGCTGAAGAGCCGGGTGCCGGGCGGGCACGTGGAGGTGCAGTTCACCGACGCTGCCGCGCTGGCCGACGTGGCCGCCGTACTCCCGGAGGCGACGGCGGACCCGGACGCGCTCACGCTGCGGATGGCCAACGACGGGGTGGCCTCCCTGCGCCGGCTCCTGGACCGGCTCGATGACGATGCGGTCGCCGGGCTGACCGTCCAGAGCGCCGACCTGGACGACGTGTTCCTCGCGCTCACCGGCCACGCGGCAGAGACCCAGGACGAGGACGAGATGGAGGCAGTCCGATGAGCTACCCAAGCGACGGCCCAGTCGACGAGGAACTATGTGGTCCGCGACTCGGTCACCATGCTGCGCCGCAACCTGCTGCACTGGCTCCGCTACCCCTCGCTGGCGATCATGCTCGTCGCCCAGCCGATCGCGTTCCTGCTGCTGTTCGTCTACGTCTTCGGCGGGACCCTGGGAGCGGGGTTGCCCGGAGTACCCGGTGGTGGCGACCGCGGCGACTACCTGGTGTTCATCACCCCCGGCATCTTGATCATGGCCGTGGCCAGCGTGGCGCTCGGCACGGCGATCGAGGTGGCGTTGGACATGACCGGCGGGATCATCGCCCGGTTCCGGACCATGGACATCGCGAAGGTCTCGGTGCTCACCGGACACGTGCTGGGCGCCGTCCTCAAGACCATGCTCGCCGTGGTGGTCACGCTCGCGGTCGCGCTGTTGCTGGGCTACCGCTCCAGTGCGGGGCTCGGGGACTGGTTGGCCGCGTTCGTGCTCCTGGTCCTGATGACCGTCGCCTTCACCTGGCTTACCGTCGGGATGGGGCTCGCCGCCGACAGTGTGGAGACCGCGAGCAACACCCCGATCATTCCTGGTGATGCTGCCGTTCGTGAGCAGTGGCTTCGTGCCGACCGACGCGATGCCGTGGGGGCTGCGTCAGTTCGCGGAGTACCAGCCGTTCACGCCGATGATCGACAGCCTCCGGGCACTCACCTCTGGTGCGGACGCCGGGTCGGACCTGTGGCTGGCGATCGGCTGGTGTGTGCTGATCGCCGTACTCGGCTATCTGTGGTCCCGCCGCCTGTTCACCAAGGTCCCGACGAAGTAGCGGGACACTGGGGGCATGCTCACCATCGGCCAGCTCGCGGCGCACGCCGGCGTCACGGTGCGCGCGGTGCGGCACTACCACGCCAAGGGGCTGCTGCCGGAGCCGGAGCGCGACGCCTCCGGCTACCGGCGGTACGACGCCAATGCCGTGGTGGATCTGATCAAGATCCGCACGCTGGCCGACGCGGGCGTGCCGCTGGCCCGGGTTGAGGAGCTGTTGCGTGCTGACGATGCGCAGTTCGCGTCGGCCGTGGCCGAGATCGACGAGCGGCTGCGCGCCGAGATCCGGGAACGCAAGCAGCACCGGGAGCGGATCGCCCGGCTCGCGGCGGGCGACAGCCTGGCGCTGCCGCCCGAGGCCGTCGCGTACCTGGATCGACTGCGCGAGCTCGGCGTGCCGGAGCTGATGATCGAGGGCGAGCGGGACGCCTGGATCCTCGTCGCGGCGCACTCGCCGGAGCGGATGCCCACGTGGATAGCGCTCAAGCGCGAGCAGATCGAGGACCCCGAGGTCGTCGAGCTCTACCGGCGGCTTCGGCGAGGTGATCGACTGGCAGCCCGACGACCCGCGGCTTCCCGAGTTTGCCGACTGGCTGGCCGCCTCCATCTCCAAGGCCGAGCAGCTGGGACGGAGTACGACTCCGACGACGTCATGGCGGTCGAACTCGTCGAGCTCATCGACTCGATATTCGTCGACGCGGTGCCGGCGGCGCGGCGGCTGATGCAGCTCCTGGAGGAGCGTGGCTGGTCCGGGTGGACCCAGCTCGAGCCCACGACGGCCGACGCGGGCGGGTGAGCCGCAGTCAGTCAGCGATGAGCGTGGCGCCGACCTCCGGTGGTTGAGGAGGGCCCCTTGGCGCCCGTCTCGAAAACCACCGCCAGCACATCGGACTGTCGGCGACTGTTGGTATCCTCGAACACATGTTCGACCCCTCCGAATCTGCCGCACACGTCGCGTCGTTGCACCCGTTGGGTGCCGCGGCGATCGCGACCTGGGTCGCAGCGCTTGCGGGCACGGATCGGGCCGTCGACGACGCCGAGCGGATCGACCAGATCAGGGTCCTTGAGGAGCTCAAGGCCGCTGCGTCGGCAGCGCAGGCGCGCGCGACCGCGGACCTGGACGAGTCCGTCCACCGGCGTCATGCGGAGGCGAGGATCCCGGCGGCTCGCCATGGTCAGGGCGTGGCCGCACAGGTTGCCCTTGCACGTCGCGAAAGTCCGGTTCGTGGGTCTCAACACCTCGGCCTGGCAAGGGTGCTGTCGAACGAGATGCCGCACACGCTCCAGGCGATGACCTGCGGCCGGTTGAGCGAGTGGCGTGCCACGCTGCTCGTGCGGGAGACGGCCTGCCTCACGCTGGAGGACCGTCGAACGGTCGATCTGAGCCTGGCCGGTGACATCGAGGCGCTGGAGATGATGAGCGACCGGCACCTGGTCGCCGAGGCGAAGCGGCATGCCTACCGCCTCGACCCGGAGTCGTTCGTACGCCGGAGCCGGCGGGCCGAGGCCGACCGGACCGTGACCTGCCGTCCGGCGCCGGACACGATGACCTACCTGACGGGGCTGCTGCCGGTGGCCCAGGGAGTCGCCGTGTTCGCCGCGTTGAACCACGCGGCCGACTCGCGACGGGTCGCCGGCGACGAGCGGTCGCGGGGCCAGATCATGGCCGACACGCTGGTGGAGCGGGTGACCGGCCAGGCGGCGGCGGGTGACGTGCCGGTCGAGGTGCAGGTGGTGATGACCGATCGGACTCTGCTCGCCGAGCATGGCGAGCCCGCCTACCTGCACGGGTACGGCGTCGTGCCGGCCGCGTGGGCCCGGAAGCTGGTATCCCAGAGCAGTGGGGGCGCGTGGCTGCGGCGCCTCTACACCGCCCCCTCGACCGGCGAGCTGATCGCCATGGACAGTCGAGCACGCAGCTTTCCGAGCGGGCTGCAACGATTGCTGCGCACACGTGACCAGACCTGCCGGACGCCATGGTGCGACGCACCGATCCGGCACTCGGACCACGTCGTCGGGTACGACGCAGGTGGCCCGACCAGCGCCGCCAACGGACAGGGTCTCTGCGAGAGCTGCAACCACGCGAAACAGGCACCCGGATGGCGAGCGCGGCCGAGAGCCGGACCACGACATACTGTCGAGGTGACGGCCCCGACGGGACACACCTACCGTTCCACCGCTCCCCCGTTACCGGGGACCTCGACCAGCCGTGCCGAGATCCACTTTCGCCGATCGCTGCTGATCGCATGACCCTGACCATCGTCCAGCTCGACCTGCCGACGCTCACGGCGCTGGCCGATGGCGACCTGGCCACGGCACGCCTCACCTCGCCAGCACCGCTGTCGCCGTACCTCGTCGGCGAGGAGCGCCGCGGCGTCTGGCGTCGTCGTGCCAGGCAGCTCGTCGAGACCCCTGACGACGCCGCCTGGGTGACCGGGGTGGTCGTGGTCGACGGTGTCGCCGTGGGCGGAGGGGGCTTTCACGCGGCGCCCAACGAGGACGGGATGGTGGAGGTGGGCTATGGCATCGACCCGGAGTTCCGGCGCCGCGGACACGCGCGCGAGGCGTTGCGGGTCATGGTCGATCGCGCGCGCCGGGAACCGGCCGTTCGCCGGGTTGTGGCGTCGATCAGTCCCGACAACCAGCCCTCCCTCAACCTGATCGACCAGTTCGGGTTCGAGCGGACCGGTGAGCAGTGGGACGAGGAGGACGGTCTCGAGTGGGTCTTCGAGCTCAACGTCGAGCAGTGACGTAGCACGCCACCGCAGTGGCGGCCGCGACGTTCAGGGAGTCAACGCCACGGGCCATCGCGATGATCGCGCGGCGGTCGGCGGCTTGTTCCCAGCGAGACGAGAGCCCATGTCCTTCGGAGCCGAGGACGAGGGCAACCCGGTCGACGCCCGCGACGGCTGACTCGATGGGTTGCGCGTCCGGGGCCAGCGTCAACGCGACGGTGGCGAACCCGAGCGAGGACAAGGTGGGCAGAGCGTCGTACCAGTCGTCGAGGCGAGTCCACGGCGTCGTGAACACCGCACCCATCCCCACCTTGATCGAGCGCCGGTAGAGCGGGTCGGCGCACCGTGGGGAGAGCAGGACGGCGTCGAAGCCGAACGCTGCTCCAGAGCGGAAAATGGCGCCAACATTTGTGTGATCGACAATATCTTCGAGCACCAGGATCGACCGGGCAGACTCCAGGACGGAGGCGAGCGAGGGCAGCGGACGCCGCTCCAGCGAGGCCAGCGCACCTCGATGCACGTGGAAGCCAGTCACCTCCTCGGCGAGTGCTTCCGAGACGACGAAGCAGGGCGCCGACGAGGTGGCGAGCACGTCCGCCAAGCCATCCAGCCAGCGCGGCGCCATCAGGAACGACCGGGGCGTGAACCCGGCGTCGACGGCGCGGCGTACGACCTTCTCGCCCTCGGCGAGGAACAGCCCGTGCGTTGCCTCCAGGTGCTTGCGCAACGAGACGTCGCGCAGGTCGCGGTAGTCGGCCAGCCTCGCGTCCGAAGCCGAGTCGACCAGGATCTGCTCAGCCATACCGCTCCGGGTGCGCAACCGCCACGACCTGGCCGATCACGATGATCGCCGGCGGACGCAACCCCTGGGCGGCGATGTCGTCGCCGAGCTCGCCGAGCGTGGACAGCACCTTCTGCTCCCCCGGCATCGTTCCCTCGACGATCACCGCCGCCGGGGTGTCAGCAGCCCGGCCGCCGGTGATCAGCGCCGAGGCGATGGAGGCGGCGTTGTCGACCGCCATCAGCAGTACGACGGTGCCACGCAGGTGAGCCACCGCAGACCAGTCGACCAGCGACTCGGAGTGTCCGGGCGGGACATGACCCGAGATCACGGTGAACTCGTGGGCCACCCCGCGGTGGGTCACCGGGATCCCCGCGCGGGCCGGGACCGAGATGGCGGACGAGAGGCCGGGCACGACGGTCACGGGGACTCCCGCCTCGGTGCACGCCAGCACCTCCTCGAAGCCACGGCCGAACACGAAGTTGTCCCCTCCCTTGAACCGGACGACCCGCTTGCCGGCGAGGGCGCGCTCGATGATGACCCGGTTGATCTCGTCCTGAGAGGCCGACCGGCCGCGCGGAAGCTTGGCGACGTCGATCAGCTCGACATGGGCCGGTAGCTCGTCGAGCAGCTCGCGCGGCGCCAGCCGGTCGGCGACCACGACGTCCGCCGAGGCCAGGGCGTTGCGGGCGGCGATCGTCACCAGGTCGGGGTCTCCGGGGCCGCCTCCGACCAGGACGACGCCAGGCGTTCGGTCGTGGGTGGCGGTGATGACTCCCTCGCGCAGGGCGAGCAGGATCTCGTCGCGAATCGCCGCGGACTTGCGGGGCTCGCGGTTGCCCAGGACGGCCACCGTCACCCCGTTGTGGCGCCCGGTCGCCGGTGTCCAGGCCGAGGCATGGGACGCATCGTCGCTGCGGACGCAGAAGATCCGGCGCTGCTCGGCCGCGGCGCTCACCCGCTCGTTGACCTCTGCGTCGTCGGTGGCCGCGATGACGTACCACGCAGCTTCGAGGTCCGACTCCACGAACTCGCGCAGCTCGATGGTGATCTCCGACGCGAGCCCCTCGATGGCCGGGGTGACGTGCGGCGACACGACGACGACGTCGGCGCCGGACGCGATCAGGACCGGCACTCGGCGCTGGGCTACGTTGCCGCCCCCCACGACGACGACTCGCCGTCCGGCCAGCCGCAGCCCGGAGGGATACGGCGGATGCTCGGTCACGCAGTGATCCCCGCGCTCTCGAAGGTGGCCATCTCGCGCAGGACCGCGGCCGAAGCGCGGATCAGCGGGAAGGCCAGGGCGGCACCCGTGCCCTCGCCCAGCCTGAGGTCGAGGTCGACGAGGGGGCGCAGACCGAGCCGCTCGAGCGCGGCGGCATGGCCGGGCTCGACGCTGCGGTGCCCGGCAAAGCAGTAGGAGATCGCGTCGGGGGCCAGGCGCTGGGCGACCAGGGCGGCCGACCCCGCGATGACGCCGTCGAGTACGACGGGCACCCGCGCCGCCGCGCACCCGAGGATCAGCCCGACGATGCCCGCGTGCTCGAGCCCGCCAACCTCGGCCAGGACGTCGACCGGGCCCGCCTCCGGAGTCAGGCGCGCCACCGCACCCGCCACCACGGCCATCTTGTGGGCCATCGTCGCGTCGTCGATGCCGGTGCCGCGTCCCGTGACCTGGGCCGCCGGTTGTCCGGTGAGCGCAGCGATCAAGCAGGCCGAAGCTGTGGTGTTGCCGATCCCCATGTCGCCGGTGGCCACGGCGTCGTACCCCGCGTCGACAAGGTCTTCCGCGACGTCGATGCCGACAGCGATGGCCTCGACCGCCTGGTCGCGGGTCATGGCTGGTCCGACGGAGAGGTCGGCCGTGCCCGCCCGGACCTTTCGCACCCACACGACCTCGTCGTCCTGGAGTTCCGAGGCGACTCCGATGTCGATGACGACCACGTTGCCGCCGGACTCGCCCGCGAGCACGTTGACGGCAGCTCCGCCGGAACGGAAGTTCTCGACCATGGACGCGGTGACCTCCTGTGGCCACGGAGTCACGCCGCTGGCGACCACGCCGTGGTCGCCGGCGAAGATCGCGACGACCAGCTCGTCGGGGTACGGCGGCGGGCAGCGGCCATGGATGCCCGCCAGGACGACCGAGACCTCCTCGAGGATGCCCAGGGAACCGGCGGGCTTGGTGAGGATCGCCTGTCGAGCCCGGGCCGCCTCCATCGCCTCGGCGTCGAGCGCCCGGATCGAGTCGATGGTGGTGGTCAGCAGCTCCGCGGAGGTCGTCACAGAGCCATTGTGTCGAAGCGCGAGCCTTCTCGCGCCAACGGTTGGTCGGAGACCACGTTGCGGACTAGGTTCGGGGAATGAGCATCGAGCGCCCCGTAGCCCCCGACCCCTACGAACTCCTGCCCGCCACGGCGTCCTTCACGGTCACCAGCAGCGATGTCACCGACGGCCAACCGCTCAAGGACGACCAGGTCGCCGAACTCGGGAACACCTCGCCCCAGCTGTCCTGGGAGGGTGCGCCTGACGGCACCAGGTCGTACGTCGTCACCTGCTTCGACCCTGACGCGCCCACGCCCAGCGGCTTCTGGCACTGGGTCCTGGTCGACCTGCCGGCCCATGTCACCTCCCTGGACACGGGTGCGGCGGCAAAAGCCTTGCCCGACAAGGCCTTCCACGTCCGCAACGACGGCGGTGAGTCCGGCTTCATGGGCGCCGCTCCCCCACCGAACGACCAGGTCCACCGCTACTACTTCGTGGTCCACGCCGTCGGCGAGGACAGCCTCGGGGTCGACGCCGGCGCGTCACCCGCGGTGGTGAGCTTCAACCTCGCCTTCAAGACCCTGGGCCGCGCCATCATCACCGGCACCTACCAGCACTGAGCGCCGTGCTCCACGTCGCGATCGCGACGCGGGCGTTCCGCGCTACTCGACGTACACCGCGGCGACGCTGGCCGGCATCTTCACCAACTGCGTCTTCGGAGTGATCATCTGCTTCGTCTACCTGGCGCTGTGGGAGGAGCAGACACACGGCGGGTACGACGCCACCGATGCCGTGACGTATGCCTGGCTCGGCCAGGCCATGCTGATGACGGTCGCGCTCTGGGGCGGTGGCTCAACCGACGATCTGGCCGAACGGATCCGCACCGGTGACGTCGCCATCGACCTCTATCGGCCGGTGGGACTGCTCGGCTGGTATCTCGCCGCCGACCTGGGGCGAGCGGCGTACCACCTGCTGACCCGCGGCCTCGCGCCAACTCTCGTCGGGGCCGTGTTGTTCGACCTGCGCTACCCGCCGACTGCGCTGGCGTGGGCGGGCTTCCTGGTCAGCATCCCGCTCGCGGTCACGGTCAGCTTCGCGATTCGGTTCCTGGTCGCCTCGACCGCGTTCTGGTTGCTCGACGCCACCGGACCCCGGTTGCTGAGCGGGGTGCTCGCCGTCTTCCTCAGCGGCCTGGTGCTGCCACTGGTGATCTTCCCCGGCTGGCTGGGCCACGTGGCCATGGCCCTTCCGTGGGCGTCGTACCTCCAGGTGCCGGCCGACGTCTGGCTCGGCCAGCGCACCGGCTGGTCGGTGCTGGCGGGGCTCGGGTTCCAGGCGTTCTGGGCGGCCGCGCTGCTCGGCGGCTGCGCGCTGCTGCTGCGAGCCGCGACCCGGAAGGTGGTGGTCCAGGGTGGGTGAAGCCGTCCTGCGCTACCGAGACATCGCGACGATGTGGGTGCGGGCCTCGATGGCCTACCCCGTGTCGTTCTGGATGCTGACGATCGGCGGTGGCCTCATCACCGGGCTGGACTTCGTCGGAATCTGGATGATGTTCTCCACAGTCGACAGCCTCGGCGGGTTCGGGCTCACCGAGATCGCCTTCCTGTACGGCGCCACTGGCCTCGGCATCGGCATTGCTGACCTGGTCGTCGGCAACGTGGAGCGGCTCGGAGTCCTGATCCGGATGGGGATCCTCGACTCGATGATGACCCGGCCGGTACCCCTGCTCGTCCAGGTGTGCGCCGACCAGTTCGCGCTGCGCCGGGTCTCGCGCATCGCGCAGGCTGCGATCGTGTTCGCCTACGCCAGCTGGTACGTCGACTGGTCGCCGGTCAAGGCGCTTGTCGCCGCCAGCATGATCGCCTCCGGAGCCGTCTCGTTCTTCTGCCTGTTCGTGGCCTTCGCCTGCATCCAGTTCTGGACGAGCGACGCGAGCGAGGTGGCCAACGCGTTCACCTACGGCGGCAACACGGTCACGCAGTACCCAATGACGGTGTTCCCCGCCGAGCTCGTCAAAGCGCTGACGTTCGTGGTCCCGCTCGCCTTCGTGAACTGGTATCCCTCCCTGTTCATCCTCGGCCGCGACGACCCGTTCGGGATGCCCTCCTGGTTGCAGTTCGCCTCGCCCGTTGCCGCCCTCGTCCTGGTCGGCGCCACCGCCCTCGTCTGGCGCACCGGGGTGCGGCACTACACGTCGACGGGGAGCTGAGTTTGGTCTCGACAGGCTCGACCAACGGTGCGCTGATCGAGGTCCGCGACCTCGAGCGCACGTTCATCGTGCGCAAGAAGACCGGCCGGATCAGGCGCACCGCAACGGAGGTGCACGCCGTGCGGGACCTCTCCTTCGAGATCACGGCCGGGGAGATGGTCGGCTACATCGGCCCGAACGGCGCAGGGAAGTCCACGACGATCAAGATGCTCACCGGGATCCTGGTCCCCACTGGTGGACATCTCAGCGTGGCCGGGATCGTACCGAGCCGCCGACGCACCGACCTGGCCAGGAAGATCGGCGTGGTTTTCGGCCAACGCACCACGCTCTGGTGGGACCTGCCGCTGCGAGATTCCTTCGCCCTGCTCCAGAAGATCTACCGGGTCCCGGACGACAGGTTCCGCACCAACCTTGCCGAGTACGTCGATCTGCTCGACCTCGGCGACCTGCTCGACACCCCGGTTCGGCAACTGAGCCTCGGCCAGCGGATGCGCGGCGACATCACCGCGTCGCTGCTCCACGATCCCGAGATCCTCTTCCTCGACGAGCCGACGATCGGCCTCGACGTGATCAGCAAGGGAAGGCTGCGCGAATTCCTGCGCACCCTCAATCGCGAACGCGGCACGACCCTGCTGCTCACGACGCACGACCTGCAGGACATCGAGGCGCTGTGCGACCGGGTGCTGGTGATCGACCACGGAGGACTGGTCTTCGACGGTCCGCTGCAAGACCTGCAGCGGACGAGCGACTCGACCCGCACCCTGGTCGTCGACCTCGTGGACGAGGCACCCCCGATCGAGGTCGCGGGCGCCACCACCCGGCGGGTGGACGGCCCGCGTCAATGGCTGTCGTTCCCCGCCCACGCGAGCGCTGCCCCGATCGTTGCCGCCGTCGCCGCGACGTACGACGTCGCCGACCTGTCGATCCAGGAGCCCGACATCGAGGACGTGATCCGCGAGCTGTACTCACGCTGAGGTCTGCTCCGTCACGAGCCGTCTGGGAGGATGGGCACATGCGTGAGGACATCTTGGGCGCGCCGTACACGGTGGAACAGATCGAGCTCCCCGACGACGACGAGGGTGCGGTCGAGGCGACGCTGGTGCACCGACCCGCGGACACGAAGGAGACCCGCGGTGCGGTGTTCCACGTGCACGGTTTCGCGGACTACTTCTTCCACACCGAGTACGCCGAGTGGTGGACGGCGCGTGGCTACGACTTCTACGCGATCGACCTGCGGAAGTACGGCCGGTCGATCCGCGAGCATCAGACCCCCAACTACGTCGGCGACCTGCGAGAGCATTTCGTGGAGATCGACGACGCGTGGAGCAGGATCACCGATCGCGACGGGCACGACCGGGTCGTGCTCAGCGCGCACAGCACCGGAGGGCTGATCCTGCCGCTGTGGGCCAATGAGCGCCTGCCGGCGCAAGTGGTCGCGATGGTGCTCAACGCTCCCTGGTTCGACCTGCGCGGTTCGCTCCTGTTGCGCACGGTCGGCACCAAGGTGATCGACCAGGTCGGCGCCCGCCAGCCCAGACGGGTGCTGCCGCGCGAGGTATCCGGCTTCTACGCCCGCAGCCTGCACCAGGACCACGAGGGCGAATGGGAGTTCAACCTGGACTGGAAGCCGCTGATGTCCTGGCCGGTCTACGCCGGCTGGCTGCGCGCCGTACGGCAAGGGCATGCCGAGCTGCATCGGGGGCTTGACCTGCCGTTCCCTGCGCTGGTGCTCTCCAGCGGGGCGACTGTCGCACCGTCCGAGATGGACGAGCAGGTCCACGGCAACGACATCGTGCTCGACGTCCTCCAGATCCGGAGATGGGCGCCGGCGTTGGGAAAGCACGTCACGATCGTCGCCATCGACGGCGCCCGCCACGACGTCGTGCTTTCGGTGCCACCGGTGCGGAAGCGGGTCTACGACGAGATCGACCGTTGGCTCTCGGCGTACGTCGACCCGGAATCGGCCTGAAATGCCACCATTTGCGAGCTGGGGAAGCCTAGCCTGTGCTACAGGGCGCACATCGTGAGGCGCATCTCCCAGGAGGAAACTGCCATGAGTTACTCGCCCCCGCCTGCACCGGACCAGCCACCGTACGGCTACGTCCCGGGTGGTACCCGACCCGCAGAGCTGATGGACCGCTTCCTCGCGCGGCTCATCGACTTCGTGATCCTGTTCGTCGTGAACATCATTGTCGTCTCGGTGCATCCTCGTCGGCGCGATCATGGGTGAGAGCGGCGGGGCCGGCTTTGGTATGGGCGGCTCGTTCGCCGTCGGCGCGGTTACGGCAGTCCTGACCACGATCATCTACCTCGGCTACTTCGGCTTCATGGAGTCCAGCCGCGGGCAGACCGTCGGCAAGATGGTCATGAAGCTGCGCGTGTTGGGCCCGCAGGGCGGCAACCCAACCCTGGAACAGGCCGTACGACGCAACATCTGGGTAGGCCTGGGAATCCTCGGCATCGTCCCGATCCTCGGCGGACTGGTGGCCTTCGTGGGCCAGATCGTCGCCGTGGTCATGATCGCGGTCGGCATCAACAACGACACCGTCAACCGTCAGGCCTGGCACGACCACTTCGCCGGCGAGACCCGGGTGATCAAGGAGGGCTGAGGCCCTCAGCCCAGCGGCGCCCGCAACGAGAGCGTCGCTGGATGTCGCACGCCCGCGACGTCGACCTCGAAGCCTCCTGCGGCCAACCAGGCAGACGTCACCGGCCCGTCGTGGCGGACGTACGCAAGTCCGACGCTCGAGCCCACGGTGGCGCCCCAAGCCGCGCTGGTGACCTGTCCGACGGGCTCGCCGTCGTGCAGCATCAGCTCGCCACCCCACAGCATCACGTCCGGGTCGTCGACGACCAGGCTCACCAGTCGACGCCGCGACCCGCCGGCTCGAAGGCGTTCTCGATGGTCCTCGAGCGCCCGCCGACCGAGGAAGTCGTGCCCGTCGAGCTTGTCGAGACCCGTCGCGAAGACCAGCCCGGCCTCAACCGGGGTGTAGTCCGGTGTCAGCTCACGCCCGAAGGCGCGGTAGCCCTTCTCCAGGCGCAGCGACTCGATCGCGTAGTAGCCCGCATTCGCCACCCCCAGCTCCGCGCCCGCGGCCATCAGCTCGTCGTACACCAAGGTGGCGAACTCGACCGGCACGAGCAGCTCCCAGCCGAGCTCGCCGACGTAGGTCATCCGGGTCGCGCGCACGGTGGCGGCGGCCAGCGGGATCTCGCGGCTGGTCGCAAACGGGAAGCCGTCGTCGCTCAGGTCTGCGTCCGTCAGCAGGCCCAGCAGGGTCCGAGACGACGGCCCCATCACCCCGAGCACGGCGTACGACGAGGTCACGTCACGGATCCGCGTCCGACTCTGCTTCGGAAGGTTCCGCCGGATCCAGTCCTGGTCGCGCTCGGTGGTGGCCGAGCTGCTCACCAGCAGGAACTCGTCGCGGGCAATCCGGGTCACGGTCAGGTCGGACTCGTAGCGGGCCATGGAGTTGAGCAGCGGCGTGTAGACGGTCGCCCCGACCGGGACGTCGACGTCGTTGGCGCAGATCCACTGAAGGTCGGCGCAGGCGTCCGCACCCTCCACGACGTACTTCGAGAACGACGTCTGGTCGAACACCGCCACGGACTCGCGGCAGGCTCGCTGCTCGGCAGCCGACCACGGCAGCCAGTTCGGCTTGCCCCACGAATAGGCGATCTCGGGCGACCGGCCAGTCGGGGCGAAGAAGTTCGGACGCTCCCAGCCCATCCGGGAACCGAATCCGGCGCCCGCGGCGGCCAGCCGGTCGTGCAGGGGTGAGCACCGGAACGGCCGGGCGGTCGTCATCTCGCGGTTCGGCCACGGCACGGCATAGTGCAGGCCGAGCACCTCGGCGACCCGGTCCCGCAGCCAGCGGTTGTTGGCGTTGAACGGCGCGAACCGCCGGATGTCGACGGCGAGGAGGTCCATCGTGGGGTTCCCCTCGACGATCCACTCCGCGAGTGCTCGTCCGGCGCCACCGGCCGACGCGATCCCGACCGAGTTGAAACCGGCGCCGACGAAGTAGTTGCGGAGCCCCGGTGCCTCCCCGAGCAGGAACTGGTTGTCGGGCGTGAAGCTCTCCGGCCCGTTGTAGAACTTGCGGATCCCGGTCTCCGCGAGAGCCGGGATGCGGCGTACGGCCTCGTCCATCAGCACCGAGAAGTGCTCCCAGTCCTCGTCGAGGAGCTGGAACTCGAACGGGTAGGGGATCCGGTCCGGCGCCACCCACGGCTTCGCCTCGGGCTCGAAACCGCCCACCACGAGCCCGCCGACCTCCTCCTTGAAGTAGGTGTAGCCGTCGGGGTCGCGCAGGATCGGCAGGTCCGGGTGCAGGCCGTCGAGCTGGTCGGTGACGACGTAGAAGTGCTCGGCGGAGTGCAGCGGCACGGTCACGCCGACCTGGTCGCCGAGCGCCTTGGCCCACTGGCCCGCGCAGTTGACGACGACCTCGGCCTCGACGTCGCCCTGGTCGGTGCGTACGCCGGTCACTCGGCGGCCCGTCGGATGCTCGTCGGTCAGGAACCCGGTGACGCGGACTCGCTCGACGATCCGCGCGCCGCCACCCCTGGCACCCTTGGCGAGCGCCATCGTGAGGTCGGTCGGGTTGACCTTCCCGTCGCCCGGCAGCCAGATCGCGCCGAGCAGGTCGTCGACCTGCATCACCGGCCAATGCTCGAGGGCCTCGTCAGGGTTGAGCATCCGGCATTCGAGGTCGTACGCCGCGGCGGTTGCGGCCGTACGGCGGAGCTGGGTCATCCGGTCCTCGGTGCGCGCCACGATCAGGCCACCGCACTGCTTGTAGCCCGTCGACAGACCGGTCTCGGCCTCGAGCCCGGCGTAGAGCTCGGCGGAGTGCTGGACCAGCCGGGTGCCGCTCTCGGACGCCCGCAACAGGCCGACCAGACCGGCCGCGTGCCACGTCGTCCCACAGGAGAGCGTGCCCTGCTCCAGGAGCAGCACGTCGCTCCAGCCGAGCTTGGTGAGGTGGTAGGCGACGCTGGTGCCGATCACCCCACCCCCCACGATCACGACGCGGGCCCGGGTGGGCAGGTCAGTCATCGAGCTGTACCTCGGTCATCAGGCGGTCGAACACCGGGCTGGTGAAGGTGCGGGCCGCCTTCTCGTAGCGATGCATCCCCCACGCTTCGAAGTCGAACTCGAGGGAGCTGGCCGCGGCCTGGATGAACCCCCACAGTGACCAGCCGTACTCGCTGCACAGCGCCTGCAGCCGCACCCGGGCCAGCAGCCGTCGCGATGACCTGCCGAAGTACGCCTCGGCGTAGGCCTCCGTCTGCTCCGGCGGGAACTCGCACTCGGTGCTCGTGTTGCCGAGCTCGAAGCAGGGGTCGTTGTTGCCGGAGTACTCGTAGTCGATCAGCCAGATCCGGTCACCGTCGTCGATGAAGTTGCCGGCCAGCAGGTCGTTGTTGCACGGCACGGTGGGCCCGGCCGTGGCCGTCAGCACCCGACGTACGTCGTCCCAGCGGCCGGCGTGGTCGTCGTACCCCGTCGGGAGCGGGAACCCGTTCTGTTTGATGGTCTCGAGGTAGCCCGCCTGCCTGCTGAACATGTCGAAGTCGTTGGCGAACCTCGGACCCGCATGAAGGCGCCGGCACGCGTCTGCGGCGCGGCCGAGCACCTCGGGGTCGGCGAAGTCGGTGTCCCCGAGGGTTCGGCCCTCGAGGAACCCGATCACGAGGATGCCGAGATCGGGCCGGTAGTCAAAGACCTCGGCACCGACCCCCGCCTCGGCTGCCGCGACCGAGTTGAGGTGCTCGTGGTCGCGGTCGATGGCGAGCAGCGACGCGTCGCCGTGCCAGCGCCGTACGACGTAGGCGGACCCGCCTGCCGTGACCTTGAAGTTGCGGTTCGTGAGCCCGCCCGCGAGCTCCTCGACCCGGCGCGGTCCGGCAAGCGCCGGCACCTGGTCGAGGAGCTCGTCGAGGTCGGGCACGTCAGTCGTCGAAGGCTTCCACGACGGCTTGGTCGATGGTGTGCTTCGGCCCGGTGAACCAGTGCTTGGCCGAGACGTTCCACCAGATTGTCAGCAGCAGCAGAGCGCCGAGCGGTGACGATCGGGGAGTAGTTCACGAACTTCCACTCGAACTCGTCGCTGAACGGGTTCGCCGCTCGGGCACGAACGGCATCATCAGGTACAGCGAGACCACGACGATCTCGGCGACCGCGATCAGGTTCATCCACTTGTACTTGCTGCCGTTGTTCCACGAGCCGACCTCGAACCTGCTCACCGTGCCGCCAGCGCAGCCAGATCGGGATGGCGAAGGCGAGGTAGAGGCCGATCACCGCGATCGACGTCACCGCGTAGAACGCCACCGGATATCAGCGGGAACGCCTCGTGCACCTTGAGCTCGATGAGCGCGGGCAGCGTGACGACCGCGGCGGAGACGCCGACCAGCATCACGGCGTTGGCCGGCACGCGCTTGCCGTGAGCTTCTGCAGGTGTCTCGAGCCCGGGCATCGCGCCGTCTCGGCTGAACGCGAACGTCATCCGGGACGCCGAGGTCATGCAGGAGGTGGCGCAGAAGAACTGCGCGGATGCCGAGATGAACAGCACGAAGGTGGCCCAGTTGGTGCCGCAGGGCCTCGACTGAAGATCCACGCCACGCCGCCGGCACCCCCAGCGCGTTGTCCGGGCTGCCCTTCGCGCTGTTCGGGACGGCGAAGACCACGCACAGCAGCAGGATGTAGCCGCCGAGCACGGAGTAGAAGATCGAGCGCCAGATGCCCTTGGCGGCCGCCTTGGACGCCTCGGCGGTCTCCTCGGACAAGTGGGCGCACGCGTCGAAGCCCGTGATCGTGTACTGCGTCAGCAGGAACCCGAACGGCACGATCGCGAACCAGAAGGCGAAGGTGGTGGTGCTGCCGTCGGCGAACCCGGAGTTGTTGAACCGCTCGGTGAACACGTAGTTGAAGCTCTGGTGCTGGTCGGGGACGAACATCAGGATCAGCACGATCGCCTGGCGCCCCGACGACGTGCCACCACACGGAGACGTTGTTCATGACTGCCATCAGGTGGCTGCTGAAGATGTTCAGCACCGAGCCGCCAGCGCCAGCACGACCACGAAGATGAGGAACACGCGGTTCAACGAGTAGTCGTCGGCGTATCCGTCGGAGAAGGTGCTGAGGGTGAGGTCGATGAAGGTCGCGCACCCGTAGGAGACACCAGCGGTGACGGCGACCAGGCCGATCAGGTTCAGCCAGCCGGTGAAGAAGCCGGCTGCGGGGCCGCCCAGCTTCGAGGCCCACCAGTAGATGCCGCCGGAGGTCGGGTACGCCGAGACGAGCTCGGACATCGTGAACCCGATGATCAGGATGAAGACACCGAGGATCGGCCACGACCAGGAGATCGAGATCGGCCCGCCGTTGTTGAAGCCTGCGCCGAAGTTGGTGAAGCAGCCGGCGAGGATCGAGATGATCGAGAACGAGATTGCGAAGTTGGAGAATCCGGACCAGGAACGGTTGAGATCCTGCGAGTACCCGAGTTTGGCGAGATGCTTTTCGTCGTCGGTCATGGTGGGGACGTCTGGCATGGTGCCCTCCGAAGCTCAGATATCAGGTTTTCAGGAGGCTAGACCCGCTGTGAGGGGGTCGTAAATAGATTCCGCCAAAAATGGTATGAATTCCGACCATTGACAGGGGTCCCCTGCGTGCTGAAATGTTGGCGCCCATGACGGCCTCACCTTCGGCTGACCTCACCGGCGCGGTCCTGCGCCCGGTGCGTGGTCACCATGCGTTCGAGGCCTGCGTCGAACAGCTGGCCACCGCGATCCGGCTCGGCATCTACCCCAGGGACACCCTCCTCCCGCCCGAACGTGAGCTGGCCGACCGGATGGCCGTGTCCAGAGCCACCCTGCGTGAGGCGATGGCTGCCCTGCGGGCGGCCGGCATGGTCGAGACCACCAGGGGGCGAGGCGGCGGCACCGTCGTACGACATCGGCCGCGGGCGCCGAGGGCGTCGCGAGCGGCAGCGCTCAAGGGCCGGCACGACGAGCTGCTCGACGCGCTCACCTTCCGCCGCGTCGTCGAACCCGGCGCCGCCGGCCTGGCCGCCGAGCGTGAGCTCGACGAACAGACCCAGACCATGCTGCGCGACTGCCTGGCCGCGGTCGCAGACGCGGACAGCCCGGCGCTGCATCGCCAGTGCGACTCCCGGTTGCACCTCGCCATCGCGACCGCCTGCGGGTCACCGCTCACCATCGCCGCGGTCACCAGGGTGCAGGGCGACCTGCACGACATGCTCCAGGCGATCCCGGTGCTGGCCGTCAACATCGAGCACTCCAACGCACAGCACGAGGCGATCGTGGCGGCCATCCTGGCCGGCGACGCCCGCAAGGCACGTCGCGTGATGACCGAGCACTGTGAGGACACCGCCGCGCTGCTGCGCGGGCTGCTTGGCTGAAGAAGCGACGTACGACACGAAGGAGAGGGAATGGCTACGCGCAACGAGCGGCACCTCAGCATGGACGACCTGGTCGCCCGCATCGGGGCCGGTGAGATCGACACGGTCGTGGTGGCATTCACAGACATGCAGGGCCGACTGCAGGGCAAGCGGCTGCACGGGCGCTACTTCGTCGACCACGTGGTCGGCCACGGCACCGAGGGCTGCAACTACCTGCTGGCAGTCGACGTCGACATGAACACGGTCGGCGGCTACGCGATCTCGTCCTGGGAGCGTGGTTACGGCGACATGGAGTTCGTGATGGACGAGGACACCATCCGGCTGCTCACCCATCTGCCCGCGACCGCCCTGGTCCAGTGCGACCTCGTCTGGCCCGACCACTCCCCCGTGCTCCAGTCGCCGCGCGGGATCCTGCGTGCCCAGCTCGACCTGGTGGCCGAGCGCGGCTGGACCGCCCTGGCCGGGACCGAACTGGAGTTCATCGCGTTCGAGGACAGCTACGAGGCCGCCGGAGACGCCCACTATCTCGGCCTCACGCCGGTCAACCAGTACAACGTCGACTACTCGATCCTCGGCACCACGCGCGTCGAGCCGCTCCTCCGGGACATCCGCAACCACATGTATGCCGCCGGCCTCAACGTCGAGGGCGCGAAGGGCGAGTGCAACTTCGGTCAGCAGGAGATCGGGTTCCTGTACGACGAGGCGCTCGTGACCGCCGACAACCACGCCGTCTACAAGACCGCGGCCAAGGAGATCGCTGCCCAACAAGGCAAGTCGATCACGTTCATGGCCAAGTACAACCAGCGCGAGGGCAGCTCCTGCCACATCCACCTGTCCCTGCGTGGCAAGGACGGCGAGCTGGTGTTCTGGGACGAGGCGACCGGGGAGCGCACCGAGCTCTACGACCAGTTCGTCGCGGGCGTGCTGGCCACGACCGCTGACTTCACGCTGCTCTACGCACCGAACGTGAACTCCTACAAGCGGTTCGCCGACGGGTCGTTCGCCCCGACCACGATCGCCTGGGGCCTGGACAACCGGACCTGCGCCGTACGCCTCGTCGGGCGTGGTGCCGGGGCCCGGATGGAGAACAGGGTGCCCGGCGCCGACGTCAACCCCTACCTTGCGCTGGCGGCCATGATCGCCGGCGGGCTGCACGGGATCGAGAACAGTCTCGAGCTCGGGGACGAGCTGGTCGGCAACGCGTACACGTCGTCGCTGCCGAAGGTGCCGCACACGATGCCCGAGGCCAAGGAGCTCTTCGGCAGCTCCAAGGTCGTCCGGGCCGCCTTCGGTGACGAGGTCGTGGACCACTACGTCAACATGGCCGACGTCGAGCTCGCCGCCTACAACTCCACCGTCACCGACTGGGAGCTCCAGCGCGGATTCGAGAGGCTGTAGATGACCTCCGAGACCTACACGGTCATCAACCCGGCGACCGCCCGGCCGGTGACCGAGGTGGCGCTGGCGACCTTGGCCGACACGGACGCGGCGATCGAGAAGGCCCACGACGCATTCCCGGCCTGGCGCGCGATGCCGCCAGGCGAACGGGCCACGTTGCTCCGGCGGTTCGCGGCGGTCGTCGACGACCACATCGACGAGCTGGCCGAGCTCGAGGTGCGCAATGCCGGGCACACCTGGGGCAACGCACGCTGGGAGGCCGGCAACGTTCGCGACTGCCTCAACTACTACTCGGCGGCGCCGGAGCGGCTGTTCGGGCGCCAGATCCCCGTGGCCGGCGGGGTCGACCTGACCTTCCACGAGCCGCTCGGGGTGGTCGCGATCATCGTGCCGTGGAACTTCCCGATGCCGATCGCGGCCTGGGGTCTCGCGCCCGCACTCGCCGCCGGGAACACCGTCGTGCTCAAGCCGGCCGAGGTCACCCCCCTGACCGCGATCCGGATCGCCGAGCTGGCGCTCGAGGCCGGACTGCCAGACGGGGTCCTGACCGTGATCCCCGGCAAGGGTTCGGTGGTCGGCGAGCGGTTCGTCACCCACCCACTCGTCCGCAAGGTCTGCTTCACCGGCTCCACTGGCGTCGGCAAGCGAATCATGGCGGGTTGCGCCGACCAGGTGAAGCGGGTGACGCTCGAGCTCGGCGGCAAGAGCGCGAACGTCGTCTTCGCCGACGCGGATCTCGAGGCTGCGGCCGCGGCCGCGCCGTACGCCGCCTTCGACAACGCGGGCCAGGACTGCTGCGCGAGGTCCCGGATCCTGGTCGAGCGGTCGGCGTACGACGAGTTCCTGGGACGGCTCGAACCGGCCGTCACCGGGCTGCGGGTGCTCGACCCGACCGACGAGTCGAGCGAGATGGGACCGCTGATCTCCGCGCAGCAGAAGGACACCGTGCAGGGGTACCTCGACGAGGTGGAGGTCGCCTTCGCCGGCGCCACCCCCGGAGGCGACGGGTTCTGGGTGCCGCCGTCGGTGGTCCTCGCCGACGACCCCACGGCGCGGATCTGGCGCGAGGAGGTGTTCGGACCGGTGGTCGCCGTGATGCCGTTCGATGACGAGGCGCACGCGGTCGAGCTGGCCAACGACACCGAGTACGGCCTCTCCGGTTCGATCTTCACCAGCGACCTGGGGCGCGGGCTGCGGGTCGCGCGGGCCGTCGAGGCCGGAAACCTCAGCGTCAACTCGCACTCGTCGGTGCGCTACTGGACCCCGTTCGGGGGCTACAAGCAGTCCGGCCTCGGCCGCGAGCTGGGCCCGGACGCGCCCAACGCGTTCACCGAGGAGAAGAACGTCTTCATCGCCCACTGAAGGGAGCACGACATGGCAGGACGCATCGAGGGCAAGGTTGCCGTGGTCACCGGCGGGTGTTCGGGCATCGGCCTGGCCACCGTCAAGCGTTTCGTCGAGGAGGGCGCCAGGGTCGTCATCGGGGACATCGACACAGACCGCGGGGCAAAGGTGGTCGCCGATCTCGGTGGCGCCGAAGTCGCGGCGTACGTCCAGGTGGACGTGACCAGCAAGGACCAGGTCGACGCGCTGTTCGCGACCGCGAAGGACACCTTCGGCTCGGTCGACATCGCGTTCAACAACGCCGGCATCTCGCCGCCCGAGGACGACTCGATCCTGGACACCGACCTCGACGCCTGGCGCAGGGTGCAGGAGGTGAACCTGACCAGCGTGTACCTCTGCTGCAAGGCGGCCCTGCCCTACATGATCGAGCAGCAGTCCGGCTCGATCATCAACACCGCCTCGTTCGTGGCGGTGATGGGGGCGGCGACGTCCCAGATCTCCTACTCGGCCTCCAAGGGCGGCGTGCTCACGATGTCGCGCGAGCTCGGGGTGCAGTTCGCTCGCGAAGGCGTGCGCGTCAATGCGTTGTGCCCCGGGCCGGTGAACACCCCGCTGCTCCAGGAGCTCTTCGCCAAGGACCAGGAGCGGGCCGCGCGACGCCTGGTGCACGTGCCGATGGGGCGGTTCGCCGAACCCGAGGAGATGGCCAACGCTGTGCTGTTCCTCGCTTCCGACGAGTCGTCGTTCATCACCGCGTCCACCTTCCTGGTCGACGGCGGAATCTCGGCCGCCTACGTCACGCCGCTGTGAGCGCTCCCCTCATCGGCCTGACCACCTACCGCGAGGAAGCGGCGTGGGGGGTGTGGCAGCAGCGCGCCGACATCCTGCCCACGCAGTACGCCGCCGCGGTGGAGGCCACCGGAGGGGTGCCTGTGCTGTTGCCTCCGCTCGACCAGGAGGGGGCCGCCGACGTGGTCGTCGCCCGCCTCGACGGGCTGGTGATCAGTGGCGGCGCCGACGTCGACCCGGCCAGGTACGGCGCCGAACCGCACCCCCGGACCGCCCAGTGGCGCGCCGACCGGGACGGCTGGGAGATCGCTCTGCTCGACGCCGCGACCACGATCGGGCTGCCGGTCCTCGGGGTTTGTCGCGGCATGCAGGTGATGGCCGTGCACGCGGGCGGGAAGCTCGACCAGCACACCCCGGACCTGGTCGGTCACGAACGGCACAGCCCGGGGGGTGACGAGTTCGGTGCGGTCGAGGTGGAGACGGCTCCCGGCACCCGGATCGCCGGACTCCTCGGTGAACGCCTGACTGTCAACTGCCACCAC
Source organism: uncultured Actinomycetota bacterium (assembly GCA_963844385.1). GTDB lineage: Bacteria > Actinomycetota > Actinomycetes > Propionibacteriales > Nocardioidaceae > Nocardioides. The sequence continues at coordinate 194,497 of CAWJOJ010000015.1, read as the reverse complement.
CACCAGTCAGTGCGCGAGCATCCCGGGTTCCTGCCCGCCGCCCATGCGACGGACGGCACGCTGGAAGCCATCGAGTCCCCCGGCGACCGGTTCTGTGTGGCGGTCCAGTGGCATCCCGAGACAGCTGCCGACGTGGGCCTCCTGGCCGGGCTGGTCAGAGCCGCCGCCGGCTCGGACTGAGGCGTCAGGAGGAGAAGGTCGCCTGGGGCCACTTCTGGCCGTCGTACCCGGCCCAGTTGCCGATGGCCGTGTTCCAGATGCTCTGCACGCCCTCGGCGGCGTTGTCGATGCCTGTCTCCGCCGAGTAGACCGCGCCGGCGAAGACTGCGACGGCGCCGATGCACGCGATCAGTCCGATCACCGCGCCGACGCCGGTCTCGGAGGTGACCACGGCGGCGATTGCCGAGGCAACGGCCACGGCCAGGGCAATGACAGCGACGATCATCTTTGAGTTGTAGTCGTTGATCGCGTCGGCGGTGTCGTCGAGCCCCTTGGACAGGGCTGAGGTGAGGTTGGCGGTGATGTTGGTGATCGCGAGGCCCTGGCCGGGAATGATGCCCTTGTAGGCGTCGGCGGACGCGCCCGAGAAGATCTCGTCGGAGTGCAACGGTCCGACCGCGATCTTGCCGGGCAGGCCGGACACCTTCTCTCCCACATCCGTCGACCATTGATCGGCCGCCCCGCGCAGGGTCCAGGCCTCGCCGACCGCGGCAAGGTCGGCTTTCCAGTCCTCCAGGGACGCCTTCCAGTCAGCGCACAATTCGTTCCACTTGTCGCGGATCTTGTCGGTCACCCAGCCCGGGACGTACCAGGGGAGGTGGTCGAGTAGTGAGTTCACCGCGTTGCGGAGAGACTCGAGCTTGTCCTCGAGTTCCTCGACCAGGTCCAAGAGCTCATCAATGCTGTGGTCGTCGCCCATGGGTGCGGGCTCCTTTCGTCATCGTGCGAAACAGTCTTAGGAGTAGTCCCAGAGCTCGGTGAGGGCCTGCTGGGCGGCGGCGTCGCTGCCCTCGAGGATCTTGCGGACATGGATCAGTTCGTCCGCCACGTCCTGGGTCTCGGTCGATCCGCCCGAGAGCAGGTCAGCCACCTTGTTCTGCAGCTTGCAGTAGACGGGGTACAGGTCGACGTCTGCCATCGCCGGGAAGGAGAACGAGTAGACGTCGAGGCCTTCGGCTGCCGTGGCGGCGCCTTTCAAGCTTCCGGACACCTCGTGCCAGCGTCCGGAGTCGCCGTTCAGGGCGTCGATGGCCATCTTCAGCGTGGTCATGCTTGGGTCCCACCTTCGTTGTTGTTGCTCGGGGGAGCTTTCGGCGCTTCCGCCGGCTCCACGAGGAGCTGTCTCAGCCGCCCGAGTCGGCTGTCGGCAACGACCTCGTCGAGGGTGCTCGACGCGGCCCGGCGTACGGAGTCGTTGATGGCCTCGGTTGCCTCGCGGCCGATGTTGAAGCTGTGGGCGCTGTCGAGCCAGTCGACCTCGAAGTCGATGCCGACGACCTCGCTGCGGCCGTTGGCCGTGGCAGTCACGTGACCGCTGCTGCTTCGTCCTCGATGCTCGGCCGTGGCGACGGCCTTCATGGAGTCGATCAGCTCGTCGAGCGCGCCGTTGAGACCGCCGACCTTCCGGATCGCGTCCCTGACGGCGAAGTCCCCGCGGGAGCCCTTGACGACGCGGGTCCGGTAGCCAGGATCGGTCATCGGACGCGCCGGCTCGGGCTCGCCCGCCTCGGTGGCCTCCGCCCACTGTCCGAACCGCTTCGCCTGTCCCTCGCCGAGGGTCTGCAGCACCAGCGTGCCCAGCTCCGGCGGTTGGCACTCCTGCTTCCACTGCGCGTTGACCGTGACCCGAGTGACCGTGCCGCGGGCATCCAGATCGACGGTGACGGCACCGCGTTGACTGGAGACCGAGATCGGCTGCAACCCGCTGGCCGCCCGACCGAAGGCCTGGGCCGTCCGATCGCTTCGATCGTGCCGGGAAGCCCAGCGCTCGCGAGACCTGCGGGACATCGTTGCTCCGTTCGGCGAAGGTTGGGGGTTTTACGCCAGACAACCTGCCCCGCGGTCAGCAGTCCAAACCTTCAGCGAAGGAACTGTGGAGACTCTTTGCGCAGCGAGTAGGCAAGGGCCACCAGAACCGAGCTCGACGCGCCCTGGGCGAAGACCGCCAACCAGGCCGAGTCGTCGCCGACCGAGAGCGCCACGACGAGGACGAAGAGACCGAGGAGCAGGCCGAGGCTGAGCATCGCCGCACCCAGTGACATCTGGGGCAGCAGTCGCGGTCCGGTGGGGCTACCCGGGCGCAGCGAGACTGCGGACCACACGAGGACCCCTGCCCACCCGGCCAAGGACAGAACGACCGCCACCAGGTAGGCAACGTCGAAGACCCACTCGTCTGTGGCCCCCTCCTGGGAGATCGAAGGGTAGACGAGGAAGTAGGCCAGCTGGGCTCCGCCCACGATCAGGCTCAAGGCAATCGCCAAAGGACCCAACCGTCGCCTGCTTTGCTGCGAGGGGTCGGTCGGAGCCATGGGACCATCCTGCCCGTCTGCCGATGGCGCTGTGCACCCGGGTGAGCTGTGCACCCGGGTGGCTGTGCACCCGGGTGAAGGGGCCATGCTCAGTCGAGCAGGAACACGGTCAGGGCGACCACGCCCACCAGGACGATCAGGGCACGCAGGGCCGAGGACGGCAGCCTACGGCCGTACGCCGCCCCCAGCTGGCCGCCCACCACGGACCCTGCGGCGATGAGGCCGGCGACCGCCCAGTCCACCTCGGCGACCGCGATGAACACGAGCCCGGCCACGGCGTTGACGATGGTGGCGAGGACGTTCTTGACGCCGTTGAGACGTTGGAGGGTCTCGTCTATGCCGATGCCCATGATCGCCATCAACAGCACGCCCTGGGCGGCTCCGAAGTATCCGCCGTACACCCCGGCGAGCAGCACGCCGGGCCAGACCCACCAGACGCCGTGCTCCGGAACCCCGCCGGCCGCCTCGTGGCGTAGCGCGACCCACGCCGAGATCCGCGGCTGGAACACCACCAGCACACAGCCGAGGACGATCAGCGCGGGGACGATGGCCGAGAACGCGGCCTCGGGCAGCGCCAGCAGGAGGACGGCGCCGAGCGCGCCGCCGGCCATGGACGCGACACCGAGCCGCAAGACGCGGCCACGCTGACCGGAGAGCTCCCGCCGGTAGCCGACGGATCCCGAGATCGACCCGGGCACGAGCCCGACGGTGTTGGAGACGTTGGCGGTGACGGGTGAGACCCCGAACGCGAGCAGGGTCGGGAACGTGATCAACGTTCCCGACCCCACTACGGCGTTGATGGTGCCGGCGCCGAGCCCCGCGAGGAGGATCGCGCCGATCTCGAGCGGGCTCACTGAGCGGGGGGCTCCACGGGCGGCTCAGAGGGGCCGGGTGCGGTGGGGTCGGCCGCGATCGAACCGGCGCCGGGCTCGGCCGGGATGGGAGGTACGGCGCGCCTCGGGTCGGCGTACGCCGCGCCCTTGGCCTCGGCGATCGCCGCATCGACCGCGGCCTTGGCCTTGCTCACCTCGGCGTCGGCGCCGCTCCCGGCCAGCGTGGCGCGCTCGGAGGAGCCCATGTCCACGCGTTTGCGGGGGCCCGAGACCTCCTTGGGGATCCCGGTCAGGTCGGTCATCGTGGAGCCGAGACCCTCGAGGGCCTTTCCGATCTCCGACGGGACGATCCACACCTTGTTGGCGTCCCCTGCGGCGATCTTCGGCATCATCTGGAGGTACTGGTAGGCGAGCAGCGACTGGTCGGGCTGCCCGTCGTGGATCGCCTGGAAGACGGTCAGGATGGCCTGTCCCTCACCTTGGGCCCGCAGGATGGACGCCTCGCGGTCTGCCTGCGCACGCAGGATCTGCGCCTCGCGGGCGCCCTCGGCGGTGAGGATCGCGGACTGCTTCTGGCCCTCGGCGGTGAGGATGGAGGACTGACGCTGGCCCTCGGCGGTGAGGATGACGGCGCGCTTGTCGCGGTCGGCGCGCATCTGCTTCTCCATCGAGTCCTTGATCGACGGCGGCGGGTCGATGCCCTTGAGCTCCACCCGGTTGACCCGGATCCCCCACTTGCCGGTGGCTTCGTCGAGGACGCCGCGCAGCCGCGTGTTGATCTGGTCGCGGCTGGTCAGCGCCTCCTCGAGGTCCATCCCGCCGACGATGTTGCGCAGGGTGGTCATGGTGAGCTGTTCGACGGCCTGGATGTAGTTCGCGATCTCGTAGGTCGCGGCGACCGGGTCGGTCACCTGGAAGTAGATGACGGTGTCGATCGACACCACCAGGTTGTCCTCGGTGATCACCGGCTGCGGCGGGAACGACACGACCTGCTCACGAAGGTCGATCAGGTAGCGCACCTTGTCGATGAACGGAACGATGATGTTGAGGCCCGCCGGGAACGTCTCCTTGTACTTGCCGAAGCGCTCGACGATGCCGGCCCGGGCCTGCGGGACGATGCGGACGGTCTTGGCGAGCACGACGACCACGAAGACGATCACCAGGGCGAGAATGACGAGAAGGATGGGCATGGCGCTCTCTTTCAGGGGTCCAGGCGGGGAATCGGGTGGACGAACGCGGTTGCGCCGCGGATCTCGAATACCTCGACGGTCTCCCCCGCGGCGATCGTGTCGTTGTCGTCGTAGGGTGCGGCAGACCAGATCTCGCCTTCGAGCTTGATCCGGCCGTGCTGCTGGGCCGTGATGGTCTCGGTGACCACGCCCTGTCGTCCCACCAGCTTCCCGTGCCCGAGCCGCAGCTCCGGGCCGGTGTGGAGACGCTTGATCACGCTCGGCCTGACCGTCGTCAGCATCGCCATCGACGCAAGGGCGGCGACGATGACCTGGACCGGCAGGGGCATGCCGACGGCGGCGGTCAGCGATCCTGCCAGGGCGCCCGACGCGAGCATGAGCAGCACCATGTCGAGGCTGAACATCTCCAGCACGCCGAGCAGGATGGCGAGCGCGAGCCACGTTGCCCACAGGTGTTCGCCGAGCCAGTCCATGTACCGAACAGTAGCCCGACGTGGCGAGTGGTCAGCCGACGTGGCGGCGTGTCCGCCGCCGGGCGGTGTAGCGGCCGGCCGTCCGGGTGACCACCAACGGCATCCCGAATGTCTCCGAAAGCTTGGATTCGGTGATCACGTCGTCGATCGGCCCCGACGACACCACCTTGCCGTCGCGCATCAGCAGGGCATGGGTGAAGCCGGGCGGGATCTCCTCGACGTGGTGCGAGACCATCACGATCACCGGAGCCTGCTCGAAGTTCGCCAGGATCGACAGGATGTGGACCAGGTCCTCGCGGCCACCGAGATCGAGGCCGGCGCCGGGCTCGTCCAGCAACAGCAGTTCGGGGTCGGCCATCAGGGACCGGGCGATCTGCACCCGCTTGCGCTCGCCCTCGCTGAGCGTCCCGAAGGTCCGGTCGCCCAGGTCCTGCATGCCGACCTCGCGCAACAGCTGGTCCGCGCGATGGTGGTCGAGCGACTCGTAGTTCTCGCGCCAGCGCCCGACCACGCCGTACGACGCGGACACGACCGCGTCCCGGACCAGCTCATGCCGCGGGATCCGGTCCGCGATGGCGGCACTGGTCAGCCCGATCCGCGGGCGAAGGTCGAAGACGTCGACGTCGCCGAGCTCCTCGCCGAGCACCGCCGCAACGCCCGAGGTCGGTTGCATCTGGGCGGCCGCAAGCTGCAGGAGCGTGGTCTTGCCGGCGCCGTTGGGGCCGAGGATCACCCAGCGCTCGTCCTCCGAGACCGACCAGTCGATCCCTTCGAGCAGGAGGTTCCCGCCGCGCCTGACGCTGACGCCGGCAAAGTCGAGGACACCGCTCATGGCTGCACCCTATCCAGAGCCGTAGGCTCTCGCGGCGTGGACCATCACCTCCCCGATTCGGGCCGGCTGGCCTGGTGGCTGACGGCCTGGCTGCGGGGCCGCGAGAGCCCGGACGCCCTCCTTGCTGCCGTGGTCGGTGCGGACGCGGCGCATGACGTGACCGGCCTGGCCGGTGCCGGTGCCGCCGAGTCGATGCCGCTGGTGTTGGCCCTGGGTCCGATCCGAGCCCTGGGCTCCACTGCGGCCGGGTTGGCGCTCCCCGTCGAGGGGGATCCGGTCGGGCTCGGTGGCCCGGCGCCGTTCAACCGGGAGGCGATCGAGTACCGGGAGGCGGTGGTGCTGGTCGGCGCGGATCGGGGCCTGGTGCCGGTGCGTGCGGGTCGCGGAGTCGTGTGGCGCTGCGTTCCCGCCCATCGGCGACAGGTGCCGGACGTCGGCGAGGCCGACCGCGGGCTGCGCACCGCGCTGCTGGAGACCGCGGCAGCGCTGAGTGAGCTCGACGTCGCTCGCTGGCGGCCCGAGGTGGCCGACGAGCTGTTGAACCTGCGGCACGTCGGCCGGGAGGCCGCTCCAGCCGGCACGCCCCCGATCTGTGTCGACCTGGCCGCCAGGGGGAGTCAGGCGCTCCGCATCGTCGGACTGGCGCTCGAGGACGACGGCGCCGCGCTCACGGCGTACGAGATCGAACAGCGCCGGACTGCGTTGCAGCCGCTCGCCAGGGCCGGGCGGCGAGCCGTTGCCGCGGCTTGCTCACCCGAGGCGTGGCCGGACGCCTGACTCGATCAGGGCGAGAAGACTGCGATGTTCTTCCGGGCGACTCCGGACGCGTTGTCCCACTGTCCCCCGACGACCAGCTTGTTGGCCGTCGCATCGATCGCGTGGACGCCCATGAACCTGTCGAAAGTGGGTCTGAAGTCGGGGTCGACGGCTCCGGTGACTGCATCAGCGGATAGGAGCTTGAGCGCCACGTCGCCCTGGTAGCCGTCGTGGAACCCGAAGTAGACGTTGCCGTCGAAGTACTTGGCCGCTTGGGCGTTCCCGTCCATGCGGACCACCCATCGTCGTTCCCCGTCGCTGACTCGCCAGCCGCCACCCTGGTTGCTCTTCTGGGCGGCGAACAGCATGCCCCCGTCGGGGCTGATGTCGAGTCCGTAGACGGGAGTGTCTGTGTGGCCGAACTCCGGGCCGACGAGTGCTCCGGTGTCGCTGTCGAGGCCGCCGATGCCCAGCCGGGGCTGGCCGTTGGCGAACTCGAAGAGACCCCCTACCCACAGGGTGTTGCCGGCCGGCGACTTCACCAGGCACCAGACGGCCCGGTCGGTCGTGGCCTGAAACGCTCCAGACACGGCCCCGGTCGCGGTGTCCAGCTTGACGATGTTCTGGTGCCTGGTGCCGCTGACGGTACCGAAGCCACCGCCCACGTAGAGGTCGGAGCCGTCGACGTCGATGGCCTTCACCCCGCCGCTGAAGGTCGGGTGGAAGGCAGGGTCGAGGTTGCCGGTCGCCGCGTCGAACTTGGCGATCCGCATCCGGGGCTCGCCGGAGGCGTTGAGGAACCTGCCGCCGACGTACAGGCTGGTGCCGTCGGTGGCCAGGGCCCGGACCGTGTCGTCGACCCCCGCGGTCCAGGAGGTGAGCAGCTCTCCGGTCGACAACGAGAACGCAGCCAGGTTCTGCCGGTCGATCCTCGTGCCGGACGTCGTGTGGACCTTCAGGAACTTCCCGCCCACGAACACGGTGTCTCCGACGATGGCCGTTGCGAAGACGGTTCCGGACACGCCGTACCCCGGTTGGGATGTGCTGTCGTCGTACACCTGCGCCGACGCGCGGGAGGTCACGGACAAGGACAGAGAAAGCCCGATCAGACCCGTGACCAGCAGGGACCCGAGCCGAGAAGTTGGTGTACGCATGGGGTCAAGGGTGCGGGACGCCCACCCGGGCTGGGCATGGCCATATTTGCCCCCATCCCCCAGTACCCGTCAGGGACGGAAGATCGCAAGCCCGCGCGCGCTCACGCCTGAGACCTCGGTGAAGTTCCCTGCGATGACGACCCCGTCATCGGTGACGTCGATGGACCGGACACCGAAGAACGAGTTGATCGCCGGCCGGAAGTCGGGGTCGATGGCACCGGTGACGGCGTTGGCGGCCAGGAGCTTGAGAGTCTCGTCATCCTGGAAGGCGTCGTGGAAACCGCAGTAGACGGTGCCTGAGAAGTACTTCACGGCCTGCACGTTGCCCTGGGTACGGAAGCCCCAGGCGCGGGTGCCGTTCGACGTGCGCCAGTCGATGCAGGTGTTGTTGACCAGCGCGCCGTAGAGCTGCGAGCCGTCCGGGCCGATGTCGAGCCCGTACGTCGGCCGCTGGGAGCCCAGCATCGGTGGCCCGACCACGGCACCCGTCGTGAAGTCCAGCCCGCTGACACCCTCGCGAGCGATGCCGTTGACGAAGTCGAACTGGCCGCCGATGTAGATCACGTTGCTGGTGGGCGCCTTGACCATGGTCAGCACGGCCCTGCTGGCGCTGGCCGTGAACTGTGGGTCGACCGCACCGGTCTCGCCGTCGAGCTTGACGATGTGCAGGTGTCCCCCGACGCCGTTGACGCGGGCGAAGGTGCCGCCGGCGACGACCGACCCTTCCGCCACCTCGAGTCCGCGCACGTTGTTGTTCAGGTTGGGCGCGAAGGAGGCGTCGAGGGCGCCGGTCGATGCGTCGAGCTTGGCGATGTGCCCGCGCGCCTGGCCCGCGAGCTGGGTGAAGAAGCCACCGACCCAGACGTCCGTGCCGTCGCTGGCGATGGTACGCACCTCGGCGTTGGCGTTTGCCTGCCAACCCGTCAGCAGGGCCCCCGTCGAAAGGGAGAACGCCGCGAGGTTGGTGCGCGCGACGTGCTGGCCGGTCGGTGAGATCACGTCGGTGAAGCGGCCGCCCACGATCACGATGTTGCCCACGATCTTCGTCGCGAAGGTAACGCCGTTCGTGCGCCAGGCCTGCTCCGGTGTGTCGTCGACGAACACGGCTGCGTTGGCGGCCGGACCGGAAATTATCGACAGCCCGACAACAGCGGTGACCACGACAGCACGCCTGAACCCAAGTTTCATTCCACCCATCGCACAAGACTGAGGTCGTCTTCGGCTTTTGGCGATGGCACGATCGTGCCATGCACCCCCAGCGGCGGCCCGCCCCGAACAGTGACCGCAAGCCCGAGACCCTCCTCATCACGCTGACCGGCAAGGATCGTCCCGGCGTCACCAGCGCGCTGTTCTCGACGTTGGCGCTGGCCGGGGTCGAGGTCCTCGACATCGAGCAGATCGTGCTGCGTCGCCGTCTCGTCCTCGGCCTGCTCGTCACGGCGCCACGGGACTGGAAGAAGCTCCGCGACGCCGTCGAGAAGGCCGCCTTGGCGCTGGACATGCATGTCGAGGTCGACCGGGGCACCGGTGACAACAGGGCTCGCAAGGAAGGCCGAAGCCACGTCACGATCATCGGGACGCCGCTGAAGGCGACCGCGATGGCCGCGATCGCCGGTCGGATCGCAGACACCGGCGCCAACATCGACCGGATCGAGCGGATGGCACGCTATCCGGTGACCGCGATCGACCTGCACGTGTCCGGCGTACCCACCGATCGGTTGCGCACGTCACTGGCGCAGGAGGCGGCGAGGCACAGCGTCGACGTCGCCGTCCAGTCCGCCAACCTGATGCGTCGCGGGATGCGGCTGATCGTGATGGACGTCGACTCCACGCTCATCCAGGGCGAGATCATCGAGATGATCGCCGCGTACGTCGGGCACGAGGCCGAGGTCGCCCGGATCACCGAGGCAGCCATGAGAGGCGAGATCGACTTCGAGGAGTCGCTCCGCTCTCGGGTTCGGATGCTCGAGGGTGTCGATGCCACCGCGCTGGACAAGGTGTACGACGCGATCGTGCTCGCTCCAGGGGCGCGCACGCTGGTGCGCACCCTGAAGCGCCTGGGCTACCGGTTCGCGATCGTCTCGGGAGGCTTCAGCCAGATCACCGACCGGCTCGCCGTCGAGCTCGGGATCGACTTCGCCCGCGCCAACGAGCTCGAGATCGCCGACGGCAAGCTCACCGGCCGCATCGTCGGGGAGGTCATCGACCGGGCGGGCAAGGCGAACGCGCTGCGGGAGTTCGCGGCGAGAAGCGGTCTCACCGAGAGGTCCGTGATCGCCATCGGTGACGGCGCCAACGACATGGACATGCTCAACGCAGCCGGTCTCGGCGTCGCCTACAACGCGAAGGCCGTCGTCCAGGATGCCGCCGACACGTCGGTGAACGTGCCCTACCTCGACACCATCATGTACCTGCTCGGGATCTCCCGCGAGGAGGTCGAGGCCGCCGACGCCGAAGCAGGGATCGTCACACCCGAACCACCCATCGAGGCCTGAGAGGTCGCTGGTGTCCGGTCAGCCGTGACCGACGTGGAAGTCCGTGACCCGCGCCGACCCGACCTCCAGGTCGGCCCAGTCGCCGTCGTACGCGAACACGGCCATGGCACACGAGGGGAACCCCTGTGCCATCTCCGAGATCGAGTCCTCGTCACCCTCGCCGTCGTCGAGCATCTGGGCGAGCGAGGCCACCGTGGGATTGTGCCCGACCAGCAGCACGCTCGTCGCCTCGTCGGGCAGGGACCGCAGCACATCGAGGGCAGTGTCCGGGCCGGCCGCGAACAGCGACGAGTCGATGTCCGGCTCGACGTCCCAGTCCGCCCCCTTGCAGACCGCCTCCCACGTGGCGACCGCGCGGACCGCATCGGAGACGAGGGCGTAGTCGCAGTCGATCTCGTGCAGGGCCAGCCACTCGCCGGCTTCGGTCGCGTCACGTCGTCCGCGAGCCTCGAGATCGCGTTCGTGATCGGTCGGGCCGAACTGCTGTGCCTTGGCGTGGCGCATCACCACGAGGACTCGGGGACGGTCGTTCACACGCCAACTCTGTCACCGGCTAGCCTGCCTGTCATGCCAACGCCCGGCCGCGAAGGAGAGCAGGTCATCGACACCACACCCCGCGCGCCCGGCCGCGGCCCGCTGATGATCATCGGGGGCGCCGAGGACAAGCTCCGCAGGCGGACCGTGCTCACCGAGTTCGTCCGTGCGGCGGGCGGTCCGCAGGCCCGGATCGCGGTCGTCGCGACGGCTTCGTCGCTCGGCCCCGAGGTGATCGAGGTCTATGACGCGATCTTCACCAAGCTGGGCGCTGCCGAGGTGGTCTCGGCCCGGCCCGAGTCCCGCGAACAGGCGGGCGACCCCGCCTTCGTCGACGTCCTCGACGACGTGACCGGCATCTTCATGACCGGCGGCAACCAGCTGAAGCTCTCCGGCGTGATCAGTGGGACACCGTTCGGCGACGCGATCCGGGCCGCCCACGAGCGCGGGGTCGTCATCGCCGGAACCAGCGCGGGCGCGAGCATCCAGTCCAGCCACATGGTCGCCTTCGGCGTCGGCGGAACGACCCCGAAGCAGCGGATGACGCAGGTGGCTGCCGGTCTCGGGTTGCTGGACTCGACCGTGATCGACCAGCACTTCGAGCAGCGAAACCGCTATGGCCGACTGCTGATGATCGTGGCCCAGTCGCCCCAGCTGCTCGGCATGGGCGTCGACGAGGACACCGCCGCCGTGGTGTCCTTCGACGGTGAACACCAGATCCTCGACGTCATCGGCCGTGGCGCGGTGACTCTGTTCGACCCCGCCAACGTGGTGACGGACGCTCACGACGCCCCCCGCTCACGGCCCCTGCTCACCAGCGGCGTGGTGCTCCACGTGCTCCCCGCCGGATCCCGGTTCGACCTGACCACCCGCGAGCTCGATCCTCCAGCCACCGGTCATCGACGAGTCCGAGGCCGACGAGATCGCCGAGGCGGGCAGCGACCTGCGCCAGCTCGCCCGTGACATCGCGGCGGCCGACGCCTCCCCGATGGCCCTCCGGCGTCGACAGGCTCGTTCCCGCAAGCAGACCACCCCGCGACGGAATGGAGATTCCGCATGACCGACACGCCCCTCACCGGCGGACGCCCCTCCCCCGACCTGTCGATCGTCGACACCCGGGTCTACCGCGGAGCGAACGTGTGGTCCTACGAGAAGGCCATCCACCTCGTCGTCGACCTGGGTGACCTCGAGCAGTACCCCACCAACACCATCCCCGGCTTCACCGACAACCTTCTCGAGTTCCTGCCCGGACTCCGTGACCACTCCTGCTCCCGTGGTCGCCGGGGCGGTTTCGTCGAGCGGCTCACCGAGGGCACCTGGCTCGGCCACGTGACAGAGCACGCCGCTCTCGGCCTCCAGCAGGTCGTCGGCCACGACATCCGGCGTGGCAAGACGCGGCAGGTCAAGGGTCAGCCGGGTCACTACAACGTGATCTTCGGGTACGTCGACGAACAGGTCGGTCTCGCCGCGGCCAGGCTCGCCGTACGACTCGTCAACCATCTCGTGCAGGCAGACCCCGACCTCGACTGGCACGACGAGCTGGAGTCGTTCATCAAGCGCGCCGAACGCACCGCGTTCGGACCGTCCACCCAGGCGATCGTCGACGAGGCCGTCTCCCGCGACATCCCCTGGATCCGACTCAACCAGCAGTCACTGGTCCAGCTCGGCCAGGGCGTGCATGCCAAGCGGATCAGGGCCACGATGACGTCGGCGACCTCCTCGATCGCGGTCGACATTGCGTCCGACAAGGACCTGACGACCCGTCTGCTCGGTGCCGCAGGCCTTCCGGTGCCCAAGCAGGACTCGGTGCGCTCGGTCGAGGGCGCGGTGCGGGCGGCCAACCGGATCGGCTACCCGGTGGTCGTGAAGCCGCTCGACGGCAACCACGGCCGCGGCGTCTGCCTCGACCTCCAGGACGAGGCCGAGGTCCGCGAGGCCTTCACGATCGCCGAGGGCGAGTCCCGGCGCGGCTGGGTCATCGTCGAGTCCCTCGTGGTCGGCAAGGACTACCGCTGCCTGATCATCGACGGCAAGCTCGCCGCCGTTGCCGAACGGGTTCCCGCCTCGGTCACCGGCGACGGCAACTGCACGATCCGGGAGCTTGTCGACACCGCCAACGCCGACCCGCGTCGTGGAGTCGGTCACGAGAAGGTGCTGACCCGGATCAAGGTCGACGACCAGGCCATCGAGCTGGTCCGCGAGCAGGGCTACGAGCTCGACGACGTACCGCCCGAGGGCGAGATGGTGAAGCTGGCGCTGACCGGCAACATGTCGACCGGCGGCATCTCCATCGACCGCACCTTCGAGGCCCACCCCGAGAACGTCGAGATCGCCGAGGAAGCGGCGCGAATGATCGGGCTCGACATCGCCGGCATCGACTTCATCTGCCCCGACATCACCGAGCCGGTCCGCGAGACCGGCGGCGCGATCTGCGAGGTGAACGCCGCCCCGGGATTCCGGATGCACACCCACCCGACCATCGGTGAACAGCAGTTCATCTCCAAGCCCGTGGTGGACATGCTGTTCCCTCCGGGTGCGCCGTCCCGGATCCCGATCGTGGCCGTGACCGGCACCAACGGAAAGACCACCACCAGCAGGATGATCAGCCACATCTTCAAGGGCATGGGCCGCAAGGTCGGCATGACCTCGACCGATGGGGTCGTCATCGACGAGCGGCTGCTGATCAAGTCCGACGCGTCGGGCCCGCGGTCGGCCCGGATGGTGCTCCAGAACCCACGCGTCGACTTCGCTGTGTTCGAGGTCGCCCGTGGCGGCATCCTGCGTGAGGGCCTCGGCTACGAGCGCAACGACGTGGCCGTCGTACTCAATGTGCAGCCGGACCACCTCGGCATGCGCGGCATCGACACCGTCGAACAGCTCGCCGACGTCAAGGCGGTGCTGGTCGAGGCCGTGCCGAGGGACGGCCACGCCGTCCTCAACGCCGACGACCCGCTGGTGCGCGAGATGCGGCGCCGATGCTCGGGCCAGGTCGTGTGGTTCTCGATGGCGGAGCCCGGCTCGGAGACCCGGGAGATGATCGACACCCACTGCCGTCGGGGCGGCAAGGCGCTGGTCCTCGAGCCGTCCGAGCGCGGCGAGATGATCGTGGTCAAGCACGGCCGACGCGAGATGCAGCTTGCCTGGACCCACCTCCTTCCCGCGACCTTCGGTGGCCGGGCCCGGATGAACGTGCAGAACGCCCTGGGCGCGGCTGCGGCCGCGTTCGCAGCGGGCGCTCCGCTTCACGACATCCGGCAGGGCCTGCGAACGTTCTCGACGAACTACTACCTGTCCCCCGGCCGCCTCAACGAGGTCGAGGTCGACGGCGTCAACGTGATCGTCGACTACTGCCACAACGCGCCGGGCATGCGGATGCTCGGCGACTTCGTGGACCGGGTCGGTGACTCCCTGGAGTCGTCCCACGAGCTGGCCAGGCCGTCCCGGATCGCCGTCATCGCCACCGCCGGCGACCGCCGCGACGAGGACATGTGCGAGCTCGGCTCGATCGCCGCCCAGCACTTCGACGTGGTCATCGTGCGCGAGGACCTGGCGCTGCGGGGCCGCAAGCGAGGCGAGACCTCGACGTTGGTCGCCGAGGGGGTCCGCACGGCCATGGAGACCGGTGCCCGCTGCAAGCAGGTCGAGGTTGTGATGGACGAGATCAAGGCGATCCGGCACGCCATGGGCCGAGCCAACAAGGGCGACCTGGTCGTGATGTGCGTCGACCAGCACCCCGCGGTCATGGCCGAGCTCGAAACCTGGTCCCACCAGGCCCAGGCTGGTGCCTCCGCCAGCGACGACGCACCGGCCGCCGACCCCGACTTCACGCCGCCCGACGCGGGGTAGGCCAGCGGGTCGTCCAGCAAGGCAAGTGGCCCCTTCACGCGTTCGGCTGGCCGTCGCGTGACGTGGGTGAGGGTCAGCGGGTCGTCATGCTCTGCAGCATGGTCAGCCCCACGCCGTCCACACTGCGGTCGGAGTTGGTCAGTGCTGCCACCGCTGCCCCGGCCGATGGGCTCACCACGACCATGCTGCGGAAGCCCGCCGTACCGCCGTTGTGGAAGAACCCGCTGACCCTCGACACGGGCGGCAGCCCCATCCAGGCAAGCCCGTGTGCCGTCTTGCCCCGTTCGAGGTGCGGTCGCTGCGTGAGCCTGATCGCGTCGCCCAGCAGCCCCGCTGGTGGTTCGAGCTGTGCGGTCAGGAACCGCCGCAGGTCCGCGGAAGTCGACCACAGCGCACCCGCCCCGGCCAGGGCGTCGAACTGCCAGGCAACCGATCGCGGCTTGAGCCGACGGGTGTGACCGACCGCCGCCCGAGCCGCTTGGTCGACATCGAGCCGCACGACCGTGTCCGGCATCCCGAGTGGAGCACCGACCTCGTCGCGCACCAGTTCGTCGTACGTCGTGCCGGCAGCCGAGGCGAGCGCATGGCCGAGCAGGCCGACTCCGAAGTTCGAGTACCGCTGCCGGCCGCGGTTGCGGATCCGTGACGCCGCCAGCGACGTGAGCAGCTCCTCGGCGTCGATGTCGGCATAGGGGTCGCGGTGGCGGCTCAGGCTCTTGCCCAGGCTTCCGGGCGGGAGCCTCGGCAGACCCGACGTGTGGGTGGCGAGCTCCTTCAAGGTGATGTCGCGATGACCCGCTCGCCATTGCCCATCCGCTGGCAGAAGAGATACGACCGGCTGGTCGAGCTCCACCTCCCCGCGACGTACCGCAACCGCGAGCAGCAACGCAGTGAACACCTTCGTCACCGAGCCGATCTGGAACAGGGTGTCGTCGGCGGGAGACACCCGTCCGCCGAGGTGAACCGCCTCGCGTCCCGAGTCGACGGTCGTGACGACAAGGCTCTGATGGCGCGCGAACGCTCGGCCCAGCACGGTTCGGCTGTCCGGCGTCCTCACGCCCGCGCGGCCCGGACCTTGCCGCTGAGGATCTCGGGAGAGTCGCTGCTGCCGCCCTGGGCCGCGATCCAGTCGTAGACCTCCTGGCGCTGGGCGTGGCACATGAGCCCGACCACGTCGCCCGGTGCGGCCTGGGCGACGAGCGCGGCCAGGCAGTCCACCTCCGTGTCGTACGACGGCACGTGGTCGACGCCGACCCGGGCGGCACCGGCGCGCATCAGCTCGTCGAGCTCCTCGATCGTCCTGCCCCGCAGGTATCTCTCCTTGTGCGCGATCGCCATGGCGTCGGCATCCCGGGCGCCGATCTCGCCGAGCTTGTCGATCAGCTCGTCGGTCCGGTCACCGACGACCCCCAGGCCGAGGATCAGCCGGGCTCCTGAGCATCGCAGGCCGCTCATCACCTCGAGCAAGGCTTCGAGACCGGCCTCGTTGTGGGCCAGGTCGACGACGATGGTCACCGCACCGACCGAGTAGATGTTCATCCGGCCGGGATTGTGCTCGGCGTCCGGCAGGAAGGTGCGCAGCCCCTCGAGCACCACGTCGCGGGAGATGCCGATCGCGAGCGCTGCGCTGGCCGCCGCGAGGGTGTTCTCGACGTTGAAGCGGGAGAGCCCGGCCAGCGTCATCGGCACGTCGACCAGCTCGATGAGCGGATCGGCGTCGGCGTTCGGCTTCAGCACGCACAGCCAGCCGTCGATGACCGTCGTGGCCCTGCCGCCGTGGTTGAGGATCTCGCGGATCGCCGGTGAGTCGGGGTCGCGGGAGAACACCCAGGGTTGCGCCCTGATCGTCGAATGCATCGCGAAGACCCGCGGGTCGTCGGCGTTGAGCACCGCCCAGCCGTCCTTGCGGGTGATCCGGGGTACGACGCTCTTGACCTCGGCCAGCTGGTCGACCGTGTCGATTCCCTGCATCCCGAGGTGGTCGGCGGTCACGTTGGTCACGACGGACACGTCGTTGCGGGTGAGTCCGATGCCCTTGAGCAGGATGCCGCCGCGGGCAGTCTCGGTGACCGCGAACTCGACGTTCTCGTGGGCGAGCACCCGACCGGCACCGCTCGGCCCCGAGTAGTCGCCGGCCTCCACCAGCTCGCCGTCGATGTAGATGCCGTCGGTGTTGGACCAGCCGACGAGCTTCCCGTCGGCGCGCGCGATGTGGGCGATCATCCGCGACGTCGTGGTCTTGCCGTTGGTGCCGGTCACGGCGATGACCGGGATCTTCGGCGTGATGGTGCTGGGTGCGGCACCGGGCTCGGACCGGGCCACCTTCAACGCGGCGGCGCCGACCGCTCCGTCGATGTCGGCACTCGGCAAGGAGTCCAGCACCTCGGCGACGGCCCGTCCCATGGCCTGGCCGCGCTCGCGGCGCCGCCACGGGAACGCGACGACCAGCTGGTGGGGGTCGCTGGTGGGGCGCACGCGCACCGCCAGCCGCGACGTACCGGACTCCGCAGCGATCGCCCGCACCAGCCGGGCCACGGCGCGCGCCGCGAAGCGCTGACGGAACCCGGTCTCGGAGGCCCCCGGGCGGGCGTTCCGCAGTCCGATCCTCCGGGCGAACCGGACTGCGGTCTCCTCCGGCACCGCGGCGAGGCCGCTGATGTCGAGCGTCAGCTTGATCGTGGCGCGGGGGAAGTAGAGGTTCGGTCCTTCGAGGATTCGCAGCTCGACGAGTGAGGAGGTCACGCGCGGCACGTCACCGAGTCAGAGTCCCGTCGAGTGGAAGCCGCCGTCGACGTGGACGATCTCGCCGCTGGTCGCCGGGAAGAAGTCCGACAGCAGGGCGCACACGGCCTTGGCCGTCGGCGCATGGTCGGTCTCGTCCCAGCCGAGCGGGGCGCGGTCCTTCCAGGCGCTCTCGAGGTCCTCGAAACCGGGGATGGCCTTGGCTGCGAGCGTCTTGAGCGGGCCGGCGGCCACCAGGTTGCAGCGGATCCCTTCCGGTCCCAGGTCGCGCGCGACGTATCGCGAGCAGGACTCCAGGCCGGCCTTCGCCACGCCCATCCAGTCGTACGCCGGCCAGGCGACCGTGGCGTCGAAGGTCAGACCGACGATCGAGCCTCCCGGCCCCATCAACGGCCGGCAGGCCTGGGCCAGCGCCTTCAGGGAGTACGCCGAGACCTGCACCGCCTGCGCGACGTCGGTCCACGGGCCGTCCATGAAGTTGCCCCCGAGCAGGGTTGCCGGGTTGCCATAGGCGATCGAGTGCACGACGCCGTCGAGGCCGTCGACGTGCTCGCGGATGGCGTCGGGGAGCGCCGCCAGGTGCGCCTCGTCGGTGACGTCGAGCTCGAGCACGGGCGCTTCGGCCGGCAGCCGTTTGGCGATCCGCTTGGTGATGTTCAGCGCCCTGCCGAAGTTGGAGATCAGCACGGTGGCGCCCTGTTCCTGGGCGATCTTGGCCGTGGCGAAGCCGATGGAGGAGTCCATCGTCACACCGGCGACCAGGATCCGCTTGCCGTCGAGAATTCCCATTTCAATGCTCCGTTACGTAGGTGACGCAGTCGTCAGTGGCCCATGCCCAGTCCGCCGTCGACCGGGATGACCGCCCCGGTCACGTAGGCCGCGCCGTCGGAGGCCAGCCAGGTGACCACCGAGGCGATCTCGTCCGGTCCGGCGTAGCGGCCGAGGGGGACCTGGGTCTTGATCGCGGCGCGTTGCTCGTCGGTGAGCACGCCGGTCATGTCGGTCTCGACGAATCCCGGCGCCACGACGTTGGCGGTGATCGAGCGGCTGCCGAGCTCGCGGGCGAGCGAGCGAGCCATGCCGACCAGGCCGGACTTCGAAGCGGCGTAGTTGACCTGCCCGGCCGAACCCAGCAGGCCGACGACCGAGGAGATGAAGATGATCCGGCCGCGCTTGAGTCGCAACATGCCCTTGGCCGCCCGCTTTGCGACCCGGAACGAACCGGTGAGGTTGGTGTCGATGACCGAGGACCAGTCGTCGTCGCTCATCCGCAGGACGAGCGTGTCCTTGGTGATGCCTGCGTTGGCCACCAGGATCTCGACAGGCCCGTGTTGTGCCTCCGCCTCGGCGAAGGCCTGGTCGACGGCGGCCTGGTCGGTGATGTCACAGCGCAGGTCGAGGGCCCCCTCGGGGGCACCGCCGTTGCGGGTGGTGACGGCGACCTGGTCACCCTGGGCAAGGAACGATTCGGCAATGGCGCGGCCGATGCCGCGGTTGCCGCCGGTTACGAGGACTGATCTGCTCACGCTGCAAGACGCTATCGACTACCCATCGGTAAACATAAGTGGGGGTCGGTCAGTCGTCCTCCAGGCGGAAGCCGACCTTGAGCCCGACCTGGAAGTGCGATACTGCCCCGTCCTTGACCTGGCCGCGCACCTGGGTGACCTCGAACCAGTCGAGGTGGCGCAACGTCCTCGAGGCTCGCTCGACCCCGTTGCGAATCGCCTGGTCGACGCCGTCGGGTGAGGTGCCGACGATCTCGGAGATGCGGTAGGTACGGTCGGTCATGTCGGGCTCCCGGGGGATGAGTGCGGACGGATCAATCCGAGACTAGCGACGTACGATGAAGGTATGGGAGCACGGCAAGGACGACGTCCGCCGGCGCCGGTCAGAATCACCACCGCAGGCACCAGCCGCAGCGAGGAAATCTCTGCGCGCCAACGGCGCTACGTGATCTCGATGGGGATCAGGACGGTGTGCTTCATCGCGGCCGTTCTGGTGGGCCCGAACTGGTTCCGATGGGTCCTGATCGCAGCCGCCCTGTTCCTTCCGTACGTCGCGGTCGTGATGGCCAACGCGGTCCACTCGCGCGATGACCGG
Source organism: uncultured Actinomycetota bacterium (assembly GCA_963844385.1). Taxonomy (GTDB): domain Bacteria; phylum Actinomycetota; class Actinomycetes; order Propionibacteriales; family Nocardioidaceae; genus Nocardioides. Next base: position 175,014 of record CAWJOJ010000015.1, on the reverse strand, counting down.
TTTGCCCTCCTCGCCGACGGGGGTCTGAAAACCGAGCTCACGACCGGCCACGAGGCCGAAGACACTCCGTGACTGCTGTTGTGGAAATCCTCATGCGGTCATGCAAGAATCAACGACAGTGAGCCCAGCCTCCCCCGTCTGAGTTCACTCTTGCGATGCCGGACGGCTTCCCCCGTGGTCGTCCGGCATCTCTTATTTTCAGGAGTTGCACAGTGGACGACACGCCGGACAACGGTTCCGATGAAGAGGCGGCCATCTGCTCCGCCAGAGGTTGTACGGCGCCCGCCGCCTGGGAGCTCCGGTGGAACAACCCGAAGCTGCACACGCCGGACCGACGCAAGGTGTGGCTGGCCTGTCCCGATCACCTGCAGTCGCTGAGCGACTTCCTCGCGGCCCGGAACTTCCTGCGAGAGGTCGAGCCAGTCCCTGCGTCTAGTGGCGGTGAGCCCTAGCCCCCGATGGCCGACATCGGCCGGTCCGGCTGCAGGAACGTCGGGTCGTTGATGCCGTGGCCGGGGAGCTTGGTCGCCATCGCCGCGACCCAGCGCACGGCGATCTCGTCGTCGGAGGCGCCGGCGCGCAGGGCGCCGCGCAGGTCGGACTCCTCACGCGCGAACAGGCAGTTGCGGACCTGGCCGTCGGCGGTCAGCCGGACCCGGTCGCAGTCTCCGCAGAACGGCCGCGTCACCGAGGCGATCACGCCCACCTGTGCGGGGCCGCCGTCGACGGTGAACAGCTCGGCGGGAGCACTCCCCCGGGGTTCGGTCGCCGGCTCGAGGGTGAACTCGCGCTCGAGACTGGCGAAGATCTCCTCCGCGGTGACCATCTCGGCCCGGCTCCAGCCGTGCTGAGCGTCCAGCGGCATCTGCTCGATGAACCGCAGCTCGTAGCCCTCGCCGATGGCCCAGCGCAGCAGCTCGGGAGCCTGGTCGTCGTTGAGCCCTCGCAGCAGCACGGCGTTGATCTTGATCGGGCCCAATCCGGCCTTGCGCGCGGCATCGAGGCCCGCGATCACGTCGGTGAGGCGGTCGCGTCGGGTCACCTCGTGGAAGCTCTCCGGCCGGATGCTGTCCAGGCTCACGTTGATCCGGTCCAGCCCCGCATCGGCGAGCGCCTGAGCGGTCCGGGTGAGGCCGAGCGCGTTGGTGGTCATGGAGACGTCGGGTGTCGGGTTCAGTGCCTTGGTCCGGGCCACGATGCCCACGAGACCGCGGCGGACCAGCGGCTCGCCACCGGTGAAGCGCACCTCCCGGATCCCGAGCCGGGTCACGCCGATGTGGATCAGCCGCACGACCTCGTCGTCGGTCAGCACGGTCTCGTCGGGAAGCCACTCGAGCCCCTCGGCGGGCATGCAGTAGGAGCAGCGCAGGTTGCAGCGATCGGTCAACGACACCCGCAGGTCCGTCGCCACCCGGCCGAAGGCATCAGACAGCTCCATGGGTTCAGTCTAGGTGGCCGCTCCCCAGTGGGATTCGGTCGCCCACCGCCGGATAGCCTCGAAGCGTGAGATCGCTGCGGTTCCTGCTGACCCGGCGGTGGATCCTCTTGGCGATCACCGTGGCGCTGCTCGCGGTCCTCGCCTGGCGGCTCGGCGAGTGGCAGTTCCACCGATTGGAGGAACGCAAGGACACCAACTCCATCGTCGAGTCCAACGTCGACGCGGCTCCGGTACCGGTGGACGACGTACTCGAGGTCGGCGGCCGGGTTCCGGCAGCCGATGAGTGGAGGCGGGTGACGGCCACCGGCGAGTACGACGCCGCAGACACCGTGTTGGTGCGCTACCAGACCCGCGACGGCGTGGCCGGCGTGGACGTCGTGGTGCCGCTGCGGACTGCGCAGGGGCCGGCGCTGCTCGTCGACCGGGGCTGGCTAGCGGCCGAGAACCGCGCTGCCGAGGTGTCCGACGTGCCACCCCCGCCCGCCGGGCCAGGTGACGGTGACCGGCTGGGTCCGGGTCGACGGGACCGGTGACTCGACGCGCGTGTCGGACAACAGCGTCCGATCGGTCTCCAGCTCCGCGATCGGCGACGCCCTCGACCTCGAGGTCTACGGCGGCTTCATCGACCTCGAAACCGAGAGCCCCGCCCCCGAGCAGGCCCTGGCCAAGGCGGAGCTACCCGACCCGAGCAACGGCCCACACTTCTTCTACGGGCTGCAGTGGTGGTTCTTCGGCTTGCTCGCCCTCTTCGGCTTCGGCTACCTGTCGTACGACGAGTGGCGAGGGCCGCGGCCAGCGCCGCCCGGCTCCTGACGACCGCTCACAGAGCGCGCAGCATGCCTCCGTCGACCGGAAGCATCACACCGCTGACGAAGCTTGACGCGGGCGACATCAGGAACGCCGCGGCCCGGCCGAACTCCTCCGGCAGCCCGTAGCGTCCCAGTGGGATCGTGGGCAGGGCGCGGCGCTTGGCCGCGGCCGCGTCTCCCGTGCTCTCGTCGAGCTCCTGCACCCGCTCGGTGGCGATCCGTCCCGGCAGCAGCCCGTTGACGCGGATTCCGGCCGAGCCGAGCTCGTCGGCGAGGGTCTTCGCGATCATCGCCAACCCGGGACGAAGCCCGTTCGAGATGGCCAGCCCGGCGATCGGTGCCCGCACCGACGAGGAAAGGACGAACGTGATGGTGCCACCGTCCGGCAGCACCTGGGCCACCTCACGAGCCAGTCGGACCGCGCCCAGGAACACCGACTCGAACGCGGCGGTCCACTGGTCGTCGGTGACGTCGGTGGCCGGACCTGTCGGCGGGCCTCCGACGGAGATCAGGATGCCGTCGACTCGGCCCCAGTTCTCCGTTGCGGCCGCGATCAGGCGCGACGGGGTCGCGGGATCGGCGTTGTCGGCCTCGACCGCTACTACCGAGCCGCCAAGCTCGGCGACAACCGCGTCCAGCGAGTCCCGATTACGGCCGGACACCACCACCCGGGCTCCGTCGCTTGACGAGCTGGTCAACGGTTGCGCGGCCCAGTCCGCGGGCACCACCGGTGACGAGGTAGACCTTGTCCTGCAGTTCCAGATCCATGGGGCAGATGATGCCACCGGCCGGGATCCAGAAATTCTGAGGTGGTCATCTCGGGTGGACTTCTCAGGAGGAACGGGCCTCACTGAGGTCGTCGATGAACTGGGTGCGGTAGAGATCGCTGTAGAGCCCGCCCTGGGCCAGCAGCGTGGCGTGAGTCCCCGACTGGACGATGCGGCCGTCGTCGACGACCAGGATCAGGTCGGCCTGCCGGATCGTGGACAGCCGGTGCGCGATGACGATCGACGTGCGGTCCTCGAGGGCGGCGTCCAGGGCCCGCTGCACCGCCGCCTCGGACTCGGAGTCGAGGTGGGCCGTCGCCTCGTCGAGGACGACGATGGGTGGCGCCTTCAGCAGCAGCCTGGCGATCGCCAGTCGCTGCCGCTCGCCGCCCGAGAGCCGGTAGCCACGGTCGCCGACGACCGTGTCGAGGCCGTCGGGCAGGGCCCGGATCAGCAGCGCGATCTGTGCGGCTTCGAGTGCTCTCCAGATGTCCTCGTCGCTGGCCTCGGGGCGCGCGTAGAGAAGGTTGGACCGGATGGTCTCGTGGAACATGTGCGCGTCCTGGGTGACGTAGCCGACCGCGTCCTCCAGCGACTGCAGCGTGACGTCACGGACGTCGAGGCCACCCACGCGGACGACTCCGGAGACGACGTCGTAGAGCCGGGCGACCAGGTGGGTCATCGTGGTCTTGCCGGCCCCGGACGGACCGACGAGGGCGACCATCTGGCCCGGCATCGCGGTGAAGGAGATGTCGGTGAGCACCGGACCCGAGTCGCGGGACTCCTTGCGGGCCACCACTTCGAGCGAGGCCAGCGAGATGTCCTCGGCCCTCGGGTAGCCGAACGCGACGTGGTCGAACTCGACGCTGCCGGAGCCCGGCGGGAGTGCGACGGCGTCCGGCTTCTCCTGGATCATCGAGGGCAGGTCGAGCACCTCGAAGACGCGGTCGAAACTGACCAGCGCGGTCATCACGTCGATGCGCACGTTGGACAGCCCCTGGAGCGGCCCGAGGAGCCGCAGCAGCAGGGTGCCGAGGGCGAGCAGGGTGCCGAGGGTCAGGTGTCCGTCGATGACGAGCCAGCCACCGAGACCGTAGACCACTGCGGTCGCGAGGGCGGGCACGGTCATCATCGCGGCCGCGAAGATCCGGGTGAGCAGTGAGATCTTGATCCCGAGGTCACGGACGCGTGCGGCCTTCGTGGCGAAGACGGCGTCCTCCTCGTCGCGGCGGCCGAAGAGCTTGAGCAGCATGGCGCCGCCGACGTTGAACCGTTCGGTCATGGCGTTGCCCATGTCGGCGTTGCCGTCCATCTGCTCACGCGTCAGCCCTGCGAGCCGGTTGCTGACCCAGCGCGAGATCAGCAGCAGGATCGGGAACATCGCCAGGCACATCAACGTGACCTGCCAGCTCAGGGTCATCATGGTCACGCCGACCACGAGCACCGAGATCACGTTTGCCACGGTGTTGGACAGCGTGGACGTGAAGGCCCGCTGGGCCCCGATCACGTCGTTGTTGAGCCGGCTCACCAGCGCACCGGTCTGGGTCCGGGTGAAGAAGGCCAGGGACTGGCGTTGGACGTGTGCGAACACCTGCGATCGCAGGTCGAAGATCAGGCCCTCACCGATCCGCGAGGAGAGGTAGCCGCCGCCGATCCCGAGCAGAGCGTCGAACAGTGCCGCGCCGGCCATGGCGACGGCCAGCCACACGACCACGCTGGTGTTGCCCGGGGTGATGCCGTCGTCGACGATGTGCTTGATCAGGAGCGGGATCACCACGACCAGGGACGCGTCGACCACCGTGAACGCGAGGAAACCCGCAATCAGTCGGCGGTGTGGCTTCGCGAACCCGAACACGCGGCGGACCGTCCGGCGGTCGACCTTGGTGTGGACGACGCTGCGGTCGGAGCGCATGTGACGCCAGCCGGCGCCCATCCCCATCATCGACACGCAGGTCTCCCTCGTTGTGGTCTACACAGACAACACCACACCACCGACAGTTGTTCCGGTTCGCTCAGGCGAGCTCAGGCGGCCGCTCAGGCCAGCCGTCAGGCCAGCCTGTCACGCCAGGGAAACCAGGTCGGCGTAGTCCTCGCTCCAGAGGTCTTCGTCGCCGTCGGGCAGCAGCAGCACGCGGTCGGGCTCGAGCGCCCGGACCGCACCCTCGTCGTGGGTGACCAGGATGATCGCACCGGCGTAGGTCCGGATCGCTGCCAGCACCTCTTCCCGGGATGCGGGGTCGAGGTTGTTGGTGGGCTCGTCCAGGAGCAGCACGTTCGCGCTGGAGACGACCAGGCTGGCCAGGGCAAGTCTGGTCTTCTCCCCGCCCGAGAGCACGGCGGCGGACTTGTGGGCGTCGTCGCCGGAGAACAGGAAGGATCCCAGCACGCTCCGGGCCTCGCCGTCGGTCAGCTGTGGCGCCGCGCTCTGCATGTTCTCCAGGACGGTCCGGCTCGTGTCGAGCGTCTCGTGCTCCTGGGCGTAGTAGCCGAGCTTGAGTCCGTGCCCGGCCACGACTCGGCCGGTGTCTGGTGTGTCGACACCGGCCAGGATCCTCAGCATCGTGGTCTTCCCGGCGCCGTTGAGACCCAGGATCACGACCCGGCTTCCCTTGTCGATCGCGAGATCCACGTCGGTGAAGACCTCGAGCGAGCCGTAGGACTTCGACAGCTCCTCGGCGGTGATCGGGGTCTTCCCGCACGGCGCCGGGGCCGGGAACTTGATCCGGGCGACCTTGTCGGACCTGCGTTCGCCTTCGAGGCCGGCCATCATCTTCTCGGCCCGCTTGATCATCGACTGCGCTGCCTGGGCCTTGGTGGCCTTCGCGCGCATCCGGTTGGCCTGGTCCATCAGCGTGGTGGCCTTGCGCTCGGTGTTGGACCGTTCCCGCTTGCGGCGCTTCTCGTCGGTCTCGCGCTGCAGCAGGTAGGGCTTCCAGCCCATGTTGTAGATGTCGATCTCCGCCCGGTTGGCGTCGAGGTGCAGCACCCTGTTGACGGTGGTCTCGAGGAGGTCGTTGTCGTGGCTGATCACGATCAGCCCGCCCTTGTGGTTCCTGAGGAACTCGCGCAGCCACACGATGGAGTCGGCGTCGAGGTGGTTGGTGGGCTCGTCGAGCAGGAGGGTCTCCGCCCCCGAGAACAGGATCCGGGCCAGCTCGACCCGGCGCCGCTGGCCACCACTGAGCGTCTTCAGCGGCTGCCCCAGGATCCGGTCCTCGATGCCCAGGCTGCCGGCGATCGTGGCCGCTTCGGACTCGGCGGCGTACCCACCGCCGGCGTGCAGCTCGGCGTCCGCCCGCGAGTAGCGCTTCATCGCCCGCTCCGCCAGGTCGGCGTCACCGGATCCCATCGCGGCCTCGGCCTCGCGCAGTCGCCGTACGACGTCGTCGAGGCCGCGCGCTGAGAGGATCCGGTCGCGTGCCAGCACCTCGGGGTTGCCGATCCGCGGGTCCTGGGGCAGGTAGCCCACGTCGCCGGTCCTGAGGACCTGGCCCCCGGCAGGCAGAGCTTCGCCGGCCAGGATCTTGGTCAGGGTGGTTTTGCCCGACCCGTTGCGGCCGACGAGGCCGACCTTGTCTCCGGCGGCGACCCGGAAGCTGACGTCCTCCATCAGAAGTCGCGCCCCGGCACGGACTTCGAGGCGTTGGGCGGTGATCATGAGGGTGGTTAGTGTACGGCGAGGAGGAACGCCCTCGTGCATCCGGAAGCCACCCGAAGGGACGCTCAACATGCGCTTCAACCCGAAGGCCCGGATCGACCGCAGCCGTGTCTCTGACTCACGCGGCGGCGGCCAGCGCTCCGGTGGTGGCGCGATGCGGCTGCCCATGCCGGGCGGCATGAAGGCCGGCGGTGGGGCGGCCGGACTGATCATCACCGTCCTCTTCATCGTGCTGGCCTCCTGCCTCAACGGCGGGCTTCCCGGGCTGGGCTCGGACGGCGGGCGGTCTGGACACCGGTCAGATGATCGGGACCGACTCCGGTCGCTACGACAACTGCGAGACCGGCGAGGACGCCAACAACGACCCGGACTGTGCCCGGGTGCTGGTCGAGAACTCGCTGCGTGACTACTGGGAGCAGGCGCTGCCCGACCAGGCCGGCGAGCAGCTGCAGCCGGCGACCCTGCAGACCTTCAGCGGCTCCGTGGACACCGGCTGCGGCCAGGCCACCTCCCAGGTGGGCCCGTTCTACTGCCCGCCCGACCAAGGGATCTACCTCGACACCACCTTCTTCGAGGACGTCCTCGAGCGGCAGCTGGGCGGACCCTCCGGTGATTTCGTGGAGTACTACGTGATCGGACACGAGTACGGGCACCACATCCAGAACCTGCTCGGCACCATGGGCCGGGTGAAGACCCAGCAGGGGCCCAGGAGCGACGCGGTCCGCCTCGAGCTGCAGGCGGACTGCTACGCCGGCATGTGGACCAGAGCGGCTACCTCCACCGAAGACGACACTGGAGAGCCGATCATCACCGAGCTCAGCGACCAGGACATCTCGGACGCCATCGCGGCAGCAAGCGCCGTCGGCGACGACAGGATCCAGGAGAAGACCCAGGGCCAGGTCACCGAGGAGTCCTGGACCCACGGCTCGGCGGAGTCCCGCGCCAAGTGGTTCCAGACCGGCTACCAGAGCGGCAACCTGGACGACTGCGACACCTGGTCCGTCGACACTCCCTGACCCTGCGTTACAGCAGGGCCTCGACCTGCGGGAACTGACGCTGCAGCGAGCGGAGGTAGGGCGCGACGCTCGGGTGCTGGAACTTCCCGACGAGGGCACCGGACCCGTGGGCGGCGCGGGCGAGCGCCCATTCGGCGCGCGAGAAGACGGTGTAGACCGCGCACACCCGGGCCCCGAGCTCGACCTGCTCGCGGGTGGCAAGCCCTGGCGGCAGCGCCGAGATGTACGCCTCGAGGAGGGGCTCGAACTCCTCGGGCGAGCTCAGGCTGTAGTAGCCGAGGTCTGCGCCGACCGGTCCGGTGCCGAGCGTCGCCCAGTCGATGGCGATCACCCGGTCGATGTCGTGGGCGATCAGGTTCCCGGGCGTGGGGTCGCCGTGCTGGGGCACCTGCGGCAGCTCGGACAGGGCAGTCAGGTAGTGGCCACGCCGGGTCCAGAGGCGATCGGCGACGTCGGCGACCGTGGTCCGGGCGAGCGTCGGCCAGCCGCCGTTGTGCTCGACCCGCCGGATCCGGTCCGTGAGCTGGTTGCGGGCCAGCCAGGGGTACGACGCGAGCTCGGCGCCCGCGAACCTCCCCAGGGACCGAGCCACGAACATCCCCCCTGCAGGGGCCGCGTCGAGGTGCGCGAACCAGAGGGTGACCCCTTCGTGGTCCTCCTCGACCCGGTTCACGGGCTCCGAGCGCAGGCCGGGGGTGTGCGCGACCACGCCGCTGACAGCGACCTCGGCCGAGCGCCGCCAGTACGCGAAGTGCCGTGGGTCGGAGAGCTCGCCCGGATCGCCGTGCCCCGGAGCGCTCAGTCGCTTGACCACCTGGTTGCCGGCCAGCCAGACGCCGGCAGTGGACTCGCCGGGCCCGGACGCGAGCCGCTGCCAACCCGGTTCCGGTCGCCACATGCGGGTCATCCTGACAGAGAAGGCGCGGTCTTCCCGGGAGTCAGTGCACGTCGCGCCGGAGGAAACCGAGCTGCCCGGCAGCGCTCAGGAGCGCGGCCACTGCCAGCAGCGCCAGGAACGGCAGCCAGCTGAAGTCCTGCGCCGGCACCAGGGCGAGATGCTCGAAAGGCGACACGTCCTGGAGCCACTGCGGCAGGCGTAGCAGCGGCCCGAAGAACAACACCACGGCGCAGAACACGAGTCCGAGCCACGCCAGGATCGCGGCGCGCGGCACGACGCCGTACAGGACCCTCGTCACTGCGCTGAGCACCAGCACCGGGGCGACGTAGCCCAGCGTGCCGAGGGTGTAGGTCACGATCGCCCCGCCGTCCCCGGTCACCGAGGCGTACCCGAGGCCGAGACCCACACCGGCGCTGAGGACGACCAGGAACACACCGAGGACCGTCACGGCGACATGGCCGAGGAGCCAGGTACGGCGCGGGATGCCCGTCGCCAGCAGCGACTCGACCCGCCCGCTGTCCTCCTCGCCGCGGGGACGGAGCGCCGAGGAGATCGCGAAGCCGGTGGCGATGAGGGCGAGCATCAGGATTGCGGTCGCGTAGAACCCGTCGACCAGGTCGCCGGCGGACTGCACGAACACGTCCCGGGTGGCTTCCGAATCGCCCACCAGGGCGCCGACGTCGTTGCCTACGGAGCCGTAGGCGGCTCCCATCAGCAGCATGCCAAGGGACCAGCCGATCACCGAGCCTCGCTGCAGCCGCCAGGCCAGACCCCAGCCGCTCCGCAGCCCGGCGCCTGCCCTGGCCGGGCCCGGACGCGCGGCGAAGACACCGGCCCCGAAGTCACGGCGTACGAACACGGCGTACGCCGCCCCCGCCGAACCCACCGCTGCGGCGAGGAGCAGCAGAGCAGGCCACCAACGCAGTCCGGAGAACGGGTGCATGGCTTGGTACCAGCCGATCGGGGAGAGCCACGAGAGCACGGGGTTACCGACGTCTCCGATCGCGCGGAGCGCATAGGCGAGCCCGATGAAGGCTCCCGCGATCCCGTACATCGACCGGGTGGTCGAGGTCAGCTGGGCGGCCAGGAGTGCGGTGCCCGTGAACACCCAGCCGCAGAGGGTCAGGCCGAGGCCGAGTGCGATCGAGTCCGCGACGGCCAGCGGGTAGGACGCGAGGCTGATCGCGACGAGGGCGCCGAGCAACACGTTGGCGATCAGCCCGTCGGCCAGGGCGGCTACGGTCGGGGCGAGCCGCCCGACCGAGGAGGCTCGGAGCAGCTCGTCTCGGCCACTCTCCTCCTCGGCGCGGGTGTGCCGCCCCACGATGAACATGCTCATCAGTCCTGCCAGGACCGCGCCGAACGCGGTCGACTGCCACGTCACCTGCCCGCCGATCGTGTTCAGCGCCCGGGCCGGGCCGGACATCGCGATGAAGGCCGCGTTGCCCTCCATCGTCGCCGCCGCCTTGTCGAACTCGGCCTGCGTCGTATACAGCTGGTCGACGCTGACGGCCTGGCTGTAGTAGAGCAACGTCGCGCCGAGCCCCCACCACAGGAGCATCCAACGGTCCCGGCGGAGGAAGTGCCGAAGGATCACTCCCGCGCCGGTCATCGGTGTCCGGCCTCGTCGGTCTGCTGTTCGCCTGCCTGTTGCGTCCGCCTGTTCCTCCGCCGTCAGGTCGTCGCCGTAGTGGCGCAGGAACAGCTCCTCGAGGGTGGGCGGCTGGCTGGTGAGGGACCGGACGCCGGCGCGAAGGAGGACGTCGAGTGCCGAGTCGAGCTCGGTGGTGTCGATCTCGAAACTGGCGCGGTTGCCTTCGACGACGAGGTCGTGGACGCCGGTCAGCCCGTCGAGTCCGACCGGGGGCGAGGCGAGCTCGGTCAGAATCGAGGTGCGGGTCAGGTGGCGGAGCTCGCCCAGCGTCCCGGTCTCGACGCAGCGACCGGCCCGGATGATGCTCACCCGGTCACACAGCCGCTCGACCTCGGCCAGGATGTGGCTCGACAGCAGGACCGTGTGACCCCGGGCGCGGAAGTCGTCGACGCAGGACTGGAAGACCGACTCCATGATCGGGTCGAGGCCAGACGTCGGCTCGTCCAGGACGAGGAGCTCGACGTCGGCGGCCAGCGCCGCCACGAGCGCCACCTTCTGCCGGTTGCCCTTGGAGTAGCTGCGGCCCTTCTTGGTCGGATCCAGCTCGAAGCGTTCGATGAGGTCGCTCCGGCGGGTCTCGTCGATCCCGCCCCTCAGCCGGCCGAGCAGGTCGATCACCTCGCCGCCGGTCAGGTTCGGCCACAGGTTCACATCGCCGGGCACGTAGGCCAGCCGGCGGTGCAGGGCCGCGGCGTCGCGCCAGGGGTCGCCGTCGAACAGGCGTACGTCGCCGGCGTCCGCTCGCAGGAGCCCCAGCAGGACCCGGATCGTCGTCGACTTGCCGGCGCCGTTCGGTCCGAGGAAGCCGTGCACCTCCCCCGGGGCCACGATCAGGTCGAGGCCGTCGAGGGCGCGGGTGCTGCCGAAGTTCTTGGTCAGATCATGGATCTCGATCGGGTTGCTCACGATTTCCAGACTACACATCTTTCAGATATTTCTAAATCTTGTAACATGTGCTGCATGTCCACGAAGACCGAACGCGCCCGCTTCGTCGAGCGGATGGGCGGAGCGCTCACCGACGCAGGCCTCCCCGGCCTGCCCTCCCGCGTCTTTGCTGCGCTGCTGGTCGATGACGACGGCAGGATGACGGCCGCGCAGATCGCCGAGGCGCTGGGGGTCAGCGCCGGCGGGGTCTCGGGCGCGGTGAAGTATCTCGGTCAGCTCGCGATGGTCCGCAGGGAGCGCGAGCGCGGCTCCCGCCGCGACGTGTTCGTCGTCGACGACGACGCGTGGCACGGCGCCATGGTGAACAAGGGACCGCTGTACGCCCCGATGTTCGCCGCGCTCGACCAGGCGCTCGCGGATCTGCCGGCGGCCGACCCGGCCCGAAAGCGGCTGCTGCTGACGCGGGAGTTCCTGGCTTTCGTGGAAACGGAGATGCAGGGGCTGGCCTCGAGGTGGGACACCCGTCGGCAGGAGTTGGAGCAAGAGCTGGACTGAGTCAGGCGTTGCTGACCTCGACGCGGACTGCCATCGCGTCCTTGACCGCCTGCTCGAGGATCCCGCGCTTGGGGTCCGGCACCGGCAACCACGGTTCCACGACCGTGACGTGTCTCAGCCGACTGTCCTCGAGTACCTCGCCGACGGCCGTGTGGTCCCCGCCGGTGACCACCAGCAGATGTGGCCGGTGGTCGAGCTCGTCGAGACCCGGGCCGAGGATCCGCGCCGCGTGATCGGCCGCCGCCTCGTAGGCCGCGCGTGCCTGGTTGTCTCGTCGTCGGGCGAACCGCTGCTGACTCTGCCCGCCCGCCTTTGTCCGCCCCTGGACGTGGCGTTGGCCTACCTTGGAGTCGACGATGGTCTCGTGCTCCAGGCGGGCGACAGCGAATCCGCCCTTGCGGACGAGCAGGATCCCCCAGATCTCGGGGCTGACGACCGCAGTCGCCAGTGACCCGGCCGCCGCCGGCCCGTCGTACGACCTCCCGAAGGGCAGACGGGCGACGAACGTCGACCCGTCCGATGCCTTCCCGGTCAGTACCCCGTCAGCAACACTCAGCCCGGACTCGCCGTGCCGCTCGACAAAGTTGGCGACCCAACGCTCGATCCTTGCGGCGGGTACGCCGACCGTGGGCATCTTCGGAACACTAGCCCAGGCTGTCCCCGGTCGACCTGACGTTGTCGACCAATTGGCGCGCGGGCAACGCAGTCCGACCCGAGCGCCGACAGACCTGTTCGTTGTCGACCAATTGGCGCACTGCGGCGCCGGCACGCCGGTCGATCTGCTGTTATCGACCAATTGGTGCGCAGCAACGCAGCCACCAGTGCCACGACCTGCCGTTATCGACCAATTGGCGCGGAACGACGTCCGGTCAGACGTTGAAGCCCAGCGCCCGCAGCTGCTCGCGGCCGTCGTCGGTGATCTTGTCGGGGCCCCAGGGCGGCATCCACACCCAGTTGATGGCCACGTCGTTGACGAGGCCTTCGAGGGCGCTGTTGGTCTGGTCCATGATCACGTCGGTCAGCGGGCAGGCCGCCGAGGTCAGCGTCATGTCGAGCACGACGTTGGACGACGCGTCGAGGTGCACGTCGTAGACGAGGCCGAGGTCGACCACGTTGATCCCGAGCTCCGGGTCGACGACGTCCTTCATGGCCTCGGTGACGTCGTCGACGGTGACCGTGGACGTGCCTCCTTCGAGGTCGACGTCGGGCAGGTCGTCATGACCGATGGTGTTCTCGCTCACTTGCTCTCCTCCATAGGTTTTCGAGACAGTCGCTGCTGGCCGTCACTTCGAGACGGGCGCAGAGCGCCCTCCTCAGTGCGGGCAGCGGCCGCAGCGACGGTGGCGTCTTTCCAGGCCATCCACGACAAGAGGGCGCACTTGACGCGCGCCGGGAACTTCGCGACGCCGGCGAACGCGATGCCGTCCTCCAGGACATCTTCGTCGGGTACGACGGAACCCCTGCCCTGCATCAGGGTCAGGAACTCCTGGTGGATCGCGAGGGCGTCGTCGACGGACTTGCCGATCACGAGGTCGGTCAGCACCGAGGCCGACGCCTGCGAGATCGAGCAGCCGACCGAGTCGTAGGAAACGTCGGCGACGAGCCCGTCGTCCAGGTGGACACGCAGCGTGACCTCGTCACCGCAGGTGGGGTTGACGTGGTGGACCTCGGCCTCGAAGGGATCCCGCAAGCCCTTGTGGTGCGGGTTCTTGTAGTGGTCGAGGATTATCTCTTGGTAGAGGGCATCCAGATCAGGGTTCATGACTCTCAACCCAACTTGAAGTAGGACCGGGTGTATTCCAGGCCCTCGATGAGGGAGTCGATCTCGGCAGGCGTCGTGTACAGGTAGGAGGACATGCGGGTCGAGCTCTGCACGCCGTACCTCATGTGTGCGGGCTTCGCGCAGTGGTGCCCGGCGCGCACGGCGACACCGCGGCTGTCGAGGACCTGGGCCACGTCGTGGGGGTGCACGCCCTTGATCTCGAAGGAGATCGCCCCGCCGCGTTCCTCGGCCTTGAGCGGGCCGAGCACCGACAGTCCGGGCACGGTGGCCAGCGCCTCCAGGGCGTACGCCGTGACGGTCTGCTCGTGGGCGTGAATGTTCTCCATGCCGATGTGGGTGAGGTAGTCCACGGCCGCGCCGAGCCCAACCGCCTGCACGATCGGCGGGGTGCCGGCCTCGAACTTGTGCGGGATCCCGGCGTACGTCGACCTCTCCATCGTGACCGTCTCGATCATCTCGCCACCACCGAGGAACGGCGGCAGCTGCTCGAGGAGCTGGCGGCGACCCCACAGCACCCCGATGCCGGTCGGGCCGACCACCTTGTGACCGGTGAAGGCGACGAAGTCGGCGCCCGACGCCGTCACGTCGACGGGCAGCTGCGGGGCGGCCTGTGAGGCATCGACAACCACCAGCGCGCCCACCTCGTGGGCCCGGCGGGCGATCTCGGCGACCGGGTTGATGGTGCCGAGCATGTTGGAGACCCAGGTGAGCGAGACGACCTTGGTGCGCTCGGTGATCAGCGAGTCGAGGTTGGACAGGTCGAGGTGGCCGTCGTCGGTCAGCCCGAACCAGCGCAGGGTCGCGCCCTTGCGCTCGGTCAGCAGCTGCCACGGCACGATGTTGGAGTGGTGCTCCATCTCGGTGATGACGACCTCGTCACCCGCGCCGACCTCGAGCGGACCACGGGCCCAGGCCAGCGTGTTGGCGACCAGGTTGAGCGCCTCCGAGGCGTTCTTGGTGAAGATGACCTCGTCGCGCGAAGGAGCCTTGATGAACGCCGCAATCTTGTCGCGAGCCGCCTCGAAGGCCTCCGATGCCTCGGCACCCAGCTGGTGCATGGCCCTGGCCACGTTGGCGTTGTGTCGCTCGAGGTGGTCGACCATCGTGTCGATGACGACCTGGGGCTTCTGCGAGGTGTTCGCGGAGTCGAGGTAGACCAGCGGCTGCCCGTTCGCCAGCTGGCGCGACAGGATCGGGAAGTCCTTGCGGATGACTTCCAGTTCGGGGAGCAGACCGGTCAGCATGTTCAGACCGACGCTGTCAGGTACTTGTCGTAGCCTTCGGCCTCGAGCTGCTCGGCAAGCTCCGGACCGCCCTCTTCGGCGATCTTGCCGTTGACGAACACGTGTACGAAGTCGGGCGTGATGTAGCGCAGGATCCGCGTGTAGTGCGTGATCAGCAGGACTCCCTTGCCTTCCTGCTGGCGGAACCGATTGACGCCCTCGGAGACGACCTTGAGCGCATCGATGTCGAGGCCGGAGTCGGTCTCGTCGAGGATCGCGACACTCGGGTTCAGCAGCTCGAGCTGGACGATCTCGTGCCGCTTCTTCTCACCACCGGAGAAGCCCTCGTTCACGTTGCGGGTAGCGAAGGCGGTGTCCATCTTCACCCGCTCCATGGCCTGGGTGACGTCCTTGGCCCAGGTGCGGAGCTTGGGCGCCTCGCCGTCGATGGCGGTCTTCGCCGTACGCAGGAAGTTGGAGACCGAGACGCCGGGGACCTCGACGGGGTACTGCATGGCCAGGAACAGGCCCGCACGGGCGCGCTCGTCGACGGTCATCGCCAGCACGTCGGCGCCGTCCAGCGTCACCGAACCGCCGGTGACGTTGTACTTCGGGTGTCCCGCGACCGAGTAGGCCAGCGTGGACTTGCCCGAGCCGTTGGGACCCATGATCGCGTGGGTCTCGTCGCCCTTGATGGTCAGGTCGACGCCCTTGAGGATCTCCTTGGGACCGTCCTCGGTGTCGACCGAGACGTGCAGGTCCTTGATCTCCAGGATGCTCATCTTGTCTCTCTTTCCTTGAAAGTCTGTGTGTTCGTTTCCGTGAAAGCGTCTAGTTCGTGAGCCGGGGATCGCTCCGCGATCTCCGACTCACTCAGGGGTGACGCCGTTGAGGGTCTGGGTCGCGTCGACGTAGATCTCGTCGCCGCGGACCTCGATGGGGAACGTGGCGACGGGTTCGGTCGCCGGTAGTCCGGTCGGTTTGCCGGTGCGCAGGTCGAAGCGCGAGCCGTGCATCCAGCACTCGATCGTGCAGTCGGTCACCTCGCCCTCGGAGAGGGCGACCTCCGCGTGCGAGCAGACGTCCTGGATCGCGAAGAACTCGTCACCGTTGCGAGCGATGGCGACGTCCCACTCGCCGGCGACGACGGCCAGCGCCTCGTCGGTCGAGACCTCCGAAACCGAGCAGACTCGTTCGAAGCTCATCCGGCCGCCTTCAGGACGTTCTTGGCCAGCTCGGTCTCCACCGTCGCGAACAGCTGCTCCTCGATCTGGGGGACGCCGATCTTGCGGATCAGGTCGTTGAAGAAGCCGTGGACGACGAGGCGGCGCGCCTCGTCCTCCTCGATGCCCCGCGAGCGCAGGTAGAACAGCTGCTCGTCGTCGAAGCGACCGATCGCCGACGCGTGTCCCGCGCCCTCGATCTCGCCGGTCTCGATCTCCAGGTTCGGCACGGAGTCGGCGTGGCAGCCGTCGGTGAGCACCAGGTTGCGGTTCTCCTCGAAGGTCTCGATGCCCTCGGCGATCTTGCGGATCAGCACGTTGCCGATCCAGACCGTGTGGGCACCCTTGCCCTGCAGCGCGCCCTTGTAGACGACGTGGCTCTTGGTGTTGGGAGCGGTGTGGTCGACGAAGAGCCGGTGCTCGATGTGCTGGCCGTCGTCGGCGAAGTAGAGGCCGAGCATCTCCGCCGAGCCGCCGGGCCCGTCGTACCGCACGTTGGCGTCCATCCGGACGACGTCACCGCCGAAGGAGATGGCGGCGTGCCGGTACGTCGCGTCGCGGCCCACGAGGGCCTCGGTGTGGGTGAGGTGGACGGCGTCGTCGGCCCAGTCCTGGAGGGAGACGACACTCACGTGCGCGCCGTCACCGACGACGATCTCGACGACCTGCGCCAGGCTCGCCGAGCCGGTGTGGTTGAGCACCACGACCGCCTGCGAGTGGTTGCCGAAACGAAGCGCGATGTGGCCTGCCTCGGTGGCGCTGGCGTCGCTGCCGGTCACGTCGACGATGATCGGCTCGGCGACCTCGGCTTCGGCCGGCACGTCCACGAGCAGGGTCGACGGGACCTCGGCGAGCACGCGGGCGCCGAACCGGGTGTTGGGCACCAGGCCGCTGATCCCCCGGAGGGCGCGCGCCTCGTCACCGTCGACACCCTCGATCCGGACGCCGGCAGGCGTGTTCCACGTGCAGGCGGCGGTGCTCGTCTCGAACGAGGCATCGGCATGCAGGCCGCGCAGGCGCTTCAGCGGTGTGAACCGCCAGATCTCCTCGCGGCCGGTCGGCACGATGTGGTCGGCGACGTCGTAGGAACCTTCGGGGTGAAGGTGGCTCGCGACTTTGTCGCTCGTCTCGATCGCCTCGGCGATTGCCGGGGTGTCAGTCACAGTCACAGGCTGGCTTTCTCACGTAGTCGTTGCGGTCTCTTCAAGCTCGACCCGGGCCGTAACCCACAGGCCCCCGGACGGGCGGGAGGCTCTAGCCGACCGCGCCTTCCATCTGCAGCTCGATCAGGCGGTTGAGCTCGAGGGCGTACTCCATCGGCAGCTCCTTGGCGATCGGCTCGATGAAGCCGCGCACGATCATCGCCATCGCCTCGTCCTGGCCCATGCCGCGGCTCATCAGGTAGAAGAGCTGGTCGTCGGAGACCTTCGAGACGCTCGCCTCGTGACCCATCGAGACGTCGTCCTCGCGGATGTCGACGTACGGGTAGGTGTCGGAGCGGCTGATCTGGTCGACCAGCAGCGCGTCACAGAGCACGTTGGACTTCGAGCCGTGCGCACCCTCGTTGATCTGGACGAGCCCGCGGTAGGACGTGCGGCCACCGCCGCGCGCGACCGACTTCGACAGGATCGAGCTCGAGGTGTTGGGAGCGGCGTGCACCATCTTGGCGCCGGCGTCCTGGTGCTGGCCCTCGCCCGCGAACGCGATCGACAGCGTCTCGCCCTTGGCGTGCTCGCCCATGAGGTAGATGGCGGGGTACTTCATGGTGACCTTGGAGCCGATGTTGCCGTCGACCCACTCCATGGTCGCGCCGGCCTCACAGACGGCGCGCTTGGTGACCAGGTTGTAGACGTTGTTCGACCAGTTCTGGATGGTCGTGTAGCGGCACCGTCCGCCCTTCTTGACGAGGATCTCGACCACCGCGGAGTGCAGCGAGTCGGAGGAGTAGATCGGGGCGGTGCAACCCTCGACGTAGTGAACGTAGGCGTCCTCGTCGACGATGATCAGGGTGCGCTCGAACTGGCCCATGTTCTCGGTGTTGATCCGGAAGTAGGCCTGCAGCGGGATGTCCACGTGGACGCCCTTGGGCACGTAGATGAACGACCCGCCGGACCAGACGCTCGAGTTCAGGGCGGAGAACTTGTTGTCGCCGACCGGGATGATCGTGGCGAAGTACTCCTTGAACAGCTCCTCGTGCTCGCGCAGGGCGGTGTCGGTGTCGAGGAAGATCACGCCCTGCTCCTCCAGGTCCTCACGGATCTGGTGGTAGACGACCTCCGACTCGTACTGTGCCGCGACACCGGACACCAGGCGCTGCTTCTCCGCCTCGGGGATGCCGAGCTTGTCGTAGGTGTTCTTGATGTCGGCCGGGAGGTCGTCCCAGGTGGTCGCCTGCTTCTCGGTGGAGCGGACGAAGTACTTGATGTTCTGGAAGTCGATGTCGCCGAGCTCGGCGCCCCACTTGGGCATCGGCTTGCGGTCGAAGAGCTTGAGGCCCTTCAGGCGAAGGTCCAGCATCCACTGGGGTTCGCTCTTCTTGCCGGAGATGTCACGAACGACGTCCTCGTTCAAGCCGCGCTTCGCGTTGGCGCTCACGGCGTTCTCGTCGGACCAGCCGAACTCGTAGCGGCCGATGCCCTTGATCGACGGGTTCAGCTCTTCGATGCTCGTCATGCAGACGCTCCTGTGGTGTTGGTCGAGCGGGTGTTCGGGATGCAGGTGGTGCAGACACCGTCGCCGTGGGCGATGGTGGCAAGTCGTTGGACGTGCCGGCCGAGGACCTGGCCGATCGCCTCGGTCTCTGCCTCGCAGAGCTGGGGGAACTCCGAGGCTACGTGTGAGACCGGGCAGTGCTGCTGGCAGAGCTGGTCGCCGATCGGCAGGGCGCGGACTGCGGCAGCGTAGCCGCCGTCGGTGAGCACCTGTGCAAGCGCCTCGGTCGGGGTCAGCTCGGGGCGCTTGGCGACGATGGTCTTGTAGTCACGCTCGATGAAGGCCACCCGTCGGCGGGCGAACTCCATCACGGCCTCGTCGCCGCCGGTCTCCGCGAGGAAGCGCAGGGCCTGGACGGCGAGGTCGTCGTACTGCTGGTCGAACTCGTCGCGGCCCGCGTCGGTCAGCTTGAAGATCTTCGCGGGGCGACCGCGCCCGCGCGAGCCGTAGACCCGCTGCTCCGCCGAGGCCAGCGTGCCCTCTTCGACCAGATGGTCGAGATGGCGGCGTACGGCGGCGGGCGTCAGCTCGAGCCGCTGAGCGAGCTCGGCGGTGGTCGAGGGACCGTTCTCGAGGATCGACCGGACCACGCGCGCACGCGTCGGCGCGTCCCCCTCAGGGGCCGCGAGCTGGGTCCGGCTGAATTCCACAACACCAGTGTGACGTTAATGCGGGTGATACTTCAAGTAAGGGTCACCTAACCCGACTGGTCAGGACCCCGCCAGCGGACCCCGCTCAGGTCTGGGTCCGCCTCCGGAACGTCCGGAGCGCCAGCGGCGCCACCACGGCCGTGATCCCCACCGTCCAGAGGATCGTCGTGATGACCGGGTATTGCAGGGGCAGGGCTGCGTCGTCCGGCGCGGCACCGACGTTGCCCCACAACTGCCGGACTGCCAGCACCAGCGACGAGATCGGATTCCACTCCGCGACCGTCCGCAGCCAGGGCGTCATGTCCTCTGTAGGAGCGAAGGTGTTGGCGAGGAACGTGATGGGGAACATCGTGGTGAACATCAGCCCGTTGACGGCCTCGACCGAACGCATGGCCGAGCCGACCCAGATGCCGACCCAGATCATCGCGAAGCCCCAGAGGAGCAGCAGTGCATAGGCCAGCGCGGCGTCCAGGATCCCGTCCCGGATCCGCCAGCCGATCAGCAGCCCAGTGAAGGACATCACGACGATGCCGATGCTGGAGTGGAGCAGGCTGGAGATGCTGCGTCCCACGAGGACGGCGGCGGGGTTGATCGGGAGCGACCGCATCCGGTCCACGATCCCCTTGTCGATGTCCGCGGTCAGGCCGATCGCGACGATGAACGACGAGAACGCGATGGTCTGTCCCATGATCCCGCCCATCAGCCACTCGCGATAGCCGGCGGGCGAGTCCGCGACGGCGATCGAGCCACCGAAGACGAACGCGAACAGCACGGTGAACATCACCGGCTGGATCGTGACGTCCATCAGCATCTCGGGCATCCGCTTGATGTGGATCAGGTTGCGCCGCACGATCGTCAGCGACTGGCGCAGCAGTCCGGTCTCCCGGATCTCCGGCCGGCCCAGCGACCGCGCGCTGACCCTGGTGTCCTCGGTCGTCACGAGACCATCTCCTCCTCGTCCGTCGTGGGTTCCTCGGCCCGGTGGCCGGTCAGGTGCAGGAAGACGTCGTCGAGGCTCGGTCGCTGGAGGCCGAGGTCGTCGAGCTCGATCTCGCTGTCCGCGAAGATCGCCGCGATGCGCGTCATGTCCCGCAAGCCGTTGGCCGGGGCGGTGAGCTGGCGTGCCCCGGCGTCGACGTGGACCTCCGACACCGCGTCACGGAGCATCCCCTCGGCCAGCGGGAGGTCGGTCGCGTTCGACACCGTGATCACCAGGGCCGCCTTCCCGGACTGGTCCTTCAGTTCGAGCGGGGTGCCCTCGGCGATGACCCGGCCCTTGTCGATCACGATGATCCGGTCGGCCAGCTGGTCGGCCTCCTCGAGATACTGAGTCGTCAACAGCAGCGTCGTGCCGTCCGAGACCAGCTCGCGGAGCACGTCCCAGAGCTCGACCCGGCTTCGGGGGTCGAGACCGGTCGTCGGCTCGTCGAGGAAGAGCACCGGCGGCGTCGCCACCAGGCTCACCGCCAGGTCGAGCCGTCTTCGCATGCCCCCCGAGTAGGTCTTGACGGTCCGGTTGCCGGCGTCGGTCAGCGAGAACCGTTCGAGGAGGTCCTCGGTGGCCTGCTTGATGTAGCGCGGCGACAGGCCGTAGAGCGCGCCGATGAGTCGGATGTTCTCCCGACCCGTGAGCAGCTCGTCGACCGTCGCCGCCTGCCCGGTCAGCCCCATGCTCCGCCGCACCGCGGCAGGTTCCTTGATCACGTCGTGCCCGGCCACGCGGGCGGTCCCGCTGGTCGGGATGGTGAGGGTTGTCATCATCCGGACGGTGGTGGTCTTGCCGGCCCCGTTTGGCCCCAGCATCCCCAGCACGCTGCCTTCGGGAACCGAGAGGCTCACCCCGTCGACCGCGACCGTCTCGCCGAAGTGCTTCACCAGGTTGTCGGCCTCGATGGCTGCACGAGAAGTCATGGTCTCGACCCTACGGGCGGCCGCCGACACTTCCCACCGACTTTTGTCGCCTTCCCGGCCGAAGAGTCGAGCCTGCATGCATCGGCCGGCCGGCCCCGTTCCTAGACTGGCCGCGTGCCCGTCCCCGCTCCTGCCGTGCAGATCGACGGCCTCGTGATGCGGTACGGCGAGAAGGTGGCCGTCGCCGGGCTCTCGCTGGTGGTGGAGCGCGGATCGATCACGGCTGTGCTGGGTCCCAACGGGGCCGGCAAGACGACGACCCTGGAGACCTGTGAGGGTTTCCGTCGACCGCACAGCGGCACCGTCCGGGTCCTCGGCCTGGACCCGATCCGGCAGCGGCAGGAACTGCTCCCGCGGATCGGCGTGATGCTCCAGTCGGGGGGCGCCTGGTCGGGGGTGCGGGCGGTCGAGATGCTCCGGCACATCGCCGCGTTGCATGCGAATCCGCTCTCGATCGACCTGCTCGTCGACCGGCTCGGGCTGGACGACTGCGGGCGGACGCCGTACCGACGGCTCAGCGGCGGCCAGCAACAGCGCCTCGGACTCGCGATGGCGGTCGTGGGTCGCCCGGAGCTCGTCTTCGTGGACGAACCGACCGCGGGCATGGACCCGGCTGCCCGCCGTACGACGTGGGAGCTGTTGCAGGAGCTGAGGGGCGACGGCGCGACGATCGTGCTCACCACCCACTACATGGACGAGGCGGAGAAGCTCGCCGACCAGGTGTTCGTCATCGACCATGGCCGGGTGATTGCCAGCGGCAGTCCGTTCGAGCTCACCCGGGCGCGTGGGTACGCGACCATCCGGCTGGTGGTGACCGAGCCGTTCCCCCCGGCCGCCCCGGAGTCGCTGCGGCGCACGCTCGGCGACGACACCGAGGTCACCCAGATCAACGAGCACAGTCTGCTGATCACCGGTCCGGCCGACCACCAGACGCTTGCCAAGGTCAGCGCCTGGTGCGAGGAGCAGGGCGTGCTGCCCGAGTCCATGACCCTGGGCCAACGCACCCTCGAGGACGTCTTCCTCCAGATCACCGGGCGGGAGCTCGCCACATGACGGGCACGTTCACGCCGGCCCCGGGCGCCGCTCCGTTCGCCCGGCAGGTCCGCGTCCAGGCGGCCATGGAGACCAGGCTGCTGCTGCGCAACGGGGAACAGCTGCTTCTCGCCGTCGTGATCCCCGTGCTGGCCCTGGTCGGCGGTGTGCTCGCCTCCCGGCACCTCGACCTGGAGCTCGACCACCGGGCCGTCGACGTCCTCACGCCAGGAGTCCTGGCGCTGGCCATCATGTCGACCGCGTTCACCTCGTTGGCGATCGCCACGGGCTTCGAACGCCGCTACGGGCTGCTCAAGCGTCTCGGCGCCTCTCCCCTGCCCCGCTCCGGGCTGCTGGCCGGGAAGGTCGGCGCGCTCCTGGTCGTCGAGGTCCTCCAGGCGGTCGTGATCTGCGGGGTCGGGTTCGCCTTCGGGTGGCGACCCGATGCGCTCGGCTTCCTCCTCGCCGTGCCCGCTGCCGTGGTCGGCACGGCGGCGTTCGCCTCGCTCGGGCTGCTGCTGGCCGGCACCCTGCGAGCGGAGGCCACCCTCGCGGCCGCCAACCTGGTCTACCTGCTGCTGTTGGCCGGAGGTGCGGTCGTGCTGCCGCGGTCGTCGTACGGCGGCTTCGGTGACGTCCTCCGCTTCCTGCCCTCGGGTGCCCTCGGTGATGCCCTTCGCGAAGCGTTCATCGACGGCCGGCTGGCGCCGTTGCCCGTCCTCGTCCTCATCTGCTGGGCCGTCGCCGGCACGGCACTGGCCGCCCGGTTCTTCAAGTGGGAGTGAACGTGGCTGCCTCGACAGGCTCGACAACCGAGAACGGGCGCCGGACCACCAGAAAGTGGTTGGGCAGGCTGGCGGTGGCCAACCTCCTGGCCAACATCGCCATCGTGGTGACCGGTGGCGCCGTCCGCCTGACCGGTTCGGGTCTGGGCTGCCCGACCTGGCCGCGCTGCACCGACGAGTCGTACGTCCCCCACGGCACCCTCGGCCTGCACGGGGCGATCGAGTTCGGCAACCGGACCCTGACGTTCGTGCTGGCCCTGATTGCGATCGCGTGCTTCCTGGTCGCGCTCCGCTCCGGCGACCGGCGCGCGATCCGGCTGTCGGCGATCATCGGACTGGGGATCCCGGCCCAGGCGGTGATCGGGGGGATCACCGTGCTGACCGACCTCAACCCGTGGATCGTGGCGTTCCACTTCCTGGTGTCGATGGCGATGATCGGGGTCTGCGTCGTGCTCGTCCAGGCGGTCCTCAGACCACGATCAAGGGGTCCAACCCACGACTCCGCGGCCCCAACCTCGGTCGGGTGTCCTGCAACTCGCCTGGCTGGTCTTCGTCGCCGGCTGGGTGGTGCTGTACCTCGGCACGGTCGTGACGGGCAGCGGTCCGCACTCCGGCGACCTGGACTCACGCCGGAACGGCCTGAACCCACAGCTGTTGTCGCACGTGCACGCGATCGCGGTCTACGTCCTGTGCGCGCTCACGATCGGGCTGCTGCTCGCAGCCAGTCGGGCCAGGTCGGAGCCGGTGGTCCAGGCCGCGGCGCTCCTGCTGCTGGTCGAGATCACCCAGGGTGCAGTCGGGTTCACCCAATACTTCCTGGACCTGCCCGAGGGCCTGGTTGCCGCCCACATGCTCGGCGCGGCCCTGACCAGCGCCTCGCTGACCTGGGTGGTGCTCCGTGCGCGTGCTTCGTCGAGATCTACCCGTTCAGGAACGACTGGATCCGGGTGAGCACCTCCGGGAACTCGTCGGCGGACCCCTGCATCCCGTGACCCTGCCCCCTTCACGACCATCACGGTCGGGTCGGGAGCGACGCGGACCTCCTGCCGCGCCCACTCCCAGGACGTGGACAGGTCGTGGTCGCCGATGAGGAACAGCGTCGGGATGTCGGGCAGTTCGCGGGCGTCCGACTCCTCGTCCGGCGGAGTCACGCCCCAGTCGACGCATTCGCCCACCAGGCCCTGGTCGACGACGGTCTGGGGATCGAACGGATAGGTCTCCTGCTCGGTCAGCGCGGCCGCGGTCCGCTCCAGGGCGGCCTCCCGCTCTTCCAGGGGCGTGGCGCTGTCGCCCCACGGCAGGTGCTGGTCGAGACAGACGGTCGCCGCGTGCAGACCCGCGCTGTACTCGTCGACCGGCGGGTCCTCGGCCACGCCCTCCAGCCAGCCGTCGAGGACCTGACGGTCGCCTTCGACCGCGTCGTGCAGCATGCCCGGCACGAATCCCATGTCCGTGCCCGAGGAGACGCTGATCACGGCCATCAGGTTCATCAGCTCCGGGCCGTCGAAGCCGTTGTCGATCAGGGTCGCGAGGTCGGCCAGCGGGTCGGTCTCGCAGCTCGTCTCCCGGCAGACCATCGGCAGGACGCGCCGTACGCCGCGGATGTTGGCGAGCTGCAGGGTGCCGTCGTCGGTCCAGGTGTGCGGCACGACCGAGTCGAGGATCAGGTGGTCGACGCGATCGGGGAAGGTCACCGCGTAGCGCGAGGCGACGTAGCTGCCGTAGGACGTGCCGTCGAGCGTCATGGTGTCGACGCCCAGCGCCTCCCGCAGCAGCTCGATGTCGTCGACCGTGTCCTGGGTGCCGTAGAACGCCCGGTCGTCTCCGAGGAGGTCCGAGCATTCGCGACGGCAGCGTCGGATGCCCGCGTCAGGTCGTTCCAGCCCATCTCGGTCTGCAGTCCGGGGCAGTCGATGGCGGTGCCACCCGTGCCGCGCTGGTCGAACATCACCAGCCGCCGACCCTCGAGCACGGGCCCCATCCCTTCGGCGACCGCGCCGGCGAAGGAGACGCCGGGCTGCCCCGGGCCACCCGTGAGGTTGAGGAGGACGGGGGCGTCGGCGGCACCGTCCTGCACGATCACGGGCAGGGCCAGGGTGCGGCCGTCGGGTTCGCGCGTGGTCGATCGGCACGGTCAGCTCGCCGCACCCGAAGCCGTCCGGCAGGCCGTCGCCGGTGCACGGCGAAAGCTCGAGGGCGGCGTCGGGTTCGGTGGCTCCGCGTCGTCGTCGACGGCTGCGTCGCTGTCCGGGCTGCTGTCCGGTTCGTCGGACGACGTGCAGCCGAACAATCCGGCCAGCAAGCCGGACACCAGCAGAGCCACGGCGAACGGAGGCTGCTTCATCGGGTGCTAGCGAGTGAGCAGCGGGTCGAGCGCGACTGCGACGAACAGCAGGCTGAGGTAGAGGTTCGAGGAGTGGAACAGCCGCATCGGCTTGATCAGCGAGAGGTCCTCGGTGCCACGGGTCCGCAACCACATCCGGTGCGCCTCGACGAGGAACACCGCGCCCAGCACGGTGGCAGCGGCGGGATAGAACCAGCCCGTCGACGCGACCGGCCACAGCATCAGCGACACGAAGACCATCACCCAGCTGTAGAGGACGATCTGGCGGCCGACGACCTGCGCCGGCGCGACCACCGGCAGCATCGGCACCTCGACGTTGGCGTAGTCCTCGCGATAGCGCAGCGCGAGCGCCCAGGTGTGCGGCGGCGTCCAGAAGAACACCACCGCGAACAGGACCACCGGCACCCAGGAGAGGGAGTTGGTCACGGCCGTCCAGCCGATCAAGGCCGGGAAGCAGCCGGCCAGCCCGCCCCACACGATGTTCTGCGTCGTCCGGCGCTTGAGGACCATCGTGTAGACGAGCACGTAGAACGCGTTGGCCAGCACCGAGAGGCCGGCCGACAGCCAGTTGACGTAGAACCCGAGGATCAAGGTCGACAGCACGCCGAGCACCAGCCCGAAGACCAGCGCGGCCGGCGGCGTCACCATGTGGCGGGGCAGCGCCCGACGGCGGGTACGCCGCATCTGCTCGTCGATGTCGCGGTCGTAGACACAGTTGAGGGTCGAGGCCGACCCGGCCGACAGGGTCCCGCCGACGACGGTGGCAGCGACCAGGCCCAGCGGCGGGATGCCCTTGGCTGCGAAGAACATCACGGGCACCGTGGTGAGCAGCAACAGCTCGATGACGCGGGGCTTGGTGAGGCCGACGTACGCCCCGATGACGTCCCGGAAGGAGGCCGCCCGGGTCCGGGAGTCGCCGGAAGCAGCCCCCGCGAGTTCCGGAGGCATCTGCCTGCCGAGCAGAGGCCGAGTGGCCGACGTACGTCACGGAGAATGGTCCTCGCAATCGGGCGGGTGAAACCGGGGTCGAGTCTATCGCCACCCGTGAGTAGGCTCGGCGGTGGATCGAGTGAGTTGACCCCCATAATCCGGGAGGAACCTGCGTGAGCACCCAAACCAAGCTGGACTGGACCGAGCTCGACGACCGGGCGGTCGACACGGTACGGGTCCTGGCGATGGACGCAGTGCAGAAGGTCGGGAACGGTCACCCCGGCACCGCGATGAGCCTCGCGCCCGCGGCCTACCTGCTGTTCCAGAAGGTGATGCGGCACAACCCCGCCGATCCGCACTGGCCCGGCCGCGACCGTTTCGTGCTCTCGTGCGGCCACTCCAGCCTCACGCTCTACATCCAGCTGTACCTGGGCGGCTGGGGCCTCGAGCTCGAGGACCTGAAGTCCCTGCGCGCCTGGGGATCCAAGACCCCCGGCCACCCCGAATACGGGCACACCGCCGGCGTGGAGACCACCACCGGTCCGCTCGGCCAGGGCGTCGGGAACGCGGTCGGGATGGCGATGGCAGCCCGCCGCGAGCGTGGGTTGCTCGACCCCAACGCAGCCGAAGGCGGGTCGCCGTTCGACCACCACATCTACGCCATGTGCAGCGACGGAGACCTCGAGGAGGGCGTCAGCGGCGAGGCCTCGTCCATCGCCGGCACCCAGCGGCTCGGCAACCTGACCCTGATCTACGACGCCAACAACATCTCGATCGAGGACAACACCGACGTCGCGTTCAACGAGGACGTGGCCAAGCGCTACGAGGCCTACGGCTGGCACGTGCAGACCGTCGACTGGACCCAGGGCGGCACGAGAAGTACCAGGAGGACGTGCCTGCGCTGTACGCCGCCATCCGGGAGGCGGAGAAGGTCACCGACAAGCCGAGCTTCATCGTGCTGCGCACGGTGATCGCCTGGCCGGCTCCGAACGCCCAGAACACCGGCAAGGCGCACGGCTCGGCACTGGGCGACGACGAGGTCGCGGCCACCAAGACGGATCCTCGGCTTCGACCCCGACCAGACCTTCGAGGTGGCGGACGACGTCATCGCGCACACCCGGATCCGCAGTCGACCGGGGCAAGGAGGCGCAGGCCGCCTGGAAGTCCGAGTTCGAGGCGTGGGCGAGGAAGCCGTCTGCCGATCTGGCCCTGTTCGAGCGACTGCAGACCCGCACCCTGCCCACGGGCTGGGACAAGGCGTTGCCGAGCTTCCCGGCCGACCCCAAGGGGATGGCCACCCGCAAGGCGTCCGGAGCCGTGATCAACGGGATCGCCGACGCGCTGCCCGAGCTGTGGGGCGGCTCGGCCGACCTCGCGGAGTCCAACAACACGACGATCGAGAACGCGCCGTCGTTCATCCCGAAGGACCGCTCCACGAAGATGTGGAGGGGCGACCCGTACGCCGGCCGGGTGCTGCACTTCGGCATCCGCGAGCACGCCATGGGCGCGATCCTCAACGGCATCGCAGTGCACGGCGGGACCCGCGTCTTCGGCGGGACCTTCCTCACGTTCTCCGACTACATGCGCGCCTCGGTCCGGCTGGCCGCGATCATGCAGCTGCCCGTCATCTATGTCTGGACGCACGACTCGATCGGGCTCGGGGAGGACGGACCGACCCACCAGCCGATCGAGCACCTCGCCGCCCTGCGGGCGATCCCCGGGCTGGACGTCGTACGCCCCGCCGACGCCAACGAGACCGCCGCCGTCTGGAAGGCGATCCTGGAGAACCCGACCGCTCCGGCGGGCATCGCGCTCACTCGCCAGAACGTTCCGGTCTTCCCGCGCGGCGAGGACGGCTTCAGCGACACGTCCAACGTCCACCGGGGCGGCTACGTCCTCCTCGACGTCGACGGCGGGCTGCCCGACGTCGTGCTCATCGGAACCGGCTCGGAGGTTCAGCTGGCGGTGGCAGCCAGGGACCTCCTCGCCGAGGAGGGGATCCGGGCTCGCGTCGTGTCCATGCCGTGCCGTGAGTGGTTCGACAGGCAGGACGCGTCCTACCGCGAGACGGTGATCCCGCCGACCGTGAAGGCGCGGGTGTCGGTCGAGGCCGGCGTCGCCCAGGGCTGGCGTGAGGTCGTCGGTGATGCCGGCCGGATCGTCTCGGTCGAGCACTACGGCGCATCGGCCGCCTTCGACCGGATCTACCGCGAGTTCGGCCTCACCGGGGAGGCGGTCGCCGCCGCAGCCCAGGACAGCATCCGGGTGGCGACCGGCTGATCGGGGTACCTGAGTGCCACACCACAGCAGCGATATCGGAGGAAGCACATGAGTGACCGCCTGAAGGACCTGTCGGACGCGGGAGTGTCGATCTGGCTCGACGACCTGTCCCGCGAGCGCATCGAGAGCGGCAACCTCGCCGAGCTCGTCAAGAACTCCTACGTGGTGGGCGTGACCACCAACCCCACGATCTTCGCGTCCGCGCTCGCGAACGGCGAGCGCTATGACGACCAGCTCCGCAAGGTGAAGGCCGAGGGCGGCGACGTCGACAAGGCGATCTTCGAGCTGACGACCGACGACGTCCGCAACGCCTGCGACGTGCTCGCGCCCGTCCACCAGACCGACCCTCGCGACGGCAGGGTGTCGATCGAGGTCTCGCCCAAGCTGGCCCGCGAGACCGATCGCACGATCGCCGAGGCTCGCACCCTGTGGGAGACCGTCCACCGCGACAACGCGTTGATCAAGATCCCGGCGACCGAGGAGGGTCTGCCGGCAATCACCGAGTCGATCGCCAGCGGGATCAGCGTCAACGTCACCCTGATCTTCGGCATCGACCGCTATCGCGCCGTCATGGACGCCTACCTGTCCGGCCTCGAGCGGGCCCACAGCCAGGGTGGCCGGCTCGACGGCATCCATTCGGTGGCGTCGTTCTTCGTGTCCCGCGTCGACACCGAGGTGGACAAGCGCCTCGACGCGATCGGGACCGACGAGGCCAAGGCGCTGAAGGGCAAGGCTGCGGTCGCGAACGCGCGGCTGGCGTACGGCGCCTTCGAGGAGGCGTTCGCGAGCGAACGCTTCGCCAAGCTCAAGACGGACGGTGCCAACCTCCAGCGCCCGCTGTGGGCTTCGACGGGAGTCAAGGACCCGGCGTACGCCGACACGATGTACGTCGCCGACCTCGTCGTGGACGGCTGCGTCAACACGATGCCCGAGAAGACCATGCAGGCGTTCGCCGACCACGGTGAGGTCACTGGCGACACCGTCAGCGGCCGGGTCGCCGAGGCGAAGGCGGTGTTCGAGCAGCTGGCCGCGGTCGGCGTCGACTTCGACGACGTCCTGGTGGTGCTGGAGAACGAAGGTGTCGACAAGTTCGTCGAAGTCGTGGGACGAGCTCGTCGAAACCGTGACCGACCAGCTCGGCAGCGGTCTCGAAGTGACCGCCTGGAACACGGTCAAGGGCGGCGACCACGAGCTCTTCTTCGGCTACCGCGACGAGCAGGCGTTCGTCGACGCCGTCGAGGACCTGGTGGCCGACAAGGTCGCGAGCCGGCTCGCCGCCCAGGACAGCACCCTGTGGGGTGCGGCAGCCGAGGAGGAGTCCGGAAAGCGCTTGTCGTGGGTCTCGCTCGCGACCTCGTCGCGGCCCCTCGTCGACGAGATCCTCGAGCTCTCCGCCGACCTCCGGGAACAGCAGCTGACCCGGGTCGTGCTCTGCGGCATGGGCGGCTCGTCGCTCGCTCCCGAGGTGATCTGCGAGGCGGCCGGCGTCGCGCTCGTCGTACTCGACTCCTCCGACCCGGACTTCGTCCGTACCGCCCTGGAGTCCGACCTCGACAAGACGGTCGTGGTCGTGTCGAGCAAGTCCGGCGGCACGGTGGAGACCGACAGCCAGCGCCGCGCCTACGAGAAGGCGTTCGCCGACGCAGGGATCGACCCGCGCGAGCGGATCGTGGTCGTGACCGACCCGTCCTCGCCCCTCGACAAGGCCGCGACCGATGCCGGCTACCGGGTCTTCCGCGCCGACCCCGACGTGGGCGGTCGCTACTCGGCGCTGACCGCGTTCGGGCTCGTGCCGAGCGGACTCGCCGGCGTCGACATCGCGGGACTCCTCGACGAGGCCGCTGCCATCGGCGCGGCTCTCGAGTCCGACGACGCCGACAACCCCGGGCTGCGGCTCGGTGCCCTGCTGGGTGTCGCCAACCTGGCCGGCGTCGACAAGCTGGTGCTGGCCGACAACGGCTCGCCGTACCCCGGATTCGGGGACTGGGCCGAGCAGCTGATCGCCGAGTCCACCGGCAAGGACGGCAAGGGCATCCTGCCCGTCGTGGTCGAGGGCCTGGATGCTCCGAACTACTCCCCCAGCACCGCCGACGAGGTGCTCTCGACCTTTGGGCCGAGCTTCGACTTCGACACGATCCCAACCTCGGGCTGGGGGGTGTTCGTCAACGCCCCGCTGGGTGCGCAGCTGCTGCTGTGGGAGTACGCCACCGCCGTCGCCGGACGGATCATCGGCATCAACCCCTTCGACCAGCCCGACGTCGAGAGCGCCAAGGCTGCTGCTCGGGAGATGCTCGACAACGCCGGCGCCACCCCTGAACCGACCTTCTCCGACGGCGACATCGACGTCTATGCCTCCGGCGACTGGCTGCCGTCGGGCACCTCCACCGTCGTGGACGCGGTGGCGGCCCTCCTGGCCGGCCTCGACGAGTCGCACGGCTACGTCTCGGTCCAGGCGTACCTCGATCGGCATCGCGACGCCGCACTTGCCGGCGTACGCCGCAGTCTGGCCGAGCGCACCGGCCGTCCGGTCACCTTCGGCTGGGGACCGCGATTCCTGCACTCGACCGGTCAGTACCACAAGGGCGGGCCGTCGACCGGCGTCTACCTCCAGCTCACCGGCAACCCCGAGGCCGACCTCGAGATCCCCGGCCGGCCGTTCACCTTCCACGGCTTCATCACCGCGCAGGCGGTCGGTGACGGCCAGGTGCTGGCCGACAAGGGCAGACCCGTGCTTCGGCTGCACGCCAAGGACCTCAGCGCATTGTCTGCACTGCGGGAAGCGCTGGCGTAGTGACCGTGGGGTCGACGTACACGAACCCGTTGCGGGATCCGCAGGACCGCCGCCTTCCCCGCATCGCCGGCCCCTGTTCCCTGGTGCTCTTCGGGGTGACCGGAGACCTGTCGCGCAAGAAGCTGATGCCGGCGGTCTACGACCTCGCCAACCGCGGCCTGCTCCCACCGGGGTTCTCGCTGGTCGGCTACGCCCGGCGCGACTGGGCCAACGAGGACTTCGCGCAGATCGTCCACGACTCGGTGAAGGAGTACGCCCGCACCGAGTTCCGCGAGGAGGTCTGGGGGCAGCTCGCCGAGGGCTTCCGGTTCGTGCCCGGCGACTTCTCCGACGACGTGGCGTTCGCAAGCCTGAAGCGGACCCTGTCCGAGCTCGACGACGTCCGCGGGACGGGCGGCAACACTGCGTTCTACCTCTCCATCCCGCCGAAGTTCTTCGCGGACGTGATCGGTCAGCTCAAGGAGCACGGGATGACCGAGCAGACCGGTTCGACCTGGCGACGCGTGGTCGTGGAGAAGCCGTTCGGACACGACCTGCGGTCGGCCCGCGAGCTCAACCGGGTCGTGTCCGAGGTGTTCCCGCCGGAGTCGGTCTTCCGGATCGACCACTACCTCGGCAAGGAGACCGTCCAGAACATCCTGGCGCTGCGGTTCGCCAACAACATGTTCGAACCGATCTGGAACTCCAACTACGTCGACCACGTCCAGATCACGATGGCCGAGGACATCGGCATCGGCGGCCGGGCCGGCTACTACGACGGCATCGGCGCGGCCCGCGACGTGATCCAGAACCACCTCTCCAGCTGATGGCGCTGATCGCCATGGAGGAGCCGTCAGCGTTCGACGCGGCGTCGTTGCGAACCGAGAAGCAGAAGATCCTCTCGTCGGTGGTGCTCCCGGACTCGCTCGACGACTCCACCGCGCGTGGGCAGTACGCCGAGGGCTGGAGCGGCGGCCGGTTCGTGCACGGCTACACCGACGAGGACGACATCCCGAACACGTCGACGACCGAGACGTTCGCGGCGATCAAGCTCGGCATCGGCACCCGACGCTGGGCCGGGGTGCCGTTCTATCTGCGGGTCGGCAAGCGGCTCGGACGCCGGGTCACCGAGGTCGCGGTCGTGTTCAAGCGGGCGCCGCACCTGCCGTTCACGGAGACCGCGACCGAGGCCCTCGGGCAGAACGCCCTGGTGTTCCGGGTCCAACCCGACGAAGGGATCACGACACGCTTCGGTGCCAAGGTGCCCGGCACCGCCATGGAGATCCGTGACGTGAACATGGACTTCGCGTACGGCGGCACCTTCACCGAGTCGTCTCCAGAGGCCTACGAGCGGCTCATCCTCGACGTCCTCCTCGGCGATCCCCCGCTGTTCCCGCAGCACCAGGAGGTCGAGCTGTCCTGGGAGATCCTGGACCCGATCGTGAAGCACTGGGCCAAGGGTGGCCGTCCCGAGAAGTACCCGTCCGGCACCTGGGGACCGGCCTCGGCCGACCGGATGCTGGCCCGCGACGGAAGGACCTGGCGACGGCCATGACCTCACCCCACAGAACCACTCGCTGCGCTCGCGCTTCCGCGGGGACCCCGAAATGATCGAGCTCACTGACACCACGTCGTCGGCGATCGCGGCCGAGTTCGTGCGGGCCCGTCGCAAGGCGGGTTCACCGGCCATGGGCATGGTGATGACGCTCGTCGTCGTGGTTGCCGAGGACAAGGTGACCGAGGCCATGGAATCGGCCCAGCAGGCGTCGTTCGAGCATCCCGCGCGGGTGCTGGGCGTCATCCTCGGGACCGGGCGCGGTGCGGCGATGATCAATGCGCAGGTAGGCACCGGCGACGGCTGGACGGGCGAGGTCGCGCTGATCCGGCTGAGCGGGCCGGTCGTGAAGCATCCGGAGTCGGTGGTGCTCCCGCTGTTGTTGCCCGACTCGCCGGTCGTGGTGTGGTGGGCCGGCACGCCGCCGAAGGATCCCGGCAGCGACCCGCTCGGGCAGCTTGCGCAGCGCCGGATCACCGACGTCGCGGCAGCAACACGGGGCCGGTCGGCCGCCCTGCTCCACCAGTGCCGCGAATACGCCCCCGGTTCCACCGATCTGGCCTGGACCCGGCTCACCCCGTGGCGGGCGCTGCTTGCCGCGGCGCTCGACGTACATCAGGAGAAGGTGCAGTCGGCGTCGGTGACGGCCGAGCGGATCTCCCCCTCGGCTGACCTGCTGGACGCTTGGCTGGGTTCGCGACTGCGCGTGCCGGTGTCGCGCCACACGTCATCCGGGCCCGGGATCACCAAGGTCGAGCTCGAGACGAAGTCAGGCCCGATCAAGATCTTGCGCACCGACGGGCGACTGGCCACACTGTCGTCGCCCGGTCAGCCCGACCGGCCGGTTGCGCTGAAGCGGCGCACCGTGGCCGAGTGCCTCGGGGAGGAGCTGCGGCGCCTCGATGAGGACGACACCTATGCTGCGACCGCCCGCAAGCTGATCAGGATGCAGGAAATGACTGAACCCGCCAACGCCAAGGTCGAGGTACACCCCGACGCGGACGCTCTCGCCACCGCCGTGGCCGGCGAGCTCCTGTCCAGGCTGGCGGGCATCCAGGCAGCCGGTGAGGTGCCGGTGATTGCGCTGACGGGAGGCACGATTGCCGACGTCATCCACCGCGAGATCGCGCGGCTCACTGCGAGGTCCGAGGTCGACTGGAGCCGGGTCGAGATCTGGTGGGGCGACGACCGCTACGCCGAAGCCACCTCGGCCGAACGCAACGCCCGCAAGGCGCGCAGGGATCTGCTCGACCAGGTGCCCGTCGACGAGGCTCGAGTGCACGAGATGCCCGACAGCTCCTTCGGAGACATCGAGGCTGCCGCTGCGGCGTACTCCGACGAGATGCGCTCACACGGCACCGGAGAGTTCGACATCGTGATGCTGGGCGTCGGGCCGGACGGGCACGTCGCCTCCCTGTTTCCGGGCTTGCCTCAGCTGGACGTCGACGACAAGATCGCGGTCGCGGTCACCGGGTCTCCCAAGCCTCCGCCCGAGCGGATCAGTCTCACCCTGGGCGCCCTCAACCGGGCCCGGTCGGTCTGGTTCCTGGTGTCGGGCAAGGCGAAAGCCGATGCGGTTGCCTCGGCGCTGGGCGGTGCCGACGTGCACCAGACCCCAGCCGCAGGTGTCAGCGGCAACGAGGAGACGATCTGGTTCGTCGACCACGAGGCCGCGTCGATGCTCTGACCGGGTTCCGACTGACCTCCGGGTCACGGCTCGCGTTCACTCGCGTAGAACCTGAACAGGAAGTACGCCGACACCGCGCACAGCAGGTGCCACGCGGCGTGGCCCTGGAGCAACGAGTGCGGGTCGCAAAGGCCGTGTTGCGAGGCATTCCAGATGACGAACGCCACCAGGATGGCGCCCAGCGCTGCTGCGCCCTGCCGCAGGTCGGTCCGACTCTGGCCACGCCGACGGATCAGCAGTTCGAGCGACAACAGCCAGGGCCAGGAACGCACCGAACGCTGCGTTGCCCGAGTAGAGGAACACCGGGATGTGACCGTCGTACAAGCCGACGATCTCGCAGCAGGCCACGATCCACAGCAACGCCCCGAGCATGAACACGACGTCCCGATGCCACCAGCGCATGGCCGCGTAGGACGCCGCGAAGGCGGCCACGAGATACATGCTGGCCATGTCCAACCGGCCCCCGGCTGCGCTCTGCGTCGCATGCATCGCGGCGCTGCCGGGGCCCAGCAGCACGACCACCGCGGCGTACGCCGTCGCCAGGACCGGGACTCGCGTCAGGGTGTAGCCGAGGCGCTCACGCTGTCGCGCCTGCCAGCCGATCAGCAGGCCCGCGACGACGAAGCCGGCATTGGAGAAGGTGTTCGCGGGTTGTCTGACCCGCCCGCTGCCGGCCTCGCAGAAGTTGGCTCCCCGACCGACGTCGGCTCCCAGCCAGCCGTTGATGACCGCTGCGGTGAGCAGGGCGATCGAGACGACGGCGACTGTCAGCGTGATGGCGAAGGGGCGAAGGTCGCGCTTGTGGTTCGGTCCCCACCGCTGTTGACTACCTCACCGTTGTACAGTACGCCTAGAAGATGATGTCCCCGTTCTTCCGTCGCGTGCGCAGAAGCTGGATCGCCTCGTCGAGGATGTCGGCGGCTTCCTTGTCGGAGCGCCGCTCCTTCACATACGCGAGGTGGGTCTTGTAGGGCTCGATCTTCGGGGCCGGAGGCGGGTTGTCCGAGTCCAGGCTCGCCGGCAGCCCACAACGGGGGCAGTCCCATGAGTCCGGGATCTGCGCCTCGACCGAGAAGGTCACCACCGAACGGTGGTCATGCGAACAAAAATAAGTCACGCTCTGTCGCGGGGCGGCCTCGCCGCGCTCCGCTTCGCCCATCGGGCCGGCACCGACCCGACTACCGCGAATGGCGTTCCCTGCACCAGCCACAAACTTATTCCTCTCTCAGGAGCCGTTGCCGGCATCGGTTTGGACGCTCAGTAGGCCTTCAGCAGGCCCAGCGCCACGACGCAGGCAAACCAGATCACACCGATCCCGATCGTGAGCCGATCGAGGTTCCGCTCAGCCACGGACGATCCGCCCATCGAGCTGGACATGCCACCGCCGAACATGTCGGAGAGACCCCCGCCGCGGCCTTTGTGGAGCAGCACCATGAGGATCAGAATCATGCTCGAGATGACGAGCAGAACGGTGAAGAGAAGAGTCACGCCGGAAAGGATACGTCACGAATTGCTTCTTACAGCACTGGCATGTCATAGAACCTGCAGATTCCGCCGAACTCGTCTACCTGCAAGCTGGCACCGCCCACCAGGCACCCGTCGACGTCGGTCTGCTGCATGATTCCCGCGACGTTGGCGGCCTTGACCGACCCGCCGTAGAGGATGCGTACGGCGCCCCCGGCGGCCTCGCCGTGTACCTCCGTGATCCGGGCGCGGATCGCGGCGCAGACCTCCTGGGCATCGTCCGGTGTGGCGACCTCGCCGGTGCCGATTGCCCAGACCGGCTCGTAGGCGATGACCAGCCCGGCGACCTCCTCGGCGCTGAAGCCGGCCAGCGATCCGTCGATCTGGGCCAGGGTGTAGGCCACCTGGTCACCGGCCTGCCGGATCTCCAGACCCTCGCCCACACAGACGATCGGCGTCATCCCCGCCGCCAGCGTCTTGGTCGCCTTGGCGTTGACGACCTCGTCGGACTCGGCGTGGTACTCGCGGCGCTCACTGTGTCCGACCACCACGTAGGTGCAGCCCAGCTTGGCCAGCATCGCGGCCGAGATCTCCCCGGTGTAGGCGCCGCCGTCGTGGACGGAGACGTCCTGGGCGCCGTACTTGATCGAGAGCCGGTCGCCGTCGACCAGGGTCTGCACGCTGCGCAGGTCGGTGAACGGCGGATGCACGACGACCTCCGCCTTGGCGTAGTCGTGTCGCTTGTCGGAGAGCGTCCAGGTCAGCTTCTGGACCAGGGCCACTGCCTCCTGGTGGTTCAGGTTGGACTTCCAGTTGCCCGCCATCAGCGGCGTGCGCTGGCCGGAGGTTGAGCTTGTCGAAACCATCAGTCCTCCAGAATCGCGATGCCGGGCAGTTCCTTGCCCTCGAGGTATTCGAGGCTCGCTCCGCCGCCGGTCGAGATGTGGCCGAAGGCGGACTCGTCGAAGCCGAGCTTGCGTACGGCGGCCGCGGAGTCGCCGCCGCCGACGACCGACAGTCCGTCCACCTTGGTCAGCGCGTCGGCGACAGCACGGGTGCCTTCGGCGAACTCGTCCACCTCGAAGACCCCCATCGGGCCGTTCCAGAAGACGGTCCTGGCATCCAGGAGCTCCGCTGCGAACGCGGCGCCGGACTCGGGGCCGATGTCGAGGCCGAGCGCGTCGGCGGGGATCTGGGTCGCCGCGACGACCTGAGGCTCGGGAGTGCGGTCGCCGCTCGGGAACGCCGTGTCGACGACGATGTCGGTCGGCAGCACGATCTCGACGCCGGAGTCCTCTGCCCGCTTGAGGTAGGAGCGGCAGATGTCGAGCTGGTCGTCCTCGAGCAGGCTCTTGCCCACCTCGTGGCCCTGGGCCTTCAGGAACGTGAAGACCATGCCGCCGCCGATGAGCAGCTTGTCGGCCTTGCCGAGCAGGTTGTCGATGACGCCGAGCTTGTCGGACACCTTCGAGCCGCCGAGCACGACGACGTACGGGCGCTCCGGGTCGACGGTCAGGCGGCGCAGCACGTCGATCTCCGTCGCGACCAGGTCACCCATGGCG
This sequence comes from uncultured Actinomycetota bacterium, assembly GCA_963844385.1. Classification (GTDB taxonomy): domain Bacteria; phylum Actinomycetota; class Actinomycetes; order Propionibacteriales; family Nocardioidaceae; genus Nocardioides. The sequence continues at coordinate 137,423 of CAWJOJ010000015.1, read as the reverse complement.
TGCGGGAGCAGCTTGGCCACGTCGTACACCGAGGCCTGCTTGCGGTGCACGACGCCGAAGCCGTCGGACACGAACGCGTCGGCAAGCCCTGCGAGCTGCTCTGCGAACGCCCCGCGAGTCGACTCGTCCTTGCTGGTCTCCCCCTCGTTGAAGCGGACGTTCTCCAGCACCGCCACGTCGCCGTCGGCGAGCCCGGCGACGGTCGCCTCGGCGGACTCCCCCACCGTGTCGGTCGCGAACGACACCTCACGCCCGAGCAGCTCGCCGAGGCGTGCGGCGACCGGGGCAAGCGAGTACTTCTCGTCGGGCTTGCCGTCGGGCCGGCCCAGGTGGGCGACCACGAGCACGCGGGCACCCGCGTCCGCCAGCTTCTTGATCGTCGGGACGCTCGCCCGGATCCGGCCGTCGTCGGTGATCCTGCCGTTTTCCAGGGGGACGTTCAGGTCGGAGCGGACCAGGACCCGCTTGCCCCGGACGTCGCCCAGGGATTCGATGCCCGCCACGTCAGAGCGATGCGCCGACGTGCTCGATCAGGTCGGCGAGCCGGTTGGAGTAGCCCCACTCGTTGTCGTACCAGCCGATGACCTTGACCTGGTCGCCGATCACCTTCGTCAGCGGCGCGTCGAAGATGCAGGAAGCCGGGTCGGTCACGATGTCGGAGGAGACGATCGGGTCGGTGGAGTACCTCAGGTAGCGTCCGTCCGCTGCGGCCTCGACGAGCGAGTTGACCTCGTCGACGCTGGTCTCGCGGGACAGCCTGGAAGGTCAGGTCCGTCGCGGAGCCGGTCGGCACCGGGACCCGCAGGGCGAACCCGTCGAGCTTGCCCTTGAGCTCCGGCAGGACCAGCCCGATCGCCTTCGCCGCACCGGTGGAGGTGGGCACCACGTTCAAGGCTGCGGCGCGGGCCCGGCGGGGGTCCTTGTGGATGTTGTCCAGCAGGTTCTGGTCGGCGGTGTAGGCGTGGATGGTGGTCATCAGGCCCTTGACGATGCCGAGCTCGTCGTTGAGCGCCTTCGCCATCGGCGCCAGGCAGTTCGTGGTGCACGAGGCGTTGGAGATCACGTGGTGCGACTCCGCGTCGTAGGCCTCGTGGTTCACACCCATGACGACGGTGAAGTCCTCGTTGGAGGCGGGCGCGGAGATGATCACCTTGCGGGCACCGCCGTCGATGTGAGCCCGGGCCTTGGCCCCATCGGTGAAGAAGCCGGTCGACTCGACGACGACGTCCGCGCCGAGGTCGCCCCACTTGAGGCTGGCGGGGTCACGTTCGGCGAAGGCACTGATCTCCTGGTCGCCGACCAGGATCGACGTGTCGGTTGACGTCACATCGGCGTCGAGGGGCCCGAGGATCGTGTCCCACTTCAGCAGAAGTGCCAGCGTGGCGTTGTCGGTGAGGTCGTTGACCCCGACGATCTCGATGTCGGCGCCGGAGGCGCGTACGGCGCGGAAGAAGTTGCGGCCGATCCGGCCGAAGCCGTTGATGCCTACGCGAACAGTCACGGGTGAGCTCCCTCGAAAGTGCAGTGGAAATGGTGGCCTGCGATCGCGCAGGACATCTCCGACGACCTTATCGCCCGCCGCGAACGACCCGACACGGCGTTCCGCCGTACGTGCGGGTAACTAGTGCGGCACTAGCCCTCGTCGGCCAGCATCTCGGGCGTCAGCGACGCCTCGGTGTCCGGGATCCCGAGCTCCTCGGCGCGCTTGTCGGCCATCGCCAGCAGCCGGCGGATCCGTCCCGCGATCGCGTCCTTGGTGAGCACGGGTTCGTGCAGCTGACCCAGCTCCTCGAGTGACGCCTGCTTGTGCTGCAGCCGCAGTGCTCCGGCGAGCTTGAGGTGGTCGGGGATCTCGTCACCGAGGATGTCGAGGGCCCGCTCGACGCGGGCGCCCGCGGCCACGGCCGCGCGGGCCGAGCGGCGAAGGTTGGCGTCGTCGAAGTTGGCCAGCCGGTTGGCGGTCGCGCGCACTTCGCGTCGCATCCGTCGTTCCTCCCAGGCCATCAACGACTCGTGAGCGCCCAGCCTCGTGAGCAGCGCACCGATGGCGTCCCCGTCCCGGATGACGACGCGGTCCACCCCGCGCACCTCCCGGGACTTGGCCTGGATGCCGAGCCGGCGGGCGACGCCGACCAGCGCCAGGGCTGCCTCCGGACCGGGGCAGGTGACCTCCAAGGACGACGAGCGACCGGGCTCGGTCAGGGAGCCGTGGGCAAGGAAGGCGCCCCGCCAGGCGGCCACCGCGTCGCAGCCGCCACCGGACACCACCTGGGGCGGGAGGCCCCGAACTGGCCGGCCACGCTGGTCGAGCAGACCGGTCTGGCGGGCCAGCGCCTCACCCTCCTTGACCACGCGCACGACGTAACGACTGCCCTTGCGGATCCCGTTGCCCTGGACGACCACAACGTCCGAGCTGTGCCCGAAGACGTCTGCGATGTCCTTGCGCAGCCGGCGAGCGGCACCGCCGGTGTCGAGCTCGGCCTCGACCACGATCCGGCCGCTGACGATGTGGAGTCCCCCGGCGAAGCGCAGCATCGAGGAGACCTCGGACTTGCGACAGCAGGTCTTGGTGATCTGGGTACTAGCGAGCTCGGCCTTCACCTGTGCCGTCATTGCCATACGGGGAATCCTGCCACTCTCAGAGGATGGTGTCTCGACCGTGATCTCCCCCCATGATGCGCGTGTAGGCAAGTGCGAGCTTCGCTGGGTCGTGTCTGGAGCTCCCGTCGCCCATCGCGACATCGGCGACGACGAGCTCCGCGCCAGCGGAAGCGATCGCCTGATCGAGCGTCTCGTGGTCGGTGACCGATTGGGAGTCTGCGAGGACCACCTCGATCCGCAGGTCGGGCGCATGCTCGAGCAGCGCAGCCAGGTGGTCCTCCGGGGCGTAGCCCGGCGTCTCGCCGACCTGCCCCTCCAGATTGAGTACGACGAGCACCCGACCCGGGGTCTCCACCAGTGCCTTGCGCAGGTCGGGAACCATCAGGTGCGGGATCACCGACGTGTACCAACTGCCGGGACCGAGCACCACCCAGTCGGCGTGCAGCACCGCGTCGACCGCCTCGGGACAGGCCTGCGGGTCGGCGGGGTCGAGGGCGATGTTCACGAGCCGGCCGGCCGTCGTGGCGACCTCCACCTGCCCGCGCACCAGCGTGAGCGCCTGAGGGTCCGACGGATCGAGTCCACGCACCTGAGCAGTGATGTCCATCGGCGTGATCGCCATCGGCAACACCCGGCCGCGTGCGCCGAGCAGGCGGCCCATCCAGTCGAGGGCGTCGACGTGGTCGCCGAGCAGCTCCCACAGCGCCACGATCAGCAGGTTGCCGACGACGTGGCCCTCCATCTGGCCTCGGCCCGCGAACCGGTGCTGGACCACGCGCTCCCAGGTCTGTCCCCACTCGGAGTCACCACACAGCGCCGCCAGCGCCATCCGCAGGTCACCGGGCGGCAGCACTCCGAACTCGCCACGCAACCGCCCCGACGAGCCGCCGTTGTCCGCGACGGTCACGACAGCGGTCAGGTCGTCCACGATCCGGCGCAGTGCCGAGAGGGAGGCGTGCAGACCGTGGCCCCCGCCCAGAGCGGTGACGCCGATCGGGAGTCGCTCGCCTGTTGCGCTGCCCCCGGCAACCTCGCTACCAGCCCGGTCGCTCATGTCACTCCCGGCCGAGATCGCGGTGGGCGGTGCGGGCGTCGTACCCCCGGTCGCGCAGCCGCGAGGCGATCTCCTCGGACATCGCGACCGAGCGGTGCTTCCCGCCGGTGCACCCGATCGCGACGTTCATGAACCGCTTGCCCTCCGTGAGGTAGCCCGCGGCGACGGTCTCGAGGACAGGCACGTACTGGTCGAGGAACTGCGCGGTTCCCGGCCGCCCCATGACGTATTCGGCGACGGCGGCATCTCGACCGTTGAGCGGCCGCAGCTCCATGATCCAGAACGGGTTCGGCAGGAAGCGCATGTCGGCCAGGAAGTCGGCATCGACGGGGATCCCGTACTTGAATCCGAAGCTGACCACGGTGATCTTCAGCCGAGTCGTCTCGGGAGTGCCGAACGCCTCGGCGACCTTGTCGGTGAGCTGGTGCACGTTGAGGTTGGTGGTGTCGATGACGACGTCGGCATTGCCGCGGAGGTCAGCCAGGGCGACGCGTTCGCGCAGCAGCCCGTCGAGCAGCCGACCGCTGCCCTGGAGCGGGTGTGGTCGCCGGGCTGCTTCCTGACGGCGGACGAGCACGTCATCGGCGGCCTCGAGGAACAGCAGCGTCGTACGCCGTCCCGTCGCTCCCTGGGCCAGGTTGGACTGCAGCGAGTCGAAGAACGAACCGGACCGGACGTCGACCACGACCGCGACGGGCTGCTCGACCCCCCGACTCTCGTCCACCAGGCGGATCACCTCGGGCAGCAGGGTCGGCGGCAGGTTGTCGACCACGTAGAAGCCGAGATCCTCGAGCTCCTTGGCCGCGGTGGAACGGCCGGCGCCGGTCATGCCGGTCACGACGACGACCTCACCCTTGTGCGCGGAAGCGGGATTGTCCGCCGAAGCCGGCATCTCAGTTCTCCTCGATCTCTCCGGTGGCGGTGTTGATGCTGACAGTCTTGCCTGCCTCGCCTCCGGCCGTGACCGCCTGCTTGATTGCCGTCGCCGTCCGTGGACCGATCCCGGGCACCACGGCGAGTTCCTCCACGGTCGCGGCGCGGAGCTTGCGGAGCGACCCGAAGTGCTTGAGGAGGGTCTTGCGGCGGACCTCGCCCAGGCCCGCGACGTCATCGAGCAGGCTCTCGACCATCGTCTTGGACCGGCGGGAACGGTGATGGGTGATCGCGAACCGGTGCGCCTCGTCGCGGATCCGCTGCAGGAGGTAGAGGCCCTCGCTGCTTCGCGGCAGGATCACCGGATCCTCCTCGGAGGGCAACCACACCTCCTCCAGCCGCTTGGCCAGGCCGCAGACGGGGATGTCGTGGATCCCGAGCGCGTCGAGGGCCTGTTGGGCCGCGGCGACCTGGGGGGCACCGCCGTCGACCACGACCAGTCCAGGTGCGTAGACGAACTTCTTCGGCCGGCCGGTCTCCGGATCGATGAGGAGAGGGCTCGGAGCCGTTGGCAGCTTCCGCCGCCCCCGGACCGCTTGAACGTCAACCGGCGCAGTCTCGTCGAGCAGCCGCTTGAACCTCCGGGTGATCACCTCGTGCATCGAGGCGACGTCGTTCTGGCCGTCGACGCCCTTGATGACGAAGCGGCGGTATTCGGACTTGCGGGCCAGCCCGTCCTCGAAGACCACCATGCTGGCGACGACCTCGGTCCCCTGGAGGTTGGAGATGTCGTAGCACTCGATCCGCAGGGGCACCTCGTCGAGCCCGAGGGCCGCCTGGATCTCCTCGAGCGCCAGGTTGCGCGCGGTCAGGTCGCTCGCGCGCCGGGTCTTGTGGAGGACCAGCGCCTGGCCGGCGTTGCGGGCGACCGTCTCCTGCAGCGACTTCTTGTCGCCGCGCTGGGGCACCCGGATGTGGACCTTGCCGCCGCCTCGGCGCTCGCGAGCAGCTGCTCGAGCGTCTCGGTGTCCGGTGGCTGGGCCGGCACCAGGATCTCGCGCGGGATGGTGTCGCCCTCCTCGCCGCCGTAGAGCTGGAGGAGGAAGTCCTCGACCAGGTCGCCGGTGTCGCCCTCTTCGACCCGGTCGGCCACCCAGCCGCGCTGGCCGCGGATCCGGCCGCCGCGGACGTAGAAGATCTGGACGGCCACCTCGAGCGGGTCCTCGGCGAACGCGATCACGTCGGCATCCGTTCCGTCGCCGAACACGACCGCCTGCTTCTGGAGGGCCTTGTTCAGGGCCCCGAGGTCGTCACGGAGCCGGGCCGCCTTCTCGAAGTCCAGCGCCGCGGAGGCGGCGTACATCTCCTTCTCGACCCGCTTCACGAACGGTCTGGTCTGGCCGGCCATGAAGTCGCAGAAGTCGTCGACGATCGCGCGGTGCTCCTCGGCGCTGACCCTGCCCACACAGGGTGCCGAGCACTTGTCGATGTAGCCGAGCAGGCAGGGGCGCCCGATCTGGCCGGACCGCTTGAAGACGCCGTTGCTGCAGGACCGCATCGGGAAGACGCGCAGCAGGAGGTCGACGGTCTCGCGGATCGCCCAGGCGTGGCCGTAGGGGCCGAAGTAGCGAGTGCCCTTCTTCTTCGCTCCGCGCCCGACCATCACCCGCGGGAACTCTTCGCCGACCGTGACCGCCAGCCACGGGTAGGACTTGTCGTCGCGGTACTTCACGTTGAACCGCGGGTCGAACTCCTTGATCCAGCTGTACTCGAGCTGCAGCGCCTCGACCTCGGTCTTCACGACGGTCCATTCGACGCTGGCCGCGGTGGTGACCATGGTCGCCGTGCGCGGGTGCAGGTTGGCGATGTCCTGGAAGTACGACGACAGCCGAGCCCGCAGGTTCTTGGCCTTCCCGACGTAGATGACTCGGGTCGCGCGCGTCGCGGAACCGGTACACCCCCGGCTGGGTCGGGATCGAGCCCGTCCTCGGTCGGTAGGTGCTCGGATCGGCCACGGGAAAACCCTACGACCCCGGCCCGACAGCCCGCGCGGCGATTGGGTTGTCTATGTCTACTGGCTTACTCTGGATTAATGAGATCGACCGACCTCTACGGACTCACGCTCACCGGAGGTGAGCAGGCCGTCGCCGCCTACAACCGCGGCGTCGGCGACGTGCTGCGCCTGCGCAAGGGCTCGGTCGAGGCGGTCGCGTCGTCGATCGCGCACGACCCGACCTTCGCTCTCGGGCATGCGGCGCTGGCGCTGTTGGGCCACGAGTTCTGTGCCCAGGTCGACATCCCGTCCCGGATCCGTGACGCCACCCTGCACGCCGGTCGCAGCACCGAGCGCGAGCGTAGCCACGTGCACGCGATCGTCCGCACATCAAGGGGGACTCGACGCCACTGATCCGGCACCTCGCGACCTACCCGACCGATGCGCTCCTGCTCTCGACTGCCGTACCCACGATCGCCTTCGCGGGCGTGACGACCGTCCCGCAGGAGGCCTGGGAGATCGTCGAACGGGCCAGGCCGGCGTACGGCGACGACTGGTGGTTCCTCGGGCCTGCTCGCGTTCATGCGTCAGGAACAGCACCGTTACGACGAGGCCATGGAGCTCTCCTGTCGGTCGCTGCGCGAAGAGCCCGGAGCCGGTCATTCCGCGCATGCGAGAGCGCACGCGCACTACGAGACCGCCGACCACCGGGCGGGGCTGGCCTGGATGGATCGCTGGATCGCTCAGGACGGGGCCGCCATCGACTCGATCACGCACTTCTCGTGGCACGCCGCACTGCACGAGCTCTCGATGGGCGACCTGGCCGCCGTACAACGCCGCTACGACGCCCAGCTGCGCCCGGAGCTCGGCTTCGGGTGCCGGGTGCTCGTGGACACCGGTTCACTGCTGTGGCGCTGGCAGCTGTCACCCCAGGCCCGCGAGGTGCCGGACATGAGCGTCGTCTCGGCCGTCACCGACGACCACACCCTCTACCAACCGGCGACCCCGTTCATGGCCATGCACTCTGCGATCGCCCTGCTGGCCCTTGGCGACGTCGAAGGCCTGCGGGGGCTCCAGCGGTGGGCGGCCGCCCACACCAACCCGACCCAGGTCGAGGTGGTGGCCCCGCTGGCCGGCGCGCTCGCTGCGATGTCCTCCGGCCAGTCGTCGAGGGCCGCCGACGAGCTCGCGGCACTGCAATCCCAGATCTGGCGCCTGGGCGGCTCCGACGCCCAGCGTGAGGTGGTGGAGGAGACCCGGATCCACGCCCTGCTCCGGGCCAGTCGCTACGACGAGGCGCGTGACCTGCTCGACACCCGCCTGGACCGCCGGCACTGTCGCCGCGACGAGCTCTGGCGTGAAGATGCGACGACTCACCAAGCCTCAACCCTCGCCGAGTCGTCGTAACTTACGACGACTCGCGGAAGATGCGACGACTCACCAAGGCCTGAGGCATCCCTGGGTCAAGAGGGCTGGTCAGGCAACCGTGATCGTGCCGTCGTCCGCCACCTTGAGCTCAACCTCGAGCAGGGGATTGACCGTGCCGGGCGGCGAGTTGTTGGGACCTGTCACGTTGGAGCCGTCCTCGATCGAGAACTGACTTCCGTGGCAGCTGCAGTTGATCGTCTTGGTGACGTCCTGCATCACGCAGCCCTGATGGGTGCACTTGTTCTTGAATCCGACGAACGTGCCCTCGGTCGGCTGGGTGACCACGACCTCGTTGTCCGGGAAGACCTTGCCGCCGCCAACCGGGACGTCAGCAGTGGACATCCCTTCTCCCTTGTCCTCGTCACCACACGCGGCGAGCGTCGGGACGGCGACGCCGAGGAGGGCGGCTCCCGCCAGGGCGTTGCGGCGGCTGATGCGTTCGGTCACGAGGTCCCACTCCTTTGGATCGGCCCGGCTTCGGCCATGGTTGCCGAAGTCGACCGTAGCGGGCCCGTCCTGGCCGGGACATCGTCCGCACGATGTCCTTTGGTACTACAAGTTCGCCGCCCGGGATTTCGAAGCCGCCGTTTTTCTCGCCGGGACGGTGCGTTTCGCGGGAGCCTTTGCGCCTGGGCGCAGCCGTCCGTGCGGACCGCCCGTCCAGCAGGGGCTTGAGGAACATCCCGGTGTAGGAGTCGGGGTGTACGGCGACGTCTTCGGGGGTGCCCTCGGCGACCACGATGCCGCCGCGCTTGCCACCCTCGGGACCCAGGTCGACGATCCAGTCGGCGGTCTTGATGACGTCGAGGTTGTGCTCGATCACCATCACCGAGTTGCCCTGGTCGACCAGCTTGCCGAGAACCAGCAGCAGCTTGCGGATGTCCTCGAAGTGCAGGCCGGTGGTCGGCTCATCGAGGACGTAGACGGTCCGGCCGGTCGAGCGCTTCTGCAGCTCCGACGAGAGCTTGACCCGTTGCGCCTCGCCTCCCGACAGTGTGGTCGCCGGCTGCCCCAGCCGGACATAGCCCAGGCCGACCTCGCAGAGGGTCTTCATGTGCCGGGCGATCGGCGGAACGGCGGCGAAGAAGTCCGCCGCCTCCTCGATCGGCATGTCGAGGACCTCGGCGATGGTCTTGCCCTTGTAGTGGACCTCGAGCGTCTCGCGGTTGTAGCGGGCCCCGTGGCAGACCTCGCACGGGACATAGACGTCGGGCAGGAAGTTCATCTCGATCTTGATCGTGCCGTCGCCGGAGCAGGCCTCGCAGCGGCCGCCCTTGACGTTGAAGGAGAACCGGCCCTGGAGGTAACCGCGCATCTTCGCCTCGGGTGTCGAGGCGAACAGCTTGCGGACGTGGTCGAAGACGCCGGTGTACGTCGCCGGGTTGGACCTCGGCGTCCTGCCGATGGGCGACTGGTCGACGTGGATGACCTTGTCGACGTTGTCCACGCCGGTGATCTTGGTGTGGCGACCCGGCACGGTGCGGGCGTTGTAGATCTGCTTGGCCAGCGAGGTGTAGAGAATGTCGTTGACCAGCGTCGACTTGCCCGACCCGGAAACCCCCGTGACGGCCACGAACAGGCCGAGCGGGAACGAGACGTCGATGTCGCGCAGGTTGTTCGCGCGAGCTCCGTGCACGGTCAGGTCGCGGCCCTTCGTGCGCGGGCGGCGGATGGCGGGGACAGGGATCTCGCGGCGGCCGGACAGGTAGGCGCCGGTCGCGGAGTCCTTGCTGGTCAGCAGGTCCTCGACCGTGCCGGAAACGACAATCTGGCCGCCGTGCTCACCCGCGCCCGGACCGATGTCGACGACCCAGTCGGCCGTGCGAATGGTGTCCTCGTCGTGCTCGACGACGATCAGCGTGTTGCCGAGGTCCTTGAGCCGGACCAGCGTCTCGATCAGGCGATGGTTGTCGCGCTGGTGCAGGCCGATCGACGGCTCGTCGAGCACGTAGAGCACGCCGACGAGACCGGCACCGATCTGCGTGGCCAGCCGGATGCGTTGGGCCTCACCGCCCGACAACGAACCGGACGGCCGGTTGAGGGAGAGATAGTCCAGCCCGACGTCGAGCAGGAAGTTGAGCCGCTCGAGGATCTCCTTGAGCACCCGCTCGCCGATCTGCCGCTCGCGCGCGGTCAGGTCGAGGTCACGCAGGAAGTCGGCGGTCTCGTTGATCGCCATGGCACAGACCTCGGCGATGCTCTTGCCGCCGATCGTGACCGCCATCGACACGGGCTTGAGCCGGGATCCCTTGCAGGCCGGGCACGGCACCTCGCGCATGTAGCCCTCGAACTTGTCCCGACTCATGTCGGACTCTGCCTCGCGGTGCCGCCGCTCGATGTAGGGCCGCACGCCCTCGAACGCCGAGTAGTAGGAGCGCTCCCGGCCGTAGCGGTTGGTGTGCCGCACGTGCACCTTGGTCGAGTGGCCCTCGAGGATCGAGGCGCGCGCCTTGGTCGGCAGGTCCTGCCACGGCGTGTTGAGGTCGAAGCCGAGCTCCTCGCCGAGGGCTCCGAGCAGGCGGAGGAAGAAGTCCCTGACGTGCGCCGCGTTCCAGGGTTGTACGACGCCCTCCCCCAGCGTCGCCGCCGGGTCGCTGATGACCAGCTCGGGGTCGACCTCCATCCGGGTGCCGAGGCCGTGACAGTCGGGGCACGCGCCGAACGGCGAGTTGAACGAGAACGACCGTGGCTCCAGCTCGTCGGTGTCGATGGGATGCTCGTTGGGGCAGGCCATCCGCTCCGAGAACCGCATCTCCCGACCGGGATCCTTCTCGTCGAGCTCGACGAAGTCGAAGGTCACCAGGCCACCGGCGAGGCCGAGGGCCGTCTCGACGGAGTCGGTGAGCCGCCGCTTCGCGGACGCCTTGACCGCCAGCCGGTCGACCACGACCTCGATGGTGTGCTTCTGCTTCTTGTTCAGGCTGGGCGGGTTGTCGAGCGGGTGGGTCTCGCCGTTGATCCGGGCCCGCGAGAAGCCCTGCGACTGCAGCGACCGGAAGAGGTCGACGTACTCGCCCTTCCGGCCCCGGATGACGGGTGCCAGGACCTGGAATCTCCGGCCGTCTTCGAGTCCGAGGATCCGGTCGACGATCTGCTGCGGCGTCTGGCGCTCGATCCGGGCGCCGCAGGTCGGGCAGTGCGGCCGACCCGCACGTGCGTAGAGCAGGCGGAGGTAGTCGTAGACCTCGGTGATGGTGCCGACGGTCGAGCGCGGGTTCTTCGAGGTGGACTTCTGGTCGATCGAGACCGCGGGTGAGAGTCCCTCGATGAAGTCGACGTCGGGCTTGTCCATCTGGCCGAGGAACTGCCGGGCGTAGGCCGACAGTGACTCGACGTAGCGGCGCTGCCCCTCGGCGAAGATCGTGTCGAACGCCAGCGACGACTTCCCCGAGCCGGACAGGCCCGTGAAGACGATCAGGGAGTCGCGCGGCAGGTCGAGGGAAATGTCCTTGAGATTGTGCTCACGGGCGCCCCGGATGACCAGCTGATCAGCCACTGCACTTCCTTGGAGAAGACGGTTGGTGATGTTCGAACAAGTGTTCGCACATCCTATGTCATCGCACAACCCGCCGCGCCCGGCGGGCGCCGTCGGCTTGCGGTTGAATGGAGCCGTGACCGACCACACTTCCCAACTTCACGAAGCCACTCAACACCTGATCCAGACAGTAGACGGCCTCACCGACAACCAGTGGGCGGAGCCGTCCCTGCTGCCGGGTTGGACCCGCGCACACGTGATCGCCCACCTCACTCTCAACGCCGAGGGCCTCGCCGCTGCAGCCGAGGGCGTCGTGCGAGGAGAGGACGTCCCCATGTATGCCTCCCCGGAAGCCCGCGCCGCGGACATCGAGGGGCTGGCGAAGGAACCGCCCTCGGAGACCAGGGAGCGGTTCCTCGGGGCGACGTCCAACTTCGCCAGCGCAGTGGCCCGAATCCCCGAGGATCGGCTCGGTGTCACGATCCACCGGACTCCCGGCGCGCGCGCGTTCCCGGCCGGTGCGATCTCTGGGATGCGTTGGCGCGAGGTGATGATCCACCACGCGGATCTCGATGCCGGCTACACCCTGGCGGACTGGCCCGTCGAGTTCGCAGAACACGTCATCGAAGCGATGGCGAAGCGTGGCGCCGCCACCACGCCATTCAGCGTCCGGGCCAGTGACACGGGCAAGACCTGGTCGTTCGGGGACGGCGGACCCACGGTCACCGGGACGTCCGCAGCCTTGGCGTGGTGGCTGACGGGGCGCGGCAACGCTGAGGGCCTCGAGACGGACGACGGCGGGCTGCCCGGGATCGAGGCGTGGTGACCTACACCGGAGAGGCGAAGCCCGGCGGGTCGCCACAGGTCCGCGAGCTGTCCGCGTTGACCATCACCAAGCTCGCGGTCGACCCGAAGATGTCGAACAACTGCTACCTGCTGACCTGCCGTACGACGGGCAGCCAGGTCCTGATCGACGCCGCCGACCAGGCCGCCAGCCTCGTCCAGCTGTGCGACGCGCGGCTCGACACGGTCGTCACCACCCACCAGCACTGGGACCATCACCGGGCCCTCGCGGAAGTGGTCGACGTCACCGGTGCCGAGGTCGTGGCCGGTGCACCGGACGCGGACGCCATCACCGAGCAGACCGGCGTACCCGTCACCCGTCGTGTGCAGCACGGGGACAGCATCGCCGTCGGTGACTGCAACTTGGAGGTCATCGCGGTCGCCGGGCACACACCCGGCTCGATCTGCCTGTCGTACGACGACCCCGGCGGTCATGGCCATCTCTTCACCGGCGATGCGCTGTTTCCCGGAGGCGTTGGCGCGACGTTCGGCAACGCCGACGCTTTCGACCAGCTGATCGCCGAGGTCGAGCACAAGATCTTCGGCTCCCTGCCCGACGACACCTGGTTCTACCCCGGCCACGGCAACGACTCGACGCTCGGCGCCGAGCGGCCGCACCTTGCGGAGTGGCGCGCCCGAGGCTGGTGACCTTGAAGCCCGCTGACGGAGGATGACGTCTCCTCTCAGCGGTAGTCAGTTTGAGCCAGAGACACGGGCACGGGCCGAACGTAGGCTCACCTGTCTTGCGCCCGGACACGCGGGCACACGAACGTCGGGGGACAACCATGACCATGATCGGCAAGCCAACGGCAGTCGCAGCGGCTGCTGGTGCCCTGCTCCTCAGTGGGATGGTTGCGGCCCCTGCGGCTGCGACCCACGACTGTGTCAGCGACTACGAATTCAGTCTGGTCAGGCCGGGTTGGACCAAGGACCGAGTGCACAGGCTCTTTGACGTTCGAGGGGTTCGAACGGCGTATTCGAACTCTGGCGGCTACATCGATGAGACTCGCGCGTATCGCGCGTGCCGGGAGCCCGGCGCGACACGCATGTACGTCTGGTACGACAACTACTCCAGCAGCGGGCACGGCATGCGGGTCTGGCGCAAGGAGTTCACCCGCGACCACTGACCGATCGGCGAGCTCGCGCCAGGACAGCAAGGTCCTCACGTCAGCGCGGCCCCGGTGCACGTTTGTGACATCAAGACGGGGCTGGGGACCAGCCGTCAGGGCAGGTACGGCGTCAGCGCGCCGCTGAGGCGAGTGAGCCGGCCGTCGCGCCACAGCTGTGCCGTCCCGATGATCCCGGGGTCGGGATGGTAGGTGATGCCTGCGGGCATGCGGGTCGAGGTCTCCCAGAGCTTGTCGTCGCCGACCCGGTCGAACTCGTAGTCGAAGATCTTGAGGTCGAGATGGTTCGGGTAGAAGTCCGCGATCAGGTAGTTGAGCCGGCCGAACTGAAAGATCCCTCCGTGCGAGATCTGGAGGACGCCGTCGCGCTGGATCGCGGTCACGTCGTGCACCTCGCCGGACAGGTAGACGTCGACGCCGTACTTCTTGAAGGTCTGCCACAGCTGCGACTGCTGGCCACCGCTGTACATCAGGCCCGATGACGCTCCCTGGCGTACCGGGCCGAGGATCGGCAGGTGCCCCTGGACGATGGTCCAGCGCACGCCGTCCGCGCGGGCCTTCTTCAGCACCCGCACGAGCCACGCCTGCTGCTTCTGGTCGATCTCGAGCTGCATCCTGTTGTCGCGCAGGGTGAACTCGTCCAGCGAGATCATCTGGACGTCCGGTCGCGGCCGCCATGCGTACGCCGTGGACTCGTGCACGCTGCCTCGGGGGCGGACAGGGTACTTCGGCTCACCATTCGGCTTGGTGGTGAAGTGCTTGGCCCACACGTCCCGGTACGTCGGGATGAGGTCTCGTTTCCAGCGGAACCACCAGTCGTTGTCGCCGTACTCGTGGTCGCCGATCGCCGGGTGGACGGTGGTGAGGCCGTGGGACCGGAACCGGGCCGCCCACTGGGAGTAGTAGAGATTGCCTGCGCGGACGACGGCTGCCTTCCGCTGCTCATGGGTCGCCACCGGACCGAACATCTCGACGCCGCCGGGGTCTGAGCCCCAGTGCGCCTCGACCAGGTCGCCGGCGACGACGATGTCGTCCGGCTTCTTGCTGGCCCAGTCGTCGAGGACCGTGTCCAGGGCGCGCCGGTAGTAGTCGTTGATCCCGTTGGTGTCGGTCGCGGGGTCGAAGTCTGCACCACCCCTGGTGAGATCGCCGATGTCGGCGTTGGTGAAGTCGGGCGAAGAGAGCAGCCGGAAGTCTGGTGTCTCGGGCTTGGCGCCGACCGTCACCGGTCTGTCGGGGAGCTTTCTCGTGGTCGCCCCGAGGGACGCCGTACCCGTCACGAAGCCCTCGGCTCCGTCGTCGGCGACGGCCACGAAGTTGACTGTCAACGGCACATCCGCCGTCGATCCGCTCACGACGCAGTGCAGCGTGCGGCCGTCCCCGGACACCCAGGAGTAGCGCTGCCTGGCGGAGCTGACGAGGCACTCGCTCGGAACCGTGACGAACGTCGCGTTGCGCAGGCGCACGGCAAGGTCGCTGTCGGAAGGTACGACGCCGGTCACCGCGACGCTGCCGCGGGCGACTCCGTTGGCCGAGACGCTGGCACCCCCGTCGGCCCAGCCGGCGGCGAGCACGGGCTTCGCGATCTGTGGCCGGGGAGGGGGCCCGTCCCTGTTGACGGCGAGCGCGGCCCCGGTCACGGACACGAGGACGAGGGCGCCGACGGCCCACACCCACGCATGCGCGCGCGAGCGCCTAGCCTCCCCAGTCATGGTCAAAGGGTACGGGCGCCGCACGAAGGCTCGGCGTGTCGTTCTCCAATCGTGACCAGGCGCACATTAACCTGCCCCGCGACCCTGGGCGCTAGGCTGCCCGCGTGGCCGGTGACCTCCTCCTCCGCGGCGGGAATCCGTGGGGTCACGAGCCGGGGAGCGACGTGCTCGTGCGCGACGGGTCGGTGGCGCGGATCGGTTCGCCGGTCGCCGATGCGGAGGCGCGGAGGCCGCGAGATGGTCGACGTCACCGGGAGCCTGGTGCTGCCCGGGCTCGTCGAGGCGCACTGCCATCTCGACAAGACGCTGACCGGCCTGCCGTGGGAGCCGCACTCGGCGGGTGACGCGCTGGCGGAACGGATCGCGAACGACCGGACCCGTCGCCATGAGTTCGGGGTCCCGCGCGAGGAGGGCGTCCGCGAGCTGTTGCGGGCGATGGTGGCCGCGGGCACGTCGTACGTGCGCACACATACAGACGTCGACCCGGAGATCGGGCTGCGCGGCGTCGAGGTGGTCGCGTCCGTGGCGGCGGAGCTGGCCGACCTGGTGACCGTCGAGCAGGTCGCCTTCCCCCAGCACGGCATCCTCGCCGCGCCCGGCACAGCCGACCTCCTCGACGCCGCCCTCGACGCGGGCGCGACAGTGGTCGGCGGGATCGACCCGGCCGGCATGGACGGCGACCCGGTGCGCCACCTCGACATCGTGTTCGGCCTGGTCGAGCGGCACGGCGCCCGGATCGACCTGCACCTGCACGACGGCGGCAGCCTCGGCCTCTGGGAGCTCGACCTGATCTGCGAGCGAACCCTCGCCCTGGGGCTGCAGGGCCGGGTGGCGGTCAGCCACGCGTACGCGCTCGGCGAGGCACCTCCCGCCGTGCAGGAGCGGATCGCCGCACGGCTGGCCGATGCTGGCGTCGCCATCGTCACGGCCGCGGTGTACGACTTCCCGGTCGCTCCGGTGAAGGTGCTCCGTGCGGCCGGCGTCCACGTCGCCTGCGGGCACGACGGCATCCGTGACCTCTGGGGTCCCTATGGTTCCGGCGACATGCTCGAGCGCGCGATGCACCTGGCGTACCGCAGCACGTTCCGCCGCGACGACGACATAGAGCTCGCCCTCCACGCCGCGACGTACGGCGGCGCCGCCGTCCTCGGCATCGACAACTACGGGCTGGTCGAGGGCTCCCCCGCCGACCTGGTCGTCGTCCCCGTGCCCGGGGCAGCCGAGGCGGTGGTCACCCACCCGCCGCGCACCCTGGTGCTCAAGCGCGGGCAGGCCGTCCGAGATGGCCGGCTAGCGCCTGCGCCGGCGCCTTGGCGCGTCGGAGAGGATCGACGGGTGAACCTCGTCCTCTCGATCCTCGATCTTGCCCCCATCGCCCGCGGCCAGGCGCCGTCGGAGAGCCTCTCCGCAAGTGTCGAGCTGGCCCGCGCCGCCGAACGCTCCGGCTACCGTCGCGTGTGGTACGCCGAGCACCACAACATGCCCCGGATCGCCTCGTCGGCCACCAGTGTCCTGATCGCCCACGTGGCCGCCCACACGTCGACAATCCGGCTGGGAGCCGGCGGGATCATGCTGCCGAACCACGCACCCCTGACCATCGCCGAGCAGTTCGGCACGCTCGCCAGCCTCCATCCGGGGCGGATCGACCTTGGCCTCGGCCGGGCTCCCGGTTCCGACCAGAACACCATGTACGCGCTGCGGCGCGACCCGGCCACCGCGGACGCCTTTCCCCAGGACGTCCTCGAGCTCCAGGCATTCCTCGGTGACGAGACCCGGGTCCCGGGCGTATACGCGACACCGGGGCGGGGAACCCACGTGCCGCTCTACATCCTCGGATCATCGCTGTTCGGTGCCCGGCTGGCCGCGGCGTTCGGGCTCCCCTACGCGTTCGCGTCGCACTTCGCACCGGCCGCGCTCGAGGCCGCGGTGTCGACGTACCGCCGCGAGTTCAAGCCGTCTGCCCAGCTCGACGCGCCGTACGTCATCGCCGGCGTCAACGTGATCGCCGCCGACGACGCGTCCGACGCCCAGGAACAGCTGCACGCGACGCAGGTGGCCCGCGTCCGCGGCTTCCTCGGTCGCGGCCAGGACTGGTCCGACGAGCAGGCCGAACAGGTTCTCGCCTCACCCCAGGGGCAGCAGGTCGCCGAGATGATGACGTACGCCGCGGTCGGGACGCCTGGAGACGCCGTCGACTATCTCGAGGACTTCGCGAAGCGTGCCGACGCCGACGAGCTCATCACCGCCCACCAGTCGCCCACGATCGAGGCCCGGCTCCGGTCGGTCTCGTTGCTGGCGAGTGCGGCCAGGCTCGGCTGACCCGGTCGAGGCAGGCCCGTCGTACGACGATCTGCGCCGGCTCTCGGAGGGTCTGGCTGACGACGCAGTACCGCTCGGTCGACTTCGCCAGTCGTTCCAGGGCGGCGTCGTCCGCGTCGGTGTCGACGTCGGCGGTCACCACGATGTCCTGAACCCCGACGGGTACCTCCCGGTCGACGCCCAGCGTGCCGCGGGCGTCGAACATCCCGTCGGCGCGCAGGTTGACCTGACGCAGCTCGAGGCCCATCGCCGTGGCCACGCTGCGCAGCGTCACCCCCGCGCAGGCCAGCAGCGCCTCCAGCAGCATGTCAGCGGAGCAGGCGTCGCTGCCGCTCCCGCCGGTCGCTGTGTGCAGGCCCGCCCGCACCGGCCCGGCCCAGCCGTCGACTGTGCAGGTCACTCCGCCGTCCCGGAAGTCACCCGTGGCGCCAAGCGGCGTTGCGGCTGCCGAGGGGTCGGAGCGATAGCGATCCCTGAGCGGTGCCTGGATCTCGCGGAGTTCGGAAGCGTCCATCCCATCATTGTGACGGCAGCGATCAGGAGCAGCGATGCGCGGGCGCCGACCACCGAGGCCAGCCAGGGCGCCAGCAGCGACCCGACCATCGCAGCGCCCACCATCACGCTGTCGGTGAGGCCGAGGACCCCGGCCCGCCGCTCGTCCGGCACCCCGTCCTGGATCGTCTCCGTGACGGCACTCTCCACCTGCACGCTCGCGGCGCCGACGATCGCCAGCAGCGGGCAGTGCCCAGCCCATGACCGGCACGAGGGGGACGGCCGCCAGCGCCAGCCCGAGCACGACGAGCCCGCGCCTCCGACGGGTCGCGGCCGACTCCACCGAGCCACCACAACAACGGCGCCGCCAGCGCCCCGAACCCGAGCCAGCCGGTCGCGAGCCCGTAGCCGCCGGCGCCCTCGTGCCACACGTCCTCCGCGATCGGCAGCAGCACGAGGGCGCAGGCTCCGATGACCAGGTTGAGCAGCGCGACGACACCGACTGCCGCCAACACCGAGGGTGTCCTCCCGACCAGGAGGACCATCGCCCGCAACGAGGCCGCCTGCGTCTGCCCGCCCGGGGCGGCCGGGATCCCGACCCCGAACGCCAGGAGCAGCGCGGCCCCTGCCATGGCAACCGCCGTGGCGCAGATCCACGGCCGGCTCGCGTCGACCAGCAACAGTCCACCGAGTGCCGGGCCGACGGCGAATGCGGCCACCTCGATGGTCACCAGTGTGTCGGTCGCTCGTCTCCGGGCGTCCCCGGCCAGTTGTGGCATCGCCGCCGCGAGCAGTGGGTACGCCGGCGTACCCGACGCGACCGCGGCGACCGCGCCGAGGACCGCGACGAGCAGCCATCCCTTGAGCGACGGCGAGCGCGACGACCGTCAGGAGGACGATTCGCGTGGCCAGCGTGGCGCGCAGCAGCGCTGTCCCTCCGGAACCGGTCCCCCAACGACCCGGTTGCCCAGTCTGAGCAACACGTAGGGCAGCATCCGGGCGGCCCCGGTCGAGCCCGAGCAGCAGCGGGCCGTGCGGCCGAGTCGCCGACCCGGTCCCAGACGAGCACGAGCAGCAGCGGCCAGGGCAGCGACATCGCGACAGCGGCGAGGCCATGGCTCACGAGCAGCCGGCGCACGGCGCCCGGCGACGTCATGGACCGGAGCACTGTTGGCAGCGGCGCGAAGCCGTTGAAGCCCACCGTGGAGTAGCAGGTCGTGTAGGCCCCCGCCGCCAGCAGCTCGCACGGTGTCGCCCTCGGCCAGGGAGAGCGGCAGCTGGACCGGCTCGTCGCTCGTAGAGCACGTCGGCGCTGTCACAGGTCGGCCCGGCCAGCACGCAGGGACCGGTGGGCCCGCCGTCGATATTGGTGCGGAGTGGGTAGCGGATGGCTTCGTCGAGCGTCTCGACCAGGCCAGTGAAGACTCCCGGCGTCGAGAAAGACCCAGCGGGTCCGGCCGCGCCGTACGACGCCAATGACGGTCGTAGACCAACGTGCCAGCGTCGCCCACTACAGCCCGTCCGGGCTCCACGAGCGTCTCCGGCCGACGGTCGCCGAAGTGTCGGCTCAGGTGCCGCTCGATGGCCGCGCCGTACGCCGCGAGCGGCGGACAGCCGCCTTCCAGGTGGGCCGGGAAGCCACCGCCCAGATCCAGCAACCGGAGGGTGCATGCCGTGCCTATTCGCAACGTGCCGAACACTCGAGCCGCCGATGCGATCGGCGCCGTCCCATGCCTCCGGGTCGCGCTGCTGTGACCCGACGTGGAACGACAGACCGGCCGGGTCGAGACCAACGTCGGAAGCTGACCGGAGGATCGCCACCGCCTCGCGGGGGAGCAGCCGTACTTGCGCGAGAGCGACCAGTCAGCGCCGGCCCCTGACGTGGACAGGCGGCAGAGCACCGAGGACCCGGGGGCCGCGTCCGCCACCTTCCAGGTCTCCTCGAGCGAGTCGACGACGAACAGGCTGACGCCCTGCCCGGCGGCAAGGGCCACGTCGGCACGCCGTTTGACCGGGTTGGAGTACACAAGGTCGGCGGCGTGCGCTCCCGCCGCCAGGGCGCCGGCCACCTCCGTCGGGCTGGCCACGTCGAAACGGCAACCGGCCGACGTCCAACCGGTCCAGCAGGACCGGCTCCGGGTTGGCCTTGACGGCGTAGTGGACGGCGGTGCCGGGCAGGGTCGCGGCAAGCCTGCGGTAGCGGGCGACCGCCGCGTCGACACGTCGAGCTGGAGGTACGGCGTCGGCAGGACGGGCTCGACGGCCGGCAACGGCGAGGACCGAGCCGAGGACGGGGCTGAGGACAGGGCTGAGGACAGGGCTGAGGACAGGGCTGAGGACAGGCGGCAGTGGGGACTGCGGACATGGTTGCTCCCGGGCACGTAGCGAGGCACATGCCGAGGCCCGAGCCGACGGCGGTCTCACCTGAGGAGTCGGGAGGGCCGTCGCGATTACGTGGTCCCGTCAGCCGCCGTCGTTGCGGTTGGCCACGATCGCGGCGACGGGCGGGATGACCGCCGCCACCAGCGACATCACCACGGCGGCGGTCGTGGAGTACAGGCGTACGACGTTCCACGCCAGCACGATCAAGAGCAGACAGACGCCCATCAGGGCGAGGTACCGACGTCTCCGGGTCCGCTGCGACTCGCTGAGGCCGGGCGGGACCCGGGTCACGCGCACAACTCGCTCCCGCTTGGTCATTCTTCGACGCTACGTCAGAGCCGTGCGAAGCAGCAGGCCACGCGAGCGTCTGGCCGGTTCCGAGAGCAAGCGCAGTCAGGCGGTCTTCGACAGCTTGGCGAGCTCGTAGTGCCGGTTCGCACCCGCCAGTGCGGTGCACATGAATGCCAGGAAGAACGTCATGATGAGGCCCAAGTAGAGCGCCACCGCCAGACAGACGATGCTCAGGCCCAGCAGGATGTTGATGATGTGCAAGTTGGTCATGGTCCCCCCATTTCCCTGCGACTGTAGACAGCGCTCGCCGTCCTGCCGAGCCCGGCGGCCAAAGACTGGGGTCGAATGAGCGTTCCGTGCTGCCCGCAGCGCCCGATCAGGGGCCGACTCGTGGACGACAGCCCACCATCCCGGTGCTGGGGTGGACCAGCGCCTACGCTGACCGGGTGCCGCCTGCTCCCAGAACCCAACTCGTGCGCATCGAGACGCCGGACCTGCTGCTCCGCGAGTTCCTGCCGACCGACGTACCTGACCTGCTGGCTGCCTTCGCCGACGCGGAGATCGCCAGTTGGAACCCGGGACCGGAGGGTCCGGAGGCCGCCGCGGAGTTCACGGCCGGCCGCAACGACTGGAGCGATGGCGACCATGCGTCCTGGGCGATCGCCGACCTCGAGGGCCGCTTGATCGGTTCCGTGTCGCTGCACAAGATCGAGCCGGACCAGGGGGATGCGGAGATCGGCTACTGGATCGCACCCTGGGCCCGCCGCCGGGGCCAGGCGGTGCGGTCGGTCAGGGCGGCGTCACGGTTCGGGTTCGGCGACCTCGGCCTACACCGCCTGTACCTCTACCACGCCGTCGAGAACCCGGGCTCCTGCGGAGTCGCCCGGGCCGCCGGGTTCCGGCACGAGGGGACGCTCCGCCAGTCCTACAGGTACGCCGACGGCGCCTACCACGACGAGCACCTGCACGGTCTGCTGGGCGGCGATCTCGAAGGATGACCAGGTCGCGGCCGAGCTGACGGCGGCTCCGAGATCAAATCCGCCCAGGCTGCGGGGCCGTACCGATCAGGAGTGCTGCGGCTCCGCCGCATGCGACCAGGCGAAAATGAGGTCCCACGGCGGTGTATTTTGACGGGATCCGGCATGCCGCAGGTCCAGGCGCGCGGACCGGCCGGGAAGCGCGACTCGGAGGTGCACTGGTTGTCGTTCCGCTCGCGCTTTGGCCCGACGGGGGGACGCAGGCTGCGGACCGTCGCCGCAGCACTGACCACGGTCCTGGCGACGCTGCTCGTGTGGTTCGCTCTCGTGGCACCCGAACGAAATCGGTCGGCTCACGCCGGCCGCCTTCCTCCGCATCCCGGTCGAGGGGCTCGTCTTCGTGGCGATCGTTCTGGTTCTGCCGGTGAGGGCGGGACGGATCGTCGCTGGCCTGGTCGGGCTGCTTCTCGGCGTGCTGACCATCGTGAAGATCCTCGACATGGGCTTCTTCGCTGCTTTCGACCGGCCCTTCAACCCCGTGACCGACCGGGGCTACTTCGGGCCTGCCCTTGCTGTTGCGCGCGACTCGATCGGCGAGACCAGGGCGAACATCCTCGGGGTCCTGGCCGCGCTTCTCGCCGTCGCGACCGTTGTCCTGATGCCGCTGGCGGTGCTGCGCCTGACCGGGCTGGTCACCCGTCACCGCACCGTTTCCATCCGCGCGGGCACGGCCCTCGGGGTGGTTTGGACGCTCTGTGCCCTGCTCGGCGCGCAGTTCGTGCCGGGTGCACCCATCGCCTCCACCAGCGCGTCCGGCCTCGCCTATGACCAGGTCCAGGAGGTACGCGCCGGGATCCAGGATCGGGCGGTGTTCGCCGAGGAAGCCGCGGTTGACGCGTTCCGCGATACCCCTGGCGAGGAGCTGCTGACCGGCCTGCGCGGCAAGGACGTCATCTTCGCCATCGTCGAGAGCTATGGGCGAGTCGCGGTCGAGGACCCGGCGATCTCGCCGGAGGTCAACGCCGATCTCGACGCCGGAACCAGCCGACTGCAGGCAGCCGGCTTCTCCTCACGAAGCGGCTTTCTCACCTCGTCGACCTTCGGCGGCCTCAGTTGGCTGGCCCATGCCACCCTTCAGTCCGGGCTGTGGGTCGACAACCAGCAGCGGTACGACGATCTGCTCGACAGCGACCGCCTGACCCTGGCCAGCGCCTTCAAACGCGCGGGCTGGCGAACCGTCGACGACGTCCCGTCGAACACCCGGGACTGGCCGGAGGGAGAGTCGTTCTATCAGTTCGACAAGGTGTACGACTCCCGGAACGTCGGCTATCGCGGTCCCAAGTTCAGCTATGCCGCCATGCCCGACCAGTACACGCTGTCGGCCTTCCAACGCCTGGAGCTAGCGAAAGCCAACCGCGGCCCGGTCATGGCGGAGATCGACCTTGTGTCGAGCCACACCCCCTGGGCACCGCTCCCCCGGATGGTCGAGTGGAGCCAGGTCGGTGACGGCTCCGTCTTCGACGGCATGCCGGCTCAGGGCGAGTCACCAGAAGAGGTGTGGCGCGACGCCGATCGCGTCAAGGCCGCCTTCGGGCAGTCGATCCAGTACTCGCTGGAAACCCTCGTGTCCTTCGTGGAGACCTATGGCGACGACGATCTCGTGCTGATCGTCGTCGGCGATCACCAGCCCGCCACGATCGTCAGTGGCGAGGATGCGAGCCACGACGTACCGATCACGGTCATCGCCCACGACCCGGCCGTCATCGACCGGATCTCCAGCTGGGGTTGGCAGAGCGGCATGAGGCCAGATCCTGAGGCGCCGGTGTGGCCGATGGACGAGTTTCGCGATCGGTTCCTCACCGCGTACGGCCCATGACCGCCGTCGTTCACTCCAGCCCAGGCGTAGGGGTCTCGAGGAACGACGACGCTACATCTCCTCGTGGACGTTCGGGTCGCCACCGAAGAGACGCCCGTCGGGCTTGGCGAGTCCGGAGATCGCAGCCACCTCGTCTTCGGTGAGTTCGAACCCGAATATGTCGAGGTTCTGGCGCTGTCGTTCGGGCGTGGCCGACTTCGGGATGGGGAGTGCACCGAGCTGGAAGTGCCAGCGCAGGATGACCTGCCCAGGCGTCACGCCGTACCGCTCGGCGGCGGTCGCGATCGCCGGCTCGCTGAACGGCGCCTGGCGCTTCCCCATCGGGCTCCAGCACATGGTGCGGATGTCCAGCCGCTCGTGGACCGCGCGCATCTCCGGCTGAGGAAAGTAGGGATGCAGCTCGATCTGGTTCACCACCGGCGTCACCCCCGTGTCTTCGATGATCCGGCCGAGGTGCTCCTCGGTGAAGTTCGAGACGCCGATGGAGCGGACCAGGCCTTCCTTCCGCAGGTCCACCAGGGCACGCCACGTCTCATGGAACTTGTCCACCGACGGGTTGGGCCAGTGGATGAGGTGCAGGTCGAGGTAGTCCAGACCCAGCCGGTCGAGGGACCCACGCACCGAGGCGATGGCGTCGTCGTACGCGTGGTGCCGTCCGGGGATCTTGCTCGCGACCACGATCTCGTCCCGGGGAAGTCCGGAGCGGCGGATCGCTTCGCCGACCTCACGCTCGTTCTCGTAGTTCACGGCCGTGTCCAGCATCCGGTAGCCCGACTCGAGCGCGTTGACGATCGCGGTCGTGCCGTCCTCGCCCGTCAGCGGATACGTCCCGAACCCGATCACAGGGAGCCGGTTGCCGTCGTTGAGGGTGTACGTCGGGAGTGTGCTTGTCATTGCTCCAACGTAGCGGCTGCTCACCCCGAGCAGACCAGGATGCCTTCCCAGCCAATTGGGTACCGGACTGACAACAGCAACAGTGAGGACGGGTCATCATGACGGACCGCGAACAGACCACCAAGCCGCTCGGCGCGACGCTCATCCCGGTTGCGATTGTCATCGGCCTCTTGGCCCTGCTGGTGGTGGGGATCGTCCTGATGACATGAGGGCGACGGCCAAGCGCAGCTGGTGCCCGGGGCGCGTGTCTCGTCGCAGACCGTGCACCGAAGCGATCGATCGCAGGCCTTGCGGAGGAACCCGACAAACCGGACAGTAGAGATAGTCTCTTCCGAGGTGACCCATGACGGGTGCTTCTCACGACGATTACGAAGGTGCGGGCGATGGCGATGTTCTCGGCTGCGCGGCTGAGCGAGGTGTTCGTCGAGATCGCGGACACTCTCGTGGGCGAGTTCGACCTGATCGAGTTCCTGCAGATGGTGACCGCACACACCTCTGACCTGGTCGACGCCCGTGCGGCCGGTCTGATGCTCGCCGATGACCAGGGCCGGTTGCAGTTGATGGCTGCATCGGATGAGCACACCGAAATGCTCGAGCTGTTCCAGATCCAGGCCCAGGAAGGCCCCAGCCACGACTGCTTCCGCGCGGGCAAGCCGGTCATCAACGCCGACCTCCGAACCGCCGCCGACAAGTGGCCAAAGTTGGCCCCGAGGGCTGTCGCCGCTGGCTATCGATCAGTGCACGCCTTCCCCTTGAGACTGCGACACCAGGTGATCGGCGCTCTGAACCTTTTCGGAACCGATGCGGGGCACATGGCACCAGCGGACGTTCTCGTGGTCCAGGCGCTTGCCGACGTGGCCACGATCGGGTTGTTGCAGGAGCGCGCCATCCGGGATGGAGAGACGCTGTCGTCGCAGCTGCAGATCGCGCTGGAGAGCCGGAAGGTGATCGAGCAGGCCAAGGGCATGTTGGCCCAGATCCATGGCGCCACGACGGATCAGGCCTTCGAGCGGCTCCGCGAGTACTGCCGCAACCACAACATGCCCCTGAGCGCGGCCGCCAAGGCTGTCACCAGTGACCCCAAGAGCGTTCCCGGGCTCACGATTCCGCGACCCCGAGCAGGCCCGGCGCCGTCCGGAGACGTGCGGCCCGGACCTACCATGCCAAGCCGCTGAAGACCCCGACCCTCCTCAGGGGGTCGGATGCTGGGCGAGCACGGTCGAGTCGTCGGCAACGATCCCGACCCGGTTGCGGCCCGATCGCTTCGCCTCGTACAGGATCTGGTCTGCCTTGACGTAGAGGCTCCGCAAGTCGACTGCATCCGTTGGCACGTGGGCGAGCCCGACGCTGACCGACACCGACAGCTCCTGTCCGTCGGAGAGCACGAAGCTGCTGGCCTGAACGTCCCAGACAATCTGCTCGGCGCGGCGTCGAACAGCGGCGACCGAGCACCCGGGCAGCAACAGCGCCATCTCGTCACCGCCAAGACGACTCACGACGTCGTCGCGGCGGGAGGAACGGACCAGCATCTCAGCGAGCAGAACGAGCACCTCGTCGCCGGCCGGATGTCCGTGTCGGTCGTTGATCGACTTGAACTGGTCGACGTCCAGAACGATCAACGATGTCCCTTCGCCGCTGGCCGCTCCGGAAAGGGCCGACTGTGCCGCTTCGTCGAGGACCCGTCGGGTGGCGAGCCCCGTCAGGGGGTCAATTGCCGCCAGTCGCTCGAGCTTCTCGATGAGCTCGGCCTGCCGTTCGCCGCTGTGGATCAGGACCGCGGCCGTGGTGATGAATGCCGCCGACACATACCCGATGTCGATGGCGGCCTCCTCAAGCGGCAACAGGCTCACGACGACGATCACCTCACCGATGACCGATGCCGCGGTCATCACGACCGCACCCGCGCGTGGCAGTTGCGAAGCGCCGTACAGCGTGGGAAAGAACAGGAAGATTTGCGCCGCCACCGAGGCGTCGGCCGTCAAGTAGTCCAGCTCCACGATCAGCACAACGGTCAGCAGAGGGCCCAGCGCCCAAGCGATCATGGCGGCGGTGCGCCGACGCCGCGTCAGCCAGCACGCGGCCACGGTCAGCCCGACGCCGAAGAGAGTGAGCGCCCCTTCGGTCAAGGTCATGTCGCGTTCGCCCGGCTGCGTGGGCATGAAGACAATCGTCACCAAGCCCGCGACGATTCCAAGCGTGACGATGCTTCGGACCGCCGCAGGACGACTGCGAGGCTGCATCCACATCAGCGGGCGCATGGTGACCTGGCCTCCAGGATTCCTCATCGCCGCGCTGCACTGGCACGTCGTTGGTCCAGAATAATGCCCGGGCTACCCAAAATGCATGAGAACGCCGATCTCTCGGGCGTACGACGACGAACCGATGACGGCCGCATGCGTCGGTCAGCGAGTGGCCCCGACCATGCGCAGGGCCAGTTCGACGTAGTGATCGGCGATGTCTTCGGGCGTCCAGCCGCCCTCGTCGGTGTACCAACGCGCGATATCGATGCCCAGCGAGAGCAGCGCAACCGTCGCCATCCGCGGGTCGGGGGTGTCGAAGTCGCCGGCGGCGACCCCCGCCTCGACCACCTGGCGGATCTCCAGATCGATCTGATGCCGGATCTCCCGGATCTCCCGGAGGTGCTCGGGGCTCAGCGCCGTGAGCTCGTAGTTCACGATCCGGCCGACGGTGTGCCCGCGCGCGTGCTGGACGGCGAAGTCGTGGACGACCTTGCGCAGCTGCTCGGCGGGGTTGTCAGAGCACTCGACCCCGGCGCGGATGAGCGCGAGGGTCCGCTCGTGCCCGTTGCGCGAGATGAGGTAGAGCAACTCCTCCTTCGACCGGTGGTGAACGTAGAGCGCGGCGGGGCTCATCCCGGCCGCGGCCGCGATGTCGCGAGTGGTGGTGCCGTGGAACCCCTTCTCCGCGAACGCCGTGACGGCGGCCTCGAGGAGCCGCGCCCGGGTCGCGTCGGCGCGGGAGACATCGGTGGTCTCGGTCATCGCATTCCTGCCCTGCTGTTGACGCGCGGCTGTGGATCCTGCACGCTGCATGGTATCTAATAAGCAAGCGCTTAGTAAGCCAGCGAAGGAGACGTGTCCGGAATGACCGAAGGAGCACCCATGTCCCGCCGGTTCGAGGGCCGTACGGCCATTGTCACTGGAGCCAGCCGCGGCATCGGCCTGGCCATCGCCGAACGTCTGGTCGCCGACGGCGCGAAGGTCGTCGTCACCGCCCGGAAGCAGGAGGCGCTGGACGAAGCCGTCACCGCCCTCGGCGGCCCCGAGCACGCGATCGCCGTGGTCGGCCGGGCCGACGACCCCGACCACCAGGCCGAGACCGTCAAGCGCGCGATCGCCGAGTTCGGCAGTGCCGACCTCCTGGTCAACAACGCCGGCATCAATCCGGCCTACGGGCCGATGATCGAGCTCGATCTCGATGCGGCCCGCAAGATCGTCGAGGTCAACTGCATTGCCGCGCTGTCCTGGACCCAGCAGGTGCACCAGAGCTGGATGAAGGAGCACGGCGGTGCGGTCGTCAACGTGTCCTCCGTCGCCGGCATCCGCCCGGCGCCCGGCATCGGCATGTACGGCGCCAGCAAGTCGATGCTGATCCACATCACTCAGGAGCTGGCCGTCGAGCTCGGCCCGGACATCCGGGTCAACGCGGTCGCTCCGGCCGTGGTGAAGACGAAGTTTGCGACCGCCCTCTACGAGGGCCGCGAGGAGCAGGTCGCCTCGGCGTACCCGCTGAAGCGGCTCGGCAACCCTGCCGACATCGGCAGTGTCGTCGCCTTCCTGCTCTCCGAGGATGCGGCGTGGCTCACCGGCCAAGTGCTTGTGATCGACGGCGGCGTCACGCTGATGGGTGGTTCCTGACATGACCATGCCGGACTTGGGTGTGCAGGACCTGAATGTGCAGGGCCATGGAGTAGTCGTCACCGGCGCCGGACACGGGATCGGCCGCGCGATCGCAACCAGGCTCGCCGCCGAGGGTGCGCGGGTCGTCGTCAACGACCTCGACGGCGACTCGGCCAAGCTCGTCGCCGAGGAGATCGGTGGCTACGCGGCTCCCGGAGACGCGGCCTCCCAGGACGGTGTCGCCGCACTGGTTCAGACGGCTCGCGACCAGCTGGGCAGCATCGACACGTGGTTCGGCAACGCCGGGACCGACCGCGGATACGGCCTCGATGCCTCCGAGGAGGACTGGGCGGTGGCCAATGAGGTCAACGTGATGGCCAACGTCCGCGCCGCCCGCCTGCTGGTCCCCGACTGGCTGGAGCGAGGAGGAGGCAGGTTCGTGGTCACTGCGTCTGCGGCGGGCCTGCTGACGGTGCTCGGCAGCGCGACGTACTCGGTCAGCAAACACGGCGCGGTCGCCTTCGCGGAATGGCTCTCGGTCACCTATCGGCATCGTGGCGTGGTCGTCCAGGCGATCTGCCCCCAGGGGGTGCGGACCCGGATGCTCGAGAACACCGGCCCGCTCCAGGAGCTGATCGCCCGCGACGCCGCGCTCGAACCCGAAGACGTCGCCGAGGCCGTCTGGCAGGCGATGGCCGACGACCGGTTCCTGATCCTCCCCCACCCGGAGGTCCAGGGGTACTACGAGACCCGCGCCGGTCAGACCGAGCGGTGGCTGGCCGGCATGAACCGGTTGCAACGGCGGTTCGAGGAGCAGGGGGTCCTGCGATGAGGGTGTTCCAGGGCATCGAGGAGCTCCAGAAGGCGGTCGGGGACCACCTTGGCCATTCGGACTGGCACACCATCACCCAGGAGCAGATCAACCTGTTCGCGGAGGCCACCGGCGACCACCAGTGGATTCACGTCGACCCGGAGAAGGCGGCCCAGGGGCCGTTCGGCACCACGATCGCCCACGGGTACCTCACCCTCTCTCTGGTCCCGAGGCTGGTCTCGGAGATCTACCGGGTCGAGGGCCTGGCGATGGGTGTCAACTACGGCGCCAACAAGGTCCGGTTCCCCTCGCCGGTTCCCGTTGGCTCCCGTGTCCGGGCCGGAGTGGAGATCCTCTCCCTCGTCCCCGGAGGGCCCGGCGTGCAGTGCACGGCCCGGGTCACCGTCGAACGCGAGGGCGCGGAGAAGCCGGCCTGTGTCGCCGAGGTCGTCAGCGTGCTGGTGCCCTGATGAGCGCCGAGCAGGACGTCGGCGACCCGCCCGGACTGGATCTGGGGAGGTTCGCCGCCTGGTTCTCCCGGACCGGGCCGGGCCCGGTCGGCGACCACCTGCGCGCAAACCTGATCGCCGGCGGAAAGTCCAACCTGACCTACCGGGTGGCGAACGCGACCGACAGCTGGATCGTCCGTCGGCCACCGTTGGGCCACGTCCTGGCCACCGCTCACGACATGGCGCGGGAGTACCGCGTGATCACCGCCTTGCGTGACACGCAGGTGCCGGTGCCCCACACGTTCGCGTTCTGCGCCGACCCTGCCGTGCTGGGTGCGCCGTTCTATGTCATGGAGGATGTGGCCGGGACGCCCTACCGCAGTGCCGAGGAAATGATCGCTCTCGGCGAGGCCCGCACCCGCGCGATCTCCGTCTCGATGGTCGACACGCTCGCGACCCTGCACGAGGTCGATCCGGTGGCCGTGGGGCTTGCGGACTTCGGGCGTCCCGAGGGCTTCCTGGCCCGACAGGTACGGCGCTGGAAGAAGCAGCTCGACGCGTCGTACTGCCGCGAGCTGCCGGCGGCCGTCGAGCTGCACACCCGGCTCGAGGCGGCCGTCCCCGAACAGTCGCCGGCCGGCATCGTGCACGGCGACTACCGGCTCGACAACATCCTGACCGATGCCGACGACCGGCTCGCGGCCGTCATCGACTGGGAGATGGCCACCCTGGGAGACCCCCTGACCGATCTGGCCGTGCTTGTGCTCTACCAGCGGCTGGGCAACCTCACCGACAGCTGGTCGGTGGCCGACGCCGCCTCGGCACCCGGCTTCCTCCACGAAGACGAGATCATCGAGCGCTATGCCGCCCGCAGCGAGCGTGACCTCTCCCGATTCGGCTTCTACCTCGCCCTGGCGGCGTTCAAGCTCTCGGCGATCCTGGAAGGGATCCACTACCGCCACCTCCACGGCCAGACCGTCGGCCCTGGCTTCGACCACGTCGGCGACGCCATCCACCCCTTGCTCGACGTCGGGCTCACCTCACTCAAGGAGCACTACTGATGGACTTCACCTTCGACGCACGGACCGAAGAACTGCGCAAGGACCTGCTCGACTTCATGGACACCCACGTTCATCCGGCCGAGGCGGTCTTCGCAGAGCAGCTGGGCCAGCTGGAGGACCGCTGGGCCTGGAGTGAGGTTCCCGTGCTCGCGGAGCTGCGTGCCGAGGCACGGCGGCGCGGGTTGTGGAATCTCTTCCTGCCTGGCGAGCACGGGGCCGGCCTGACCAACCTGCAGTACGCCCCCCTCGCCGAGATCACCGGACGCAGCGGCCACCTCGCGCCGCCGGCGATCAACTGCTCCGCGCCCGACACCGGGAACATGGAGGTGCTGGCGATGTTCGGCACACCGGAGCAGAAGAAGGAGTGGCTCGACCCCTTGCTTGCGGGTGAGATCCGCTCGTCGTTCGCGATGACCGAGCCCGACGTGGCCTCGTCCGACGCCACCAACATCTCCACCCGGATCGAGCGAGACGGGGACGAGTACGTCCTCAACGGGCGCAAGTGGTGGATCAGCGGTGCGATGAACCCGAACGCCCAGATCTTCATCGTGATGGGCAAGACCGACCCCAGCGCAGACCGGCACCGTCAGCAGAGCCAGATCCTGGTCCAGCGCGACACACCTGGCGTTGTCATCAAGCGCGGCATGCATGTTCTCGGCTACGACGACCACGACCACGGCGGCCACGCCGAGATCGAGTTCAACGACGTCCGGGTCCCGGCCGGCAACCTGATCGGCAGCGAGGGCGACGGGTTCGCGATCGCCCAGGCCCGCCTCGGACCTGGTCGCATCCACCACTGCATGCGCTCGATCGGCGTTGCCGAGCTGGCCGTGGAGCTGATGTGTGCGCGCGCGGAGGAGCGGGTTGCGTTCGGCAAGCCGTTGGCCGAGCAGGGCGTGATCCGGGACTGGATCGCCGAGTCCCGCGTGCGGATCGAGCAGTTGCGGCTGCTGGTGCTCAAGACTGCCTGGCTGATGGACACCGTCGGCAACAAGGGCGCCCACACCGAGATCCAGGCGATCAAGATCGCGACCCCGACCACGGTGCAGTGGATTCTCGACAAGGCGATCCAGGTGCACGGTGCCGGCGGGTTGTCGCAGGACTTCCCGCTTGCCGTGGCGTACGCCGGGATCCGCACCCTGCGGTTCGCCGACGGCCCCGACGAGGTGCACAAGAACGCCCTGGCCCGCAACGAGATCCGTCGACAGGCCGCCGCACGGGAGAACCGATGACCGAGCAGACGACGCGGGAACAGCTGAGACAGCGGGTCACCGACTTCCTCGCCGCCCACGACCCCGCCACCACGGACCGGCTGGAGTTCCTCCGGGCCCGGTACGACGCGGGGCTGGCCTGGGTGCACTTTCCCCAGGGCCACGGCGGCCTCGACCTGCACCGAGCCCTGCAGTCCGAAGTGGACGCCCTGTTCGCGGACGCCGGCGCACCCGACAACAACCCGCGCAGCAACGGAATCGGGCTCGGCATGGCCGCGCCGACGATTCTCGCCTTCGGCACCGACGAGCAGAAGGAGCGCTTCCTGCGGCCGCTGTGGACAGGTGAGGAGATCTGGTGCCAGCTGTTCAGCGAGCCCGGCGCCGGATCCGACCTCGCCGCGATTGCCACCCGCGCGGTGCGGGACGGATCCACCTGGGTCGTCAACGGCCAGAAGGTGTGGACCTCCGGTGCTCACTTCGCCCGCTTCGGCATCCTGGTCGCGCGGACCAACCCCGAGGTTCCCAAGCACGGCGGCCTCACCTACTTCCTGTGCGACATGACCGACCCCGGGATCGACGTACGCCCCCTGCGGCAGATCACCGGCGAGGCGGAGTTCAACGAGGTCTTCCTCACCGACGTCCGGATCCCCGACACGCACCGGCTGGGCGCCGAGGGTGAGGGCTGGAGGGTCGCGAATGCGACGCTCAACAACGAGCGGGTCGCCATCGGGGGCGGCGCGACGTCTCGCGAGAGTGGCATGGTGGGCGTGGTCGCGGCCGCCTGGCGCGAGCGCCCCGAGCGCCGTACCCCCGAGCTGCACGACCGGCTGATCAAGCTCTGGGTGGAGGCCGAGGTGGCTCGGCTCACCGGGCAGCGGCTGCGGCAGAAGCTCGCGCTGGGCCAGCCCGGACCGGAGGGTTCGGGGATGAAGCTGACCTTCGCTCGGCTCGCCCAGGAGCTCAGTGGTCTCGAGCTCGAACTGCTCGGAGAGGACGGCCTGCGGTACACCGACTGGACGATGGTCCGGCCTGCAGAGGTCGACTTCACCGCTCGTGACGCCGGCTACCGCTACCTGCGTGCGAAGGGGAACTCGATCGAGGGCGGCACCTCGGAGATCCTGCGCAACATCGTCGCCGAACGGGTCCTCGGACTTCCGCCGGAGCCCCGTGCCGACAAGGACATCGCCTGGAAGGACCTGGCTCGATGAGCGACCTCAACCTGCTCTACACCGACATCGAGGACGACCTGCGCAAGAGCGTGCGCGCCCTCCTCGCCGACCGGTGTGATCCCGCTGCAGTCGTGGCGCTGTACGACGGCGACCGGTCGCTTGTCGGAGGTCTCTGGAAGACCCTGTCCGCCGACCTGGGCCTCGCCGGCCTGCTGGTGCCCGAGGCCCGTGGCGGCGGCGGGGCCTCCGCACGTGAGGCTGCGGTGGTGCTCGAGGAGCTCGGCCGATCGGTCGCGCCGGTGCCGTTCCTCACCAGCGCGGTGGTCGCCACCACGGTCGTGCTGGACTCGGACTCCGAGTTGCTCGGCTCGCTGGCCGCTGGAGACACCACGGCTGCGCTGGTGGTGCCGCTCTCCACGGCGCCGGACGCGGTGGTGCCAAGCGTGCGCCGAGGCGAGGACGGCCGGCTTGCCGGCACGGTGACCAGTGTGGCCGGTGCCCTCGAGGCCGACGTCCTGCTCGTGCCGGTCGCCGCCCCGGACGGCGTCGAGGTGTACGCCGTGCCCGCGGTCGCGGCGACGGTCGAGCCGGTGATCTCCCTCGACATGACCCGCCAGCTGGCCGATGTCAGGCTCGACGGCGCGACCGGTGACCTGGTGGTCGCGGCCGGGGACGGTGACGGCCGCGCTGCGAAGGGCGATCGGCGCCGGCGCCGCGCTGATGGCCTCCGAGCAGGTCGGCGTCGCCCAATGGTGCCTGACGACCACCGTCGCCTACCTGAAGGAGCGCCGGCAGTTCGGCCGCCCGGTGGGCGGGTTCCAGGCGCTCAAGCACCGGCTCGCGGACCTCTTCGTGGCGGTCGAGTCGGCCGCCGCAGCCGCCCGCTACGCAGCGGCCACGCTCGCCGTACAGGATCCCGATCACGAGGTGGCCGCCGCCCTGGCCCAGGCATACTGCGGCGAGGTCGCCGTGCGTGCCGCCGAGGAGGCGGTGCAGCTGCACGCGGGCATCGGCATGACCTGGGAGCATCCGGCCCATCTGTATCTGAAGCGGGCGAAGGCGGACCAGATCGCCTTCGGCACCTCCGGTGCTCATCGGCTGCGCCTCGCCGGCCTGGTCGACCTGCCGGCGGCGGGAACCTGAGCGTCTGCGCCGTCGGATTCCGTGCCTGTTGCCGATCATGGCAGCGCGGAGCACACTGACGAGACGACAGCTTCGCTCCTGCTCCTCGGCCGGGCAGTCAGCCATCCCGGCTGCCTCCCGGCTTGAGGTTGAAGGAGTGATCGACATGGCTGAATCGTCGTCCCCGGTGCGCTGTTGGCCACGGGCCGCCCGGCGCGTGCTCCTGCTCGTGATCTTTGGCGCTGTCGGCTTCGCTGTATTCCCGCCGGCCTCCGCATCTCACACCGTGTCTTGCCGCGCTGACCTGCCCGTGCCGACCGGAGAGCGGATGACCTGGCGTGCGACCGTTGAGGGGGCCTCGTCGAGCCTGACCTACTCCTGGTCCGGAACCGGCGGCCTGAGCGGAAGTGCTGCGGTCGTCCGCAAGTCCTACGCCGACAGCGGCTACAAGGTCGCGAGCGTGGTGGCGACCGACCCTGCTTCGGGTCATCAGGCCTCCGCTGAGTGCGCCATGCATGTCCTCCCGACGACTCACTCCGAGCCACCGAACGTGACGCCAGTGCTGTGGGTGCCGGCCGGGGTCGACCCAGCACCGCTCGTCGCAAAGGCGCGACGAGCGTGGCGCTCGATCCACGCGGAGTACTACCACCTCTTCGGCAAGACGTTCCGAATGCGTCCCGTGACCGTGGTCCAGTCGAGCAAGAGCGAGGCGGACCTCTGCGGCGGTGACTGCACCGTCCTCGGCAGGCAGGGACTGCTGATGGACGAAGCGTTAGCGGATGCCAACGCCGCCGTGGGAGGCGTGATCCCCTACACCCGCGCGGTCATGGTCATGGCCTGGGGCGGAGGCGGCTTCGCCGGATCCTTCTCCTGGGACCTCGCGATCGGTGCAGTCGGCGACTGGGCCCTCGCACCGGCCTCTGGAATGCCCACACCCGTCCTCGAATCCGACACCGCCGACTGGACCGCCTTGATCCTCGGGGATTACCGGCACGCGGTGGGCACGATCGGCCACGAACTCAACCACCTGATCGGCTGGGACGACCCTCACGACTTCTCGCTGTACGTCGAGCCAGGGCCGTACGACAGGCGGGTCTCCCTAGCGGGTCCGTTCCTGACTCAGGTCCCATCTGACGTCACCCGGCCCACCATGAGTATCGTCGCCCCGGCCGAGGGTGCCACTCTGACGGGTGTGACGCCCGTTCGAGTCAAAGCTTCCGACTCGCGCGGCCTCGACGCCGCCGTCCTGCTCGTCGACGGACAGTACGTCGCGACCGATCTGACCCCGCCGCTCTCGCTTGCCTTCGACACGCGCCTGGTCGGTCATGGGTCTCACAGCCTCGAGGTCATCGTGTACGACTCCTCCGGAAACGCTTCCTCCGCGACGCGCAACGTCGTCGTGACGAACGAGTTGCCGGACGAATCATGCCGTCGCGTCTTCCCGCGTGGGACGTTCCACGTCTGCTACTTCGACGGCATTGATCTCACCGGCCCGTACCTGGGTACCCTCATCGATCACCCGTTCCCCGTCCCGGCGGCCAATCTGGGTTGGGGGCTTCGGCACGGATGGGCAGAGGAGATCGCGTTCGGCCGCTCCGACACCATCAGCGGTGTATGGCGCGGAAGCTTCGACTTCCCACCGGACAACTACAGACTGGCCTTCCAGGTGGATGACGGGCTCAGAGTTCGGGTGAACGACCAACTTGTCATCGATAGCTGGCAGGTCCAGGTTGCTGACCTGACAACAGTTGCTGCACTTGGCAAGGACACCCGCTTCCAGATCGAGTGGTTCGAGAACGGCGGAGGCCAGGCGCTGACCCTCTGGTGGCAACCCACCGACGCCGACGCTGCCGTTGAGGACTTCCCAAACCGCGCGACCATCCAACAGGGCTCGAGGCGGTCGGGGGGACCCCGGAGCCTCATCGCTGACGACGACGCTCATTTTGAGGTCAATTCGACGGGCCCGGAATCGCCGACCACCGCATGGATCGGTGAGATCCTCCGAGTACCCAACAGCCTCAGGGACCTGACGGTCACCTACGTCGGAGCCCACTCGCGGGTGTGCACACAGAGGGTGGCGATCCGGGACTGGGTCAGTGGCTCGTGGGCACGTCTCAGCACGAGCAGGGTTGGGCCGAACGAGGTTGCTATCGCCGATCTGGTGCCGCCTGGCGAGGCGTCGCGATTCGTGCGTGGCAGGGAAGGGTTTGGAGCCGTCAACCTGCGGGTCACGTGCGCACGACCTGGCGGGAGCTTTGTTGCGGTCGCGGACCTCCTGCGCATCGACTATCTGGTCCCCGGCGACTGAAGCTTCGACCGCGTCGGTCAGCCGTCGTCACGTCGTGTGGCGAAGAATTCCTCGAGCACCGGAGCGAGCGTGTCGTCACGAACGCCATGCCACTCACCGGGCAGGCTCTGATGAATGCCGTCAGCGACAATCGGCAACCGAAGCGGCCCATCCGGTCAGGTCATCGCTGCCGCTCGTGCTGTCGAGCACAGGGTCGGTGCGGTCACGCACACGCGAATGTCTCGTGCAGTGCACGCGGAGATGATCGCGTCGTACACGAGGGTCGGCGCGACCGATTCCATGGCCGACCATGCCGCGTCCCTCTCATGTCGACGATCGCCTCGGCGGCAGGCCGATGCCGGCGTGGAAGTGCTCGACGGCATCGCTGCGCCGGTCGGTCGCGACGAGCTGAGCGAGCTCGCCGATGAACGCGCGGCTGCTACGCGCCCTCGTCCTCCGCGATCGGGGTTCCAGCACTGCAGTCGCGGAAGCGAGACCGTGGCCGCCGCTCGCAGGTCAGCAGCCCGCCGCTGGAGAACCGTACATGAAAGCTGACCGCCTGCCTCGCTGACGAGCGCCGCGAGGTCCTCCACCTCACGCTGCACGCGTACGGCGCGGTGTCGGTGCTGGTGCCGCGGCCGCGACGGTCGTAGCGATACACACTGAAGTCGTTGGCCAACATCTCGGCGAGCGCGGCGAAGAGCTGACTCGGCAGTGACCGGCAGCCTCCACCAGGATCAGCGCCAGGCCCTTGCCGGACCGTTCGTACGCGATGCTGGTCCCGTCCGCGGAGCGAACCCGGCGCTCGCGCGGATGTCGGTGCCCGTCATGAGGAGCTGCCTTTCTACGACGTCGGCAGCGCCACTCAAGGCCTGCCATCGCGGCCGAGGACAGTCCCCGGCGCGTCTCGCCCTGCACGTACTGACGCGCCGGCGCAGAAACTCATCGACGGTGACGGTGACCCAGCTTGCGCGCTGTCAAATGCCAGAAAACGGACAACATAGGACTAATTGCCCTCGATTTCCGGAAATGGGACGCCCAGACTGACTGACACGTCTGGACCTCGCGTGTGTGCCCGCCGTTCGGCTGGCAGTCGCCGCTCCATGCCCACAGATGAGGCAGAACGCCATGCCCAACCCGACGCCCGACGCCACGCCCAGCTCGGCGCCCGATGGCGCACAGCTCGCCTACACCCGCAGGTCGGCCCTGGCAGCAGGTGTCGCCGCCGCCGGAATCGCCGGGACCGGACTCGTCGCGGTCCCGCGGCCGCCGGCCAGGCCCGGAACATGGCTGGAGCGCTCCCCCTGGTACGTCCCATGTCCGCCCAGCGGGTGCAACAGAACTGGGGCATCTGCGACCACCCAGACTTCACCGCCGGTTATCAGAACCGTGCCGCCGTCCTCGACCGGATCGCCGGCATGCGGATCGCCTGCATCCGCGGCATGTTCACCCACGACAGCAGGGGCGACGCCACGGCCGCCCGGCTGCGG
This sequence comes from uncultured Actinomycetota bacterium, assembly GCA_963844385.1. Classification (GTDB taxonomy): domain Bacteria; phylum Actinomycetota; class Actinomycetes; order Propionibacteriales; family Nocardioidaceae; genus Nocardioides. The sequence continues at coordinate 99,626 of CAWJOJ010000015.1, read as the reverse complement.
GCCAACGACATGGGCTGGGTGATGACGGTCTATCCGACCGAACACGGCATGACGACGGACAGGCTGGTCGCCCGGATCCGCTACCTCGGCGAACACGCCGCCGACCTTTGCCGCGCCATCGAAGGGCCCAACGAGTGGAACAACTCCCGCTCCGGCGGCACACCGATGACCGCAGCCGAGACCGTCGCGGTGCAGAAGACGATCTACCAGACCGTCCGCGCCGACCACCGCCTCGACCACGTCAAGGTCCTCGGTCCCGCCGCCCACGTGCTGGTCGTTGACCGACACAACGGCAGCGTCTACTTCGACCTGATCCGGGCCTGAATCGCGCCGTACCAAGACGGTCAGGCCGTGCACAGCTATCCCATCGCCAAAGAGGTCACCAACAAGCTGGCCGGACGCCTCGACTACGTGTACGCCGCGTTCGGGGACAACTATCGGTCCAGGTCAACGTGACCGTACCACGCCACCAACGGGACACCCCAGAACTCCGAGGCTGATGCCACCAGCTACGCCGCCCAACCCGTGACCCGAGTGCCACTCCGACGCGCCGCGTGACGACTCGGGTCGACGGCCCTACCAACTGATGTCCGCAGGCGCCAGCAGTCAGACGACGCCCACCGCCCGCCAGGCGCCGCGCACGATCTGCGCCGCACCCTTGTGGACCACACCTGCCTTGACCAGGATCCGGGCGGAGTCGGCGACCTGGCTGGCAGCCTGCGCAAACGTGCTGTTCGGCTTCAGGAAGTGCAGGGCGTGGTACCAGATCCTCGCGGCCACCTGGGTGTCCCCGAGTTCGGTAGCCGTCAGGTAGAACGCCCGGTTCGGGATGCCCGAGTTGATGTGCACGCCGCCGTTGTCGGCGGAGCCGGTGAAGCGGTCGGCGTAGTGCGCCGGCTGCGGGTCCTTCCCGATGATCGGGTTGTTGTACGCCGTTCCCGGGTACCGCATCGACCGCAGGGCTTCGCCGTACAGGTCGGGCCCCATGATCTCGTCGCCGATCAGCCAGTCGGCCTCGTCTGGCCCCTCGTTGCTCACCCACTGCGTGATCGCGGTGCCGAACACGTCGCTGAAGTGCTCGTTGAGCGCGCCGGACTCGTCCTTGTAGATCAACCCGGAGGCGAACTGGGTGACGCCGTGCGCCAACTCGTGCGCCACCACATCGAGAGACCGAGCGAACCCGGAGAAGATGACGCCGTCACCGTCACCGAACGTCATCTCGTCGCCGTCCCAGAACGCGTTGTTGAACTTGGTGCCGTAGTGGACGTTGAGCACCAGGTCCAGAGAACGGTTGTCGATCGAGTCGCGATTGAGCACCTGCTTGAAGTAGGTGCGCACTGTGCCCGCGCTGTCGTAGGCGTTGATCACCTCAGGGTCCTTGGTCTCCGGTGACCCCTCGGGCCGGACCAGTTTGACCCGCTGGTTGGTGGTGTTGCCGCTGTCGTAGACCTCGCGGCGGCTGGTACCTGTCGCAGGCGGAGCCAGGCTCAGATCGGCCTCCGGAGCGGCCTTGGTGATCGCGGCAGAGCGCCGGTCACGGGCAGCCTCTGCGAGGTCCTGCTGAATGGCGTCGGCTGCGAATCCGTCGGTGTTCTCGGCAAGCGCCGCCTGAACGTGCGGCGGAACGAAGTAGCAGACACTGCGTGCGTGCGTGGTGGTCATGTTCCCTCCTGGGTCGTGGACGCACTGATGGCTGTCCCCTCAGTAAAGAACGATGGACCCTGTCGGAGATACGGGGAATGACCGCGGTTTCATCGGTCTCCACCAAGCAATCCCGCGGCGCGACCTGGCTACTGGGCGGCTTCGTACGCCGCCATGACCTCCGCACCAATGCGGCCCCGATCGCTGACCTGATAACCGTTGGCTCTGGCCCATTCACGAATCGCCCGCACGCCGCTCGCCCCACTGCGATTGGCACCCCGCGTCGGTCCACGACCACGACCCTTTGGGGAACGAGATGTGGGCGTCTTTCGAGCCGCGGCGACGTACGGCTTCAGCGCCTTCTCCAACGCAGCAATGTTCTTCTTGCTCAGGTCGATCGCGTAACCCTTACCGTCCCAAGAGAAAACCACGGTCCGCTCGGCCTTGCTTCCATCGATGTCATCGACAAGCCGGGTAAACGTCTCGGTAGCCATTGAACGAATCCGCTCCTTTGATGCGCCGTTGCCCCCACCACACAATGAACGCCCGATCGTCAAGACGCCAATTCTGCCAGACGCAACCCCTACCCCATGAAGGTTGACCACATGACCATCAGCGACTTCACGATCGATGTCGACGCGGCGACGCTGCTGGATCTCCGCGATCGTCTCGTCAGGACCCGCTGGCCTCAGAAGGAGACGGTTGAGGATTGGGGTCAGGGAATCCCGCTCAATGTGGTCCAAGAGCTGTGTGACTACTGGTTGAACGGGTTCGACTGGCCTTCCCGGCAACGGCAATTGAACGCGTTTGACCACTTCCTCGTCGACGTGCGGATCTGGCACTCAATTCACTGCGTCCATGCGCGATCCCCGCAAGGTGGTAGCCGACCGCAACCAAAGAGGGTTGGTCCTAAGCCTCAACCCAAGCGAGGTCGGTCGGAAGCGATTGGGGCACCAGCATCTCCGCGTCCCTGGGTACTCAGTTCCCCGAGCGGATCATTGCGCTCCAGTTGAACCCTCCGTTGGCCGCGCCTGATCCCGGCACCTTTGAGTCGCTCAGTCCGCCTGAGCGGAGAGCACTGAATGACCTCGAACGAGCCAACGCCACCGAGTCGGCGTACTCCGCCATGCACACGACTCGACCGCAGACCACGGGTTACGGTCTTGTCGATTCGCCCGCAGCCCTGTGTGCATGGATCATCGAGAAATTCTGGTCGTGGACGGACAACGACGGCGACCTCTACTCGCTCATCGATCGGGACCGGCTGTTGGACAACCTGATGATCTATTGGGTTACCTCCACCGGCGCATCGTCCGCGCGCCTCTACTGGGAGAGCTTCGAGGAGATCCGCGCGATCTTCGATGGAACGAACTCGGACAGCATTGACGTCCCCGTCGGGGCAAGCATCTTCCCCAAGGAGATCCCGCGCATTTCGCGACGATGGGCCGAGCGACGATTCACCAACATCGTGCAGTGGCGAGAGCACGAGCGAGGCGGGCACTTCGCGGCCATGGAACAGCCTCAACTCGTCATCGCGGACATCCGAGACCTCTTCGCGCTGTCGCGGGCGCTAGCCCGCGCAGCGAACGAGCCGGGTCGGCGACCCCGTCTACGCACGCGAACCGAAGCAGGCGCAACCACAGCGAGTTGGTCTGAAACCGAAACCCAAGCGGGGTTGGCGAAACTCCTCGAAAATACTTCTCCACAATTCCCGCGTCGGCCTCGATTCCGGGGTCTGAATGTCGGTGGGCACTGCTTGGATTGACTCATGTTGGAGACGATGTTGAACGGCAATCCGGTCGAGGTTACGGGCCTCGACGCGGAGTGGCTGCTCGACCTCGCCGCCGAAGCCGAAGTCCGGGAACGCCAGGCCGGCCGAGAAGCTCCGGGTCGCCGCGCAATGGTGCGTGCTCCATCCGGCCACTGCCGAGTCGGGGTTTGTGACCTGGTCCGACACCGGCCTGCCCGGCCTCGACGCGACCGACGAAGCCCTGGGTGGCGAGGGGACGCCGCTGGTGGCGGCGTTCACGCCCGAACCGTTCGCCGCCGCGCTCGGGGTCTCACCCTGACCGGGCTCCAGTTGTTGGCCGACGCCCTGGACCTGACCCACCGGCTCCCGCGGATCTGGGCCGCCGTCGAAGCGCTGGCGGTGGCGCCGTGGAAGGCCCGCAAGATCGCCCAGGCCACCCACCGCCTGTCCAAGGCCGCCGCCGCGTCCGTGGACCCGCAGTTGGCGGACCGGATCGGGTCGTGTGGGTGGCGGGCGATCGAGACCGCGGTCGCCCAGGCCATCGCCAGCCTACGACCCGCACCTTTTGGAGACCCGGGACCAGCAGGGCAAGGCCGCCTGGAATGTGCGCCTCCTCCACCGCGACGACGGAGAGTGGGCGGGCACCAGCCATCTCGACATCACCGGCGACACCCTCGACCTCACCGTGTTTCACGACCTGGTCTGTGAGCAGGCGGCCCAGTTGAAGGCGCTGGGTGACACCGACACCCTCGAGGTCCGCAAGGCCAAGGCCGTCGGCGTGATCGCCAACCGGCAAGCCGCCCTCGACCTCGGCACCCTCCTCGGACCGCGACGTCACCAGCCGGACCGGCCCAGTCCCGTGCCGCCTGTGGCCAAGACCAAGCTCTACCTGCACCTGTCACTCGCCGACCTGCTCGGGCTCGACGGCCCCGACAGCAGCGACGGGACCGGGTTCGGGACCGTGGAGAGGTTCGGGCCGGCCACCATCGCCCGGATCAAGGACTGGGCCGGCCGGTCCCGGGTCACCATCCAACCCGTCCTCGACATGGGCCGCACCGACGCCGTCGACGCCCACGACCCACCCGCCTGGATGCGGGAACTGGTCATCCTCCGCGACCAGCACTGCGTGTTCCCGTGGTGCAACCGGGACGCCAGAGCCTGCTGACCTGGACCACATCACCCCCTATGAGGAGAACGGTCCACCCGGCCAGACCAGGCCCGAAGATCTCGCCGCCCTCTGCCGACGGCACCACCGGGCGAAGACCTTCCGACGATGGCGCTACCACCGCACCCGAGCCGGCAGCTACCAGTGGTCCGGACCCCAAGGCCAGACCTACCTGGTCACCCCGCAAGGCACCATCTCCATCCCGCCCAACTAAAGCAGCGGACGTGCGCCCTCGGGGCGGCGGTCGGTGCGGGGCGGCGCGGTGTGCCGCGTCGGCGAAGCGTGAAGCGACGCGTGGCGGGACGCCTCAAAGCAACCGCGACGAGCCCGGCGACGGTGACGCGTCCCGACGCGGGGAGCCCAGCGCAGCCGACGTGGTAGGCCGCACAGCCCAGAGCCAACCGCACCACGAACCCCAGGCACCGCTGATCCCCTCCCAACTGGTTTCAATCAGGCACGATCCTTCAGCCAATCGGGGGGAACGGCACCTCGCAGCTCACCCGGCACGCCGCACATGCCCCGAACCATGCCCGCAGACCGACGTGGTAAGCCGCACAGCCCGACCCGACCGCGCTACGGAGCCATGACCCACAGGCGCGAGCGCTACCCCGCAGCACACCTCGTACGCCGCACAGCCCGACCGCACCACGAACCACAGCCACGGGTCAGAACGGTCCGCTCACGCGACTCGGCGCGAGCTACCCCGATTGACTACCGCACCATCTGACGACCAGATAGGCGTGGTTTGTCTGGTACCGCCGGATCCCGGCGTTGTAGGCGGTTTGGAACATCTCCTCCGACGTAAGCGTCCGGGTGGCGGTGATGATTCCCGCAGCCTTGAGCGGGGCGACGACCTCGGGTGTCAAATGGCTCTTGTCCAGCTCCACCAGCGTCGCGCCACGTTTCTGCGCCTCGGCAACCGTCACCGTGTCGGTGGGCTTCGTGCGCCAGAAGATGCGGATATCGGGGTAGCGGGCGTGGAAGTCTGCGATGTCGTCGCCGGTCGCGGTGGTCTGCCCGCCCACCCAGATCCGGTTGACCATGCCGTTGCCGACGATCCAGTCGTGCAGGTCAGGGAAGCCTTCGGCCCGCCAGCGCGACCGGTAGGTTGCCCACTGCTTGAACTCGATCAGCCCGCTGGTGCCGGCCGCCTTTATCGCGCGGATGCCCTGGAGCGTGGACAGCACATGCCCGCCGCGGTTGAGCGTCACGGCCTGGATCTCCGCCAGCGTCTGGTCGATCATCGGCGTCGTGTTGTGCGGGGTGGTGATCCGGCCGAGCGAGGGGTCGTGGACGAGGACCTGGTGCCGCTCCGCGGTGAGCCGGGTATCCAGCTCCACCCAGTGTCCGGCAGCCCCGAGCTCCGCGATGGCTTCGGCGGTCTCCTCGTCGTGGGTGGCGGTGTACGCGCGGTGCACGATCACGCGGCAGGAGCTCACCGGAACGTCCGTGGCGGCGACCGAATCGAGACCGACGAGCGCGCTGGACGCCACGACAGCGACCGACAGAACGGTGCTGCGGATCACTGGCGCTCCCCCTCATAGGTGGCCCCCCGGCCAGCAAACCCTCAACAAGAGGGACTTTGAGGGTCGTTGAAGACCAGTCGCGAAGCAATGGTGCATTGGGGCTACTCGACCCTGGTTCAGCTAGGGTGGCCGAATAGCCCATCGACGTTCGGCAGCCCTTCGAACCGCGTGAACGTCCCTGCGTCGGCGATCTCTTTCGCTGCCTCCAGGAATCCACCCCAAGCAGTGCGAGCGAGGGTTCCACCGACGCTGATCCGGCGCACTCCCAGGTTTGCCGCCTCAGCGACCGTTGTGAACGGAGCGTTGATCAGCAGGTTCACCGGTTTGGGTGACACCGCGGAGACAATTGCGGTGACGTGCTCGAGCTTGTCGATCCGCGGCGCGTAGAGGCAGTCGGCGCCGGCTTCGGAGTACGCGCGGAGCCTGGCGACCGTCTCGTCGATGTCGGGCCGCCCGCACACGAACCCCTCCGATCGTGCAGTGAGGAGGACCCCCGTGCCACTTTCGTCGATCGCTCGTCTCGCGGCCCTGATCCGCTCCACGGCGAGGTCGCGCTCGAAGAGCGGATCGGCAGCGTCGCCCGAGGAGTCCTCGATCGAGAGCCCTGCGATCCCCGTCTGCGCAGCCAGCTTCACGTTCGCCCCGACCTGATGCGGATCCACGGCGTAGCCGCCCTCGAAGTCTGCGTTCACCGGCACGTTCACGGCGTCGACGACGACGCGTAGATGCGCGAGCGCCTGGTCGAGGGTGACCTGGTTGTCCGCGCGACCCAACGTCCAGGCCATCCCCGCACTGGTTGTCGCCAGCGCCTTGAAGCCCATCTGTTCCAGCGCCCGCGCGCTCCCCGCGTCCCACGGGTTGGGCATCACGAAGCACCCGGCCGAGTGCAGGCCATGGAACGCGGCGACCCGGTCTTCCTGCGCGTTCATGGAACGTCAGCTCTTCTCGAGGTTGGCTGTCACGCGGCGGTGGGCCTCCCAGATCTCCTCGGGCAGGCCATCGAACGCGGCAAGGTGCTCTTCGCGGCGAGCGCATTCCAGCAGCCACCGATCGCGGTCGATCGTCAGCAGCGTGTCGAGGTCCGACTCGTCGATCTCGAGGCCGTCGAGGTTGAGCTCCTCCTTCGTCGGGATGATGCCGACCGGGGTGGCGCGGCCCGTGACCTCGCCGTTCTTGAGCTGCATCAGCCACAGCAGGGCGCGCAGGTTCTCGCGGTATCCGGGCCACAGGAAGTGGCCGTCCTCCGGGTCCTTCTGGAACCAGTTCACGTGGGCGAAGATCGGCTGCTCGCTGGCTTCGCCGACGATCTTCAGCCAGTGTGCGGCGTACGCACCCTCGGGGTAGGACATGAACGGCCGCATCGACATCGGGTCATAGCGCAGCTGTCCGTCCAGCCCGTCGGCAGCGAACGTCGCCTCGGCACCCAGAGTGAGCCCGTCGTACACGCCCTCGGCCAAGTCGGTGATCGCACGGATCAGCGGCTCACGGTCACGGGTCCGACCGCCGAAGATGATGCCGTCGATCGGTACGCCCCGCGGGTCCTCGAAGTCGCCGGCGATATTGGGCACGTTGGCCAGCGTCGTGGTGAACCGGCTGTTCGGGTGTGACCACGGGGCGCCGGCCTGCTCGGCGGTGCGGTCGGCGATCCGCTCACCCTTCCAGTCCAGCCACCCTGCGACGTCGGCCGGCGGCTCGGGGGTCCTGCCTTCCCACCAGACCTCGTGGGTGTCCTCGTTGTAGGCGACGTTGGTGAACAGGGCGGCAGTGCCGGGAGCGACCGAGTCGAGGGCCCCGGGGTTGGTCGACTCGTTGGTGTCCTTGGCGACGCCGAAGACGCCGTTCTCCGGGTTCATCCCGTAGAGACGGCCGTCCTCGCCGACCCACAGCCAGGCGATGTCGTCGCCGTAGAACTCCACGTGGTAGCGGTCGCCGAGCGCGTCGGGAGCCAGCGTCATCGCCAGGTTGGTCTTGCCGGATGCGCTCGGGAACCCTCCACAGATGTTGTACTTGCGGCCGGTCTCCTTGTCGGTGATGCCGAGCAGCATGAACTGCTCGGAGAGGAACTTGCCCGATGCCCAGCCGTCGTACGCCGCTTGGCGCAGCCCGTGTGCGATCTTGCCGAGGAGCGCGTTGCCGCCGTACGACGACCCGAAGTGCAGGATGGTCCGCTCGTCGGCGACCGTCACGAAGTACCGCTGGTCGTCCGGGGTGCCCTGGCCGAGGTTCTCCAGGTCACCGGTGACGTGGACGGCACGCACGAAGCTGTCCGGATCGGCGAGGTTCTCGATGTGTTCGACGCCGACCCGGGCCATCCGAATCATGTGCAGGACGACGGTGCGGTGATCGGTGAGCTCGACCCCGGCGGCGTACTTCTCCAACGGCGAACCGGGCGGAGCCATCAGGTACGGGATGACGTACATCGTCTTCCCAGCCGAGGCGTTCCGCATCTTGCTCTCCTGCAGCGGCTTCATCTCGGCAGACGGGTGCCAGTTGTTGTAGACGCCCCGGTCCGAGGCCTGGCTGGTCGCGACGATGGTCCGCTCCTCGGAGCGAGCGGTGTCCTTGTGGTAGCTCCGGGAGTAGTAGAGGCCGTCGCCGGCGGGGAGGAGCTCGCCTGCGTCCAATGACTCCTGGATCAGGCGGGCGTCGTCCGAAGCGCTGACCACCTCGACCCGGGCGGCCCCGGTCAGGTCGGCCCAGTAGCGCACATACTCGCGGACCTGCGGGTTCTTGAGACCCGCCTCGTCCAGCACCTTCTCCACGTCAGCCATCTTGGTCCGGTTCCTCTCGCTGAAAGCCACCAACCTAGGCCAAGCAGAGTAGCGGTGAAGTGGCTCAAACGCGGTGGGGTGCGGACATCATCCCTCACCTAGAGGTTCCGGTTCGCGGTCGGTGCGTACGTCGGTGACCACTGCTCGTCGCTCATCCGCAGGATCGTGATGCCGACCACAGCGAACCCGGCGGCATTCAGGCCCCACGCGAACAGGTCGAGCTCATTGCTCCCGACGACGACGGCGGCCACGAAGTGCAGCGGCTGCGAGACGGCGACGGCGAGCGAGGCCCACCGCGGGAATCCCGGGACTCGCCAGAGCGCGCAGCCGAGCAGCACCGTGCCGAGCACGTGACCGACGACGAAGATGACCCCGGCAACCAGGACCGACGGGTGCAACGCCTCGTAGCTGGCCGCGGCATCGTCTGCCGAGAGCCCGCGTCGTACGGCGAACAGCACGGCCGCATCGCTGGTGACGAGCCAGCCGATCGACAGGTACGCCGGTACCAGCAGCAGCATGGCTGCCGCGGTCAGCCGCGGCGCCTCCCGGCGCGCGACCCGACCAACGCTGAGAACGGCGGGAACAAGGGTCAGCGTCGCGATGAAGCCGAGCCACACGACCGCCGTCTGGGCGGTCTGATGGGCGGCCACCTGTTGCACGACCTCGGTGCCGCTGTCGGCGGTCTCGTACGGCAATACGTACCTCAGCACGGCGATCGACGCAGGCCCGACCGGCAGGAGTATCGCTGCGAGCAGCCGGGCCCGAGCGCGCAGGTCGACCGGCGTGGCTTGGGTTTCCGCCGGGATGTTGGTCATCAAACGGGTCATGGCGCCCTCCGCGTTTCGGTGCGGCGGACTGTCCGCCGACAGCACCACCGTGCGGCGTACGCCGTTCCCTCGGGCAGGGCACCGAGCCCTCGCGGCGCGGGAAGTTGCCCGAGGAGTCGGGAATCCGTTCCCGTGCGCCCGGGAAGGGAAGCCCGCACACTGGTGCCATGCCCGTTCGGCGCATGGCGCTCCCCCTGGCCGGTCTTGCGGTCGCGGAAGTCGTGGCGGCCGCCGTGCTCGCGACCATCGCAGGTATGTCGGTTGGCCAGGCATTGGACAGTTTTGTGCTGACCAACGGGTTGATGGGCGCCTCGTTCGCGATCTGCGGCGGGATCATCGCCTGGCACCGGCCAGGGAACGTGGTGGGCTGGCTCTTCATCGCCGACGGACTGGGCCATGCGACCAGTGCCCTGGCGTTTCCCTTTGCCCAGGTCGTCCACGATCAGGGCGGGCCGGAGAGCCTGCAGCGACTCGCGGTGACCTTGTACATGTACGCCTGGCCGTGGTCGATCGGTCTGTTCCTGCCCTTGGCGCTGCTGCTGTTCCCGGACGGCCGTCCGGTGTCGCGGGCGTGGCGGATCGTGACCTGGGCGGTGGTCGTCACCAGCCCCTTGTTCGTGCTCGAGATGGGTCTCGGCCGCGAGGCGGTCGGCGGCGGCTTGCCGTTCGGCTACCTGACCACGCGCTGGTACGACGATCTCGCCCCGCTGTGGACGCTGGCCGAACTGCGAACCAGCCTGGCCCTGCTGCTCGCCGTCGTCAGTCTGGTGGTGCGCTTCCGGCACAGCGACGAGGTGCGGCGACGGCAGCTGCTGTGGCTGCTGCTGGCTGCGCTGGTCGTGATCGCCGTGGTGATTCCCTGGTCCTTCGTATCCGGCACCCCGGTCGCCGTCCTGTTCGCCATCCCGCTGATCCCGTTGGCCGTCACGGTCGCGATCGTGCGTGCCCAGCTCCTCGACATCCGGCTGGTCCTCTCCCGGGCCCTCGTCTGGATGCTGTTGTCGTTGGGCGCGCTCGCCGCCTATGTGGTGCTGGTGGCCGCGCTCGACACGATCGTGACGGCGAGGTTCGGCCGGTCCGCACTCGTCACCGTGCTCGTCGCGGTCGGACTCGCACCGATCCTCCCCCGGCTCCAACGACTCGTCGACCGCTGGATCTACGGCGACCGCGACGACCCGGGGCGGGTCGCCTCCCGGGTGGGCGAGCATCTGGTCTCGGGCGACCAGCAAGGACTGGACGGGGTCGTTGCCGCCGTGCGCTCGGCCCTGCGGCTCCCGTATGTGGCGGTCACCACGACTGCCGGCACGGTGGCCGAGGACGGCATTCGGGCTGGCAACGTTGCAGCGGTCCCCCTGTCCTACGCGGGAGACGAGCTGGGTGCGCTGTTGGTCGGTCTGCGCGCGGGCGAACGTCAGCTGTCGCCGGCCGATCAGAGCACGCTCGGAATCGTCGCGGCGTCCCTGGCGACCGCGGTGCGGGCGATGCAGCTGTCCGAGGACCTCCAGCGGTCGCGGGAGCGAATCGTGACGGCCCGGGAGGAGGAGCGTCGGCGGATCCGTCAGGATCTGCACGACGGGCTGGGGCCGTCCCTGACCGGCATCGCCCTGTCCGCGGACGCCGCCGCCAACCTGGTCGACTCCGAACCGGACACGGTCCGTGACCTGCTTGGAGCGTTGCGTCGCGACACCCGCGCCGCCATTGCCGACGTACGCCGCCTGGTCGACGGGCTCAGGCCACCTGCCCTGGACGACCTCGGCCTGCTCGAAGCGCTGCGGCGGCGCGCGGACCAACTGGCGTGGCGCTCGGACGGCACCATGCTCGACGTGCAACTCGTGATGCCCGACTGGCTCCCGGCGCTGCCCGCCGCGGTCGAGGTCGCGACGTACCGCATCGCGACCGAAGCGCTCACCAACGTCGCCCGGCATGCCGGTGCCAGCGGCGCCGTGCTCAGCCTCCGCTGTGCAGCCACTCTTGACCTCGAGGTGCTCGACGACGGTCTGGCGGCAACGCCCTGGGTGTCTGAGGTCGGCCTCACCGGCATGCGCGAACGCGCCGCCGAGGTGGGCGGCACCTTGGAGGCCGGGCCGTCCGCGACTGGCGGGCGAGTGTTCGTGTCGATCCCACTGGACGCCGCATGAACACCATCCGCGTCGTTGTCGCCGACGACCACCCGATCGTGCGGGCCGGACTGACCGCGCTGTTGTCGTCCCTGCCCGACATGGAGGTGGCTGGCGTTGCCACCACGGGCCGCGAAGCGATCCGGGAGGTGGTCACGAGCCGGCCCGACGTTGCGCTCCTGGACCTGAAGATGCCCGACCTCGACGGCATCGCGGCGACCCGAGAGATCGCCAGGGTCGCGCCGGACGTCGGTGTCCTGGTGCTCACGATGTACGACGACGACGACTCGGTGTTCGCCGCCATGCGGGCCGGCGCCCGGGGCTACCTGGTGAAGGGTGTCGAGCAGGACGACATCGCACGCGCGATCCGCTCGGTCGCCGCCGGTGAGGCGATCTTCGGCCCGGGTGTCGCCCAACGCGTCCTCGGATTCCTGACCGCGCCGCAGCCCAAGGCGGAGGCGGCGTTCCCCGAGCTGAGCCGGCGCGAGCACGACATCCTGGACCTGCTCGCCGCCGGCCTGAACAACGCGGGCATCGCCGACCGGATGGGCATCGCCCCCAAGACCGTGGCCAACAACGTGTCCTCGATCTTCACCAAGCTGCAGGTCGCCGACCGCGCGCAGGCGATCGTGCGGGCCCGCGACGCGGGACTCGGCCGCGCATAGCCCAAGGCAGGTTCAGGCCGAGGCCAGCCACTTGTCCGGCCCGAACACCTCGTAGTGGATGTCGGTCTCGGGGACCTGCTGCTCGATCAGGGTGCCGCGCACGGACTCCATGAACGGCAGCGGGCCGCACAGATAGACCTGTGCGTCGGCCGGGATCTCCACCGCGCCGAGGTCGACCCGGCCGGCCTGCAGGACGTCGCGGGTCGGCCGGACGCCGAGGTCCTCGTACCACCGGTGGAGAGTCGCAGAGGGCAGCGCTTGCACGAGCTCCTTCAGTTCCTGGCGATGGGCGTGCCGGGCGGGCGAACGGTCCGCGTGCAGCACAAGTACGTCGCGGGTCGAACCCGTGCCGAGCAGATAGTGGAGGATGCCGATGATCGGGGTGATCCCGATGCCGGCCGAGATCAGCACCAGCGGGCCATCGGAGTCCTCGAGGACAAGGTCGCCGAAGGGTGCCGACACCCTGATCTTGTCTCCCTCGAACAGGTTGTTGTGCAGGAAGTTCGACACCTCGCCAGCCGGGACGAGAGCGCCGTCGTCGAGGTGGCTCGGCGGGACCGCCTTGACCGAGATCCCCCACTCACTGACGTCCGGGGCGTGGGTGAGGCTGTACTGCCGGATCTGGCGGGCCCCGTCGGGCAGCGCCACCTGCACCGACACGTACTGGCCGGGGCGAGCAGTCGGCAGCGGGCTGCCGTCGGGCGTCCCGAGCACGAAGGACACGGTGTCCGGCGACTCCTGAAGACGCTGGCGCAGGACCAGCGTGCGCCACACGTCGCCGTCCGCGACACCGGTCTCGGCGTACAGCCGCTTCTCGATCGTGACGAGTGCCCCGGCCATGTGCCAGTAGACCTCGTCCCATGCGGTGGCAACCTCCGGCGTGACCGCGTCGCCCAGCACCTCCACGATGGCGGCGAACAGGTGCTCGTGGACGATCGGGTACTGGTCCTCGGTGATGCCGAGCGAGGCGTGCTTGTGGGCGATCCGGGCCAGCACATCGAGCGGGTCGCGCCCGTCCTCGGCCACCAGCAGGGTGGCGTACGCCGCTATCGCTCCCGCGAGCGCGCTCTGCTGGTCGCCCTGGGCCTGGTTGCCTCGGTTGAAGAGGTCGCGTTCGAGCTCCGGGTGGGCGGCGAACATCCGCTTGTAGAACACCGGGGTGATGTCGCCGATGGCGGCGCCGATGACGGGCAGGGTGGCCTTGACGACCTGGGCGGACTTGGTGGACAGCATGCAGGACTCCGTCGGGTAGTCGGAATGTCAACCGATCGGTCGCCCCGGCGGAAGATGTGGCAGTCCTCGCTGAGCCGAAGGCGTTTCGTCCAGATCAGGACACAACCGACTGTACGAGTTCCGATGACCGCGCGGGCAGGGCCATACGTCCTGCCGAACCCAGTGCCCGTTTGGGCACAGAACCGCTGGCCCCCGGCACGGATGCCGGGGGCCAGCGGACTCGCCGGTCGGAGGTCAGCGACCAACCAGCTCTTCCGTCTCCGGGACGACCACCGACGCGAATCGTCGTACGGCGACTCCTGAACCTCGGCGTCGTCGGCGGAGCCGTCGACGGTCAGGTGGGGCAGGACCCGGTCCAGCCATGCCGGGAGCCACCAGTTGGCCTTGCCCAGCAGCGCCATCGTCGCCGGCACCAGCACCATCCGGACGATGGTGGCGTCGATGAGGATCGCGGTGGCGAGCCCCAGTCCCAGCATCTTCAGCGACGGCACCGGGCTGGCGACGAAGCTGAGGAAGACCACGATCATGATCAGGGCGGCCGAGGTGATGACCCGTCCGGTTCCGGCCAGGCCCCGGGCCACCGACTCGACGTTGTCCCCGGTCCGGACGAACTCCTCCCGGACCCGCGACAGCAGGAACACCTCGTAGTCCATGGACAGCCCGAACAGGATCGGGAACATGATCACGATGATGATCGAGGTGATCGGCGTCGGGCCCTCGAGGCCGATCAGGCTGCTCCCCCAGCCCCACTGGAAGACCGCGACCAGGACGCCGTAGGCGGCACCGATCGAGAGCAGGTTCATCGCAGCTGCCTTCAGCGGCACCACGACCGAGCGGAACACCATCATCAGCAGCAGGAACGAGATCGCGATCACGACGCCGATGAAGAGCGGGAGCGTGTCCCTCAGCTGGGTGTTGACGTCGTCGGTGACCGCGGTGATCCCCGAGATGTAGACGTTGCCGGGGATCACGCTCACGGACCTGCTCGATGGCGATCGAGGTCTCGAGGTCGGCCGGGCCCGTGGTCGGGATCGCCGTGAACACCGCGGTCCCGCCGTCGGCGGAGATCTGCGGCTCGCTCACCGAGACGATCCGCTCGGTCGCGGCGATGTCCTCGGTCAGGCCCGGCAGGTCGGCGGCGTCGACGCCGGGAGCGTCCAGGTCGACCACCACGAGCAGGGGACCGTTGAACCCGATGCCGAAGCCGTCGGCGAGCAGGTCGTAGGCCTGTCGGTGCGTGGTCTCGGCTGGGGCGTCACCGGCTGCCGGGAAGGCGGTCTGGATCCACAGTGTCGGGCGCCGCGAGGGCGAGCAGTGCGACGACGGCGCCGAGCAGGTACGGCCACGGGCGCCCGGACACCCGGTGCCCGAAGCGCCACCAGGCGGTGTCCTCGGCGCGCACCGCGGTGCGGTGACGACGGATGACTCGACCGCTGTCGATCCGGTCGCCCAGCAGCGCGAGGAGCGCCGGGAGCAAGGTGACGGCGGCCGCGACCGCGAAGAGCACCATCAGGGCGGTGGCGAGCCCGATGGACGTGAGGACCCCGAGGCCGGTGAGGGCGAGAGACGCCGTCGCGACGATGACGGTCCCCCCGCGAAGACCACGGCAGCACCCGACGAGCCCATCGCGTTTCCGAGTGCACGGGTGTCGTCCTGGCCGGCGGCGCGGTTCTCTCGGTAGCGGACCACGATGAACAGCGCGTAGTCGATCCCCACACCCAGGCCGACCAGGCCGGCGATCGGGATGGCGGAGACGGAGACGTCCATCGTGCCGGCGAGAAGCGTGACGGCCCCGATGCCGGCGCCGACGGCGACGATCGCGAGTCCGATCGGCACGACGGCGGCCACGATGAGTTCCGAACACCACCACCAGGACGAGCAGCGCGACCAGGAGCCCGATCCCCGTGTGGCCGGTGTCGTCCTCGGCGTTGAGGAACACGGCGTCGCCGCCGAGCTCGACCTGCAGTCCCGGCACCTCGACTCCGGACACGGCGTTCGAGAGCACCGTGAACGCCGGCTTGCCGATCTCACGCTGCGGCGCGTCGAGGGTCATCTCGGCGTACCCGATCCGGCCGTCCTCCGAGACGGTGCCGGCCGCGAACGGGTCGCTCACCGACGCGACGTGGTGAAGGGTCGCGACGTCGGTCAGCACCGCGTCGACGTCGGCTCGGTGGCTCTCCAGTGTCTCGCCGTCCTCGGCCGCGAAGACGACCAGGACCTTGCCCTTGGCCGCCTCGGGGAAGCCCTCGTCGAGCAGGTCGAGGGCGCGTGCGCTCTGGCTGTCGGGGACACTGAACTGCTCGGTGAAGGTGCCGCCTCCGGTGGCGGCCAGGAAGAACACGGTCGCCATCACGAGGACCCAGCCGGCGATGGTGCGCCAGGGGTGCCTGGCGCTTGTCATTGCGATGCCACGGGTGAACCTGTCCATGATCCTGCCTTTCGAGGGTGTGTGGGTGTTGCTCATGGACGGGAAACTAGGCACCGATGTGGTGAGCGGGTATCACCACACGTGGTGAATCACGTGGTGATCCTCATCCGGCCCGACCCGACGGACTACCGTGTGCCACGCGGCCCGGGCACCGCTGGGCCGTCGTTGATCCGCCACAGGAGATGGGGATGTCCACCCCTCTGCTCGAGACGAAGCTGTTTCTCCCGCACCCGCGCTCTGGCCTGGTGCCCCGGCCGCGACTGCGCGAACGACTGCAACAGGGGCTCGCAGCCAAGCTGATGCTCGTCTCCGCACCGGCCGGCTTCGGCAAGACGACCCTGCTCGTTGACTGGATGGCAGCCGTTTCCGCCTCCCCGGGCGCCGATATCTCCACCGCCTGGGTATCGCTGGACGCAAGTGACAACGACCCAGCGACGTTCTGGACCTACGTGATCGCCGCGCTTGCGAACCGTGGCGCCCGACGTCGGAGCCGAGGCGCTCGGACTCCTGCAGGAACCCCAGCCGCCGTCCATCCAGCTCCTGCTCACCACCCTGCTCAACGACCTCGGCGCCGCAGAGGTCGAGGTCGTGCTGGTGCTCGACGACTACCACGTCATCGACTCCATCGAGGTGCAGACGGGGATGGGCGTTCCTGCTCGACCACCTACCTCCGCGACTGCACCTGGTGATCGCCAGCCGGGCCGACCCGACCCTGCCGCTCTCCCGGTTGCGCGCCCGCGGCGACCTCGTCGAGGTCCGGGCCGCCGACCTGCGCTTCACTCCCGACGAAGCAGCGTCCTACCTCAACGACGCCATGGGCCTGCAGCTCACCCCGGACGACGTGACAGCTCTCGAGGAGCGCACGGAGGGCTGGATCGCAGCGCTCCAGCTCGCCGCCCTGTCGCTGACCGGACGAGACGACGTCGCCTCCTTCATCGCTGGTTTCGCCGGAGACGACCGCTACGTCGTCGACTACCTGGTCGAGGAGGTGCTGCAACGCCTAGCCGGAGGACGTCCAGGACTTCTTGCTGCAGACCTCTGTTCTCGACCGGATGACCGGCTCCCTGTGCGACGCCCTCACCGGGAAGGACGGCGGCCGGGCCGTGCTGGAGGCACTCGACCGGGACAACCTGTTCCTGGTCCCGTTGGACGACCGCCGCAAGTGGTACCGCTACCACCACCTGTTCGCCGACGTCCTGCAGGCCCGGCTGCTCGACGAGCAGCCTGGCCGCATCGGCGACCTGCACCGGCTGGCCAGCAGCTGGTTCCAGGAGCACGGCGATCCGGCAGAGGCCATCCGGCACGCAGTGGCCGGCGGCGACTTCGGGAGCGCGGCCGCCCTCATGGAGCTGCAGATGCCCACGCTGCAGCGGGACCGGCGCGAGGTGACGATCCGCGGCTGGCTCGAGGGACTTCCCGACGAGGTGCTCCGGGTCCGGCCGGTCCTCTGCAACGACCTGGCCGGGGCGCTGCTGTCGACCGGCACGATCGACGGGGTCGAGGACCTCCTCGCCGATGCCGAGCGTTGGCTGGACGCCACCGAGAGGCAGGACGGACACCCGGCCGACATGGTCGTCGTCGACCAGGACGAGTTCCGACGACTGCCCGCCAAGGTCGCCGTCCACCGTGCCGGGCTGGCCCTCGTGCGGGGCAACGTCGACGCCACGGTGGTCTTCGCCCAGCGCGCGCTCGGCCTCGTGGTGGAGGACGACCACCTCGCACGTGGTGCCGCCTCCGCTCTGTGGGGGCTGGCGGCGTGGACGACCGGTGACCTCGAGATGGCGCACGCGTCGTACACCGCCTGCCTGGTCGACTTCGAGCGGATCGGCCACGTCTCCGACGTGCTCGGCTGCTCCATCGGGCTCGCCGACATGCAGGTGGCCCAGGGTCGTCTACGTGCTGCCCAGCGCACCTTCGAGTATGCGCTGGAGCTCGCCTCCCGCCACGGCAGCCGAGTGTTGCGGGGCACGGTCGGACATGCACGTCGGCATGGCTGCGCTCCACAGGGAGTTCGGCGACCTGACCGCAGCCAGGCGTGACCTGACCCGAAGCAGCGACCTCGGCGAGCACGTCGGCCTACCCCAGAACGCCTACCGCTCTCGCGTGGTCATGGCGCAGGTCTGCGAGGCCGAGGGCGACCTGGAGGCTGCGGTCGACCTGCTCGACGAGGCAGAGCGACGGTACGAAGGAGACTTCTCGCCCAACGTCCGGCCCGTTCCCGCGTTGCGGGCACGGGTGTGGATCCGTCAGGGACGGCTGGACGACGCGCTTGCCTGGGTCAGCCGGCAGGGCCTGTCCGTGACCGACGAGCTCAGCTACCTCCACGAGTACGAGCACGTCACCCTGGCCCGTGCACTCGTGGCGGAGTACGCCCAGGAGGGGGACGAGAGCAGTCTCGATCAGGCACTCGGGCTGCTGGGACGCCTGCTGCAGGCAGCGCAGGAAGGGCGGCGGAACGGCTCGGTCATCGACATCCGACTGGCGGAGGCGCTGGCGCACCAGAGCCGGGGCGACCTGAGCAGGGCACTGACGGCGCTCGACGAAGCGCTCCGCCTTGCGGAGCCGGAGGGATACGTCCGCACGTTCCTGGACGAGGGTGCACCCATGGCGGCCCTGCTGACCGCCGCCGCCGACCGCGGGGGTACGTCGCCGTACGTCCGCCGGCTTCGGGCCGCGCTCGAGGTCACCCCGGGCGGCACCGCTCCCCCGACAGTCGAGCCGACAGCAGCCGACAGCCGATGGTCGAGCCGCTGGTCGAGCCGCTGAGCAGTCGCGAACGTGACGTGCTCCGGCTCCTGGGCACCGACCTCAACGGCCCGGAGATCGCCCGTGAGCTCGTGGTGTCCCTCAACACCGTGCGGACCCACACCAAGAACGTCTACATGAAGCTCGGCGTGAACAACCGCCGGGCCGCGCTCCGCCGCGCCCACGAGCTCGACCTGCTCTAGGAGCCTCCGGAAGCTCGGGTCAGACGTTGATGCCGTAGTCGCTGGCGATCCCGAACAACCCTGAGGCGTAGCCCTGACCAACGGCTCGGAACTTCCAGTCCGCGTTGTTGCGGTACAGCTCGCCGAAGATCATGGCGGTCTCGGTGGCGGCGTCCTCGGTGAGGTCGTAGCGGGCCAGTTCGCTGTTGTCGGCCTGGTTGACGACGCGGATGAACGCGTTGCGGACCTGGCCGAACGACTGACCACGGTTGTCGGCCTCGTAGATCGACACGGCGAACACGACCTTGTCGATCTCGGCGGGCAGGCTGGCGAGGTTGACCTTGATCTTCTCGTCGTCGCCGTCGCCCTGCCCGGTGAGGTTGTCGCCGGTGTGCTCGATGAGACCGTCGGGGCTCACCAGATTGCTGAAGAACACGAAGTGCTTGTCGGAGTAGGCCTTCCCGTCGGCCTTGGCACCGATGGCGGACGCGTCGAGGTCGAAGGCTGAACCGTCGGTCGTTCTGGCGTCCCAGCCCAGGCCGACGGTGACGGCGCTCAGGCCGGCGGATCCGGCTTCCTTGGTCAGCGACACGTTGCCGCCCTTGCTCAGGCTGATGGGCACTGCAGTTCTCCGGTTCTGTGTTTGGTCCCGCCGTTGGCGTGGCGGTGAGGTTGGCAGTGGCAAGCCTAAGCCGGGGTCGAAATGAGTGCGCAGGTCAGTCCCGGACCCGGCGAGCCTGCTTCATCTCGCGGGCGACTGCCCAGGCGTCCGCCAAGGGACCCATGTGCCCGAGCTTGTCGGGGTTGACCACCGAGCGGATCGTCTGGATCCGTCCGCCGAGCACGTCGAGCGCCATCGTGCCGGCCACCTTGCCGTCCCGATCGCGGAGGATGGCACCCGGCTGGCCGTTCACCTCGCGTGGCTCCACCGTCGCGTCGACCCGAGCGAGCACCGGGAAGACCGAGGCGAGCAGCCGGGCCACGTTGTCGGCACCGACCACGCCCTTGGCGAGCGCAGGCCCCTTGCCTCCCCCATCCCCGACCATCTGGACGTCGGCAGCGAGCAGCTCTCTCAGCCTGTCGACGTCGCCATCGCGGAGCGCGTCGAAGAACCGCGCCGCCAGCTCCTCGCGTTCCCGGCGGTCCGCCTCGAACCGGGGGCGCCCGGCGTCCATGTGGCGTCGCGCCCGGACCGCCAGCTGGCGGCAGGCCGCCTCGGACCTACCGACGGCTGTTGCGATCTCGGGAAAGCTGAACCCGAACACGTCCCGCAGCACGAAGGCTGCCCGTTCGAGCGGGCTGAGCCGCTCGAGCAGCAACAGCGCCGCCATCGACAACGAGTCGGCCAGCTCCGCCGACCGCGCGGGATCCTGGTAGGGGTCGGTGAGCAGCGGTTCGGGGAACCACGGCCCGACGTACGCCTCTCGCCGGACGCGGGCCGATCGCAGTACGTCGATCGAGACCCGCGTGACCACGGCCGAGAGAAACGCCTTGGTCGACGTGGGCTGGGTCGGCGAGGACTCGTAGCGCAGCCAGGTCTCCTGGACCGCGTCCTCCGCCTCGGCCACGCTGCCCAGGATCCGGTAGGCGATCGCGAACAGCAGCGGCCGCAGCTCCTCGAACTCCTCGCCACGGGTCACGCGAGTTCTTCCTTGAAACCCTGTCGCCACGACGGATAGCGCAGCTCCCAGCCGAGCTCTCGCTTGGCCTTGGCGTTGGCGAAGCCACGCCCCTCGGTCATCATGCCCACCGCCATCTCGCCGGCCAGCAGCCGGACCAGCCACGCGGGGACCCGCCGCGGCGGCTTTGCCCCCGCGCACTCCGCGAGGTACGGCAGCCATTCGCTACCCGGTGCCGGCTCGTCGTCGACGATGTTGAACACACCGTGCGCCTTCTGCTCCATCGCCAGGACGGTAGCGCTCGCCGCGTCGTCGATGTGCACCCACGAGACATAGCCGGTGCCACCACCGACGAGCGGGAGAAGCCGCCTCCGCACGAGCTTGACCTGTTCGTCCCACGCGTCCGCCCCGTAGAACCCGCCGTAGCGCAGGACCGCACCGCCAGCGCTGACGACCACGTCCTCGAGGTGGTTGATCGCCTTCGTCCCCTCCAACACCTCCAGTGGGTCATCTTCTGTCTTGACCCATCCGTCCTTGCGGATCCCGTTCATGCTGGCGTGGCCCTGTGCGACGACGTGGGAGACACCGGTCGCCTCGGCCGCGGCCAGCAGGTGGTCGATCCCCTCGCTGCGAAGCCGGTTGGTGGCAGCAAAGAACCGGTCTGCCTTCCTCAGGTTGGGCTTGCCGCCGTGCGCCCTCGAAAGGCCCGTCATCTGGTTCACGATCGCGTCCGGCTGGGCCGCAGCGACGGCCTCGCCGACGGATGCCGCATCCAGCCCGTCCATCACGATGCCCTTGGCTCCCAGCTGCGCCAGTAGCCCCAGCTTGCCCGCGCTTCGTCGTCGTCGCGGTCACTTCATGGCCACGGGCCACCAGCTGCGGCACCAGACGACGCCCGATGACTCCCGTCCCGCCTGCCACAAACACTCGCATCACGTCATCCTCCCAATCAGTCACTGACTCTTGCGATCGAGACGAGACAGCCCGGCAGCCTGTGACATGGGCTCGGACTTCAGTTGCGCGATGCGGTAGTGCCGTGCTGGCCTCTAAATCATCTCGCCCGTGCTCGGCGCGCCTGCTCAGGGCCCGCCTCGACCCACTCTGAAGGGCTGGACGGCCACCCAAATGAGGCAGGGCGTCACGATCGTCCCTTGTGGCACGAACTCGAGGAGTCGTATGTTGCCAAGACCCTGACTTGCATCACTCTGCGCCTGGCGGGAGGTCTCGCATGACCCAGCTCGATCGGCAGGGTCCATCAGATCCGGTGCTCGTCCCGTTCACCCCAGGCATGCGCGACAATCCCGTCGAGCTGACGGTGATCCCCGACGAGATCGCCCGCGCACACGAGTTGCCGTCTGACCCGACTCCGACCGAGGAGTTCACCGACGAGTGGCGCAACGCGTCGTACAACTGCTTCTCCTCGGGTCACAAGTTCTGCCGTGAGGTCTGCCCGGTGATGCAGGTGACCCGCAACGAGTCATGGACGCCGACCGCGTTCCACGCGAACGTCGTGGCGATGGACAAGGGCGAGATGACCATCGAGGAGGTCGCCTCCGACTACGTCAACTGCACCCAGTGTGGCGCCTGCGAGCTGCGCTGCCCGAACACGCTGTTCACCGGAGACTTCTACCGGTTCCGCACCCGCACCGTCGACGTCGTCAAGGCGGTCCGCGCGTTCGCCGTGGAGAGCGGGGTGCACCAGCCGCAATGGCAGTCGTGGAACGCACGGACCGACGAACGGACCCACGAGCCGGTGCTCGGCGACACCCCGGTCAGCCAGGACCACGTGCGCGACTGGTCCGACGGTCTCGACCTCCCGATCGGTGGCGAGACCGTTCTCTTCGTCGACTGCGAGGCCGCGTTCTACCGCACTTCCGTCCCCCGCGCCGTTGCGCAGATCCTGCAACAGGCCGGCTACGAGTTCGGGCTGATGGGCGAGCAGTGGTGCTGCGGTGGGCCCGCCGCCGAGATGGGGTACGTCGACCAGGCCAAGCGCTTCGCCCAGCACAACCTCGACAACTGGCACTCCACCGGGACCAAGCGGGTGCTCGTGCTCGACCCGCACGACTACATCTCGTTCACCGAGGACTACCCGAAGTACTTCGGCGCCGACTACGACATCGAGGTCGTGCTCGTCGTCGAGCTGTTCGCCGAGCTGATCCGCGAAGGCCGCCTGACCCCGACCGTGCCGATCGAGAGGGCGATCACCTACCACGACCCCTGCCGGCTCAACAAGCGCAAGGGCATCTGGAAGGAGCCGCGCGAGATCCTGCGCTCGATCCCCGGACTCGACTTCACCGACGTCGACCGGGTCACGCAGTGGTCCTACTGCTCCGGAGGCGGGGGCGGCCTTCCTGTCGAGAAGCCGGAGCTCACCGCGGCGATCTCCGCCAGCCGGCTCGAGAAGGCGTCGGCTCTCGAGGTCGACACCCTGGTGAGCGCGTGTCCCTGGTCCGAGCGGCCGCTCGGCGAGGCAGGTGAGGCAGCGAACATCGACGTCATCGACATCCACGAGTTGCTGGCGGAGTCACTGGGGATCACGGTCGGCGGTTCTCGCAACGGGAGCACCCCGTGACCGTCACGGTGGAGCGTCTCGACGAGCTGGTCACGGCATTGCGCACCGTCCTGCGTGAGGAGCAGATCCTCACCTCCAAGCCGGATCGCTACAACCGCGCGCGAGTCCCGGCGCCGTTCCCGGTGCATCGCTGGTCCGAGCGGCTGCCTGATCTGGCAGTCCTCCCGACGAGCACCGAGGAGGTCGCCGGCGTCGTACGCATCGCCAACGACCTGCGGGTTCCCGTCGTCCCCCGCGACGGCGGCACCGGCCTCACCGACGGCGCGGTCCCGCTGCGCGGCGGCATCGTCGTCGACGTGAAGCGGATGAACGCCATCAAGGAGCTCGACCTCGAGAACCGCACGGTCACCGTCGGCACCGGCATCAGCATGCTCAAGCTCAACGAGCAGCTCGCGACGCACGGGCTGTTCTATCCCGACAACCCAGCGTCGTACCCCTGTTCGCTGGTCGGCGGTCGCATCGGCACCAGCGGCTGGTCGCTGATCGGCTCGCGCTACGGGCACACCCGCGACCTGGTGCTCAGCTTCGACCACGTCCTGCCAACAGGTGAGGTGATGCACGTCGGTGACGGCATCGGCCACAAGGTGAGCAAGTCGTCGAGCGGCTACCAGCTCAAGCATCTGTTCATGGGCCACCAGGGCACCCTCGGCATCGCCACCGAGGCCACCCTCAAGCTCTTCCCCAAGCCGGAGGCAGAGCTCTCACCGTTCTGGTCGTTCGACAACTACGACGATGCCTATGCCTGCGTCGGCGCGCTCGCCCGTGCCGGTGTCGCGACGTTCGCCGGGGCCGTGCTGTTCGACGAATGGAAGGTGGCCTACCTGCGTCGCGACGACGAGGCCTACATCCCCCAGCCCAGCGACGTGCGGGCGCTGGTGTGCGCGGTGATGTACGGCTACGAGGACGAGGTGCGGCCGGCCGGCAAGCGGCTGTTCCGGATCGCGAAGGAGCACGGCGCCCGCTACCTCGGTGACGAGATCTCCGAGGGCGACTGGGCGGCGCGGCATGACCGCTACGCCACACCGATGCACGGTCGCACCAAGGCTGGCCAGGTGGTCCCGATGAGCTGGCACTGCGAGGACGCCGCCATCAACTACACCAACCTGCCGTCGGTGACGAAGGCCTGGCACGAGATCGTCGCCGACCTACGCCGCCGTACCGACGTGTTCGACGACTGGGGCATGTTCGCCTACACCCAGGGCAACACCGGCGTCGACTACCTCACCGAGATCGACGTCGGCATCTGGGAGCAGCAGCTCGACGACCGGGCCTGGGAGATGTGGGTCAAGGCCAAGCGGGACATCGCCGCCGTCTCGCTCGCACACAACGGCTCGATCAGCGCCTGCCACGGCTCCTGCCGCGAGGGCGAGGTCGACCTGGTGCCCGACGAGCTGGGGCGTGGGTACGACGTGATGCTCGACCTCAAGCGAACGCTCGACCCGAACAACATCATGAATCCCGGCAAGTACCTCCTCGACCGAGCTTATGAACCGAAGGCCCACGAGACAGGAGCCCACCATGAGTGACGCGTCCGACGCGCAGCCGATCGGTTATCGGTACGCCGAGCAGTCCACCCCACCAGAGCCACAGCGGGTCTCCGACGTCGCCATCACCACGCACGAGCACGTCTACGAGGTCGACCCGCGACTGATGGAGCGCTGGGTGCTGCAGCAGGAGTTCCCCAACTGGGACTCCCTGAGGATCATGAACAGCCGTGGAGACCACCTCGCGTGGATGCACCGCCACTTCGCCTACAACGTCGTGACCGGGTCGGAGCTGCTGGCCGAGGTCGAGGCCGAAGGAGGCCGGGGATGAGCCGGGTGGAGACGCCCGAAGTCCCGGACGACGAGGCCGCGCGACTCGAGGCGCTCGGCTACACCTCGGAGTTCCGCCGCGAGATGAGCATGTGGGCCAACTTCTCGCTCGGCTTCACCTACCTCTCACCCGTCGTCGCGACGTACACCCTGTTCGGCCTTGCCATCGTCGCGGGCGGTCCTCCGATGATCTGGTGGCTGGTCATCGTCGGCGTCGGCCAGTTCCTCGTAGCGCTGGTGTTCGGCGAGATCGTCTCGCAGTTCCCCGTGGCCGGCGGCGTCTACCCGTGGGCGCGTCGGCTCTGGGGCCGGCGCTGGGCCTGGCTGACCGGCTGGGTCTACCTGGTGGCGTTGCTGACGACGATCGCCGGTGTCGTCTACGGGTCAGGTCCCTACCTCGCTGTGCTGCTGGGGTTCGAGGCCGGCACCGGCTCCACCATCACCTGCGCGCTGATCATGCTGGCGGTCGCGCTCGCCCTTAACATGCTCGGCACCAAGGTGCTTGCCATGGCAGCCATGATCGGGTTCTCCGCCGAACTGCTCGGCGCCCTGGCCGTCGGAGGCTGGCTGCTGCTCACGGAACGCCACAACGACCTCGGGGTGCTCTTCGACACCAAGGGCGTCGAGGGCTCGGGCGGCTACCTCGCGGCGTTCTTCGCGGCCGCGATCATCGGGGTCTACCAGTACTACGGGTTCGAGGCCTGCGGCGACGTAGCCGAGGAGGTGCCGAACCCGACCCGCGAGATCCCCAAGGCGATGCGGATGACCATCTACATCGGTGGGGCGGCGTCGATCCTCGTCTGCCTGTCGCTGTTGCTGGCCGTGAAGGACTTCGGCGCCATCATCAACGGTGAGGACGCCGACCCGGTGATGACCATCCTCAACGACGTCTTCGGCACCACCGGCACGAAGTTCGTGCTGCTCGTGGTGATGCTGTCCTTCCTTTCCTGCACGCTGAGCCTGATGGCTGCGGCAAGCCGGCTGATGTACTCCTACGCGCGCGACGACATGATCTTCGGCTCGCACCTGCTGCGTCACTTCGACCAGGTGCGCCACGTCCCGCCGTACGCCATGGTCGTCGCCGCAACGGTGCCGGCGCTGGTCGTGCTCGGTTCGGTGATCTCGGCCAAGGCGCTGACGTCGATCGTGTCGTTCGCCATCCTGGGTATCTACCTCGGCTTCCAGATGGTCGTCTTCGCGGCCCTCCGCGCCCGGCTGAAGGGCTGGGTGCCGTCCGGTCCGTTCACCCTGGGCCGTTGGGGCCTGCCGATTACGATCGCCGCGCTGACCTACGGCGTGCTCACGATGATCAACGTCGCGTGGCCACGCACACCCGAAGCCCCCTGGTACGACAACTGGGTGGTCGTCCTGTCGGCCGTCATCGGCATCGGGGCGGGTGCGATCTACATGACGATCGCCAAGCCGTACCTGCGAAGCGAGGCCACCCACGGCGACGCGGTCCCGACAGCGCTGAGCGGGTCCTCACGCGCCCCCAAGAGCTCGGATCCCGTCTGACCAGTCACGATTCCGGGCCTGGCGGCCCGCCAAAGGAGAGAACGATGAAGTTCAGCTATGTGATGCTCCCGGACTACCCCCTCAGCGAGTCCCTGGCATCGATCAAGAAGGCCGACGAGCTCGGTTTCTACGCGGTGTACGCCGCAGACGAGACCTGGCACAAGGACCTCTGGCTGCTCTTCGCCGCAGCCGCGGCTGACACCTCTCAGATCAGGATGGGACCCAGCGTCTCCGGTGTGGTGCTGCGTGAGCCGACGCTGATCGCGCAGGCGGCGGCAACCCTGGACGAGCTCACCGACGGTCGGGCCGAGGTGGTGCTCTCGAGCGGCAACTTCGGGCTGCTGGCGCAGTACGGGATCGACTGGGCGAAGACCAAGCCGCTCTCCCGTGTCAAGGAAGGCGTCGAGGTGATCCGGACGCTCCTCGACGACGGCGCGATCACGCATGAGGGCGAGTTCTTCAACTACAGCGGGCTGTTCACGTTCGCGCGCCCGGTCCAGGAGAGGCTGCCGGTGAAGATGGGCGCGATGCGCGGGCCGAAGTCGTTCGAGGTGGCGGCGGAGTTCTCCGACGGGTGCCACCACGCGCTGAGCTACACCCGCGAGGCATACGAGTACATGATGGAGCACTGCACCATCGGCGCCGAGCGCGCCGGCAAGGACGTGCAGGACCTCGATCTCGGAGCCTGGATCGTGTTCTCGGTCGCCGAGGACGGTGCCGTGGCCAAGGACGCCGCACGCAGCATGGTCGGCCTCTACGCGTCATCCATGCCGCACGAGCAGCTGAAGCGCAACGGTGTCGAGCCCGACGAGGTCGCGCCGATCATCGAGGCGATCGGGGCCGGCGACATGGCCAAGGGCATCGAGCTGACTACCCCCGACCTCGCCGACCGGCTGTCCATCGCGGGAACACCCGAGGAGTGCGCCGAGAAGCTGGAGAGCCAGATCACGTCCACGGGGATCAACCACCTGATCCTCGCGATCACCGACTTCGCCCTGGTCAAGGCACTGATGGGTCGTGAGATCGAGGGAGTGCCCGACGTCAACTCCCAGCTGCAGCTCGTCCACGACAAGGTGATACCTGCGTTTGCCTGACCGGCCGAGTGCCGCAGGCCCCCGACCACTTCGCGGCGACCCAGCCGATCCTTCCGGCTCAACAGACGGCAAAAGCCTCGTCTGACCTGCCCAAAGACAGCTCAGACGAGGCTTCCGACTTGTCGTGCCTCCTGCCCAGGGCTACCCGGTCTGACCGGTCTGACCGAAGAACTCACGCAGGTCGCCCACAACCAGCTCGGGCACCTCGAGCGCGGCGAAGTGGCCGCCGCGGTCGAACTCCGACCAGTGCACGATGTTGTCGTTGTCGCGCTCGGCCAACGGCCGGATCGTCTGGAAGTCGTCCTTGAACACCGCGACGCCGATCCGGCCGTGGCTGACCTGCGGCTCGATGCCGGAGCGCTGCTCCGAGTAGTGGTAGCGGCCCGCGGTGGCCGAGGTGTTGGTCAGCCAGTAGAGCGAGACCTGGGTGAGCACCTGCTCGGGCGAGACCAGGCTGGTGCCGTTGCCGAAGTTCTCGAACAGCTCGTTGTACGCCAGCTGGCCCACCGGCGAGTCCGACAGCGCCGCCGCGATGGTCTGCGGGCGGGTGCCGTTCATCTGGTTGTAGCCGGCCACCGACTGGAACCAGCCGGCGAACTCCAGCGCGGCGTACTCCTTGGGCCCGAACTTCTCGAACTCGGTGGGGTCGCCCGAGGGGAAGGAGAACAGCTGCAGCACGTGCGATCCCAGGAAACCCTCGGGGTCGAGGACGGCCAGCTCGCGGCCGATCATGGCGCCGCCGTCGCTGCCGTGCGCGCCGTACGACGAGTAGCCGAGCTGCCGCATCAGCTGGTCGTAGGTGCGGGCAACCCGCGCCATCGTCCAGCCTTCGTCGACGACCGGCGTGCTGAACCCGAACCCCGGCATCGAGGGGACGACCACGTGGAAAGCGTCCTCGGCGCGGCCCCCGTGCGACTCGGGGTCGGTCAGCGGGCCGATCATGTCCAGGAACTCGGCGAACGAGCCCGGGTAGGTGTGCAGGAGCAGCACCGGTGTCGCGTCCTCGTGCGCCGAACGGACGTGCACGAAGTGGACCGTCTGGCCCTCGATCTCGGTCACGAAGTTCGGCACGGCGTTCATCCGGGCCTCCTGGGCCCGCCAGTCGAACGACTTCCAGCGCTCGACCATGTCGCGCAGGTAGGAGGTCGGGGTGCCGTACTCCCACCCGTCGCCGGGCGCGGCCACGGGGAACCGGGTCTGCTCGAGCCGGCGCTGCAGGTCCTCGACCTCGGCCTCGGGGATGGTGATGGTGAAGGGGCGGATTTCGGTGTTCTGGTTGGTTGTCATGCTGCTACTCTAGGAGAGGTTCAGGAACGTTTCCTTCCTTTATTTTTCAGGACTCCTCATGACTTTGAAAAGGGGCTCCGATGGCGGACACCGCGGCGCGGATGCTGGCCCTGCTCGGTCTGCTCCAGGCCCGCGCGGACTGGTCCGGAGCCGAGCTCGCGGCGCGGCTCGGCGTCACTGACCGGACCGTCCGCAATGACGTCGACCGGCTGCGCGGACTCGGCTATCCGGTGGACGCCGTCCGCGGTCCCGGCGGCCGCTACTGGCTCGGCGTCGGCACCAAGCTGCCGCCACTGCTGCTCGAGGAGGACGAGGCAGTCGCCATCGCGGTCGGGCTGAGTGCCGGCACCGCGGTGCAGGGCATCGAGGAGACCAGCGCCCGCGCGCTGGCCAAGTTGGAGCACGTGCTCCCCCACCGGTTGCAGCGCCGCGTCAACGCCCTGCGGAACGCGGTCACCGCCGGTCCCGAGAACACCGGATCCAACGTCGCCGACCCCGCCGTCGACCCCGGCCTGCTCGCCGAAGTGGCGGCTGCGGTCCGCGACCACGTGGAGCTCCGGTTCGACTACCGGGGCGAGCGGCGGCAGCTCGAGCCCTACCGGCTGGTGAGCTGGCAGCGACGCTGGTTCGTGGTGGCCCGCGACCCGCTCTACGACACGTGGGCGCCGTACCGCCTGGACTGGATGACGCTGCGCACCCCGGGCGGGCGTCGGTTCACCCCGCACCCGCTGCCCGGCGGCGACTACACCTCGTTCGTGCTCCGCGAGGTCGCGTTCTCGGGATGGCACGTGCACGCCCGCATCGCGGTCGACGCGCCGGCCGAGGAGGTGCTGACCCGGATCAACCCGGCAGTCGGCGTGGTCGAGAGCGTGGACGCCGACCACTGCGTGCTCGTCACCGGCGCTGACAGTGTCGAGATCCTGGCCGTCTACATCGGCATGCTCGGGCTGGACTTCCATGTCACCGAGCCTCCAGCACTGGTCAAGGCAGTAGCGACGCTGGGTGAGCGGTACAGCCACGCTCTGCCCCAGACCTAGGGAGACCCATAGCCCGGCGACGGCCGACCCCGGCCAAGGCGACCAGAGGAAGGGGTGGACACAACGGGCGACACCGCGTTAGACAGGGCCGACAACGGTCCATACCCGAGGAGCCCCGATGCCCCGTCGCCTCGCCGTCCCCGCCGCCCTGCTCGCGCTCGGCGCACCGTCGTTGCTCGCCATCGGAGGCAGTCCGGGCGCCGGCGCCGCGGCGGCCTGTACGCCGGACGCGACACCGACGTACGCCGGGGAGATCCCCACCGGCCGTGAGGTGCTGGGCTTCGACATCGGCAGCCAGGAGGCAACCGCCGCGCAGCTGAACGCCTACGTGGCCGCAGTCGACGCGGCGTCGGACGAGGTCAGCACGGGCACCTTCGGGACCAGCGTCCAGGGCCGACCGCTGACCTACGCCGTCGTGGGCGACCCGGCGGACGTCACCGCCGCCCAGCGCGCCGCGCGCGTGCTCCGCAACCCCAATACCTCACGCGCGCGGGCGGCCGAGGTTGCCGCCGCCGCGCCCGCCATCGTGTGGATGGCCAGCAACGTGCACGGCGACGAGGAGAGCGGCGGCGACGCCGCGCTGCAGATGCTCTACGACCTCAGCGACCGCACAGACTGCGCGGCGACGCTGATCCGCGACCACACGGTGACGGTCATCATCCCCAGTCAGAACCCCGACGGCCGCCAGCTCGACCAGCGCCGCAACGCCTACGGCTTCGACCTCAACCGCGACTGGTTCGCCCGCACCCAGGCCGAGACCGACGGCAAGCTCTCGTTGCTGCTGCGCTACCCGCCGATCCTGCTCAGCGACAACCACGAGATGAGCCGGACCGGCTTCTTCTTCCCGCCGAACGCCGACCCGATCCACCACGAGGTCGCCGACCGGTCCATCTCCTGGATCAACGACTTCTACGGCGGCGCGATGGCCGAGGCGTTCGACCGTCGGGGCTGGCCGCACTTCAGCTACGACATCTACGACCTGCTCTACATGGGGTACGGCGACTCCGTCCCCACCACCGCTCTCAACAGCGCCGCCATGACCTACGAGAAGGGTCGCGACGCGCCCCTGCCCGAGCGCAGCGAGCAGCAGTTCGTCGCCACGTGGGCGTCGATGTACGCCCTGGCCGACAGCAAGAGCGCCGTGCTGCGTGGCTGGGCCGCGAACTACCGCCAGGCCCGTGCCCAGGGACGCGCCGGCAGGCTCGAGCCCAACCAGGTCTTCCAGGAGGGCAACACCGTCGAGCAGGAGGTGCCCGACGAGACGGTCCGCAGCTACTTCATTCGCTCGATGGACGGGAAGCGGCGTGAGGCGCGCGCTCTGGTCCGCCGGCTCCAGCGCATGGAGGTCGACGTACGCCGCCTCACCCGACCGCTCGTCGTCCCCGACTACCGGCCGTACGGCTACAGCCCGCGGCGGGCCGTGCTGCCGGCCGGCACCTGGTACGTGCCTATGGCCCAGGCCCAGAAGCATTGGATCCAGGCCATGCTCGGCGAGGACTCCTACGTGCCGTTCCCCTACTTCTACGACGTGACCTCGTGGAGCGGCCCGCTGCTGTTCAATGTTCCGGCCGGGCGGTCGGGCGCCGTGCTCAGGCCCGCCTCGCGGCTGGCGGCTCGGGTCTCCGCGCCGGCTGTGCCCTCGTTGCCCGGCTCGACCCCGTCGGTCGGGCTGTGGCTTACCGACGACGGCACCTCGGCCTACGAGTCGGAAGGCTGGCTGCGCTGGCTGTTCGAGGTCAAGTGGCGCCTGCCCTACCGGTCGGTCACCACGCCGGGTGTCAGCGAGGGCGCGCTGGCGCCGCTCGATGTGCTGGTCGTGCCCAACGGTGACGCCCAGGCGACGTACGACGCCCTCGGGCCCGACGGCCGGCGGACCCTGCGCGAGTGGCTCGCTGCCGGTGGCCGGGTCGTCTCGATGCGGGGCGGCACTCAGCTCGCGGCCATGCTCCAGCTCACGACGGCGCAGCTGAGCGACCCGACCTCCGACGTGCCGGGGTCGCTGATCCGAGTGCGCACCCGCCCCTCGGCGCTGACCCGCGGGGTAGGCGCCCAGGCCTGGAACTACTACGAGTACGACCAGGTCATGCGGCTGGCCCGCCCATCCGCGGCGGCGGTGTCCTACCCCACCGGCTCACGGTTCTTCGTCTCCGGCTACGAGCGTGGCGCCGACGAGCTGCGCGGCACGACGGCAGTCGTGGCCGAGCGGTACGCCGACGGACGCGTCGTGCTCTTCGCGGGTGACCCCAACTTCCGCGCCTTCACCGACGGAACCCAGCGGATCCTGTGGAACGCGATCCTCGGTGGCGACCCCGCCCCCGACGGCCTGGACGCCGCGACCGCCCCGGCCGCGACAGCCCGTGCAGCGGCCGCGGCCCGCGGCGTACACCAGCTGGGTGACGACGCGACCGTGACCGTGACGGCCGCGAAGGAGGCGAGCGTGCTGGCCGCCGTACGTGCGATGGGGTGGAAGCCGCGGGTCGACCGGCTCGGCGGCGGCCTGGTCCGCATCTCCTGGCACCTCCCCTACTCCGACGGGCGCCCCGAGCTCGCCCGGCTGCTCGACCGGATCGGCACCGGACCAGGCGTGCTGTCAGCGCGGGTCCCCTAGCCGAGATACACAAACCGGACGTCCGGGAGGCGATCGCCTCCCGGACGTCCGTGTGGGGCTCAGCAGAACGTCGCGACGATCTTTCCGGTCCCCGGGTGTCCCGGTGACGGGGAGTAGCCCGGGTCCGTCTTCACGACCACGACCTTGCCCCAAACACCATTGACATTCCCGGCCTTGTCTCTGACCACCCTTGACGCCACGATCACGCCCATGTAGCCGGGCACCCCGCTGGTCGGCGGCGGGCTGTTGCCCTTCCGGGTGAGGAATGTGGTGCCGCAGCTGTTGGCCGGGCTGGTCGTCGGCAGGGACGTCACCGAGGCGGCGAACCCCTTGAACGCATTCGGAGCAACGCCACCGGACAGGGAGTTCTTCGTGTACCAGGTGTCGCTCCACCAGGTCAGCGAGGTCGTCGGTGTCGCCGCCGAGACCGACCGGTCACCGAGGGCGAACGCGCCCTTGGTCGGGAACGCGAAGACGATCACGTCCGCCGATGCCGAGGAGGGCTCGTAGTACGTGTCGCCGGTGAATGTCGCGGTCACCGTCTTCGGGCCCAGCGTCGCGCCCGAGACGTTCGCGATCGAACAACTCACCGCACCGGTCGCCGTCACGACTCCGTTGCACGACTGCGTGCCGAGCTGGAAGGTCACCGTCTGCCCCGCCGGGCTCGGTGGGGCGGTGCTGCCGTCGCCGTCGAGATCGGCCGGACCGCCTTCCAGCAATCGCGCCGAAAGCGACGTCGAGCTGCTGCCGGCGAGGATCACCGTCGGCCCGGTGAGGGACAGCGTCGTCTCCTCCCGGGTCACCGTGAACGTGCGCGACGCGTCGAACGCCGTGCTGTAAACCGAGTCGCCCGCGAACGATGCCTTGATCGCGTAGGAACCGGGCGCCTGGGTCGGCGTGAGGGTGCACGACGCGCTGCCGGCAGCGTTGGTGACCGCGGAACAGGTGTCGCCGACGCCCAGCTCGAAGGAGATCGTCTTGCCGGCCACCGGCGAGTCACCGTCGGTGGAATCGACCAGCGACGCCGACACGGTGGCCTTGTCGTGGTAGTCGCCGGCGAGCGCTCCGGTGTAGGTCACCTTGGTCGCGAGCGGCAGCACCCGGATGTTCTCGGCCTGCTCGAGGGTCAACTCGCGCTGGTTCGGCGTGCTGAGACCCGAAGTCGGGAGCGTCAGCTGGTTCGCGCTGGCGCCGAATCCGATGGCACCGGTCTTGAACTGCACCCGCTCCCATTCCGCCTTGGGACCGTTCAGCGTGGCGATGACCGTGTCGCCGTTCGCGTCGTACCCGCCCGTGGAGCCCGGGGGGTCGTTGCCCGCTGTCCCGTCACAGTCGAGATCCATCGGCGCCAACGCGGCCTGGGTGTTGGTCGTGTTGACCGTGATCACGCCGGCTGCATCCGCCGTGCCGCAACTGTTGGTGGCGCCATAGGCGACCGATGTCGTGCCCAGGTTGATGCCACCCGCCTGGGTCAGCGTCATCTCGTTGATGTTCGGCATGTCGTCCCGAAGGAAGTCCCATTGCCGGACGCCGCCCTGGAAGACGCCGACGGTCTGCCACGCGTAGTTCATGACGGACGGGTGATTCGGCTTGAAGTTCACCGCGTCACCGTTGCCCTCACCGCCGCTGTGGTCGAAGCCGAGGACGTGGCCGAACTCGTGCATCAACGTGCCGGTCTGATCTTCGAGCGAGCCGTTGGTGTTGAGGTTCCAGTTGCCCAGCGTGAGCATGAACCCCCAGTTGCCGGTCACCGCGAGACCCGAGGTGTTGTCGTCGACGGCCGGGGTCGGTCGCATGTCTTGCGAGATGACGTCCGCCGCGACGGCGTAGTGGAAGATCGGCAAACGCCCGGTCGGCACGAAGTTCGAGTTGAGGCGGGTGAAGAAGTTGGCCTCCTGGAATCCGGTGACTCGGTTGCCGGTGAGGAAGTACTGGCTCCAGGCGAAGCTCTGCGCCGCCGACAGCGTTCCCCAGGTCGGGCCGCCCGGCGTTATCGTGCTGCCGGGACCGGCGTCGACGACCAGCGTGATGCCGGGCCGGGTCGCTCCGCGATAGGTCACGGGTGAGCGGTCGAAGGCGTTGATCACGTTGTTGATCGCGGCCTGCCGTGGCGCCCAGCTGGTACCCGCGGCGTCCACCATCCAGTCCAGGTGGATCATGACGGTCGGCCGGTCGATGGTGACGCCCATCTTCGGCAGGTCGACGAACTGCGGCGGCAGCCCGCCGCCCGGATCGATGGTCACGCCATTGCGCTTCCAGTCGTCAGGGATGCCGTCGCAAGTCTGCGAGTCGCACTTGAATCTTACGACGCGGTTTTCGATCGGGCCGCCGGCATCGAACATGTAGCCGGGCGGAGCCGACTCGACGAACTCGTCCTCGCCCACGGCCGGGTTGTCGTAGTGCATCACCATGGTCGAGCCATTCGCGAGCTTGTATCTCGCCAACCACTCGGTGCCGGTGAGGACGCTGTCGTCGGAGTTCGAACTGCTGATCGTCACGACCTGGTCGATGTTGATCCTTGCCGGCGGCTCCTGGTTCCACTCGCCGTGCGGGATTGACTTCGAGTCCAGCACCAGCACCGAGTCGGAGCTGTTCGTGAAGGTGATGCGGGTTTCCTTGAAGTCGGCGACGGCGGGCGTGGCGGCGAGCATGGTGCCGACGACCGCCAGCGCGGCGGTGATGCCGACGACGCGCCAGGCGCGCCGCAATGATGTGCTCATGGGTGGGATACCAACTTTCCGGGGTGGATGGCTGACGAGTCGCGGATCTGCGGATTGGCGGCGATCAGGGCCAGTCCGGCGGCGACGTCACTGCGGAACTCGGCCGGCGTGACGATCTTGTCGCGGGTGTTCTCGTTGACCTCGACCGAGTACCGGATCACGAACCTGGCTCCCCAGCGCGCCGGATCAACCGGACTCGGTGGTCGGAACCACGACAAATCGATGCCAGTCTCACCGACCTTGCGCATCCTCCGAGATTGCTCGCCAATTCGCGGGGTTGCCATGGTCAGTTCGGGCCCCGCCGTTCCCACCCGGACGGGCCATAGACCGGCACGCTCGAGGCGACCAGCCGCATCGAGATCCCCGGTCGAGTCCCTGGGTTGGCGCCTAGGCGTTGGGCTCCAGTCGCACTATCACGGACTTCGACGTTGGGGTGTTGCTGTGTTCCGCGACGGAGCCGAGCGGAACGAGGGGGTTGGTTTCGGGGTAGTACGCCGCCGCCGTGCCCGGTGGTGTGGCGTACTCGACCACCCGGAAGCCGCGCACCCGACGGTCGACCTCGTCGCCCGGCCAGTGCGCCACGATGTCTACGTGGTCGCCGTCGCGCAGGCCGGCCGCCTCGAGGTCGCGTCCGTTGACCAGCACCACCTGCCGCCCGCCCTCGATGCCGCGATAACGGTCGCTGAGGCCGTAGATGGTGGTGTTGAACTGGTCGTGGCTCCGCATCGTCTGCAGCACCAGGTGGCCCGGCGGCACCTCGAGCAGCTCCAGCTCCGACACCGTGAACTGCGCCAACCCGCTCGGCGTATCGAAGGCGCGGCGATCACGGGGCGGGTGTGGCAGCACGAACCCCGTCTTGGTGAGCACCCGGGCCTCGTAGTCCTCGAATCCCGGCACCACCCGCTCGATGTGCGCCCGGATCCGCGAGTAGTCGCTACGCAGACCATCCCAATCGACCGGGAAGCCCGACCCGAGGGTGGCCTCGGCCACGCCGGTGATGATCGCGACCTCCGAACGCAGGTGCTCGCTCGCCGGGGCAAGCCTCCCGCGGGACGCGTGGACCACCGACATGGAGTCCTCGATCGTTACGAACTGCCGACCGCACTCCTGGAGATCGACCTCGGTGCGGCCGAGGGTCGGCAGGATCAGCGCAGACCCGCCCGTCACCAGGTGCGACCGGTTGAGCTTCGTGGAGACCTGCACGGTGAGCGCCGTACGTCGCAGCGCCTCGGCCGTCACGGTCGTGTCGGGGGCGGCGTGCAAGAAGTTGCCACCCAGGCCGAGGAAGACCCCGACCTTCCCCTCGAGCATGGCGTGGATCGACTCCACGGTGTCGTAGCCGTGGTGGCGGGGGAACGCGAACCCGAACTCGGCGTCCAAAGCCTCGAGGAACGGCGCCGGAGGCTTCTCCCAGATCCCCATCGTCCGGTCACCCTGCACGTTGGAATGGCCGCGCACCGGACACAGCCCTGCCCCGGGCTTGCCGACGTCGCCGCGCGCCAACGCGAGGTTCACGACTTCCTTGATCGTGGCCACGGCGTTGCGGTGCTGGGTCAGCCCCATCGCCCAGCACCAGATGGTCGCGCCGGAGTCGGCGACCATCCTGGCCGCCTCCACGATCTGGCCGCGCTCCAGGCCGGTCGCCCGGTCCACCAGCTCCCAGTCGACCTGCGCCACATGCGCGCGCCACGCGCCGTACCCCTCGGTGTGGGCGGCCACGAAGTCACGGTCAACGGCGTCCCACTCGACCAGCAGAGCCCCGATCGCCTGGAACAGCGCCTGGTCGCCACCGAGACGGATCGGCAGGTGCAGGTCGGTCAGGTCGATGCCATGGCCGACGACGCCGCGGGCCACCTGCGGGTTGCGAAAGTTGACCAGGCCCGCCTCGCGGAGTGGGTTGATGCTGATGATCCTGGCGCCGCGCCGCTTGGCGATCTCCAGGGCGGAGAGCATCCGCGGGTGGTTCGTGCCCGGGTTCTGCCCGGCCAGCACGATCAGCTCGGCACGGTAGATGTCCTCGAGGCTGACACTGCCTTTGCCGATGCCGATCGTGTCGATGAGCGCGACGCCGCTCGACTCGTGGCACATGTTGGAGCAGTCCGGAAGATTGTTGGTGCCGTAGGCGCGTACGAAGAGCTGGTAGACGAAAGCCGCCTCGTTCGACGCCCTGCCGGAGGTGTAGAACACCGCCTCGTCGGGCGAGCCGAGAGCGCGCAGAAACTCCCCCACCAGGCCCAAGGCGTCCTCCCAGAAGACCGGCTCGTAGTGGGTGGCGCCGGGCCGCTTGACCATCGGGTGGGTCAGCCGGCCCTGCTTCCCGAGCCAGCGGTCGGTGCGGGTGGTGAGCTCGGCGATGCTGTGCCGGGCGAAGAACTCGGGTGTGACCCGCGCCTTGGTCGCCTCCTCGGCCACCGCCTTCGCGCCGTTCTCGCAGAACTCCGCCCTGTGACGGTGCTCGGGGTCCGGGTCCGGCCAGGCGCAGCTCATGCAGTCGAACCCGTCGACTTGATTGAGCCGGGACAGGGTCCGCGCCGCGCGGGACGGTCCCATCTCCCCCAGAGCCCGGCTCATCGCCACACGCACGGCCTTCAGGCCCGCCGCGTGGTCCTCGGGGTTGCCCACTCGTAGGCCGGACTCGTCGGGCGTGCCAAGAAGCTCTGCCGACGGACCTTCGTCGTCGTCCATCAGCACTCGATGACGTTGACCGCGAGGCCGCCTCGTGCGGTCTCTTTGTATTTGGTCTTCATGTCCGCACCGGTCTCGCGCATCGTCTTGATGGCCTTGTCGAGGCTGACCTTGTGGATGCCGTCGCCCCTGATGGCGAGCCTGGCGGCGTTGATGGCCTTGACCGAGGCGATCGCGTTGCGCTCGATGCAGGGGATCTGCACCAGGCCGCCGACCGGGTCGCAGGTCAGGCCCAGGTTGTGCTCGATGCCGATCTCGGCGGCGTTCTCGACCTGTTCCGGGGTCCCGCCGAGGACCTCGCACAGGCCGGCCGCGGCCATCGAGCACGCCGAGCCGACCTCGCCCTGGCAGCCGACCTCGGCCCCGGAGATGGAGGCGTTGGTCTTGAACAGGATCCCGACGGCGGCCGCGGTCAGGAGGAAACGCACGATGCCGTCGTCGTCGGCGTCGGGCACGAACCGTGACGTAGTAGTGCAGCACGGCCGGGATGATTCCGGCCGCGCCGTTCGTCGGGGCGGTCACGATCCGGCCGCCCGAGGCGTTCTCCTCGTTGACGGCCAGGGCGTAGAGGTTCACCCAGTCCATCACCTGCAGCGGGTCCTGCGACGCCGACGAGGTCAGCTCCCGGAACAGTGCGGGTGCCCGCCGGGGGACCTTGAGCCCGCCGGGGAGCACGCCCTGGCGCTGGAAGCCGCGCTCGACGCAGGCGGTCATCACCGACCAGAGGTGGAGCATCCCGTCATGGATCTCCTGCTCGGTGCGCCAGGACTGCTCGTTGGCGAGCATGACGTCGCTGATCGTGAGCCCTTCGCGGGCGCAGATCTCGAGGAGCTCGCCACCGGTGGTGAAGGGGAACTTGACCGGCGTGTCGTCGATGACCACGCGGTCGGCCCCGGTCGCGGCCTCGTCGACCACGAACCCGCCGCCGACGGAGTAGTAGGTCTTCTCGAGCACCGTCGCTCCGGAGTCGTCGTAGGCAGCGAAGGTCATGCCGTTGGGGTGCGCCGGGAGGCTGCGCCGCCGGTGCATGACGAGATCCTCGTCGAGGTCGAACGGCACCGGGCGGGAGCCGGCCAGGTTCAGGACCCGCTGCTCGCGGAGCCGGCCCAGCCGCAGGTCGGCCAGGTCGGTGTCAGTGGTCGCCGGGTCGTCGCCCTCGAGGCCGAGCACGACCGCCTTCGGTGACCCGTGGCCGTGGCCGGTGGCGCCGAGGGAGCCGAAGAGCTCTGCGCGCACGCGCGTGACGCGGTCCAGCAGACCCGCCTCGGTGAGCCGATCGGCGAAGGTCTTCGCCGCCCGCATCGGTCCCACCGTGTGCGACGAGGACGGGCCGATGCCCACGGAGTAGAGGTCGAACGCGGAAAGCGCCATCAGCCGGTGAACTCCACCATCGCGTCGAGCAGCCACCGGGCGACGTAGTCGGCGAAGGACGAGCGCGGCAACAGCCGGTAGGTGTCATCACCGGTCTGCCACAACAACACCGGGACCCGGGCCAGGGTGGTGGAGACCGCGCGGCCCGGCCCGAAGGCCCGCGGGTGCAGGTCGACCGGGCAGCCCTTCTCCAGGACGGCGCGGGCATGCGGACCGGTGAGCTCGAGGATGGTGCGGTTCGCCGACACGTCGAGCACCAGACCGGGCTCCTCCCCGACCGCCGCGGTCAGCTGGTCGGCGAGGGCGACCGGATCGGTGGAGGCGACCACCAGCCACTCGTCCGGGCCCAGCCACAGCGCGTCGTGTGAATCGGTGCCGGTCACCTCGCCACACGCGGTGGGCAGCACGGCACCCAGCACCGCCACCACCCGAGCCGCGGCCGGGGTCCCGGGGTTGACTCGGAGACCCACCATCGCGACGAACGGCACCTCCGCGAGTGACACGACGGACGGATCGGAAGCCGCCGCCAGACGGTCGGCGCAGTGTGCCAGCGGGCTGCGTCGCAGCCCTGTCAATTCCGTGGACAGGTCAGCCATCGCGCCTGCTCCCTTCGGGGTCGTAGAGCACCGGGGAGGTCACTTCGACCTCCACCATCTGGTCGCCAACTGGAGCGAGGAGCACCTCGCCGAACCGGTCGCGACCGCCCTTGATCAACGCCAGACCGAACGGCCGGCCGAGCGCCTCGCTGTGGTAGCTCGAGGTCACATGGCCGAGCATCGGCACCGGTCCGTCGACGGCTTTGGCCGGCGAGCCCTGCGCCACCAGCTGGGTGCCTTCGGGCAGCCGCGTCAAACGGTCCACCGGCAGCACGCCGACGAGGTGCTTGCGATCGGGCCGGATCGTGTCGGCACGGCTGTAGGACCTCCGGCCGACGAAGTCCTTCAGCTTGGAGACGATCCACTCCATGCCGGCGTCCTGCGGCGTGACCGTGCCGTCGGTGTCCTGGCCGACGATCGGGTAGCCCTTCTCGGCCCGCAGGACGTGCATGGTCTCGGTGCCGTAGGGCGTGATGCCGAGGTCCTGCCCGGCGGCGTACACCTCTTCCCAGACGGCACGGCCGTACCAGCCGGAAACGTTGATCTCGAAGGCCAGCTCGCCGGAGAACGAGATCCGGCAGATCCGTGCCGGGACGCCGGAGGCCAGCGTGGTCTCGCGGAAGGTCATGAAGCCGAACGCGTCGTTGGACACATCGAGGTCCGGTGCGACCCGCGCCACGACCTCACGCGAGTGCGGGCCCACGACCGCGATCGTGGTCCACTGCTCGGTCACCGAGGTGCACATCACGTCGAGCTCGGGCCACTCGGTCTGCAGCCACTCCTCCAGCCAGTCCAGGACGCCCGCGGCGCCGCCGGTGGTGGTGGTCATGAAGTAGCGGTCGTCCGCGAGCCGCAGGGTGACGCCGTCGTCGAACATCATCCCGTCCGGCGTGCACATCACGCCGTAGCGCGCCGAGCCGACGGCCAGCTTCTTGAACCCGTTGGTGTAGATCCGGTTGAGGAACTCCCCGGCGTCCGCGCCACGGATCTCCACCTTGCCGAGCGTCGAGGCGTCCATCATCGCGACACCCTGGCGCGCGGCCCGACACTCACGTGCGACCGCGGCGTCCATGTCCTCCCCGGGCTGCGGGTAGTACCACGGCCGCAACCACTGGCCGACGATCTCCATCTCGGCGCCGTGCTCCACGTGCCAGGCGTGCACCGGCGTGGTGCGCTCGGGGTCGAAGAGGGCGCCGCGCTCGCGTCCGGCGAGCGCCGCGAACGGGATCGGGACGTACGGCGCCCGGTAGGTCGTCGTCCCGATCTCCCCCACCCCGGGCGCCGCCCGAACCATTGGCCAGCGCCGCGGCGATCACGCCGATCGACGTCACGCCGGAGGTCTTGCCCTGGTCCTGGCCGGTGCCGATCGAGGTGTACCGCTTGACGTGCTCGACGCTCCGCATCCCGGCGCCGGTGGCCCGCCACACGTCGGCGACGGTCTGGTCGCGCTGCAGGTCGACGAAGTGCTCGGTCCACTCTTCCGGCTCGCCGTCGACACCAGGCACCAGCCACAGCTGCCGGATCTCGCCGTACGCAGAGGTGCTGGCGCGACCGCGCAGCGGCACCGGCTGGACGACGAACCCGGCCCGCGAAGCCGCGGTCGCGCCGGCACCGGACCCCTGCCGCAGGCAACCGGGAAGGTCGAAGACCCCCGCCGCCGACCCGACGACCTGCTGGTTACGCACCGCAGCCGTCGGGCACGAACGCGGCCAGCGCGTCGTCCCAGCGCAGCCGACCCTGCCGCTGGCTGTGCAGGTGGACGACCGGGCTCCAACCTCCGGACACGGCGACCAGGTCGCACGGCAATGTCTCCCAGGAGGTGGCCTGGTCACGGTCGTCCAGGGTGCCGAGCAGCACGCCGGTCACCCGGACGTCGCCGACGGTGCCCTGGACGGTGCCCTGGACGGTGCTGCCGGTGACCACGCGGACGCCGCGGACCGCGAGCGCCTCGGCTCGGACCGAGAGATCCTCGCGGGCATCGAGAACCGCGACCACCTCGACGCCGGCGACCAGGAGGTCCTCGGCGGTGTCGTAGGCGCTGTCGTTGGTGGTGGCCACCACGACCCGCTCGCCCGGCTTCACGGCGTACCGGTTGAGGTAGGTGCGCACCGCGCTCGCGAGCATCACGCCTGGCACGTCGTTGCCGTCGAAGACCAGGGGCCGCTCGTGAGCGCCGGTGGCGACCACCACTTGCTGGGCGCGGATGTGCCAGACCCGTTGGCGGGAGACGCCGTTCCTGGCGGGCTGGTCGAGATGGTCGGTCCGGTTCTCCAGCGCCAGCACGTAGTTGTCGTCGTACGACCCGAACGCGGAAGTGCGGGACAGCACGGTGACCCCGGCAGCGGCCCCGAGATCCCTGGCGACGTCGGCGACCCAGTCCAGCGCCGGGCGTCCCTCGACCTCCTCGTCTCTTCCCGAGAGCAGGGCACCACCGAGCTCGGGCTGGTCGTCCACCAGGACCACCCGTGCGCCGGATCGGGCCGCGCTGAGCGCGGCTCCCAGCCCGGCCGGGCCACCGCCGACGACGAGCACGTCGGTGTGCACGAACTTCTTGTCGTAGACCGCCTGGTCGAGGATCGGGTCAAGACGGCCCAGCCCGGACAGAGTCCGCGCGGAGAGTCCGTCGACCAGCGGCCGAACGGTCGCGGGCACCATCGGCTCCGAGCAGTCCCCACCGACCTGGAGCAACGCGTTCGGCTCCTCGGTTCCAGCGCCGACGATGCCGCGTGGGCGGCCGCGGTACAGGGACGGCCCGACCTCGATCCGGCCGTTGGCCAGGAGAGCTGAGGCGACGGTGTCGCCCGGGTGCCCGGCGTAGTCGACGTCGTCGACGGTGAACCGGAGCACCCGGCTGCGGTCGATCCGGCCACCGCCTGGGAGCCGGTGGGACTGCGTACCGGTCATCGGGCAACTCCTGGCTGGGCGGCCCGAACCGCTCCGGTGTAGACCGCGAGCACGTCGTAGGTCCCGGTGTCGCGCACGACGTTGAACCAGCGGCGGCAGCCGCCGGCGTGCGCCCAGCGTTCGGCGAACGGGCCCTTGGGGTTGTCGCGGTAGAAGAGGTACTCCGCCCACTCCTCGTCGGAGAGGGCGGCTGGGTCCTCGGGGTAGGGCACGTGGGCCTGGCCCCCGTAGTGGTACTCGGTCTCGTCGCGTGGTCCGCACCACGGGCAGGTCAGTTGGAGCATTGGTCGTCTCTCCGGTCTCAGTGGGCGACGCCGGCGGCGCCGTGCTCGTCGATCAGGGCCCCAGAGGCGAAGCGCTCCAGCGCGAACGGCCGGTTGAGCTCATGGGGTTCGCCGGTGGCCATGGTGTGCGCCATCGCCCACCCGGCCGACGGAGTCGCCTTGAACCCGCCGGTCCCCCAGCCGCAGTTGATGTAGAGGTTCTCCACCGGCGTGGCGCCGATGATCGGTGATGCGTCCGGTGAGACGTCCACGATCCCGGCCCAGGTGCGCAGCAGGTTGGCCCGCGCGAAGATCGGGAACAGCTCCAGCGCTGCGGCCATCTGGTGCTCGATCACGTGGAACGACCCCCGCTGCCCGTAGCCGTTGTAGGCGTCCACGCCGGCGCCCATCACGAGCTCGCCCTTGTGCGCCTGGGAGACGTACACGTGCACGTGGTTGGACATGACCACCGTGGGGTGCACCGGCTCATACAGCTCCGAGACCAACGCCTGGAGCGGGTAGGACTGCACCGGGAGCCGAAAGCCCGCCTGCTGCGCGAGCACGCTGCTGTGACCGGACGCGGCCAGTCCGACCAAGCCGGTGTGGATCCGGCCGCGGTCGGTTTCGACACCGATCACCCGGTTGCCGTCCTTGACGAAACCGGTGACCTCGCAGTTCTGGATCAGGTCCACGCCCAGCTGGTCGCACGCCCGGGCAAACGCCCAGGCGACGTGGTCATGCTTGGCGATCCCCGCCCGCGGCTGGAAGGTGGCCCCGAGCACCGGGTAACGGACGTCGGGCGACACGTTGACGATCGGGCAGATCTTCGCCACGTCGTCGGGCTCGAGCCACTCCGCGTCGACGCCGTTCAGCTTGTTGGCGTTGACCCGTCTGTTGCTCTCGCGGACGTCCTGCAGGGTATGGGCGAGGTTGAGGACGCCGCGCTGGCTGAACAGGAAGTCGTAGTCCAGCTCGGCGGGCAGGTCCTCCCAGAGCTTGAGCGCGAACTCATAGATCGCCGCGCTCTCGTCCCACAGGTAGTTGGACCGGATGATCGTGGTGTTGCGGGCCATGTTGCCGCCGGCCAGCCAGCCCTTCTCCAGGATCGCCACATTGGTGATGCCGTGGTTCTTGGCCAGGTAGTACGCCGTGGCCAGACCATGGCCGCCGCCGCCCACCACGATCGCGTCGTACGACGGCTTCGGGTCGGGGTCGCGCCACAGCCAGTCGGGGTGCTCCGGCAATGGGGCGGTGCTCATGCCGGTGCTCATGCGGGGTCCACCGTGCCGGCGTCGTCGTCGGGAGCGTCCAGGTGCGGGTAGAGGGGAAACTTGCCAGCGAGATTCTCCACCCGGCCGCGCAGCTCGGCGGTACGAGCCTCGTCGAGCGAGCCGGCGAGGGCCGCGGCGATCAGGTCGGCGACCTCCTCGAAGGCCGCGGCGTCGAAGCCGCGGGTGGCCAGCGCCGGGGTGCCGATCCGCAGCCCCGAGGAGACCATCGGGGGGCGCGGGTCGAACGGCACCGCGTTGCGGTTCACCGTGATCCCGATCGCGTGCAGCCGGTCCTCGGCCTGCTGGCCGTCCAGCTCGGAGTGGCGCAGATCGACCAGCACCAGGTGCACGTCGGTCCCGCCGGTCAGCACCGAGACCCCCGCCGCGCGAACGTCGCCTGCCTGCAGTCGGTCGGCCAGGATGCGGGCGCCCTCCAGGGTGCGCTGTTGGCGATC
Source organism: uncultured Actinomycetota bacterium (assembly GCA_963844385.1). Taxonomy (GTDB): domain Bacteria; phylum Actinomycetota; class Actinomycetes; order Propionibacteriales; family Nocardioidaceae; genus Nocardioides. Next base: position 54,762 of record CAWJOJ010000015.1, on the reverse strand, counting down.
CCGGAACTCCACGCTGGCGGCGACCTTGAAGGCGACGGCCTTCGCGGCCACCACGTGCTCGAGCGGGCCGCCCTGCTGGCCCGGGAAGACCGCCGAGTTGAACTTCTTCGCCAGGTCCTGCCGGTTGGTCAAGATCACGCCACCGCGCGGACCCCCCAGCGTCTTGTGGGTGGTAGTGGTGACCACGTCGGCAAACGGCACCGGGCTGGGATGCAGCCCGGCGGCGACCAGGCCTGCGAAGTGCGCCATGTCGACCATCAGGTACGCATCCACCAGGTCGGCGATCCGGCGGAACTCCGCGAAGTCCAGCTGCCGCGGGTAGGCCGACCAGCCGGCCACGATCAGCTTCGGCCGGTGCTCCAGCGCGAGGCGTTCCACCTCGGCCATGTCGACGCGGAAGTCCGACTCGTCGACGTGGTAGGCCACCACGTTGTAGAGCTTGCCGGAGAAGTTGAGCCGCATGCCGTGAGTCAGGTGCCCGCCGTGGGCCAGGTCCAGGCCGAGGATCGTGTCACCCGGCTGGAGCAGGGCGGACATCGCGGCGGCATTGGCCTGTGCCCCCGAGTGCGGCTGCACGTTGGCGAACCCGGCCCCGAACAGCGCCTTGACCCGGTCGATCGCCAGCTGCTCGACCACGTCGATGTGCTCACAGCCACCGTAATAGCGGCGCCCGGGATACCCCTCGGCATACTTGTTGGTCAACACCGAACCCTGCGCCTGCATCACCGCCATCGGCGCGAAGTTCTCAGACGCGATCATCTCCAACGTCGACTGCTGGCGGTGCAGCTCGGCAGCGATGGCGCGATGCACCTCCGGGTCCAGCTCGTTCAGGTGCCGGTCGAGGACAGGTATGGATCGTGTGTTCATGTCAGGAACCTCTCCGATGGACGTGCAGTCAGTCAGACGGGCTGGTCGAGGGAGTCGTGCACCCACTGGTGGAAGTCGGCGATGTGGTGCTCGCTCGGCACCAGCACACCGCCGTCGGCGTACACCCGGGAGTCGGTGGCCGCCTGGCATCGTTCGCAGGCGTCGAAGTCCTGCTTGTTGACGCGGTGGAACAGCTCCACCGAGTGGTATAGGTCCATGCCGCTCTCCACCACCTCGGGCAGGTAGAGCCAGTCGCACTCGACGATGGTGCGGTCGGGGGCCAGCGGGTACATCCGGTGGAAGATCACGTGGTCGGGCACCAGGTTGATGAAGACCTGGGGACGGATGGTCACGGCGTAGTAGCGGCGGTCCTGGTCGTCACTGACACCGGGGATCCGCCCGAAGCCCTCGGAGCCGTCGACGGTGAAGCCCTCGACGTCCTCGCCGAACAACGCGCCGTGGCCCACGTAGAACTGCGCGGCGAACCCGTCGGCGAACTCCGGTAGCACTTCGGTCAGTTCGGGGTGGATGGTCGCGCAGTGGTAGCACTCCATGAAGTTCTCGATGATGAGCTTCCAGTTGGCCTTCACGTCGTAGGTGATCCGGCGGCCAAGCTGGAGTCTCTCCAGGTCGTAGCGCTCCAGAGACTCCACGTCGCCGAGGCGGGTGAGAACGTCGCCTGTCACAGACTCGAACGACGGAGGGTCATCGGCCAGCGAGACCCAGACATAGCCGAGCCACTCGACGACGTGGACCTTGCGCAGGCCGAAATCGACGCGGTCGACGTCTGGCATCTTGGTGAGGTTCGGGGCCGCGACCAGCTTGCCGTCGAGGTCGTAGGTCCAGGCGTGGTACGGGCACTGGAACGCGCGCTTGACCTCCCCCGCGTCCTCGGTGCAGAGCTTGGCGCCGCGGTGCCGGCACACGTTGAAGAAGGCACGGGCCTCTCCGCTTCGGGAGCGGGTGATCAGGATGCTCTCCCGACCGACCTGCACGGTGCGGAACCCACCGGGCTTGCCGATGTCGGTGGAGCGGACCGCACAGAACCACATCTTCTCGAAGATGGCGCGTTGCTCGGCGGCGAAGATCTTGGGATCTGAGTAGAAGTGGCCGGCCAGGGTGGGGAGGAGGCTTTCCGGCAGGCTCTGGCTGGGGTTGTGGCTCTCGGTGACGGTCATGAGAGTGCTCCTTCGAACGGGGGGGCCGAGATGTGGACGAGGCGGCGACGGACGGACATGAACTTCTGGGGCTGGTCGACTGCGACTGCAGCCACCGGTTCGCCGTCGCGGCGGTAGACGGCCAGGAACGAGCCCTCCTCCAGGGAGCCAGCCTCGAGCGTGACGGAGTCGGCGAGATCGCGATGGCCGGCGAGCTGGATCCGCCGGCCGTACACATCGGACCAGACGTACGGCGGTCGCATCGGGCGGACGGGCGCTCGTACCTCCGGACAGGAGGGTCGCGGCCGCGACCGGAGCCTGCTCCCGCGCGCTGGTCCAGTGCTCGACTCGTTGGTGGCGGCCGAGCGCTGGCTCGTACCACGCGGCGCAGTCCCCGACCGCCACGACCTCGGGCAGCGAGGTGGCACCCCGGTCGTCGCACAGGATGCCGTCGTCAAGGATCACCTCGGAGTCGACCAGCCAGGCCACTGCCGGGTGTGCTCCGATGCCGAGGACCACGGTCGACGCCGAGTGGGTGGTGCCGTCCGCAAGCCGGACCTCGAGTCCGCTGGCGGTCTGCACCACTTCCGTGACCCGGGCGTCGGTGACCAAGGCGACGCCGCGCTGGCGGTGCAGATCGGCGATCACGCCGGCATGGGGGCCGAGCGCGTCGCGCAGGGGCGCATCGCCCCCGACGACGAGGACGACGTCGCGGCCGAGGTCCCGCGCAGTGGAGGCGACCTCGGAACCGATGAACCCGCCACCGACCACGACGACCCGCCCGGCGCTCTGAAGGGAAGCGCGGAGGGCCAGGGCGTCGTCGAGCGTCCGCAGCACGTGTACGCCGGGGAGGTCGGCGCCCGGCACGTCGCGGCGGGCGACCGCGCCGGTCGCGACCACCACGCCGTCGCAGACGAGCTCCTCACCGTCGGCGAGGGCCACCACCGGGCCGCTGGCAAGGCCGACCGCGCGGGTTCCGAGCCGCCACGTGATGCCGAGGTCCTCGTCGTCGGCCTCCAGAGCGAGGTCGGCCGGGTCTGCACCCGCGAGGAACTCCTTCGAGAGCGGTGGCCGGTCGTAAGGGCGGCAGCTCTCCTCTCCCACGACGACCAGCTCGCCGTCGTACCCCTGGGCGCGCAGCGCTCGCGCCGTGGACAGGCCGGCCAGCGACGAGCCGACCACGCAGATACGTTTCACGTCGCACCGCCGACGGAGAGACCGGGCGGGAGGTTGGGCTCCTCCTCGGACGTGGTCACAAAGATCGTGTCGCCCTCGACGTGGACCTCGTGGGTGCGGACCGGCTTCTTGGCCGGCGGGGCGTCCACCCGGCCGGTACGCAGGTCGAACCGTGAGGCGTGCAGTGGACACTCGACCTCGCAGCCCTCCAGCCAGCCGTCTGCGAGCGAGGCGTCCTGATGGGTGCACGTGTCGTCGATGGCGAAGATCTCCCCGTCGTCGGTGTGGAAGACCGCGATCGGGACGTCGCCCTCGACCCGCAAGGCCTCGCCCCGCGGCAGTGCGGAGAGGGGGCAGACGGGAATCATGCGATCACCTCGGGAGCCGACGGGGCGGGGATGATGCCGGCGGCGCGCTCGCACGCCTCGACGACGTTGGTGAGGAGCATTGCCCGGGTCATCGGGCCGACGCCGCCGGGCATCGGCGCGAGCCACCCGGCGACCTCGGCGACGTCGGGGTGCACGTCGCCAACCAAGCCGTTCTCGGTGCGGGTGATGCCGACGTCGAGGACGGCGGCGCCTGGCTTGACCATGTCGGCCGTGACGAGGTGGGCCGAGCCGGCGGCCGCGACGACCACGTCGGCGCGGCGGACCTCGGCCGCGAGGTCCTTCGTGCCGGTGTGGCACAGGGTGACGGTGGCGTTCTCGGAGCGGCGGCTGAGCAGCAGGCCGAGAGGTCGGCCGACGGTGATGCCGCGCCCGACGACCGCGACCTGGGCCCCCGCGAGCGGGACACCGTGGCGCCGAAGCAGGGCGACGATCCCCCGCGGCGTGCATGGCAGCGGCGCGTCCACGCCCAGCACCAGCCGGCCGAGGCTGGCCGGCGACAGTCCGTCGGCGTCCTTGGCCGGGTCGATCCGCTCAAGGGCCTGGTCCTCGTCGTGCCCCGGCGGCAGCGGGAGCTGGACGATGAAACCGTGGCACGCGGGGTCGCCGTTGAGGTCCTCGATCGCGCTGAGTACCTCGGCAGGGGTCGCGTCGGCGGGCAGGTCGACACGCAGCGAGGCGATGCCGACCTCGGCGCAGTCGCGGTGCTTGCCGGCCACGTACGCCGAGCTGCCGGGGTCATCCCCGACCAGGACGGTGCCGAGGCCCGGCCGGACGCCTGTCGCCGCCAGCGCAGCAACGCGGGCGCCGAGTGAGGCACGCACGCCGGCCGCGGCGGCGCGGCCGTCGAGAATCTCTGCAGGCATAGTGGTCTCCTTGATGAACCGTGGGCGGGCTCAGCTGCGCAGGCGCTGCATCTGAGGGTCGAACAGGGGCTCCGCGGTGACCGTCGCGGGGAGGCGCCGGTCGAAGTAGGCAATCTCCGCCGCCTGGCCGGGCTCTGCGAGCTCGGCGGGCAGCCACGCGTAGGCGATGCCCTTGTCGATGGTGTAGCCGTAGGCGGCGCTGGTCACGTAGCCGACGGCACGGCCGTCCACCAGGACCGGCTCCGTGCCGAGGACCACGTCACCCGGCTGGTCGAGGGTGAGGCAGGCCAGCTTCCGGGTGACTTGCTCCTTGCGGCGCAGCAGGGCGTCGCGGCCCACGAAGTCGCCCTTGTCGAGCTTGACCGCGAAGCCGAGTCCGGCCTCGTAGGGGTCGTGCTCGTACGTCATGTCGGCGCCGAATGATCGGAAGCCCTTCTCCAGTCGCAGGCTGGAGAACGCCCCGCGGCCGGCGGCCACGATGCCGTGCTCCTGACCAGCTGCCCACAGCGTGTCCCAGAGGTACTGGCCGTGGTCGGCGGTCGTGTAGAGCTCCCAGCCCAGCTCGCCGACGTACGACAGGCGCATCGCCGTGACGGGGACGTGGCCGACGTGCAGCCGGGTTGCCCGGAAGAAGCGCAGGCCGGCGTTGGTCAGGTCCGCGTCGGTGAGCGGCGCCAGCACCTCACGGGCCTTCGGGCCCCACAGCCCGATGCAGCAGGTGCCCGGAGTGACGTCGCGGACGTGGACCGACCCGTCGTCCGGCAGGTTCCGCCGGAACCAGTCGAGGTCCAGGTTGCCGTTGGCGCCCACCTGGTAGACGTGCGGCTCGAGTCGGGTCACTGTGACATCGCTGCGGATGCCCCCGTCGTGGTTCAGCACCAGGCAGTAGGTCACCGAGCCGACGGACTTGTCGACGTCGCCGGTGGTCAGTCGCTGCAGGAGAGCCGTTGCCCCCGACCCGGAGACCTCGAGCCGCTTGAGGGCGGTCATGTCGTACATCGCCACGCCTGTGCGGGTCGCACGCGCTTCGGCGGCGACGGCGGGCGACCAGTATCTCGCCGCCCAGTCGTCAGGCACCGGGATCGAGCCCTCCTCGGCCAGCCCCGCGTTGGCGTCATACCACTGCGGGCGCTCCCAGCCGGTGACTTCGAGGAACTGTCCGCCGAGGTCCCGCTGGCGAGCGTGGAACGGCGAAGTGCGCAGGCCGCGCGGGGAGTCCATCGGCTGCAGGGGGTGTCGGATGTCGTAGATCTCGACGTAGTTCTGACAGTCACGCTCGAGGACATAGCGGGGGCTGTGCTGGAACTGTTCGAAGCGGTTCACGTCGCACTCGTGCAGGTCGAAGGTCGAGCAGTAGCCGTCGGTGAGCCACTCGGCCATCGCCCGGCCAACGCCGGCGGAGTGGGTGACCCAGACCGCCTCGGCCACCCAGAAGCCGGCCACATCGGGCGACTCTCCGAGCAGTGGCATGCCGTCGGGGGTGAAGGAGAAGAGACCGTTGATGCCTTCCTCGACCTTGGTGTCGACCGTGGCCGGGAGCAGCCGCTGGGTCTCCTCCCAGGCGGGCTCGAAGTCCTCTGACGTGAACTCGAGGACCGACGGCATCACCGGGGCGTCGTCGACGGACAGCAGGTCCCCAGCCGCGACGGGCAGCGGGCGGTGGCCGTAGTAGCCGATGCCGAGGCCGTCGTAGTGATCGCGGTAGTAGAGGTCGGCATCCTGATGGCGCAGGATCGGACGTACCGCCTCCTCGACCTGGCCCTCCAGGGCAGGGACCGGGGCGGTCCAGGCGTGCTGGTGTGCGACCGCCGTGAGCGGCAGCGTCATGCCAGCCATGGCTGCGACCTTCGGGCCCCAGATACCCGCGCAGCAGACGACGACGTCGGCGGGGATCTCCCCCTGGTCGGTGTGCACGCCGGTGATCCGTCCCTCCTCGACCCGGAGGTCGAGGACTTCGTGCCGGGCCAGAAAGCGGACGCCGCGGGCTGAGGCCGCCCCGATCTGGGCGGCGACCGCCCAGACCGCCTTGGCCAGACCGTCGGTCGGCACGTGCATGCCGCCGAGGACCCGCTCCTCGTCGAGCAGGGGGTGCAACCGCACGCACTCGGCCGAGTCGACGAGGTGGGCCTCGATCCCCCACGCGGTGACCCAGCCGTGCCGGCGCTGCAGCTCGGCGAGGCGCTCGGGGCTGGTGGCGACCTCGAGACCACCGACCGGCAGGAAGCAGGACTGGCCCTGGTGGCGCAGGGCGGTGAACTTCTCCACCGTGTAGCGCGCCATCTCGGCCATGGGCTTGGAGCTGTTGGTCTGGAACACCAGGCCCGGCGCATGGGAGGACGATCCTCCGGTCGCGGGCAGGTCGCCCTGATCCACCACGGTGATGTCGGTCCATCCGCGGGCGGAAAGCTCGTCGGCCAATGCCGCTCCGACAACGCCCGCTCCGATGATCACCGTTCGCTTCCCGACCATGGCTGGCTCCTCCAAGTTGTTGCATATACCGCACTCAGTCGCAGTATCTGCAACACTGCCTTGTACCGGTTCGCATCGTCAAGGGGTGTCGGGGGCGAATTTTCGCGGCGGCCTGCCGACCGGTCCCGCACCTGGCCGGTCGACGGGGGACACAGCCGTGGAACGTCGGCTCGACTAGGCTGGCGATGCAACATGAGCGATGAAGTGCACGATGAGCAACACAGGAGGCCCACAGTCATGGCGGAGAGCACGTCCGAACCAGGCGGATCCGGGGGGATGAAGTCCGTGGATCGCGCCCTCGAGGTGCTGGATCTGCTGGCTCGCTGGGGCGAGGGGGGCGTGAGCGATCTCGCCAGGGAGCTCGACGTCCACAAGTCGACGGCGTTCCGGCTGCTCGGGTCCCTGGACGCCCATGGCCTGGTCGAGCAGGCCGAGGATCGCGGCAAGTACCGCCTCGGGTTCGGCCTGGTCAGGCTCGCCGGCGCCGTGTCCAGCCGGATGGACCTCACCCGCAACGTCCGCCCCGTGGCTGAGCGGCTCGCCAAGGACATCGGCGAGACCGTCAACCTTGCGGTGCTGCGCGAACACTACGTCGTGAACATCGACCAAGCCCTCGGCCCGTCGTCGGTCACCGCCCAGAACTGGGTCGGCGCGCTCACCCCACTGCACGCCACCTCCAGTGGCAAGGTGCTGCTCGCGCACGAGGAGCGGCGGGAGCAACAGCGGCTGCTGAAGGTCGCCGGGCTCAAGAAATACACTCGCAAGACCATCACCGACCCCGAAGTGCTCGAGAAACAGCTGGCCAGCATCCTCGAGCATGGCTACGCCGTCACCCTCGGTGAGTACGAAGAGGACCTCAACTCCATCGCGGTCCCGGTCAAGGGCGCCGACCGCGCCGTCGTCGGTGCACTGAGTGCCTCCGGGCCGTCGTACCGCTTCACCGTCGAGCGCATGGAGGAACTGGCGGGAACCCTCCTCGAGGCTGGCGCGCAGGCGAGCCTCCAGCTCAGTCACATGCGTGGCTGAGCCGCGACCATTTGTTGCATATATCGCGACTAGTTGCACGATGCGCGACTTCGGGTCCACACTGTCGGCCTGCGACCTGGGTCACAGGCCGCCCCCACGAGGCCCACCGGAGGCAAGCACCATGAGCACGACCACCAACCCGTTCCCCGCGCCGCCGGAGGCACCCCAGGCCCATCGGCGGGAGTTCGTCCTGACCGTCGTCTGCCCCGAGGGGCCGGGCTTGGTGCACGCCGTGACCGGCTTCCTCATGGCGAACTCAGGGGACATCCTCGAGAGCCACCAGCTCGACGACAGACTCACCGGCCGGTTCTTCCTCCGCCTCCACTTCCAGACCTCGGATCCCGCCGTCGACCTCGAGCAACTGCGCCACAGGTTCCAGGACGTTGCCGCGGTACACGCGATGAACTGGCAGCTGTGGGACGCGCATGCTCCGTACCGCACGCTGCTTGATGGTGTCGAAGTTCGGGCACTGCCTGAACGACCTGTTGTTCCGCTGGAGGACCGGTTTGCTGCAGGTGGAGATCCCTGCCGTGGTTTCCAACCACCGGGACCTCGAGCCGCTCGTGCGCTCTTACGGCATCGACTTCCATCACATCCCCGTCACCGCCGACACGAAGCCTCAGGGCGAGGCGCGCCTGCTCGAGCTCGTCGACGAGCTCGACATCGATCTGGTCGTCCTGGCCCGCTACATGCAGGTGCTCAGCGACGATCTCTGCAAGCACCTCGAGGGCCGGGCGATCAACATCCACCACTCGTTCCTTCCGAGCTTCAAGGGTGCCAAGCCCTACCACCAGGCGTTCGAGCGCGGAGTGAAGTTGGTCGGGGCTACCGCGCACTACGTCACCGCGGACCTCGACGAGGGTCCGATCATCGAGCAGGACGTGGTCCGGGTGAACCACGGGGCGACCAGCGAGGACCTGGTCGCTGCCGGCCGCGACGTGGAGTGCCAGGTGCTTTCCCGGGCCCTCGCGTGGCACGCCCAGACCCGGATCCTTCTCAACGGGAACCGCACGGTGATCTTCCGCTGACGTACCCGCCACGAAGCCTCGGCGCAGCTACCAGCCCCGGCGCAGCCACTGGTGGAGCGACGGGGCTTCGGCGCCGCGTGACCAGCCGCTGAATCCCGCTCACAGTACGACCACCGAGCGAAGCACCTCGCCATCGTGCATCTTCGCAAAGGCCTTTTCCACGTCGTCGAGAGCGATGGTCTCGCTGACGAAGGCGTCGAGGTCGAGCCGGCCCTGGAGGTAGAGGTCGACCAGCACCGGGAAGTCGCGACTGGGCAGGCAGTCGCCGTACCAGCTGCTCTTCAGGGAGCCGCCGCGGCCGAACACGTCGAGCAGTGGAAGCTCGAGCTTCATGTCCGGGCTGGGGACGCCGACGAGGACGACAGTGCCGGCCAGGTCGCGCATGTAGAAGGCCTGGCGGTAGGTCTCGGGGCGGCCGACCGCGTCGATGACGACGTCGGCGCCGAAACCTCCGGTCAGCTCGCGGACCGCCTCGACCGCGTCGGTCCGAGAGGCGTCGACGGTGTGGGTGGCGCCCATGCCCTGCGCCCACTCCAGCTTGCGCAGGTCAACGTCGACCGCGATGATCCTGGCCGCGCCTGCCAGCCTGGCCCCGGCGATCGCCGCGTCGCCCACACCGCCGCAGCCGATCACCGCGACGCTGTCGCCCCGCGTGATCCCGCCCGTGTTGAGCGCGGCCCCCAAGCCGGCCATCACGCCACAGCCGAGCAGTCCCACGGCCAGCGGGGAGGCGGCCGGGTCGACCTTGGTGCACTGGCCCGCGGCGACCAGCGTCTTCTCGGCGAACGCGCCGATGCCGAGCGCCGGCGAGAGAGGCGTGCCGTCCTCGAGCGTCATCGGCTGACGGGCGTTGTGGGTCGCGAAGCAGTACCACGGCCGGCCGCGGCGGCAGGCGCGGCACTGACCGCACACGGCCCGCCAGTTCAGGACGACGAAGTCGCCGGGGACGACGTCGGTGACGCCGTCGCCGACCGACTCCACGACACCGGCCGCCTCGTGCCCCAGCAGGTAGGGGAACTCTGACCCGATCGCTCCCTCGCGGTAGTGCAGGTCGGTGTGGCAGACCCCGCAGGACTGGATCCGCACAACTGCCTCGCCCGGTCCCGGATCGGGTACGACGACGGTCTCGACGCTCACCTGCTCGCCCACCTCGCGGGCAACGACCGCGCGGACAATCTGGCTCATGGTTCTCTCCCTTGTTGCATAATCTGCACTCTATTGCAGCATTCGCAACAATGGCGCGAGGTCTTGCATGGTGTCAACGGACTCCGACAAACTTCTCGGACCACGGCCGCCACCTGCGGGCGCGAGTGCACAGCCCCAAGCATCGGCAATTCCCGTTCAGCCCTTGACAGTTATCGTTCCGTCGGTCACCTTTGGTCGATGCGCATAGCGCAACGCAGTGCGTATTAAGCAACTCTTGGATTCGAGTCAAATGACCGTAGCGACCCCTCAGACGGGTCGCCGGAAGAGGAGCGCCGACATGACAGAACCGGCCAATCGTGCAGCGAACGGCAGTGGAGCCCCGCCGGGCGATGGCGTCCCGCATGGGATCGAGTCCGAACTGTCGGTCAACAAGGTCGTGTTCGGGGTCGCAGCCACGATGATCGTGTCGTTTGTGGCCTACGGGAGCCTGAGGCCGGAGTCGTTCTCGTCCCAGACGTCCACGGCGCTGGGCTGGTTGACCGACAACTTCGGCTGGCTGTTCGTCCTGACCAGCGCGGCGTTCGTGCTGTTCGCGGGGTACCTGGCGGTGACCCGCTACGGGAACATCAAGCTGGGACCGGACGACTCCGTGCCGCAGTTCTCCACGTTCTCCTGGGTGTCGATGATGTTCGCCACCGGCATGGGGATCGGCCTGATCTTCTGGGGTGTGGCCGAGCCGCTCACCCACCTCAACACCCCACCCATGGGCCTCGCAGAGCCGGGAACCCCGGAGGGGGCGAAGCTCGCCATGGGGTACACCTTCTTCCACTGGGGCTTCCATCCCTGGTCGATGTACGCGGTCATCGGCCTGGCGATCGGATACTTCGCCTACCGCAAGGGCTACGGCAACCTGATCTCCGGCTGCTTCCGACCGCTACTGGGCGATCGGGTCTCCGAGGGACCGGGCAGGGCGATCGACGTGATCGCGATCTTCGCGACCCTGTTCGGCTCGGCCACTTCCCTGGGGCTAGGGGCTCTGCAGATCACCGGCGGCCTCGACAACCTCTTCGACGGCGCCGGCAAGAGTGTCGGCCTGGCGATCTTGGTCATCTGCGTGTTGACCGCCTGCTTCGTGATCTCGGCGGTCACCGGCATCGAGAAGGGGGTGCAGTTCCTCTCGAACGCCAACGCGATCGCGGCGGCGCTGCTGGCGTTCTTCCTCTTCGTGGTGGGTCCCACGGTGTTCATCCTCAGCACGTTCACCGAGTCCATCGGTGGCTACCTCACCTACCTGCCGACGATGGCCTTCCGCACCGGCGGGTTCGGTGGCGCCGACTGGATCAACGCCTGGACGGTCTTCTACTGGGCCTGGTGGATCTCCTGGACGCCCTTCGTCGGGATGTTCATCGCCCGCATCTCGAAGGGCCGGACGATCCGCCAGTTCGTCATCTACGTGGTCCTCGTGCCGAGCCTGGTGTCGTTCGTGTGGTTCTCGATCATGGGCGGCGCGGCGTACGACCTGCAGCTCAACCAGGGCGTCGCCCTCGATGAGGTCCTGACGAACCAGGGCACCGAGAGCGTGCTCTTCGAGACGCTCCAGGACTATCCGTTGTCCGGCATCACGGTGGTGCTCGCGATCTTCCTCATCGCGATCTTCTTCATCACCGGCGCGGACTCGGCCTCGATCGTCATGGGCATGCTCAGCCAGCGCGGCAAGGAGGTGCCGAAGCGGTGGCTGATCGTGTTCTGGGGTGTGGCCCAGGGCGCGGTCGCCGCGGTGCTGCTGTGGTCCGCCGGCGACGATCTCAGAGCCGGACTCGTGGCACTGCAGACGCTGGTGATCCTGGTCGCGGGACCGTTCATGCTGATCATCGTGGCCATGTGCGTGTCCCTGATGAAGTCGCTACGGGCCGAGCCCTACGAGTCGACCTTGCCGCCGCGTGTGCGTCGTGCGGTCCAGCACGCGCAGCGGTACGAACTCATCGAGCACCAGAGCGTGGCCCTGGCCGCACTGGGCCACGAGGTCGACCACGAGGTCGATGACGAGGAGGGTGAAGCCTCGGGACTCGCCGGGTCGATCACACCCGTCGCGCCCCGGTAGGTGGCGATCGTGGAAGCTGGCGCCGAGCAGGAGTATTCCTACCCGGATCGTTCACCCACCCTTCCTCAAGGGTTCCTGCGACACCGCAAGCCGCCCCGCTGTCGGGTTCCTGATCCTGTGACAGAGCAACGGGTCTCAGGGGGCCGGCGATGAGCGGCGGCATCTTCGCCCTGCTCGATGACGTGGCGGTGCTCGCGCGCATGTCGGCGGCCGCCAGCACCAAGGCGGCCGGTGTCGTCGTCGACGACATGGCGGTGACCCCGCAGTACGTGCACGGGGTCACCTCCGACCGCGAGCTGCCGATCATCAAGAAGATCGCGATCGGCTCGATCCGCAACAAGCTGCTCTTCATCCTGCCCGCGGCCCTGCTGTTCAGCCAGTTCCTGCCCTGGCTGCTGACACCGCTGCTGATGGTCGGCGCCACCTACCTGTGCTACGAGGGTGCGGAGAAGATCTGGGAGAAGGTGACCGGTCACGAGGAGCACGACCACCTCGCGGTCGAGGAGGGCCCCGACGCGGAGGCGGAGATGGTGAGCGGCGCGATCCGCACCGACTTCATCCTCTCCGCGGAGATCATGGTCATCGCCCTCAACGAGGTCGCCGACGAGGGCTTCGTGTTGCGGGCGGCCATCCTGGTCGTGGTGGCCTTCGTGATCACCGTGCTGGTCTACGGCATCGTCGCGATGATCGTGAAGATGGACGACGTCGGCCTGCACCTGAGCGAACGCACCTCGGCCGCGTCGCAGAAGACCGGCCGGGCGCTGGTCGCGGGGATGCCGAGGCTGCTGACCGCCCTCTCGAGCATCGGCATCGTGGCCATGCTGTGGGTCGGCGGCCACATCCTGCTCGTCGGCGTCGACGAGCTCGGCTGGCACGCACCCTACGAGCTCGTCCACCACCTCGAGGAGGACGCGCACCACGCCGTGGCCGGCATCGGCGCCGCTCTCGGCTGGCTGGTCAACACCGCCGCCTCCGCCGTCGTCGGCCTCATCGTCGGCGCCGTGGCTGTGACCGCCATCCAGGTGCTACCCCTCGGTCACAATACCGGCGACGGCCGTCACGGGTAGCAGCGGGCGCGATCCCCACTCACGACGCAGCCACGCACGTGCGCGACCGGATCCCGCGCTGAGGCGAAGGGCCGAGTGCTCTCCCGCACCACGAGGTCGTGGGAGACGAGTCGTTCGAGACGGACGTCCCTGCGCCCGTTGACCAGCGCCAGCAGGAGGTCGACGGCCTCGGCCGCCAGCCGCTCGGGCTGCAGGCTCACCGCGGTCACCGGGGGACGGAGGTCGGCGTACGTCGGGTCCTCCGTGATGGCAGCGACCAGCAGTCGGTCAGGGACTGCCAGCTCGAGGCCACGGGCCGCCTTGAGGATGTTCCGCCCCGAGTCGCTGTAGATCCCGAACATCGGCATCCGCCTCCTGCCGAGACCGCAGAAGCCGCCGAGCCGCCGCTGTCTCGGCCCGCGACGGATCACTGGAGATCCCGAACGAGTCGACCAGGGCCGGCTGCCCGTGCTCCGCGCACCAGTGCTCATAGGTACGCCGGACCAGGTCCGGGTAGGCGTCGTCGTGCCGCGGAAGCACGACGCCGATCCGCCGTGCCCCGGCATGGGCCAGGTGGTCCAGCAGGTCCCGGACGGCCGCGTCGATGTCGTTGTCCACCCACGCGTCACCGCGGTGGGGCGAGGGTGGCCGGCCCTCGGTCACGATCGGGATCCCGCGCTGCCTGAGGATCTCCAGCACCGGGTCGCTGCCCCTCGGATCGGCGTGGATCACCCCGTCCAACGGGGTGGTCAGCCACATCCATGCCGGCACCGAGCTCGGCAGCACCACGAGGAGGTACCCCCGCTGGTGCGCGGCTTCGGTCGCTCCGAGGACGAGACGGGCGTAGTAGGGGACCTGGATGTAGGGCACCGGGAGGTCGCCGTACGTCGTGAGCGTAAGACCCAAAAGGCCGGTACCTCCGCGCGCCGCCGCACGCGCGGACGTGAATGGGAGGTACGAGAGGTCGCGCGCGGATGCGATGACCCGGCGTCTGGTCTCTTCCGACATGCGACCGGTCCCGTTCAGAGCGTTGGAGACAGTCGCGATCGACACGCCCGCGGCCTCGGCGACCTGGGCCATGCTCGGACGGACACGGCGGCGAGAGCTCATGCCTTGAAGATCCCAGACGGACCCCTTGTGGTGAAGGGCTTAATCAGCCACGGTCGCCACGAATCGACCGCGGGGTCGCCAGGACGAAGGGCCAGAACTCATGCCGACGCCATCGAAACCCGTCACCCGACGTGGAGTCCTCACCGCCACCGCAACCATGGGCGGGATGGCCGCCCTCGGCCTGCCTGACGGCGCGGCCGCGGCCCGCCGAGCACGGCAGCGTCGAGCGACCACGGTCATCCTGCACGGCCACGTGTTCACCGGGCACAGGCAGGGCGCCAATCTCTCGGCCGTCGCGATCGGGCGAAACGGCCGGATCCTCGAGGTCGGTTCGAACGCCGACGTACGGCGCCTCATCGGTCCCGGCACCGAGGTGATCGATGCCGAGGGAGGAACCGTCATGGCCGGGATCCACGACGGCCACATGCACCCACTGGGCGCTGCGCTCGCCTCGTTGAACCCGTCACTGGGGAACGCGGAGAGCACCGTTCCTGAGCTGCGGGCCGCCGTCCAAGCCATGCTCGACGCGACGACCGACCGCGAGCCGGACGGTTGGCTCGAGGTCACGGACTGGAACCCCGTGGGCCTGAAGCCAGCAGGGACCGTGGCCGACAAGTCCATCCTCGACGCGCTGGCGACGTCGCGACCGATCGCCTTGCAGGGCTCGGACTTCCACAACATGCTCGTCAACAGCCGCGCCCTCGCCCTGGCCGGCATCGACAGGACCACCCCCGACCCGCCCGGGGGCGAGATCGTCCGGGACGGGCAAGGCAACCCGACCGGCCTGCTGAAGGACTCCGCGCAGGGCCTCGTCCGCGCCGTCATCCCCGAACCGACGGAAGCCGAGAAGCAGGCTGCGTACGCCGACATGGCCGCCTTCCTCCTCGCCAACGGCATCACCTCCTTCCTCGACGCCGCCACAGGCGAGGACAGCCTGAAGACCTACCACCAGCTGATCGCGGCCAGGCTGCTGCGCCAGCACATCACCCCGGCCCTCGTGGTCGACTCCGAGCTCGCGACCGACCCCGCCGAGGCTGCGGCGTACCTCGCCGATCTCCGGTCGCGGTATCGCGGACCCGCCACCTTGCACCTGACCACGGCCAAGGTGTTCCTCGACGGGGTAATGGAGTTCCCCGCGCAGACCGCAGCCATGCTCGCCCCCTACCTCGACGAGAACGGGAAGCCCACCGCCAACTACGGCGACCTGTACGTGAACGGCCCCACGTTCGGCAAGCTCGCCGTGAAGCTCGACCGGCAGGACTGGCAGCTCCACGCGCACGCCATCGGGGACCGCGCCGTGCGGGTCGCGCTCGACGGCTATTCGCAGGCTCGCCGGGCCAACGGGGACCGCGGACTCCGGCACACCATCACGCACCTGGAGTTGGTGCACCCGTCGGACCACGGGCGCTTCGCCCGGCTCGGCGTGATCGCCAGCATGCAGCTGCAGTGGGCCGTGCGCAATGCCTTCACCCTGGACGCGCTGCGGCCCTACATCGGCGAGAAGCGCTTCCACCGGCTCTACCCCGCAGCCTCTCTCGCGCGGGCCGGGGCGACCCTGGCCGGCGGTTCCGACTGGCCGGTCGACCCGCTGCGGCCCTTCACCCAGATCTCGACTGCCGTCGACCGCACGGGCCCCGACAGCGACCGGAAGCCGCTGGGTCGCGACGAGGCGCTGACCCGCGCGCAATCTCTCCGCATGCACACCCGCGGAAGCGCCTACCAGCTGCACTCCCGGCGCACCGGGACCGTCGCTCCCGGGAAGCGCGCCGACCTCATCGTGCTCGACCGCGATCTCCTGCGCGGATCGACGACTTACATGAGTGGAGCCAAGGTCCGGCACACGCTCATCGGCGGCGACGTCGTGTACGACGCCGGCTCGGCGAGCCAGCGGCGACCGGCCGAGCGGTTCGCCGCAGCGCAGACCTTCGCTGCCAACGTCGACCCGCACGACCGGCACGCCAGCTGCTGTCAGGGAGCTGGAGAGTGACCACCATGAGCCGAACCCTCCTCATCGTCGACATCCAGAACGACTACTTCCCCGACGGGGCGATGCCGCTCGTGGGTGCAGACGTGGCCGCGGAGGCGGCCGCCGCTGTGCTTGCCTCCTTCCGCCGCGCCGACGACCCCGTCGTGCACGTGCGGCACGTCTGGGACGCGCCGGACGCGACGTTCATGCGACCGGGTACGGACGGCGTCGAGATACACGAGACCGTGCGTCCCCTGGAGCAAGAGACGGTCGTCACCAAGGGCCATCCCAATGCCTTCGTCGGGACCGGCCTGGACCAGGTGCTCGACGAGCTGTCCAGCCGGGAACTGGTTGTGATGGGCATGATGACGAGCATGTGCGTGGACTCCACGGTCCGCGCCGCCGCCGAGCGAGGCTTCAAGGTGCTGGTCGTGCACGACGCGTGCGCCGCGCCGGACCTCACGTTCGGCGACGTCACGGTTGGCGGAGCGGAGGTCCACGCCGCGTTCATGGCCGCGCTCGCTGACGGCTTCGCCGAGGTCCGGACCAGCGAGGACTTCCTCGACTGAACCGATCGGCGAGACCCGCACCCACATAGAGGTCCGGCACACGCTCATCGCCGACACCTTCGGGGCTGACGGGGCGTGACTCAGCGTCGGTCGACCAGGCCGGCAATGCCGGCGATCAGCAGGTCCAGGGCCAGCTCGAAGGCCTGGTCGGAGCGCTGGCGTCCTGAGCCGGCTTGCTGGATGGCGGCGATCAGGGCGGGGCTGCGGGCCTGGTTCACGTCCCAGACCTGGTCGGGGGCGGCGAGGTCGAGGGCGGAGCCCAGGACGACGCTGTCACACATGGTGATGACGTCGAGCAGTCGGCTCACGGGTACGCCGGCGCCGCTGAGGGTCTCGGCCAGCTCGTCGTACACCCGCATGACCTCCGGGGACGAAACGGTGTAGGCCGTCACGAGTGGGATGAGGCGCGGATGTCGCGCGAAGCACTCGCGGTAGCGGCGCAGGAGGTTGCGCACCGTCTGGTCCCAGGTCTCGGTGTCTTCGGTGTCCTCGGCGTCTTCGGCGTCGAAGTGTCCTTCGCGGAAGACGTGCAAGCGCATCCCCTCGACGATCTCAGCCTTGCTGCCGAGGTGGTTGTACAACGACGACGGGCGCACGCCCAATGCGTCCGCGACCTGGGCGATGGTGAACTCGCCGGTCCGGTCGACCTGTCGCAGCGCGGCGATCACGATGGCCTCCGACGACAGGAGCGGTGTGCTCGGCCTACCCACGAATTCCTCTCTCGAGCAACAACTTCTGCACGGATCCCTTGCACATGACCTAGATCGCAACGATACTCAAACGAATTCTATTCGTTTAATTCTTCGAGGTCGTCATGACTGCAGTGTCGGAAAGTCCCCTCCCCTTTCTCTCCCATGAGGCTGCCGAGCTGGGAGGGGCTGGACGAGGCTGATCGGTGCGACCGCCCCGCGTGACTCAGGACGGCCAGCCGGTGTAGGCCTCGGCCAGGTAGCGGGAGCCGTGCTCGGACGACACGACCGCAGACAGTTCGCCCAACTGCCGGCGTGCGTCGAAGTCGGAGGCGTCCTCAACCTGGTGCAGCATGGTGGTCATCCAGTAGGAGAAGTGCTGCGCCTTCCAGACGCGGGACAGCGCCCTCTCGGTGTAGTCGTCCAGCGCGGCTCGGTCGTGCTTGCGGACCGCGGTCTCGATGACCTCGAACAGCACCCGTACGTCGGCCAGCGCGAGGTTGAGCCCCTTGGCCCCGGTCGGGGGCACCGTGTGGGCCGCGTCGCCTGCCAGCAGCAGGTTGCCGCGGCGCATGGGCTCGCACACGTAGGACCGGAACGGCAGCACGGTCTTGTCGAAGATCCTGCCCTCGTTCAGGGTGAAGCCGTCCTCGCCGGCCACGCGCGCCTGGAGCTCGGACCAGATCCGGTCCTCCGACCACTGGTCCACCGACTCGTCGGGCGAGCACTGGAAGTACATCCGTTGGATGGTTTCGGTGCGCTGGCTGATCAGCGCGAAGCCTCGCTCGGAACGGGTGTAGACCAGCTCGGGCGAGCTCGACGGCGCCTCGCACAGGATCCCGAACCAGGCGAAGGGGTACTGCCGGAAGTACTCCTTGCGGTCGACCACCCCGGACCGGGTCATGCTGCGCGACCCGTCGGCGCCGACGAGGATGTCGCAGCGCACCTCGTGCTCGATCCCGTCGGCGTCGGTGAAGAGCATTCCTGGGCGGTCGGTGGTGATGTCGACGACCGAGGTGTCGCTGACGGCGTACCGAACGTCGCCGCCGTCTCGCTCGCGCGCGGCTGCCAGGTCGATGAACACGTCGGTCTGCGGGTAGAGCCAGGTCGATGCCCCGACCAGCTCCTGGAAGTCGATCAGGTGGCTCACTCCGCCGAAGCGGAGATGGATCCCGCGGTGCTCGTGCCCCTCGCGCAGCACCCGGTCGGAGACTCCCGAGTCCACCAGCAGGCGCACGCTGTCGCGCTCGAGGATGCCGGCCCGGTGCGTCTCCTCGATCTCGCGGCGGGTGCGGGTCTCGATGACGACGGAGTCGATGCCGGCGTGGTGCAGCAGATGCGAGAGCATCAGGCCGGCCGGGCCGCCGCCAACGATGCCGACGCTGGTGGTGGTAACGGTGCGGGACATGGTGTTCCCTTCCCTTCAGTGGGTGGGCTCGGTGCCGTCGAGCAGCGGGACGTCGACGAGGTCCTGGAGCTCGGGGAGGGTGATCCCGAACAGGTCCCGCACGATGACGCCGTCGGCGGTGATGAGGAAGACGGCGAGGTCGGTGTAGATCCGGCTGACGCAGGCCACGCCGGTGAGCGGGTAGGTGCACTCGGGCACGAGCTTCGAGTGGCCGTCGCGGGTCAGCAGGGTCATCATCACGAACGTCTGCTTCGCGCCGATGGCGAGGTCCATGGCTCCGCCGACGGCCGGGATCGCGTCCCGTTTCCCGGTGTGCCAGTTCGCCAGGTCACCGGTTGCCGAGACCTGGAACGCGCCGAGCACGCAGTAGTCGAGGTGGCCGCCGCGCATCATCGCGAAGGAGTCCGCGTGGTGGAAGTACGCCGCTCCGGGCAGCTCGGTCACGGGGATCTTGCCGGCGTTGATCAGGTCGAGGTCGATGTCGTCGCCGTACGCCTCGGGGCCCATGCCGAGCATGCCGTTCTCGGTGTGCAGCACGATCCCGGACCCCAAGGCCAGATGGTTGGACACCTTGGTCGGCTGCCCGATGCCGAGGTTGACGAACGAGCCGTTGGGGATGTCGCTCGCGACCAGGGCCGCCAGGGCGTCGGTGCCGAGCCTCTCGGTGGTGCTGCTCACTGCCCCTCCTCGGGCTCGGGGGTGCTACCCGATGGCACGCACACCACCCGGTCGACGTAGATGGACGGGGTCACCACATGCTCGGGATCGATCCCGCCGAGCGGTCGCAGCTCGTGTACCTGCACCACAGTGGTGGTCGCGGCGGCGGCCATGATCGGCCCGAAGTTGCGCGCGGTCTTGCGGTAGACGAGGTTGCCTACCTCATCCGCGGCGTACGCCGACACCAGCGCCACGTCCCCGTGGATTGGGTACTCCAGAACGTAGTGGCGCCCATCAATCTGGCGGGTCTCCTTGCCCTCGGCCAGCGGAGTGCCGTAGCCGGTCGGCGTGAAGAACGCACCGATCCCGGCACCGGCAGCCCGGATCCGCTCGGCGAGGTTGCCCTGGGCGACCAGCTCCAGCTCGATGCGACCCGCGTGGTACTCCTCGTCGAAGCAGTGCGAGTCGACCTGCCGCGGGAACGAGCAGATGATCTTGCGCACCCGCCCTTCGCGGATCAGGGCGGCCAGGCCGCGGTCACCATTGCCGGCGTTGTTGTTCACCACGGTGAGGTGATGGGCGCCGGAGTCGATGAGGGCCTCGACCAGCTCCACGGGCTGGCCGGCGGTACCGAAGCCGCCGATCATCACGGTCGCGCCGTCGGCGATGCCGGCGACGGCCTCGGCCGGGGAGGGGGCGAAGCTGACCATCAGCGCTGCTGACCGTTCTCGAGGACCACGGCGAGGCCCTGGCCCACACCGATGCAGATCGCGGCGACACCGAACCGCTCCCCGGTCTCCACCAGGGTGCGGGCCACCGTGCCGAGGATGCGGGTGCCGGACGCTCCGAGCGGGTGACCGATCGCGATCGCGCCACCGTGTCGGTTCACGATCGCCGGATCGACGTCCCAGGCGCGGATGCAGGCCAGGGACTGCGCCGCGAAGGCCTCGTTGAGCTCGACCGCACCGACGTCGCCCCACGAGATGCCGGCTCGTTTCAGGGCCCGGTTGGCCGCCTCGACCGGGGCGAAGCCGAAGAACTGCGGCTCGTTGGCCGCCGCGCCCCAGCCAGCGATGCGGGCCAACGGGTCGCGGCCGAGCAGGGTCGCCGCGGACGAGCCACCGAGCAGGGCTCCCGACGCTCCGTCGCTGAGGGGGGAGGCATTGCCTGCGGTCACCGTGCCGTCGGCCCGGAACACCGGCTCGAGGTCCGTCAGCTTCTCCATCGTCGTGCCCGCACGGATCGACTCGTCGCGACTCAGGTCGACGCCGGGCACCGCGACCACCTGGTCGTCGAAGAAGCCGCTGTCCCACGCTGCCGAGGCAGCTTCGTGGGAGCGCAGCGCGAACTGGTCCTGGTCCTCGCGGGTCACGCCCTCGCGCTCGCGCAGCTGCTCGGTGGCCTCGCCCAGCGAGACCGTCCACGCCGCGGGCATCGCGGGGTTGACCAGCCGCCACCCGAGCGCGGTCGAGACCAGCTCGGCGTTCCCGGCCGGGAACGCCCGGCTCGGCTTCTGCATCACCCACGGCGAGCGCGACATCGACTCGACGCCACCGACGAGCACCACGTCGGACTCCCCGAGCGCGATCTGCCGCGAGCCGGAGATCGCGGCGTCGAGGCTGGAGCCGCAGAGCCGGTTCACCGTGCTCGCGGGCACCGACACCGGCAGCCCCGCGAGGAGTCCGGCCATCCGGGCCACGTTGCGGTTGTCCTCGCCGGCGCCGTTGGCGTTGCCGAGCACGATCTCGTCAACCTGCGCGGGGTCGAGCCCGGGGCTGCGCTCGACGACGGTGCGCAGCACCAGAGCCGCCAGGTCGTCGGGCCGCGTCCCGGACAGCGCGCCGCCGTACCGGCCGAACGGCGTGCGCACGGCGTCGTAGAGGAAGACGTCATTCATCAGTGGTCTCCAGCGAGTCGAGGACCTGCCGGGCGACGACGAATCCGTGGTTGGCGACCGGGACCCCGCAGTAGACAGCGCTCTGCAGGATCACCTCACCGATCTCGTCGGGGGTCAGTCCGTTGGTGCGCGCGGCGCGCACGTGCATCGCGAACTCCTCCCAGTGCCGCAGGGCGAGTAGCGCGGTGAGGGTGGCCACGCTGCGGGTGCGACGGTCCAGCCCGGGGCGGGTCCAGACACTCCCCCACGCATACCGGGTGATCAGCGCCTGGAAGTCCTCGGTGAACGCGGTCTTGCCCGCCTCGGCACGGTCCACGTGTTCGTCGCCGAGCACCTCGCGGCGGACCCGCATGCCCTCGTCGTAGCTCTCAGTCATGGCTCTCCTCCATGTGGTGTGCGGCCCGCAGCATGGCCGCGACCGCGGCCGGTGCCTCCGCGGGCGGCAGGTGGCCGCAGCCGGCCAGGACCTGCAGGTCGGCGCCGGGCGCGGCCGCCGCGGTCTGCTCCGCGACGTGCACGGGTACGACGACGTCGTACTCCCCGGGCGCGACGAGCAACGGGATCCGTGTGTCCGTCAACCGCGAGCGCAGGTCGAAGCCGGACAGCGCCTCGCAAGCCAGGGCGTAGGACTCTGCGTCGGTGTCCGACAGAGACAGGAGAAGCCGGTTGCCGGTCGCCGGATCACGCTCAAGGAAGCCGCTGGCGAACCAGCGCTGCGAGGACGGGCCGACCATCACCGGTGTTCCCGCCTTCCGCACCAGCGCCGCTCGCTCGTGCCACATCGTGGGCTCTCCGACCCGTGCCGCGCTCGCGATGCAGGTGGCGTGCCCGAACACCCCGGGCTCGAGCGCGAGCTCCAGGGCCACAGCGCCGCCGAGCGAGACACCGGCGTACGACGCGCGCCGGGCGCGGCTGCCGACCAACTCGTGCGGCCAGGCGTCGGACGGCGACTGCTAGCTCCGCGATGGAGAACGGCTCGGTTGCCGGCGTGCTGCGGCCGTGGCCGGGCAGGTCCCAGCCGACCACCTCGAACCGGTCGGCGAGCCTGGCCGCGGCGGCGCCCCAGACGGCCTCGACCGAGGTGCCCAGGGAGGGCCCGACGACAAGCAGGTCACGCTGTCCTGCGGTGCCGGCCAGATGGGTGACAGCGAGCTGCGGCTCAGCCATGGTCCGGCCCTTCTTCGGGCAGCCGGCCGAGGACGGCGTCGACGAACGCCGACGACTCCCCCAGGTAGTCCACCGGGTCGCCGCTCCCACGGCCGCGCTCGGCGAGCAGGTCGTCGGCGGCGGACTTCGCCCGCGCCGCCATCGCGACGGCGTCGACTTCCAGGCCGGCCACCAGCTCTGCGGTCTGGGAGGCGGCGGTGACCGTCAGCTCCAGCAGGCGGCGCAGCGCCGGCCACTCGCTGTGCCACGCCCCGTCGGGCCGCTCGTCGACGGCCTGAGCGGCGGCGAGGTGCAGCTGCGCGCCGAGCAGCGGCGCCTGCAGCGCGGCGCTGCGGACCAGCACGCTCAGAACCGGGTTGCGTTTGTGCGGCATGGTCGACGAGCCGCCACGTCCCGGCACGGCACCCTCGCGGACCTCGCCGATCTCCGGGCGGGACAGCAGCGCCACGTCGGAGCCGATGACACCGAGCGCGTCACAGGCGCCCACCAAAGCCCCGCCGATGCGGGTGACGGCACTGCGGTTGGTGTGCCACGGGACCCCGGGCCAGCGCAAGCCGAGCTGGTCGGCGAACGCCTGGGCCGCAGCGCGCGGGGCAGCGGTGAGATCGCCGGCCAGGGCCAGGGTCCCGGCGGCACCGCCGCACTGGACTGGCAGTACAGGGAGCACGATGTCGACCTGTTCACGGGCGTCCAGGACGCCGGACAGCCACTGGGCAGCCTTGAGGCCGAACGTGATCGGCACGGCGTACTGGGTCAGCGTTCGGCCGGCCATCACGGTGCCGCGGTGTCGGTCGGCCAACGTGGCCAGGGCGCGAGCCGACGCCGTGAGCTCCTCGCGCGTGCGGGACAGGGCGTCGCGGGCGAGCAGCACCAGCGCGGTGTCGAGCACGTCCTGGCTGGTGAGTCCGCGGTGCACGATCCCGGCCAGGCGGTCGTCGTCGACGGCCTCGCGCAGTCCTCTCACGAGCGGCGCGACGGGGTTCCCGGCCGCCTCGGTGTCGGCGCCCAGGGCGGCGAGGTCGACCTGCCAGGCGTCGGCCGCGGTCTCGACCGCGTCGACGTCCTCGGCGTCGACCGCGCCCACGGCGGCCAGGGCCCGCAGCCACGCGACCTCGACCTGCAGCATCACGCTCACCAGCGCGGCGTCGTCGAGGGCTCCGGCCGCGCGGTGCACACCTGGGGCCAGCAGTCCGTAGTCGTCGCTCATCGCTCACCGTGCCCGGGGAAGGTGAGGAAGACCGTCTCCCGGTCTCCCTGCAGGTGGATGTCGAACCGCAGGCTGCCGTCGGCCTCCCGCGTGGCGAGGAGCGTGTCCCGCTGCGCCGGCTCGAGCCCGGTCACGAACGGGTCCGACCCGGTGGCGGGGCCGGGCAGGTAGGCGCGGGTGAAGAGCCGGTTCAGCAGGCCGCGGGCGAAGACCACGACGGAGAAGAACGGCGCGGCGCCCGGCGTGGTCGCAGCCGGCTCGAGCGTGGTGAACGCGTAGCGGCCGGCGGGGTCGGTCGCGGCCCGCCCCCAACCGGTGAACACGGTGCCATCGCGGCGCAGTGATCCTTCGGCCCGAGGAATCAGCCCGTCGGGGTCTGCCTGGCGGATCTCCAGCAACGCGTCCGGGATCGGCGCCCCGGAGCCGTCGTACACGGTGCCGTGCAGGCGGACGGCGCCGGGCGTGGCTGGAGGGATCAGCTCGTGGCCGCGCTCGTAGGGCAGCGCATCGTGGAAGAAGGGCCCGATGGTCTGGCCGGGCGTGGCGGTCAGTCGCTCACTCATCGTCGTCGCCTTCCTGCTCCATCGGGGTGGAGTGCGTGCCTGTCAGCACGATGTCCCACCGGTAGCCGGTCGCCCACTCGTGCTGGGTGACCTCGTGGTCGTACGTCGCGACGAGCCGGTCCCGGGCGGCCTGGTCGGTGATCGACTGGTAGATCGGGTCGAGTGCGAAGAGCGGGTCGCCCGGGAAGTACATCTGGGTGATCATCCGCTGGGTGAACTCGGTCCCGAACAGCGAGAAGTGGATGTGCGCCGGACGCCAGGCGTTGAGGTGGTTGCGCCACGGGTAGGGGCCGGGCTTGATCGTCGTGAACAGGTAGGCCCCATCGGTGTCGGTCAGGCAGCGGCCGACCCCGGTGAAGTGCGGGTCGAGCGCGGCCGGGTGCTGGTCGCGCTTGTGTATGTAGCGACCGCCGGCATTGGCCTGCCAGATCTCCACGAGTTGGTGTCGGACGGGGCGGCCCTGGCCGTCGAGCACGCGGCCGGTGACGACCATCCGCTCTCCGATCGGCTCGCCACCTGCCTGGATGGTCAGGTCGGCCTCGAGCGGGTCGATGTCGGAGTGGCCGAAGACGGGCGCGACCAGCTCGATGTCCTCGGGGTCGGCGTGGCAGAGGTCCTTGGTGGGGTGGCGCAGGAGCGAGCTGCGGTACGCCGGGAAGTCGACGCGTGGCTGGGTCTCGCCGCCCAGCGCCTGCTTGTGGACACGCGCGATCTCCTCGCTCACCAGTGCCTGCGACTCCAGAGGCTGGCTGGGTGTCGTTCTCATGGGCAGCATCATGCTGCTCGTCGCCGACGACGGCGACGTTATGCTTTCACTGAGTGAAAGGTTCATTCCGGGTTGGGCGCGGCAGCACAGGAAGGTGCAGATGGCGGGCAACACCTCCTCCCCCGGCGCCTCCGTGGTGTTGCGGGCGCTTTCGCTGCTCTCTGCGTTCGACGAGAGACACCGGCGGCTCACCCTGACCGAGCTGGCCCGCCGCGCGGACCTCCCAGTCCCCACGACATACCGGATAGCGAAGGACCTGGTCGCGGGCGGAGCCCTCGTCCGGCGGCCCTCGGGTGAGTACTCAGTGGGGCGGCGGCTGTGGGACATCGGCCTGCTGGCGCCGGTGCAGACCGGGTTGCGGCAGGTCGCCTCACCGTTCCTCAACGACATCCACGCGGCCACGCGCGCGACGGTGCACCTCGCCGTCCGCGACCGGACCCAGGTGCTCTACCTGGAGCGACTGTCCGGGCGCACCTCGGTGCCCGTGGTCAGCCGGGTGGGGTCACGACTGCCGATGCACGCGACCGGGGTCGGCAAGGTGCTGCTCGCGCACGCCCCCGACGAAGTACAGGAACAGGCGCTGTCGAGCCTCGCCCGGCTCACGCCGTACACGGTCACCCAACCGGCGCGGCTCCGCGAGCAGCTGGAGAAGGTCCGGCGCAACGGCTACGCCACCACGGTAGAGGAGATGACGCTGGGCGCATGCTCGATCGCGGTGCCGGTACGGTCGGCGCCCGCCGGGGACGAGGAAGCCGGCCGGGTCGTCGCGGCGATCGGCATCGTGGTGCCGCACCTGCGGCGCGACCGGACCCGCCTGCTCACCGCACTCCAGGTCGCCGCGCAGGGCATCGGCCGGAGTCTCAACGAGTGATGACCTCGAGCCCCCACTAGCGCGGAGCGTTGCCGCTCAGCGAATGCCGGCAGCGCACCAGGTAGGTGCGCAGGATCTCGGTCTGCCCGGCGTCGAAACCCTCGAGCATGCTGGCCTCGATGTCGGCGACCGCGTCGTACAGCCCGTCGAGGACTCGCTGTCCGTCCGGGGTCAGCGACAGGAGGTACTGCTTGCGGTTCCGCTCGTCGCGCTCACGCGTGACCAGGCCGCGCTCGAGTAGGTAGGACACCATCTCGGCCATCGACTGGGCTCGGACGAACGAGTTGCGCGCCAGCTCGGCCGACGTGATGCCGGGGTGCCGCTCGAGCACCGTCAGCGCGGTGTACTGCAGCGCGGTCAGCTCGGCGGTCGCCACCACGTCGTCGAGAGCCTGCCGGACCGCCAGCTCCACCTGCTTGATCAGGTAGAGCAGCGTGACGTCGCGGTCGTGCGACGGCGAGGCCGCTGGACTGGTCATGCCGTGGCTCCTGATCGCCGCCGCGAGGCGACTCGCTCGAGGCCGCTGTCGACCGACGGAACGATGCCCCGCGGCATGAACAGCAGGGCCAGGATCAGCAGTCCGCCGTACGTCGCGTACTGCATGATCGGTCCGGCCGTCGGCGGCAGCCCGGGCTGGCTGCTCACCGTGTTGAGGATCTGCAAGAGCGTCGACACGAGCACGGCTCCGACCACACCTCCCCACACTGTTCCGAGTCCTCCGACCACGGCCATGATGACGTAGGTGAACGACTCTAGAGCCGGGAAGGAGTCGGGACTCACATAGGGCGTGAAGAAGGCGGAGAGCGCGCCGGCCAGTCCGGCGTACATGGCCGACAGTGAGAAGATCGCCACTTTGCTGCGCATGACAGGGACGCCTGCGGACTCCGCGGCGGTCTCGCTCCCGGCGAAAGCGCGGACGCCGCGGCCGAAGCGGCTGTGGACCACGCGGTGGGTGAGCACGAGGACGACGGCCAGACAGGCGAGCGCGAGGTAGACGTACGCCTGCTGGCCGACGAAGATCCGGTCGCCGACCCCGAGCGGCGGGATGCCGCTGATGCCGAAGGCGCCGCCCAGGAAGTCGAACATGCTCATGGCAGCCTGCACCATGAGCAGGAGGGCGAGGGTGCCGAACGCAAGGTAGTGACCCTTGAGCCGCAGCAGCGGCACGCCGACCAGAGCGGCGAACGCCCCGGCGACGAGCGGTGCGGCGAGCAGGGCGACCAGAGGCGGCAGCCCCCATCGCGTGGTTCCGAGCGCCACGGTGAGCGCGCCGGCGGCCACGAACGCGCCCTGGCCGAGCGACGCCTGGCCGGCGTAGCCCATGAGGAGCGACAGCCCGGTGACGACGATGGCGGCCAGCACCATCCGCATGAGGAAGGTGAGATCAGTCATCATCAGCGGTGCCACGCCCGCGGCCACGCAGGCCAGTGCGGTCAGGACGGTCGTGCGTCGCGGTCTGCGCATCACTTGGCCTCCTCGTGAACGAACGTGCTGCTCCGGGCGATCATGATCAGCAGCATCAGCAGAAGTGCCACCTCTGTTTGGTACGAGCCGTTGAGGTAGCCCGCGGTCAGCTGGCCGGCAATCCCGAGTCCGAGACCGCCCACCAAGGTGCGGAGCGGGCTCGTCGAGACCGCCGAACACGGCGGCAGCGAACCCGCTGAGTGCCAGCGGCAGGTCGGAGTAGAACGACACGGCATTGGTGGGGGCGACCAAGACGCCGGCCAGCCCACCGAGCACCCCGGCCAGGGCGAACGCGACCAGTCCCATCCGGCGGACGTCGATGCCGACCATCCGGGCCGCGAACGGGTTGGACGCGCTGGCGGTGAGTGCCTTGCCGACGTAGGACCGGGAGAAGAACAGGGTCAGACCCACGAAGGCCACCAGTGTCCCGACCAGGACGAGCAGGCGCTGCCTCTCGACGGTCGCTCCGAGGATGGTTAGCGAGCCGTCCAGGCCGGGCGGTGAGACGGGATCCTGGCCCCACAGCCAGATGATCGCCGCAGAGATCAGCATGGAGACGCCGAGGGTGACGATCAGGGAGATCAGCGGCGGCGTGCCACGGCGGCCGACCGCCAGGAGCCCGACCAGCAGCCCCACTCCGCCACAGACGAGGACGGCCACGACCTCGCCGAGGCCGTGCGGCAGCAGCCCGTCGAGCAGCGTGGCGGACACCATCCCGCCCACCACGGCCAGGGAGCCCTGGGCGAAGTTCACCACCCTGGTGACCCGGTGAACCACCACGAATCCGCTGCCGATCAGGGCGAACGACGAGCCGAGGGCCACGCCCGAGATCAGGTAGGCGACAAGCTCGGTCATCGGCGCACCTCCACCGTCTCGGTCATGGTCTGGGTCTGGGTCATCGACTGCGCCACCGCCAGGTCCCCGAAGTACGCCTTTCGGACAGCTTCGCTCTGAGCGAGCTCGACCGAGGGGCCGGAGGCGATCACCCGGCCGGCCTCGAGCACCAGGGCTCGTGGACACACATCGAATGCGAGAGTCACCTCCTGCTCCACCAGGAGGACCGCGGTGCCGCGCTCCCGGTTCAGCAGCCGCAGGTGGTCGGCGAGCTCGGCGACGACCAGCGGCGCCAACCCGAGCGACAGCTCGTCGATGGCCAGCAGGTCGGGACGGGCCATCAGCGCGCGACCCACGGCGACCATCTGTTGCTGGCCGCCTGAGAGTCGCCCTGCCTTGCGCTTCCTGAGCCTCGCCAGATCGGGGAGCAGGTCGAACACCTCACCGAGGTCGCGGTTGCGGATCGACCAGCCCCCCAGCAGCAGGTTGTCCTCCACCGTCATGTCGGCGAACATCTGCCGACCCTCCGGCACCAGGGCGACCCGGCCGTCGCACGTCACCGAACCGGACGCCGGCTGCAGCAGACCGCTCACAGTGTTGATCAGCGTGGACTTCCCGGCGCCGTTCGGACCGACAAGCGCGACCATCTCTCCTGCACCGACCTCCAGTGAAAGGCCGTCGACGGCGACTGCGGACCCGTAGCGGACCACCAGGTCACGGATGTTCAGCATGGGTGACTCCGGTTCCGAGGTAGGCCTTCACGACCGCGGGGTCCGACGTGATCTCCGCAGGGGTGCCGTCGGCGATCACCCGGCCGAGGTCGAGGACGGTGATCCGCTGGGCGAGCGAGGTCACCAGGCCGACGTCGTGCTCGACCAGGAGGATCGTGGTGCCGCCGCGCCGCAGCTCGTCGATCAGACCGGCCAGTTCCTGCCGCTCGTGCGCGCGGAGGCCGGAGGCCGGTTCGTCCAGCAACAGCACCTTGGGCACCCCCGCCAGCGCACGGGCCACCTGGAGCCGCCGTTGCTGGCCCAGCGGGAGACCCTCGGCCGGCCGCGAGGCCCAGTCGAGGAGCCCCACGCGTTCGAGACACTCCTCGGCGTGTGACCTGATCTCGCGCTCCTCGCGGCGCTGCGACGGCGGACGCAGAGCCGCCGCCACGACTCCGGCGCGAGTGCGGCAATGTGCGCCCACCATGACGTTCGCCAGCAAGCTCATGCCGGGGAAGACCCGGGCTCCCTGAAACACGATGCCGATGCCCCGACGCGCCCGTGAGTGCGCCGGCAGCCGATCGATCCTCCGGCCCGCGAGGCTGATCGTCCCGCTCTCGGCCCGGATGTGGCCGGCGATCAGGTTGAACAGCGTCGACTTGCCCGCGCCGTTGGGGCCGATGATGCCGCGTAGCTCCCCCTCGGCCACGTCGAGCGTGACGTCCTGGTTGGCGTAGACACCTCCGAAGCGGCGCGACACCCCATCGATCGTGAGCATGGTGGTCCTCGGTTCCTGGTCGGTCAGACGGAGGTCACTCGGGCAGGTCGGTCTTGAACCGCTCGAGCGAGTACGGCGTCGCCTTGAAGTCGCCGTCCTGCACCTCCACGATCGCGACGGCGTCGGTGCCGAGACCGGCGTGGTCGTCGTCGGCGAACGTGAAACGTCCGGTCGGGGTGAGCACGTCGAGCGACTCCAGGGCGTCACGGACCTCCTCCCGGTCCGCGGATCCTGCCTTCTCGATCGCAGCCTTGAGCAGCTGGATCCCAGTGGCCCCGTCGAAGGCGAACTGCGGCGGATAGGCGTCCTCCGACTTCAGCCATGGCGTCGTGAACGCGTCGACCAGGCTCTTGAGCGGACCGCCGGGCAGCTCGCGGCCGGGCACCGCGATGCTGCTGGTCATGGTGACCCCTTCGGCGGCGGCACCAGCGGGCTCGACGTACAGCTGGGACGCCTGGGCGCCGGTCATCAGGAGCGGGATGCCGCTGTCGGCGAACTGGCTGGTGATGATCACCGGTGCCGGACCCGCGCCCCACACGAGGAAGGCGTCCGGGTCCGCCGCCTTGACCTTGGAGATCAGCGGGCTGAAGTCGGTGGCCGACGGATCGAACGACTCGTCGAGGACCACCTCGACGCCGGCCTCCTCCGCGGCCGCGAGGGTGGCCTCGTTGCCGACGTCGCCGTAGACGTCCTTGCCGGTGTAGCCGATGGCGAGCGACTCGTAGCCCTGGTCGGCCACGTAGTCGATGATCGCTTGTGCGTAGACCTCGGGGGTCGCGACGCCGGTGAACGCATACGGGTTGCTTCCGTCAGCGAAGGCGCTCACCGGGCCGAGGGAGATCGTCGGGATCTTGTTGCTCTCGGCGCTCGGCCCGGCCGCTGTCGAGGCCGAGACGAACGACGACGAGAGGATCGCGCTGTAGCTCGGGTCCGCTGCAAGCTGGTTGAACTCGGTCACCGACTGCGGGACGTCGGTCTTGTCGTCCTTGATCGTCACCTCGAGGTCGCGGCCGAGGATCCCGCCGGCGTGGTTGATCGCCTTGACCTCCTGCTCGATGGCGGCCTTGTCGCCGAGGCCAAGGGGTGAGAACGGCCCGGTGAGGGGCACCACTACGCCGATCTTGATGGGGCCCGAATCGGGGGTCCCTTCGTCGGCTGCGGAGCCGCACGCGGCCAGGGTGAACGCTCCGGCGACGGCGATAGCGGCAATTCGAGTCCTGAACATGGTCACCTCTGAGGGACGGGCCGAGAAAAGTTATTTATCAGGTTTCCTGTTGTTCAGGAGACCTGAAGATGGAGTATGACCGCGGTCACAAGGGCTGTCAAGGGTCCGTGTCAGACCGCCGTTCTCCCTTGAGTTGAGCCTCATACGCGCCATTCCTGTCCGGCGGAGGAAACTTCCAGCGAAGGCATTGACAAGGTGACCCCAGCCACAGCAGACTCCACTATTGACAGGTTTCCTGATAACAAGGATCACGACGATGAACAAGCAGGCACCGATTTTCCCGCCCCGACAGCTGTTCGTGGGCGGAGGCTGGCGTGAGGGCGCGTCTGGCGCACGGCGCGACGTGGTCGACCCCGCCGACGGTCACGTGCTGACCACAGTGGTGGAGGCCGACGCCAGCGACGTCGACGTGGTCGTGCGCAACGCGCGCCAAGCCTTCGAGAGCGGGCCGTGGCCGCGGACGCCTGCCCGCGACCGGGCCCGGGTCCTGCGCCGCGCCGCCGACCTGATCCGCCAGCGGGCCGACGATCTGGTCGCCATCGAGAGCCACGACGTCGGCAAGCCGGTCACCCTGTGCCGGGCCGTCGACGTCGAGACCGCCGCCCAGCAGTACGAGTACTGCGCGTCCCTGGCCGAGGGCCTCGCGGGAGCCACCCGGTCGACGCCCATCCCCGCGCTGGCCTACACGTTGCGCGAGCCGGTGGGTGTCGTCGCAGCCATCACGCCGTTCAACTTCCCGCTCATCCTTTCCAGCACGAAGATCGCCGCCGCACTGGCTGCCGGCAACGTGGTTGTGCACAAGCCGGCGGACGACACCCCGCTCAGCGCGCTCTTCATGGCCGAGCTGCTGAAGGACGCCGGCGTCCCCGACGGAGTGCTCAACGTCGTCACGGGCAGCGGCCAGATCGTCGGCGAGGCGCTGCTGCGCCACCCCGGCGTGGACAAGATCGCGTTCACCGGGTCCACGGCGATCGGCCGCCACGCGGCCAGCGTGGCCGGCGAACACCTCAAGCCGGTCACCATGGAGCTCGGCGGCAACGCTGCCCACATCGTCTTCGACGACGCCGACCTCGACGTCGCCATCGGCGCGGTGATCAAGGCGTTCGTCTTCAACTCCGGCCAGTTCTGCATGGCCGGGCCGCGACTGCTGGTCGCCCGGCCGCTGCACGACACCGTCCTCGGGATCCTCGAGCAGGCCGTGCCAACCGTGCCGATCGGCAACCCGCGCGACGAGGCTACGGTGATCGGCCCCATGGCCGGCGAGCGCCAGCTGGCGAAGGTCGAGGAGTACGTCGAGCTGGCTCGGAAGGAGGGCGGCCGGATCGTCTGTGGCGGTGAGCCCCTCGAGCTCGACGGTGGCTTCTACTACAAGCCCACCGTCATCGCCGACCTGCCGGCCGACTCCCGCGTGATCGCGGAGGAGGTGTTCGGACCAGTGCTGACCGTGCAGCCGTTCGACACCGAGGACGAGGCGGTGGCACTCGCCAACGGCACGCCGTACGGCCTCGCCGCCGGGCTGCAGACCCGCGACGTCGCCCGCGCGCACCGGGTCGCGGCCCGGCTCGACGCCGGCATCGTCTGGGTCAACGACTGGGCGATGCTGGACCCCGCCGTCCCGTTCGGTGGTGTCAAGGACTCCGGCTTCGGCCGTGAGTACGGCCCCGAGGCGCTCGAGGCCTACACCCGGGTCAAGTCCGTCGTCGTCTCGCTGCCCCAGCCCGAGTAGAGGAGTACCTCATGACCATCACCACCCAGGCAGCCGTCGTCGAGATCGGCGGGGCGCCCTTCACCCTGGCCGAGGTGGAGCTCGACGAGCCCCGCGCCGACGAGGTCCTGGTCCGGATGACCGCCGCCGGCCTGTGCCACACCGACCTCGGTGTCGCCTCGGGCGGGCTGCCGTTCCCGCTGCCCGGCGTGCTCGGCCACGAGGGCGCCGGCGTCGTCGAGCGGATCGGCTCCGCCGTCACGTCGGTGGCGCCCGGCGACCACGTCCTGCTGTCGTTCACCTCGTGCGGCAGCTGCGCCAACTGCCACGGCGGGCACCCGGCCTACTGCGCCACCTGGCTCCCGGACAACCTGATCGGCGGCGCTCGCCGGGACGGGTCGGCCACCATCACTCGCGAGGGCCAGCCGCTCGGCGGCCACTTCTTCGGCCAGTCGTCGTTCGCCCGCTTGGCCGTCGCCGACGAGCGCAGCGTGGTCAAGGTCGACCCCTCCGCGCCCCTGGAGACGATCGCGCCGCTCGGCTGCGGCGTCCAGACCGGCGTCGGCGCGGTCTGGAACGTGCTCCGGCCGGCCCCCGGCAGCACCGTCGTGGTGGCCGGTGCCGGCGCGGTCGGTCTGTCCGCCGTCATGGCCGCAGCCCTCACCCCGGCCCTGCAGATCGTCGCTGTGGACGTCGTGCCCCATCGGCTCGACCTCGCCCGCAAGCTCGGCGCCACCCACGTGGTCGACGGGTCCACCGAGGACTTTCCCGCGCGGATCGCCGAGATCACCGGCGGTGCCGGCTGCGACGGAGTCATCGAGACCACCGGCAACGTGCAGGTGCTACGCCAGTCGGTCGACAGCCTCGCCGCCCGCGGCACGGCTGTCGTCGTCGGCGCGCCTCCGTTCGGCACCGAGGTCGGCCTCGACGTCAACGGGATGCTCGGCGGCAAGACCGTCACCGGCATCACCCTCGGAGACAGCGAGACCCAGACCTTCATCCCGGCGCTCGCAGCCATGGTCGCCGACGGCCGGTTGCCCGTCGGCGAGCTCGTCACGACCTACGACTTCGCCGACATCGAGCAGGCGGTCGCAGACGTCCGCAGCGGCGTGACCATCAAGCCGGTCCTCACGTTCGGCTGATCGCCCCACCAGAGCAACGACACCCACCAGGAGTACGCATGGACATCACAGGCAAGGTCGCCGTCGTCACCGGCGCCGGACAGGGGCTGGGCCTCGCCTACGCCAAGGCGCTGGCCGAGGCGGGCGCCGCGGTCGTGGTCAACGACGTGAACGGCGAGGCGGCTCTGGCCGCGGTCGACACCATCACCGCCGCCGGCGGGACGGCCGTCGCCGAGGTCGTGCCGGTCGGCTCCACGGCCGCCGCCGAGCGCCTCGTGGCGCGCGCGGTCGAGACCTTCGGTCGCCTCGACGTCATGGTCACCAACGCCGGCGTGCTCCGCGACCGCGTCCTGTGGAACATGAGCGACGACGACTTCGACACCGTCGTCCAGGTGCACCTCCGTGGCACCTTCACCTGCGCCCGAGCGGCCGCCAAGCAGTTCCGGGCCCAGGGCGAAGGCGGCCGCATCATCCTGGCCGGCTCGCCGGCGGGGCAGCGCGGCAACTTCGGACAGACCAACTACGCCGCCGCGAAGGCCGGCATCGTTGCGATGGCGCGCACCTGGGCGATGGAGCTGGCCCGGGCAGGAGTGACGGTCAACGCCGTCGTGCCGAACGCCGCCACCGCGATGACGGAGACGATCCCCTTCCTGGCGCCGTACGTCGAACTGATGGAGCAGGGTCTGCCGGTCCCGTCCGCCGTCCGCCGGGCCGCGTCGTTCGGCACCCCCGAGGACGTCGCCGGCCTGATCGTCTACCTCGCCTCGGACGCTTCGGCATCAGTGACCGGCCAGGCCGTCGGCATCGGCGGCGACCGGCTCTCGCTCTGGTCGCACCCGACCGAGATCCGCAGCGCCTTCATGGACGGCGGCTGGAGCGCCGACGCCATCGCCGAGGCGTTCGAGTCCACGGTCGCCGAAGTACCGGAGACCTACGGCATCCCCGCGCCGAAGCTTCCCGAGCTCCAGCCCCAGGGGACGTGACGGTGCCAGAGCGCTACGCATCCCAGCTCGACGTCGAGGCCCTCACCGCGATCGACGTGCACACGCACGCCGAGACCGACGGGTGCGGCCACTACTCACTGCCCGAGGAGCTCCGCGCCGGCGCCGACAAGTACTTCGGCGTCGACGGAGGCGGGCCGCCGACGCTCGACCAGCTCGCGGCGTACTACCGCGAGCGGAAGATGGCAGCGGTCGTCTTCACCGTCGACGCGGAGTCCGCTCTCGGGCACACGCGGATCGCCAACGAGGCCGTGATCGAGGGAGCCAGGCGAAATGCCGACGTGCTCATCCCGTTCGCGAGCATCGACCCAGCCAAGGGCCGGGCAGGCGTTCTCGAGGCACGTCGGCTGGTCGCGGAGCTGGGGGTGCGCGGCTTCAAGTTCCATCCCAGCGTGCAGGCGTTCTACCCCAACGATCCCGCGGTCTACCCGCTCTACGAGGTGTTGCAGGAGCTCGGCGTCCCGGCTCTCTTCCACAGCGGGCAGACCGGGATCGGATCGGGTCTGCCTGGCGGCGGCGGGATCCGACTGAAGTACTCCAACCCGCTGCACCTCGACGACGTTGCCGTTGACTTCCCCGACCTGACGATCATCATCGCCCACCCGTCGTTCCCGTGGCAGGACGAAGCGCTGGCAGTCGCGTCGCACAAGCCCCGGGTCTACATCGACCTGTCGGGATGGTCACCGAAATACTTCCCGCCGCAACTGGTGACCTACGCCAACAGCCTGCTCAAGCGCAAGATCCTGTTCGGCTCCGACTTCCCCCTGATCTCGCCCGACCGGTGGCTGGCGGACTTCGACAAGCTCGAGATCAAGGACGAGGTGCGGCCGCTGATCCTCAAGGACAACGCGGTCACCGCCCTGGGGCTGACGAGCTCCGTCGTCGGAGGGGCGACATGATCGGCCCCGGGATCGGGAGCTGGCCCGCCCGCAGGGCGCGGATGAACCCGGCTTCGGTGGCGCTGGCCACCGCCGACGAGGAGCTCACTTACGGCGAACTCGCGGCCCGGGTGGAGCACAGCGCTGGGCGCCTGCGGGAGCTCGGCGTCTCCCCAGGCGTCCGCGTCGCCTACCTCGGACCCAACAGCATCGACACCTGGGTCTGCTTCTTCGCCACAGCCCGGATCGGCGGGATCTTCGTCTCCCTCAACATCCGACTGGCAGCACCCGAGATCAGCTACATGCTCGCCGACAGCGGCAGCCAGGTCCTCGTGCACGGTCCTGAGTGCGCCGACCTGGCCGTCGCCGCCGACCCGGCGGCGCAGGGCGTCGAGCACGTCGTGCCGGTCGCGGACCTCCGCCCGCCTACAGGAGCCGCCGGCCTGCCGGCCACGGTGGCGGGCCAGGACCCGGTGGACCTCGACGAGCCCGTGCTCATCCTCTACACCTCAGGGACCACGGGGCGCCCGAAGGGCGCCGTGCTGACCCACGGCAACCTCACCTGGAACACCGTCAACCAGCTTGCCCACGTCGATGTGCTCAGCACCGACGTCGCCCTGTGCGTCGCCCCGCTCTTCCATGTCACAGGGCTCGGCCAGGTGTCGATGCCGACGCTCCTCAAGGGCGGCACCGTGGTCGTCGTACCCAAGTTCGACCCGGGCGCCTTCCTCGCGCTCATCGGGCGGCGCAGTGCCACGTCGTTCTCGGCAGTGCCGACGATGCTGCAGATGATGTGCGAGCACCCCGACTGGGACTCGGCGGACCTCTCATCGCTCCGCTACGTCGTCTACGGCGGGTCGCCGATCACCGAGAAGGTCGCGCAGACGTGGCTGTCGCGGGGCGTGGTGCTGCAGCAGGGCTACGGGATGACCGAGGCATCCCCGGGCGTGTTCATGGCCCTCGGCGATGGCTCCGTCTCCCGTCCCGTGTCGACAGGCGTCCCCCACTTCTTCACCGATGTCGAGCTCCACACCACTGACGGCGACCGCGTCGTCGGCGCCGGCCAGGGCGAGCTCCTCGTGCGTGGCCCACATGTGTTCGCGGGCTACTGGAACCGACCTGAGGAGACCGCCCGAGTGGTCACCGACGGGTGGTATCGCTCAGGTGACATCGTTCGGGTCGACGACGATGGCTGGGCCTACGTCGTCGACCGGGTCAAGGACCTGATCATCTCCGGCGGGGAGAACATCTACCCTGCCGAGGTCGAGGCGGTGATCACCCAGCTGGCCGACGTCAGCGCGGCCGCGGTGGTGGCCGTGCCGGACGACACCTGGGGCGAGGTCGGCTGCGCGTACGTCGTCACCCGCCCCGGCGCAGATCTGGACGAAGTTGCGCTGCGTGCCCACCTCGACCAGCGGCTGGCGCGCTACAAGATCCCGCGCTACATCGAGCTGCGCGACGACCTGCCGCGCAACGCGACCGGCAAGGTCCTGCGGTCCGTGCTGCGCGAGCAGGCCCGCCAGGACCACCCCTCGGCCCTCTGACCAGACCCCCGTCCACCGCACCACCACCACGACCCATGGAGGCCCCCATGACCACGATCGCCCATCCCAAGGACCTGCTGAACATGATCGGCGAGGACCTCGGCAGCAGCCCCTGGCTCGACGTGACCCAGGCGCGGATCAACCTGTTCGCCGACGCCACCGACGACCACCAGTGGATCCATGTCGACGTCGAGCGGGCCAAGGACGGCCCCTTCGGCGAGCCGATCGCCCACGGCTATCTCACGCTGTCGCTGCTGATCCCGCTCTGGACCGAGATCCTCGTCATCGAGGAGATGGACATGGCCGTCAACTACGGCCTCAACAAGGTGCGATTCCCCGCGCCGGTGCCGGCGGGCTCTCGGGTCCAGCTGAGCACGACCCTCGCGGACGCCGAGGAGGTCGCCGGCGGCGGCATCCAGGCCACCATCGACGCCGTCATGCGCGCCGAGGGCATCGAGAAGCCGGTCTGCATCGCGCAGATGGTCCACCGCTACTACAAGGGCTGATCCGGACGAATGACCTACGACTACGACCCCGAGCTCGCACCCTGGGCCCCGGCCTTCGCCCAGCTCTCCTTCGCGGACATCCCCGCCGCACGCGCCGGTGAGGCGGAGCTGCTGACGGTGCTGCCGCCGTACGAGCCGCTCGTCCCGCTCGCCGTCGACGAGCTGCACGTCCCCGGACCGGAGGGTGCGCCCGAGGTCCGGGTGCGCCGCTACCGCCCGGCCGACCACGACGGTCCCCTCCCCGCGCTGGTCTACGTGCACGGCGGCGGTTTCGTCGTCGGCAGCCTCGACCTCTACGACGCCGACTGCCGCCGGATCGCGGCCGAGGTCGGTGCCGCCGTGTTCTCCGTCGACTACCGCCTGGCGCCGGAGCACCCCTTCCCGGCCGGGCTGGAGGACTGCTTCGCCGCCCTGACCTGGGTGGCGGACAACGCATCGGAGCTCGCCGTGGACCCCGACCGGATCGGGATCGGCGGCGAGAGCGCCGGCGGTGGTATCTCGGCTGGCGTCGCCCTGCTGGCGCGCGACCGTGGCGGCCCGCGGCTGTGCGTGCAGTTCCTCGGGATCCCCGAGCTCGACGACCGGATGGAGACGGAGTCGATGCGCACGCTGGGTGCCGACAGCATCCCCATCACGACGCTCGCGAACGGCGAGATCAGCTGGGACAGCTACCTCGGGCATGGGGTGCGCGGGACCGACCAGGTGTCGCCGTACGCCGCACCGGCACGCGCCACCGACCTCGCCGGCCTGCCGCCCGCACTGGTCACGGCCTACGAGTTCGACGCGCTCCGCGACGAGGACATCGCCTACGCCCAGCGGCTGCTGTCGGCCGGAGTGCCGACCGAGCTGCACGTCTACTCCGGTGCCTTCCACTCGTGTACCTGGCTCTCGCACGCCGCGCTCTCCCAGAAGATCCTGGGCGACCTCATCGACGGCCTGCGCCGCCGGCTGCACGCCCCGGTCCCCGAGGGGGTGTGAGGCGATGGCCGAGCTGATGCCGAGCGGGAAGGTGGCGGCCAAGATCTTCCCGCACCCGCTGAACGCCTGGTACGCCGTCGCGTGGGACCACGAGGTGACCGCCAAGGGCCTGATGTCGCGCACCGTGGCCGGAAAGCCGATGGCGCTCTACCGGACCAGGGACGGCCGGCCGGTCGCGCTCGCCGACGCCTGCTGGCACCGGCTCGCGCCGCTGTCGATGGGCAAGCTCATCGGCAACGACGAGGTCCAGTGCCCCTACCACGGGCTGCGCTTCAACTCGGCCGGCCGCTGCACGGCGATGCCGGCGCAGGAGACGGTCAATCCGAGCGCGATGGTGCCGTCGTACCCCGTGGTCGAGCGCTACCGCTACCTCTGGGTGTGGCCGGGTGACGTGACGCAGGCCGATCCCGACCTGATCCCGGACATGCACCAGATGGACGACCCCGAGTGGGCCGGCGACGGGCTGACGATCGAGGCGCCGTGCAACTACCAGCTGATCCTCGACAACCTGATGGACCTCACCCACGAGGAGTTCGTGCACGGCAGCAGCATCGGGCAGGAGGAGCTGAGCGAGTCGGAGTTCCGGACCCGGCTCGAGGACGACGGCAGCGTGACCGTCGAACGGTGGATGCTCGACGTGGAGCCGCCGCCGTTCTGGCGCAAGAACATCCGGGACCGGTTCCCGGACTTCGAGGGCCGCGTCGACCGGTGGCAGATCATCCACTACTACGCGCCCGCGACGATCTGCATCGACGTCGGCGTCGCGCGCGCCGGCACCGGCGCGCCCGAGGGCGACCGCAGCCAGGGCGTCAACGGCTATGTCATGAACACGATCACCCCGGAGACCGACCGGACGTCGCACTACTTCTGGGCGTTCATGCGCAACTACCGCCTCGACAGCCAGCTGATCACCACGCAGCTGCGGGAGGGCGTGAAGGGGGTGTTCGCCGAGGACGAGGCGATGCTCGCGGCCCAGCAGGCGGCCATCGACGCCAACCCCGACCACGAGTTCTACAGCCTCAACATCGACGCGGGCGGCATGTGGGTACGCCGGATCCTCGACCGGATGCTCGCGGCCGAAGGACGCTCCCTGGTCGGGTCGGCGCGATGACCACGTCCGCCCTGCCCGAGTGGAGCACCGGCCGGATCGTCGCAGCCGCGCCGGCGGCGCGGGACGTGATGCGCATCGTGATCGAGCGCCCGGCCCGGGGCCGAGCCATGCCAGGCAGCCACCTCGACGTCCGCGTGCAGATCGGCGACACGACCGACGTCCGGTCCTACTCCATCGTCGAGTCCGACGACGACGGATCGCTGCTCACGATCAGCGTGCTCCGGGTGCCACAGTCCCGCGGCGGCTCGGTCTTCATGCACGGGCTCACTACCGGCGACGAGCTCACCGTGACGCAGCCGTTGCAGAACTTCCCGCTCCGCGTCGGCGCCCCCAGGTACGTCCTGCTGGCCGGCGGCATCGGTATCACCGCGGTGGCCGGGATGGCCCGGGTGCTGCGCGCTGTGGGCGCCGACTACACGCTGGTGTACGTCGGGCGCAGCCGCGACCGGATGGCCTACCTCACCCAGCTCGGCGAGCTCCACGGCGAGCGGCTGGTCGTCCACGTCGACGACGAGCAGTCATCCTTGGACGTCGCGGACCTGGTGGCGTCTGTCGACCAGCACCGGTTGCGCGAGCACACCGAGCTCTACATGTGCGGGCCGATCCGCCTGATGGACGCCGTACGCCGGGAGTGGCAGACCGGCGGCCTGCCGCCGGTCAACCTGCGCTTCGAGACCTTCGGCAGCAGCGGCTGGTTCCAGCCGGAGGAGTTCGTGGTCAGGGTCCCACAGCGTCGGGTTGAGGCGACCGTCCGGACCGACGAGACCATCCTCGAGGCCCTGACCCGCGCCGGTGTCGACCTGATGTACGACTGCCGCAAGGGCGAGTGCGGTCTGTGCCTGCTCGACGTCGAGCGGGTGGACGGCACCCTCGACCACCGCGACGTGTTCCTCAGCGCCGCCCAGAAGGCCGATGGACGGTCGATCTCGACCTGCGTGTCGCGGGTCGCCGCCCGTACCGGGAGCCCGACCCCGACACTGTCGCTGACCCTGCCGTAGAGGAGAACGCATGTCGCACCTCGGGAACCCCGGATAGCGGCGCTGGCTGACGGCGGATCGGGCATCAAAACCGAACGGCGGCCGTAC
This sequence comes from uncultured Actinomycetota bacterium, assembly GCA_963844385.1. GTDB lineage: Bacteria > Actinomycetota > Actinomycetes > Propionibacteriales > Nocardioidaceae > Nocardioides. Next base: position 13,684 of record CAWJOJ010000015.1, on the reverse strand, counting down.
TCCGCGAGGACCGCCACAAGGTGCCACGCTGGCGGAACCTGCGGCCACATTGGAGGTCGGTGGCTGGTACGCCGATGCTGTAGACCTTCCGGATGGTTTCGGTGACGTCCCATCTGCCCGACCAGCCGCGCGGCTGCACGATCACGTCGCCGGCGGAGATCTCGAAGCTGTGACCGGTTTCGGCGTCGGTGACCGTCGCCCGGCCGCTCAGGATGTAGCACGTCTCGGTGTCAGCACGGTTGACGACCGGCCAACCACCCGGCTCGCACTCCCAGATTCCGACGCGGACGTCGTCGGGGGTGTCGAAGGCCAGGGACGAGATCTGGGGGTCACCGTTGTCGGCGCCGGGGCGCTGACCCTTCGGTTCGAGGGCGCTGACTACGGTGGCTGCGGGTTGGTGGACGTAGGCCATGGAGATTCCTTTCGGGGATATCGGACAGATCGTTGGACCGTGCGCATGCACGGGCCGTGCCGTGTCTCTGGCCGGACTCATGTCCGGGCAGGGCTGATGGCGCTGGCTGACCTCACCACTCGAGGGCGCGGCGGTCGAAGAAGAATCCCCCGGTCGGTCCGGTATCCGGAAGGGTCGCCAGCCAGACCGGCGTGTCGGCGCCGTCGCGGACCGGGCGTTGCGCGTCCGGACTCATGTCGGTCCGGGTGTAGCCGGGAGAGGCGGCGTTCACCAGGATTCCGGTGCCGTCGAGCTCATGGGCCAGCGTCCGGGTGAGCATGTTGAGCCCGGCCTTCGAGATGCGGTAGGCGGGCGACGTGGGCGTCCGCGTCAGTTCGAGCGAGGCCATGGTGCTGCTCAGGTTGACGATCCGGCCGTAGCCGCGTTCACGCATCGAGGGGACGGCCTCGGCGCAGCAGCGCCAGGCGCCGAGGAGATTGGTCTCCAGCGTCCGCCGTACGCGCTCGAGGTCCGGTGCCGACGGGCGGTGATCCGGGCCGTCGACGGCGATGCCCGCGTTGTTCACCAGCACGTCGACCCTGTCGTACCGCTCGCTGATCTCTCGGAACGCGGCCTGCACGGAGCCGTCATCCGCAACGTCCAGGCCCACGCTGGTGACCTCGCCGGGGCAGGAGGCGTCCAGCTCCCCCGCTCGTTTGGCGGCTATAGCGGCGTCGCGCGCGGCCAGTACGACGTGGTGGCCGAGGCCGGCAAGCTGGCGGCAGATCTCCAGACCGATGCCCCGGTTCCCGCCCGTGACCACCGCCACCCGCGGCTCCGTGCTCATGTCGCTGGGACCTCGGCTGCCAGCGCTCGCTGGCAGTGACCTACGACGGCTGCCGCGACCTCCTCGGTCGTGGCGGTGCCGCCCAGGTCCGGCGTGCGGGTGCCGTCGCCGAGCGTCGCCTCGATGCCGTCGACCAGGACGCTGGCTGCAGCCGCCTCGCCGAGGTGCTCGAGCATCAGCGCTGCTGCCCAGATCTGGCCAACAGGGTTGGCGATCCCGCGACCCGCGATGTCGGGTGCGGAGCCGTGGACCGGCTCGAACATGGAAGGGTGCTTCCGCGGCGGGTTCAAGTTGGCGCTCGGGGCCACACCGATCGAGCCCGCGACGGCCGCCGCCAGGTCAGACAGGATGTCGCCGAAGAGGTTGGACGCGACCACGACGTCGATCGTGTCCGGTCGGAGCACCATGCGGGCCGCCAGGGCGTCGATCAGGACGTTCTCCACGGTCACCCCGGGGCTGGCGGCGACGCACTCCCCCACGACCTGGTCCCAGAACGGCATCGTGTGGATGATGCCGTTGGACTTCGTGGCGGAGACGAGGCGCCCCTGCCGCTGCTGGGCGAGCTCCACGGCGTACGTCGCGACTCGCTCGATCCCCGCCCGGGTGAAGACCGACTCCTGGACCGCCATTTCCTGCGGCTGGCCGCGGTAGAGCCTGCCGCCGACCTCGGAGTACTCCCCCTCGACGTTCTCTCGGACGACGACGATGTCGAGCTTGTCCACCGCGGCGAGCGGTGAGACCACGCCGGGCAGGATCCGCACCGGGCGCAGGTTCACGTACTGGTGGAACTCCCTGCGGATCGGGATCAGCAGTCCCCAGAGCGTCACGTCGTCCGGGATGTCGGGCGCACCGACGGCCCCCAGCAGAGTGGCGTCACCCGTGCTCAGGAGATCGATGCCGTCCACCGGCATCATCCGGCCGTGCTTGCGGAAGTGGTCCGAACCCCATTCGCGGGTCCGCCAGCGCACAGCGAAGTCGAGGGCCGGGGCGATCGCGTCGATGCACGAGACCGCAGCCGGCATCACCTCGTGACCGATGCCGTCGCCGGCGATCACGTCGACGGTGTACTCAGCGCGGCTCATGACCGCACCGGGACCGAGATGTACTTGGTCTCGAGGAACTCGTCGATGCCGATGCGTCCACCCTCTCGGCCCAGTCCGGACTGCTTCACGCCACCGAACGGCGCCGATGGAGTCGAGACGACGCCGGTGTTGATGCCGACCATTCCGACGTCCAGCCGTTCGGCCACGTTCAAGGCGTTGTCGAGGTCCTGGGTCGCGAGGTAGCCCACCAGGCCCCAGTCGGTGGAGTTGGCCCGGTTGACTGCGTCGTCGAGGTCGGTGAACGTCTGGATTGCGGCGACCGGTCCGAAGATCTCGGTGGCGGTCAGCGCGCTCTGCGGGTCGGTCTTCGTCAGCACGGTGGGCTCCACGAAGTAGCCGGGCCGGTCGGGTGAACCGCCGCCTGCAAGGACCTTCGCGCCCCTCTCCACAGCATCGTCGACCAGTGAGAGCACCTTCTGGCGGCTGGGCTCGTCGATCAGCGGACCCACGTCGACACCCGCCTTGGTGCCGTCTCCGACGGTCAGGGAGCCCATCCGTTCGGCCAGCTGCGTGGCGAACTCGTCGGCCACCGCGGCGTGGACGAAGAAGCGGTTGGCGGCGGTGCACGCCTCCCCCATGTTCCGCATCTTCGCGTTGAACGCGGAGTCCACGGCGCGGTCGAGGTCGGCGTCCTCCAGCACCAGGAACGGGGCGTTGCCACCGAGCTCCATCGACGTCCGTAGGACTCCGGACGCAGCCTGCGCCAGCAGGAGCTTGCCGACCCCGGTGGACCCGGTGAACGACAGCTTGCGAATGACGCCGCTGTCGAGCATGAGCTGGACGAGGTCCGCCGCACGGCTGGTGGGCAGGACGCTGAGCACACCTTCCGGAAGGCCGGCCTCGGCGAGGATCTGGGCAAGCGCCAGGGAACTGAGCGGGGTCTGCGGGGCCGGCTTGAGGATGCTGACGCAACCGGCCGCAATCGCGGGACCGAGCTTGCGGGCACCCATGGCCAGCGGGAAGTTCCACGGGATGATCAGCAGGCACGGACCGACCGGCTGCTTGACCTGCAGGTTGCGAGCGGCTCCGTCGGGGCGGTGGGTGTAGCCACCGTCGATGCGAACGGCCTCCTCGGCGAACCAGCGGAAGAACTCCGCGGCGTAAGCCACTTCGCCGCGGGCCTCTTGCAGGGGCTTGCCCATCTCCAGCGTCATCAGGAGCGCCAGCTCCTCGGTGCGGTCCAGCGTCAGCTGGTGCGCGCGGTACAGGATCTCCGAGCGGACCCGGGCGGGCGTCCGCGACCAGGGATCCTGGGCACGCCGAGCTGCCTCCACGGCGGCTCGGGCATCGCTCTCGTCGGCGTCCGCGACCTCGGTCAGGATCTCCTCGGTGGCGGGGTTCAGCACCGACATCCGGCGGTCGCTCGCGGCAGGGGTCCACCGTCCGCTGAGGAAGAGCTCCCGAGGGACGTCAGCCAACACGGCAGGGAGACCAGCGGTGTGGTCGGGGTTCGAGGTGAGCTGGGTCTGGGTCATCACTGCTCTCTTTCGGGGGTGGTGTGCTCGACGAGCGCCGGATCAGCCGAACGCCGCGGCCACGGCGTCGTGGGTGATCGATCCGGCCTTGGTGTTGAGTCCCTGTCGTAAGCCGGGATCGCGATTGAGCGCTTCTTCGACGCCGAGTGCGGCGAGACGACGCAGGTAGGGGAACGTCGCGTTGGTCAACGCCCTGGTTGATGTTCGGGGGACGGCCCCCGGCATGTTCGCCACGCAGTAGTGGGTGATGCCGTCGACCTGGTACGTCGGCGCCTCATAGGTCGTGGGCCGCGACGTCTCGAAGCAGCCCCCCTGGTCGATCGCCACGTCGATGAGGAGCGCCCCGGGCTTGAGCTGCCGAAGATCGTCGCGGCTGAGCAGCCTGGGCGCTGCAGCCCCGGGGACGAGGACGGCTCCAATGACGACGTCGGAGTCCTGGAGCGCCGAGATCGCCGGTCCACCCTCGGAGTGCAGGACCCGAGCGGAAGAGCCGAACTGCTCCTCGAGCTCGCGGACCCGGTGAGGGGACGTGTCCAGGATCGTGACGTCGGCGCGCATGCCCACGGCCAGCAGGGCGGCCTGGGTGCCGACGACCCCGCCCCCGAGCACCGTGACCTTGGCTGGGGCAACGCCCGGCGAGCCGCCGAGGAGCAGCCCCGGGCCGTCGTACGGGTGCATCAGGTACTGCCCGGCGGCGTGCGCCGCCAGTCGGCCGGCGACCTCGCTCATCGGCTTGAGCAACGGCAGCTCGCCACGCGCGTCCACCACAGTCTCGTAGGCAATCGCCGTGACCCGGTTGCGGAGCAGCGCCTCGGTCAGCGGCCGGTCGGCAGCGAGGTGCAGGTAGGTGAACAGGACGGTCTCCTCGCGCAGGAGGTCGTACTCGGCGGGGACGGGCTCCTTGACCTTGACAACCAGGTCGGCCGCCCAGGCATCGGCGGCGCCGACGATCTTCGCCCCCGACCGCTCGTAGTCCTCGTCGGCGATCCCCGCTCCCGCCCCGGCACCGGACTCCACGAGCACGTCGTGGCCGTCCATGGCGAGTGCACGGGCGCCAGCGTCGGTCAACGCAACCCTGCGTTCCGCCGGCTTGATCTCCTTGACCACTCCGATGCGCATCTACTTCGTTTCCCTTCGATCCGTGATGTGGGCTAGCCCTGGTGGGCGTCCAGCGCCTCGGCGATGGTGTTGGCGATCAGGCCGAGCTCTTCCTCAGTGGTGACGAAGGGCGGGCAGATCTGCAGCGTGTTGTCGTGGATGACCCGGATCAGGACACCGGCGTCGGTGCAGGCTTCGGCGACCGCGTCTCCGTTGACGCCCGGGCGCAGATGGATGCCGGCCATGAAGCCGGCGCCGGCGCGCACCTCCGCGACGAGCTCGTGGTCGGCCAGCGGCTCGACCACCTTCGCCAGCACGGTCTCCAGCCAGCTCGCCTGCTCCACGAGGTTCTCGTCATCAAGGACGTCGAGGTTGGCCAGGGCGACGGCACAGGCCGTCGCGTGGCCGGAGTAGGTCAGGCCGTGGCGGAAGATCGGCGCGTCCGGGCCGTCGAAGAACCGGTCTGCCACCCGAGGGGCCACGAGGACCCCGCCCAGCGGGGCGTACCCAGACGTGATCCCCTTGGCCATGGTGACCAGGTCGGGTTGGAGGTCCCACCGCTGAGAGGCGAACAGACGCCCCGTCCGGCCGAAACCGGTGATGACCTCGTCGGCGATGAACAAGATGTCGCGCTGCCTGCAGAGGTCCTGCAGTCCCTCGAGGTAGCCCTCGGCGGGACCGATGACGCCTCCCGTGCCGATGACGGGCTCGGCAATGATCGCGGCGACATTCTCGGGGCCGAGCTCGAGGACCGATCGACGGACCTCGTCGAGGTCATTGGTCGAGATCCGGGCCGTCTCCGGCACCAGCGACTCCGTGCCGTAGCCGTCCCGGTTGTACTGCAGCCCGGCCACGCTGGTGCCGAAGGCGTGCAGGCCGTGGTACGCCCCGACGCGGCTGAGGATGGTCGTCTTCTCGGGACGGTCCTCGAGCTGCCAGTGGCGCCTGGCCAGTTTGCACGCGAGGTCGACCGAGTCGGAGCCGCCGCTGGTCAGCATCACCTTGGCGCCTGGGACGGGGCCGATGTCTGCCAGCCGGTCGGCGAGCCGGAGGGCCGGCTCGTTCGCAAACCGTCCGAACGTGTGGTAGGTCTCCAGCTTCCTCATCTGCTCGTAGGCGACGCGGGCGAGGCCCTCCCGGCCGTGGCCGATGTTGGCGTGCCAGAGGCTGGCGGTGGCGTCCAGCAGACGCTGGCCCGTGGAGGTTTCCAGCCAGGCTCCCTCTCCCTTGGTGATCACCAGTCGCTTTGCGCGGGCGGTGGGCATCTGCGCCTGCGGGTTCCAGAGCGAAACACCTGGGCTGCTCGCGGTGGTTGGCGTGACGGACTGCATGTGCGCAACTGTAGTACAGTTGAACTGTAGTGCGCAAGGCTCCCGAAGGGACTACTCTGTTTCGTATGTCAGCTCTCGAGGGTTTGGTGGTGCAGCGGTCGACGACCGCTCAGCAGGTGGCGGCAGGCCTTGCCTCGCGCATCGTGGCGGGCGCCTTCGCGCCCGGCGACCGGCTGCGGGAGAGCGCCATCGCCAGCGAGCTGGGCGTGGCTCGCAACACGGTGCGAGAGGCGGTCCGGATCCTGGAACTGAGTGGGCTGGTGAGGCACGAGGTCAACCGCGGTGCGGTCGTGATCTCTCCGACGCCGGAGAAGGTCGAGGCTCTCTACGCTGCGCGGGAGCGGCTGGAGACCGCTGCCGCATCCCGGCCTGCCGGGGAGGCGGAGCTGTCTGCGCTGAGGAAGGCGTACGACGAGCTGGTCGCCGCCGCGGCCTCGCACGAGGTCCTCCGGATCGTTGACGTGGACCTGGCCTTCCACTCCGCGATCGTCTCGATGCTCCACAGCAGCCGCATCGACGAGTTCTACGCCGAGCTGATGGTGGAGCTTCGCTTCTACCTGACCGTGTTGTCGCTGGAGGATCGCGAGTTCGAGCACCCCGACGACATCCTGGCCGAGCACAAGGTGATCCTCGAGGCCATCGAGTCCGGCGACACCGCGACGGCGGTCCAGCAGGTGCGAGCCCACATCGAGCGCAACGCCAGACGGGTCATCGAGATCCTGCACGGCCGCGAGTGACCGATGGCCGCCCGAACGACATCAGGCGGGGCGGCTGCCGACGGTTAGGCGTGCGCAGCGAAGCGTGCCGGACGGAGGAAGTCCAGCCCCGTCACGCGCCGGCCCTGGCCGAGCGCCTCGGAGGCGGCCACGGCCCCCAAGGCCGACGCGATCTTGAAGCCCACCCCCGAGAACCCGGTCGCGCAGTAGATGCGGTCGCTGCCCGGGACCGGTCCCAGGAGGCCGGTCGAGTCCGAGGTGAAGAGGTCGGGGTACGTATCCGATCGGACGATCTCCGGCACCAGGCCGGGGAGGAACTCCTGAACCGTCTCCACCGACTCGGCCACCTCGGCCCGCCTGAGCTCCCTGGACATCGTGTCCGGGTCTGCCGTCGGCTCCCCACGCCCGTCCAGGGTGGCCTTGACGGTCACCCCGTCAACCGTCGGCGCGCCGTACAGGGAACGGTCACCGGAGATCCGGATGAAGACGGGAAATGCCTCGGGGACGAACTGCTTGGCGTCGCGGGCGGTGAACCAGGTCAGGAAGATCCGCTTGGGCTGGACGTGCCGCTGCAGATAGGGCGGTAGCACCGCGCCAGACCCGGTGCCCGACGCCACGATCACCCGGTCGAACGTCCAGCTGTCGGTGTCGGTAGCGATCCGCACCCCGTCGGCCAGCTCCGTGACTTCGCGGATGCGCTCGTCCTTCACCACCGTCGCGCCGTTCTCCCGAGCCACGTCGACGGCGGAAAGCACCGCGCGATCCGTGCGGAGGAAGCCCCCCTGGGCGTCCAGGACGCCGCACTCGCCAGGCGACAGCCGGTGCTGCGGGTACCGGCTCGCCATCTCGGCGTGGTCGAGGATCTCGTAGGGCGCCCCGGTGCGCCGGATCGAGTCCAACAGGGCCGGGATGTAGGACCCGTTCACCTCGCCGATCGACAGGGCGCCGCACTGGGTCAGGATCTCCTGCCCGGACTCCTCCTCCAGCTGCCGCCAGAGGCGCTCGGCGAGCTGGAGGACCGGGTAGAGGTTGTGCTCGCCCCGGTAGGTCATCCGGAACAGGCGGGTATCGCCGCCCACGGCGCTGCGAGGATGCGCCGGGGCCACCGCCTCGAAGCCGACCGCGGGAATCCCCAGCTTCGAGGCCTCCCAGAGCGCCATGCTCCCGACGCTGCCGACTCCGATGACGGCAAGCTGCCCGTCCGACATCTACAGCACCTTCTCCAGGAACTTCTGGGTTCGCGGCTCCTTGGGGCTGCCCAGGACGTCCGCAGGCGGGCCTTGCTCCACCACGACTCCGCCGTCCATGAACATCACGGTGTCGGCGACCTCTTTGGCGAAGCCCATCTCGTGGGTGGCCACCAGCATCGTCATCCCACGCTCGGCCAGTCCCTTCATCACCGCGAGGACCTCCCCGACCCGTTCGGGGTCCAGGGCGCTGGTGGGCTCGTCGAAGAGCATCACCTTGGGGTCCATGGCCAGCGCCCGGGCGATCGCCACCCGTTGCTTCTGACCGCCCGACAGCTGCCACGGATAGTGGTCGCCGTGGCCGGCCAGGCCGACGTCGGCGAGCAAGGAGTCCGCACGGGTTGCAGCGGCCTTCTTCGCCACACCCTTGACCAGCACCGGTCCGGCCATCACGTTCTCTCGCGCAGTCATGTTCGGGAAGAGGTTGAACTGCTGGAAGACCATCCCGATCCGGGTGCGCTGCATCGCCACCTCCTTGCGGCCCAGGGCCCGGTAGGCGGTCTCGGTCTCGACGAAGCCGAGGTCCTCACCGTTGACCCGCAGCACCCCGCGGTCGACTTCCTCGAGCCCGTCGACGCATCGGAGCAGGGTCGACTTGCCCGACCCGCTGGGACCGATGATGCACACGATCTCGCCACATTTGACATCCAGGTCGATGCTGCCGAGCACCACGCGGTCGCCGTAGCACTTGCGCAGCCGGCGGGCGTAGACGGTTCCCGCGCCGTTCATCGTGCCGTTCGTCGTGTCGTTCATCGTGCCTCACTCCCCAGCGGCACCGGGTCGATCGGCGCCGGCTCGTTGCTGACTCGGGATCTCACCAGCGAGTACCTCTTCTCGATCAGGGACTGCGGATAGCTGAGGGCCAGGGTCATGAGCAGGTACCACAGGCAGGCCACGATCAGCAGCGGGATCACCTGGTAGGTGCGGGCATAGATCAGCTGGGTGCTCTGCAGCAGCTCGGCCACCCCCAGCACGCTGACCAGCGAGGTCTCCTTGAACATCCCGATCACCTGGTTCCCGGTCGCCGGGACCACTGTCGGCATCGCCTGGGGGATGATCACCCGCCGCAGCTTCGTCAAGGAACTCATCCCCAGCGAGTCCGCCGCCTCGACCTGGCCCTTGTCCACCGAGGCGAAACCACCTCGGATGATCTCCGACAGGTAGGCCGCCTCGTTGAGGGACAGACCGATGATGGCCGCCGTCGTCGCGCTCATCAACACGTTGACGTCGACCGCCTGCGAGACGCCGGTGAACGGGATCCCGACCGCGATGTTGGGGTACAACGCCGCGATGTTGAACCAGAAGATCAGCTGCACCAGCACCGGCGTGCCACGGAAGAAGGTGATGTAGCCGGACGCCAGCAGCCGCACCGGCCGCACCGTCGAGGCGCGCATCACCGCGATGAGCAGACCCAGCAAGGTCCCGAAGAACATCGCCAGGATCGTCAGGACGATCGTCAGGCGCAGCCCCGCCAGGACCGTCGGAGCAGTGAAGTACTGCCCCACCACGTCCCACTGGTAGTTCTCGTTGGTGACCAGGGTGCGTGCCACTGCGATCGCCACCAGAACGCAGAGCGCCCAGGCGGCGTACTCGAGCGGGCCGCGCCTGTGCACCCGTGGCTTCTCGGTCGCATCCATTCTCCCAGCCTCCTCAGTTCGGGCCGGATCGACCAGACCGATGTCAGCCATCGGCTACTTCAACACCTTCGAGGTGGGAATGGCGCCAGCGCCCAGCCCCCACCGGTCCAGCGCCGCCTGGTACGCGCCGTCGTCGATCAGGGACTGCATGGCGGCATGCAGCGCCGGCGTCAGCGGGGAGTCCTTGTCCAGACCGAGGGCGACGATGTCGTTGCCCTCCTTCTTCTGGTACTGCGGCGAGACCAGCTCGAAGGCCTGCGGCTGCTGCTTCTCCGCCCACGCCAGCTGCGAGGTGTCGGAGAAGACGCCATCGATGCGCTTCGAGGCGAGCTGGGTCAGCGCGCCCTGGACGTTCGGCAGGACCACGGCCTCGACGGCGTCCTCGCCGTTGGCCTCACACGTCCGGGAGATCTCGGGCAGGTAGGTCTCCTGTTGCGTGCTGCCGGCCATCACCGAGATCTTCTTCCCACACGTGGACTGGTCGGCCACGCTCAGGTCCAGAGGGTTGCCCTTCGCCACGATCAGGGACGACCCGGCCTCCCAGTAGGTGATCATGTCCAGCACCTCCAGCCGCTCCGGCGGTCGGAGTCATGTTGGTGGCGGTGAAGTCGTAGCGGCTGGCAGCGATCCCGGGGATCACGCCATCCCAGGTCACGTTCTTGACCTCGACCTCGAGCCCGAGCTTCTCGCCCAGCAGCGTGGCGATGTCCACGTTGTAGCCGATCGGCGTCTTGTTGTCCTCGGCCAGGAACGACGTCGGCGGGTAGTGCAGATCGGCGGCCATCGTGATCGTGCCGCGCGCCTTCACGTCCGCTGGCAGCAGCTTGACCGCCGCGGCGTCCGGCTCCACCTTCGGCAGCGAGTCCTTGGCCGGTTCACCGGCAGGTGCGCCCGTGTCTGCTCCATTCGCCCCTCCGCAGGCGGTGGCCGTTGCCAGGAGCACTGCGCCCACGGCGGCCGCGACGAGATTTGTTCGGGTTCTCATGGTGATTCCCTTCACACTTTGGGCTGGTTGGTCCTATCGAAGCATGTCTTCCGCCGATTGTCGACAACATACGACTACGAATTTTGAGAATTTTCCTGCGACTGGACGCGGGCAGGCTGCGCACACGGGCGGCGGGCGCGCCGGCACTCGGCCGTGCTGGCGCTGCGAGACGTCGACGAAACCGCCGGGCGGTCGCGCCGGGTCGGCTTCAGTTGGGTGGCTAGCTGCTGGCCGGGGGCCGGGACGGCGGTGCGGTGAGGTGACTCGCGGCTAGGGTCAGGTGGTCGCTGATGGCCTTGATGACCGTGTCCTGCTCACCGCTCGAGATCGCGTCGATGAGGATCTCGTGTTCATCGATGACCTCTTCACCTGACGGGAGGGCGATCTCCAGCCTGTTGATGCACGTGAGGGACTGCGCGGAGAGGATCGAGTAGGCGTCGACGAGGCGGGAGTTGCCGGCCGCTGCGACCAGCGTCATGTGGAAGTCCAGGTCAGCGGCCGAGATCTGCCGGAGATCACCGCGCTTGACGGGGATGCGCAGCCTGTCGAGCGCCGTCCCAAGCGCGTCCGTCGCCCGCGCACGAGCGCCCGGTCCGCCGTCGAGGATGCGCACGGCCGCGTGGCTCTCGATCGCGCAGCGGGCGTCGTAGATCTCCCAGATGTCCGAGGCCGAGAACGCTGACCACCGTGACGCCCTTGTTCCGGGAGGCGACCAGCAGCTTCTGCTGCACGAGCTGTTGGAGCGCCTCGCGCACGGGAGCGCGGGACACGCCGAGCTGTTCGGCGATCCGGGCTTCCCCGAGCTGTTCGCCGGGGAGCAGCGATCCCTCGATGATCATCTGCCGCAGCTCGTCGCTGATGCGGTCGGACGTCGACTTCCGCTCCATCGTCTTCAACCTGCTCAGGCCGGACACCGCCACGATCAGCTCCCTCGTCATGGCCAGCACCACTGCTCCTCAGCAGCAGCTATCGGCCGCTCCGCATTTTCCTTCACTGAACGGTAACTTGTCAACAGCGGGTTGCCGACGGTCGACAATCGGCAAATCATGTGGGTACGTGCGATGCTCGGATCTCGCTCCCTGCGCAGCCGGTCGACGCCAAGGCCCGACGCCCGACATACTGCTCCCGCAACCGGTCTACCTCGACCGTGGCTACGACCCCGAGCCCTGGCTACAATACACACTGTGAAGTCCCTGGACGAGTCAACTCGCCCCTCGGCATCTGACCCTGCGCACCTCTAGGAGGAAATGGTGAAGCTCACTCCCTATTGGCTGGACACCGCCACGCCGTCCGGTGACTACCGCCGGAACCCCGTGCCCGAGCGCGCCGACATCGCGATCGTCGGAGCCGGCTTCACCGGCCTGTCCGCGGCTCTCGAGGCTGCCCAGCATGGCGCATCGGTGGTCGTGCTCGACGAGCACACCGTCGGCTGGGGAGCCTCGGGGCGAAACGGTGGGATGGCCACCACCGGTCTCGCCATCGGGCTCGGCAAGGCCATCAAGCGATACGGCATGCCCCGGGCCTCGAGATGTTCTCCGAGTACAACCGGGCCATCGACACGATCGAGGAGCTGGTGAAGGAGCACTCGATCGACTGCGACTTCCAGCGCTCCGGCAAGCTGACCCTGGCGATGAACGCCCAAGCAGGTCGGCCAGATGCGCCAGACGCAGGAGACACTTGCGGAGCTCGCGGACTACTCGGTGCCCGTCGTCGAAAAGGCGGACCTCCACAGCGAGATCGGCACCGACTTCTACGCCGGCGGCATGGTGGACCCGTTGGGGGCACGGCTCCACGTTGGCCGGTTCGTGCACGGCCTGGCCGAGGCCGGGACCAGGGCCGGGGTCACCGTCTGTGAGGCCGCCCGGGTCGACCGCAGCTGTCCGCCCGCCCAGGCGGCGGCCACGCGTTTCCCACGACGCGCGGCATGATCCACGCCGACCGGGTCCTGGTCGCCACCAGCGGCTACACCGGAACGCTGATCCCGTGGCTCAAGCGACGGACCATCCCGGTCGGCAGCTTCATCATCGTGACGGAGCCGCTGCCGCTCGAGACGGTCCAGCGGATCCTGCCCCGCAACCGGCAGGCCTCCGACAACGAGATGCTCACCTCCTACTTCCGCATCACGCCGGACAACCGCCTGCTCTTCGGCGGTCGGGCCAGGTTCGCGCTGTCGAGCCCGGACTCCGACCTCAAGAGCGCCGAGATCCTCGAGCGCGCGATGAGCACCGTGTTCCCGGACCTCGCCTCGGCCCGCATCGACTACACCTGGGGCGGCCTGGTGGACCTGACCATGGACCAGATGGTCCACGCCGGAGAGCACGACGGCGTGCACTACTCGCTCGGCTACAGCGGCCACGGGGTCCAGATGGCCACCTACATGGGCAAGCAGATGGCCCTGTCCATGCTGGGAGAGCCGTCGCGGAACCTCTGGGAACACCTGCCTTACCGCGCCGTGCCCGGCCACTTCGGACCGCCTTGGTTCCTGCCGTTCATCGGTGGTTACGCCAAGGTCGTCGACCGCTTCAGCTAGTCAAAGGAATCAGCGATGTGCGCATCTGACCAGTGCCTGGCCACCGCGGTGGCCGTGACCGACGCAGCCACTCGGCTCGTGCCGACGACGATGCCGAGCGCACCCCGCCCTCTCCGTGCCTGGAGGGGCCTTGATCGACGGCATCTGGCAGACGCGAAGACCTCCTGCTGCCGGTCACCGACCCGGAGGACGGTCGCCTGCTGGGCCACGTCGCTGACTCCTCTCCCGGCAGACGTCGCCGCCGCGGTGGCAGGTGTCCACGAGTCGCTCTCGACCGACGACTGGCCGCTGTGGGCCCGGAGCGAGTGCCTGCATCAGGCGGCG
>CAWJOJ010000014.1:0-77123 GCA_963844385.1 uncultured Actinomycetota bacterium | reverse complement strand
GACCGACCCCTGTACCTCGGGGAAGCTAGGTTCCCGAAACTGAGGCGTTTGCTTGAGTTTCAGGCGCGCGTTCCCGAGGCGTGCGTGGTCGGCGTAGTTGTGGACGTGTTTGTCGATCGCGCAGCGCCGGCGCAGCTGGGTGGGTGCGGGTGGTGCGTCGGCGGCGATGAGCGGTCGTAGCAGTCGGTCGTGGACCTTGGTGTAGAAGATCGCGACCCGTTGCCCCTCGGGGGTCAGGTCGTAGGTGTTGCGTGCCCGGGCTGCGTGCGATCAGACCGTTCAGGCGGAGCCGTGCGAGGTCGTAGCTGGCCTGGTTGACGGTGTAGGCGACGCCGAGCAGATGGGACACCTGGGCGCGGAGGCTCCGGTTGGTGAATCCGAGGGCGTTCAGGCCGACACACAGGGCGCCGAGCAGGGCCATGACCCAGGATCTCCGAACCGTAGTGCGGGCGACCTCCTGCCATCCCGGTTGAGGGTGGACTGTGCGACCCGCTCAAAGGCTGGGCTCGCAAGGACACAACCCTGCCCGACGCGTTCAGTATCAAGCAGGCGCTGGTTGCCGTCACGTGCCTTGGCCTGCAGTTCCCCGAGGTGTTGCAAACGGCGTTTGCACAGCAGGTCGTCGGGGGTGTTGATGACGGTCTCGATCCGAAGCGCGCGGCCGTCCTTGAGGTATTGCTTGATCCGGGAGTGCTTGTAGTCGGCGTTGACGGTGACCCCGATGGTTTCGCGGGTATCGATGCGGGTCTTGTAGGTCGGCTCGACCTTGGGTGGGCGGCCCCATCGTTTCCGGTGGCCGGCGAAGATCAGCTCCACATGATCGGGTCGGCCGATGTCGAGGTTGTCGGCCACGAGTGCTTCGAAGAACAACCGGGCTCGGCGGGGTGCGTCGAACACGATGGTGCGGGAGGTCTCGATCTGCCGCATCGACAGCTCCCACCAGTAGCCCGCGTCTCGATCCGCCGCAGTCAGCGGGAGGGGCAGCCGGCTCATCCAGCGCTCGAAGAACACGGTAATGGCGTCTGGGCCGAGCCGGTCACAGATCGCCTGCAACGCCTCTGGGTCCTCACAGGTGGCGAACCCGTTGGACAGCTCGGTGAACCCGATCCCGGCATGGGTGGCCTGTCGTTTGGCCCATTCATGGCCGTTGAGCCAGACCTTGACCGGGTAGGGGAAGTAGGCGCAGACCTTGATGAAGCACGGCCCGAAGTCCCGATCCCAGATGTAGAAGTAGTAGCAGGTCACCCGACGGTCGGACTTGGTGAAGGTGAACCACACCCGGCGACCGGTCTCGCCGCGGTCCTGTGGCTGATAGGCCGACCACACGCTCTGGTACTCCTGCGCGACGCCGATCGCGGCTACCCCCGGGCGACCGGTCGCGGCCCGACGCACCAGGTATGGCCGCATCACGTCTTGTTTGCGCTCGCCCTTCGCGAACTTCACCACCGGGATCTGATGGGCCCCGGCGAAGTCTCGGACCCCGCGACGGAACCGGGTGCCGATCTTCTCCATGATCGCCGGGGACGGGATCGGCTGCTTCAGATGCGCCATCATGAACGAAGCCACCTGCCCACTCGACTGCAGCGTCGGCACATAGCCGTTGAGGTAGATCCGATCCAGACACTCGACGTCCAGTCCTACATGACCCTCGAGCAGCTCGTTGACCGTCATCCTCGCCATACCCAACGGTGCGCCGCACCCCGCCGACCACGCCAGCCCCAGGACTCGGCGGTCAGAGGCGAAGCCTCACTAGTGTCCTAGGCGCGTTCTCAGCGCAGGCCGGTGTCGCGGGCGAGGGCCAGCCGGATCAGGCGGTCGACGAGCTCGGGGTAGTCCACCCCGCTGGCCGCCCACATCCGGGGGAACATCGACAGGCTGGTGAAGCCGGGCATGGTCTCGACCTCGTTGAGGATGATCCGCCCGTCCGGGAACAGGAAGAAGTCGACGCGCGCCAGACCCTCGCAGTCGAGCGCGTCGAAGGCTCGTACGGCGGCTGCCCGGATGTCGGCGGCGACACCGGGTTCGAGGTCGGCGGGTACGTCGAGCGCGGTGTTCTCCTCGGGCAGGTACTTCGCCTCGAAGTCGTAGAACTGGTGATGCGGATCGACCCGGATCTCGGCGACCTCGCTCGTCGCGTGCGGCTCGGAACCCTCGCCCTGGAGCACGCCGCACTCGATCTCGCGCGCCCCCACGGCGGCCGCCTCGACGATCACCTTCGGGTCGAACCGGTGCGCCTCCGCGATCGCGGCGTCGAGCTGGTCGAGCGAGTCGACCCGACTGATGCCGAAGGACGACCCGGCCCTCGCGGGCTTCACGAACACCGGCATCCCGAGCGCGTCGATGTCGGAGCGAAGCTTCGCCTGGTCGGTGGCCCAGCCACGCGACGTGAGGACCACGTACGGCAGCAGGTCGAGCTTCGCGGCCTGGAAGAGCCTTTTCATGAACACCTTGTCGGTGCCGACTGCGGAGGCGAGGACGCCGGCTCCGACGTAGCGCACCCCGGCCATCTCCAGCAGCCCCTGCAGGGTGCCGTCCTGGCCCCACGGGCCATGCATGACCGGGAAGACGACGTCGACCTCGCCCAGAGTCTTGGGGACGTTGCCCGGCTCGTGGACGACGAGCTCGCTGGACTCGCCGTGCACCAGCGCGAGCTCACTGGAGCCGACCACCGAGGGCAGCTCGCCGCCTGGCCCGAGCTCGAGCCGGTTGGTGTCGGGGTTCTCGAGAACCCACTGGCCCTTTGTGGTGATGCCGACCGGGACGACGTCGTACTTCTCGCGGTCGATCGCCTTCAGCACGCTCCCAGCGGAGATGCAGGAGATGGAGTGCTCGCTGGAGCGACCTCCGAAGACGACTGCGACTCGTGGCTTGCGCCCACTCATGCGGTCACCGAGTCGAGCAACGCCTTGGTCAACACCGAGCGGACCTCGAGTCCGACGTCGGCGAGCGGGCTGCTGTCCGCGGGGCTGCGGTCGATCGCGCAGACGACGGTGTGCACGATGGCGCCCTCGGCGCGCAGGGCATTGGTGGCGTCGCGTACGGCGCCACCAGTGGTGATCACGTCCTCGATCAGGGTCACCTGCCGGCCGGACACGTCGCCACCTTCGGCGAGCTTGCAGGTGCCGTAGTCCTTGGCCTTCTTGCGGACGAACAGGCCCGGCAGCCCGGTCCGCGCACTCAGGATCGTCGCGATCGGTACGCCGCCCAGCTCGAGGCCGCCGAGCACCTCCGTGCCCTCCGGCAGCAGCGGGACCATCTGCTCGACGACGCGGGCCAGCAAGTCGGGTTGCGCCTCGAAGAGGTACTTGTCGAAGTACTCGCTCGCGACCTGACCCGACCTCAACGTGAACTCGCCGGTCAGTCGGCAGGTGGCGTCGATGTCGCGGGCGAGATCGAGCACGGGATCGGTCACGTCGGGGGAGGTCACGGCCGCCATCATGCCAAAGCACCTGCGGCGAAAACGCCCAGGTCGAGGACGCTCAGGTCGGTATCCTCGACGGCGGATCCTCCGTCGACGGAAAATGCAGAGCTCATGAACCCTGACCTGGCCACGGCCGCCACCCCGCGCGCCGTCGTACTCGTCGAGGGCATGAGTGACCGGGAGGCGCTCGAGGCCCTCGCCGAGCGCCGCGAGCGAAGCCTCGCCGCGGAGGGCGTCGCCATCGTCTCGATTGGCGGGGCGACGAACATCGGCCGCTTCCTGGAACGCTTCGGCCCCCAGGGTCTCAACCTGCGGCTTGCGGGACTGTGCGACGCGGCCGAGGAGGGCTACTTCCGGCGGGGTCTCGAGCGGGCCGGCTTCGGCGCCGACCTGTCCCGGGCCGATATGGAGGAGCTCGGTTTCTACGTGTGCGTCGAAGATCTCGAGGACGAGCTGATCCGTTCTCTCGGTGTCGCCTCCGTGCAACGGACCGTCGACGCTCAAGGTGAGCTCGGGTCGTTCCGCATCCTGCAGAAGCAGCCGGCCCAGCGAGGACGCGAGATCGATGAGCAGCTCCGCCGGTTCATGGGGACCCGGGCCGGCCGGAAGAGTCGTTACGCCCGGGTGCTCGTCGACGCGCTCGACCTCGCTCACGTGCCTCGGTCGCTCGACGGCGTGCTGGCTCACGTCTGAACCGTCGATGGAGTCCGCCCTACCGCTGGACCTTGGCCCCGATCGTGGAGCGACCGGATGGGGGGCCGACGGCGTCGGCCGCTCGGAGCCCACGACTCGAAGTCAGCCCTGGATGTCGCTCGTGACGTACTTCATCTTGCCGCCTGTGTAGGGAAGCGAGTCCACGAACTCGACGCTTACCGGGACCTGTTTCCGGAAGCGTTCACTCAGGTTCTGGGCCACCCAAGCCACCTGCTCCCTCGCGTGCGGGTGGTCTCCCTCCACCACGCGGAGAGTGATCGAGAAATCGGCATTCTGGTGAAGCCGAAACAGACGTACCGCGTTGGGCGCGGCAGAAAAGATGCTGAACAAGCCACCGGCGACGACTGTCCCGTCCGGGAGCCGGATCATGTCGACGGTCCGCCCATCAGGGGGATCCATAAGCGGCAGGGTGACACCGCATGGGCAGGTCTCCGCCCGCAGGGATCCTCGGTCCCCCAGTTTGTACCGCACGATCGGAAAGACTCTGTTGCTGAGATCCGACACCACCAGATCACCTGTCGCACCGGGCGCAGCCGCGAGACCATTCTCATCGACGACGTCGATCCGTCGCATGTCCGCGAAAACATGCAACCCGTTGCGCACGCCGCATTCCGCAGCCATCCACGGGACCTCAGAACAGCGATACTGGTCGTGAACTGGGGCGCCCAGGGAAGTCTCGATCAGCTGTCGTACCTCCGTCGTGAGCGGCGCGGCCGTCGCTCCCAGCGCCACAGGCGAATGGAAGGGGAGCCCGCTCCGATGGACGTAGGTGGCGATCTCGTTGAGCGCACCGACATAGCCCTCGATCAACTTCGGTCGGTTCTCGTTGACCCAGACTACGAACTCCTCGACGGCCCTGGGATCGAGCATCGCCGCGTCAACCAGCGTCACCTTGGTCGGCCACCAACTGAGACTCGTCCTCAGGTTCGTCCACTTCGATGTGGCCCACCGGCCTACGTGGGCCAGATCGTCCGACGGCTCGATCCCCCACCATCGATACATGCGCCAACTGAGGGCCAGCAGGGGAACGCGAGCGTCGTGGTATGTCATGAGGGGCTCGCCGGTGCTGCCTCCGGTGAGAGCCACCCGGGCGGAGGCGTCGGTCGCCTCCGGCGACCGGATCATCGACGCGTACTCCTTGACCAGTGTGCGGTCGATGATCGGCAGGGTCGAGAATGCCTCAGGATCGCGGAGATCGGCCCGGCTCAGGCCCGCCCCGGTGTAGAGGTCGCGGTAGAACGGCGAGTTGTCGAAGGCGAAGGCGGCCATGCCGATCGCTCGCGAGTCGGTGAGACGAGCCAAGGCCGGTCGTGGTAAGCGTTCGTTGCGAAGAAGTTCAGTGTAGAGACGTCTGGCCCCTCGCTTGACAGTCGCCAGTTTCAACGAGAAAGCCATGCCACGGGCAGACACATGAACCTCCGCTGACTGTCTCGCACCCCGAGCCACTCACGATACAAGGACATGTGCCGGAGTGTCTTCGCTGCCGCACGCCCCTTAGCCTCGATCCGTCTACGGATCGAGGCTTAGGCTGCTGTGCATGCCCGACTCCCGAGGTCCCGAACTCAAGCCGGCCACCGTCGCGGTGCACGCCGGCCGCCCCGCACGCACGCCGACCACCCGTTCAACACGCCGGTGACCTTCGCGTCGACGTACGTCGCGGGCGGTGACCTGGAGTACGGCCGCTACGGCAACCCGACCTGGACAGCCTTCGAGGACGCGCTGGGTGCGCTGGAAGGCGGGCGGTGCCTGTCCTTCGCGTCCGGGCTGGCGGCCATCGCGACGATCTTCGATCTCGTGGGCCAGGGCCAGAAGGTGGTCGCTCCCCGGCACTCCTACAACGGCTCGATCCTGCAGCTGGCAGATCTGGAGGCGCGCGGACGGATCCGCGTCGAGCTGGTCGACAGCACCGACACCGAGGCGGTCGTGAAGGCCTGCGACGGTGCCTCCCTGGTGTTCCTCGAGTCGCCGACCAACCCGGCGCTCGAGGTCGCGGACATCCCGGCGATCCGGGCCGCCGCCCACGAGGCCGAGGCGTACGTCGTCGTCGACAACACGTTCGCCACTCCCCTGCTGCAGCGGCCGCTCGAGATGGACGTCGACCTGGTCGTGCACTCCGCGACGAAGTACCTCGCCGGGCACAGCGACGTGCTCATGGGGGCGATCGTGACCCGCGACGACGAGCTGTTCGACGTACTCAAGAAGCGCCGCGACATGATCGGCGCCGTACCCGGTCCGATGGAGGCCTTCCTCGCCCTGCGCGGCCTGCGCACGCTGCACCTGCGGGTCGAGCGGGCCCAGTCGAACGCCAAGGAGCTCGTACGCCGCCTCGAGGCGCACCCGGCCGTCGGCGAGGTCCGTTACCCGGGATTCGGGGGGATCATCAGCATCGTGCTGGCCCAAGGGGCGTTGGCTGCCGACCTGCTGACCCACAAGACGAAGCTGTGGGTGCACGCCACTTCCCTCGGTGGGGTGGAGTCGACGTTCGAGCGGCGGCGCCGCTGGAAGACCGAGCCCGCCACCATCCCCGACGCACTCGTCCGGATGTCCGTCGGCATCGAGGATGTGGACGACCTCTGGTCCGACCTCGAGCGGGCCCTGAACGACCTTCGGTGAGTCGTCGCAAATTCCGTGAGTCGTCGTAAGTTACGACGACTCGGCAGGCTCTTGGCTCGGTGAGTCGTCGCAAACCGTGACTCGTCGTTACGACGACTCGGCACGGGTCAGTCGGTTTCGGCCTTGGTGTCGCGGGCGATGAAGCTGTTCATCATCTCGGTCGCCGTCATCTTGCCGTCGACAACGGCCTTGACGTGCTCGGCGATGGGGGCGTCGACACCGGTGTGCTGGGCGAGGTCGAGCAGTGAGGAGCATGACTTCGCACCCTCGGCGACCTGGCGGGTCGAGGCGTAGATCTCCTCGGTCGTCTTGCCCTTGCCGAGGTTCTCGCCGAACGTCCGGTTCCGCGACAGCGGAGAGGAACACGTCGCAACCAGGTCACCCAGGCCGGCAAGACCCATCAGCGTGAGCGGGTTCGCGCCGAGCGCCGTCGCGAGGCGTGCGGTCTCGGCAAGGCCTCGGGTGATCACAGAGGCAGTGGTGTTGTCTCCGAAGCCGAGGCCCACGGCCATGCCGACGCTCAGCGCGACGACGTTCTTGTAGGCACCGCCGAGCTCGCAACCCAGGACGTCACGCGAGGTGTAGGGCCGGAAGGCGGGCGAGTGGCAGATGTCCTGCACCCGCTTGGCGATCGCCTCGTCGGCACACGCGATCACGGAGGCCGCCGGCTCCCGCATGGCGATCTCGTGCGACAGGTTCGGTCCGCTGACGACCGCGATGCGCTCCGGGCCGGCACCGGTGACCTCGGCGATCACCTCGCTCATCCGCTTGGTGGTGCCAAGCTCGACTCCCTTCATCAGCGACACCATCACCACGTTGCTCGGGATGTACGACGCCCAGTCGACGAGGTTCTCGCGGAGGGTCTGGGACGGGACCGCCAGCACCATCAGGTCGGCACCGGAAAGCGCCTCCTCCGGGTCATGGGTCGCGGAGATCGCCGGCGGTAGCTCGATCCCGGGCAGGTAGTCGGTGTTCTCCCGCTTCTCGTTGATCGTCGTACAGACCTCTTCACGACGACCCCACAGGGTGACGTTGGCGCCGCCGTCCGCCAGGACCAGCGAGAACGCCGTACCCCACGACCCGGCACCGAACACGGCGACTTTGCTCATGTTGAGCCCTTCTTCTTCTTGGGATTGCCTGTCTCCTGGACCCCGGCCGTGCGGGGGTCGAAGCGCTTCTCCGGCGCCTTCTCGCCGCGGAGGTCCTCCACGAGACGGGTCAGGGCCGCCATGATCCGGTCCGTGGCCTGCAGCACGACGGCGTTGGAGTGTTCCTGGGCCAGCAGGTCGGAGAGGTCGACCGGGTCGCCCACCTTCAGGTGCACGGTCTTGCGCGGGAACAGGAGGGGTTTCTTCGTGTAGGCGGGAAGGACTTCCTGCGGACCCCACTGCCCGACGGGGATGACCGGGCAGCCGGTCTCGAGTGCGATTCGCGCCGCACCGGACTTGCCGCGCATCGGCCAGCCGTCCGGATCGCGGGTGATGGTGCCCTCCGGGTAGACGATGATCGCCTTACCCTCCTGGATCCCCTGTACTCCGGCGGCGAAGGCCCCGACGGCGTCGGCCGACATCCGCGCGACCGGGATCTGGCCGGCCGCCTTGAGGAACCCACCCAGCAGCCTGTTCTCGAACAGGCCGGACTTCGCGAGATAACGCGGGGTCCGGCCCGCGGCGTCGATCAAGTGAGCGGAGGTGAGCGGGTCGAGGTACGAGACGTGGTTGAACACAACCACGCAGCCACCGGTCTTGGGGATTTTGTGCAGGTCGATCCAATCCCTGCTGATGAAGGCGATCAGTGGCGGCTTGAGGATGACCGCGGCCGTGATCACTGCCCAACCACGTGGTTCGCGACGTTTGCCGGCCATGCCCCGCTCCCGCCCTTTCGACTGTTCCCTCGTGTCTTGAAGGCTATCGGTTCTCTGACAGGATCGGCGCGATGAATGCCACCGGGCTGAGCTACGTCGTGGTCGTGCCGGTCAAGCCCCCCGCACTCGGCAAGAGCCGGATGTCGGAACTGTCGGACGAACGGCGCTCGACGCTGGCACGCGCGTTTGCGCTCGACACGGTCGCGGCCGTCCTCGACTGTCCTGTGGTCGGGGCAGTGCTGGCGGTGACCGACGACTTCCAGTTTGCCGGCGACCTGTCCGCGGCCGGCTGCGTCGTACTCCCGGACGGGGCCAGCGGCGACCTCAACGCAACCCTCGTCCAGGCCGCCCTCGAGTGTGAGCGCCGTTGGCCGAAGGCGGGGGTAGCCGCCGTGTGCGCCGATCTGCCCGCCCTCAAGACAGCAGAGCTGGAGGAGGCGTTGGCCGCCGTACCCGCGTCCGGCGCCGCGTTCGTCGCCGACGCCGAAGGCACCGGCACCACGATGTACGCCGCCCGGGCGACCGCCGACTTCGCACCCCACTTCGGGGTCGGCTCAGCCGCCGCACACCAGTCCGCGGGCGCAGTCGCGCTTGCCGGCGACTGGCCTTCGCTTCGGCAGGACGTGGACGAGGTCGTGGATCTCGGCCGAGCCATGGTTCTGGGCGTCGGCGCGCACACCCGATCGGCGACCGGCCTCTGAGCCGCGAAACGGCGAGCCACGGCACTCGTGGCTCGTCGTTCGGCAGGCTTTCGCGCGTCAGGCCTTCTTGGCCGCCGTCTTCTTGGCGGCGGTCTTGGTCGCGGTCTTCTTTGCTGGAGCCTTCTTGGCTGGTGCCTTCTTGGCCGTCGCCGTTGTCGCAGTCGTCTTCGACGCAGTCGACTTGGCTGCGGTCTTCTTCGCCGGCGCCTTCGCGGCGGGCGCCTTCTTCGCTGGGGCCTTCTTGGCAGGTGCCTTCTTGGCAGGTGCCTTCTTGGCCGTCGACTTCGTGGCAGTCGACTTCGTGGCAGTCGACTTCGCTGCGGTCTTGGCCGGCGCCTTCTTGGCGGGCGCCTTCTTGGCGGGCGCCTTCGCGGCGGGCGCCTTCTTGGCCGGAGCGGCCTTCGTGGCTGTCGGCCTCTTGGCGGCAGCCTTCTTTGCGGCAGCCATTCCCGGGACCTGTGGCAGGCTGGCCAAAGTCAGTTTCGGCAGCTTCTTGGCGCCGGAGATGACGTTCTTCAGATCCGCACCCGGGTTGAACTTCGGCACGGCGGTCTTCTTGGCCTTGAGCCGCTCCCCGGTCTGCGGGTTGCGTACCCACCGGGCGGGACGGACGCGCTTTTCGAACGAGCCGAATCCGGTGATGGCGACCTTCTCGCCCCGGGCTACCTCGCGGGTGATTGTGTCCAGGACGGACTCAAGGGCGTGCGCAGCGGCCTTGCGGTTCCCCTGGTAACGCGCGGCGAGCGTGTCAATGAGCTGAGACTTGTTCACTAGCTTCCCTTCCAATGAACCATCACGACCGAGCTGCTGCTCGACGTTGTTTCAACGCACGCTAGGCATTCGTGTCGCACATCACAATCACCGCGAGCCTTTTGAGGCAGCAATTTTTCTCAACTTCGACGACACCCAGTGCTCCGAATCGCCTGAAAATGAAGGGAGTCGCGGGTGTGGACGGGCAGAAAGCCCAACCAGGGTTGGAAGAACTCGTCAGCGCGGACGATGATGAAGTCGATTTTCGGCCCAAGCGAAGCACGACCACTTGCCGTCAGAGGGTCGCGGGCTTCCAGCTGGGACGCTGCGCCTCGTACGCCGTGATGTCGTCGGCGTGACCGAGTGTGATTGCGATGTCGTCAAGGCCCTCGAGCAGCAGCCAGCGGGTGTGGTCGTCGATGTCGAACGAGTCCTCAACGGCGTCGGGACCGGCCCCGGCCCGGATCGTCTTCGACTCGAGGTCGACGGTCACGGTGGCTCCGGGCTTGTCCTCGAGGTAGTCCCAGAGGCGCTGCACGACCTTCTCGTCGACCTCTGCCGCGAGCAGTCCACTCTTGCCGGAGTTGCCACGGAAGATGTCGGCGAAACGCGAGGAGATGACGACCCTGAAACCGTAGTTCTGCAGGGCCCAGACAGCGTGCTCCCGCGACGAGCCGGTCCCGAAGTCGGGTCCGGCGACCAGCACCGAGCCGGCGGCGTACTCCGGCCTGTTCAGCACGAAGTCCGGGTCGTTGCGCCATGCCGCGAACAGTCCGTCCTCGAAGCCGGTGCGGTTGACCCGCTTGAGGTAGACAGCCGGGATGATCTGGTCGGTGTCGACGTTGCTGCGACGCAGCGGTACGGCGACGCCGGTGTGGCTGGTGAACTTCTCCATGGTCGTCAGTCCCTGCTGCCGGTGCTGGTCTGGACGGGCTCGACTGACGACAGGTCGGCCGGTGACGAGAGAGTGCCTCGGATGGCGGTTGCGGCCGCCACCGGAACGGAAACGAGGTGAGTCCGCCCGCCCTTGCCCTGCCGCCCCTCGAAGTTGCGGTTGGAGGTCGACGCGCTGCGCTCCCCCGGCGTTAGCTGGTCGGGGTTCATGCCGAGGCACATCGAGCAGCCCGCACCCCGCCACTCACCGCCGGCCTCCTTGAAGACGACGTCGAGGCCCTCGTCCTCGGCCTGCAGGCGCACCCGCACGGAACCGGGTACGACGAGCAGGCGGGTGTCCTTGTCGACGTGGCGCCCCTTGATGATCTCGGCCGCGAGTCGCAGGTCCTCGATCCGGCCGTTTGTGCAGGAGCCGACGAAGACCGTGTCGACCTTGATCTCCCGCATCGGCGTACCGGCCTCGAGGGCCATGTACTCGAGCGCCTTCTCGGCCGCGACCTGGTCGCCCGTCTCCTCGAAACTTGCCGGGTAGGGCACGGACCCGCCCAGCGGGACACCCTGGCCGGGGTTGGTGCCCCAGGTGACGAACGGAGTCATCTCGCTCGCGTCGAGCACGATCTCCTTGTCGTACTCGGCGTCCGCGTCCGTCAGCAGCGACGTCCAGTAGGCAACGGCAGCCTCCCAATCGGCACCCTTTGGCGCCTCCGGCTTGTCCTTGATGTAGTCGAACGTCGTCTGGTCCGGCGCGATCAGGCCGGCCTTGGCGCCCCACTCGATGGACATGTTGCAGACCGTCATCCGACCCTCCATCGAGAGTTCCTCGATGGCCTGGCCGCGGTATTCGACGATGTAGCCCTGACCACCGCCCGTGCCTGTGTGCGTGATCAGCGTCAGGACCAGGTCCTTCGCGGTGACGCCCGGCGGCAGGCTGCCGTTGACGGTGACGGCCATGGTCTTCGGCTTTGCCTGCGTCAGGGTCTGGGTCGCGAGGACGTGCTCGACCTCGGACGTGCCGATGCCGAACGCGATCGCGCCGAAGGCACCGTGGGTGCTGGTGTGGGAGTCCCCGCAGACGATCGTCATGCCGGGCTGCGTGAGCCCGAGCTGGGGGCCGACCACGTGCACGATGCCCTGCTCGATGTCGCCGAGCGAGTGCAGTCGTACGCCGAATTCCTCGGCGTTGCGGCGCAGGGTGTCCACCTGGGTTCTGGAGACCGGGTCGGCGATCGGCTTGTCCCAGTCGAGGGTCGGGACGTTGTGGTCCTCGGTGGCGAGCGTCAGGTCCGGTCGGCGTACCTTCCGGCCGGCCAGGCGCAGTCCGTCGAAGGCCTGCGGCGAGGTGACCTCGTGGATGAGGTGGAGGTCGACGAAGAGCAGGTCGGGTTCACCGTCAGCGCTGCGGACGACATGGTCGTCCCATACTTTCTCCGCCAGGGTCTTGCCCATCACTGCCTCCTTCGGTTCCGATTACCTCATAGACTCTAACGCTTGCATCCCATGATCTGAGATGGCAATATCGGCATATGGACAAGGGATCTGGCGTCGGCGTACTCGACAAGGCCGCGCTGGTGCTGACCGCACTGGAGGCGGGACCGGCGACCCTGGCCGGCCTGGTTGCCGGCACCGGCTTGGCCCGCCCAACCGCGCATCGACTAGCCGTTGCACTCGAGCATCACCGACTCGTCGCCCGCGACATGCAGGGCAGGTTCGTGCTCGGTCCGCGGCTCTCTGAGCTGTCCGCGGCCGCTGGTGAGGACCGGCTCCTCGCGGCTGCCGGCCCCGTTCTCGCCCGCCTGCGGGACATCACCGGCGAGTCGGCCCAGCTGTGGCGGCGTCAGGGTGAGCATCGAGTCTGCGTCGCTGCCGCCGAACGCCCGTCCGGCCTGCGCGACACGATTCCGGTCGGGTCCCAGCTGACCATGCGGGCGGGCTCGGCCGCACAGGTACTGCTCGCCTGGGAAGACCCCGAACGCATGCACCGCGGCCTGCAGAACGCCGCCTTCTCGGCCACCGCCCTGTCCGGCATCCGGCGGCGCGGCTGGGCCCAGTCGGTCGGTGAGCGGGAACAAGGCGTCGCCTCGGTCTCGGCACCGGTCCGGTCTCCAAGCGGCAAGATCATCGCCGCGGTGTCGGTCTCCGGTCCGCTCGAGCGACTGTCGCGTCAGCCGGGACGCATGCACGCTCCCGCCGTACTCGCCGCCGCCGAGCGCCTGTCCGAGTCCCTCCGCAGGGCCGCAGCCGAGTGACGCGCCGAGTCGTCGTAAGTTACGACGACTCGCGGAAGATGCGACGACTCGGCGGCCTGTCCGCGGTGGTGAGTCGTCGTAAGTTACGACGACTCGCGGAAGATGCGACGACTCGGCGGCCCGTCCGGGGTGGTGAGTCGTCGTAAGTTACGACGACTCGCGGAAGATGCGACGACTCGGCCAGCTAGACCGCGTCAGAAGAGGGCGTCCTGTTCGAGTTCGAGGAGGGTCTGCTTGCGCTCGATGCCGCCGGCGTAACCGGTGAGGGTCCCGTCGGCTCCGATGACGCGGTGGCAGGGGATCACGATCGGGATCGGGTTGCGGCCATTGGCGAGGCCGACGGCTCGGGAGGCGGCATTGGTCTTGCCGAGCCGGTGCGCGATCTGGCCGTACGACGCGGTCTCGCCGTACCCGATCAGGCTCAACTGCTCCCAGACCCGCTGCTGGAAGTCGCTCCCCTCCGGGGAAAGCGGCAGGTCGAACTCCTTGAGGTCGTGGTCGAAGTAGGCGCGAAGTTGCCGCACCGCTTCAGCCAGTACGACGTTGTCGTCGGCCCGTTCACCGCGGGGACGCCCGGGGGTCGACCGGAACGGCGTGAACTCGATCGCGGTGATCGCGCCGTTGTGCTCGATGATGCGCAGCTCGCCGATGGGCGAATCCATTACGGTCCACATGTCAGTACTCCTTCGTCTCGACGGGCTCGACCACCGAGGTGATGGTCTGCCACAAGTGCATCTGGGCGTACGACCGCCAGGGCCGCCAGCGCTCGCTCACGTCGGCGGCTGCGGTCGGATCGAAACCCAGTCGGGTCATCGCGTGGCGGATGCCGACGTCCGTCGGCAGGAACACGTCGGGGTGGCCGAGTGCCCGCAGCGCGATGTAGTCGGCGGTCCACGGTCCGATCCCGGACAGTCCGACCAGCTGACGTCGTACGTCGTCCCGGTCGGGGCCGCGGTCGAGCGCGATGTCGCCGTCGGCCAGGGCTCGGCAAAGCGTGATCAGGGCGTTGGCCCGGGACTTCGGCATCGGCAGCTCGGCCGGGTCGATCGCGGCCAGCGCCGACACGTCGGGGAACAGATGCGTCAGCGATCCCACTGGTTCCGCGAGCGGCGTCCCGTATTGCCGGGTCAGCCGACTCGCGACCGTGCGAGCGGCAGCCACCGTGACCTGCTGGCCGAGCACCGCCCGGATCGCGACCTCATTGCCGTCGACATGCCCAGGCACCCGGAGCCCGGGCGTACGTCGCACGAGCGGACCGAGGACGGGGTCGCCGGCGAACTGGTCAGACACCGCCACAGGGTCGCAGTCGGCGTCGAGAAGCCGGCGGGTGCGCTCCACCGCTGCAGCCGTGTCCCGCAGGTCCGTCAGCATGAAGTGGGCCTTGACGAACGCGGTCGAGCCGGCGTCCCGGACGTCGTCGAGCTCGACGCGGACTGTGCCGGTACCGTGCGGCAGGGCCAGCGTGCGCGCATAGAATCCGGGGCCCGCCTCTTCGACACCGGGGACGGCCCGAAGTGCGAGAAAGCCGAGGAGCGCGCCGCCGGCGTACGGCGTGCGCACCGCCAGTCGCATCGTGACCTGGCCAGAGGTCTCCGCGGGACGCTTGCGGCGCCCACGAAGGTCGGTCGGCGAGGCGGCGTACACCTCGCGGATCGTCTCGTTGAACTGTCGAATGCTGGCAAAGCCGCTTGCGAAGGCGACGTCGGCAAAGCTCATCTCCGTGGTCTCGATCAAAACCCGCGCGGTCTGGGCGCGGCGCGCGCGGGCCAGAGCCAAAGGCCCGGCCCCGAGCTCCGCGGTGAGCAGCCGGGTGAGATGGCGCGAGGTGTACCCGACCCGGTGGGCCAGCCCCTCCACGCCGTCCCGGTCGATCACGCCGTCGGCGATCAGGCGCATCGCACGGCCGGCGGCATCGGCGGCGACATCCCAGTCCGGGCTGCCGGGAGTGGCATCGGGCAGACACCGCTTGCACGCGCGGAAGCCGGCTGCCTGGGCGGCTGCTGCCGTCGGGAAGAAGCTGACGTTCTGGAGCCCCGGCGTGCGTGCGGGACAGCTCGGACGGCAGTAGATCCCGGTCGTCTTGACGGCCGTGTAGAAGATGCCGTCGAAACGCCGGTCGCGGCTCTTCACGGCCCGGTAGCACGACTCCCGGTCGAGTCTCTCGATCTGCTGCATGAGTCCTAGTCTGACCCATGTCACCACACGTCTCTAGCGGAAATCGGACACCACCATTCGGCCGGGACAGAAGTGGACGGATGTGCCGTGGACAGGGCGGGCCGCTGGCTTCGCGCTGATGAACGCAGCGCTGTAGACCCGCGCGGAGCAGCACGCCGCTCTGCGCCGTTAGCTCGCTCTGGAGGCCAGCAACCGGCTTGGCGCCGCGCCACGGGATGCCACCTCGTGTAGGGTCCCGAACCGTGATTGCCAGCGGTAGGGTCGGCGAGCGCCTTGAGTGGATCCGGGGGCGACTTGGCGGTCGCGGGGTCCCAACCGGCCCCGCGGAGAACCCTCTGGAGAAGTACTTCCGCGCGAACACCGGCCGGCTGATCCACAAGTGGGTCCACTATTTCGACATCTACCACCGCCACTTCGAACGCTTTCGGGGCGGGCCGGTCGTGGTCGTCGAGTTCGGGGTCAGCCAGGGTGGCTCCCTCCAGATGTGGCGAGACTACTTCGGCCCAAAGGCCCTGATCTGCGGCGTCGACATCGACCCCCGCTGTGCCCGCCTGGCAGGGCCAGGCATGCGGGTGTTCACAGGCGATCAGGAGGACAGAGAGTTCCTGAGGACCGTAGCGAGGGAGATCGGACCGATCGACGTCCTCATCGAAGACGGCGGGCACACCATGGGCCAGCAGATCGCGACCTTCGAGGAGCTCTACCCTCACCTCTCAGCCGATGGTGTCTTTCTTACCGAGGATGTCTGCACCAGCTATTGGAAGTCCTATGGCGGGGGCTACCGCAAGCCAGACACCTTCATGGAATACGCAAAGGGGCTCGCGGACCAGCTCAACGCCTGGCACTCCCGAGAAGAGGCGTTCGCCGTCGACGAGTTCACGCGCACCACTCGGTCGATGCACTTCTACGACAGCGTCGTCGTGTTCGAGCGGGGGACCGTGGTGAAGCCACATGACGAGAAGACGGGGAAGCGCAGCTTCCCGCGGGCTCGGTGAAGATCTCTATCTGCCGGGTCATGGCTAGGGAGCCAGGCGGTCGCCGCGTGGCCTAGGGGCGCGAGCATGCTCCCGAGGATCGTCTGGTTACAACGAATCCAATATGTCGTCCAGTTGGCTCTTGTTCCTCGCGAAGTCGAACTTCCAACTTGAGCGCACCGCCTTCACATCCCTGCCGTGGGCTCGGGGTAGCCGGTCAGGTGCGGACCACAGGTAATGAATCTCGCAGCCCAGGATCGACGCGAACATGTACTCGTTGCCCGCATCATAGGCTTCGTGATTGAGGACGATGAAAGTCTTCATTCGTCGAGCGTGCATGACGTTGAACATCGCCGAACCCCCGAACCCCGCGACTACCTCGACGCCGGAGAAAAGGCGCGCTTGCTCTGCCAGGCTCAGGTCTTCCGGAAATACGATTTGGAAACCGCGAGAGTGGAAGTACGCCTCGACTTCAGGGGTGTTATGGCAACGCCGCCGGGCGAGGTCGGGCTTTCGTGATACGAAAATTCGCCGCGGGCCCTCCGTCGGCGAGGTGCGGCTCAACAAGCCGTTGGTCAGGCGCGTCCACGTCTCGTCGATGGCGGGATGTACGTAGTGCGGCGCCGCGTTGTGCCACATCGGCGTGGCGGATACGACGTCCTCGAGCCAAACCGGACGCTTGACCCAGACCAGGTCATGCGGCGCGATGCCGTAGGCCGCGAAGAAGTCGAGCTCGAGCTGGGGTCTGGCGTAGTTGGAGGGCTTCGTGTAGAAGAGCACTTTCAGATCGGGGATTTCCGATTTCGCCTGGTCCCATCCCCAGAGTCGGGATACGACCTCGGTCATCAGGTGTCCAAAGTGACCGACGAACCCCATGTCCAGTTGGTAGAAGGTCCCACTGAGACGTCGCCTGGGCCTCAAGCCCGAATCGATACGCCCGAACTCGGGGAGCCGCCCAGACAGCCGGAAGTTGCTGGGATTGGGCTCCAGGTGCCACCTGAAGGAGTCAGGCAGAACGGTGTGTCCGGTGAACATCAGCGTGGCTCCAGAGAATCCGATACGCCCCTCGTACCTCCGCAAGTGCAGGTCCGGATATGGCAAGAGCTCAGGGAAGCCCGGTGCGTCGCTCCTGGCGTCAGTGCTGAGAACGGCCCGAGAATACAGAGCGCCACTGGGCAGGGTCTGCATGACGGACAGGCTCAGGTTTGGTTCCCGGACAGGTAAGAGGTCGTTGGCCCGGTCGTGCGACACCTTGTAATAGTGGGTTAGGCGTTTCCGGATTGCGACGAGGCCCTGCAAGACGCGGACTGCATCCGCTGCCTCGTGAATTTCCCGCCGCAGTTCCGGTGAGAACCGCGGCCTCGTCGGCCCGTCGGCGAGGAGCACTCCCACCAGTGCGTCCAGCTCCGCAAGCGCCAGCTCGTCAGGCTCTTCCTCGGTGTCGACGACATACCATCCGCGCTCGCGGAGATGCAGAAACAAGAGGCTGCACAGGCCCCCATGGTCCCCCACATCCGCAGGCCAGTGGTCACGATCAACGAGGACGAGCACCATGTCGAGAGCCCCCAACTCAGCGACCTTGTTGGAGATCTCCGACCTCGTCCACGCGACATGCATAGCGATGCGCGGTCGATGCCCCAAGTCGTCTTGGCTGATCTCGCTCTCGGACAGCACCGTGACGTGGTCCTGGGAAAAGTAGCCCAGCCAAGGCGCGAGGCGACCAATGTGCTGACGAGAAAGCACAACGAGCACGTTTCGCCCACGCGTAGCTCCCGTCAACGCGGCCACGCCGCTCGGGAGGCCAAGGGCCGCAGGGTCCAAGCCTGGGTGCCGCTTGGTCCAGCGAGTCACCCTCCTCCAGCGGCGAGTCGTGGGCCCGAGAGCGCCGCGGAACACGGTCGACGGGGACTTCACGAGCCGGTGATCTGTTCCTGGTTCGCCCACTGCTCGCCCATGCGGCGGAGCTTCCTGGGCTGGAACGCGACATGCACGGCCGGCTTCATGAGTCGGCCGACCGCCCGGGACCCGCGATCTACGGTGGAGCGAGCAATCCGGCGCAACCTGATGTCGCACCCCCGCAGCCTCGGCACCGCGACAGTATAGGTCCGGACCTCGGCCAGCCGACCGCAATCGTGCGCGTGGCTCCGTGTTGTGTCCAACCCGGTCGGCTGCACAGGCTCGGCATTGGCCCGACTTACGCGTCATCCCCATGATCCCGGAGACCGCCGGACACAGCAGTAGGGCCTCGACCGAGCGTTTTCCGCTGGACAGGGCCCTGTTTCCGCCTGGTACCCCCGACCGGATTCGAACCGGCGCTACCGCCTTGAGAGAGCGACCGAGGGTTGTCGGACGTCGTTGGAAATCAATGAAACCGCAGGCCAGAAGCACAGTGCAGGCGGGAGGGAGCGACTGAGTCCGCTGGCGCAGAGGAGATGGGTTCGCCGTCGACGGCGACGCGTCCGGTCTGGTCCTCCACACGTACTTCGGCGGTCCGATCGTTGTGGATCATGTCTGCGGGTCCGATCCCCCGGGTTCCGCTCACCCCTACGCGACGTCGACGGGTGGTGAGGCGATCTTCCTGCGACGTGCGTCGCGGGCGGCTTCACAAACCGTGTCCGCGATGAGCGCGGTGGCCTCGGGCACGTTGAGTCGCAGCCCTCGCGCCAACCGGCGCCGCGCGAGCACCGTGGTGAAGATCAGCAGCCTGTCCCGCTCACTCGGCGTGAGTCGCACTCTTGATCACCACCCCTCCGACAACACCCGGTCGAGGGTGTCGACGAAGAAGTCGGCAGCGGATCGGTCGATGCACAGGGGCGGCTTCACCTTGAGCACGTTCATCCGGTCACTCGTCGGCTGGATCACGACACCCAGGTCGAGCATCCGATCGCAGATGGCGTCTGCCTCACTCGGCGCCGGCTCGAAGGTGGTCCGGTCGCTGACCAGCTCCACGCCCAGGTAGAGGCCATAGCCGTGGACCGCTCCGATGATCTCGTGTCGCTGCGCCAGATGTTCGAGACGCGCCTTGAGATGACCCCCGACGTCGCGAGCGTTTCCCTGCAGGTCCTCGTCACGGATGATGTCCAGCACGGCGATCCCGATGCGTGAGGACAGCGGGCTGCCTCCGGTGGAGGAGAAGAAGTAGCCGGCATCGCGGTACTTGTCGGCCACGGCGCGGCTGGTGATGACAGCGCCCACGGGAACGCCGTTCCCCACGGCCTTCGCCACGGCGATGATGTCGGGTACGACGGCCTGCTGCTCGAACCCCCAGAACCAGTGACCGAGCCGGCCGTAGCCGACCTGGATCTCGTCGGCGATGGCCAGGCCACCATGGCGGCGCACCGCGGCGTACACGGCGGCGAGGTATCCCTCGGGCAGCGGCATCCCGCCGGCGTTGCCGTAGTAGGCCTCGCCGATGAAGCCGGCCGGCACTTGTCCGGACGCGGCGAGCTCGTCGATGGCCGCGGCCGCTTCGGGTCCGTACCGGCTGGGCATCGGTGCCTCGATGCTGGCCCCGATACGGGTTGGGCGCCGCGACGGTGTGCACCCAGCTCGGCCGGCTCTGCAGTGCGTTCGGATTGTCGGCGACGGAGGTCGAGACCGCATCCGATGCATAGGTCCATCCGTGGTAGGCCTCGCTCATCGCAACCATGTCGGATCGGCCGGTGGCAACGAGCGCGAGCCGAATCGCCAGGTCGGTCGCCTCTGAGCCGGAGTTCACCAGGAAGACGGTGTCCAACGGATCAGGCGACAGGTCCGCCAGCCGGGCGCCGAACGCGGCGATCGCCTCGTAGTTGAACCGGGAGTTCGTGTTGAGCAGCCGTAGTTGGCGTTCAGCGGTTCTGGCGATGCGCGGGTGAGAGTGACCGACCACCGCGACGTTGTTGATCATGTCCAGCAGCGGACGTCCCTCCTCGGTGATGAGGATGTGGCGCCAGCCGCGTTCGATCCGCGGCGGTTCACGGTAGTAGTGCTCCTGGACTTCGGCCAGGGCACGTTCGCGTTGCTCCAGCACGGACTCCGCGGCGCTGCCGATGTGACCGGCGCTCGTCGCGGGCAGCCCGAGCAGAGGTGCGGGGTCGGCGAGCGTGGCCAGCCATCCCCGTGCGTACGGCGCGGCCACCCCCTCGGGTACGCCTCCGGCCCGGAGGCCCGCCGTGATCCGGGTTCGACTGCGCGGCACGGTCGTGGCCACGAGCGTGCCGGCGACGACGACCCCCGTGGCGCGAGCGGTGACACCGTGCGCCACCACTTCGATGTGGTCTGCGCGCAGCACGATGCCGGACTCGTCGGAGGACACCTCGCAGTCCCACGGTGCACTGAGTTCCTCGGATCCGGCCGTCCAGACGTCCATCCCGGTCGCGACCGAGGCCGGAGACTCCTGCACGAGCGCGCGACTTCCAGCAAGGCGGGCCTCGCCGAACTTCGTCACCACGGCTCGATGCCCGGCCGCCAATCGATCCGCGGCGAGCGTCTCGGCTATCTCGGCGTTCTCCCACGCACCGTCGTCCAGCAAGGAGGACTGCGGGGAGAGGTCCAGCACCGCCGCGTCAGGGAGGGCGAGCAGGACTCCGTCCGGGAGAGGACCCAAACGCGCTGCTTCGTCACCCGTCCACCCCAGGCCCAAGGTGTCGCGGATCAGAGCGGTCATCACCTCGGGCGGGACAGAGAGCGCCTGGTCCGCGATTCGCCACTCCCTGACGAGGCGCGTCTCCGCATAATCGTTGTCACCGTCGACCGCCACCTGGTGGCAGCCACTGACGACCAGGACCGCGGCGCGCAGGACCACGAGCGGCCAGAGCGCCTCCACCTCGGCTTCCGACATCGGACGCATGGAGTGGTACGCCCGCACCGCGGGCAGCACGCTGGCCGGCTCCGCGCCCGGGTGGTGCAGGACCGAGGAGATCGCGATCGCGAGCTCGCAGACGGTCCACGTGCGGGTCAGGTCGCTGAAGTCGATCACCCCGTCGACGACATTGTCTGCGCCGAGCACGGTGTTGTCGTCGGTGAGGTCGAGGTGCACGACCTGCACAGGCAGGTCGGGGACGAGCGGTGCCACGAGGTCCCAGGCCCTGGCCGCAGCGCTCTCGATCTGGGCACGCCGAGCCGCGGGCAGCGACGAGCCGAGCGCGGCAACCGTGCGGTCTGCGTACTGCAGGTCCCACTGCAGGACCCGGTCGAGCGCGTTGCCGTCGGTGAGGTCAGCCAGCGCCAGGTCGACCTTGGCTGCGACCTCGCCCAACCGCGCCACGCTTCGCGGATCCAGGTAGCCCAGGTCGAAGAGAGTGCCGCCGTCCAGGAACCGGATCAGCCGCGCTACCGCTGGGCCGTCCGGAGTGGCGACCGTGGTGCGCTGGGCGACCCCGTCATCACCGCGCAGCACCTGGGAGATCCTCAGCTCCGGACATGCAGTTGCTATTCGGTCGGCAGCATCGTCCTGGACCGAGACCTCGGCGGCCCCGAAGGCCGGATTCGACACCTTGAGCACCGCCACCGGTTCGCCCTCGGGCGTCCGGATGAGGAAGTTGGCATCCTGGTTGCTACCCAGCTGGTGCGCAACGGCGTCGATACCGAACGATTCCCGAACGACCCTTCGAGCCCACGCCTCGTCGACACGTGGCGCGGGAAGGGTGACGGCGTCGAAGAAGCCCATCCCGGTCGTCATCTCACTGCCTCCATCCGCTCGTGGGTGACCGCGCCATCTGCCACCGTCAGGACGATCGGAGCCTCGACCAGCTCATCCGGCGGCGCGAGCAGCGGATCCACGGCGAAAGCCGTCAGATCCGCACGCTTGCCGACCTCGATGCTTCCGACCTCGTCCTGCTCCCCCACGGACCAGGCCGCGTGCGTCGTGTACGCCTCGAGCGCCATCCGGGCCGTGATCGCCTGGTCCGGCTGGATCGGCAACCGGTCGGGAGCACCGCCCCGGCGGCGCAGCTGCGCTGCCGCGAGGATGCCGCGCGGGTCGAAGTCGGCCATCGGCCAGTCCGACCCGAACGCGACGCGGACCCCGGCGTCGCGAAGATCGCGGATCCGCCAGCCGCGGCTCGCCCGGACCGGACCGAGTCGCACGGACCAGTTGTCGGTCTGGTCGGGCAAGGTGTACTCCGTGCAGTGGGTGGGCTGCATGCTGGCCGTGACTGGCAGCCTCGCGAACGCTTCGACCAGGTCGTCCGGGATCGTCTCGACGTGCTCGATCCGGTGCCGCACCCGTCCGCGGGTCCCGGCGAGTGCGTGCAGCACGTGGCGCACCCCCTGGTCACCGATCGCGTGCGTGGTCGTCGGCAGGTCGTGGGCGTCGAACCAGGCGATCGCCCGCGCATACGCCACCGGGTCCGGCCAGTACGGCGACGACGACTCACCGAGAGTGTCGGGCTCGTCGAGCCACGCGGTGCCGTTGTCGATGGTGCCGTCGATGAACAGCTTCGCGCCGCGCACCTGCCAGCGTCGCCCGCCCACTCCCTGGAGCGCCGCGACCGCTGCCCAGTCCGGCTCGTCCGTGCCCGGCTGGACCCACGGCGAGCATCGCAGCCGCACCGGCAGCTCACCCCGGGCCTCGATCAGCTGGTAGACGCTCGAGGCCTCGGGCGCGTGCTCGAGAGCATGGGCCGAGGTGATCCCGAGCGCCGCCATCGCGGACAACGCCTCGTGGGTGCGCTCGGTGATCTCCTCGAGGGACGCCGCGGGAACCGCGCTGTCCACCAATGCGATCGCGGCCGCCTCCAGGAGCAGCCCGGTCGGCCGATCGTGCGCGTCGCACACGACCTCGGATCGCTGGTCAAAGGCGCGCGGGCCATCGACGCCGGCGACCCGGAGGCCCTCACTCGAGACGAGGGCCGCGTGGCCGTCGAAGAGCCTGATCAGCGCAGGGCGCCCGCCGACGACGTCGTCGATGTCGGCTGCGGCCAGACTCCTGCCGTGCACCACGTTCGGGTCCAGGCCCCATCCGAGCACCCATCCGCCCGGCTCGACGGAGCCCGCGTGAGCAGCGAGCGCGCGGCGTACGCCGTCGAGGTCGAGCCCCAGCAACCCGACGCCGCGCGTGAGGTTGGCCCCCAGCACGGGGTGGATGTGCGCGTCGATGAGACCGGGCGTGACCGTGGCCCCGCCCAGGTCGACAACACGGGTCGCCGCTCCCCGCCAAGCGGTGACGTCCTCACGACTGCCGAGGGCGGCGATCCGGCCGTCGCGGATCGCCACAGCGGTCACGCCCAGAACTGTGTCGGCCATGGTTCTGATCCGGTCAGCGGTGACGATGAGGTCCATCACTTGGGCAGCTCCACTTCGGCGTCGTCGCGGGCCAGCCGGGCGATGGTCTCGGGTCGGACGCTGCGCAGCACGAGGCCGCCGACGACGCCTGCCAGCAGCACGGCGGGCACAACCGCCACCAGCACGACGTTGGTTGCCTGCGGTGCGCCGGTGAGCACGTCGATGTGCTTGACCACCTCGTAGATGACCCAGGCCATCAGCGCGGCCGCGGCCACCGAGGTCGAGATCAGCAACCCCTGTCGCAGCATGCCCCGTCGGCGGACGAAGAACGCCACCGCCGCGGCCGCGGCGAGCATCTGCAGCACGATGATGCCGATGACGCCGGGAGTGTTCACCTTGATCAGCAGGTCTTGGATCGGGTCGAGGCCCAGTGCGGCGGAGGCGAGCACGACGGCCAGGGCAAGCAGGCTCTGCACCCCACCCGCGAACGCCGGGCTGCCGGCGCGGTTGGTGCGGGCGAACACCCTCGGCAGAGTGCCGCACTCCGCCATCCCGAACACGTAGCGGTTGATCGCGTTGTGGAAGGCCAACTGCGAGGCGTAGACACTGGTCACGATCAGGACGTACATGGCGTGCACCGCCCACGCGCCGACGTACTGGTCCATGGTGGCAAAGAAGAGCGCCGGACCCAGCTCACCGGCCGCGGACTGGATCTCGGCCTCGCCGAACGCCTGCACCACGGTCCAGGTGATGAAGCAGTAGAACAGCGCCATGAACCCGACAGCGGCGTACGTCGCCCGCGGAATCGTCCGCGCGGGATCGCGCGCCTCGGCGCGGTACAACGCTGTGGACTCGAAGCCCATGAACGCGGCGAAGCAGATCCCGAGGACCGCCAACACCCCGCTGTTGAAGATGTTGCCCGGTTCGAACGACGCGACCCCGAGCCCACCTGCGCCGCCCTGGGCGACGATGGCCACGCCCATGATCACCAGGATCGCCGACTCCAGGGTGATCAGCACGACGAGTACCTTCGCCCCGACGTCGATCCCGAGCGCGCCCAGGATGAACACCGCCACCACCGCGATCGCCGAGATCACCCACCACGGAGCGGTCACGCCGAAGAGGTCGTCGAGCGCCGCCTGGGTCTGGATGCCGAAGAGACCGTAGACGCCGATCTGGAGCAGGTTGTAGGACACGATCGCCAGCACGGCTGCCGCGAACCCCGCCGTGCCGCCGAACGCGTGCCCGATGTAGACGAAGAAGCCGCCGGTCCGCCTGATCTGCGCCGCCATCGCGGTGAAGCCGATGGCGAAGACACTCAGCACGACCCCGGCCAGCAGGTAGGCGCCCGGCACGCCGACACCGCCGATCGCCAGCGCGATCGGTGCCACGCCGGCCATGACCGTCAGGGGCGCGGCCGCCGAGATGACGGTGGCCGTCACGCCGACAGGGCCGATGGAGTCCGGACGGAGCGTGGTCGAGCCCGACCTGGACGAAGATGGTTCCGAGACCGAGGAGGTGGAACTGGCGGGGA
This sequence comes from uncultured Actinomycetota bacterium, assembly GCA_963844385.1. Lineage (GTDB taxonomy): Bacteria > Actinomycetota > Actinomycetes > Propionibacteriales > Nocardioidaceae > Nocardioides. The sequence goes on along the minus strand of CAWJOJ010000014.1, from coordinate 52,031 downwards.
GTGCAGACATGGCGACCTCGATGATGTAAACGAATGATGTTCGTTTTAGAATGGTGGCGATCTGTGTCACATGTCAAGGGATACGTCGAAATCCGTCTGGCTAGGGAGGAAACCGTGGGTAGGCCGAGTACGCCGTTGTTGTCCAAGGACGCCATCGCGATGGCCGCGCTCCGGCTGGTCGACCGCACGGGCGAGTTCACGATCGCCCAGGTCGCAGACGCCCTCGGAGTGCGGCCCTCGTCGCTCTACAACCACCTCTCCAGCAAGGGCGAGATCGTCGAGGCGATGCGCTCCTTGGTATTCCGCGAGGGCGGTGTCGAGGCGTGTCGAGGCCGTCGAGGCCGGTGTCCAGGGCCCTGGGACCAGACCGTCCGTTCGCGGCTCCATCGGTATCGCGAGTGCTTCGCCGCTCATCAGCGCCTGATCCCACTCGTGACCGCCTACACCGTGTCGTCTCCGGAGGTCATGGGCATGTACGACGAGCTCGCCGAGACCTTGAGGGCCACTGGGGTGCCGGACGGGCAGCTCCTCGACGTGATCACGATGTGCGACAGCATCGTCCTGGGTGCCGCCCTCGACCTCGCAGCGCCCGACGAGGGCTGGGCGGTGGACCAGGCCCGCAGCCCCGCTCTGATCGCGGCGATCCAGCAGGCCGGCTCCGGTCGCCAACGGTCCGACCGGGCGTTCGAACTCGCCCTGGACATCCTCATCGCGGGCATCGCCAACGTCGCCGATCAGTCGAGCTAGCCCCGCCGGGTCACGGCGATGCCAACTCCAGAGCACCTCCACGGGAGCGCCGCCGCGCACACGGCCTGCGCGCTGATCAGCGCGATGACTCCCAGGGTCGCCTCACCCGGGGATGCCATGACCAGAGCACGCGAGGCGGCTCGTTCCCGCCGCGACGAGCTCCGCGCTGTTGCCCCAGCCGATTCTGCTGTTGCCCCAGTGTTGCCCGAGGCCGATTCGACCGGAAATGCCGAAGCGGCCCGTCCCAGCGTTTCCGCTGCTCAGAGCCGCTTTTCGGACTTGTACCCCCGACCGGATTCGAACCGGCGCTACCGCCTTGAGAGGGCGGCGTGCTAGGCCACTACACAACGGGGGCTCTGCTGGATCAGCGCTCGGAACTCTAGCGATGCTCCGCTTTTCACAGCAAATCGCGGACCATCCACAAGGGTGTGACCGCGATCTCGCTGGGATACAAGGACTCGAACCTTGACTAACTGGACCAGAACCAGTCGTGCTGCCAATTACACCATATCCCAAGGGATTCGACCCCTCCCGAAGGCACGGGATGGGCCGAGGAGAAACCTTACACGGGACCCGCTGGGGCCTCCAAAACGCGTGGGTTTCCCGAGTTTCGGAGGCCCATCGCGCGGGCCACGGCGTACACAAGTCCCAAGAAAACCAGCGACTGGGCCAGCGTCGCGGGGACCATCCACCAGCCGCCGCCGGTCGGGTTCAGCGCCGTGGCCATGTCGCCGAACGCGAGGGTCAGGCCGAACGCGATCCAGTTGTTCAGCACGTGCATCGCGATGCCCGCTTCCAGCCCTCCGGTGAGTACGACGAGCAGGCCGGCGACCAGTCCGAAGGCCAACCGGTCGAAGAAGATCGGCACCGACTGACCGAGCCCGTGCGCCAGCGCGAACAGCACTGCCGGGAGCACGATCGCCACCAGGCGACTTCGGAAGATCCCACCGAACGCCTGCGTGAGATAGCCGCGGAAGAGGTACTCCTCGCCTGCCGCCTGGAACGGCGTGAGCAACACCACCACGAGAACGAAGTCGCGGGTGGTGGACGTCCAAGCATTGAGGTTGCCGGAGATGTCCGCGCCCGCGGCCTCGTCGTGCGGCAGCACTGCTGCCACCATGAGCGCCGCGATCAGCGAGACGAGGGCCAGGCCGAGGCAGATGACGAAGAACTGCCAACGCATCCTGGGCCGCACCGACGCAAGCCACCCGGGTTTGAGGCCGTGCAGGACCCAGGTGACGAGGAGGACCGCCGGGATCAGCGAGGCAAGGGCGATGTTGAGATAGGCGAGCCCGGCCGGGGTCGGGTTGTCGAGGTCGATCAAGCGCGTCACGTAGTCGCCGACATTGCGGTCGGTGGACAGGGCATAGATGATGAACGGCGCCAGCGCGACCGTCCCGGAAAGTACGAGCATCCAGGCCACGAGGGCGACGACTCCGACCAGTGGTCGCCAGATGCCCGGCTTGCCGGTCAGATGGAGCAGGTAGTAGGGCTGCGGAGTCCCGACGCTCGGAACTGACATCAGGCCTGCGCGGACTGCAGCCGAGCCAGGCTGCGCTCCCGGCCGAGCAGTTCGAGCGACTCGAAGAGGGGCGGCGAGATCCGCTTGCCTGTCACGGCAACGCGCACGGGCCCGAACGCGTTGCGCGGCTTGAGGCCCAGCTCGTCGACCAGCTTCGCGCGGAGCGCCGCGTCGATCGCATCGGTGGTCCAGGCCGACAGCGGCGACAGCGCGTCGGCCGCCGCCTTCACGACCAGCTTTCCTTCCTCGTTGAGCACCTTCTCGACGTCGGCCGGCTCGCGGGCGAAGTCCGCCTCGTCGACGAACAGGAACTCGAGCATGTCGACCGCCTCCGACAGCGTGTTGATCCGCTCGTTGACAAGTGGCATCGCCTCGACCAACCGGGCGCGATCATCGTCGCTGATCGGGTCGTCGACCAGGCCCGCGGCGGCCAGGAACGGGACGACCCGCTCGGCCATGTCCTCGACGCTGATCATCCGCATGTGCGTGGCGTTGATGGCCTCGAGCTTCTTCAGATCGAAGCGGGCCGGGTTCGGGTTGACCCGGCGGATGTCGAACGCCTCGGCCATCTCGGCCATCGTGAAGACGTCGCGGTCCTCGGCGATGCCCCAGCCGAGCAGGGCGAGATAGTTGAGGATGCCCTCGGGCAGGAAGCCGCGCTCGACGTACTCGCGAAAGACCCGAGCCCGCGTCGCGCTTGGACAGCCGCTTGTTGCCCGGGCCCATCACGATCGGCAGGTGGCCGAAACGGGGCACACCGGTGCCGATGCCCAGCTCGTGCAGGGCTTCGTAGAGCGCGATCTGCCGCGGCGTGCTCGGCAACAGGTCCTCGCCACGCAGGACGTGGGTGATCTCCATCATCGCGTCGTCAACGGGGTTGACCAGCGTGTAGAGCGGGTCACCGCTGGCGCGCAGCAGCGCGAAGTCGGGCACGTTCTCCGGCATGAAGGTGATCTCGCCGCGGACCAGATCGGAGAACGTGATCGGCTTGTCGGGGATCCGGAGCCGAAGCGTTGGCCGGCGGCCATCAGCCTCGAACACGTCGAGCTGGCCCTGGGTCAGCTCGCGGCAGAACCCGTCGTACCCCGTCAGCTTGGAGCCGGACGCTCGCCGGCGGGCCTCGACCTCGTCGTTCGTGCAGTAGCAGTCGTAGGCCTTGCCCGACTGGCGGAGCCTGGCTGCCACGTCGGCGTAGATGTCGAAGCGCTCGGACTGCTTGTACGGCGCGAACGGTCCGCCGACCTCGGGCCCCTCGTCCCAGTCGATGCCCAACCAGCGCAGAGATCCGAGGATCGAGTCGTAGCCGGCCTCCGTGTTGCGAGCCAGGTCGGTGTCCTCGATCCGCAACACGAGGGTGCCGCCGAAATGGCGTGCGAAAGCCCAGTTGAACAGCGCGCTGCGCACGTTGCCGACGTGTAGGAAGCCGGTCGGGCTGGGCGGGAACCGCACCCGGACCTGCTCGGGAGCGAGATCGCCGAGGACGTCGTCGACGTCTTGGTCAGTCACGTTTGTCCACCTTGTTCGTCAGAGTGCCGATGCCGGCGATCGAGACCTCGACCTCGTCGCCGACGTTCATGGGTCCAACACCCTCGGGGGTGCCGGTGAGGATCACGTCACCGGGCAGCAGGGTCATCACGCTCGAGATGCGCGCGATGAGCGTCGGGATGTCGAAGATCATGTCCTTGGTCGACCCGTCCTGCTTGAGGTCGCCGTTGAGATGGGTCTGGATCCGCACGCCGTCGGCGAAGGTCTGCGGGTCCAGGTCGGTCTCGATCCAGGGCCCGAGTGGGCAGAACGAGTCGAAGCCCTTGGAACGGGTGAACTGGACGTCGCTCTTCTGCAGGTCCCTCGCCGTGACGTCGTTGCCGACCGTGTAGCCGTGGATGACGTCGGTCGCCTTCTCGGCGGGTACGTCGCGGCAGATCCGGCCGATCACCACTGCCAGTTCGCCCTCGAAGTGCAGGTTCTCCGTCTGAGGCGGGTAGAGGATCGGGTCGCCCGGCCCCACCACGCTCGTGTTGGGCTTGATGAACATCAACGGTTCGCTCGGCACGTCGTTGCCCATCTCGGCGGCGTGCTTGGCGTAGTTGCGACCGATGCCGACGACCTTGCTGCGTGGCAGCACCGGAGCGAGGAGCCGGACGTCGGCCAGCTTGTGCTCCTGCGCGAGCAGCTTGACCCCGACGTAGAGCGGGTCACCTGCCAGCGCGACGATCGTCGCGTCCTCCTCGGGCTGGCCGAACTCGTCGACCTCGCCGGTCAGGACGCCGTAGAGGAGATCGTCACCGGCGGAGAATCTACAGATGCGCACGGACTCGACCCTATCCGTCCCCTTGGGCGAGCCCGAAACGCCGCCGGATCGGGTTGATCGGTAGGCATTCCTCGCGTTGACGGGACATCGGTAATACCCAATTCTGGGATGCACGTATCAGGCAGCCTCGGACCTGCTCCTCAGTGTGTTAGGCCCAGCAGACTCCACACTTGCCGGCACGCCAGCCGGCGGAGGAGGACCCCGAATGGATCAAGCAGAGGCCGTCGCCACTCTCGTGGAGAATGCGCGAGAGGGGGATCAGGACGCCTGGTATGAGCTCGTCGAGCGCTTCCTCCCACTGGTGAGCGCAATCATCGCCAGACACCGGTTGCGCGGCCATGACGCTGATGACGTGAACCAGACCCTGTGGTTGCGCCTGGTCGAACACCTTGCCGACCTTCGTGAGCCCCGCGCTCTTCCGGGCTGGATCGCCACCACGACCCGCCACGAATGTCTCCGGGTCATCGACCGGTCCCGCCGTACCGTGTCGGTGGATCCGCAGGCCACATCAGAGTTCGACCAACTGCACGAGGAGTACGACGTCGGAGGCGACCTGCTGGCACTCGAGCGCCAACAGGCCCTGCGCGCTGCGCTGGCGGAGCTTCCCCATGATCGCCGCGAGCTGCTGACCATGCTGTTGGCCGACCCACCGCTTCCTTATCGTGAGGTGAGTCGCCTGTTAGGGATTCCCGTGGGCAGCATCGGGCCGACCCGGGCTCGTGCGCTCGACCAGCTCCGCAGGAGCAACGCACTCAAGGGGTTCCTCGCAGGGACCGCCGCGGAGCAGAGGAGATGAGTCAGATGACGCTATGGGATGACGACGAGATGCTGATGGACGACCTCGACGAGGCACTTCAAGGCGCGGTTTCCGATAGTGCGCGGTCGGCGGCGCGGGCTGCCTTCGCCTGGCGAACGATCGACGAAGACCTGATGAGCCTGGCGTATGACTCGTCGCTGACCGAGGAGGTGCTGGTCAGGAGCGTCGCCACGACGCCCCGCGTGATCGGCTTCCAGGGCACCGACTTCACCCTCGAGATCGAGCTTGATGCAGGGACGCTGATGGGACAGGTCGTCCCGGGACGGGTGTGCCGAATCTCGATCCTCTCGCCCGCGGGTGCCAAGCACGCGGTCGACACCGACGAGTCGGGCTTCTTCACCTTCCCTGCGCCCGATGGCGGTCCCGTCCGGTTCACCGTGACCTGCGACGACACCACGCAGAGCACCGAGTGGCTGACGCTCTGACCTAGCGGTCACAGCCAGGGACCGACCCCCGGGATGGCCTGCGCCCGTGCCTCTGCAAGCAACTGGTCCGTCGCGAGTCGAGCGCTCAGTCCCGTGGAGCTCATGCGGGCGGCGATCTTGCCGGCAACGAGCGGCGTGGAGAATGAGGTGCCGCTCCAGCGCGCCAGGCCGGCGAAGTGCCGCTCCTCCCCCTTCACCGGGGGCTCGTGGGTGAAGAAAGTGCCATGCGGGTAGGCATTCACCATGTCGACGCCGAGGGCGTAGACGTCGACCCAGCTGCCGAAGTTGGTGAAGTCGGCCCTTTGTCGTGAGTTGTCGAGCGCCCCCACAGAGACGGTCCAGGGAAAGGCAGCCGGCCAGAACGGCGCGCGGGTGGCGTCGTTGCCAGCCGCGGCAACGAGCACGGTGCCCTTGACGTGACTCAAGAAGTTGTCCCAGAAGACCTCGAAGCTCAGGATTGGCCGGTCACCCCGGCTGGTGCACCCTGCTGAGAGGCTGATGATGTCCGGCCCGAGAGCCAACGCCTGACATAGCTGGACGGTCATTTCGGACTCGAAGACAGCACCGCCCTGGGGCAAGAAACCCTCGACCCGCACCTCAGCCTTGGGCGCGGCGCACCGGACCACGCCAGCGATGAAGGTGCCATGCCCCGCGTATGGACGGATGTTCTTCGGGTCGAAGATCTCAGGGTCCCCCTTAACGCCCTTCAACCATGGGCTGACCGGGTCGGTCTCCGCGGGCGGGTGCCAGCCGGTGTCAACCACGGACACGAACACCCCACTGCCGTCCACGGCGTTCCGGGTGACGCCGGGGAACGGGTCCGCGGTGCCTGGCTCTTCTGGCTCGGTCGCCGGGCAGCACCGACCCGGCGTGACGTAGAGAACGTGGTCAGGCGTCGCCACCCCAACACCGACGGCGCGATCGAGCTGGTCGAGCACCTCGGGGACGGTCCCGTCAGCGGCCAGCACCAGCCGGGTGAGGCCGTTGACCAAGTTGTCCGACACCTCTGCCCCGATCCCGAGGCTCGCGAGGGCACGGAGCACCCTGTCGACGTCGTTGTCACGGACGAGGATGTTCAGCGTTCGGTAGAGATAGACGAAGTCGGCCCAATCGTCGCTGTCAACGGTCGCCACGCCGACGTTCTCCTCACCGAGCGCCTCGACGATGATCCGTACCTGTTCTCGCGATCGTTCGCGCTGCTGCTCGTCGCTCAGTGGCGGACGCTTGGGGGCTCCCGTGTCGCTCATGCCCGTCTCCGATCACGACTTTGGTGGGCTGTGCGTTCGTTACCGTATAGGTAAAGTCGCGCGTAGGTTAAGGGGTTAGATGCGGGCCACCAGGACGTCGACGCCAGTCCGGCCGGAAGAGCTGCCGCAGCTTGCACTGTCCCGCCCGGCTGTGGCTTTGGAGCAGGCTCGTGCAGTACTGAACTCTGAAGCAGACGCCGCCTCCCTCTCGTTCGCGCACCAGGCCGCAGGCATCGTGCACCGCGACGGAGGTGCGATGGCATCAGCTGTCGCTGAACTGCGTGCTGGTCTGCGGACGGCAAGGGCGAGCGGGAGTTCCGAGCGCGTCGCCGACGTACAGGCCACCCTCGGCGCCACCCTGGTGATGGACGGTCGAACGCGTCTCGGCATGGCCCAGCTCGACGCAGCGGCCCGGGGGGCCTCCGGCCGACTGCTTGCGACGGTGCTCATGCGCCGCGCGTACATCCTCAGCCAGCTCGGGCGTCATCCAGAAGCACTGCACGACATGCGAGGTGCGCTGAGGGGCATTCGAAGGGCGGGAGACTCAGTGTGGGAGGCCCGAGCCCTCACGAACCGAGGACTCATCCACCTCGCCCGCGGTGCCCTTGGACGGGCCGAGCGCGACATCCTCCGCGCCGAGGAAATCTTCCAGGCAGCCGGTCAGGAGCTCGAGGCAGTCGATGCCCTCGAGAACCGAGGCCAGATCGCCTTCTGGCGCGGCGACATTCCGCGCACCTTGTCTCTCTACGACGAGGCAGCCCGACGGTATGCCCGGATCTCGCCTGCACCACCGGAACTGGCAGTCGATCGATGCGTAGCGCTCATGGCTGCTGGCCTCGCCAGTGATGCCCTTGAAGTGGTCGAGCAGGCACTGGCGGAGTCCGCGATTCAACCGCGGAGCCGCGCTGAGTTGCTCCTGGCCGCCGCCAACGCTGCGCTGGCTGCCAAGGACCCCGCCAAGGCACTGATCGCGGCACGAAAAGCGCGGTCGCTATTTCGCCGCCAGAGCCGTGAGTGGTGGGAGATGCGCGCCGACCTCGTGATCGTTCGCGCTCGCCGAGACTCCGGAGAACATGGACGCTCGCTCCTCCAGGCGTCCACCGCTCTTGGGCAACGCATGCACGAGCTCCGCACCGACGAAGCGCCGCAGGCCCTGCTCCTGGCCGGACGGTTCGCCGCAGAACAGGGTTCCGAGTCCGCCCACGACATGCTCAACACGGCCGCCCGCTACAGGCGAAACCCCTCGGCGCTCGTCCGCGCGACCGGCTGGCTGGCGCAGGCCGTGGACCGCGAGGCGTCCGGCAACTCGCGCGGAGTGTTCGCGGCGTGCTCGCGGGGCCTCGATGCGCTCGACGAGCACCGGATGACGCTGGGGAGCTCCGAGCTGCGAGCACTCGCGACCGGGCACGGCGAGGAGCTCGCCAACCTTGCCCTCCGCGAGGCCGTGCTCACTGGCGATGCCCGCCGCATGCTGACGTGGAGCGAACGCTGGCGGGCGACAGCCCTGACGCAGCCACCGGTGCGCCCGCCCCGCGAGGCGAGGCTGGCCAGTCAGCTCGCTGCCCTGCGCGCTCAGCGCCTGCGTCTCGACGAGGTTCGCGCCGGAAGCCCAGGCGCGCACGTGGCGGCTCTGGAAAAGTCGATTCGCAGCATGCAGCACCAGCTCCCGGGGGTCGCAGGGCCAATGCACCGGTTCGACGTGCAGCAGTTCACGGAGGAGCTGGGAGATGTCGTGTTCGTCGAACTGCTGGAGGTCGACGGACTTCTCCACGCGATCACTGCGGACAAGGATCGGATTCGGAGCCACTTGGTTGGTGAAGTCAACGATGCTCTGACCGCGGTGGCCGCGGCACGCTTCGTCCTGCGTCAGGCGGCCCGCGGGCGGCCCACAACCCTGAGCGGGGTGGGTCAGCGCCTACAGGGGGCGCTTCTCGGTCGAGCGGCAGACTTTCTCGGGAGCGGCCCGGTCGTGGTCGCGCCGCCTAGTCGGTTGCACGCCACGCCCTGGACGCTGCTGCCGGCGTTGTCCCACCGGCCGGTCAGCGTCGTACCGTCTGCTGCGATGTGGCGGCGCGCCCGAACCGTGAAGCCTGCGGCCCGGTCCCGAAAGCTACTCGTCGCCGGGCCTGGGCTGCGAACAGGCGGGGCTGAGGTCGACGCGCTCGCGCGCTCCGATCCCTCGATCCTCCTCCTGCGCGACGGTGCTGCCACCGTCTCCGCCTGTCTCGCGGCCCTGGATGGGGCGAGCCTCGCGCACATCGCGGCCCACGGCTGGTTCCGGCCGGACAGTCCGATGTTCTCCTCACTGGAGCTCGACGACGGTCCGCTGACCGTTCACGACTTCGAGCGGCTGACCAGGGCGCCGTACCGGCTGGTGCTGTCGGCTTGTGACTCCGGTGTGATGGTCCCGGTGGGCGCCAATGAACTGCTCGGTCTGGCCTCGGCACTGCTCTCCCTCGGCACGGCCGGGATCGTGTCGAGCATTGCCGAGGTCAACGATGAGGCGACTGTCGACCTGATGCTCGACCTGCACCACGGTCTTGCCAAGGGCCTGGGCCTCGCCGAGGTCCTGCTGTTGGCCCGCGAACGAGCCCGAGGAGACCTCGTCCCAGAATCCACCGCCGCCGCTTTTCTGGCTCTCGGGGTCTGACTGCATCTGGCCTGACTAGGGAGTGACCGTCCGGCTCCACAGGAAGATGTCCTCGTTGCCATGGAGGTCCCCCGGGACAAGGTTTGTCGCATACGAGGTGAAGGCGATGTGGTTCCCGTCGTGGCTCAGGCTCGGGGAAAAGCTCAAGCCGTTCGCGTCCCCACCCCCGGGAGGGACGGAGATCTTGGTGGTCTGGCGCGTCCGTCGGTCGAAGAGGTACACGTTCGAGCCGCCAAAGTTCAGGAGGGGATGCGCTTCGAAGGTCAGGTAGCGGCCGTTGCCACTGAGGCCCGGGGCTCTGAGGTCGACGCCGTCGGGCCATGGGTCGCTGGACCAGTCGACCAGGTTGACCCGATCGGTGCCAGCGTTGTAGATATACGCTTCTCTCGAGTCATCGGTGTCACCTGGGGCGAGATCGTCCGCCTCCGAGAGGAGCGAGATGATCTTGCCGTTGTCGCTGATGCCCGTCGCATCGGTGTCGCCGACACGGTTACCGTGGCGGTCATGGCTCACCAACGTGGTGGTGTCAGTCTCAACGTCATACCGGTAGACGACAGAGAACTTGGCCGTGTCCGCAAGGCCGCCCATGTTGGTCGCCATGGTGCTGTAGGCCACGTAACGACCGTTGGCACTGATCACACTGTCAAATGAGGCCCTGTTGGTCTGCCCCCCGCTGAGCGTTTGGCTCACCAGGATCGTCTCGTCCAGCACCGCGTCATATCTGAGGACATCCATTCGGCCGTTGTGGTCGCCAGCGACGATCTTGGGTGCCCTCGAGGTGTAGGTGATGTAGCGGCCCGTCACGCTGATCGCGGGGTGCCTGGAGAAATACCTCGGGAACTTGCCGCTCTGCGTCTTGGAGATGAGCTCGACGCGTCCGGTGGTCACGTTGTAGCGGTAGACCATGTCAGACGACCATTCGGTGTGCACCCGGCCGGCAAGATCGGTGGCCTCGGAGGTGAAGACGACGTACTTGCCGTTCGCGCTGATTTCCGGGAACCAGCTCGTGCGATTCGCGGGCGCTCCTTCGTTGGTTCGGCTGATCAGCTTGGTCTGCCCCGTCGTCGCGTCATACAAGAAGACGTCGCCGACGCCGTTGTCGTCATCGGGGACGATGCTGGCCGAGTCCGAGTAGTAGGCGACGAAGCGTCCATCGTCGCTTACCTTCGCGCCCCAGTTGGAGGTGAAAGGCTCGGCGACGGGACTGCCCGTGATCTGCGAGATAGTGCCGGTGGACTCGGCCGAGGGCACGCCGGAGGCGGCCGGGGCTGCGACCACGGTCGTGGCCATGGCCGCCGCGGCGGCGGCGAGGACGACGGCTCTGCTGCGTACCTTGTCTTGCACGGTTCCCCCTTGATCAGGTCGCGTCACCCCGAGGTGGATGCCGCGCGAGACCGCCATCAAGGCACCGAAAAAGCGCAACCTGGCGATGGCCCCCCATTCCCTGGGAACTGTAGGCACCGACCGCCGTCGGCAGCGAGCCCGTCGGCAAACACTGGGGTCGAATGAGCATTCCGTGCTGCCCGCATCGCGCATGCTCCCAAGACCCACCCCCTGCACGTCGTCGCGAAGCCGCGTGACCGCCGCAGCAGCGAGCGCCTACCCTCGCATCGTGGTACTCAGGGTGCTCGACGAGAGGACGTGGACTGCGCGCGCGGCCGCCCACGTGGCAAGGGTCGACGCGTTCATCGAGCCGCACCTGACGCGCCGGGCGGACGGGGTCAAGCACCCGGTTCATGACTTTCTCTTCACCTACTACTCCCAGCGGCCGGCGCGGCTGCGGCGCTGGCATCCTGGGTACGGCGTGGGGCTGGCGGGCGCGTCGTCGTACGCCTCGTTGAAGGGGTACCACTCGGTCGATCAGACGGAGACCGTCACCGTCTCGCGCTCGTACGTCGCCTCACAGGCGCCGCTCCTCAGGTCCCTGCGTGCGCTGCTGACCGCCACTGCCTCACGACCGGCGAGCTACGGCTGCCTTGGACTCCACGAGTGGGCGATGGTCTACCGCCTTTCCGAGGATCAGACCCGGCACGCGGACTGGCCATTGCGACTGGGAGCATCGGGCACCGACGAGGTGGTCGAGTCGCACCGGATCGTGTGCTCGCACTTCGACGCGTTCCGGTTCTTCACTCCAGACGCACAGCCGCTGAACCAGTTGCAGCCGGGCCGTGACGATCGGGCCTCGTTCGAACAGCCGGGCTGCCTGCACGCCGGGATGGACCTCTACAAGCACGCGTTCCGGCTCACACCGATGGTCTGCTCCGACCTGGTCGCCGACTGCTTCGAGCTGGCCAGGGACATCCGCGTCCTGGACATGCGCGCGGCGCCGTACGACCTGGCCGGCCTCGGCTTTGAGCCGGTGCGGATCGAGACGCCCGAAGGCAAACAGGAGTACGCGGCCGCCCAACGCGGCTTCGCCGAGCGCGGGATGCCGCTGCGCCAACGGCTGATCGACGAGTGCGGCCGCCTTCTGGACGTTGCGCTCAAGTCCGCTGGTTGAAGAACCACCGGTGGCCGAACGGGTCCCGGATCACCGCGACCCGGCCGACCGGCTCGCTGTCCTCAGGACCTCGATCAAGCATCGCGCCTCCGGCCACGACCTTCTCCACCAGGGCGTCGACATCTCGGACGCTGAGGTGGAGGCTGACCGCGGCACCTCGGTCGGCACGGGGCGCCTCGACGTTGATCTCCCGGTGCTCGTCGGACATCATCCAGCCGGCTCCGTCCACGGCAAGCTCGACATGACCGACGCGGCCGTCGGGCATCACGATCGGGTCCATCGTCACCTCGGCGCCCAGATGTTCGACGTACCAGTCGATCGCGGCTCGGGCGTTGGAGACGGCGAGGTAGGGGGTCAGTTCGCTCACGACTCCCACTGTTGTGCGGTCGGGTCCGCGTGACAACCCGGATGGCAGAGTGGCGACTCATGGGCCACAGCGTGCTGGTCGTGCCCGTGCCGCGCCTCGAGGACTTCGTCCGGGCGCGGACGGCGCACTACGACGCGGACTATCTGTCGAGCGATCCAGGGTTCACGCACGCGCACATCACCGCGCTGGGACCCTTTCTCGACCAGGCCGACGCAGCGGCCGTCACGACGATTGCGGGAATCGCGAACAACATCGAGCCGTACGACTTCACGCTCGCCGACCTGGACACCTTCCCCAACGGGATCATCCATCTCGTTCCAGAGCCTGCCGAGCCGTTCCGCCAGCTCACAGAGCGGCTGTGGCAGGCATACCCTTCGTGTCCGCCGTACGCCGGAAGGTTCGACGACGTCCGGCCCCACCTGACCCTCGACCTTCGATCGGACTCGGTCACCGAGGCATCCACCCGTGCCCTGTTGGGCGACGCGATTCCGACCAGCTGCCGGGCCGAACGTCTCGACCTCGCGTGGTACGAGGCTGGCAACTGCCACCTGCTCCGGAGTTGGCGACTGGGGGCCACGGATGCGACATAGAGGTCAGATGACGTGGCCGCCGTTGACGCTGATCCGCTGGCCGGTGACGAAGCCGGCGGAATCGGAAGCCAGGTAGCCGACCAGGCCCGCGATCTCCTCCGGAGTACCCATCCGGCGCAGCGGCACCTCCGCCGCATACTCCGTGGTGTCGAGGCCTTCGTGCCGTTCGACCGGGATCCAGCCGGGTTGCACAAGGTTGACGGTGATGTTCTCCGGCCCGAGCTCCTTGGCCCACACCTTCGTCAGACCAACCTGGGCGTTCTTGGCGGCGACGTACGCCGACATGAGCGGCGTGGCGCGGTCGGCCTGGTCGGAGCCGATCAGGATGACCCGGCCGCTTCCCTGCGCCCGCATGCCAGGAAGCGCCGCCTGCACGAGCAGCGTGGGACTCTTCACGAAGAACTCCAACTGGTCGAGGTGGGCGCGCCAGGTCAGCTCCTCCAGACCGATCTCGGGGTGAGGGGCCGTCGCGTTCGCGACGACGGCGCGGACCAGTCCGAGACGTCGCTCCACGTCTGCGAACAGGGCGGTCACCGCTTCCTCGTCCACGACGTCGGCTCCGAAGGCGTCGGCCACCCCTCCAGCTCGTCGGATCGTTTCGACGACGGCCTCGGCCGCATCCTTGCTCGCGTGGAAGTTGACGGCGACGGCCCACCCGTCGGCGGCGAGCCGGCGCGCGATATGGGCGCCGAGCCCCTTCGAGGCGCCGGTGACGACGGCGACGCGGTTCGACTTCACCGGCCCACCCTAGGGGTGCGTAGGCCCGGGATCTACCGTCGTCGGATGGACGAACAGGTGCTGAGCCATTTCCTGACCGTGGATGGCCGGCTGCACACGATGCCGACGAAGCGATCCAAGCGGCTCGTCGTACTCGATCACATCGCGCAGTCGTTCGAGCTCGGCCAGAGCTATCCGGAGGCCGACGTCAACGAGATCCTGACCCGCTTCCATCCGGACTATGCGGCGCTGCGGCGCTACCTGGTCGACGAGCAGTTCCTGACGCGCGAGGCCGGCTCGTACTGGCGGACGGGAGGCACCGTCGTTGTCTGAGATCCGCGGAGAGGACTGGTCCGTCGAACAGCCGGGCGGGCTGCGCGGCGCCGTCGTGACGCCCTGACCGGCGTCGGCGGCGTAGCGTGCATCCATGAAGCGCGCGTTCGTTGTGGTCGTGACCGCCGCCCTTCTCGGCCTGATGGCCGGCCCCGCTGCTGGCGATCCGGATCCACGCTGGCGGTTCTACTCCAACGACAAGACCTACTACACGTCTCCGTGGTTCGCCGCCGGCCACCGGATCATGGTGCCGTTCGGGTGCACTCGCGCGCCGTACTACGACCCGGACCCGCGCTGCAGAAACAACCATGGCTTCCACCACGGCCTCGACCTCGCGATGGGCTGCGGCACCCGACTGTTCACGCGCATCAACGCCTGGGTGATCAGCCACGACGACCTGGGTCCGGCGTACGGCGACAACCCGATCAAGCTGCGCAACTACCGCAGAGGAATCGACATCGTCATCGGCCACACCCGCAGCGTCTACGTCCAGCCCGGAGACCGGGTCCACCGAGGTGACCTGATCGGGCGGGCCTCGGACAACGGCGCTCCCGACGGTTGCCACCTGCACTTCGAGGTCCGCGACGTGGGCGGCTCGCTGAGTACGGCGCGGTGGCCCCGACCCCTGCTCAAACTCTCACCGGCCGGTAGTCCGAGACGAAATGGCCCTCGACACGCCGATGCGAGGGGCCATTTCGCCTCGGACTATCCCCACAAGACGCCATGCGCGACACAGGTCGCCGACCAGCCCCGGGGCGTGACTTGGACCTTCATCCGGCGCGCACAGGCGGGGCAGTAGCGGGGCGGTTCAAGTTCCAGGTGTCGCAGGCACACCGCGTGGTCACCGACGGAGACGGCAAGCCCGCAATGACCGCAGAAGGGATCGCCGCTCATGTCATGGGCTCAGGTCACAGGGTCTTTGCGAGTTCCTTGATCGGCATCTTCAGCTCCGAGAGCAGTTCGATGTCGGCATCGGCTGAACGGCCGAGCGTCGTGAGGTAGTTGCCGACGATGACGGCGTTGATGCCGCCCAGAAGGCCGTCGCGGGTGCCGAGGTCGCCGAGGGTGAGCTCGCGGCCTCCGGCGTATCGCAGGACGGTCTGTGGCATCGCCAGCCGGAACGCGGCAATGGTGCGCAACGCGTCGTTGGACTCCATGATCGGCTGGTCACCGAAGGGGGTCCCGGGACGCGGGTTGAGGAAGTTCAGCGGCACCTCGTGCGGGTCGAGCTCGGCCAGCTGAGTGGCCAGCTCGGCGCGCTGCTCGAGCGACTCGCCCATGCCGACCAGGCCGCCACAACACAGCTCCATGCCGGACTCGCGGACCATCTCGCAGGTCTCCCAGCGCTCCTCGTAGGAGTGCGTGGTGACCACCGACGGGAAGTAGGAGCGAGCTGCCTCGAGGTTGTGGTTGTAGCGGTGCACGCCCATCTCGCGCAACGCGTCGACCTGCTCCTGGCTGAGCATCCCGAGAGAGCAGGCGACGTTGATGTCGACGGCGGCCCGGATCGCAGCGATTCCCTCGCGGACCTGGGTCATCAGCCGCTCGTCGGGCCCGCGGACGGCCGCCACGATGCAGAACTCGGTCGCGCCGGTCGCGGCGGTCTCCTCGGCGGCCCGGACCAGCTGCGGGATGTCCAGCCAGACCGAGCGCACAGGCGAGGTGAACTGGCCCGACTGCGAGCAGAAGTGGCAGTCCTCGGGGCAGCCACCCGTCTTCAGCGAGATGATCCCCTCGACCTCGACCTCCGGGCCGCAGTGCTTCATGCGTACGTCGTGGGCCAGCTGGAGGAGGTCGGGAATCTGGTCGTCGGGCAGCTGCAGCACTTCGACGAGCTCGTCGTACGACAGGCCCTCGCCGTTGTCGAGGACCTTCGTTCGGGCGCGTTCGAG
This sequence comes from uncultured Actinomycetota bacterium, assembly GCA_963844385.1. Taxonomy (GTDB): domain Bacteria; phylum Actinomycetota; class Actinomycetes; order Propionibacteriales; family Nocardioidaceae; genus Nocardioides. The sequence goes on along the minus strand of CAWJOJ010000014.1, from coordinate 35,913 downwards.
AATGTCGGTCACGGGGTGACGGTACCGCCGCCGGGCACGAGACCGGGATTCCGGGTCGGTGACTGGACGGTAGGCCCGGGCAGGCGCTCCAGCTCGATCCCGAAGTTGGTTCGGTACGCCGCGCGCACCTCGTCGTCGGAGCCCAGCCGGGTCTCGGTGCGGACGCCGTCGGTGGTGGTGATCAACAACCGGTCGCTCAGGGTGATCCGTCCTGTCGCCGTCGGCAGGGAACAGGTGAACGACCTGGTGAAGTGGGACTCGGGCGAGGTCTGGTGCCACCAGCACGTCGTGGTGAACTCCGACAGCTCCCTCGGCCGGGTGTCGATCCGGAACTGCGGCTCTCCGTCGAGCAGGACGTCGAGGTCGCCGTACGGCGCGTGGACGAACCGCACCGCCCCAGCCGGATCGCTGTGACTCTCGCCGACGGTGAACCGCACCGGACTGGCGACGAACCGCCCGAACCCGACATCGGCGAGCCAGGGTTCGTCGAGGTCGACCCGGAGAGTCAGGTGGTCGTAGGGCGGGCCAAGACCCACAGGGGTGTGTACGCGGCAGGTGAGGAGGGTGACCTTGAATCCGAGGTGACGGAGCAGCATGGCGAACGCGCCGTTGAGCTCGTAACAGAACCCGCCGCGCCGGCGCGACACCAGCTTGTCCAGGAGGGCATCCTCGGTGAGGACGATCGGCTCGCCCAGGTGGATGCTCAGGTTCTCGAACGGGACGCTGGCGAGGTGGGCATGCATCAACGCCGCCAGGGCGTCCGGGCTTGGGGCAGCCGGCCGGGTTGCACCGATGCGCTCCAGGTAGGCGTCGGCTGTCGACTCGTCCATGCAGCCATCGTGCAGCCTCAACCCCGCTTGAGGTCAACCCTGGCGTCCGGAGGCGTGACGGTGGATACCTCCGGCTGTGCGCGCGGTCAGCCCCCGACTGCGGCGCGGACCTCGTTCAATATCTCGCCGAACGGGCCCAGACGAAGCACGTCTCGCTGCAGCATGAACTCCTCGAAAGTCAACGAGCCCACCTCCGTGACGCTGCGTTCGGTCACCGACGGCCGGGACTCCCGCCACACGACCGCCTGGCCATGGTTGTCGCTGATCGTCCGATAACGCAGCCCTTGGTAGAAGGAGTCGATGAACCAGACCAGCTTGTACACATCACCCATCCACCGCCGGTCGGCGATGTTGAGCCGCCGCTTGACGACGCGAAAGTTGCCGAGGTTGGGCAGCGAGGCCACATACGTATGCGGGCGCACATCATCGATGAGGATCACGCCGCGCGGCTCCAGGTGCTCCAGGGCGTTGTTGAAGTCTCGAAGCGTCTGCTCGAAGGTGTGCAGTCCGTCGAGGTAGATGACGTCGAACGTCTCGGCTGCTTCGACGTACTTCCCGAAGTACTCGTCACTGGTCACCTCGTGGTAGGTCGTGCCCGGGTTGGTCCGTTGAGCCTCAACATGGTCGAAGCGGAACTTCGGGTCCACCGCCACCTTGAGCGCGGCGTCGACATTGTGAAAGGTGACACCCTTGTTTACGCCGATCTCGAGATAGCGGGGCTCGCTCGTACAGGCTCAGCAGCCCGTTCACGGCGCGGTGACGTGGGAGCCGCTTCGGCATCTGGGCTGGCACCGTCTCAGTCATAGTCTCTCCTCAGGGCGTACGGGAAGGAGCAGTCAAGCCCAAGTCGTCGAGGGAAGCGGGGCCGAGACCTCTGCATGCGCGCGAGGCTACACCGCCGGACGGGATGCCCGGACGCCGCGCAGCGGCCGAGGGGAGCGTCCGTAGACTGCGGCTCGATGACCCCCGACGAGCTGCTTGCGTTCGACCGCGCGCACCTGTGGCACCCCTACACCTCGATGACCCAGCCGACCCCGACCCGGCTCGTCACCGGGGCCGAGGGTGTCCGGCTGCGGCTCGCCGACGGCCGCGAGGTGATCGACGCCATGTCGTCGTGGTGGGCCGCCATCCACGGCTACAACCACCCGGTGCTCAACAAGGCAGTCGAGGACCAGCTCGGCACGATGGCGCACGTGATGTTCGGCGGACTCACCCACGAGCCCGCCGTCCGCCTCGCCAGCCAGCTGATCGAGCTCGCGCCGGCCGGCCTGGAGCACGTCTTCCTGGCCGACAGCGGTTCCGTGAGCGTCGAGGTGGCCATGAAGATGGTCCTCCAGCACCAGCGCGGCATCGGCCGGCCGGAGCGCACCCGGTTCCTGACCGTCCGCGGCGGCTACCACGGAGACACGTTCGACTGCATGAGCGTGTGCGACCCGGTCGGCGGGATGCACTCGATGTACGCCGCCGTACTCCCCCAGCAGGTCTTCGGTGAGCGGCCACCCGCGCAGGGTGAGGACATAAGCGATTGGGCGGACGGGTTCCGGGAGCTGGCCGCGCACCACGCCGACCAGGTCGCGGGGCTGATCGTCGAGCCGCTGCTTCAGGGCGCCGGTGGCATGTACCCCTACCCGGCCGAGTGCCTGACGGTCTTCCGCGAGGTCGCCGACGAACACGGCTTCGACCTCGTCTTCGACGAGATCGCGACCGGGTTCGGCCGGACCGGGTTCATGTTCGCGGCCGAGGCGGCCGACGTGACCCCCGACCTGATGTGCGTCGGAAAGGCACTCACCGGTGGCTACGTGACCCTCGCCGCCGTGTTGTGTACGACGGGCATCGCCGAGGGTGTCTCACGCAGTGAGTCCGGCGTGCTGATGCACGGGCCGACGTTCATGGGCAACCCACTCGCCTGCTCGATCGCCAGCGCCAGCATCGACCTCCTGACCGGCCAGGACTGGAAGTCCGAGGTCACCCGGATCAACCGGGGCCTGGCCGCCGCGCTGCCCGACGCCCGCACGATCGGGGCGGTCGGCGTCGTCCAGCTCGACCACCCCGTCGACGTCGTGAAGGCCACCGAGGTCGCCCTGGAACACGGGGTGTGGCTGCGCCCGTTCCGCGACCTGATCTACGCGATGCCGCCGTACATCAGCACCGACGAAGAGGTCGCGACCATCGGCGCGGCGATCCGGGCAGCTGCCGAGGTGGCGTGATGGTCGCGAACGGCGGTGCCTGGCCGCGGTGGCTGGCCGATCAGCGCGCGGCCCGCGACCAGGCCGGGCTGCAGCGAACCCTCCGGGCCCGGGCCTTCGACGACCCGCTCGTCGACCTCGCCGGGAACGACTACCTGGGTCTGAGTACCCACCCCGAAGTCGTCGCCGGTGCCTCAGCGGCGGCCGAGACCTGGGGTGCCGGGGCGGGCGCCTCGCGCCTGGTCACCGGAACGACTCGGCTGCACGTCGAGCTCGAGGAGGCGCTGGCCGCGTTCACCGGCCAGCCGGCCGCCTTGGTGCTCTCGACCGGCTACCACGCCAACCTGTCGGTCGTGACCGCGATGACCGACAAGGACACGCTGATCATCAGCGACGAGCACGTCCACGCGTCGTTGATCGACGGCGTCCGGCTTGTCACGCGGAACAGTCCTGGTCACGCCCCACAGCGATCTGGAGAGCGTCGAGGCGGCGCTGGGTTCTCGCCGAGATCGCCGAGCGCTGGTGCTGGTCGAGTCGATCTATTCGGTCTTCGGCGACGCCGCGCCGCTCGTCGAGCTCGCGGAGGCCTGCGCCCGCCATGACGCACTGCTCGTCGTCGACGAGGCGCACGGCCTCGGCGTCCGCGGCCTCGGGGACGCCAGGGGTCGAGGGCTCGTGCACGAGCTCGGTCTTGCTGCCCACCCCAACGTGGTCGTCACCTGCACCTTGTCCAAGTCGCTGGGCAGCCAGGGAGGCGCCGTACTCGGGCCGCCGGGGATGGTCGACCAGCTGGTCAACCGGGCCCGGCCGTTCATCTTCGACACCGGCCTCGCGCCGCCCGCGGCCGGTGCGGCCCTGGCCGCGCTGGGGCTGATCGAACGCGAACCCGAACGCGTGGAGCTGGGCCGCTCCCGAGCCGTCCAGCTCGCGGCGGCAGTCGGCATCGACCCGCCCGACGGCTGGGTGATGTCGGTGCCGATGTCGTCACCTCGGGTCGCCCTCGCCGCCCAGGCCGCTGCCCGCGAGCACGGCATAGCCGTCGGCTGCTTCCGTCCCCCGTCGGTCCCGGACGGCATCTCCCGGCTGCGGATGACGATCAACGCCGGAGTTCCGGAGGGCGACTGGAAACGGGCCGTCGACGTACTCTCCGATGTCGTGGCGGCAGTACCAGTGAGCATCGTGGTGGTCACAGGAACCGACACCGGCGTCGGCAAGACCATCGCCACGGCCGCACTCGCGGCCCGGGCAGCCGGGAGCGTCGTCGTGGTCAAGCCGGTCCAGACCGGAATCAGCGGAACCGAGCCCGGTGACGTCGACGTCGTCCACCGCCTCACCGGCCGCGCCGCCCAGGAGTTCACAACGCTGGCGGACCCGCTCGCACCGGACACGGCGGCCCGGTTGCGCAACGTCACGATCCCGCCGATCGCCGAGTACGTCGACCGGATCCGCGTGCTCGACGAGTTCCACGACCTGGTGATCGTGGAGGGCGCCGGCGGACTTCTCGTCCGGCTCGACACCGAGGGCGGGACCGTCCTGGACCTCGCATCTCAACTGGGCGCGGACTGCTACGTCGTCACTCGCGCCGGGCTCGGCACCCTGAACCACACCTGCCTGACCGTCGACGCGATCCGGATCCGTGGGCTCGAACCGCGCGGGCTGATCATCGGATCCTGGCCGGATCGTCCGGGTCTGGCCGAGACGACCAACCGCGACGACCTACCGGTGCTGACCGGTGTCCCCCTGGCCGCCGTACTCCCCGAAGGGGCCGGCAACCTCTCCCGGGAGCAGTTCCTCGAACTCGCCCCCACCTGGTTCACGGAACGGTAGTCCGAGACGAAATGGCCCTCGACACGCCGTAGGGAGGGATCATTTCGTCTCGGACTACCAGGTCGTGGCCGTCAGGCCGCGACGTGCTCGTACGCCGCGAGCTTGGCAACCGCATCCACGAAGGTCTGGACGACGTCGGCGTCGGCGGCGGGGTCGGTGCCCCAGGTGTAGCGGTGGTTGATGACGATGTCGTCGACGACACTGGCGCCGGCGACCTTGGCGGAGCGGCGGGTGTCCTCGTGGGCCCACTGGCCGCCGTACTGCCCGACGGACGTGCCGACCACGGCGAGCGGCTTGCCCTTGATCGAGCCCTCTCCGAACGGGCGGGACGCCCAGTCGAGAGCGTTGTTGAGCACGGCCGGCATGGTGCCGTTGTACTCCGGCGTGACGACGAGGACGCTGTCCGCGGCGGCGACCTGGTCGCGCAGCGCGGTCACCGCGGCGGGGGCGTCGGCCCCGTCGATGTCCTCGTTGTAGAACGGCACGTCGCCGAGACCGGACGCGATGTCGATGACGACACCGACCGGGGCCTGGCTCCGGAGTGCCTCCGCGAGGCGCCGGTTGTAGGAGTCGGCGCGCAGGCTGCCGACCAGAATCAGAACGCGGGTGTCAGGCATGGGTTTCTCCTCGAGAGCGGTTGGTGTTCTTCACCCATCCTAAACGGACCGTAGTCCGGTTGTATTCCCGCACTAGAGTGACCTGCGTCATGAGCCAGCGCCCCCTGTTACCGATGCTCGGGGACCAGCCCGAGCGTCGCGACGCCGCCCGCAACCGTGAGGTCCTGCTCAAGGCGGCGCAGGGGCTCGTCGAGCACTGCGGCGTCGACTCGGTCACGATGGACGCCGTTGCCCAGAAGGCCGGCGTCGGCAAGGGCACCGTGTTCCGGCGGTTCGACAGCCGCGCAGGACTGATGGCGGCTCTCCTCAACCGCTCCGAGACCGAATGGCAGCGCCTCGTCATGAGTGGCCCTCCCCCGCTCGGGCCGGGCGCCGACCCCCTGGATCGGCTGGTGACGTTCGGCCGCTCGCGGGTGGAGCTCAACCTGCGGCACGCGGACCTGATCCGCGCCGCCGGCCGCGAGGGCGACCGATCCTATGCGGCGTACTCCTTTGCCGCCACGCACGTGCGCTACCTGCTCAGTGAGCTCAGGGTCCGCGGCGACATCGCGTTGCTCGCCACGGCTTTGCTCGCCCCGCTCGAGGTCGTGATCCTCGAGCAGCAGACGCGCAAGGACGGCATGAACGTCGAGCGCGTGGTCGCCGGCTGGGAGGACCTGGTGCGCCGCGTGGTCAACGGCTGAGCCAACGGCTGAGTGAAACGTCAGGGCAGACGGATAGCCGCTACAGCAGGTGCTGCCCGCGCAGGCCGTACGTGAGCCCGTCGACCAGGGCATCCCACGACGCCTCGATCACGTTGTGGCCGACGCCGACGGTCACCCAGGACGACTCGCCGTCGGACGTCTCGATCAGTACCCGCGTGATCGCGTCGGTGCCGTGGCCCTGGTCGAGGATCCGCACCTTGTAGTCGATCAGCTCGAACTTCGCGACCTCCGGGTACGCCTGCCCGATCGCGGTGCGCAGAGCGTGGTCGAGGGCGTTGACCGGGCCGTTGCCCTCGCCCGTGACGACGAACCGCTCACCCCCTGCCCGCAGCTTGACGGTTGCCTCGGAAACGGCCTCGTCGCCCGGCCGGGTCTCGGTGATGACCCGCCACGACTCGACGTCGAAGTACGACGGGCGCCGGCCCTCGACCTGCTCGACCAGCATCAGCTCGAACGACGCGTCGGCGGCCTCGAACGTGTAGCCGCGGGACTCCTGCTCCTTGACCAGGCGGGTGACCCGGGCGACAAGCTCCTGGTCGAGGTCGAAGCCGAGCTCCTTGCCCTTGAGCTCGATGCTCGCCCGCCCGGCCATGTCGGAGACCAGCAGGCGCATGTCGTTGCCGACGTGGACCGGGTCGAGGTGCTGGTAGAGGTTGGGATCGACCCTGATCGCGCTCGCGTGCAGGCCGGCCTTGTGCGTGAAGGCCGAGGTGCCGACATAGGGCTGCCGGGACGCGGGAGGGAAGTTGGTCACCTCGGCGACGGCGTGCGCGATCCGGGTTGCGTCCTTGAGGAGTCCATCGGGCAGCACGCGCAGGTTCAGCTTCAGCTCGAGGTTGGCGATCACCGAGATCAGGTCGGCGTTGCCGGTGCGCTCGCCGTATCCGTTGATGGTTCCCTGCACGTGGCTCGCCCCGGCGTCGACGGCCGCGAGCGTGTTGGCGACCGCGCAGCCGGTGTCGTTGTGACAGTGGATCCCGATGCGTGCGCCGGTCGCCTCGACCACGTCGTGGACAACGTCGGCCACCCGCGTGGGCAGCATGCCGCCGTTGGTGTCGCACAGGGCGATCACCTCGGCGCCGGCGTCGTACGCAGTGCGCAGCACCTCCAGCGCGTAGTCACGATTGTCGCGGTAGCCGTCGAAGAAGTGCTCTGCGTCGAGGAAGACGGTCTGCCCTTCTGCCCGGAGGTGGGTGACGGTGTCACGGACCATCGCGAGATTCTCTTCGAGGGAGGTCCGGAGGGCGAGCTCGACGTGACGGTCGTGGGACTTCGCCACCAGCGTCACGATCGAGGCACCGCTGTCGCGCAGCGCCGCGACCTGCGGATCGTCGGCCGCGCGCAGCCCGGGGCGTCGGGTGGCCCCGAAGGCCGCCAGCTTGGCGTGCCGCAGGTCGAGCTCGGCGACGGCGCGACGGAAGAACTCGGTGTCCTTCGGGTTGGCGCCCGGCCAGCCACCTTCGATGTAGCCGACCCCGAGCCCGTCGAGCTGCCGGGCGATCGACAGCTTGTCTGCGACGGACAGGTTCAGCCCCTCCTGCTGGGCGCCGTCGCGCAAGGTCGTGTCGTAGACGTGGAAGGTGCCCTGCAGGTCCAGCTGGTCGGCCATCTCAGTCATCTCGCTTCGGGAAGTTGGGAGAACAGCAAAAAGACCTCTCGAGTCGAGAGGTCTGCGCGTCAGGGGATCCCGACGCGCTAGGGAATACCGATCTCCAGGTACTTCATGCTTCGATCCTGCCATGCGAGGTTGCCGACGGGTTACGCATTTCGAGATGCGGAAACCTTAACCGGGTGGCACCACTCTCGTTGCCCTTATCGTAACTAGACTCACTTAACGGCTATTTCAGGGGGACTCGGGCAAAATGCGCATCAGCAAACTCAGCGAACAAGCCGGGCTTCCAGTCGGCACGGTGAAGTTCTACCTGCGCACCGGGCTGATGCAACCCGGTGCCCTGGTCAGCGCCACGCAGGCGGACTACGACGAGTCCCACCTCACGCGGCTCCGGCTGATCCGGGCGCTGCTCGAGGTCGGACGGCTCTCGCACGCCGAGATCAGGCGGGTGATCGCCGCGATGGACTCGCCCGATGCCGACCTGTCGACGTCCCTGCGCACCGTCCACAGCGCCACCAGCAGGCGAGTCCACGGTGACGACGACGTCGACCTGACCGACGCACTCGCCTTCGTGGACGAGGTCGGGTGGCGAATCGACCCACGGTCACCTCATCTCGAGGTCCTGGCGCGCGCCATGCTGGCCCTGGACAACCTCGGGTTGTCCCCCACTCCCGAACGGCTGCGGGTCTACTCCGAGGCTGCCGACCAGGTCGCCCGCAGTGACAGCGACTGGCTCCGCGAGGTCGACGACGACGCAAAGCTTCTCGTGGCCACCACCAGTTCGGTGTTGTGGGAGGCCGTGCTGGCCTCGATGCGCCGGCTCGCCGTCGAAGACCAGGCCGCCCGCGGCGGCGTCGGAATTCCCTCGCCGCGGGGCGTCGGCCAGTCCGTGGACAGTTAGAAGAGACCGCTCAGGAACGAGTCGCGGGCCAGCGGCCCGGCGTCTGCGGGCGTCCAGTCGACACCTTGGTCGCCCAGCAACACCGCGCCTGCGATCGTGCCGATGACAAGCATTCCCGTGACCAGGGTCCACACCCACGGACCGTCACTCACCGCGTCCACCACCCGGCGCACCGGTCCCCGGAAGCGGGACCCGCCCGGACCCCACCACATCGATGCGCTCAGAACCGCCCCAGTCGCCACCAGCGTGACCGCGAGGGGGGTCGCGAGTGCGAAGCAGACCAGGGCCGCGGCGAGCGCGAGTCCGCCCGACCAGAACCCGAGCATCACCAGCCCCGGGATCGCGATGACGACGAACCAGGGGTAGCTGAGCGGCAGAGCAACGGCGTCGTACCACCTCGGGCCCCGGCGGACCCTGCGGTCCACATGGCGGCTCGCGGCCAGCGAACCAGCGCGCAGCACCCAGACGAGACCCACCAGGACGGCGGTTGCGACGTACGGCGCGAGGCCGATCCCGATCGCGGCGGCCGCCAGCAACGACCCCGAAAGCATCCCGCGTCGCAGCCTGAGCGCCCAGCCGGGAGCGGCCGGACCGACCGGTTGCTGGTCGGACTCCTCGTCCGGCCAGGGCGCGAACGGGTCGAACTCCGCCGCCTGGGTCGGCCACACCAGTGTCGACTTCTCGAAGGCGTCGGTGCGCGCTTCCGCGGGAGACGCCGGCGCGGCGACCATCGGCACCGTCATGGGCGGGCCCACCGGTCCGCCCAAGGCACGGCCGAGGTAGTCCCGGATCTGGTCCAGCGTCGGGCGCTCTGCGGGTTCGGGCGACAGCGCCGCATGGAGTAGGTCGCGCAGATCACCGGGTACGCCGGAGAGGTCGTGCTCGCCTCGCCGGACCCGGTCCATGATCGCCATCGACGGCCCACGGCCGAAGGGAGGGTTGCCGGTGCCGGCGAACGCCACCGTGGCCGCCCAGGAGTGCACGTCCGAGGCGGTCGTCGCGTCCTCGCCGTGCAGGATCTCGGGCGCCAGGTAGCCGGGTGTCCCGAGCAGCCACCCGGTGTGGGTCAGCCGCGGGTCGTCGGCCACCCTGGCCAGGCCGAAGTCGATCAGGATCGGTGCCCGACCCTCCATCAGCACGTTGGAGGGCTTGATGTCGCGGTGCAGCACGCCGACCGAGTGCACGGCGTCCAGCCCGTCGGCGAGCCGGGCCGCAAACCAGGCCAGATCCGCGATCGGGCCGTCCTCGTGCACATGGTCGTGCAGGGACAGGCCAGGCACGTATCGGGTGGCGACGTACGGGATCGGGCCGTAGGGGTCGGCGTCCTCGATCTCGGCGACCCACCTGCTGCGGATCCGGCTCAGCGAGTTGACCTCCCGGGCCAGCCGCTCGCGGGCTTCGTCGTCGCCCACGATGTGCGGTCGCAGGACCTTGAGCGCGACCCGGTGTCCGTCGGTCCGTCGCGCGAGGTGTACGACGCCCATGCCGCCCTCGCCGATTCTCGACAGCAGCGTGTAGTCACCCACGTGGACGACCGGTGTCGCCGGTTGCGGGTTCGTGGACACAGGGGAACGGTACCTGCCGCCTTGGCAGGTGCGGCACAACCGCGCGGGACGACGCGGCTCAGACCACCCGGCTCAGACCACCAGCTAGACAACTCTGTGCATCCAGCCGAAGGTGTCCTCCGCGCGGCCGAACTGGATGTCGACCAGGGCTTGGCGCATCTGCATGGTGAGGTCGCCGGCGGCGGCCTCGGAGTCGCCCACCTCACCGCCGTTCCACATCAGCTTGCCGACCGGCGTGACGACGGCGGCCGTGCCGCACGCGAAGACCTCGGTGATCCGACCACTGGAGACGCCCTCGCGCCACTCGTCGATCGAGATCTTCCGCTCGATGACCTGGTGGCCCATCTTGCCGGCGAGCTCGATGATCGCCGACCGGGTGATCCCCTCGAGGATGGTGCCGGTCTCGGGGGTCACGATCGAGCCGTCATCGTGGACGAAGTACATGTTCATGCCGCCGAGCTCTTCGACGTACTTGCCCTCCTGGACGTCGAGGAACACCACCTGGTCACAGCCGTGGCCGGTGGCTTCCTGCTGGGCGACCAGCGAGCTCGCGTAGTTGCCGCCGGTCTTCGCAGCGCCCATTCCGCCCCTGCCGGCGCGCGTGTAGTCCTCGGTGAGCCACAGGGTGATCGGCTTGACGCCGCCCTTGAAGTAGGCGCCAGCGGGCGATGCGATCACCATGAACGTGACGTGCTGTGCTGGGCGGACGCCGAGAAACACCTCGGTGGCGATCATGAACGGCCGGAGGTAGAGGCTCTTCTCGCCCTTCCCGTCAGGCACCCAGCGCTGGTCCACCCTGACGAACGCGTCGACGGCCTCGACGAAGTCGACCGGGTCGAGCTGCGGGAAGGCCAGCCTCGTGGACGACCGCGCCATCCGCTTGGCGTTCTCCTCGGGACGGAAGGTCCAGATCGACCCGTCGGCGTGCCGGTAGGCCTTCATCCCCTCGAAGGTCTCCTGCGCGTAGTGCAGGACTGCCGTGGCGGGGTCGAGCGTCAGCGGTCCGTAGGGGGTGATGCGGGCGCCGTGCCAGCCCTGGTCGGGAGTCCACTCGATCGTGACCATGTGGTCGGTGAAGTGGATGCCGAACCCGGGCTCGGCCAGGATCTGGGCGAGTCGCGCATCGTCGACGGCAGTGGTCGAAAGGGTGGTGCTGATCTCCATGGATGCACGTTAGCCCAGACGGGAAGCGATGGCGTCGCCGACGTCGGCGGTACGACGGGTCACGGCGGGCAAACGCCCGGAGAGGTCGGCCAGGACCGCGGACTCGATCGCGGCGGCCGCGTCGGCGTAGCCGAGATGGTCGAGCAGGAGCGACGCGGAGAGGATCGCGGCGGTCGGGTCGGCCTTCTGCTGGCCGGCGAGGTCGGGCGCGGATCCGTGGACGGGCTCGAACATCGACGGGGCGGTGCGGTCCGGGTTGATGTTCCCGGATGCCGCCAGCCCGATGCCGCCGGTGATCGCGGCGGCGAGGTCGGTGATGATGTCGCCGAAGAGGTTGTCGGTGACGATCACGTCGAACCGGGCCGGGTCGGTGGTCATGAAGATCGTCGCCGCGTCGATGTGCAGGTAGTCGACCGCAACCTCGGGAAACTCCAGGGCCACCTCGTCGACGAGCCTGGACCAGACGGCGCCGGCGTACACGAGCACATTGGTCTTGTGGACCAGGGTCAGCTTCCTGCGGCGGCGCATGGCTCGGGCGAAGGCGTCGCGGACGACGCGCTCGACACCGAACGCCGTGTTGAGCGACACCTCGGTGGCCACCTCGGCCGGCGTGCCGACCCGGATCGAGCCGCCGTTGCCGGTGTAGGGGCCCTCGGTGCCTTCGCGGACGACGACGAAGTCGACGTCGCCGGGGTCCGCAAGCGGCGAGGCGACGCCGGGGAAGATGCGCGACGGGCGCAGGTTGACGTAGTGGTCGAGCTCGAACCGCAGCCTGAGGAGGAGTCCACGCTCGAGGATGCCGGGCGGCAGGTTGGGATCTCCTGGCTTGCCACCGACGGCTCCGAGCAGGATCGCGTCATGCTCGCGGATCTCCGCGAGCACGCTGTCGGGCAACACCTCGCCGGTCGCGAGGTAGCGCTCGGCGCCGAGGTCGTAGCGGGTCTGCTCGAACTTGACGCCGGCCGGTGCCGCGACCTCGAGGACCTTGATCGCCTCGGCGGTGACCTCCTGCCCGATCCCGTCGCCCGGGATGACGGCCAGCTTCAGCGAACCAGTCTCAGTCATGCGGTCGAGGTTAGTTGTCGTCAGGCCGCTCGCCGCCGTTGTCTCGCAGGTCAAGCGACACCTGCAGGGCCCCGTGACTGCCACCGTTGCTGGCAGCGTTGGTGCTGCCGTTCAGCGGGTGCTCGGGATCGTGCGCTGCGGGTCCCCACTCGGGATACATGTCGTACATCGGTCTCCTCCTGGTTGCTCGTGCCGGTTGCTCTGCCGGTGCTCGTGGTGGTGGAAAAGAAGGTGCCTCCACGGCAGGAGTCCGGAACGGCTCACGGATCGCGTGAGCGAGAGTCCAAGTGATGTGCGGATCGCGCGGTATCGACTGGAGGATTACCGCCGCGGAGGCATCTTCAGATGTGCCGTGAGACCGTCAACGCCGAACACCGCGGCGAGGTGGCCTCACAAACAGTTCTTACTGTTGGGCCTCGCCGCGGCAGCCGATAAGTACGAAGACGCTCCGCATGATGTGAGAACCGTACGATGCGCGCGGGGTGACCGCATCCGCATTCCAGGAAACGTTCACATCCCGAGACAAGCCGCGCGGAATGAGAGACTCGGCCGCATGAACACCCCGGAGCCACGGATGAGCACCTGATGAGCGCGCCTCCGGAGCTACCCGACATCGTGACCCGAGCCTTCGACGTCTGCCGCCGGGCCGGCTACGTCTCGTTCTGCCGCAACGAGACCGGGCGGCTGCTGGCGACGTTGGCGGCGACCCGCGGCGGCACCCTCGCCGAGTTCGGCACCGGCTGCGGCGTCGGCACGGCCTGGCTACGGTCCGGTGTGCCGAACGGTGTCCGCATCCTGACCGCGGAGCTGGACGCGAGGCTGGCCAAGGCCGCGCAGCAGATCTTCGTCGAGGACGACGACGTCGAGGTGCTGGCGGCTGACTGGTCGACCCTGCGCGAGCGCGGCCCGTTCTCGTTGCTGTTCCTCGACTCCGGCTCGCCCAGCGAGGTCGGCGTCGAATCGATTGTGACCCTGGTCGAGACGGGCGGGATCGTCGTACTCGACGACTTCGCGCCGTGCGAGATGTGGCCGCCGATCACGGCGGGGCGCGTCGACGCGTTGCGCGAGGAGTGGCTGACCGATGAGCGCTTCACGAGCGTCGAGGTGATGGTCGCGCCGGACGCGTCGGCGCTCATCGCCACCAAACGCTGAGGCACGCAACGTGTTCCACGTCAACCTGAACATTCAGCCGGCAGGCTCGACGGACTGACCGAGGGCGCCTCGATCGGCACGGTGAACCACGGCAGCATCGAGTGCACCAGCGGGCCGATCGCCAGGGCGTAGACGACCGTGCCCAGACCGACGGCGCCGCCCAGCAGGAACCCCACGACCAGGACCGTGACCTCGAGCGAGGTGCGGACCAGGCGGATCGACCGGCCCGTACGGCGGACCAGCCCGGTCATCAGGCCGTCTCGGGGGCCGGGGCCGAGCTGGGACCCGATGTAGAGGGCCCCGGCCAGACCGTTGAGCACGACTCCGGACAGCAGCATGGCGAGACGTAGCCCGAAGCTGTCGGGCGTCGAGAGGACGGCGAGGGCCAGGTCGCAGACGACGCCGATCAGGATCACGTTGGCGACCGTGCCGAAGCCCGGCGCCTGGCGCAGCGGGATCCAGAGCAGGAGAACGAGGAAGCCGACGACCACCACGACGGTGCCGAACGTCAGCGGCGTGTGCATCGCGATTCCGGCGTGCAGGACGTCCCACGGGTCGAGCCCGAGCGAGGCTCGGACCATCATCGCCATCGACCCGCCGTACAGGACGAGACCGATGGTCAGCTGCACGAGCCGACGCGTCAGGTGCGGGGCCCGCAGCTGCTCGGCGGGGCTGAGGTTGGCGAGGGCGGTCCTGGTCATGACTCCATGCTGCTGCCAATTGGCACTTGATTAAATAGCCAATCGTGGAAGAGTGGACTGCATGAGTCCGGTTATGTCCGCTTCCCGCGTGTCCAGTCTCGTCGGCGACTTCGACCGATCCCCGGCGTACGCCGGGCTGGCCGCGTCGCTGCGGCTGCTGATCGGCGACGGCCGGATCCTGCTCGGCACCCGGCTGCCGAGCGAACGCGAGCTCACCGAGGCCCTCGGGGTGTCCCGCACCACGGTCACCCGCGCCTACGCCGACCTCCGGGACTCCGGCTACGCGGAGGCGCGCCGCGGCTCGGGCACGTTCACGACGGTCCCGGGCGGCCGGCGACGAGCCCTCGACAACGCCCTGCTGCCCTACTCCGGCGACGAGAACGCGATCGACCTCAACTGTGCGGCCGCCTCCGCGCCGCCCGGTGTCGCCGCGGGCTTCATGGCCGCCGCGGAGGAGCTTCCCGCCCACCTCGGCGGGCATGGGTACTTCCCGGCCGGGCTGCCCCTGCTGCAGGCGGCGATCGCGGCGACGTACGACGCCCGCGGCCTGCCGACCCGGCCCGAGCAGATCATGGTGACGCCGGGTGCGCTGACCGCGACCGCGATCGTGGCGCAGGCGCTCACCGGGCCGGGCGACCGGGTCGTCGTGGAGACACCGTCCTACCCCAACGCCACTCAGGCGATCCGGCTCAGCGGGGCGCGAATCGTGGCGTCGCCGGTCGATCTTGACGGCTGGGACCTGGCGGGCGTGGGCGCCACCCTGCGGCAGACCCGGCCCAGGCTTGCCTACCTGATCCCCGACTTCCACAACCCGACCGGCCACCTGATGACCGACGCACAGCGCGAGGAGTACGCCGAGCACCTGCACGCCACCCGCACCGTCGCCGTGGTCGACGAGGCGCATCAGCAGCTCGCGCTGGAGGGACAGGAGATGCCTCGGCCGTTCGCGACGTACTCGCCCGGCACGATCTCGATCGGAAGCGCCAGCAAGGCCTTCTGGGGCGGTCTGCGGCTGGGCTGGATCCGGGCCAGCGATGAGCAGATGGTCGCCCTGACCCGCGCCCGGATCGGCTTCGACCTCGGTGCTCCCGTGCTCGAGCAGCTCGTGCTGACCAAGCTGCTCGCCGACCGGGAGTCGATCCTCGCCGAGCAGCGGGCCCGGATGCGCGAGCAGCGCGACCGGCTCGCCGCGGCGGTCACCGCACACCTGCCCGAGTGGCGGTTCCGCCTGCCGGCCGGTGGGCTGGCGCTGTGGTGCGAGCTACCTCGGCCGGGCGCCACCTCCGTCGTCGCCGAGGCCGAACGCCGCGGCCTCATCCTCGCTCCCGGCCCCGTGTTCGCCGCCGAGGGAGGCCTGGACAGGTTCGTGCGAATCCCGTGGACCCTCCCCGGTGACCAGCTCGAGGAGGCGGTCGTCCGGCTCGCATCGGCGTGGGCCGCAGTCAGCGATGGTGGCGAACCCCGTCCCCGGATCCTGGTGGCCTGACGGGGTAGTCCGACTCAGACTCGGCTCGAACTATCGACTGGGATCAGACCAGGTTGACGGCGCGCACGGAGGACGCAGCGATGGCGGTCTCGATCTCCTCGAGAGTGGCCGGAGGGATCGCTGAGTCGACCGAGAGGGCAACCAGGGCCTGGCCGCCCTTGGCGTCGCGGGCCACCTGCATGCCGGCGATGTTGACAGCGGCGTCACCGAGGATTCCGCCGACGGTGCCGACCATGCCGGGACGGTCCTCGTAGCTGAAGAACGCCAGGTGGTCGGTCGGCTCGAGGTCGACATCGAAGCCGTTCACCTCGACGAGTCGTTCCCGGTGGTTGATGCCGATGAGGGTGCCGCTGACCGAGACCTGCGAGCTGTCGGCGAGGGTGCCGCGGATCGTGATCAGGTTGCGGTGGTCGGGGCTCTCGGGGTCCGTCACGAGGCGTACGGCGATGCCGCGCTCGGATGCGAGCAGTGGCGCGTTCACGTAGGACACCTGGTCCTCGACGATGTCGGTGAACACGCCCTTGAGGGCCGCGAGCTCGAGCACCTTGACGTCGTACTCGGTGATCTCACCGCGGACCTCGACGTCCACGGACTGGGCGACTCCGCCGGCGATGCCGGTGAAGATCCGGCCGAGCTTCTCGGTGAGGGAGATGCCGGGGCGCACCTCCTCGGCGATCACGCCACCCTGCACGTTGACGGCGTCGGGAACGAGCTCACCGCTGAGTGCCAGGAGGACGGATCTCGCGACGGCGATGCCGGCCTTCTCCTGCGCCTCGTCGGTGGACGCACCCAGGTGCGGAGTGGCGACGACGTTGTCGAGCTCGAACAGGGGGCTGTCGGTGCAGGGCTCCTTCGCGAAGACGTCGAGCCCGGCGGCGGCGATCCGGCCCTCCTTGAGGGCTGCGTAGAGGGCAGTCTCGTCGACGATGCCGCCGCGTGCGGCGTTGACCAGCACCAGCTCTGGTTTCACCTTCGCCAGCTGCTCGGCGCCGATCAGGCCGGCCGTCTCCGGGGTTTTCGGCAGGTGCACGCTCATGAAGTCGGACTCCTCGAGGAGCACGTCGAGGTCTACCAGGCGGACCCCCATCTGGGCGGCGCGACCGGCCTGCACGTAGGGGTCGTAGGCGATCACCTTCATGCCGAAGGCGCTCAGCCGCTGCGCGACGAGGACACCGATCCGACCCAGTCCGACGATGCCGACGGTCTTCTCGTACAGCTCGATCCCGGTGTACTTCGACCGCTTCCACTCCCCCTTGCGCAGGGCCGCGTGCGCCGGGCTGATGTGCCGGGCGGCGGCGAGCATGAGGGCGACGGCGAGTTCCGCGGCACTGACGATGTTGGAGGTCGGCGCGTTGACGACCATGACCCCGTTCATGGTGGCCGTGCGGACGTCGATGTTGTCGAGCCCGACTCCCGCGCGGGCGACCACCTTGAGCCGGCGGGCAGCCGTCAGCGCTTCGGCATCGACCTTGGTGGCGGATCGGACCAGGAGCGCGTCGGCGTCGGCGATCGCAGCCAGGAGGTCGCCGCGGTCGGCGCCGTTGCAGTGCCGGATCTCGAAGTCCGGCCCGAGGGCCTCCACGGTTGCCGGGCTGAGCTCTTCGGCGATGAGTACGACGGGCTTGCTCACAGCGATTTCCTCAATGCAGTAACGATGACGTGTGCACGACGCTGTGCCGTCACACAGTACCCCCAAGCAGACCGGTCCGGCCGAGCCTGTCCGCTGAAACGCGACCGACCTAGGGGTCGACCCTGAGACGAACCCGGGGGTGCGTTCCGGGGCGGGGTCAGCGGCTTCCCTGATGTGCGAAGGGCCGCCTCGCAGCGAGGCTTCTCTCCATGATCACAGTCGAATCACTCACCAAGAAGTACGGCGGCTTCACCGCTGTCGACGATGTCACCTTCACGGCGCGCGAAGGTCGCGTCACCGGATTTCTCGGGCCGAACGGCGCCGGGAAGTCCACCACCATGCGGATCATGGTCGGCCTCACCCCCGCCACGTCAGGTGACGCGAGCATCTCCGGACGCTCGTTCGCCGACCTGCCGAACCCGGGTCTGGAGGTCGGAGTGCTGCTCGACGCGTCGGCACAGCACGCCGGTCGCACCGGCCGGGAGATCCTGACCATCGCTCAGCGCACCATGGGCCTGCCCCGGGCCCGGGTCGAGGAGATGCTCGACCTGGTCAGCCTGACCGACACCGAGGCCAGCCGTCGGGTCCGCAACTACTCCCTCGGCATGCGCCAGCGACTCGGCATCGCCACCGCCCTGATCGGCGACCCCGAGGTACTGATCCTCGACGAGCCGGCCAACGGCCTCGACCCCGCCGGCATCCGCTGGATGCGGGACCTGCTGCGCGGCTACGCCAACCGGGGCGGCACCGTCCTGCTCTCGAGCCACCTGCTGCACGAGATCGAGGTCATCGCCGATGACCTGGTGGTGATCGGCAACGGCCGGATCGTCGCCCAGGGCACCAAGGCCGACCTGCTCGAAGCGGCCGGCACCGTCGTCCGCGCTGCCGGTCTCGTCGACCTCGAACGGGCCCTGTTCGCCGCCGGGATCACCTACACATCGTCCGGCGACGGAGCCCTGCGCACCGACGCCGAGCCCGCCCTGGTCGGCAAGGTCGCCCTCGAGGCCGGCCTGGCCCTCACCGAATTGCGTTCCGCCGACGGCGCGGGTCTCGAGGAGATGTTCCTCGAGCTCACGGCCGACACCCAACGAGAAGGAGCAGCAGCATGAGCGCCGTAGCAGTCGCACCGGCGACCCGCACCGCACGCGCCGTACCCCGGCCAATCCCCGGGTCGCGACTGGTGGGCATCGAGCTTCGCAAGATGTTCGACACCCGTTCCGGCTTCTGGATGATGGCCAGCATCGTCATCACCGCTGTGCTCGCCACGGGTGCAGTCATCATCTTCGCGCCCGACAGCTCGATCACCTACGACAGCTTCGCTGCCGCCATCGGGGTGCCGATGACGATCATCCTGCCGATGGTCGCGATCCTGTCGGTGACCGGAGAGTGGAGCCAACGCAGCGGCCTGACGACGTTCACCCTGGTGCCCCATCGTGGCCGGGTGATCCTGGCGAAGGCGATCAGCGCCGTTCTCGTCGGCATCGTCTCGATCCTGATCGCCTGTGCTGTCGGGGCCGTCGGCAACCTGCTCGGCTCGGCCATCACCGGCAACGACCCGGTCTGGGACATCGGCTTCAGCACGATCCTGACGATCATCCTGGCCAACGTCCTGGGCTTGATGATCGGCTTCATGCTGGGCGTGCTGATCCGCAACTCGGCCGGCGCCATCGTGGGCTACTTCGTCTTCGCGTTCGTGCTGCCGACGATCTTCGGGCTGCTGGCCGCCACCCAGGACTGGTTCAAGGACCTGCAGCCGTGGGTCGACTTCAACTACGCCCAAACCGCCTTGTTCGACGGTGGTCTGAGCTCCGAGCAGTGGGCCAACCTCGGGGTTGCCGGACTGATCTGGCTGGTCCTCCCGCTCGCCGTCGGCCTGACCATGGTGATGCGTTCCGAGGTGAAGTAGCCGACCCGGCTCGTGTCCCCGCTGAAATCCCGTCGACCCGGCTCTTGTTGACCCACGGGGGTGTCAACGAGGGCCGAGTCGTCGCAAAATAACCGAGTCGTCGCATCTTCATCGTGAGGATGCGACGACTCGGTGCCGTTCGGCGTGAGGATGCGACGACTCGGCGTCAGCGGGTGGCGGTGCCTTCGACGTAGTCGGAGTCGTGGCTCTTCACCCAGGACATCAGCTTGCGGAGCTCGCGGCCGGTGCCCTCGATGGGGTGCTGCTCACCCTTGGCGCGCAGGTCCTTGAACTCCTTGGCGCCGTTGTCCTGGTCGTCGATGAACCGCTGGGCGAACTTGCCGTTCTTGATGTCCTCGAGGACGGCCAGCATGTTCTGCTTCACGTGGGCGTCGATGACCCGGGGACCGGACACGTAGTCGCCGTACTCGGCGGTGTCCGACACCGACCAGCGCTGCTTGGCGATGCCGCCCTCGTACATCAGGTCGACGATCAGCTTCAGCTCGTGGAGGCACTCGAAGTAGGCGACCTCGGGCTGGTAGCCGGCCTCGGTGAGCACCTCGAAGCCGTACTGCACCAGCTGCGAAGCACCCCCGCAGAGCACGGCCTGTTCGCCGAACAGGTCGGTCTCGGTCTCCTCCGTGAACGTGGTCTTGATCCCGCCGGCCCGCAGGCCGCCGATCGCCTTCGCGTAGGACAGCGCGAGGTCCCAGGCCTTGCCCGACGCGTCCTTCTCGACCGCGACGAGGACCGGCACGCCGCGGCCGTCGACGTACTCACGACGGACGAGGTGACCGGGACCCTTCGGGGCGACCATGAAGACGTCGACGCCGTCGGGCGGGGTGATGTAGCCGAACCGGATGTTGAAGCCGTGGCCGAAGACCAAGGTGTCGCCCTCGGTGATGTTCGGCTCGACGGACTCGGCGTAGAGCTTCCGCTGCACGTGGTCGGGCGCGAGGATCACGATCACGTCGGCCTCCTCGACCGCCTCGGCCGGGGTGAGCACGCGCAGGCCCTCTGCCTCGGCCTTCGCGCGTGACTTCGAACCCTCGGGAAGGCCGATGCGTACGTCGACGCCCGAGTCGCGGAGCGAAAGCGAGTGGGCGTGGCCCTGGCTGCCATAGCCGAGTACCGCGACGTTCTTGCCCTGGATCAGGGCCAGGTCGGCGTCGTCGTCATAGAACATCTCAGCCACTGGGGCTCTCCTTCTGGTTGATGATTTCTGGTGGGGTTGTGGTCTCGACAGGCTCGACCAACGAAGGTTCGACCACCGAGGGTGCTAACCCACGGCAGGTGGTGTGGGTACGACGACCGGGCGCAGGTTTCGCTCCGAGATCGACCGCGCGCCGCGCCCAACGGCAATCACGCCGGACTGGACGAGCTCGCGGATCCCGAACGGCTCGACGACCTTGAGGAAGTCGCCCAGCCTGTCCGGGTTCGCCGTGACCTCGACGGTGATCGCATCCGGGGCCACGTCGACGACCTTCGCGCGGAACAGCTGTACGGCGTCCAGCACCTGACCGCGAGTCTGGACGTCGGCCTTGACCTTGACCAGGAGCAGCTCGCGGTTGATCGAGGCAGTGCCGTCGAGCTCCACGATCTTGATCACCTCGATCAGCTTGTTGAGCTGCTTGGTGACCTGCTCGAGCGGGCTGTCCTCGACGTTGACCACGATCGTCATCCGCGAGATCTCGGGATGCTCGGTCGGGCCCACCGCGAGGCTGTCGATGTTGAACCCACGGCGGGAGAACAGGCCGGCGATCCGGGCCAGCACGCCCGGCTTGTTCTCCACCAGGACGCTCAAGGTGTGCTTGCTCATGTCAGAGATCATCCTCGTCGAACTGCGGAGCCAGGTCGCGGGCGTACTTGATCGTGTCGTTGCTGGTGCCGGCGGCGACCATGGGCCAGACCATCGCGTCGCGGTGCACCCGGAAGTCGACGACGACGGGCTGGTCGTTGATCGACATTGCCTTCTCGATCGTCGAGTCCACGTCTTCTGGTGCGTCGCAGGCGAGCCCCACGCAGCCGTACGCCTCGGCAAGCTTCACGAAGTCGGGAATCCGCTTGGACTCCAGGTCGGTGTTGGAGTAGCGCTCGTTGTAGAACAGCGTCTGCCACTGCCGCACCATGCCCAGCGACTCGTTGTTGATGATCGCGACCTTGATCGGGATGTCGTTGATCGCACAGGTCGCGAGCTCCTGGTTGGTCATCTGGAAACAGCCGTCGCCGTCGATCGACCACACCGTCGCGTCGGGCCGGCCGACCTTGGCGCCCATCGCGGCTGGGACCGAGAAGCCCATGGTGCCGAGGCCGCCTGAGTTGATCCAGGTGTTGGGGTTCTCGTAGCCGACGAAGTGCGCGGCCCACATCTGGTGCTGACCGACGCCCGCACAGTAGATGGCTTCCGGACCGGCGATCGCACCCAGCCGCTCGAGGACGTACTGCGGTGAGAGAGAGCCGTCGGCCGGCGTGTCGTAGCCGAGCGGGTACTGCTTCCGGACGCCAGCCAGGAAGTCGACCCAGGCTCCATAGTCGCCGGTCCGCCCGGCGTCCGACTCGGCCTTCAGCGCCGTGAGGAGGTCGGCGATCACCTCGCGGCAGTCACCGACGATGGGTACGTCGGTGTAGCGGTTCTTGCCGATCTCGGCGGGGTCGATGTCGGCGTGGATCACCTTGGCGCCCGGCGCGAACGAGTCGAGGTTGCCGGTCACCCGGTCGTCGAACCGGGCACCGAGGCTGATCATCAGGTCGCTCTTCTGCAGGCTCGCGACAGCGGCGACGGTGCCGTGCATGCCGGGCATCCCGAGGTGCTGCGGGTGGCTGTCGGGGAAGGCGCCGCGCGCCATCAGTGTGGTGACCACCGGCATGCCGGTGAACTCGGCAAGCGCGCGTAGCTCCTTGGACGCCCGGGCGCGGATCACGCCGCCGCCGACGTACAGGACCGGGCGACGCGACGCCAGGATCAGCCTCGCCGCTTCACGGATCTGCTTGGAGTGCGGTCGGGTCACCGGGCGGTAGCCGGGCAGGTTGATCTCAGTGGGCCAGCGGAAGGTCGTCATCGAGGTCAGTGCCGACTTCGCGATGTCGACCAGCACCGGGCCGGGCCGGCCGGTCGAGGCGATGTAGAACGCTTCCGCGATCGTGCGCGGGATGTCGGCAGGGTTGGTGACGAGGAAGTTGTGCTTGGTGACCGGCATCGTGATGCCGCGGATGTCGGCTTCCTGGAAGGCGTCGGTGCCGATGGCGGCCGCGCCGACCTGGCCGGTGATCGCGACGATCGGGACCGAGTCCATGTGTGCGTCGGCCAACGGCGTGACCAGGTTGGTGGCGCCGGGGCCACTCGTGGCCATGCAGACTCCGACCTTGCCCGTGGCGGCGGCGTACCCCTGCGCGGCGTGGCCGGCGCCCTGCTCGTGCCGCACCAGGATGTGCCGGATCTTGGAGTCCATCAGCGGGTCGTACGCCGGGAGGATCGCACCGCCGGGGATCCCGAAGATGTTCTCGACGCCGGCGCACTCCAGCGACCTGATCAAGCTCTGGGCACCGGTCAGCCCTGCACTCGTGCTCTGCTCGCTCATCCTCGTGCTTCCCTGAATCTAGTAAACAAAAAACCCCTCGGCCGGAAGGCAACGAGGGGGTGACGCGCAGCTGTTGGTCGAGATCAGCTCACGCGTCGCGTGCATACAAGAACGTCCTTGCGCATGCGACCACCGTCGCCGTCGGGCGGCGTTGCCGTCAAGCCAGTCTGTCACCCGTCCCAACATTCGGTACGTCGATCCCACATCCTGGCTCAGGAGTCGCGACCCTGCCAGGTGCAGACGCAGGCCTTGTTGCCGTCGGGGTCCGCCAGCACCACGAACGCCGGCGCCCGGTCGTCGCTGACCAGCGTCCCCCCGGCCTGCAATGCAGCCGCAATCCGCTGCTGCGCGACCTCCGGAGGAACCCGGACGTCGACATGGAACCGCTGACGCGGGGTCTCGTGCGGATCGGTGGCCTGGAACCAGATCGTCGGCAGGTCACCGTCGTCGTCGCGCAGTTCCTCGTCCAGACCCGGGTTGTCGCGAAGACCCAGGACGGCGCGCCAGAACGGCTTGATGGCCGTGTAGTCGGGGGTGTCCAGCGCCACCTCGATGACGGAGACCACGGACGGGTCGGCCGACACGCCCAGATCGGCAGCGAACTCACTGATCACGCGCGCCAGCCGCACGTCGCGCTGCGTCACGCCGAAGACGTCGTGGCTGTGCAGCCGGATGTTGAGGTGGGGGTAGCGCAGGTCGAGGTCGGGATGGTGCCCCATCTTCTCGGCAGCCGCACCGATCTGGTTCACCAGATTGAGCCCGGTGGCGAAGTTGCCGGTGCGATAGCGGGTCTGCAGGGCATGGAACATCACCCGCCAGTCGGAGAGTCCCTCGGCCTCGATCTGGTCTCCGGTCAGCTTCTGCGAGTCGGTCATGGACACCAGACTAGGACCACGACGAGGGCTCTTCTCACGGAAGAACCAACTGACCGACCGGACCCGGATTGACGGCGACCTCCCAGCGATAGCCGTCGGGATCGCCGAAGTAGCCGGAGTAGCCGCCCCAGTCGCGCTCGACCCCGTCGTGGACCGGGTCGGCACCGGCGGCGCGGGCGGTCTCGAGCACGGCATCGACCTCGGCGTTGGTCGCCAGGTTGTGGGACAGCGTGATCGGCGCGACGCCAGGTCCGCGCGTGATCGGGCCGACCTCGGCCTCGAAGCCGCGCTCGTCCCACAGCGAGAGGATGAGCTTGTCACCGGCCTGGATCATCAGGACCTCGTCGGGCACGTCCAGCACGGGAGTCCAGCCGAGGCCGTCGACATAGAACGCCCGCGTGGCCGCGAGGTCGTGCACTGCCAGCGTGATGAAACTGATGCGTGGGTCCATGGCCATCAGCCTGCCAGCAGCCACGGACAGCCTGGTAACCGGACACCGCCGGACTGGACCGGAGCCCGGACGGGGACAACACTCTCCCCATGACCGACCCCGAGCGTGACGCGGGACTCGACCGGGCGGCTGCGCATGCACGGACCTGGCTGGCCTCGCTCGACCACCGGCCGGTGCCGGCCCAACACACCGCAGACCAGGTCGCCGACGCCCTTGGCCGCGAGTTCCCCAACGATCCGCTTCCGCCCGAGGACGTCGTGGACCTCCTCGTGCGGGCCTGCGACCCGGGACTCGTCGCAATCCCCTCCGGCAGGTTCTTCGGGTTCGTCATCGGCGGCTCCCACCCTGCCGCCATCGCCGCCGACTGGCTGACGACCGTCTGGGACCAGAACGCCGGACTCCGCACGCTCACTCCCGCCAGCGCCGCGCTCGAGGAGGTGGCCGGCGCGTGGATCCTGGAGGCGCTCAACCTTCCCCCCGAGAGCGCGGTCGGCTACGTGACCGGAGGGACCACGGCCAACTTCACCTGTCTGGCCACCGGACGGGACACGGTGCTGCGGACCGCCGGGTACGACGTGAGCCGACGGCCTCACCGCGCTACCGCCGGTGCAGATCGTGGCCGGTGCCGAGCGGCACGCGTCGATCGATCTCGCGGCGCGCTACCTCGGTCTCGGAACCCCGGAGTCCGTGCCAGTGGACGAACAGGGCAGGATCCGGCCCGACGAGCTCGAACGGGTGCTCGCCGGCCGATCCGGCTCGACGATCGTTGCCCTCCAGGCCGGCAACATCCACTCCGGAGCGTTCGATCCTTTCCCGGCGTGCATCGAGATCGCCAGACGCCATGGCGCGTGGATCCACGTGGACGGCGCGTTCGGGTTGTGGGCCGCCGCTTCGCCGAGCTTCGAGCACCTGACGGTCGGGCTGGCCGGCGCAGACTCCTGGGCGACCGATGCGCACAAGACGCTGAACGTCCCCTACGACTGTGGCCTCGCGATCGTGAGGGACCGGCAGGCGATGGCCACGTCCATGGCAATGCACGGTGACTACCTGATCGAGTCCCCGGCGGGTGACCCACAGGAACGGGTCCCGGAGCTCTCGCGGCGGGCCCGAGGAACTCCCGTCTGGGCCGTGCTTCGCAGCCTTGGCCGCAGCGGCTTGACGGACCTGGTCGACCGATTGGCGGGCCATGCGAGCGCGTTCGCGGCTGCCGTCGACCACATGCCCGGTGCAACCGTCGTGAACGACGTGGTGTTCACGCAAGCGTGCATCGCGTTCGCGGACGACGACGCCACCCAGCGGGTCACGGAGCTCCTGCTGGACGAGGGGACTGCGTGGATGACCGGCTCCCGCTGGCGGGGCCAGGCTGTGCTGCGGGTCTCGGTGAGCAACTGGTCGACGACCGACGAGGATGTGGCCCGGAGCGTGGCCGCCCTGGAGCGGGTGGCAAGCACCGTCGAGACGGCTTGACGGTCAGCCCAGCGCGTCGCGCACGGCCAGCATCCCGCGCCGTACCTCGTCGAAGCTCGTCGACAGCGGCGAGAGCCCGATCCGGAGGCCCTGCGGGTCGCGGAAGTCGGGAATCACGTCTGCCTTCCACAACGCCGCCGTGACGTCGCGCATCTGGGGATGGTTCAGGGTGATGTGGCCGCCGCGGCGCGCCGGGTCACGCGGCGAGGCGAGTACGACGTCCAGGGGCGCGAGCAGCTCGTCCGCGAGCTCGACGACGTACGACGTGAGCGCGACCGACTTGGCCCGCACCGCCTCCATGCCGACCGAGTCGATCAGCTCGATCATGTCCGCCATCGCCAGCATCCCGAGGATCGGCGGGGTGCCACTGATGAACCGCCGCACGCTCGATGCGGGTGTGTACCCGGGGCCCATCAGGAAGGGGTCCGCGTGTCCCATCCAGCCCTGGATCGGCTGCCTGAGCGTGGCCTGGTGCCGGCTGGCGACGTACCCGAACGCCGGAGAGCCGGGCCCGCCGTTGAGGTACTTGTAGGTGCAGCCGACGGCCAGGTCGGCGCCCCATTCGTCGAGGGCGACCGGGACCGAGCCCGCGGAGTGGCACAGGTCCCACAGGACCAGCGCCCCGGCGTCGTGGGCGATCCGGGTGATCTCGGCGGCGTCGGCCAGATAGGCGGAGCGGTAGGCGACGTGGCTGAGCACCACCAGGGCTGTCTGGTCACCCACGACGGCACGTACCTGTTCGGGGCTCGCACCGGCGGACGGGTCGACCTCGATCCACCTGAGGTTCAGGCCGCGCTCGGCGGCGATTCCCTCCATGACGTAGCGGTCGGTGGGGAAGTTGTCGCTGTCCAGCACCAGCTCGGTTCGGCCCGCCTGCGCGTCCACCGCGGCCCGGGCCAGCTTGTAGAGCAGCACCGTGGTCGAGTCGCCGACGAAGGTCTGTCCCGCAGCAGCGCCGACGATGACGCGGCCGAGCTCGTCACCGAGGGTCAGCGGCTGCTCGAACCATTCCTCGTCCCAGCCGCGGATCAGCCGGCCGCCCCAGGCCTCGGTCACGAACTGGTGCAGTCGGTCGGCCGACGCCTTCAGTGGCCGGCCGAGCGAGTTGCCGTCGAAGTAGACCAACGGTGTCTGCGCCCCGACGAACCGCTCGCGCAGATCTGCCAGCGGGTCCTTCGCGTCCAGATCATGGCTCATGGGGTATGTCTACCGGTCACTGGTAGCTGACGTAACGCACCCCGGGTCGAAGGCCGAGCACGTGCGCCGGCGTCATCAGGTTCCTGTCCTCGTCGTAGAACAGCTTGAAGCCACTCCGAAACTGCGAATTCCGCTCCACGTAGGCGTAGGTCGCCAGCTTCTGGGCCCGGGAGCCGAAGCCGTCCACGTGCTGGATCTCGGACAGCAGCGGCCGGTCGACGACATCCTGGATATCGCGAACCATGTCGGTCTTGAACTGGTGGAGCACGAGCAGCTTGTCGGGCAGGTCGTTGGTCCGGGTCAGCTTGTTGAGCCACCAGCCCACGAGGTTGACCTCCTTCGCCGTGACGTGGCCGGTCTTCCTGCCGGGCACCTGGCGCGGGCCCATCCGCCACTCGGGGTCGAGAGCCAGGCTGACCCATGGGTCCTCGAGTGCCCAACGCCAGCGCCGCACCACGTCGTAGAAGCTGCTTCGTCCGGGCTGGACGTCGAGCACCACCAGCGCCTTGTTGCTGTGGGCTGCCGTGATGAACGCCTGGACCTTGTCTCGGCTGATGTCGTGGGAGTAGTCGCCGTCGGGGCCGGGGATGCGGTCGGCGACCGTGACGATGACCTCGTAGACGATCTGGGCCGGCCGACCGGGCCTGGCGTACGGGCTCGCCGCCCGCCGCAGCCGCTGGGTCATCTCGGCGATCGACCGCTCACCGAGTACGCCGAGCGACCTGGTGCCGGCCGTGCCGTAATAGGCCACCAGGATCCGGCCCGGGTAGATGTGCCGACCACCGAACGGCAGCTCGGTGGGTGTGGGGGTCTGGGTTGGTGCCTGAGTAGGTGTCTGGGTCGGTGTCTGAGTAGGTGTCTGGGTCGGCGTCGGCGACGGCGCCCGGGTCGTGCTGTCGGACGAGGGCAGAGGAGAACCGCTTCGGTCCGCCTGTCGGTCCTTCTGCCGGTCCGACAACGAAAACGCCAGCGCCCCTAGTCCGGCTGCGACGAGCAGTCCGGCCAGCAGCAATGCAGTCCCCCTACGCACTCCAGCACCCTAATCCGCATCCTCAGGGCGCGGCGGATGTCAGCTGGTGATGGCGCCGTGCGCCGCCGACTGCACGACCTTGGCGTACTTGCCGAGCACGCCTCGGGTGTACTTCGGCGGGTTCGGGGCCCAGCCCGCGCGCCGAGCCTCGAGGTCGTCCATCTCGACCGACAGCGTCCGGTTCGCGACGTCGAGGGTGATCTGGTCGCCGTCGCGGACGAACGCGATCGGACCGCCGTCGACGGCCTCGGGTGCCACGTGGCCGACGCACAGGCCCGTCGTACCTCCAGAGAAGCGGCCGTCGGTCAGCAGCAAGACGTCCTTCCCGAGGCCCGCGCCCTTGATGGCTCCGGTGATGGCGAGCATCTCCCGCATGCCCGGCCCGCCCTTGGGGCCTTCGTAGCGGATGACGACCACGTCTCCGGCCGTGATCGCACCGTCGGCCAGGGCGTCCATGGCGGCGCGCTCGCCGTCGAAGACGCGCGCAGTGCCGGTGAACGTCGAGTCGTCGAATCCTGCCGACTTCACCACGGCACCCTCCGGGGCCAGCGACCCCTTCAGGATGGTCAGCCCGCCGGTCTTGTGGATGGGTTTGTCCAACGCGCGGATGATGTTGCCGTCGACGTCCGCCGGGGCGAGGTCGGCGAGGTTCTCTGCCATCGTCCTGCCCGTGACAGTGAGTACGTCGCCGTGCAGGTGTCCCGCGTCGAGGAGCGCCTTCATCACCACCGGGATGCCACCGATCCGGTCGAAGTCGACCATCACGTAACGCCCGAAGGGCTTCATGTCCACCAGGTGCGGAACGGTTTCCCCGATCCGCGCGAAGTCGTCGAGCGTCAGCTCGACGTCGGCCTCGCGGGCGATCGCCAACAGGTGGAGTACGGCGTTGGTCGAGCCGCCCAGAGCCATGACCACCGCGATCGCGTTCTCGAACGCCTCGCGGGTCATGATCTGCCGGGCCGTGATCCCGCGCCTGAGCATCTCGACGACTGCCTCGCCGGACTTGTGGGCGAAACCGTCACGGCGACGGTCGACGGCCGGCGGTGCTGCGGAGCCCGGCAGAGACATGCCAAGCGCCTCACCGACCGAAGCCATGGTGTTGGCGGTGTACATGCCTCCGCACGCACCCTCACCGGGGCAGATCGCGCGCTCGATCTTGTCGACCTCCGCGCGGGTGATCTTGCCGGCCAGACAGGCACCGACGGCCTCGAAGGCATCGATGATCGTCACGTCGTGGCCGTCGACCGAGCCCGGCATGATCGTGCCGGCGTACACGAAGACGCTGGCCAGATCGAGACGGGCGGCCGCCATCAGCATGCCGGGCAGTGACTTGTCACAGCCGGCCAACAGCACCGATCCGTCGAAGCGCTCGGCCATCATCACCGTCTCGACGGAGTCGGCGATGACCTCGCGGGACACCAGCGAGAAGTGCATGCCCTCGTGGCCCATGGAGATGCCGTCGGAGACCGAGATCGTGCCGAACTCCATCGGGTAACCCCCGGCCGCGTGCACACCGTTCTTCACGGCCTTGGCCAGCCGGTCGAGCGAGAGGTTGCAGGGCGTGATCTCGTTCCAGGACGAGGCGACGCCGATCTGGGGCTTGGCGAAGTCGTCGTCGCCCATGCCGACCGCACGGAGCATCCCGCGGGCGGCGGCCTTCTCCAGTCCGTCGGTGACGTCGCGGGAACGTGGCTTGATGTCCGGCTGCGGGTTGTCGGTCGGGCTCATGACGCCCAGCCTATTGCGCGGCGCCGGTGTGCGGGTGCTCGCGTCTCGGGCTGTGGAGGGCCCATCACGGTATGCAGGCAGACCCGTGGTTCCCATGGTCTGTACGCCCGGGGAACCGCCGGTTCGGCTGCATACCGTGATGAACCTGCCGTGTGCCTCGCCACCCGGTGTTGCACCCGGGCGCGCAGGCGCGGCATGTGGAGTACGCCGTCCGAATGGGCCACAATTGCCAGCTCGCGGGGCCACGATTGCCAGCTCGCGGGGCCACAAGCGTCAGTTCGCGGCGGGCAAGGTGCACCAGCATGAGTACGGCAGCCCACCGCTGCAGACGGGCACTCACGCGGACCGTCTCCCCAGGTATGCCAGGCACGCCACGGCGAGCGCCACGCCCCACACCGGCCAGAGAAGCTCCGGCGCCCATGCTGCCCAGTCGTCCGTTGCCCCGGGGAGCCTCGACAGCTCCCCCACGAGCACCAGTCGCCAGAAGGACAGCCCGGCCGACATGATCGCGCCGGCCACGACCAGCCCCGGCACCACCGCGGCCGCGACCGGTACCGGCCGCCCGCCGACGCGCGGAACCCAGGACCAGAACACTTCGCCCCACCGCGCCAGCAGCCCGGTCGTGAGCCAGGCACCGACGACGGCGAACAGGGCCAGCCCGAGGCCGGCGTACCGGGCCGCACCGAGCTCGTCGAGCATCTCGCGACGCACACCGAGAGGCACGTCGAGGGCCCACGCGATGCGAGTCACGGCGTAGAGGAGGGGTACGACGGTCGCCACAGCGACTGCCGGGCGACCCCATCGCACCCACCGGCTCCAGCTCGTCCTGTCGCCGGTGAGTGTGGCAGCCCGGCCGATGACGAGTACGCCGGAGGCCGCGACCGCCACCCCGCCCACCGCGTGGCCCAGCGCCGCCGCCGCGTTGGTGAGCAGGCCCAGGTCGATGTGCCCGGCCGCCGGGCCGACCCCGATCAGCGCGAGCAGGGTCATCGGGAGGTAGCCGAGGAACGACAGCGCCCGGACGTCGGACACAGCCACCGTGACCACGATCCCGAGACCAACGAGGAGCCACCCGGAGACCCGCAGCGAGCGAGGCGTGCGACCGGTGACACCGACGATCCCGGCCACGAGCACGAGGCCCGCGGTGCCCGCGATCAGCCACGTCACCTGCACCGCGGTGAGTCCCCCCAGGGCAGTCGCGGGACTCGGCGACCACGGATGTGGCGCCCGGTCGAGCAGCGCCAAGGCCGAGAGGCAGGCGAACGTAAGCGCCCAGGCGCCGGCCACCCACGGCGTCGCCCGCAGCACGACCGACCGGGGCAGGGAGAGTGCCGTCATTGTGCTCATGCGTTGTCACCTCGGCGGGCGGCGTCCCAGCGACGTCCGACGGTGCGCAGCAGAGCCGGGTAGACGATGAGGTAGCGGAACGGCTTGATGAAGGCCATGTAGCCCCGGCCGAGCAGCCCGTTGGGCTTGTTGAGCACGGCCATCTGGCCGCGGTAGCCGCCCTCGCCGTCCTCCACCCAGCCGAGGTGCATCAGCGCGTGCACGGTGCGATTGGCGATCTCGGCGACGAACTCGCGGTCGGTCAGGTACACGGCACGGAACGGCACGCTGGCGAAATCCGGCCCCCCGGCTTGGCGCAGGTCATCCGGCAGCCGGTCCCGTACCGAGGCAACCCGGACTCCGGGCCCGGTCTCCTCGTCGTCCAGGCCGAGCAGGTCGCCGAGCTTCCACCGGAGCGCGAAGAGCACACGGTAGGCCAGCGGGAACTCGCGCTCGTCCCCACCGCGGGCCAGCTGCTCGACCAGCAACCGCAGGTCGTCGGGACCACCCGCGGTGGGCAGGGCCCAGACGTCCTCGAGCCGGAAGTCGGGTGCGATCTCGTGGATCCGCCACGGGCGTTCGGTGTGGGCGGTCGGCGGGAGCGGTTTGGTGATGACGGTCGTCTGAGAGGGCATGCTCTTACGATCGGTCGCGCCGCAGGCACCCCGCCTCGACCGTAGGTCGCGGCCTGCTCATCCTCCAGGATGAGGACGCTCCTCCGCCC
The DNA here is from genome assembly GCA_963844385.1 of uncultured Actinomycetota bacterium. Lineage (GTDB taxonomy): Bacteria > Actinomycetota > Actinomycetes > Propionibacteriales > Nocardioidaceae > Nocardioides. Next base: position 4,191 of record CAWJOJ010000014.1, on the reverse strand, counting down.
CTTCAGCCGCGGGCGGGACCGACGAGTCCCGACTCGTAGGCAAGGACGACGGCTTGGACCCGGTCGCGCAGTCCGAGCTTGGCCAGCACATGCCCGACGTGGGTCTTGACGGTCGCTTCGGACAGATGGAGTCGCCGCGCGATCTCGGCGTTGGTGTCGCCGGTTGCCATCTCGAGCAGCGTGTCGAGCTCCCGCGCCGTGAGCGCGGCCCGGATCTCGGCGGCTCGCGTGCCGTCCGGTGCCGGTGTGGTGGCCACGTGCTCGATCAGCCGCCGGGTCGTCGACGGCGCTACGACGCCGTGGCCGGCGTGCACGGTCCGGATCGCGTCCACGATCTCCTCGGCCCTCGCGTCCTTGAGCAGGAAGCCGCTCGCGCCCGCCCGGATCGCCGGGAACGCGTAGTCGTCGAGGTCGAACGTCGTCAGCGCGATCACCCGGGTCTTCGGCAGCTCTCGCGTGATCACGGCGGTAGCCTCGATGCCGTCGAGGCGCGGCATCCGCATGTCCATGAGCACCACGTCGACGCGGCGCGCCCGCACCAGCGCGAGCGCCTCCTGCCCGTCGGCCGCCTCGCCGACCAGCTCGAGGTCCGGCTGGCTCTCGACCATCATCCTCAGCGCCACCCGGATCAGCTCCTGGTCGTCGACGACGGCGACGCGGATCCTGTCCTCCGGCGCGGTCATGCCGGCATCCTTGCGCTCACCCGCCAGCCGCCGTCGACCGGACCGGCCTCGAGGGTGCCCCCGACCGCCTCCACCCGCTCCCGCATGCCGGTGAGGCCGCGGCCGGGCACGGCGGACCCGGAGGAAACGGCCGGCCCGTCGCCGTCGTCGACGACCATGACCCGGAGCCCGTCGGCGGCGCGTTCCAGCGTCACCCGGGCGGCCGCTCGGGGGCCGGCGTGTCGGGCGACGTTCGTGAGTGCCTCCTGCACCACCCGGTAGGTGGTGAGACCGACGGCGGGCGGGACCTCGAGCACGCCGTCGGCGCCGTACTCCACTTGGAGACCGGCGTCGCGCATCCGGTCGATGAGCCCCACGAGATCGCCCAGACCGGGCTGGGGCTCGGTGGGCGCATCGCCGTCGCGCAGGACTCCGAGCAGGCCGCGCATCTCGGTGAGGGCCTCCCGACCGGTCCCGGCGATGGTGTCGAGGATCTCGGGCGCGCGGCCGGGCGATTGTGCCACGACCAGCCGCCCGGCCTCGGCGTGGCTGACGACGACCGCGAGCGAGTGCGCGACGACGTCGTGCATCTCACGGGCGATGCGGCGGCGCTCGTCGGCCGCGCCGCGCTCGGCGAGCTGGGCGACCCACGCGGCACGCGTGGCGCGGAAGCGTCCGAGCGCCCACGCGGCGACAGTGCCACCCACGGTCGCCGTCCCGAGCATCAGCCACCACGTCCACCCTTCGAGAGCCGCGCCCGCGAAGCCCCACAGCCGCACGACCGTCAGCAGGCACCCCACCAGACCGCCGACGAGTGCGGCCAACGGCCACGGCGGCGCCGCGTGCGCGCTCACGGAGTACACCAGTACGAAGAAGCACAGGCTGCTCGGCAGCAGCACCGGTCCGTAGTCGCTGCCCGCGGCCAGCGCCGTCGGGCCGCCGAGGTCCGGCGCAGCGACGAGGACGAGCATCGCCAGCGCTCCGACGGCGTACGACGGCACCGACCAACGGTGCGCAGTTGCGACCGCTACGTGCACGACCACGAGCGCGACCAGCAACCCCCAGACCCAGCCCGTCGGCACCTCGCCGTCGAGAGCCGCGGTCCAGCCCACCGGGAGCAGCACGAGCGCCATCACGCCGGCGAGCGCGACCTGCGCGGCCTCTGCGAGCCATCTCGGCCCGGGGCCGGCAGAGTTGGTCATGACCCCAACCTACGGTCGATCCCCAGGTCGTCGTCTGTCACATCGGCGCCCGGGTCCAGTTGTGACGAGTGAAATGCTGAACCTCGATGTCGAACTCGTGCACAGGGAGAGTTTGTGCAGTGGGCGGCCCGGATCGGCAGGCCGCCGCAGGTTCAGGCCTTCGACTCGGCGACCGCCTTCAGCCTGACAAGGCCCTTCTCGAAGTCCTTGCCGACCAGCTTGTCCATCGACATGACCTTGCCGAACAGCCACATCAGGCCCTTCTGCTCACCGGTCATCCGCCAGGTCACGTTGGTGCCGGTCCCGGACGGTTTCAGCGTGAAGCTGAAGCGGTTGTTCGCCTTGAACGGCTTGATGAACATGAGCGCGAAGCCGATCGACTCGGGCGTCGAGGACGTGATCTCCATGCTGCCCTTGCCGGCCTTCCGGTTCCCCTCCCACGCGTAGTGGGCGCCGATGCCCGAGGCCGGCCCGGAGTGGATCCGGGTCAGGTTGGGGTCGAGATCTTCCCAAGGCGACCAGGCCCGCCACTCGTGGAAGTCGTTGATCAGCGCATGCAGGGTGGCGGGCGGAGCGTTGACGGTCGTCGAGCGGACGACCTCGTAGTCAGCCATGTCGTCTCCGTAGTGGCTTGGACGGGCTCAGTCAGCCAGAGCCGCCGCGCGGACGACCAGCACGTCAGGGAGGTCGCAGACGACCTGGGTCCAGGTCTCGCCCTCGTCGTTCGAGCCCCAGACCGCTCCGTTGCGGGCGCCGAAGTAGATCCCGGTCGACCGGTGGTCGTCGACGCACATGGCGTCGCGCATCACGGCTACGTAGAAGTCGTCCGGCAGTCCCTTGCCGAGCTCCTCCCAGGTGTTGCCGGCATCCTTGGAGCGCCAGACCCGGGCCTTCGCCTCGGGCGGGTAGCGCCTGTCGCCGCCATTGATCGGGAACACGTAGACCGTGTCGGGTTCGTACGGGTGTACGACGATCGGGAAACCGAAGTCGGCAGGCAGGCCGTCGGCGATCGACTTCCAGGAGCCGCCCTCGTCGTCGGAGCGGTAGACGCCGCCGTGGTTCTGCAGGTACATCCGGCTTGGAGATGCGGGATGCCGGGTCACCTTGTGCACGCACTGGCCGAACTCGGGGTACTGCTGACCCTCGGGCATGAACTCCGCCCGGATCCCGTTGTTGCGCGGCGACCACGACGAGCCACCGTCCGTCGTCTGGTAGACGCCGCCGGTCGAAAGGGCGACCGTCACCGAGTCCGGGTCGGTGGGGTGCGGGAGGACCGTGTGGAAGGCCTGGCCGCCGAAGCCCGCGTTCCACTGCTCACGGTGGGGGTGGTCCCACAGCGCCCGCTCGAGGCTGAACGTCTCGCCCCGGTCGGTCGACTTGAAGACCGCGCCGGGCTCGGTGCCGGCGTACACCACGTCGTCCCCGGCGCCCGGCGTCAGCTGCCAGACCCGGGCGACGGTCGCGTCGGTGTCCTCGGGGAAACGTACGGCGCCGTTCGGGGTCTCCTGCCAGGTCTCGCCCAGGTCGTCGGACCGCCACACCTGCGGGCCCAGCCAGCTCGAGGACGCACCCCCGAGAAGCCGGGTGGTGGACCCGCGGGTGTCGATCAGACAGGAGTAGACCTCCTCCATGTCGAAGTGCGGCCCGGTCCACGCCCAGTCCTGGCGAGCCTCGTCGGAGCGGCCGATCCACAGGCCCTTGCGGGTTCCGACCAACAGCACAGTCGACGGCATCTGAACTCTCCCTCTTCGGCGGTCTCATCGGGCAGTGTTCCTAACAGGAATAGTAGTGTTCTCGCACCATGGGTCAAGAGCTTCCGATCACCTCCTACGCCCTGCTCGGCCTGCTGACCTTCGGCGACGAGCTGACCGGCTACGAGCTCAAGCGGCGGGCCGACGCGACGCTGCGCTTCTACTGGGTCTCACCGGCGATGAGCCAGGTCTACTCCGAGCTCGCCCGGCTCACGGAGCTCGGCCTGGTGGCCCGCGTCGGGGAGGACCCGGGCGCTGGACGCGGTGCCCGCTACGGGATCACCGAGACCGGCCGGAAGGAGCTGCGGACCTGGATGTCGACCACCCCGGCAGGCTTCGCAGTGCTCAAGCACCCCGTCGCGCTGCGGCTGCTGCTCGGACACGTGGTCGATCCCGCAACGACGAAAGGCATGCTTCGCGACCACTTGGTGGCGCTGGACGACGAGCGGGCCGCGCTCGACGAGGTTCGGAAGTCGCTGGAGGGTGCGGACGGTCCAGGCGAGGCGTTCCGCTACCCGGCGCTGGTCGCCGACTGGGGGCTCGACTACTTCGCCAACGAACGCCGGATGATCGAGG
>CAWJOJ010000013.1:0-136700 GCA_963844385.1 uncultured Actinomycetota bacterium | reverse complement strand
GCCAGGCGTCGCGGAACACGGCGGCGTTGTTGACCCATCCGGCAAGCGGAGCCAGGTTCTCGGCCACCGTCACGGCTGCCTGGGTGACCGCCTCGTCGGACGCATTACCGGCGAGCGCGCTCACGTTGTCCTCCTGGTGCGTCCAACCCAGAAGGTCCTCGTCGAGGTCGAGGGCCACCACCATCCCCCCGTCGCGCGCGAGCCGCTCGACGATCGCCCGGCCGACACCGCCGGCGGCACCGGTCACGACGTACGACGCTGTCACGGCTATCCCCCGAATGCGTCGACCCCGGTCAGTTCGGCGGACAGCGCCCAGAGGCGGGCAGCCTGTTCCGGGTCGGTTGCCCAGGCGCGTACGCCGAAGCGCGCGGTGCCGTCCTCGGCCGCCTTCTCGGCGATGTCGCAGTCCTCGCAGAAGACTCCGCCCATCCCCTCGAGCTGGGGCGACGTCGCCGCCCAGACCGTGGTGGCCGCGCCCTGTTCGGGTGTCTTGAACGAAGGGTTGAGCGGGTTGCCGTCCTCGTCGATCCAGCCGAGCTTCACCATCTCCTCCTTGGGGATGTGCCGCTGCAGCGGGGTGAGGATGCCGCCCGGGTGCAGCGAGAAGGCCCGGACCCCGGCCTCCTTGCCCAGGGCGTCGAGGTGGACGGCGAACAGCGCGTTGGCCGTCTTCGCCTGGCCGTAGGCCTTCCATTTGTCGTAGCCGTGCTCCCACATCACGTCGTCCCAGCGGATGCCGGAGTTGCGATGCCCGGACGACGAGACGGAGACGACGCGCGCGCCACCGGTCTTGTCGATCGCCGGCCAGAGCCGGTTGACGAGCGCGTAGTGACCGAGGTGGTTGGTCGCGAACTGGGCCTCCCAGCCCGGCCCCACCCGAGTCTCCGGACAGGCCATGATCGCGGCGTTGCCGATGAAGACGTCGATGGTGCGGCCAGACGCCAGGAACCCGTCGGCGAACCTCTCGACGCTGTCGAGATCGCCCAGGTCGATCTCGTCCACCTCGACTCCCTTGAGGTCGCCGACCGCGTCCTCGGCCACCTGCGGGCGTCTGGCGGGTACGACGACCTCCGCGCCGGCGCCGACCAGCGCCCGGGTCGTCTCCAGCCCGAGCCCCGAGTAGCCGCCGGTGACGACCGCGAGCTTGCCCGTCAGGTCGATGCCGTCGAGGACCTCTGCCGCGGTGGCGTCGCGTCCGAAGCCCGAGCCGATGGGTCGCTGAGGTGTGGTCATGTTCGCGACGCTAGTTCTTGGAGCGCACTCGAACGCAAGATCACTCGGGGAACCGCTCGTCCTTGCCCATCACGGTGATCCCGTCGTGCACCTGGAGTCCGCGCGCGAGATCGGCGTCGTGGTCGACACCGAGCTGTCGCACCCTCGGGGATGACCACTCCCTTGTCCACGATCGCGTTGCGGACGACCGCCCCCCGGCCCACCAGCACGCCGTCGAGCAGGACCGAGTCCGTGACCTCGGCCCCGGTCTCCACCCGCACAGAGGGCGAGAGGACCGACCGGCTGACGTTGCCTCCGGTCACCACGACACCGGGCGAGAGCACCGCGTCGTACGCCTGGGCCGGTTCGCCCGCCTTGCCTCGGACCAGCTTCGCCGGCGGGTGCGGGCCGTAGGACGTGTACATCGGCCACGCGTAGTTGTAGAGGTTGAAGATCGGCAGCACGGACACCAGGTCCATGTGTGCGGCATGGTAGGACTCCATCGTCCCGACGTCGCGCCAGTAGCCACGGTCCCGGTCGGTCGAGCCGGGCACGTCGTTGTCCTTGAAGTCGTAGACGCCGGCGTTCTTCTCGTTGACGAACGCCGGCACGATGTCGCCGCCCATGTCGTGCTTGGACCCCTCGAGGTCGGCGTCCCTCGTGACCGCCTCGACCAGCGCGTCGGCGTCGAAGACGTAGTTGCCCATGCTGGCCAGGACCTCGTGCGGGCTGTGCGGAAGCCCCACCGGGTCGGTCGGCTTCTCCAGGAACGCGCGGATCCGGCTCGGGTCGTCCGGTTGTACGTCGATCACGCCGAACTGGTCCGCCAGCGCGATCGGCTGCCGGATCGCCGCGACGGTCGCCCCGGCGCCCGACTCGACGTGCTGCTTGACCATCTGTGCGAAGTCCATCCGGTAGACGTGGTCCGCGCCGACCACCACGACGATGTCGGGCCTCTCGTCGCGGAGCAGGTTCAGCGACTGGTAGATCGCGTCGGCGCTGCCGAGATACCAGTGCTTGCCGACCCGTTGCTGGGCCGGGACCGGTGCGATGTAGTTGCCGAGCATCGTGGACATCCGCCAGGTGGAGGTGACGTGGCGGTCGAGGCTGTGCGACTTGTACTGGGTCAGCACGACGACCTTGAGGTAGCCGCTGTTGACCACGTTGGACAAGCGCGAAGTCGATCAGGCGGTAGATGCCGCCGAACGGCACCGCGGGTTTGGCCCGGTCCGCCGTCAGGGGCATCAGTCGCTTGCCCTCGCCGCCGGCGAGGACGATGGCCAGGACCTTTTTGCGCGGCGTGGCGTTCACGAACACGAGGCTAGCCCTGACGAGCGCACGTGGGCAGGGGTAGTTTCACCCCATGGATTCCTCCCTACGCGTCGACGTCCTGACCAAGGAGTACCCGCCCTCGATCTACGGCGGCGCAGGTGTGCACGTCGCCGAGCTCGTTCGGGCACTGCGATCCCGGTCGGATCTGGAGACCCATGTGCATGCCTTCGGTGGTCCACGGGACGAGCCCCTGACGTCGTCGTACGCCGACCTCGACTCGCTGGCGTCGGCCAACGCCGCCCTCCAGACCCTCGGCGTGGACCTGTCGATCGTGGCCGGATGCGCGGGCACCGATCTCGTGCACTCGCACACCTGGTACGCCAACTTCGCGGGCCATCTCTCCTCGCTGTTGTACGACGTCCCCCATGTCGTCACCGCGCACTCCCTGGAGCCGCTGCGGCCGTGGAAGGCCGAGCAGCTCGGCGGTGGCTACGCCGTGTCGTCGTGGGTGGAGCGGACGTCGTACCTCGCCGCCTCCGCCGTGATCGCGGTGTCCGCGGCGATGCGCGACGACGTGCTGGCGTCGTATCCCTCGATCGATCCCAAGCGGGTCCAGGTCGTCCACAACGGGATCGACACCGAGCTGTGGTCGCCGGTCGACGATCCGGACCGGGTCCGCTCGCACGGCGTCGACCCGTCCCGGCCGTCGGTCGTGTTCGTCGGGCGGATCACCCGGCAGAAGGGGCTTCCGCTGTTCCTCCGAGCGGTCGCGCAGCTGCCGACGGACGTGCAGATCGTGCTCTGCGCCGGCGCCCCCGATACGCCGGAGATCGAGGCCGAGGTTGTTTCGCTCGTCGCCTCGCTCTCGTCGTCGCGTACCGGCGTGGTGTGGATCCGGGAAATGCTGCCGCGCGCCGATGTCGTCGCCCTGCTGTCGGCCGCAACCGCCTTCGTCTGCCCGTCGATCTACGAACCCCTCGGGATCGTGAACCTCGAGGCGATGGCCTGCGAGACCGCCGTCGTCGCCACTGCGACCGGCGGCATCCCCGAGGTGGTCGTCGACGGCGAGACCGGCCGTCTGGTGCCGATCGAGCAGGCCACCGACGGCACCGGCACCCCGCTGAGCCCCGACCAGTACGTCGCCGACTTCGCCGCCGCCCTCAACGAGGTCGTCGGGGACCCGGACCGGGCTGCCGAGATGGGCCGTGCGGGCCGGATCCGGGCACAGGAGTCATTCGGCTGGCCGACCATCGCTGAACGGACGATGGAGGTCTACCGCGCGGTGCTCTGATCGTTCATCGGCTGTCGCCCTGCGCCACGGCATGCGGACCGACCCCGGAACCGATCGGCCTATCTGCGTCGGTTGAACCGGGGATATCGGGTGCTCCAACGGGATCGTCTGACTACTCATGGCGGCCACATATGCCGCCGTCCCGACATTTTCGGATGCTTGTTCGACCTGTGGAGAGCGCCCACGTAGACCCCACCTGTGGACAATTTGTGGGTCGAAGACACGGCTGCAAGTCAGGATTCCCGTGCCCTGTGGACAGCCGTTCGCGCCAGGACCCGAACCGCGGCACGCTCGGTTGCATGAACAAGTTCCGCCCGACCATTCGGACGCAAGCCGATCTCGAGAAAGCCTGGCGTCATCTCATGAGCCCGCTCGGCTTCTCGGGCTACTCCGTGTGGATGATGGTGATCGAACCCAATCACCAGCCGGTCCCCCATCTCACGCAGATCGAGGACGCCGAACTCCCGCCCGACGCCGGCGAGGAAAGCGCGTTCGCGGACTTCCTCCGTGCCCTTGCCGACGATGCGCTGGCGCCCGGCAGCCGGATGGCCTTCCTGATCAGTCGGCCCGGCCGCAACGGCGCTGGCGAGCGTGACAGGACGTGGGCAACCCGGCTGTACGGTGCCTGCCGGCAGGCCCGGCTGCCCTGCGAAACCGTCCACCTGGCGACCGACGACATCCTCATGCCCTTGCCGCTCGACGAGCTTGACGCGTCCGCCTGAACGCCGGTGTTCTGACACCGACCAGGAGACGGGCAGACGCAATCAGCGGGCCAGCAGGACCGGAAGTACGGCGAGCGCCCGCTGGCGCAGTTCGGGCAGCGCGTCCGGGATCATCGGCGAGGTAGCCGAGGACCGCCTTCTCGAAGATCCCGTCGAGCAGCGCGTACGTGGTGCCCGGGGAGAATGCCGGAGGGCGACCTGCGAGCTCGGAGTAGCGCTCGATAATCCGCCAGATCATCTGCTCCAGCGTCCCGTCGATCTCCATCACGTCGGCGCGGTACTCCTCGTCGAACATGCTCTGGGTCCGCAGGTCGTACCAGAGCCGGTGCATCGGCGCCTCGTCGGTCAGCGTCTCGACGAGCTTGTCCGCGAACCGCTCGGCCAGCTCGTCGGCGGACGTGGACAGGGCGACGACCTCGTCGTACCGGGTCACGCACTGCGCCTTGTAGTAGCGGACGCAGTGGACGATCAGATGGGCCTTGCTCTTGAAGTAGTAGTGGACGACGCCATGGGAGAACGGGGAGTTCTGGGCGATCTCGCGAAGGCTGGTGCGCGCATAGCCCAGCTCACCGAGGGTGGCCAGGGCCGACTCAGCGAGCTGAGTGCGCCGTTCTTCGTACTTCTCTCGCCGGCTGCGCGCAGACTGACTCAGCCGGGCAGCGGGCGCGGTCGCGGCAGTAGTCACGACTGGCGAGTCTACGCGAATCCGAGGCAATACTTGACAGTTGCCCAGAGAAAGTCTTGACAGGCGTCAAGGGCACGGGGCAGGCTTGATCAGCACCATTCGTCAAAGGGGCCCCCATGAGTGTGTTTGACCTGTCCGGACGCAAGGCGCTGGTGACCGGAGGGGCTCAGGGTCTCGGCGAGGGGATGGCCCAAGCGCTGGCTGCTGCCGGTGCGAGGGTGATGATCGCCGACATCCAGGACTCGGGAGCGCAGACCGCCAAGGCGCTCGGCGACGAGCACGGGTTCGTCCGACTCGACGTGACCGACGACGACAACTGGGAGTCGGCCGTCGCTGAGACGGTGCAAGAACTCGGCGGACTGGACATCCTGGTCAACAACGCCGGTGTCGAGATCACCAGCCTGGTGACCGAGATCCAGACCAAGGACGTCCGCACAATGCTCGACGTCAACCTCCTCGGCACGGCGCTCGGGCTCAAGCATGGCCTGCGCGCCATGCGTCCGGACGGAGTCGCGGGCAACGGCGGCAGCATCATCAACATCGCGTCGGTCGCCGCGACGATCGCCTTCCCCGGCATCTCGATCTACTCGGCGACGAAGTCCGGCGTCGAGAGGCTCACCAAGGTGGCCGCGATGGAAGCCGGCAAGTTCGGATACGGCGTTCGCGTCAACTGCATCTTCCCTGGCCTGGTTCCGACGGCCATGGGTACCGGCCTGGCCACGGACGTTGCCGAGCTCGGGCTCTTCTCGAACCCCGCAGAGGCGGTCGGCGCGGTAGTCGAACTGACTCCCGCCGGTCGCCTCGGAGAAGTGTCCGACATGGCTGACGCCGTGGTCTTCCTGGCCTCGGACGCATCCCGCTTCATCACCGGGGCCGGCCTGCCGGTCGACGGTGGCATGGGTATGTGACCGACCCCTCCCCTTCTTCGAAAGGTACGACGCTCTATGACCGACAAACCCGTTGTCGTCTACGGCGTCTCGGGCTACACCGGCCGGCTGATCTGCGAGTACCTCCGGGAGCTCAACGTGCCGTTCGTCGCCGCCGGCCGCGACAAGAACAAGGTGCAGGAGGTCGTCGACCGGATCCCGGGGATCGACGATGTGCTCCACGACGTGGTCGAGGTCGAGCACACCGTCGACGCGCTCACGGAGCTGTTCACCGGATCCAAGGTCGTCAACAACACCGTGGGCCCGTTCATCAAGTACGGCCACACCGTCGCCGAGGCCGCGCTGGCCGCCGGTTGCCACTACCTGGACACAACCGGCGAGCAGGACTGGGTGCTCGAGGCCAAGGACAGGTGGGGAGCCAAGTACGCCGAGCAGGGGCTGCTGGTGTCGCCGGGCGTCGCCCAGATGTACACCACGGGCGAGATCGCGGCGAACCTCTGCCTGGAGACCCCGGGCCTGGACACGCTCGACATCCTGGTGCTGTGGAAGGGCTTCCCGACCTATGCGTCGACGCAGACGATCTTCACGATCCTCAAGGCCGACTGGTACTACCTCGAGCAGAACCAGTACCAGCCGTGGCCGATCGACAGGGTGTTCAACGTCAACATCCCCGGCCAGCACGAGACCGGGCTCGCGCTCCCGTGGGGCGGCACCGCCCACCCGGTCTGGTTCAAGGACGACCCGCGGGTCGCCAACGTGAAGGCCTGCGGTGGGGTTTTCGAACGAGCGGTGATGGAGGGCGTCATCGCGACCACCAAGATGTTCGAGGAACAGATCAAGCCGCTTCCACCAGACGAGCAGGACGAGCAGCTGGCGGCGATCGCCGGGTCGGTGCAGGCCGCGATGCCACCGCGCGAGAACCCAAGGTTGAACACGTCGCTGGACTCGGTCTATGCATCCGGCCCACTGGGGCGGGCGCACTGCGTGATCCACGGCAACTGCAACTACAAGCAGACCGGGCTGCTTCAGGCCTATGCGGCGTACTCGCTGCTCCAACAGGCGCCCAGGCGCGCCGGTTTCGCTTCTGCGTGTCAGGCGTTCGGGCACCGTGAGCTGCTCGGCACGCTGCGCAGCTTCGGCTTGGTCATGGAGCCGCAGCTGACCGTCACCTCCTGACATGCGGCTCGTCGACTATCTCGACAAGGGTTTCTCGCTCGGACCCGACCAGCCATGCCTGACGACCGACGGCGAGTCCATGTCGTACGCCGAGGTGGTCGAGCTGTCGTCGCGCGTGGCCGCTTCGCTGGCCGGCTGCGGCATCTCTCCGGGAGACAAGGTGGCGATCCTGTCGGCCAACGACCCGGTCGCCTTCAGCTGCGTCTTCGGGATCAGCCGAGCCGCCGCCGTGTGGTGCCCGATCAACCCGCGCAACGAGGCGGCGGAGAACCGGGAGCTGCTCGACCTCTTCGACTGCGTCGCGCTGATCTTCCAGTCCTCGTTCGCTCCCCTGGTGTCGTCGATCAAGGCCGAACTGCCCAAACTGACCACCCTGATCTGTCTCGATCGTCCGCTCGATTGGGCGTACCGGTGGGAGGATTTCCTTGCCCTCGGTTCCCCGGCCACTCCGGACGTGCCCGCCGCGGCAACTACACCGGTCGACGACCTCGCCATGATCGTCGGCACCGGCGGCACCACCGGCCGGCCCAAAGGAGTGATGCTGACCGGCTCGAACCTCGAGACGATGACCGCACTGACCCTGATCGGCTACCCGTTCGAGGGTCGCCCGACCTATCTAGCGCTCGCGCCGCTGACCCATGCCGCCGGTGTGCTGTGCTTCCCGGTCCTCGTCCTCGGCGGCGAGGTCGTGATCATGCGCACCCCGGACGTCGGCGAGTTCCTCACGTTGTTGGAGGAGCACGAGGTCACGCACACGTTCCTGCCGCCGACCCTGATCTACATGGTGCTCGCACACCCGAAGCTCGACTCCACGGATCTGTCGTCACTGCAGTGCTTCTGGTACGGCGCCGCGCCGATGTCCGCAGCCAGGCTCGAAGAGGCGCTGACCCGGATCGGCCCGGTGATGGCGCAGTTGTTCGGCCAGACCGAGGCGCCGATGATGATCTCGATGATGTCACCGGCCGACCACTACCGGCCGGATGGCTGGATCCACACACGAACACCTGTCTTCAGCCGGTCGGCCCGCGCCCCTGGTCACCGTCGCGATCCTTGACCCCGACGGTGGCCAGGTTCCGGCTGGTCAGCGCGGTGAGATCTGCGTCCGCGGGTCTCTGGTGATGGCCGGCTACTACAAGAACCCCGAAGCCACCGCCGAGGTGTCGCGCGGCGGCTGGCACCACACCGGCGACATCGGCTACCTCGACGAGGACGGCTTCCTGTTCATCGTGGACCGGGCGAAGGACATGATCATCACGGGCGGCTTCAACGTGTACTCGACGGAGGTCGAGCAGGCGCTCATGCAGCACCCAGACGTCCAGGACTGCGCCGTCATCGGTCTGCCCGACGACAAGTGGGGCGAGCGCGTGGTCGCCGTACTCCAGCCGCAGCCTGCCCGCTCGGTCGAAGCCGGCGAGCTGATCGCCTTCGTCAAGAAGCAGATCGGCAGCGTCAAGACCCCGAAGCAGATCGAGGTATGGCCGGACCTGCCCCGCTCGAAGGTGGGCAAGGTCCTCAAGACCGAGATCAAGGAACGGCTGGCCGGCCAGGGCTAGACGCATGGCCGAACGGTCGCCCCTCCCACCAGCCCATCAGCCGAGCTCGTGACTCCTACTCCGACACCTCTACTCGGGGCGCGACACCACGTGCGCGTCGGGGCCGGGGTAGGTCAGCCCTTCGTGTCCGTCGTTCCAGCGGATCAGGTACGGCGGCCCTCCATCCGTGCCCCGAACCTCGACCACGTCGCCCTCGCGTCGCGGCGCAGTGTCGCGGTTTCCCTCCACGACCAGTCGGTCGCCCACCTTGGCGTGCATGCCATCACCTCCATACCGGTCCTACCACGATGCTCCGCTCGTGGCGTTGCCGCAAGGCCCAAGTCGTCGCCGGGCGAGTCCAGCTGGCGCTGGATGCCACGGGCAGGCGCTTCCGGGGTTACCTTGGAGTATGGAAACCAGCGAACGCACGGCACCCGAAGTCGGCCCCGACGAAGCTCGGGCCGCTTGGGCCGTTGCAGCTCGCGACGTTCTCGTCCCGACCGCCCGCAACTACCGCGGCCTTGTCACCTTCAAGGAGCTCGCGGCCGCGGTCCAGAAGAAGTCCGGCATCACGACGACCCAGCTCACGACGTACTGGATCGGTGACGTCCTGTCCCGAGTCGCCGATGACTGCAGCAGCCGCGGTGAACCCAACCTGTCCTCCCTGTGCGTCGACGCGTCCGGGAGCGTCGGGTCCGGTTACGTCGCGATCGTGGAGCGCGTCCGGGGCGAGACTCCCGAGGACGGCGACATGCACGCCGCCGAGGAGCGGCTCGAGTGTCATCGCTTCTTCGGGGCCGACCTGCCCACCGGCGGCGGGACCCGCGCCCTGTCGACCCAGGAGAAGAGCCGCCGCGACCGCGCGAAGAAGGCCGCGCCGTACGACGGCAACACCTGCTCGAAGTGCAACATGGAGCTACCTGCCTCCGGCATGTGCGACTACTGCGACTGACCTGCTGCCAGTCCGAGTCGCCTACTTGACGAAGATCAGCCAGACGCCGACGAGCGCCGGCACGCAGCCGAGCAGGAGCCACGAGCTCACGATCCGCTTGCCGTGGATCGCGCGGGCGGCCGCCACGGCCATGATCCCGAACGCGCCGGCGATCACGGAGAGGCCGATCCGGGCATCGGGCCGGTCCTCGTCGATGAAGTAGGCGGCCAGGACCAGTCCGCCGGACAGGTGCAGGATCGTGGTGACGGCCAGCGCCGACATGACCCACTTCTGCACCTGACTCAGCGACATCGAGCCGGCGACGGCTCGCTGCAGGTTGTCGGGGTCCATCAGGTGCTTGGGGCGCTTCGGCGGTGAGGGCGGTGTCGTCATCGGTCCTCCGGGTGCTTGGTCCCCCCATGGTGCCCTGTCATCGCGGGGCCCGCGCCGCACCATCCCACGAACCGGTCCCTGAACGCGTGCCACTGAACCGGTGCCACGGAACCCGTGCCACTGATCCCGTACTGACGCCACGCTGAGGCCCGGTTGTTCTCCTTCGGGTGTCACCACACCGGTGACAGCGAGATCACTCACTCGCAGACCCTGAAGGAGCAGTCATGAAGATTTCGAAGACACTCGCCGTACTGGTCGGATCCGGATCAATCGCGGGCTGCATGGCCCTCACCGGCGCTCCCGCCATCGCGGGCACGTCCTGCGACGCGCCGGGACAGCTGATCGTGGGGACGCCGGGACCGAACGTCCTGAACGGCACCCCCGGAGCCGACACCATCCTCGGTCTCGGAGGCAACGACATCATCCGTGGCTTTGGCGGCAACGACAGGATCGTCGCCGGCAACGGTGACGACCTGGTGCTCGCCGGCGGTTGCGACGACAACGTCAGCTCCGGCGACGGCGACGACGCCGTCTTCGGCGACGAGGGCAGGGACAGGATCGAGACCGGCACCGGTGACGACACCGCAAGCGGGAACGACGGCAACGACCGGGTCTCCGGCGGCGACGGCCGTGACCTGCTCGGCGGCGGCGAGCGGCAACGACCAGCTGTGGGGCAACGCCGGCAACGACGACCACAACGGCGGGCCGGGCTTCGACGCGGCCAACGGCGGGCTTGGGTTCGACCAGTTCGTGAATGTCGAGGTGGTCGTCCCCTGACCGCACTCGATGGGGTCGGCGGCCGCCATCTCGGCGGCCGCCGACACTCATGACCAGGCCTGGGCGGTCACCAGCGGGGATGGATCGCCTCACGCAGGTGGGTGTCGTAGATGCGGTGCACCCCGGCGTCGAAGTCCGCGGCCGAGCGCGGGGACGCCGCCTGCGGCCGCGTTCGACCGGGCCTGCTCGACGTTGCGGGCGCCCGGGATGACGCTGGTGATGCCCGGACGCTGCCACAGCCACGCGATCGCGGCCTGAGCAGCGGTGACTCCGTCCGGACCGGACTCCCGAACCAGCTCGGTGAACTCCCCGGCGGCACGGAGCCCGGTCTCGAAGTCCACTCCGGAGAAGGTCTCGCCCACGTCGAAGGCGCTGCCGTCGCGGTTGTAGCTGCGATGGTCGTCGGCGGCGAAGCGGGTGTTCGAGTCGTACTTGCCCGAGAGCAGGCCGGAGGCGAGCGGCACCCGCGCGATGACACCGACCCCCGCCTCGGCAGCGGCGGGAAGCACCTCGTCGAACGGCTTGAGCCGGAACGCGTTGACGATGATCTGGATGCTGGCCACCTGGGGGCGGGCTATCGCCGACAGCGCTTGATCAGCGGTCTCGACGCTGAGTCCGTACGCCGCGATCACCCCGTCGGCAACCAGCGTGTCCAGGGCGTCGTACGTCGCGTCGTCATCGATCACCGTGGATGGCGGGCAGTGCAGCTGGACGAGGTCGAGAGTGTCGACCTGGAGGTTCCGGCGGGACCGGTCGGTCCACTGCCGGAAGTTGGCGAGCGTGTAGTTCTCCGGCACCTGCTCGGTCCGCCGCCCCATCTTGGTCGCCACGGTCAACGGAGTGTCCGGGTGCTCGGTGAGGAACCGGCCGATGACCTGCTCGCTCCGGCCGTCGCCGTACACGTCAGCGGTGTCGAAGAAGGTGACGCCGTCGGCCACCGCCGCCTCGAGTACCTGCAGGGCAGCCTCCTCCGAGACGTCGCCCCAGTCCGCACCCAGCTGCCAGGTGCCGAGGCCCACGACCGAAACCTTGCGGCCGGTCCTGCCGAGTACGCTCTGTTCCACGAGGCTCGCTCCCTCCGGACGTTCTCAGGAGCCGTCAGCGTAGCGGTGGAGCCGGAGCACCTCGACCAGCTCGGTTTCCTGCTCCACGCGCCACTGCGCGACCCGGGCCAGGTCGGTGTCGAGATCATGGTCCAGCTCCAGCCGGGCATGCGCCCATCGGAGCGCGTCCTCGGCGTACGCGACCATCACGATCGGCCGCGCCTGCCGGATCATCTCGAGCGCCTCGACCGGGTCATGGCCCAGGGCGAGCAGGATCGCGAAACCGATCGACGGGCCGCGGTTGATCCCGGCGTGGCAGTGGGCGAGGACGACGTTGTCGGGCTCCGCAAGCGCCTCCAGGGCGAACTCGACCCCCGCGTCGAACCACTGCGTGCCGACCGTTTGCCCGAGGTCGGGGATCCCCTGCCAGAAGTAGGTCACCTGGGGCTGACTCCGGGCCACGTGCTCCTCGTCCGACCACTCTTCGCGCACGTCGAGGATGTGGGTCAACCCGTGTTCGACGAGCTCGCGCAGCTCGAGGCCGGAGAGTTCCTCGTCGTACGTCGACAGGTCGCCGCCGATCCACAGCTGTTCGGTCACCTTGCTGGCGTTGGCGTGTTCGAAGGGAGCCATTGCTCCATCCTGCAACGGGCGGCGGCACACCCAACCGGAATGCCGCGTGAGACCGCCGCGTGGCGCCGGCTCTCGACGGGTACGGGCGTCTCAACCCCCGACGAGAGGACGACGACATGGCCGTCACCAGCTTCCAGGACCTTCCACTCGCCGACCGCGACCGTGAGTGGGATGGCGACGCCGCCGAGAAACGGGTGCGCAGGTGGGCAGACGCGGAGGACGAGCCGAACGAGAAGTACCGCGACGCACATGTGTGGTACGACGCCGACGCCAAGGAGAACTTCACGGCGTACAAGCTGCTCGTCGCCGACGTGATCGACGGAAAGCTCAAGGCTGTCCCACGCGGCGTGATGGCCGCCGGCAACGTGATGGTGGGCGGACGTGGCGGCGTCGACCTGCCGGACAAGGACCGCGATCGGGTGAAGAGCCACCTCGCGAAGTACTACAAGAAGATGGACGACACCGCGCCCTGGGAGGACTGAGCGCCGGTCAGGACAGCCAACCGCGCAGCTTCTTCTTCCTCGCCCGGGCCCACACGGGCCTGAACGCCGCCTCGAGCCTGTCCCCTTCCCGTTCCTCGTGGGCGTGCAGGACGCCGAGGGTGAAGGCGTTCTCGCCCTCCTCCGCCGCATGGTCGGCCATGCTCCGCAGGCGGATCCTCGCCGCGACCGTGTCGTGCTGCTCGCCCAGCAACGACTGGATCCGCTTCATGGCCTTGACGAACCGTTTCGCGTCCTTGCCGTAGACGTCGACCAGTGGCTCCGCGGCGTACCGCGCTCGTTTCGCGGCCTTGCGAACCTCGTGGAGGCGCGCGCTTCGGGTGCCCGCGTCGGGCTCGTCCGCAAGGGCGTCGACTCGCGACTTCAACCGCTTCCAGTCGTGCCGGACGCGTTTCGGCAGTACGTCGCGCACGGGCCGTTTCGCCTTCTTGGTCCACGGCGGCGTGCTGGCCAACTGGTCCAAGCGCTCGAGGAGTGCGAAATATCGGTCGGACTCGAGGGTCTCGACCACGGCCGCGAGTGCCGTTCGATACTCGGTCCCGAGGTCCTTCTTGACCCGGGACCGGACCGGTCCTCGCACGGTCGGTCTGGCGAGCCGGTCCAGTTGCTCGACGAGCCGGGCCTGGAGCATCTCGGCATCCCGGGCGTCACCGAGGGCGCCGGCCAGCCACTTCAGCTCGTCGCGGACCGGCTCGGTCACCTGCCGGTCGAGCAGTGGACGGTGCGTCGCCAGGGCATTGCGCAGGCGGCGCGTGGCGACCCGCATCTTGTGGACGCCGCCCGGGAGGTCCTGCCGGACCAGCGGATCGCGCCGCCGAAGCTCGGCGACCTGGTCGCGGAGGCGAGCCTGGACGACGACGCGCGCGGCGTCCTGCTTCCCGGGCGTCTTGGCGGCCTCGGCGTCGGCGGTCGTGAGCCGGTCGCCGACCGCACGCGCCAGCTTCGACCGTGCGGTGGACGGTCGGCCTCCGGCGCCGCGCAGCAGGGCGGCAGCAGCTTTGAGCAGGGCGGAGTCGCCTTCGGCCAGCTCGACCTCCCACTCGCGCCATCCGGTTTCCCTGGTCTCCACCTCGGCGGTGACGACGTCGTCGGCCACCAGTCCGAGCAAGCCGGCCGGACTTGTCGACCAATTGGTGCTCGGTGCGGCGCGTGCGCAGCGTGGCAACCGGCCCCAGCTCCTCCTGTCCGACGAAGACCCGCACTGTGTCCCGCAGCCGCTTGGGCACGGTTGCCTTGCCGCGGCCAAGCCCGACCGTGACCTCGTGCCGTCCCCCGTCGGCCGGCAGCTTCAGGTGCCAGCCGTCGTCTGCACCACCAGTACGTCGCCGAACGGTGATCCCGGCCGCGGCCAGCCTCAGGTTCGTCGTGTCGAAGTACGTCGCCTCGAGCCGATGCTCCGACGTCTCGATCGAGTCGACCTGGGGCAGTCCGTCGAGCGCCGGCAGGACAGCGTCGGGTGCGACGTCGTACTTGTCCTCGACCTCGAGGTGGCTCGACGCCATGCCTTCCTCCTACTTTGGGTAGCTACCTGGTGTAGCGGCTGGCCACGACAGCCTGCTGGTCGACCGGGCGGCCCCGCTGGATGGTCCACGCCAGCCGGATCAGACCCGCGTGCGACCAGGTCAGCGGAGTCGCGGACCGAGTGCCCTCACCGGCCCGACCACGGGTCGGGGGACGGCCGTCCCAGACCTGCTCGGCGATCATGTCGCCGGGTCCGCTCGCAAGGGCCATCGCCTCGAGATGGCGGGCCGCGCTCCGGCCGGCGGTCACGGCGTACTCGCCACGCTCACCCGTCAGGATCGGCCAGCCGCGCCCGAGCGTCGTGAACGTGTCGGATTCGGTGATGTCCCACTGCCCGCCGGTCCGGGTCTCGCCGTAACCGTCGAAGTTGAACCGGTGCCACGTGGGGCCATTCGGAGTGCTCACCCTCAGTTTCCTGTCGACCACGGAAAGCGACGACGGCACGACCGGGTCGCGAGGCCACAAGATGCCGTAGCGGACGAGGTCGAGGAAGCTCGGGTCGACGATGCGTCGCTGGTCGATCACCGACGGCCCGCCGTCACCCATCCCGTAGGTCGTGCCCACGTTCGGCTTGCCGTCCTTGGTGAGGCGAAGGAAGTACGGCTGATCGCTCAGCGGACCGTTCCGGGTGACCGTCCAGCGCTTGACCTTCGACTTCCACTCGTCCGCGAGCGCGAGCCACCTGGCCGAGGACGCGGTGTCGCCGTTCTTCCTCGCAATGGCGGCGGCGCAGACCAGACCGGAGATCTGGGCGGCGATCGAGTTCGGCGAGTAGCCGGACTGGTTCTCCCAGCGCTCCTGCGGCGAGAACGGCGCCTTGAGCCCGGTCTCGTCGTCGGTGAAGTTCGCGAGGAAGTTCGCGGCCTCCTTCACGTGCCGGTACGTCGCCGGGCCGTCCCGCCCCACGAGGTGGGCCAGCACGATCGGCAGCGCTACCTCGTCGAGCTGCAGCTCGGACCAGACCGGCGTGCCGGTGACGTCGGAGTTCTGCGGGAACGAGCCGTCGGACTTCTGCTGGACGGTGAACAGCCAGTCCACGATCCGCCTCGCGGCGGCCTTGTCGCCCATCGCCCAGAGCGCCGTACCGAACTCATACGCGTCGCGCGACCACACCAGGTGATAGGCACCAGACGGTGACGACAGGTCCGGCACCTCGTCGCCCCACACCCATGGAGCCGACGGGGAGGCCACGAACGCGCCCCGGTTCTGCTTGTCCTCGGCGGCGGCGAGCACGAGAGCCGAGGCGAGGTACTGCCTGCGCAAGCCGCGGGCGCTCGCTGGGACCCGCTCTGAGCGACTCGAGGTAGCCGTGCCAGCCTTGGTCATAGCGCCGCTTCGTGACCCGGAAGCCAGCGGCCTTGGAGTGGTTCGCAGTCTCGCGGGCCTGCGGTCCGGTCCTGCCGAAGCCCAATGTGAGCGTGGCCGACCGGTGTCCGCGCTTTCCGGTCACCCCGGGGATTCGTCCCGTCTGTACGACGTTGCCGGGTCCCGCCTGTTGATTGTGCTGGTCGAGCCGGTAGTCGTCCTTCAGGTCGGTCCAGCCGTCGTCCTCGCCGAGGAACCCGTTGGACGTCCCCCCGAACGCCGGCTTCGACACCAGCGCGGTGGCGACGTTGCCGTCGGACGCGACCAGCGCGTTGCCGACCGTCCTGCTGGTGTCGTCCATCCCGCCGTTCGCGAGCGCGGGGTCGTGGAGTGCGAAGAGCCGGTATCGGCCCCCGTCCAGTGACCGCAGGCGGATCCGGATCACGACCGCATCGCGCCGCGGATCGGTGACGATCCGCTTCGTGATCCGGTATTTCCCCGACTTCGCGGTGTTCACCTGCGTGAACCCCAGGCTGCGTACGTCGGGTCGGATCGTGCGGTGCCTCATGTCCGTCGACTCGCGGTCGGCGAACGACTTCCCGTCGGTGACGATCAGCTCGAGGTTGCGCACGCTCGGCGTGGAGAGGTCGGGGTAGAACACCTCGCTCATCCGTCCCCGCTGCAGGGTGAACCAGACGTTGCTTCGCCAGGTGCGCGCCGTACCGAACCCGGCCTTGTCGCCTTCGGTCCAGACTGTCTTCTCCCCCGGCCCGGCCTGCACTCCCGGGGACGACTGGGCCTCTTGGGACGCCGTGGGAAAGCGGGGCTCGTCAGCAGCGTGCCGGTGACGGCGGTGGCGAGGGTGACGACCCCCGCCAGCGTTCGGACAGCCTTGTGGGTTCGATGTGCGGTCATCCGAGGCCCGTACCCTGCGGCTTGCGTCACAAACGGGGTGCCTCGCGCACCCGCGATCATCTGCTCGGCTCATCGAGCCCAGGACCGGCAGCCCGTCGTCAGTTAAGGCGATAGCCGGAAACTCCACCAAGCGTGGCTATGAGGTACATGCCCTCAGGCGCCGCGATAGCTCCACCCATGATCGCCTCCTTCGTCAGCCCACCCCGGGCTCGCTTGCCGGCGGCCGTACAGGGGAAGCGGAGGTACCCACCTGCGCGTTGGTGGGTGCCGCCCCATGGCACGGCGTATCGCACCGTCAGCCTTTCGACTTCACACAGGAAGACCTGCTGCTCGGCGACCGCCGTGGTCTCGCCGTCGACCAGTGACACGGTCATCCGTCCGGACGGGGTCCGCAGCGTGGCAGCCTCCGCCATCACGATCGCAGAGTCCTCCTTCACGAGCTCAAGTGCGCCCGCTCGTGTGGTGGGCACCGACCGAGGTCCGGTCGCCGGTGCGACGGTCGAACCCTTCCAGGGTTACCTCAACGTCACGGTACGACGGCTGTTCCTTGTCCTTCTGACTGAGGTCACGGAACCCACGGCCATCACCGCGAGACTTCCGAGAGCGTTCTTCATGGCTGGCGAGGCTAGCTGTCGGCGAGAGCACCAGCCACGGCCAAGACCCTCGCCTGTGGATAATTCGCCGACCGCGGGGATGGCAGCGTTTTGAGCAGCGGACTTCGCTGCGCCATCCGCCGGCGGGACTGTCACTCTCGCTGTGGCGCGCGCGGCGGACGGGGTGGGCCGCGGCGGGCCACGCCGGGTGGCGGGGTGAACACGACCCTCCCGTCGGCGGCGAACCCGACCTGCCACGGGCCGCAGTGGATCAGCCGGTGGTGATGCCCGCAAAGCAACAGCATGTTGGCAACACTCGTCGGCCCGCCGTCGACCCAGTGGACGACGTGATGGGCGTGACACATCAGAGGTGGGCGAGTGCATCCGGGGAAGCGACAGTGTCGGTCCCGGGCGACCAGCGCCTTCCAGATCGGCGCGGTCACCAGCCGGGCCAGCCGGCCCGACATCCAGGACCTCGCTGGGGCCGCCGAGCACGACGGGGATGACCTCGGCATCGCAGCACAGTCGGCGTACGGCGCCGGCCTCGAGGTCGATGCCGACGTCGGTGACCGCATCCCCGAGCCGGGCGCGAAGAGCGTCGTGATGCATCAGCAGCGTCAGCCTCGGAGTGGCACCGTGGGCTTCGGGCAGCAGGTTCGCGGTCTGCACGCGTCGGCAGGTCTCGACCAGCGCGTCGAGAAGTCGGGCACCGTGGTCACGCGGATCGCGTCCATCGTGACTGCAGCCGAGGATCGAGCAGTCGTCCGGATCGCACGCGTGGGCCGGCTGTGGGGAAGCGAGGCTCAACACGGTGCTCTTGACGATGGCCGCGTCCTCCGCGGAGCAACGCCCCCTGAGCCAGGCGCCGCCGTAGCCGTCCTCGGTGATCGACAGGAACCGGCGGTCGTGGGCGGTCCGGGCTTCGCGACCCAGGGCCGCCTCGTCGCGGCGGTCGGTGCCGCCAGGATCGAGAACGGTGAGCAGATGGCGTCCGACGCGACGCAACTCGGTGGCGTCCAGCCGCTTCGCCTCATCAAGGAGAGCCGCGACCCCGCGCTCGTGATCAGCTGTGGATGGCAGATCGTTGACTGCGCGGGTGATCACGATCGCCTTGGTCGTCGAGAGCCAACCGTCGCGCAACGCCGCGGCCACCGGGGCGAACCGTGACGTGGCCACATCTTCGGCGAGCCGGACCATCGCCGGTCCGGTGCCGCGGTGGCCGCCGATGACCGCGGTACAGAAGTCCTTCGTCGATGCCCACCCGAACGGCTTGACCGCGCCGGTAGCCTCCAGCTCGGCGACCACCTGCAGCTCGAACGCATCCAGGGTGGACTTGAGGGCCTCGATCGCGGCCACGGCGTCGATCAGTTCGTCGGCTGCCCGAGCCGCCGGCAGCAACGTGTCGCCCATCATCACAACGCGCTGGCGCAGGTCCTCGAGCTCCGCGGGAGTCCCGCGGGTCGAAGTCCTGCATCGATGCTCATACCACGATCCAAGCACCGACCGCCGACATTCCGAACGCCTCTTCGAGCGCCTGTGGATAAGCGAGTGAAGCCTCCCGAAGTCAGGAACTGGCGATCCAGCGACGGCGGTCTCGGTCAGCGACCTCGCGGTCGATCTGGACCTCGTAGGGCAACGACTTCGCGACGCGCTTCGGTGCGACCACGCCCGCGTTGAGACCGGCGTGACCAGAGCGAGTCTCAGGTCAGCCCGAGTTCCTTCCGCAACCGGTCGACGTCCATCGCGAACGGGCCGGGATTCCGCCGGTTCTCCCACTCGAAGTCGTCGAGCAGCGCGGCCAGGTCCTTGCGGCCCTCGGGCGAAGCAGCGGCCTCGCGCGGAGTGACGCCACCCAGAGCCGGGATCGTGTCAGCGAGCCAGCGATCCTCGAACTGCCGTCGGATGTCCGCCAGATCCGCCTCCGACAAATCGGGAGCCGACAAGTCAGGAGCATCCTTCCGGCAGTTCCGTCCAAGTCCATGGCATCGAGGGGCACCGTCGACTCGTCGATCAGTCTCGCCTCGGGGTCGGCGTCCGTGACCAGCGATTGCAGGGCGCGCAGCCGTTCGATGGCGTTCGCCGTCACCACAACCTGTCCCTCTTGACGCTCCACACGACCCAGCACCGAGTCATTGGCGCCGAGCCGCATCAGTGACCCGTCGGGCGCGGACGCCAGAGAGGCCGACAGCTCCGCCCACAGTGCCTCGAGGTCGCCAGGCGCGTAGCGCGCAGTGCACAGCACGAATTCCTGGCCGTCGGTGGTCCGCACCTCGGGCCGTCCCCGCGGCGCGAGCAGCGCCGCGACCTCCTCGACGGCTGCTCCGCGGCGCAACACTTCGAGCAGCGGGCCACGCATCAGCCGGGGAATGGTGAGCGGATCATTCCGGAACCGCAAGGTGCCTGTGCCGTCGTCGAGCGGGCGGCCGTAGAGCACGTCCTTCGGTTCAACCGACGAAGGGAGAGTCCGGTCCCGGATCTCCAGCGAGTCACCGCGCAGGTCCTGTACGACGATCCCGTTCGCGTGCGTCGACACACCTCCATCAGCCGGCGTTCGGACAGCCAGGTCCCCGCCAGCTCGCGCTCGTCAGCGGGCAGCATTGCTCCGAGCACGAAGAGGAAGTCCGTAGCAGCCGGCCGTCGTACACCGCGAAGTCGAGCGTCGTCGGGTCCGACATCGCCTTGGCGACAGCCGCGCGCTCGTCAGGGTCACAGCCGGCGAGCAGGCCGCCCCACTCGAGCAGTTCCTCGCGGTTCGCGGGTCTTTGCGCGAACATGGCGATCTTGTGCCACAGCCAGGCAGCGCGGTCGCCGAGCGGGTGTCGTTCGGTGCGGCCGTGGCAGACCTTGTACTTCTTCCCGGAGCCGCACGGACACGGCTTGTTCCGGCCCGGGCCGGCCGGCGGGTCGAGGAACGGTCGCAGCACGCTCACCTCGTCGGCCAGGCCGTCCACGCCGGCAAGGGCATAGAGCCGCTTGGCCTCGCGGGCGTCTCCGGCGACCGCGCGCAGGTCGGCGAGATCCCCCAAGGCGTCGGTGAGTGTGGCGTCGGCCGCCACCGCTCGCTCGAGCAGATCCAGCCAGGCAGCCCCTTCGCGCTCGGCCTCGGCCACCCGCGCGAGCAGATAGAGCGGTACGCCGGCGGCGCTGCCACTCACCGCCGTCTCCATGGCCCGGGCGAGCCGATCAGCGGCGTCGTCTGCGATGTCCAGCGCCGCGAAGTCCACCAGGTCGGCCTCGCGGAGCCCGACCGCGAGAGCCGCCAGTGCCTCGTCGTCCGGCAAGGATCCCGTTCGCCGAATCCCAGTCGAGCGCCCTGGACCAGTCTCGCCAGACCTCGCGCTGGCGGTCGTCGAACCACTCGGGCTCACCGAACCATGGGGTCCCGGGCAGGCCGACGTATCCGCGCACCACCTCGAGGCCGACGGCCTCGAGCAGACCCGACATGGGCGGAAGCGGTCGGGTGTACGCGCCCGGCTGGGCGAGACGGGTCCGGAAGACGATCTCGGAGCCAAACACGCCGGGCAGCGACGGGTCGCCGTACTCCGCCTCGTACTCGGCAGCCGCCCTCGCTGCCCGCACCATCGCCAGGACCTCGTCGGAGTAGCTCTCGTCGTCTTCGTAGCCCTCGGGGAACTCGGCCTTCTCCACGACGAACGCCTCTCCGTCCCGCCGGAGCGCAATGACCTCCCCCACGGAGAAGCCGTCCAGCCACCCGTCCGGCCCGAACAGGGCGGCTCCCGCGTCGCCGGGCAGCGCCCGACCCTGAATCCCGAAATCGACCCGGATGACACCCCCACCTGCGAATGGCTGCCCCTCATCCACGACGTGCGCCCAGGCATCGAGATCCGGCCCCGCGACCAAGGCGCCGAGCTCCAACTCCCTGGCGGTGAGCACATGCGTGAGGACCAGGCCGTCGGTGAGCGTCGGAAGGTGCCCGATCGACTCGTCCGCGAACTCGAAGACCTCCTCGTGCGCGATCAGCGAGTGACGGAGGCGTTCCGCATCGACGATCATCCGGTCCTTGGCCAGCTCCTTCCGGAGGGCCTCGAAGGTCGTCGGCTGGAGGCGTGCGAGGAGGTCCAGCGCGGCCCGTTCGGTCTCCGGGTCGATCGGTTCGAAGTCGGCGAGCGCCGCCTCGATGAGCGTCGAGGTCGGGTGTCGCCCAGGCGAGGTGCAGCGCACGGGGCAGGCCCCACCGGCCGAGTGCGGTGAGCCGCTCGTCCTCGTCGAGGACGCGCAACGCCTGCCAGAGGGGGTCAGGGTCAGGACGGCCGTGGTGAGTACGGCGAGGTGGCCGTCAGGGTCCTCGATCTCGCCCTCGATCCCGTCGAGAGCCACGATGTCGTCCTGCGCTTGATCCGGCACGAATGCCGCACCGACGCCCCGTCGTACCAGACCGATCACCATGCCGAGCCAGTCGGCGTGCTCCAACGCCATCACGGCGGACTGAGCCTCCGGATCCGTCTGCGGGTCGTCGAACGGCGAGATGGTGGCAGTGAGAGCGTCCAGCCAGTCCGCGTCTGCCCCTTCGATCCCCCCGAGCGCGTGGACGAAGTAGTCGAACGGCCACCGCTTGTCGACCACGCCCGCCCGGAGCGCGTCGGTTGCGTCCTGGAGTTCCGGGCCCGGGATCGAGGTCCACGGCTATCTCCGGCAGCTCGCCGAGGAGGAAGTCAGCAGCCTCCCGGTCGAGCGCCTCAAACTCTTCCAGCCACTTGTCCATCTCCTCGTCGGAGACGTCCCAGTCGTCAGCCATCGGGCCAGCGTAGACGCCGCTCGAGTCACCGGGCCGGGGTGGCCGCCCGAGCGATCAGCCGCTGACCGTGCAGCCGGTCCGAGTCCGGCAGCCGACGCCGACGGAACATGTGCAGCCAGATGAGCACCGACGTACATCCGGCGAAGATGCACCACAGCGAGGGGAACGCCTCGACGTACGCGACGGTGATCACCGACAGCCCCACCAGGTTGAGGATGCCGAACGCCACGAGGGTCCGGTACCCCGACATCAGCGACGGCCCGATCACCGCCACCACGTAGACCACCGCCCACAGAGCGCCGTTGTGCAGCCCGGTGTGGTACTCGAGGGCGTGGGCGTGCACCGTCACCCGCACGGGCGCGCTGAGCAGGGCGAAGGTGAAGTACGCCGACACCGCCGCGCCGACCACGACGAACGGGGCGACCCGCTGCCGCAACCCGTGCGGCTCGAGCATGAGCACCGCCAACGGCACCAGGATCGGGAGCACCGGTAGCGCGAAGATCAGGTACGCCACCGCCGCCGCATGCTGCACCCCGCTCGACACGTCGCCGTCAGCGCCTGCCCAGACGAGCGCCTCGACCAGCTGGTGCACGGCGAACAACAGGGGCAGCGAGGCGAACGGCAGCTCGCGGGTCCGTCTGACCTCACGCAGCGTCGCAATGCCGACCGGAAGCAGGAGGAGGCCGGCCGTGACGTCCGCCTGGACGGAGAAGCACATCGGCTTGCCCCGTCTCCGCTGCTCACGTGCCCGGCTGTTGATGAAGACAGTACGCCGAGGCCCGTCGGGCTACTCCTCGGATTCGGCAGCCGGCGGCATCTCCTCGAGCCGCCGGTGCAGCTGCTCGCGCACCTGGTCGGGGGTCAGCTGCGAGCGACGGCGCTGGTCCCGGGCGATGACGGCACCGGTGGCGGCCACGCCGGCGAGCCCGGCGAGCCCGAGCACCTTCCACACCTTCATCGACCAGACTCCTTCCATGACCGGGACCCAGCTGAGCCTCGATCGGGCAGTCGACCTGACCCGTACCGGGGACCTGTGGCTGTTCCGCGGCCGCTCGGCTGCCGATCAGGCTATCCGGGTGCTCACCAACGCGCCCGTCAACCACGTCGGGATGGCGGTCGTCCTCGACGACATGCCGCCGCTGATGTGGCACGCCGAGCTGGGCAAGGGCCTGCTGGACGTGTGGACCGGCACCCACCACCGAGGCGTGCAGCTGCACGACCTGCGGGCTGCCGTCGAGCAGTGGACCGGCCGCTACGAGCAGCGGCCTGGCTGCGGCAGCTCGACGCGACGATCGATCCGGAGATGGAGGCGGCTCTGCTGCGGACCATCGCCCGCCTCGACGGGACGCCGTTCCCGGCCACCGCGGCCCTGGTCGGCCGGTGGGCACGCGGGAGAGTACGACGCTCGGCGGCCGCGGAGACGACGTACTGTGCCGAGGTCGTGGCCGCGACGTACACCGCGATGGGGCTGCTGGACGACCGGCGGCCGACCAACTACTACGACCCCGGCCGGTTCTGGTCCGGCGACGACCTCGAGCTCGAACGTTCAGCCCGGCTGGGAGCCGAGATCCGCGTCCAGGTCTGAGGCCCGACGCGGTCAGCCGGCAAGTATGGTGCGGTTCGTGAAGGTGACGGTGATCGGCGCCGGAGGCGTCGGAGGGTACTTCGGCGGAAAGCTGGCACACGCAGGGCTCGACGTGGCCTTCCTGACCCGCGGTGAGCAGCTGCGCGCGATCCAGGAGCGGGGGCTCCGGGTCCGGAGCATCCACGGAGACTTCGACGTCCGGGCCGAGGTCACGGACGACCCAGCAGCCATCGGGACCGCCGACTACGTGGTCGTGGCGGTCAAGTCCCACAGCACCGAGCAGGTCGCCTCGCTGCTGCCTGCCCTCACCGGCCCCGACACCGCCGTCATCTCGCTGCAGAACGGCGTGGACAACGAGGAGAAGCTGGCAGCGGTGGTGGGTGCGGACCGCCTCGTCGGGGGCGCGGCGTACATCTTCGCGACCATCTCCGAGCCAGGCGTGATCGAGCACACCGGTGGGCCGGCCAGCCTGGTCGTCGGGGAATGGGCAGGCGGGCAGAGCCCGCGGGTGGGCGCGTTCGTGGAGGCCTGCCGGTCGGCGGGGATCACCGCCGACGAGTCGGACAACATTCGTTCGGTGCTCTGGTCGAAGTTTGCGTTCATCTGCGCCCAGGCCGGGGTCACCTCGGCGGTCCGGCTTCCGATCGGCGACATCCTGTCCTCCCCGGCCGGTCGCCGGCTGTTCCACGCGGTCGTCGCAGAGGTGTGTGCGGTTGCGGCCGGTGAGGGAGTTGTGCTGCCAGACGACCTGCCGGACAAGACCCTCGGCTTCGCCGACGGCCTCGATCCCGGTGCCTTCTCCTCCCTGCACCACGACCTCGTCCACGGTCATCGCATGGAGCTCGACGCACTCCTTGGTGAGGTGGTCCGCCGCGGCGAGCTGGCCGGGGTCGCCGTACCCACGAGCCAGGCGTTGTACGGCGTTCTCCAGCCGTGGGCGCTCAAGGCGTTGAGCGGCTGACTCGGTCTCCTCACGACCGCGCCACATCTCTCGCGAGCCGGACGACAGCCTCGGCGACCCGTGGCCCGAACATCACCTCGTCGTTGTGGTCGGCTCCGGGGATCACCACCCGCTCGAACAGCGCCGGAGCCGAATCGGCCACTTCAGCGCTCAAGCTCCGTCGGGACGACCGAGTCCTGGTCGCCATAGATCACGGTCACCGGCACCTGGCTCGCCGACAGGTGCTCCACGACCGGGAACCGGTCCTTGAGCAGCTGCCGCACCGGCAGCCACGGGTAGTGGTGTGCCCCGACATCGGCCAGCTCCGTGAACGGCGAGCGCAGCACCAGCCCTGCTGGCGGGCGCTTCGACCTGCAGCGCGGCAACCACACCCCCGCCCAAGGACTCGCCGAAGTAGATGGTGCGCTCGGGCGGGTAGCCCAGCTCCTCCAACGCCTCCGCGGCGGCAAGCGCGTCGGCTGCCAGTCCGTCCTCGTTGGGAGACCCGGGGTTGCCGCCGTACCCGCGATAGTCCATCAGCAGTACGGCGAGCCCGCGGCGGCTCAGCTCCTCGGCGAATTCGGCCCGCCCCTGCCTGTTCCCGCCGTTGCCGGGGGCGACGAGGACCGCCATCCCGGTGCCCGTCCCGGCGGGAGTGGCCGACGGGACGAACCAGGCTCCGAGGTCCAGCCCGTCCTCGGTGTGCACCTCGACGTCGCGGGCTCCGTCGATGACGTCACCAGCCGGCGGGACCCGCGCATTGTCGGGGAAGTAGATGAGCTGCCGCTGCAGCGCCCACAGCATCCCGATCACCATCCCTGTGAGTAGCACGACCACCAGTAGCCCGCGGAGCAGCCGTCTGCGGAGCCGCGCGGACGTGGCCATCCCTCATGCTGACCCGCGAACGACGGTGGTGCCAAGTTCCGTTCAGCCACCCGCGCGGGCGCTGGGGCCAGCTGGACGGCCTACGGCTGACGAAGGGGGATGCGGGCCAGAGTGACGGAGCGTGACGGGAAGGACATCGTCGCGACGCCGTTCTCGAGACGCCCGGTCCCGCCGCCATGAACCAGATGACCGTCGCTCCCGACCCTCCAGCGCTCGTAGCGGGGCACGCCGGTGTGGCGCCCGGCAAACGTGATCCGCCGGTTCCAGAACGAGCGCTTGTCGTTGACGACCCAGAGGTACACGTAGCCGCCCCGCAGGAAAGCGCGGGACGTCAGGGTGTCGAGCCGGGCCGCGTCGCCGTCCCAGTCACGCGTCTTCACCGGCTGGCTGTGGTCGATGGTGTCCACGAGCGCATTCTGGATCTGGGCCGTCGCGAACCCGGTGTTGCGCGGCCGGTAGGCCCACAACACCATCGCGGTGTACCCGGCGTCCAACTGGTTCAGCACCGAGTTGAGGGAGCGGCTGGCTGCGCCGTACGGCGAAGGGCTGACGGTCCAGTGAAGTTCGGTGTTCCAGCGGCCGAGCCCGTGCGCCTTGGCGATCCGGGCCACCTGCACCGCTGGCTGGCGCTGTCTCCAGTGCCAGCGGTCCGGGTGCGAGTGGATCGCCGCGATCGAGAGGCGGCGGTACAGCTCGGGAGACACGGTGCTCGAACCACTCGGGGTCCGGGTTGTTGGCGCTGTTGGCTTCCAACTCGGGCAGCCGCGGACCATAGTTCGCGTCGAGGGCCTTGATGGTGCGCAGGAACCGGGCAGGCGTCAGGTTCGCCTCGTTGGCGTGCGGCTCGTTGTCGATGCCGAGCACGGACACGGGCACGCCGTGTGAGTTCATGTGGCGCAGGTACTCCGCGAGCAGCTTGCCGTACTTCCACGTCGATACGGCGCTGTGGGTGCCGCCGACCTTCAGGCTGTTCGCGAAGTCCATGCAACGCCCCTCATCCTCGCGGACCCTGCAGTTGCCGACGGTCGATCGACTGGCGTAGATCTGGACGTCCGGGTTGGCCGCCCGGATGTTGGCCACCGCCTGGACCGTGTCGGCGTACCAACCCGGCATCAGGCGTCCATTGGAATCGACGGCCTGCTCATCGGCCCGGAGCGCGATGCGGACGAGGGAGACCTTCCCGGAGCCGAACACGTCTCGGGCGAACCCCGGGTTCTTGGCTACCTTCCGGGCCACCGAGGGACACTTGCGACACTCCTGCTTGAGGTCGAAGCCCCAGTCCGTGAAGCGCGGCCCGCGCGGCAGGTCGAGGCGGACCTGGATGGCCCTGACCCGCTCTTCCGCGGCTTCTTGCGGCTGGTTCGGGGCATCGGTCCTGGCCGAGGCAGTCGGCGCCAGCGTGGCGACGAGGCCGATGGCGAGCGCCCCGAGGGCCAGCCGTCTCATCTCGTTCCCCCGTGTCCGGACTGCGCGACAGCAAGGAACGTCTTCATCGGGGGTCCTTTCATCAGCGGCGGCAGCGGCACGTCGAATGCCGGAACCATAGGTAAACACGGCGCACATGTGACCCGAAACCGCCGACAACCACCCACTTGGGTGGCTCCTTTGTCCGAACGGATTATCACATCACGAGGGAGCGATGGGCCGCCACCCTGGTGACCAGCGCGTGTCCCGACCGCTCGGACGCGCGATGGCCGCGTCAACTGCACCTCGATGACCTGGGCTTGGGCGAGCAGTTGAACATGTGGTTCCCGACCTTGAGCGCATGCAACTTCGGGTACACCAAGATCGTGTCCTCCGCCTCGATGATCGACGCGAGCCGCTCCATGTCGTGATGCCAAAAGCTCAGTTCGGGACGACGGCGCCGGCCGGCATCGACCGACAGCACGATCCCCGCATCGTTCAGGCGCACCACCGTCGCCGACAGGGGAGCACTCCTGAGGACTTGCTTCCCGTGGATCCAATGCATCTGATGGCCCTCGACATAGCTCTGACATGCCTCAGGTGTGAGGTCACTCATCGTTCCTCCAAGCGGTTGGAGGCCGGCCGAAGCCGAACCCGGCTTGACGCACAGTGAGTGCATCCGGGTCTTCTCCGGAGGGCACCGTGTCGGGTGACGCGGTTGCCGGTCGGCCATGTCCGGAGGCGTGCGGCCGACGAACCATCCCTCGCGGGATGCTCTGGACCCTTATGCAGTCATCCTAGATGCCTGCACCGACAACGACTTTGGACAGCCATCGGCGCCGTGGGTCGCGCCGCTTGACTCCCGTACACCCACCAGCCGACATTGATCAGATGGCGCGATGGGTGTGCGAGTACTGCGGCCAGCAGGGAGTGCTACGGCCAGGCGAGTCGGTCGACAGCGTCCAATGTCCCGACTGCGGCGAGCCGGTGACCCCGCTCCCCACCAGCTGACCAACTGTCACTCACACAGGTCGCAGGCGGCACGCGCAGGGACCTCCTTCATCCGTCTCGCTCCCCGGCGCCGCGTTCATCGGCCATCCCGTCCCGGATCGCCGCGGTCGCGGCGACGTCGTCCTCGTTGTATCGAAGCAGTCGTTGGCGGGCAGCGAGACGGACGGGCTCGTCGGCGCCGGAGCGGGCATCGAGCAGCCAGCCTTGGGACTGCAGACCACCAGGGTCGTCGTCGCGCCAGTTGAACCCGAACGCGGGCGCGACCTTCTTGATGCCGAGCCCGTGCACGCCCATGAAGTTCGCGCGCAGGAGGGGCAGCAGGTCCACGAAGAGCGGCAGCAGATCAGCCACCGCCTCCTCGCCCAGGACCTTCTTCAGATAGTTCGGCTCCGGAGTGGAGTAGTGAAAGACCGCAACGCTCTCGCCGAGTTCGTCTGCTGCCACGACGGTCTCCCGCAGCCAGGCAACGAAGGACACCGCCAGGTCCTTCTCGGTCGACTCGTCGAGCACTTCCCACGACACGAAGGGGTGATAGGTCGCCTCGCCGCCGCGACGCACCCGTGCCCCCCACAGATAGACGTGATCGTCGACGTCCCACTCGATGTCGAAGTCGATCTCGACGTCGGCAGAAGGGACCGTCAACGGCCCGGTCGTCGTACGCCGGAGGCTCTCACCGTCACGGATCATCTGCGCTCGCTCGATCGCACAACGCAGGCGAGCGAGCGCTGCGGCTTGATGCCTGACGAGTGGCAGGTACGCACCCTGGAAGGTCGGGCTGTCCGGGTCCAGGTCCGCGAGGGCGACAGTGGTGGACACCCCTGCCTCGGCCAGCGCGAGCCACTCGCGCACGTCGAGCCGGCCGGAGGTGATCGCCATGCTCGGCGCCTCGGGTCCGAGCGTCGCGGCGCAGTAGTCGCGCCAGGGGCACAGGTCGCACTCCTGCTGCCAGATGGGCACGACCAACGGAGCGGGGTCGGTGTCTGACCCGGTACGGCGTGAGGCCACCGCGGCCACCTGGACTCGGAAGTCGTGCTCATGGTCGTAGCGCTCGAGCGCTGATCGCTTCCTCTTCCCCAGCTCGCGCGAGTAGGTCGTGAACAGCGGCGTACTGAGGTCGTGCCAGACGAACGCGTACCCGGAGGAGTCCACGACCAGGAGGTCGTCGGTGCCGATGATCGCTCCCAACGCCACGTCGGCGCCCGGGTGGAAGCCGCAGGCCTGGAGCATGCGCGTGTAGTGCGCGAGCTGCATGAAGTCGTCGAAGCGGCCGGACACCTCCTCGACCAGTTCCGGGAGGTCGACGATCTGCGACGGGGACGCCAAAGCGGACACCCTGAGGTGCTTGCGCTGCGATGGCTTGGCTGTCCGGTGGTGCTTCACGTCGGCCGGCAGGTACGTCGGCGGCTCGCCGACCTTGCTCCACCTGACCAGGATGTCGGGCCTCCCGACCCGCCCGCCCGCGACGTCAGCCGGCAGCTGCCCTCCGAGAATCACGTCGTCGCCTCGCGTCATGGCCGCCATGGTCTTCGTGGTCCAAGCCTGGTCATGAAGATCGGCGAGCCGAGTGCAGCGACGACCCAGAGCACTCTCCATCGCGTCGAACACGGCCACCTCGAACGCGATCCCGGCGTCGAACCGGGCCTGAAGCTCCGGCGGTGGTTCCCGGCGCATCTTGGGGATGGTCCGGTCGTGGTCGTTGTGGACGCGACGGGCGCACTGTTTGGAGGCGTATCCGCCGAGCAGAACGTCTACGTCAGAGTCCAGCAACGGTTCCCCTGGTGTTCTGATCCGATTCAGGCATCATATTTGGATTCGCGGCGTAGCGATCGTTGCCCGATGAAACTTGTCACCGTGAGCTTGAGCCTCTTGGTCTCTTTTCGACGTCGTCCGGTCGCCATCCCGGCTTCTCACCCGCAGCGCGAAGGGCACGCTGGGAGTACGCAGTGGCCCGTGCCTTACGGTCAGCCGTCAGGAAGCTCCAGTTGGGCCGCGTCATGATGGTCTCGATCTGCTTGTGATCGACGTAGGCATGGCCGTCACCGATCGTCACCCGAGTCGTCTCGTAGAAGCTTGTCAGCGGGTGGATCGGGATCGCCGCTGCCTCAACCTCGAACCTCTCGAAGGTAGTCATGACCGGCACCCAGCCTTGAGGAAGTGAGCGTCTGGAGAGACACATCGGTCGTACCGGATGTCAGATTCCATGGTTGTGCCTCCGGAGCTACTTGGGCGGTACTTCCGAACGTAGCCCGCCAGCGGATTTGGCGGGCCGTTTCCCCCAAATCGGCCCGTCACTGTGACGATCGCCCGCGCTTGCGGCGACTTCTTCAAGCAGTGCTTCGGCCCACCGTCGCCGTCTAGCGTGCCATCGCTTCCGAGGCGTCAACGATGGGATGCACTCGACGTCGGCTACGGACCTGTCCGCCGCCACGACCTCGGAGGCGGCACCATGGACCGGGAGTGACTTGCTGTTCACGGCCCGCAAGCGGTGTTAGACACATAGCCAGGCCGTACGGCGTGCAGTGCTTCGCATCATCTGGTCCAATGACCGGGTGGAGACTTTGTCACCTGAACTCCTCAAGCTGTTGAGGGCCAACGTCCCCAGCGGCACTGTCGTCTACACGCTGCACCTCAAGAAGCCGAACACCATCGTCGACGTGACCCCAGCCGGGATTCGGGTGGAGACCGAACGGTCGCTCGAGAGCGGCCAGGGGCCCCAGTTGGTTGAGGCGTGGATGCTGGAGTCCGCGTGGGATCACCTTCAGTCGACGGGCAGTCTGACCAACCGCGAGCTGCTCGATACACGAAAATTGAATGTGAAGCGGTCATCAGCAGTCTGCGCCATATTGGCCTGTTTGCCGGATGTCGTGGTTCGGTCAACAAGCCCAATCAGGTTGGAGCTTCGGTAGCCCCGCGAAGGGTCGCCGATGCGCTGGGTCGGTTCCCGGAGGTGCAACGCGCACCCCCTCATCGACATGACCGTCACGTTCGAGTCGGCCTCGAGAATGCCGCGTGTAGCAACCCGCCCTTTCCCGACCGAGGGGGCGAAGTAGCGAGGACACGCGTGTCTCGGCGGCCAAAGCCGAGAGACCACAAGTCCACATGAAAAGCTCGCCACGTGGAACCGGGACTCTACGAGTCGCTCCTCACGCGCGAACTAGCTGCCGACTTAAGGGAGGTGGTGGACCTAACCGCGGCCACTGGCGCTATCGACGAAGCCGACCAACCGCATGTTCTGTCCCGCCACGTTCACTCGATCGTCGAGCAAGCTCTGAGGGTCACGAAGGATCCCACCAAGCGGCTCGAGATCGTCAACGGGCTAATCGCCCACCTCGATGAGGCCGCGGCCAGCGTGCAGTCTCCAGCAGCTCAGCTGCTGAGTCTCACCCGACCGACAAAGCCCGGCGCACCCGCGATCGGCACCGGCCGGCCAGCCACGCCACTCTCCGATGCAGCCTTGCTCACGAACACGAAGGGTGAACCCAACCTTGGGGCCGAGGTTAAAGCGGAGCTCGAGACCGCCGACGAGGTAGATCTGCTCTGCGCCTTCGTCAAGTGGTATGGCCTCCGCCTCTTGGACCCGGAGCTTCGCATCGTTCGTGAACGCGAGACGCCGTTTCGTGTCATCACCACGACCTATATGGGCGCGACTGAGCGGGCTGCACTCGACCGGCTCGTCCGCGAGTTCGGAGCCAAGGTCAAGATCCAGTACGACGCCCAGCGCACTCGACTCCACGCCAAGGCTTGGATGTTCCGGCGTAACACCGGCTTCGACACCGCTTACGTAGGCTCGTCCAACCTCTCGCGGGCGGCCCTTCTCGATGGCGTGGAGTGGAACGTTCGCCTGTCACAAATTGCCACGCCCTCCCTACTTGAGAAGTTCAAGGGAACCTTCGACACGTATTGGAACGATGCTTCGTTCGAGTCCTACGATCCTGACCAGGACCGCGATCGCCTCGATGACGCCCTTTCCGAGGCGTCTGGCCGAACTCAGCACAACCGCGTCACGATCTCTCTATCTGGACTTGAGGTCCGCCCTTACTTCTACCAACAGGAGATGCTCGAGGCCATCGAGGCGGAACGCAATGTTCATAACCGGCACCGCAACTTGGTTGTCGCCGCCACCGGTACGGGAAAGACCGTCGTGGCCGCGCTCGACTATCGCAATCTGTGCAATCAGGAGTCCGGCGAGCGCCCGTCGCTGCTCTTCATCGCTCACCGAAAGGAAATCCTCGAGCAATCGCTCCGCACCTACCGCGAGGTGCTCGCCGATGCTGAGTTCGGAGAGTTATACGTCGGTGGCGCGCGACCAGAGCGCTGGAGGCATGTCTTCGCCAGCGTGCAGTCCCTGCACTCCTACGGCGTCGACAACGTCGCCGCCGATGCTTACGAAATTGTGGTGATCGACGAGTTTCACCATGCCGAGGCGGCGACCTACCGCAAGGTTCTTGACCACCTGGCCCCACGCGAGCTATTGGGCCTGACAGCGACACCAGAGCGCGCTGATGGAGTGGACGTCCGTACCTTCTTCGACGGAAGGATCGCCACCGAGTTGCGCCTCTGGGACGCCCTCGGCGCGGACCTGCTCTGTCCTTTTCACTACTTCGTGGTCGCGGACGGCACCGACCTGCGCGATGTCAGTTGGAGTCGGGGTCGGTACGACGAGGGCCAGCTGTCCAACGTCTACACCGGCAACCATGCCCGGGCCGCCATTGTGCTCAGGCAACTTCGCGACAAAGTGCTCGACCCGGGCTCCATGCGGGCGTTGGGCTTCTGCGTGAGCGTTGCGCACGCGGAGTTCATGGCGACTGTTTTCAACGGCGCCGGAGTTCCCGCCCGCGCCGTGAGTGGAACGACGCCAACGGCCGACCGCGAGCGTGCCCTGCAGGATCTGAAAGAGCGTCGACTCAACGCGCTTTTCGCAGCCGACCTATTTAACGAAGGCCTCGACCTTCCAGACGTCGACACGGTTCTCTTCCTACGTCCGACTGAGAGCGCGACCATCTTCCTCCAGCAACTCGGACGTGGGCTGCGGCGTACCCAGTCAAAACCCGTCCTCACCGTGTTGGACTTCGTTGGCCACCATCGCAAGGAGTTCCGCTTCGACGCCAAGCTGCGCGCACTCACGGGCCAAACCCGCCGTGGTCTCGAGCGCGAGATTGAACGGGGCTTTCCGTTCTTGCCGGCCGGCTGCCAGATCGTCATGGAGCGACGGGCCCAGTCAATTGTGCTCGAGAACATCAGGGCGCAGATCGCGAATCGCTGGAAGGACATCGTCGCCGAGCTTCGCTCGTACGGCGACCAGGACCTCGCCACGTTTCTGCACGAGTCGGGGATCGATCTCGCGGACGTGCTTCGGCGGGGTAGTCACTCGTGGACGCGCCTCCGCCGGGACGCGGGTCTGCGCACTCGTGAAGGCTCTGACCTGGAGGGGAAGCTGCTCAAGCGGATCCGCGCCCTCGCCCATGTAGACGACCGTCCTCGCTGCGACGCCTATCAGCGGCTGCTCGCCGACGATGCGTCGCCCTATTCCGAGCTCTCCGCACCTGAACAACGCTTCGCTCGCATGTTGTTCTTCTCGCTCTGGCCCGATGGTGGCGACCACAGCACCTACGACGCCGGTCTTGCCGCGCTCCGCCGCGAGGGCGCCGCCCGCGACGAGCTCGGTTCAGTGATCGATTTCTCCTTCGACGCCGCTCGGCACCAGGCGCTCGACCTGCGTGAGGAGCTCGCGTCGGTGCCCCTACGGGTCCATGCCAGGTACCAGCGTGAAGAGATTCTGGCGGCGCTTGAGTACGCCAACCTTGAACGAAAGCCGACCAGCGTCATGCAGGGCGTCGCCTACTCACACGATCTCAATGTGGACGCCCTCTTCGTGACCCTGAAAAAGTCTGAGGCCGACTACTCGCCAACGACGATGTACCGCGACTACCCGATCAGCCCGACGCTCTTCCACTGGGAGTCGCAGTCCACGACCTCGGTTGCTTCAAAGACAGGACAGCGCTACCTCAGCGGGAGGAGCAACGTGTTCTTGTTCGTGCGGGAGCAACAGAAGGACGACTTCGGCACCGCGCCGTACCTCTTCCTCGGCCCGTCGCACTACGTCTCCCATACCGGAGATCGCCCCATCGCCATCACGTGGCGGCTGTATCACCCCATGCCAACCGACTTCTTCACCGCGGCGACAGTCGCCGCCGGATAGCTTCTTGGGAATCCCGTGCCCCCAGATCCAACGCGAAGCCCTGCCGTCGGATGAAGCTCTGTCAGCTGCAGCCGCTGGTGCTGCCGCAGCCTTCACAGACGTAGCAGGAGCCGGCGGGGCGCATCTTGGTGCCGCAGGTGAAGCAGAGCGGGGAGTCGACGGCGGTGCCGGTGATCTGCTCCATCAGTTCGGCGCTGGTGTGCGCCGTCTTGGGGGCGGGCTTGGCGCCCACGTCAGTGGTCTCGACGAGCTCGGCGTCCGTGACGGTGGTGGTCTCGACCTGGTTTCGAGACGGTTGCTGCGCAACCTCCTCAACCAACGAAACGGGCTCGGACTTGAGGGATTCGGCCTCGCTGATCTCGACGGGTTCGTAGGAGCCGGTCTCGAGGTGGCGCTGGCGCTCGCTGGCGGAGTAGATGCCGAGGTCGGCGCGGGCCTCGAAGGGGAGGTAGTCGAGGGCCAGGCGGCGGAAGATGTAGTCCATGATCGACTGGCTCATCCGCACGTCGGGGTCGTCGGTGAGGCCGGCGGGCTCGAAGCGCAGGTTGGTGAACTTCGAGACGTAGGTCTCCAGCGGGACGCCGTACTGGAGGCCGATGCTGACCGCGATCGAGAAGGCGTCCATCACGCCGGCCAGGGTCGAGCCCTGCTTGCCGAGCTTGAGGAAGATCTCGCCGAGCTCGCCGTCGTCGTGGGCGCCCGAGGTCATGTAGCCCTCGGCTCCACCCACGGTGAACGACGTGGTGCGGGACTGGCGCGACTTGGGCAGCCGCTTGCGGGTCGGGGCGTAGACGACCTTCTCCACGACCTTGGTCTCGACCGGCTCAGCCGCCGAGGCGTTGGAGTCGGTGCCCTTGTTCTCGCCCTTGCCGCTGGAGAGCGGCTGGCCGACCTTGCAGTTGTCGCGGTAGATCGCGGTCGCCTTGAGGCCGAGCTTCCAGGACTGCAGGTAGATGTCCTCGATCTCCTCGACCGTGGCGGACTCCGGCAGGTTGACGGTCTTGGAGATCGCGCCGGACAGGAACGGCTGGCAGGCCGCCATCATCCGTACGTGGCCCATCGGCTTGAGCGCACGCGCACCCATCGCGGTGTCGAAGATCTCGTAGTGCTCGAGCTTGAGACCGGGCGCGTCGATCACGTGACCGTGCTCGGCGATGTGGGCGACGATCGCCTCGACCTGCTCGGACTGGTAGCCGAGCTTGCGCAGCGCCCGCGGAATCGTCTGGTTGACGATCTGCATCGAGCCGCCGCCGACGAGCTTCTTGAACTTGACCAGCGAGAAGTCCGGCTCGATGCCGGTCGTGTCGCAGTCCATCATGAATCCGATGGTGCCGGTCGGGGCGAGCACCGAGGCCTGGGCGTTGCGGAAGCCGTTGGCCGCACCGACCTCTTGTACGTCGGCCCACACCTGCGTCGCCAGCCGGTGGATCGCGGCGTCGGAGTTGTGCAGCGGACGAACCGTGTCGTTGGCCGCCTGGTGCTTGCGCATGACCCGCTTGTGGGCCTCGGCGTTGCGGGCGTAGCCGGCGTACGGGCCGACGATCGCGGCGAGCTCGGCCGACTTCTTGTAGGACTGCCCGGTCATCAGCGACGTGATCGCCGCGGCCATCGTGCGGCCGCCGTCGGAGTCGTAGCCCAGGCCCATCGCCATCAGCAGCGCACCGAGGTTGGCGTAGCCGATGCCGAGCTGGCGGTAGTCGCGAGTGGTCTCGCCGATCGCCTCGGTCGGGAAGTCCGCGAAGCAGATCGAGATGTCCATCGCGGTGATGACCACCTCGACGGCCTTCGCGAACCGCGTGGCGTCGAAGGTGTCGTCGTCCTTGAGGAACTTCAGCAGGTTGAGCGAGGCCAGGTTGCACGACGAGTTGTCGAGGCTACATGTATTCCGAGCAGGGGTTGGACGCCGTGATCCGGCCGGTCTCCGGGTTGGTGTGCCAGTCGTTGATGGTGTCGTCGTACTGCAGCCCCGGGTCGGCGCAGGCCCAGGCGGCCTCGGAGATCTTCGTGAACAGCTCACGGGCGTCGACGGTCTCGATGACCTCGCCGGTCTGGCGGGCCCGGAGGCCGAACGACGTGCCGTCCTCGACCGCGCGCATGAACTCGTCGGTGACCCGGACCGAGTTGTTGGCGTTCTGGTATTGGACGCTGGTGATGTCGACCCCGCCGAGGTCCATGTCGAAGCCGGCGTCGCGCAGGGCGCGGATCTTCTCCTCTTCCTTCGCCTTGGTCAGCACGAACTCTTCGATGTCGGGGTGGTCGACGTCGAGCACGACCATCTTCGCCGCGCGGCGGGTCGCGCCGCCGGACTTGATGGTGCCGGCCGAGGCGTCGGCGCCGCGCATGAACGAGACGGGGCCGCTGGCGGTGCCGCCGGAGGAGAGGAGTTCCCTCGACGAGCGGATGCGGGAGAGGTTGAGGCCGGCGCCGGAGCCGCCCTTGAAGATGAAGCCCTCTTCCTTGTACCAGTTCAGGATCGAGTCCATCGAGTCGTCGACGGACAGGATGAAGCACGCCGAGACCTGCTGCGGCGACGCCGTACCGACGTTGAACCAGACGGGGCTGTTGAACGAGAAGTACTGGTGGACCAGCAGCCAGGTCAGCTCGTGCTCGAACAGCTCGGCGTCGGCCGGCTCGGCGAAGTAGCCCTCGGCCTCGCCGGACTTGCGGTAGGTCTTCACGACCCGGTCGATGAGCTGCTTGAGGCTCCACTCCCGGGCTTCGGTGCCGACCGCGCCACGGAAGTACTTGGTCGTGACGATCGTGGAGGCGTTGACCGACCAGAAGTCCGGGAACTCCACGCCGCGCTGTTCGAAGACGGTGTCGCCGGTCTTCCAGTTCGTCTGTACGACGTCGCGGCGTTCCCAGGTGATCTCGTCGTAGGGGTGGACCCCCTTGGTACTGAAGACCCGTTCGATCGTCAGGCGAGTCCCCGTTGACTGGCCCGCGTTCTGGCCCACCGTCTCCGTCATGTCTCCTCTTCCCGTCGAACCGGCTGAATTACTGGCTGTGATGTGGTGTGCCCGGCACGCAGCTTCCCCACTACGTGCCGGGCAGTCTGTGGGCTAACCGCTGGTTGATACCAGCGTGTCATCGAGCACCGACATTTCGGGCTCGGTCGTGGTGGCCGCGGCTCGCGGTTTCGAGACGGTTGCTGCGCAACCTCCTCGACCACCGAACGCTCGGCGCGGACCGCAGGCGGGCGATCTCGGCCTCGAAGTCGTCGGCGGACTCGAAGGCCCGGTAGACGCTCGCGAACCGCAGGTAGGCGACCTCGTCGAGCTCGCGGAGCGGGCCCAGGATGGCCAGCCCGACCTCCTGCGTGGGCACCTCGGCCCAGCCCTCGCCGCGCAGGGCGTCCTCGACCTCCTGGCCGAGGCAGGCCAGCTGGTCCTCGCTGACCGGGCGGCCCTTGCAGGCCTTGCGGACGCCGGAGATCGCCTTGTCGCGGGCGAACGGCTCGGTCGCGCCGGAGCGCTTGAGCACGGTCAGCTGCATCTTCTCGACGGTGCTGAACCGCTTGCCGCAGCCGCCGTTGTCGACCGGGCAGGTACGGCGCCGGCGGATCGCGCTGCCGTCGTCGGCGACCCGGCTGTCGAGCACGCGGGTGTCGGTGTTGCGGCAGTACGGGCAGTGCATCGTCGCCGCCTCCTCACGCGTGCTCGAACTGTGGATAAGCCTGTGGAAAACTAGGGTCCCGTTGTGTATAACAACGAACGATCTGTGGGTCATCCACCCAGTCCTGTGAACTAGATGTGGATAACTACATCCGTGTAACTACTAGATGTAGTGGTAAACGTACGCCGCCGTGGGGGCATGCGCAAGCGGTTCGCGGAAAGAGCAGTGACCTATTTCGCCGCGATGGCATAACCGCAGGTCAGGGCCCCAAAACTGGTCAGAGCCGACCAGCGACTGGGCGTGTCACGCGGTTTCGTGGTCCTCCAGGATCGCTCCCGAGGGCAGCCCGTCGGTGGCTTCGTCCGCAGCCTTGCGCGGTGGCGGTACGACCTCGTGGGCCGCGGCCGGCGTACCCGTCGCGACGGCCTCGAAGTAGCGCAGCATCTCGACCGGGAACGGCAGGACCAGGGTCGAGTTCTTCTCGGCCGCGACCTCCACCATCGTCTGGAGCAGCCGCAGCTGGAGCGCGGCCGGAGTGGCGGCCATGGCGGCCGCCGCCTCGGACAGCTTCTGCGACGCCTGGTACTCGCCGTCGGCGGTGATGATCCGGGACCGGCGTTCGCGCTCGGCCTCCGCCTGTCGCGACATCGACCGCTTCATCGACTCCGGCAGCGCGACGTCCTTGATCTCCACCCGGTCGATCTCGATGCCCCAGGAGGCGGCCGGGCTGTCCAGCATCACCTCGAGGCCCTGGTTGAGCGGCTCCCGGTTGGACAGCAGGTCGTCGAGCTCGCTCTTGCCGATGATCGAGCGCAACGAGGTCTGGGCCACCTGGGCGATCGCGAAGTTGTAGTCCTGCACCTCGACCACGGCGCGGAGCGGGTCGTTGACCTTGAAGTAGACGACGGCGTCGACCCGGACCGTCACGTTGTCGCGGGTGATGCCGTCCTGCGCGGGCACCGGCATCGTGACCACCTGCACGTTGACCCGCTTCAGGCGGTCGACGATGGGGATCAGCGTGGTGAGGCCGGGGCGCCTCAGCTCGGTCTGGGCCCGACCGAGCCGGAACACGACGCCGCGCTCGATCTGCTGAACCACACGCACGCTGCCTGCCCAGGCGGCGCCCAGAACCACGGCGACGCCGCCGAGCCCGTACAACAAGACGTCCATGACGACCTCCAAGCACGAGGAGAGGCTTCACTTCGAGCGTACGCCGCACCCCCGCGAAACGGTGCTTACCCCAACTCGCCGCAGCGATCGGTCACAATGGCCCCGTGACGACGGCACCAGGCAAGCACGCAGGGGCGCGGACTGCAGAGCGCCCGGCGCCGGCGCCGCGCGTCCGGCGGTCAGGGCGCGGGACATTGCTGGCCCTCGCGCTCGGCACGACCCTGTGCCTGGTCGCCTGGGGCTACCTCGTCTGGGCAGCCATCGACTTCGGTCGTAAGGCGCGTGACGGCGACTCGTCCGCATGGACCTACCTCGGGCTCGCCTCCCTGGGCGCGATCGCCTGCCTGTTCGTCGGCCTGCTGCTCGTCGTTCGGGTGCTGAAGATCCTGCGGGCCGCCTCTGCCGGACCCGCCTCGCCTCCCCACCTCCCGGCGGCCGCCGCGCCAAGCGCTGACGCGGCTACGTCGGAGAGCACGCCGAGGAGACGACGTTGTCGACCAATTGGCGCACAACTACCGGTGCCAGGGCGGTCCGTGCGCCGTTGTCGACCAATTGGCGCACAACGACCGGTGCCAGCGCGGTTCCGTGCGCCGTTGTCGACCAATTGGCGCACAACGACCGGTGCCAGGGCGGTCCGTGCGCCCTTGTCGACCAATTGGCGCACAACGACCGGTGCCAGGGCGGTTCCGTGCGCCGTTGTCGACCAATTGGCGCACAACGACCGGTGCCACGGCGGATCCGTGCGCCGTTGTCGACCAATTGGCGCACAACGACCAGTCCGCGGAGTTCAGCACAAGTTACCGAGCAGCGGCCGAACTCAATCAGCGGTCCCGGAGTCGGCGTACGAACTTCAGGCCGGACCACACCTCGTCGATGGCGGCGACCTTCACGTCGACGACGCCAAGCGAGAGACCGAGGTCGCGCACGACGTTCTCGTCGAGATCGGTGGGCACCTTGCTGGCCCGCTTGGGCCAGCAGACCCAGATCATCCCGGCGGTCGCCATCCGCTCGATGAGCTGAGGGAAGCGGCGGGTCAGCGTCGAGTTCTGAGTGTGGAAGGTGAGTGCCACGTCGAACTGCCTGGGGAGCCGGACGTGAGTGCCGGTCAGCTCGAGGGTGTCGGGCGCGCCGTCGAGGAACACGACGTGCCCGTCCTTGATCCCGATCTTGGTCGGCAGCGGAGTGCCGGAATAGCCAGCCACGTCTCGAACCGGGCTACCCGTTCGCAGTGAAGGGCGAGAAGTGCTCGTGCACGATCAGCCACCGGCCTTCGTCGCTCGCGAAGACCATCGTGGACCGGGCGCGGAACGAGAGCCGCTCGTCGTCCTCGGTCACGACGTCGTAGTTCATGACGAAGGTGGTCACGGCGACCGGCCCGAAGACGTCGACCTTCAGGTCCTCGATCTCCGGCGCGAACTCCTTGACGCTGGTGACCGCCTCGCGTTCGAGTCGCCTCGTGGTGTCCCCGTCCTGCCGCTCCAGCGGTTCGAAGTCGTCGTACTTGGTGAACTTCGGCCCGAACGCGTGGAACG
Organism: uncultured Actinomycetota bacterium; assembly: GCA_963844385.1. Lineage (GTDB taxonomy): Bacteria > Actinomycetota > Actinomycetes > Propionibacteriales > Nocardioidaceae > Nocardioides. The sequence goes on along the minus strand of CAWJOJ010000013.1, from coordinate 96,215 downwards.
ACTCCAGCTCGTCGACCGCCTGGCTGCGCGCAGCCGTCATGATTTGATGCAGGGTGCGTTCGACAGCGGCCTTCTCGTCGTCAAAGGGCTGAAGCAGGATCGATTCCTCTTGTACGGCGGTCATCTCACACCTCCTCCGCCATGTCCAGAAGATCCTCCGTGACTGACCCGCCCGACGAGCTCAGGATGGTCGGCGCTGATGTGCCGGTCTGCCTCCGTCAAGAGTTCTGCTTCGGTGGCGCCTCGTACGACGAAGCCGCACTCGCACCTGATCACCCTTGCCATGGTTCCTCCTGGTCGCCGTTTTCGTGATTGTGGCAGTGCGGTGTTGTCGCTACGTTGCACCAATGTTGGCCCAGACGAGGATCCAGCTCTGTGGCCGAATCACGATCGAGCTCCGCGGACAGCGGCTGGAAGCGGGGCTGCCTCGTGGCCAGGGCCGTCTCCTGTTCGCCTACCTCGTCCTGAACCGCATGCGTCCCCTGGATCGCGGAGATGTTGTGACCGCCATCTGGCCGGAGGAAACCCCAGCGGCGGCGGAGGCGAACCTCCGCGTGCTGGTCTCCCGGCTGCGTCGCGTCCTCGGCGCGGATGCCCTCGAGGGTCGCGGCAACCTGAGGCTGGTCCTGCCCCACGATGCCTGGGTGGACATCGAGGTGGCCGCCCGGAAGATCCACGAGGCGGAAGCCGCCGTACACGTACATGACTGGTCCCGGGCGATGCCCGCGGCATCCACAGCGTTCATCATCTCGGAGCGCGGTTTCCTACCCGGGGCGGACCTGCCCTGGGTGCTGGAGCGGAGGAGATGGTTGGACGATCTCCGGATCCGTGCGCTGGAGTGCGACGGCATCGCCAGCCTCGGCATCGGCGGCTCGGAGATCGCGGCCGCCGAACGCGACGGCCGCCGACTCGTCGAGGCGGCGCCCTACCGGGAGAGCGGCTACCGACTCCTCATGGACGCTCTCGCACACGAAGGGAAACACCGCGGAGGCACTCCTCGTGTACGAGCAGCTCAGAGGCCTGTTGCGCGATGAGCTGGGCACGTCACCCAGCGTCATGACCCAGACGCTTCATCGTCGGCTCCTCCAGCAGCTCGAGTAGCAAGACCGAGGACCGGAGGCTTCCCCAGCTCTCCGGCCCTCGACTTCCCCTGCTTATTCAGTTGTGCCCACCGGTCGGGGTCGAGGCGACCGGCAGGAGCTCGTGGTGGCTCAGTCGGTTGGTACGCGCAGCCGCTGGCCGGCGTAGAGCATGCCGGAGTCGAGCGCGTTGAGCCTTTCGATGCGCGACATCATCTCCCTGGTGCCTCCCTCGTCTGCGAGGCCGGCCGCGATGTCCCACAGCGTCTCGCCGTCGTTGACCAGCTCGATCCGCGTGGGCTCGGGAGTGCCGGCCTTGTCGGTGGCCACCGAGGAACCACCCAGCAGGACGAACGCGGCACCGAGAACGAGCAGCAGCGAGACCAGGAACACGACCAAGCGGCCGCGGCGAGTCAGCCGCACCTCGGGTCGGCGCGGGGCGTGGATCGGGGTGATCGTCATGCTGCTCATCGGGACCTCCGGGGAAGACTTCTGTTGCCGTCGATGCCATGTCTATCGGCGACCACCGACAATCCGATCCGCTGGCCGCTCGATCACATGTTCGATCGAACACATGTACGAAGGTAGATCATGTGTTCGAACGAATCAAGGGGTGGCCCGAACAAATGTTCGAACCTGGTCTCGACATGATCACCGTCGGGCTCGACCACCGAAAACAACACTCGACCACCAAAACAAGCGACACGCCCGTTCGAACAGGTGTTTGAACACGGATGGGAATCGGGCTACCTTTCAGGCATGACGACTCCTGGCACCCCGGCGGGGCGAACGCGCGGCAAGTCAAAGGCCAGCTCCAAGGTCAGCGAGCTGCCCGACGGTCCCCCGGACGCGACCGGGCTGACCCCGCGCCAGCAGCGCATCCTCAACGTCATCCGCGACAACCTCGAGCAGCGCGGCTACCCGCCGAGCATGCGCGAGATCGGCGAGCTGGTCGGGCTGACCAGCTCCTCGAGCGTGTCCCACCAGCTGAAGGTGCTGGAGGAGAAGGGGTTCCTCAAGCGCGACCCCAACCGGCCGCGCGCCATCGAGGTGTTCCTGCCCGAGGTGATGGCCGCCCGAAGGTCGATCAGCGCGAACGACGACCACGGCTTCGACCCGACCGGGATCGGCGACGCACTGCCGACCGCGACGTACGTGCCCGTCGTGGGCCGGATCGCCGCCGGTGGGCCGATCCTGGCCGAGGAGCGGGTCGAGGACGTGTTCCCGCTGCCCAAGCAGCTGGTCGGCGACGGCACCCTGTTCCTGCTCGAGGTCTCGGGCGACTCGATGATCGACGCCGCGATCTGCAACGGCGACTACGTCGTCGTCCGCCAGCAGCCGACCGCCGACAACGGCGACATCGTGGCCGCGATGATCGAGGGCGAAGCCACGGTGAAGACCTTCCAGAAGAAGGCCGGCCAGGTCTGGCTGCTCCCCCACAACGACGCCTACGACCCGATCGACGGCACCCACGCGACGATCCTCGGCAAGGTCACCGCCCTCCTTCGCCGGGTCTGAGCCTCCGCGCGCCGACCAGTTGGCAGGAGAGGGCGATTGCGCAATGGCCCCTTCAGCCACACATCTGGCCCGCATTGGTGATAGCGGCACCGGTCTTTACTTTGCTAAGCCTGCGTTAGCCCCATCTCAGATGTGCTTTCGCAAGGGAGGCATTCGGTGGAGATCGTCGAACTGCGGGTGCACGGCGTACACGGCACGTCACCTGGCGCGATGCTGGGCGTCTCGGACAGCGAGGCCGGCCAGGTCGCCGGCGACAAGCTGACCGGGATCTATCGCGTCAAGGACGGCAAGGTCCCCTACCGTGACCTCGAGAACAGCAACACCAGCGTGGAGGCGTACTCCTGGGGCGCCCTGACCTCGGGTGTCCAGGGCCTTCTCGGCTGGGTCAAACGGGCGCTGTGGCTGTTGCTTCTCCCGTTCGCCCTGGTGAACCTCGCGTACTGGGCGCGTCTCAATGTCGGCGAGCGGTCGGGGAAGGCGCGATGGGGGGCCCGAGCGGTCCGCGTCTCGAGCCTGCTGCACACGATCTTCATGGTGCTCACCCCCTGCGTGATCGCCATCGACATGGTCGGCTGGCAGTGCTACCGGTACGGCGTCCGCGGGTGCACGCACCTGCCGAGCCAGCTCAACGGCATTGCCGCGTGGACCCCGACCCAGCGCATCGCGCTCGCCACCGTGCTCCCGATGCTCCTCATCGGGCTGCTGTGGCTGCTTTCGCGGCAGACCCTGATTCGCTACGAGGAGACGCCCGAGGCCCCGCTCGGAGCCGCACCAGGGATGGAACGGAAGCCGCTGCTTCGCGACCGGCACCTGTGGCAGGGCAAATCGCGCACCTTGAGACTCCAGCGGCTGCACCTCACCGCCGCGATCTCGACCGTCGTCGTCTTCTCGGGCCGGCACGTGCTCAGCGTGACCGGGGACGGAAGGCTGCTGATCATCCTCTCGACCCTGGCCGGGACAGTCCTGGGCGCCCTCTCGATCATCCTCGTGTGCGTCAACCACCGCACGGACCTCGAGCACAAGGAGCCCCAGCCCAACACCGGGAAGAGCGCCTGGTGGTCCTTGCTCTACGCCGTCGAGTCCGCCGGGTGGTCTGCTGGACAGCTCACCCGGAAGTACATGCCGAAGTCGGGCTGGCTGACCGGTGCCGCTCTCGTGGTCTACGTCCTCCACGTCGCCGCCCTGAATGGCTACGGCGGGGTGGTCGACGAGTCGCGAGAGTTCTACGGCCACAATCTCTGGTTCATCGCTGTCTTCGTGCTGCTCACGGTCCTGCACCTCACGGTCTTCGCCGGTGGCCGGATGCGCACCGTGACGGCTATCGGCCTCGTGGCAGGTGTGTGCGTCTGCGCGATCTGGGCCGAGCGCCTCTGGGCCCAGGGACGGTTCGAGCAGGGGACCCTCGCCGTCGCGATCACGATCGTCATCGCCTTCTGCGTGTTCCTGACCGTCTGGCAGATGTTCTTCGCCGGAAACCACGACACGGCGTGGCGGGGCGCCGGCGCATCGGTGCTGCTCGCGGCGGCGGCCTGGATCGCGCTGCTGTTCACCTCGTCAGCGGTCATCGCGGCCGCCGACTACCTCAATGGTCCTGACCATTCGGTCGGCGACCTGGTGACCATCCTGGCAACGGTCGAAGCTCCGGAAGGGACCAGCTATCTGGCATCCGGGGACATCGTGCTCGACAAGGCAAACGTGCTCGTGGACGACGTCAGCGTCAAGGTCTTCCGCGGCACCGTCACGGTCGACGGGCTCTCCTACAAGGTGCCCGAGTCCGGCCGGGTCAACGAGCTCTCGGAGGCGCTTGGCAGCACCCCCGTGGACCACAACTCGGTGCTTGAACTCCCCGCGGACACCGTGAGCTTCCGGGACAGCTGTGTCCTGGCATTCGCCAACGACGCCGCCCGGCGGCGGGGCATCGCCAGCACGGACTGGGTCGGGGACCCTTGCACGGCGGAGAGCGAATGGTTCCACCCGGGCGGAGTCATCCAGGTGTCCGACTCGAGGCTGATCCTCCAGCCCCGCGACGACCTCGTCCTCGAGAACACCCACACACCGCAGGGGCCGCTCGTCGTACCCCAGGTGCTCGTGTGGACGCCCATCGGCCAGCTCGTCTGGCTCGTCGCCGTGCTCGTCCTGGTCCTCGGATGCCTGCTCGTGTACGGACGGACCGCCGGCCGGCGTGTCGGCAGGTTCCTCCTGCCCGGCATGGTCATGCCGCTCCCCGACGTCGACCTGCCGGAACCGGACCGCGCGAACTGCCGCAAGAAACGGAAGACCGCCGCGTTGGCCCACCGTGCCGAGACCCTGCTCGGCGTCGTCGGAGCCGCCACCTCGCCGATCGCGCTGCTGATCATCGTCTACTCCTTCACCGGCCAGGCGCCGTGGGAGCTGGCGGAGTGGACCCGCCGATACGCCGCGGTGTCGATGTACGTCGTGCTGGCCATGTCCGTCGGACTGGTCGCCCTCGGCTCCCAGATCCGCCGCTCCGAGAGCGCGCGAAAGGCAGTCGGCGTGATCTGGGACCTCACCACGTTCTGGCCCCGGGCGGCCCATCCCCTCGCGCCGCCGTGTTACGCCGAGCGGGTGGTTCCCGAGCTCGAGACCCGTACTCGCTGGGCGCTGGAGAAGAAGGACTCCCTCGGGCAGCCGGACAACCGGGTCGTCCTGTCCGGGCACAGCCAGGGCTCTCTGATCGTCGCCGCCATGGCGAGCCGCCTCAGCGACGAGGAACTGGCCCGGATCCGGATCATCACCTACGGGAGCCAGATCCGGGCGCTGTATGGCCGGGTCTTTCCTCGAGTCTTCGGGCCGGACGACGTGGGCTACGAACCGACGGTCCGAGCGGCCTCGCTGCTCGACCCGTTCCCCGACGTGCCACGGGAGCTCGGGAGCGAGCCGGGTCCAGGGGAGGCCAAGTCCCACAGCCTCCGGGGCAGGCTCGAGGCGAACGGTGGCCACTGGGTCAACCTGTTCCGCCGATCCGATCCGTTGGGCTACCGGGTGTTCTCCGACATCGACAGCGATCTCGACGTGCCCGTGCCGGAAGTGCCCCGCGGACCCTTCGGCGATCCCGGACCGATCGTGATGACCCACAGCGGCTATCAGCACACGCATGGAATACCGCCGGACCGTCTGCGAGTGGACCAATGAACAGCTGGTGCCCGAACCATCCGGCACCAGCAAGCTACCGACCCTGCCACCGTTCTGAGCTCATCCGGAGGCCAGCCGCTTCAGGGCTCCTCGGACCAGGGCCGGGTCGCTGGTGGTCCACATCGGCGCCAGGCTGGCCCGGAGGAATCCGCCGTAGCGAGCGGTCACGAGCCGAGGGTCGAGTACGGCGACCACGCCGCGGTCGGACGTCGTACGGATCAGCCGTCCGGAACCCTGCGCGAGCAGGAGCGCAGCATGCGTGGCTGCGACCTGCATGAAACCGTTGCCGCCGGCCCGGTCGGCGGCACGCTGGCGCGCCGACATCAACGGGTCGTCGGGGCGCGGGAACGGGATCCGGTCGATGAGCACCAGCTGACAGGTCTCGCCTGGTACGTCGAGCCCCTGCCAGAGCGACAGCGTCCCGAACAGGCAGGTGTGCGGGTCCGCGACGAACTGCTTGGCGAGCTCGGGCAGCTGGGCATCGCCCTGCGCCAGGGTGGTGAGGTGGGGCAGCCGTTCCCGCACGACCTCGGCAGCCACCTCCGCCGCGCGCCGCGAGGAGAACAGCCCCAGCGTCCGGCCGTCGGCTGCGTCGACGAGCTCGCAGATCTCGTCCAGGGTCGCCTGCGACATGCCGTCGCGGCCGGGAGGCGGCAGGTGGCGGGCGACGTAGAGGATCGCCTGCTGGCCGTAGTCGAACGGCGAACCCACATCCAGCCCGCGCCACGGGTGCTCCTCGTCGTCGTCGTGCAGGCCGAAGCTCGTGGCGACCGGGCCGAAGTCGCCGCCCAGGCGCAGGGTCGCGCTGGTGAACACCACGGTCTTGTCCGACAGCAGCTTGTCGCGCATCGGGCCCCAGACCTCCAGCGGCGCGACGTAGAGCCGCGGTGGAATCCGGTCGCGGCCCTCGGCGAGCCACAGCACGTCCGACTCCTTGTCGGCAGCCATCCGCTCGGCGTTGACGAACACCTCCTGGACCAGACCCTTGGCCTGGGTCCGCGCCGCGTCGGCCTCGCCCTCACTCTCCTTGGGGATCGCCGACAGGCAGGCGCGGGCGGCGTCGCGCACGAGCTGGAGTGCATCGCCCAGGTCCTGCGGCATCGCGTCGATCCGGCCCGGCGCGCACTCGCCCATGGCTGCCTGCAGCGCCTCGCCCGCGTCGAGCAGCTCCTCGGCAGCCTCACCCTCGGCGTACCGCCCTGCGCGGCGGCCGGCGCGCTCGACGTCACCGAAAGTCAGTTCGTCGGTGGCCGCCTGCGTCACCCGCGCCACCAGTTCGTGTGCCTCGTCGATCACGACCGTGTCGTAGTCGGGAATCATCGGGACGCCCTCGATCGCGTCGATCGCGAGCAGGCTGTGGTTGGTCACGATCACCTGCGACCTGGCCGCCTTCTCCTTCGCCTTCTCCGCGAAGCACTCCTGCGCATACGGGCACTTGGTGGCGCCCAGGCACTCGCGGTGGTTGACCGAGACCTGTCGCCACAGCCGGTCCGTGTGCCGGGGGGCGTTGTCGCGCTCGCCGCTCGCGCCACCCTCCGCCTCCGACTCGACCCATTCCCGCAGCTTGAGCACCTCGGCGCCCATCGAGCCCTCGGGCATCGCGACCAGCGTGCCCTGGTCGTCGGGCACTCCCTCGCGCACGCGGTGCAGGCACGCGTAGTTGGACCGCCCCTTCAACACCGCGAAGCTCGTGTCGACGTCGGGGAGCGCGGCCACCAGTGCCGGGATGTCCCGCTCCACGAGCTGGTGCTGGAGGGCGAGCGTCGCCGTCGCGATCACGACCCGATCGTCACGCAGCAGGCTCGGCACGAGGTAGGCCAGCGACTTGCCGGTGCCGGTGCCGGCCTGCACGAGCAGGTGCTCCCCCGACGTCATCGCATCCGCGACCGCCTCGGCCATCTCGATCTGGCCCGGCCGTTCCTCGCCACCCAGCGCTGCAACGGCGGTCGCGAGCACGTCGCGGACGGTCGGGGATTCGGGCACCGGAGAACCCTAACCTTGACGTCCGACAGGATCTGTCCGCCCGCGGCCCGGTCACGGTCGCACAATCGTGCACGTGCACGACTTCCAACGTCGGATCCGGCGAATCCGGCGTCACAACCATGCATCAGCACGCGTCCACGGCTGTCGACGGCATCGACCTCGAGATCCTGGACGGCGAGTTCTTCTCCATGCTCGGGCCGAGCGGCTCCGGCAAGACCACCGTGCTGCGGATGATCGCCGGGTTCGAGGAACCGACCTCGGGACAGCATCCACCTCGGCGGAGATGGACGTGACCGGCCGTCCGCCGTTCGCACGCGACGTGAACACCGTGTTCCAGGACTACGCGCTGTTCCCGCACATGGACGTCCTGGCCAACGTCGAGTACGGCCTGCGGGTCAAGAAGGTGCCGAAGGTCGCAGCGCCGGCAGCGCGCCCACGCAGGCACTCGAGACCGTTCAGCTCGGCCAGTTCGGGACCCGCCGTCCGAACCAGCTGTCCGGCGGTCAGCGCCAGCGGTCGCGCTGGCTCGCGCCCTGGTCAACCGGCCCAAGGTGCTGCTGCTCGACGAGCCGCTCGGAGCGCTCGACCTCAAGCTGCGTCGCGAGATGCAGATCGAGCTCAAGGAGATCCAGCGCGACGTCGGGATCACGTTCGTGTTCGTGACGCACGACCAGGAGGAAGCGCTCACGATGAGCGACCGGATCGCGGTCTTCAACGACGGCCGGATCGAACAGGTCGCGACGCCCACCGAGCTCTACGAAGCTCCCGGCACCTCCTTCGTGGCCGGGTTCGTCGGTACGTCGAACCTGCTCACCGGGGAGGCCGCCGCGCGCCGTGTTCGGCCGCCCCGCAACGTTGAGCATCCGGCCGGAGAAGATCACCGCTCGACTCAGGTATAGACCGTACCATAGGCACCGCGGGTGTCTTGTCGTCGAGCGTGGTCTATCTCGGCTCGGTCAACCACTACCTCGTCGACGTCGAGGGCGGCGGCACATCTCACTGTGCTGCGCCAGAACCTGCATGGCTGGAAACGACCAATTGGTGCGCACCGGCCAGCAGGTCGAGCTGTCCTGGGCCGACGAGCACGTCATCGATCTCTCGAGCGCCACCAACCCGGCCGACGCATTCGCTCCGGTCTTGCTGAAGAAGGAGACATCATGAGAACCAGCACGATGCTCCGCTGCGCTCGCCGGGACCGCCGTACTGGCCCTCGTCGTCGCCGGCTGCGGCGAAGACTGCGCGATGACGGCGACGGCGACGGCGGCACCCATGACGCCGGCTTCTCCGCACCCGACATCCCCATGAAGGAGTCGCTGGGCGACTCTCGAGGGCGAGGTCAACATCCTGGCGTGGCCCTTCTACGCCGAGGACGGTACCAGTGATCCAGCGGCGGACTGGGTGACGCCGTACGAGAAAGCGACAGGGTGTCAGGCGAACATCAAGTACTTCGCCACCTCCGACGAGGCGGTCAACCTGATGAAGACCGGCGAATGGGATGTCGTGTCCGCCTCTGGTGACGCGTCGCTACGTCTGATCGCCGCCGGTAACGTCGCGCCCGTGAACACCGAGCTGGTCCCGAACTACGCGGACGCCCAGCCGTTCCTCAAGGACTGCGACGTGGAACTACGTCGATGGCCAGATGTACGGCGTCCCGCACGGCTGGGGTGCCAACCTGCTGATGTGGCGGACCGACATCGTCAAACCGGCGCCGACGAGCTGGAGCGCGGTGTTCGAGGCGGACTCGCCGTACGCCGGGAAGATCACGGCGTACGACTCGCCGATCTACATCGCCGACGCGGCGCTCTACCTGATGAACACCCAACCCGACCTGGGCATCGAGAATCCCTACGCGCTCGACGAGGACCAGCTCGCAGGCCGCGGTGGACGTGCTCAAGACCCAGCGCGAGCAGGTCGGCGAGTACTGGTCGGACTACCTCAAGCACATCCAGTCTTTCACGACCGGTGACTCGGTGATCGGCACTACCTGGCAGGCCAACGTCAACGCCGCTGAAGGGCGAGAAGGTCCCGGTCGAGGCGATCCTGCCCGAGCGAGGGCTCGACGGGCTGGTCGGACACCTGGATGGTGGCCGCGGAATCGCCGCACTCCAACTGTGCATACGCGTGGATGGACCACATCGTCAGCCCCCAGGCGAACGCGGAAGTGGCCGAGTACTTCGGTGAGGCGCCAGCCAACACGAAGTCCTGCGACCTGACCGCCGACAAGAACTGGTGCGACACGTACCACGCCGGTGACGCCGACTACGCCGACAACCTGTGGTACTGGAATACCCCGATCTCTCGACTGCCTGGACGGCCGTAACTGACGTCAAGTGCACCGACTACGGCGACTGGACCCAGGCGTGGACCGAGGTGAAGGGCTGAGCGCACGCGAGAGCCGCAAGTCCGGGTGCTGCACCGGCACCCCTGGCTGCGGCTCTCCCTGCTCCTCACCCCGCCGTTGCTCTGGCTCGGCGTCGCCTATCTTGCCGCGCTCGGCGCTCTCTTCCTGACCTCCCTGTGGGGACAGAACGACTTCACGGGCGAGATCGAGCGCGTCGTGGACCCTGGACAACTTCCGGGACCTGTTCACGCTCGACGTCTACCGCACGATCACGTTCCGCACGATCTGGATCGCTATCCTTCGTCTACCGTCGTCGACGCCATTCATCGCCTTCCCGGTCGCCCTCTACATGGCCAAGGTCGCCTCGCCCCGGCGCCCAGCGGCTGCTGGTGATCGCCGTGCTGACGCCGCTGTGGGCGTCGTACCTCGTCAAGACCTATGCCTGGCGCGGCATGTTGTCAGAGGGCGGCCTGGTGTCGCTGGCTCGCGACGCCCTTCGGCCTCGACACCCCGGGCTATGGGCTGACGGCACGATCATCGCCTTGTCCTACCTGTGGCTGCCGTTCATGATCCTGCCGCTCTTCGCGAGCCTCGAGCGGCTGCCCTACTCCCTTCTCGAGGCTTCGTCCGATCTCAGCGTCGTCCGCGCTCCAGTCGCTGCGCAACGTGGTGCTGCCGATCGATCTTCCCTGGTTTCGTCGCCGGATCGATCTTCACGTTCTCCCTCACCCTCGGCGACTACATCGCCGTCCTGATCGTCGGCGCACGAACCAATGGTCGGCAACGTCGTCTACGACAACGTCCGCGCGGCCAACAACCTGCCGTTCGCGGCCGCCATGGCCACCATCCCGGTCGTGATCGTGTTCTTGCTCTACCTGGGCGCCGTACGCGGACGGGAGCTCTGGAGAACCTGTGAGCCTACCCTCGTGGACCTGCGAGCGGTCCTCCTGATCGCCACCATCTCTGGCGCTCGCCTTCATCTACACCCCACTGGCGCTGGTGGTGCTCAACTCGTTCAACACCAGCGGCTCCTTGCGTGGCCTCCGCCTCGATCTGACTCTTCGAGTGGTGGCAGCGGGCCTGTGAGTCGCAGGAGCCCCGCCTCGTGGTCAGCGTCGAAGTCGCGATCCTGGCGACCTCTGATCTCTCTCGTCCTCTGCACGATGGCGGCGTTCGCCCTGCAGCGCTTCCGTTCTTCTGTCGCGACGCGTGTCCCTGCTGTGATTCTGCCCATCGCGCTGCCCGGCATCGTCACCGGATCGCCTTGAACAACGCATTCACCCAGCAGACCTTTACACTGTAGCTCGGCTTCTTCACGATCGTGATCGCGCCGCGACCTTCTGCATCGTCACCGTCTTCAACAACGTGCAGGCCCGTTGCGCCGCTGGTGGCAGCCTCGAGGAGGCCTCGATGGACTTGGCGCCGGGACCTTCACGACGTTCCGCTGGTGACGTTCCCGATGCTGCGGTCCGCGCTGCTCGCCGGTGGCTGCTCGCCTTCGCGCTGTCGTTCGACGAGATCATCGTGACCACGTTCACCGCCGGCGCCCGCGAGGAGACGTTGCCGATCTGGATCTTCAGCAATCTCTTCCGCACCCAGCAGGCTCCTGTGGTCAACGTGGTTGCCGCCGCGCTGATCCTGCTGTCGATCATCCCGATCTGGGTGGCCCAACGGCTCGCCGGCACTGACGAGAGCGTGGCCTCCGCCCACTGACCCTGTCTCTATCCCTTTCATCTATCTTATCCCTTGCTAGGCCTAGACCGACTCGGGTGTCGGAGCGACGACCGACGGCAGGTGGTAGGTGAACCGCGAGACCAGCGGGATCCACCGTTGGTAGGCGCCGGCATTCGACAGGTCCACGTGCTCCTTCAGGAACTTGATCGCGTCCGGGTGGGTGACCGGGACCGGCCTGGCCGGCTCGGTCTCAGCCCCCTCGGCAGCACGAGCCGGCGTGGCCGGTGCCTTCATCAGCGTCCACACGTCCGCATCCGGGGCGCCGTTCATGATCCGGTCGAAGATCTCCTTCGCGTCCGGGCAGCCCATCAGTACGGCGAGCAGGACGATGACGGCCTGGTACTCCCCGCCGCCGTCCGGGCTGAACTTGTCCGCGTCGGTGTCGCCCGCGCACACCCGGACCATCCGGTAGGTGTTGACGAACCGCTTCGTGGTCCGTGGGGTCGTGATGAGCGCGCCGACCTTGCCGAGCAGCTTGCGTTCCGGCTCGCTGATGACCAGCGACTCCGGCTGCGGAGCCCGCGGCTGCGGTACGACGACCTTGGCTGCCCCAACCGCCCGAGACGTCTCGCCCGTGGCCGCCCCGGTCGCGTCCCCGGGCAGGTCCGACTGATCTGACGAGACTCCCTTGTATCTGTCTTCGCCGGCGTCCGCGACCTCCTCAGAGCCGCCCTGGCCCGCGTCGGTCGGGAGCGCCCGGACCCGAGCCTTCGTCAGGTCGTCGACCATCGTGACGTAGGCGTCTGGCGACATCGGCCGCAGCACGAACGGCAGTTGGATGATCTTCTCGAGGTACTCCACCGGGCTCCGCAGCAGCCGATCGTAGTGACGGGACAGCGAGGCCTCCAGCCACCGCCCGTCCACGCCGATCACGACCACGAACAGCCTGAAGGTGAGAAGCAGGTTGACTGCCTGGAGCACCTTGACGACGTCCTTGGCGGAGCACCGGTCCAGGTCGTCGATGTACAGCACGATCCGGTCCACCTCGAGGGGCGGCGCAGGTGGCGCCGTTGCCGCCTCGTCCACCGGCGTCGTTCCATCGGCGCACACGGCGGCTGCGGCCTGCTTCAGCTCCGCGCCGGCGCCGCCCTTGCTCTTGAGGAGCCAGTCGAGCTGCTCGAAGTCCTTGCGCAGCTGACTGATCATGCTCAGCTGCGCGCCGTACTCGGCGCGGGCCGAGCGGACCAGATCCTGTAGGCGAGCGCCCCGGTCGCGGAGTCGCTCGAGCTCGGCCTCCCGCGCAGCGACCTCCTCGTTGGCCAGCCGCTCCTTCAGCTCGGCATCGGCCAGCTTGTTCTGGGCGTCGACGACCGGCTGCTCACGTCGCCAGCGTGCCTCCTGGGCCGACCTGAGCAGTCGAGACGTCCCGAGCAGGGCCGGGGTCAGCGAGCTGAGCACGACGGGGACACTCACGAGGACCTTGGCCCAAGGGTCGAACTGCCCGGCCGCGAAGACAGCGATGACGATCGCGACAGCCGTCGCCAGCCAGGCCAGCGTCGGCCATCGGCGCCGCTCGCGCAGCTCGGTGCGCACGAGGCCGCTCACCAGCGCGACCTGGTGACCCGACGTGCGGGCTGAGTCCACGGCCGCGACGAACTGCTCGGCGGGATCGGTCATCGACGTGCTTTTCAGCTGGTTCTGGAGGTCGGCCTGGTCCCGCAGTACCTGCAGCGCGGCCGGTACGGCGGACCGGGCGATCGTGGCGAACTGCCCGGCAGTCGCCTGCTCCTCCCGAAGGGTTCGCTCCGCAGCCACCCGCTCGTCGCGAGCGCTGATCGCCCGCTCGGTGGCTTCACCGAGCTGGTCCCGCTTCTGCTCCTGAACAGTGGGGTCTGCCTCGTCGACCAGCCCCTCGAAGATCGTCGCGGCCAGGCTGGCCCAGAGGTTGCCGTCGACGTAGTGCCAGGCGTTGAAGTGCACCTGCCTGATGTGCCGGCAGTAGATGGGTTCCGCACGCGGGTCCACCTCCGGCTGGAGCGCGGCCAGTTGGGCCATCCGCTCGTCGAGCATCCGCATGAAGAAGCTCTTGCCGCTCCCCCAGTCGCCGAAGAGCCCGATGGCCAGCGGCAGCGGGGTGTCCGAGGCCAGCATCACCGACGCCAGCATCTCGACCTCGCGCCCCAGGTTGAGCCGGTCGCTCAGGGCGATGTCCACCTCGGGGACCGTGTCGGCCGCGGGCTCGGCCAGCACCGTTGGACGATCGGGTGTCCTGCGTCGACGGCACCGGGAACGGGCCTCCCCGGACGCCCCGCTCACGCAAGGCCGCGATGAAGCTGCATTCGATCGAAAGTCGCGCCCGCGACGAGGTGGCCGACGGTCAGCGGCAGCTCTGCTCCGGCGAGCTTCCAGGCCGCGTCCATGGCGTCACTCACGTGCTGCGACAACTCGGGCAGCGCGGTCAGGCGCTCGGCGTCCTTGGCGGGCCGCGGGTTCGGACGACCAGAGACAGCAGCCGCCATCTCGAGGAGGTCGCTCTCGCCGACCTCACCGAACCAGTTCCTGACCGACGTGTCAGCGAACCTGGTACAACGCGGGCACGAAGTGCTCCATGTGGATCTTCGATGAGCCGAAAGCACGCCGATACACCTCAGCGAGGGAGAACGCCAGCTGTGCATCCGAGGCCAGATCACTCCAGATCGAAGGCTCAGGGTGCTCAGGTGGCGGCAGGATCATGTGCGCGAGCGCATTGTCGAACAGTTCGAACTTCTTCTGATCCACCTCGATCACCCGGAGCCGGGCGGACGGATCTGCGGTGGCGAGGTAGCCCTCGACCAGGGCCTGGAGCGACACGAGCGGGTCCAGCCGGCCGGCTCCCGTGCCAAGGATGGGCGTGGCGATGTCGCGGATGTCCGAGTAGCGCGAGTCGTGTCGTCAGCCGTCCCAGCGCCGCACCGATCCGGGAGACCGTCGTCCGTGTGGTCGGCCGGTCGGCGTCGACAGTCGCCGCGAACGCGGCATAGCGCACCCGGTCCCCCTGGCCCCCACCGGCTCCATCCGAACCTCGCCGAACGGGATCGGCGACCGGCTCGGCAGGAGACCCAACCTGCCGACCACGGAGTGCCAGGGCTCGCCGAACGAGCCCTGGGTCGTCGACGGGATCACCAGGACGTCCGCGGTCACGCTTGCCAAATCCGCGTGCTCGACCGTCACCTGCTGGTCAGTTGAGTCCGTCATCGGTCCCACCCTCCTACGAATCGAGGAGTGTGTAACCCGGCAGGCAGATACGGGCTAGACCGCGTACGCCGCCAGCTCGCCCGCGAGGTCCTCGTGGGCGCGGCTGCCCGGTGAGCTGCGAGGGTGCGAGGGTCTGCCCCGGTCGGCGTCGACCGGGGCGGACCCAAGGACTCGACCGGTCAGTAGCGCAGGTTGCGCAGGTAGTCGTACCCGACCTGGGCAGTCTGCAGCGGAGTCACGTCCGGAGTGTCGTTCTCGACGATGTACTCCTCCACCGCGTGGGCGCGGAAGATCCGGTCGAACTCGATGAAGCCGGTGCCGAGGTCGACCATGTCGCCGCTGACCGGGTCCTTGTCCTTCACGTGGTACTGGCGCACCCGCTGCGGAGCATTGTTGATCGTGTCGATCGCGAACTGCTCCGGGTCGCTGGTGCCTGCGCCGCTGTCGAGGCCACCAGTGACGACCCAGTAGAGGTCGACCTCGAGATGCACCAGCGCCGGGTCCAGCGAAGAGGTGAGCACCTGCCACGGCGTCAACCCGCCGCCGAGGTCGATCGTGAACTCGTGGGCGTGGTTGTGGTAGCCGTAGGCCAGGCCGTACGTCGCAGCCGCGGCGGCCTCGGTGTTCATCTGCTCGGCCCACTGCTGCCAGTCGGAGAGGTTGTTGGAGTTGAGGTAGGGCACGTTGATGTAGCGCTGCCCGAGGGTGGCCGCGTTCTCGAGCTTCTGGTTCAGCGTCGTCTGCGGATCCGCTGATCCCGTCGTGGCTCGACGAGGCCCGGATGCCGATGCTGTCGTAGAAGGCGCGGAGCTCGGCCGCGGTGCGGCCGAAGTACCCGAGCGCCTGCTCGACCTTGGGGTAGCCCTGGTCGGCAATCGCCTGCAGGGTCGCGTCGAAGCCGGGTGAGCCCCACAGGGCGTCGCGGACCGTCCACAGCTGAATGCTGATCTTGCCTGGAGGTACCCGCTTCCACGGCTTGCTGCCGGCGACGGCCGCGGCCGGGCCGGCACCAGAGCCTACGAAAGCGGCGCCCGCGAGCGTGGCCGCAGCGCCACGCAGGAGCGAGCGTCGGCTCATCCCCTGTCGCTCCAGCGACTCCTGGAGTGCGCCTTCGCCGTCATATCCGTAACACATCATGTGATCCTTTTCCTCGAGTGAATCGGGTCAGTCCTTGGTCGAGAAGGCCGCGTCGAAGGCTGCGGAAGGAGCCTCGAAGGCGAGGCGGCGTACGAACTCCAGTGCCTCGGGGGCGCCGACGAGGCGGTCCATGCCGGCGTCCTCCCACTCGACCGAGATCGGTCCGTCGTAGCCGATGGTGTTCAGCATCCGGAAGCACTGCTCCCAAGGGACATCGCCGTGACCCGTCGAGACGAAGTCCCAGCCGCGGCGGGGGTCGGCCCACGGGAGGTGCGAGCCGAGCCGGCCGTTGCGACCGTTGCC
This sequence comes from uncultured Actinomycetota bacterium, assembly GCA_963844385.1. Taxonomy (GTDB): domain Bacteria; phylum Actinomycetota; class Actinomycetes; order Propionibacteriales; family Nocardioidaceae; genus Nocardioides. The sequence continues at coordinate 79,793 of CAWJOJ010000013.1, read as the reverse complement.
GGTCAGCCGCTTCGCGTCCTTGCAGTCGACGTGGTAGATCCGGTCCTTGAAGTCCCACAGGAAGCCGACCGGGTCGAGGTCCTGCCAGACGAAGTGGCGTGGGGTCCCAGTTGAGCCCGAAGGCCGGGCGGTGGCCGATCGCCTCCATCGTGGCGACGGTCGTCCAGTAGTCATAGGCGATCTCCGAGGGGTGCACCTCATGGGCGAACCTGACCCCGCACTCGTCGAAGACGTCGAGGATCGGGTTCCAGCGGTCGGCGAAGTCGCGGTAGCCGGCGGCCACCATCTCCTCGGTGGCCGGCGGGAACATCGCGACGTACTTCCAGATCGAGGAGCCGGTGAAGCCGACGACCACGTCGACCCCGAGCCGCTGGGCTGCGCGGGCGGTCATCTTCATCTCCTCGGCAGCGCGCTGGCGCACGCCCTCGGGATCGCCGTCGCCCCAGATGCGCGACGACAGGATCCCCTCGTGCCGGGCGTCGATCGGGTCGTCGCAGACGGCCTGGCCCTTGAGGTGGTTGGAGATGGCGAACAGCTTCAGGTCGTACTTCTCCAGCAGGTCGAGCTTGTCCCGGACGTAGCCGTCGTCCTCGGCGGCCTGCCACGGGTCGAGGTGGTCGCCCCAGCAGGCGACCTCGAGCCCGTCGTACCCCCAGCCCGAGGCGCAGCTTGCACATCTCCTCGAACGGCAGGTCGGCCCACTGACCGGTGAACAGGGTGATCGGTCGTGCCATGTCGGCTCCTTCTCTCGGATTGGCTCAGCGCACGCCGAGCAGGTGCTCCAGGGCGAGCTGGTCGAGGACCTCCATGGCCACGCTGCGCTCGGCCAGCGCTGCCACGTCGTACGACGCGGCGCGGAGGTCGGCGACGGACTCACCCTCGGCGAGCGTCGGCACTGCCAGCTCGCGAACGCCGGCTGCCTCGAGGGCGGCATCGACCTCCGGGTCGGCCCGGAAAGCGGTCACCTTGTCCCGCAGGATCAGGAAGTTGCGCATGCAGGCCCGGGCCGCTTCCCAGACACCGTCCATTGCCTCGGCGCGGGGCGGTTTGAAGTCGAAGTGCACATGGCCGTCATACCGGTTGGTGGTGCCGCTGCCGAGCAGCGCGTCGACGGTCCAGAAGGCGCCGCGCAGGTTGCCCGCGCCGAACCTGAGGTCCTGGTCGAAGCGTGGTCCGTGCTGGCCGTTGAGGTCGATGTGGAACAGCTTGTCGTGCCAAAGCGCCTGGGCGATCCCGTGGGCGAAGTTGAGCCCGGCCATCTCCTCGTGGCCGACCTCGGGGTTGAGCCCCACCATCGCGGGGTTGTCCAGCTCGTTGATCAGCGCGAGGGCGTGGCCGATGGTCGGCAACAGGATGTCGCCGCGCGGCTCGTTGGGCTTGGGCTCGAGCGCGAAGCGGATCGGGTAGCCCTGCTCCTGCACGTAGGCGCACAGCACGTTGAGGCCCTCGACGTAGCGGTCGAGCGCGACCTGGACGTTCTTGCTGGCACCGTGCTCGGCACCCTCGCGTCCGCCCCAGAGCACGAACGTCTCGGCACCCAGGCTCGCCGCGAGGTCGATGTTGCGCAGCGTCTTCGCCAGCGCGTAGCGACGGACCTCGCGGTTGTTGGCCGTGAACGCGCCCTCCTTGAACACCGGGTGCGAGAACAGGTTCGTCGTCACCATCTCAACGCCGAGCCCCGTGTCAGCCAGCGCCTTGGCGAAGCGGTCCAGGGTGGCCTCGCGGGCGGCGTCGTCGGGCACCAGGTCGTCATCGTGGAGGGTGACCGCGCTGGCGCCCAGCTCCGCGAGCTTGTACGTCGCCTCGACCGGGTCCAGCAGCGCTCGGCTGGCCGGGCCGAACACGTCGACGCCCTGCCAGCCGACTGTCCACAGCCCGAACGAGAACTTGTCCTCGGGCCTCGGAGTGTATTCGGGGGTCTGCTCGCTCACGCGGGGATCTCCTGCCAGCTTCGGGTGTCGGAGCTCGTCTCGACCGCAGCCAGCACTCGCTGAACCTGCAGCCCGTCGGCGAACGTCGGGGTGGGGTCGGTGCCGTCGGCGATCGCGGTGACGAGGTCGACGACCTGGTGAGTGAAGGCGTGCTCGTAGCCGAGCCCGTGGCCGGGCGGCCACCAGGCGGCGACGTAGGGGTGACCGGGATCGGTGGCGAGAATCCGCCGGAAGCCGGCGGTCTCGTCCGGCTCGTCGGCGTCGAAGAACTCCAGGACGTTCATGTCCTCGAAGTCGAAGGCCAGGCTGCCGGCCGAGCCGTTGACCTCGATGCGGATCGCGTTCTTGCGGCCGGTGGCGAACCGGGTCGCCTCGAAGACCCCCAGACCGCCCCCGGTGAACCGGGCGATGAAGACCGCGGCGTCGTCGACGGTGACCGGCCCGCGCTCGGAGCCCGCGGCGCCGGAGAGCCCGGAATGTTCGGTTGCGATCGGCCGTTCCTTCACGAACGTCTCGAGCTGGCCGGAGACCTCGGTGACCTGTTGGCCGGTGATGTGCTGGGTGAGGTCGACGATGTGGGCGCCGATGTCACCGAGCGCACCCGAGCCCGCCTTGGCCTTGTCCAGTCGCCACGACAGCGGAGCCTCCGGATCGGCGATCCAGTCCTGGAGGTACTGCGCGCGCACGTGCCGCACCTCGCCGATCCTGCCCTCGGCGACGAGCCGGCGGGCCAGCGCGATCGCCGGCACGCGACGGTAGGTGAAGCCGACCATCGCGCGTACGCCGTGCTGCGCCGCCTGCTCCGCGGCGGCGGCCATCGTCTCCGCCTCGGCGACGGTGTTGGCCAGCGGCTTCTCGCACAGGACGTGCTTGCCCGCGCCCAGCGCGGCGATCGCGATCTCGGCGTGCGTGTCTCCGGGCGTGCAGATGTCGACGAGGTCGACGTCCGGGCGCTCGACGAGGTGGTGCCAGTCCGTCTCGGTCTCGGCCCAGCCGAGTCGTGCCGGCCGCCTCGGCGGTCCGCTCGACATCTCGGCCGCAGACGACCTGCATGGTCGGGGTCATCGGGAGGTCGAAGAAGCGCGGCGCGGTCCGCCAGGCCTGGGAGTGGGCGGCGCCCATGAAGGCGTAGCCCACCATGCCCACCGCGAGGGTGGGTCTGGTGCTGGTCATGGTCATGTTCCGTTCCGGGACGGGGGTCGAGGTCTGGATCGGTTCCGGTGGTGCCGGTGGACCGGGCTGGTGCACCCGGCCCACCGGGCTGGATCAGGACTCGAACGCGGTGTCGATGTACTGGTCGACGTTGTCGGCGGTGACGACGGGGGCGTACAGCTGGACGGTGCGCGGCACCTCGACCTCGACGAGGTCCGACATCGACTTGCCCTGGACGAGCAGTCGGGCCAGCTTGATGCCGTCGGCGGCCTGGGTGGAGGGGTAGATGACCGTGGCCTTGAGCACGCTGTCACCGGACTGGATGGCCTCCATCGCGTTCTTCGAGCCAGCACCGCCGATCATCGTGAACTCGTCGCGACCGGCGTTCTCGATCGCGGCGAGGACGCCGACGCCCTGGTCGTCGTCGTGGTTCCACAGGTAGTCGATCTGCGGCGCGGCCTGGAGCAGCTGCTCCGCGGCGTCAGAGCCACCCTCGACCGTGAAGTCGGCGGCGACGCGGTTGTCGACGTCGAGGCCGCACTCGGAGAGCGCGTCCTCGAAACCCTGGCTGCGGTCCTGGGTCAGCGGCAGCGAGTCGATGCCGGCGATCTCGGCCACGATCGCGTCCTTGTTGCCGTCGGCCTGCTCGCAGACGTACGCGCCGGCCGAGACGCCCATGCCGTAGTTGTCACCAAGGACGGTGACCCGGGCAGCGTTGGGGTCGTCGAACTCTCGGTCGACGTTGATGACCGGGATGCCCGCCTCCATCGCCTTCAGCGCGACCGGCGTCATCGCCGCACCGTCGAACGGCAGCAGCACGATCGCGTCGACCTTGTCGTTGATGAACGTCTCGACCTGGCTGATCTGGACGGCGACGTCGTTGGTCCCTTCTGCGACCCGCAACTCGACGTCGTCGTACTTCTCGGCCTCGGCTTCGGCGGACTCCGTGATCGAGCCCATCCAGCCGTGGTCGGCAGCGGGCGCCGAGAAGCCGATGACGACCTTGTCGCCTGCCTCGTCGTTGGATCCAGCCGCAGCCTGTGACGTGCCGCCGGTGGTGTCGGACTCGTTGTCGCGGGTCGTTGCTCGTGCAGGCCGCGAGGGCGAGTACGGCGAAGCCGGCGACCAGGCCGGTCGCAGCCTCTTCCGGCGAGTTTCTGGGTGATGGAGTCCGCAGGGACATCGTGCTGCTCCTTGAATCTGTGTGAATGCCGGGTGGTGTGGTGGTTCGTGTTGCGGGTGCAGCGCCGACGGTGCGTCAGGTACTGCTCCGAGACGCCAACCGCTGCTGCAGGAGCACGGCGGCGACGATGATGGCTCCCTTGAAGAGCGACTGCTCGGAGAAGGAGCGGTCGTTGAGGATGAAGATGTTCGTGAGCGTCGAGAAGATGAGGACGCCGAGGACGGTGCCGACGATGGTGCCGCGGCCGCCGGTGAGCAGCGTGCCGCCGATCACGACCGCCGCGATCGCGTCAAGCTCCCAGAGCGTGCCGTGGGTCGACGACCCGGTCGTGGTCTTCGCGACCAGCATCAACGCGGCGAGACCGCAGCAGACGCCGATCAGCACGTAGAGGTAGACAGTTTGCCGCTTGACGTTGATGCCGGCCAGTCGGGCCGCCTCGGGGTTGCCGCCGACGGCGACGGTACGGCGGCCGAACGTCGTGCGGTTGAGCAGGATCCACCCCATGATCGAGACCAGTGCGAACAGCCAGATCTGCACGCTCACGCCGAGGAAGTCGCCGTTGAAGAACTCGGCGAAGCCCTGACGCGAGATGATCTGGGTCTTCTTGTCACTGATGATCTCGGCGAGCCCGCGCGCACTGGCCAGCATCGCCAGCGTCATGATGAACGGCACGATGTTGCCGTAGGCGATCAGCAGCCCGTTCACCACGCCGCAGCCGGCTCCGACCAGCAGCGCAACCCCCACCATCACGATCCAGTGGGTGTCCTCGGCCATCGTCTGGGTGGCCAGGGTCGTGCACCAGACCGACGACAGCGCGACGATCGCGCCGACGGACAGGTCGATGCCGCCGCCGATGATCACGAACGTCATGCCGATGCTGACGACGCCGATGCCTGCGGCGAGCCGCAGGATCGTGAGCGCGTTGTCGCTCGACGCGAATCGGTCGCCCGCCGTGAACGCGCCGACGGCGCAGATCAGCAGCAGCGCGACGACCAGTCCCGCGTTGCGGCCGACACTGGTGCTCAGCACGCCGAGGACCGGGTTCGACTCGCGTTCGGTCTCGAGCGCGGCCTTCTCGACCTGGACACTGTCCTGGCTCATGCCGGAACCTTTCCTTCCATGACGAGGTCGAGGACCCCTGCCTCGTCGATCGCGGTGGCGGCGGACTCGTGGACGACCTGTCCCTCCCGGACGACGAGGACCCGGTCCGCCAGGCCGAGCACCTCTTCGATCTCGCTGGACACGACCACGGCGGCGACGCCGCGGTCGGCCAGCGACCGGATGAGCTGGTAGATCTCGGACCGGGCGCCGACGTCGACGCCGCGGGTGGGCTCGTCGAGCAGCAGCACCCGGCAGTCGCGCATCAGCCAGCGCGCGAGCACGATCTTCTGCTGGTTACCGCCCGACAGCGTGCGCGCCGCGCGCGTCACGCCGGTGGGTCGTACGTCGAGGCTGGTGGTCAGCTCGGTCGCCTGCTTGCGCTCCTCAGCCCGGTTGAGGAAGCCGAGGCGGGCGAACCGGCGCATCGAGGAGACGGTGATGTTCTTGAAGACGGCCTCGTCGAGCAGCAGGCCCTGGCTCTTGCGCTCCTCGGGGGCGAGGCCGACCCCCGCCCGCACCGCCTGCTGCACCGAGCCGGGGCGCAGCTTGCGCCCCTCGACGGTCACGGTGCCTGCGGAGGCGCGGCGCGCGCCGTACAGGGTCTCGATGATCTCGGAGCGGCCCGCGCCGACGAGGCCAGCCAACCCGACGATCTCGCCGGCGTGCACGGTGAGGTCGACGTTCGTGAACACGCCCGCGAGAGCGAGGTCTCGCACCTCGAGGACCGGGGCGCCGTGGTCACGGGGCTCCTCCGATCGGGGCGGGAAGACGTACTCGATCGAGCGGCCGGTCATCAGCTCGATCAGCTTTGACGTCGGGGTGTCCGCGACAGCGAGGCCGGTGGCGACCGTGCTGCCGTCCTTGAGGACCGTGATCCGGTCGCCGATCTTGCGGATCTCCTCAAGCCGGTGGGAGATGTAGACGACCGCGACGCCTTCGGCGGTCAGGTCGCGGATCACGCGGAAGAGGTTGCCGACCTCCTCCTGGTCGAGCACCGCGGACGGCTCGTCGAGGATCAGCAGCCGGGTCTCCCGGGAGAGCGCGCGGGCCAGGCTCACGATCTGCTGCTTGGCCGGCGACAGGTCACCGACGATCCGGGTCGGGACGATCTCGGGGTGGCCCAGGCGGGCGAGCAGCTCGCGAGCGAGCTGGTGCGCCCTGCCCCGCTGGGTGAAGCCGGCGCGGGCGACCTCGTGGCCGAGGAAGATGTTCTCAGCGACGTCGAGGTGAGGCACCAGGTCGAGCTCCTGGTAGATCGTCGCCACGCCGTGGTCGATCGCCTTGGCCGGTGTCGAGAACGACGCCTCCTCGCCCTGCCAGGCGATGGTCCCCTCGTCGGGCTGGTGGAACCCCGAGAGCACCTTGATCAGCGTCGACTTGCCGGCGCCGTTCTGGCCGAGCAGGCAGTGCACCTCGCCGGCGCGGACGTCGAGGTCGACGCCGCCGAGTGCCAGCACCCCCGGGAACGCCTTGACGATGCCGGTCATCTGGAGCAGTGCGTCGGTCACGGGGTGCCTCCGTCGGTGGCGTTGGGGCCGGTCCGGCGCTGGACGCGGGTCGGGGTCGTTGAAGACGGTTTCGAGAGCCACGGTCGCCCCGCCGCGGACGGCGGCGGTGAAGCCCAGCGTCGAGAACTCGACCCGGGTGCCGCCGGCCTCGGGTGCGAGCACGCCGGCGTGCAGGCGGGCCTCGATCGCGCCGCGCATCCACTGCCCGACCTCGGCGAAGTAGCCACTGAGCACGACGACGCTGGGATTGAGCGCGTTGGCGAGGGCGGCGACGCCGACCCCGATCCAGTCGCCGACCTGTTCGAGAGCGGCGAGGGTGCGAGTGTCACCGAGGTCCGCACGCCGGTTGATCTCGAGGAGACGGCCCTCGAGTCCGAGAGCGGGGTCGCGGATCGCGTCGTCCTGGTCGGCGGCGGCGTCCAGCAGGGCGCGGAGGCCGATCACGGTCTCCCAGCAGCCGATCCGGCCGCAGCCGCACTCGCGGCCGTGCGGGTCCACGATCATGTGGCCGAACTCACCGGCGTAGCCGCGGCTGCCGCGCAGCAGCTGGCCGTCAGCGATGATGCCGCCGCCGACCCCGACTTCGCCGAAGATCACCAGGATGTCGCGCAGCTGCGCGTCACCGGGTACCGCCTCGGCGATGGCGGCGAGGTTGCGCCTCGTTGTCGATCACGACGGGACACGACGAGTCGCCGAGCCGTTCCTGGAGCATCGCGGCGACGGGTACGTCGTACCACCCGAGGTTGGGGCCGAGCGTGACGACGGCCCGGGCCGCGTCGACGAGCCCTGCCACCCCGACGGTGAGGGCGACCGGCTTTGCACCGCGGTCTGCGACGTCGGAGAAGGTCAGCTTGACCAGGTCGACGAGGCGGTCCAGCACCTCGCCGGCGTCGAGGCGCAGGGTTTCGAGGGACAGGCGGCGTTCGGAGACGAGGCCTGCCGGTGAGGTTCAGGGCGAACGTCGCGACGTGGTGCACGTTGATCTCGGCGCCGACCCCGCAGACCGTCCTGGCCGTCCAGCTCGACCGCGAGCCCGGGTCGGCCGAGCCCGCCCCGCTCGACCTCGCCCTGGCGCACGAGTCCACGCTCGGCCAGCTCGGTCACCAGGCTGGAGACCGTGGCCTTGTTGAGCCCGAGGTCGACGGCGAGCCGGGCCCGCGAACGGGGCCCGTGGTCACGCAGGCTGCGAAGGACCGTCGAGAGATTCGACCGCCGCAGCGACATCTGGTCGGCGGGGGCGAGCTCAGGGAGGGGCTGCACGCCGGGCATCTGGCCACCGCCTCCGATTGCATCTGGATGTGACCCGAGCCACACCTTCGTTGGGTCGAAGCACAAAGTAGCCGCAATTTCGGTCCTCCGCAAGACGATTCATCCGGATTCGAACCCCAGACTTGCCTACTTTGGCAAGTTGTTTGACAAAGACCGCGGGTCGAAGAGCCGCTGGAGCTTCGTGCTCAGCCCTGGATGTCCGGTCAGCTGGAGCGCTCGGCCGCGACCAGCGCGCTCGCCACGGCGTACTGCTCCCGGACCTCGGGTCGCGCCCGGGCGTCGTAGGACGCGCTCGTGCCGGTGGTCCAGGTCGGTGGCGCCGCCTCGCCCGACAGTGCCCAGGCCGCCTGGCGGCAGGCACCGTCCGCGACGTACTCCCCGGGTTCGGGGACCTCGACCGGAAGGCCCAGCACCGTCGGTGCGATCTGCCGGACGGCTTCCGACGCGGCGCCCCCGCCGACGAGCAGGATGCGACGCGGTTCGACCCCCGAGGCGACGAGCGCGTCGAGGCCGTCGGCCAGCCCGCAGAGCATCCCCTCGACGGCCGCACGGGCCAGGTGGGCCGGCGTGGAGTTGGCCAGGGTTAGCCCGCGGAGTGAGCCTGTGGCGTCGGGCAGGTTCGGCGTCCGCTCGCCCTCCAGGTAGGGGACCATCACGAGGCCGTGCGCACCAGGCTCGACCGAGAGGGCCAAGGCGGACAGCTGTGCGTGGTCCACGCCGAGCAGTCGGGCCGTAGCATCCAGCACCCGCGCCGCATTCAGGGTGCACACCAACGGCAGGAACCGCCCGGTCGCGTCGGCGAACCCGGCGATCGTGCCGCTGGCGTCGCGCGCGCTCTGCGTGGCGACGGCGGTCACGACTCCCGACGTGCCGATCGAGACGACGACGTCACCCGGTCCTGCGGCGAGCCCCAGCGCGGCTGCCGCGTTGTCCCCCGCGCCGGCCCCCAGTGCCGCTCCTCCGGGGAGGCTTCCCGCGCGGTCGCGGCGGGCCGAGCACCCGCGGGAGCGCGGGTACGGCGCCGAACGCGCGCTCCAGCAGGTCGGTCCGGTAGCTGCCCGTCTCGGGCGACCAATAGCCGGTGCCGCTGGCGTCGCTGCGGTCAGTGGCCAGCGCCGCGAGGTCGACCAAGCCCGCCAGCTGCCAGGTCAGCCAGTCGTGGGGCAGGCACACGGCGGCAGTGGCTCGGGCGTGCTCGCGGCTCGTGCTCGGCCAGCCAGCGCAGCTTGGTCACCGTGAACGAGGCCACGGGAACGCTCCCGACCGCCTCGGCCCAGGCGGCGCCACCGCGCTCGCCACCGCCCAGCTCGGCGACGAGATCTGCGGCGGCCTGGGCCGACCGGGTGTCGTTCCACAGCAGGGCGGGGCGTACGACGCCGCCGTGCTCGTCGAGGCAGACCATGCCGTGCTGCTGGCCGCCGACCGCGACCGCGGCCACGTCGTCGAGCCCGCCGGCCTCGCTGACCGCCGCCTCGAGGGCTCTCCACCAGGCGGCCGGATCGACCTCGGTGCCGTCGGGATGGGGTGCCCGGCCGCTGCGGACGAGCCGACCGGTGTCGGCGTCGCGCACGACGACCTTGCAGGACTGGGTCGAGGAGTCGACCCCGGCGACCAGGTCATCCCGGTCTCCGCCGACGGGCGCGAAGACGGAGCTGCTGATCAGGCGGGCGGCACCGATGACCCCGCCCTCGTCGCCGAGCTCGCTCAGCACGATCGGCAGGTTGCCGGTGGCGAGCGGGAGCGAGCGGCGGTAGGTCACACCGCGGATCTCGGCCAGCAGGGCGTGGCCGAGCCCGGTGACGCCGCCCGCCGATGACGATCAGGCCCGGGTTGAAGAACGACACCAGGCTCGCCAGCACCTGGCCGACCCTTCGGCCGCTGTCGCGGATCAGCTGGACGGCCTGGGCGTCACCCTGGGACACCGCGACCCCGACGTCGGCCGCGGTCAGCTCGCCCTTCTCCTCGAGCAGTGCGGCAAGGGCCGGGCGACCGACCGGCGCGGGCGGCGGCCGTGGCGTCGCGGGCGATGGCCGCGCCACCCGAGAACGCCTCGAGGCAGCCGGTGTTCCCGCACGCGCAGATCGGACCGAACTCCTCGACCCGGATGTGCCCGATGTCGCCGGCGCAGCCGTCGACGCCGCGGTACAGCTCACCGTCGACGACGATCCCGCAGCCGATACCGGTGCCGATCTTGACGAACAGGAAGTCGCGGGCGGACCTGGCGACCCCGGAGTGCTGCTCGCCCATCGCCATCGCGTTGACGTCGTTGTCGAGGATCGCCGGGCAGCCGAGCTCGCGGGCGACCGCGTCGCGCACCGGGTAGCCGTCCCACCCGGGCATGATCGGCGGGGAGACCGGGACGCCACGGTGGTAGTCGACCGGGCCGGGTACCGCGATGCCCGCACCCATCACCCGGTCGACGCCGAGCTCGGCCAGCAGCTTGCGGACCTCGGTCGAGCGCGGCGGCGAGCACCGGTTCGGGGCCCTGCCGGATGTCACTTGCGACCGAGCGCTTGCCCAGGACCGTGACGCCGGCCGTCGGTGACCGCCACGGACATCGCCGTGGCGCCGATCGCGATGCCCACGAACCGGATGTCGTCGGCGAGGTCGACCATGGTGGACCGGCGGCCTCCGCGGGACGCCGCATGGCCGACTTCCTGCGCCAGCCCGAGCTCGGCGAGGCGGGCGACCTCGGCGGCGATCGTCGTGCGGGAGACGCTCATCCGGTCGGCGAGCTGGACACGCGACAACGGCCCGTCATCGCGGAGCAGGGCGAGGATCCGGGCCTGCATCGGGCTCTCGGCCCGGCCGGCCAGTGAGTGCAGCACGGAGGAATCCTCGCACGCCGACGGGAATCCGGACCTCGCGTCCGGTCGCCGGTGCCCGACTCAGACCGCGTACGCCGCCAGCTCGCCCGCGAGATCCTCGTGGGCGCGACCACGGACGAGGGTGCCGTCGCCGGTGTGCTCCATCGACTCGATCTCGCCCTTCTGGTGGATCCGGTTGATCAGGTCACCACGCTCGTAGGGGACCAGTGCGGAGAACACCACGCCGGGGCGGGGCAGCTCGGACTCGACCAGCGCGAGGGCGTCGGCGATGCCCTCACCCGTCTTGGCGCTGACGACGACCGAGTGCGGTTCGCGCTGCCGCAGCCGGGCGACCACCATCGGGTCGGCCGCGTCGGCCTTGTTGATCACGATCAGCTCAGGGACCTGCGAGGCGCCGATCTCGGCGAGTACCTCGCGGACCGCGGCGATCTGGCCCTCGGGGTCGGCGTGCGCACCGTCGACCACATGCAGGATCAGGTCGGCCTCGGCCACCTCTTCGAGGGTCGAGCGGAACGCCTCGACCAGCTGGTGCGGCAGGTGGCGCACGAAGCCCACGGTGTCGGACATCGTGTAGATCCGGCCGTCGGAGGTCGTCGTACGACGCGTGGTCGGGTCCAGCGTCGCGAACAGCGAGTCCTCGACCAGCACCCCTGCGTCGGTGAGCCGGTTGAGCAGCGACGACTTGCCGGCGTTGGTGTAGCCGGCGATGGCCACCGACGGGATGGCGTTGCGCTCCCGCTCGGCTCGCTTGGTCGCGCGGGTGCCCTTCATCTGCTTGAGCTCGCGACGGAGCTTGGAGATCTTGTCGTTGATCCGGCGCCGGTCGGTCTCGATCTTGGTCTCACCCGGGCCGCGGCCACCGATGCCCTCACCACCGGCCGCCTGACCGCCGGCCTGTCGGGACAGGTTGCCGCCCCAGCCGCGGAGACGCTGCTTCATGTAGTGGAGCTGCGCGAGCTCGACCTGCGCCTGCCCCTCCTTCGACTTCGCGTGCTGGGCGAAGATGTCGAGGATCAGCGCGGTCCGGTCGACGGTCTTGACCTTGAGCTTGTCCTCGAGGTTTCTCAGCTGCGAGGGTGCGAGCTCGCCGTCGACGATGACGGTGTCGGCGCCGGTCTCGAGCACGATCTCGCGCAGGCCGTCGACCTTGCCGCGTCCGATGTACGTCGCCGGGTCGGGCTTCTGCCGGCGCTGGTAGATCGCGTCGAGCACCTCCGAGCCGGCGGTCTCGGCCAGCAGGGCGAGCTCGGCCATCGAGTTCTCGGCGTCGGTGATGGTGCCCTCGGTCCAGACGCCGACGAGGACGACCCGCTCCAGCCGGAGCTGGCGGTACTCGACCTCGGTGATGTCCTCGAGCTCGGTACGCAGGCCGCCGACGCGACGGAGGGCATGCCGCTCGGCCAGGTCCTGTTCACCGGTGGTCAGGTCCTCCGGGTCGGGCTCGTCGGCGTAGCCGGACTCGAAGTCGTCGTCTGTCCAGTCCTCGGTGGCATCGAGCTCGGCGTCGAGGCTGAAGTCTTTTGCGTTCGTCATATGACCACAAGAGTAGGTCGAGGGACGTGCGGGCGCGAACGTTTTCAGTCCGCCGGCTTCCAGCGCGCCTCCATCTCCTCCCAGGTCGGTGCCTTGCCGGGCAACTTGGGCCCGCCGGCGCGGATCCCCTCGAGGAGTACGGCGAGCATTCGCTGCTGGAGCACCGATGTCCGGTGCGGGATCGGGCGACCCGCACGTTGGCGATCGCCTCCATCAGCGAGCTCGACGTCGTTGAAGGTGAGCCCGGCCCGGAATCCACCCGCCTGCTTGACCCGGTTGAACAGCCGCTCGCTGAGCCGGCGCATGACCATGGCGTCCGCGAACATCGACTCGGTCGGGGTGAACCGGCCCGCGAGCCTGTTGCCGAGGGCGTGCGTGTCCTCGGCCACGAGGCGGCGAAGGTACTCGGCGTACACCTCCCACGGATCGCCCTCGCTGTCGAGCGCCCGCCGGACCTCGCGCAGGTAGATCTGCTGTCCGTCGGCACACAGCACCCGAAGCAGCTCCTCCTTGCTCGGGTAGCGGCGGTACAGCGCGGAGATCCCCACCCCGGCCCGTTTCGCCACCGCGGCGATGGGGGCCGCCGGATCGGCCATGAACACCTCGCGAGCCGCATCGAGGATGAGGTCGTCGTTGAGCGCCGCCTGACGTCGACGACCACTCAGGGGTGGGTGGTCTTCACTCACATTTTGCACTCTAGCCTATGGAACGAATCATTCCGTTCTGCTAGAGTTGAAACAGAACGAAACATTCCGTTCCGACTAGGAGAGGGCATCAATGACCGACGCACGGATCACGCCGTACCGGATCGACATCCCGCAGGCCGACCTCGACGACCTCGCGACCCGCCTCGACCTCACCCGCTGGCCCGACGCCGGCCCGGGCGAGCCCTGGACTCGCGGCGTGGACCTCGACTACCTGAAGGGTCTGGCGGACTACTGGCGGAACGGCTACGACTGGCGCAAGGCGGAGGCTCGGCTCAATGAGTTCCCCCAGTTCACCACCGAGATCGACGGGCAGAACGTGCACTTCCTGCACGTCCGGTCACCCGAGGCCGACGCCACCCCGCTGCTGCTGCTCCACGGCTGGCCGGGCTCGATCGTAGAGTTCATCGGACGTGATCGGGCCGCTCAGCGACCCCCGCGCCCACGGCGGTGACCCGGCCGACGCGTTCCACCTGGTCATCCCGTCGCTGCCCGGCTACGGGTTCTCCGGTCCGACCTCGGAGGCCGGCTGGACGAGCAGTCGGATTGCTGGTGCCCTCGCCGAGCTGATGAGCCGGCTCGACTACGAGAAGTACGGCGCCCAGGGCGGCGACTTCGGGGCATTCGTGGCACCCGATCTCGGCCGCGTCGACCCCGACCACGTGATCGGCATCCACGTGAACGCCGCGACGATGGGGTTCATCCCGTTCGGCGAGGTGCCCGAGGACGTCGTGGCCACGTTCAGCGACGTGGAGAAGGAGCGGCTGCAACGGCTCGGCTGGTTCATGTCCGAAGGCAACGGCTACTTCCAGATCTCCGCGACCCGGCCCCAGACCCTCGCCTACGCCCTCACCGACTCCCCGGTCGGCCAGCTGGCCTGGATCGTGGAGAAGTTCAAGGAGTGGACGAACTCCCGGCACGAGCTGCCCGAGGACGCGATCGACCGCGACCACATCCTCACCGACGTGATGATCTACTGGCTCACCGCGACCGCTGGCTCCTCGTCGAACCTGTACTACGAGAGCATGCATTCCCAGGAGTGGCCGACGCCGGGCACCGTGCCCACCGCAGTGGCCTGCTTCGCGGAGGACGTGGCCATCCGCCAGTTCGCCGAGCAGGGCAACAACATCGTCCGCTGGACCGACTTCGACGAGGGCGGTCACTTCGCGGCCCTGGAGACCCCGGACCTCCTGGTCAAGGACGTGGTGGCCTTCTTCGCGTCGCTGCGCGCCGCCTGACCCGACACCGCATTCGGAGGAGCCCGGCCAGGAATCTCGAACGATTCCTGGCCGGGCTTCAACCTGCCGGGCACCCCCAGGCGTTCAATCAGTGGAGGAGGTGCCGATGCGAAGCGATGGTCGCGAGTCGTTCGAGGCCTGGGCCCGGGCTCGCCAGCAGGGCCTGGTGCGCACGGCGTACCTGCTCACCGGCGACTTCCAGCGCGCCGAGGACCTCGTGCAGGAGGCCCTGGTGACCGCGGCCACCCGCTGGGACACGCTGCGCGACGGCAACCCGGACGCGTGGGTCCGCACGGTCGTCTACCGCGCGAACGTGTCCTGGTGGCGGCGGCACCGTCGCGAGACGGTGGTCGACCGAGTGCCCGACGTCGCGATCTCCCAAGCCGGCGAGGGAGCGCCGATGCTCCAGAAGGCGCTCGCGCAGCTCACCCAGAAGCAGCGGGCCGTCGTACTGCTCAGGTACGTCGAGGACCTGAGCGTGGCGGACACCGCGGCGGTGCTCGGCGTCTCCGACGGCACCGTGAAGAAGCAGGCCTCGGTCGCGCTGGCGCGCCTGCGCCAGATCGCCCCAGAACTCGACGATCACGTGGAGGAACGCAGATGAAGCTCTCCGAACTCGTCGACACCGTCGAGGTGCCGAAGACGCAGGTGGCCGACACCGCCTGGGATTCAGGAGTACGCCGCGTGCGCCGGCGTCGCGCCGGCATCGTCGTCGGTGCGGCCGTGCTGACCGCGGGTGTGGTCGCGACTGCCTCACTGGCGGGTGACGGGGACCGCGACGGTGCGCCGGCTCCGCCGGCCAAGTCGCCCTCCACGGCCAACCCGTCGCCAAGCCAGGAGCCCACCGTCACTGCCGCGATGAAGATGCCGGGGGTCTACACCGACGCCGCGTGGGAGCGGATCGCCGACCCCGCACGCCGTGATCCAGCTGACGCCCGAGAACACGGTGGACCTCACAGCGCACCCGCTCGACCATGCCGTGCTGGCGATCAGCGATCCCGAGGACCAGGCCCAGGTCCTCGTCCTCGGGGAGGACGGGCAGTGGCGACGGGTCGACGGCGTCGACCTGGTCCCGGTGAACGAGGTGGTGAACGAACCCGGGCCGGCACTGCGCGCGACCTCACTCAGCCCCGACGCGACGAAGCTCGCCCTGCCCCAGCCCGA
Source organism: uncultured Actinomycetota bacterium (assembly GCA_963844385.1). Taxonomy (GTDB): domain Bacteria; phylum Actinomycetota; class Actinomycetes; order Propionibacteriales; family Nocardioidaceae; genus Nocardioides. Next base: position 64,182 of record CAWJOJ010000013.1, on the reverse strand, counting down.
CAGTCTGGTGGTGGTCGACCTGACCACGGGTGCCAGCCGGCGCTTCGACGTGGCCGGACCGTCGAACCTGTACGCCATCTGGGCCGACGACTCCCACGTGCTGGTGGCCGAGGAGACGGCCCAGACCGGCACCCTGGTCGACGTCGACACCGGGGCGACCGAGCCCTCGGACTTCGGCCCGAGCACCGCCTTCACGACCGAGGGGCTTGCGTTGGACTGGGGCCACGAAGGGCCGATGACGGCCGACCCGACGCCGATGCGCTGGAGCGACGGCACCACCGTGGAGACGCTCATGAACAACCTCGCCGGGCTTTTCCCCCTGCCGCCGCTGGTGTCCGACGACGTCGTCGTCGGAGACAACGTGCCGATCAGGAGCGGCCTCGGGCTCGACAACTACAACGGGCTCGAGAACGGGATCGTCGTCGTCGACCGGACCACCGGGAACCCGTTGGCCTATCAGCCGACCACCAGGTCCATCGGCGACCCGACGCAGCTGCTCGGCTGGGACGGGGACCGGGTGCTGATGGCGCTCGTGAACCCCAAGATCTCGTCCATCTACACCGTGGTCGTGGCCTGGGACTGGCGCAACCGGACGATCGACCCGCTCGTCGTGCTGCCGGTACGGGCGGTCTCCTGGGGCCAGGGCTGGGCCGAGGCGGATCTGGCCAACTAGGTTGACCAGCGTGACCGTGGTCGAGGTGTCGCCGGACGGGCGGGAGCTCGCCGGGCTGCTGGCCGGCGTCCCGCGGCCCGGGATCCTGGGCATCTGCGGCGCGCCCGGTTCGGGCAAGACGACCTTCGCAACCTCGCTGGGTCAGCCGATGGTGCCGATGGACGGCTTCCACCTCGCCGACGTCGAGCTGACCCGGCGCGGGCTGCTCGGCCGCAAGGGCGCGCCGGAGACGTTCGACCCGTGGGGGTACGCCGCCCTGCTGGCCCGCCTGCGCGAGCACGCCGACCACATCGTGATGGCCCCGATGTTCGAGCGCGACCTGGAGCAGCCGATCGCGGGCGCGATCGCGATCCCGCGATCGGAGCTGGTGGTCACCGAGGGCAACTACCTCTTGCTCGACACCGAGCCGTGGCAGGCCGTCCGCGACCAGCTCAGCCAGGTCTGGCACCTCACCTGCGACGACGACGTCAGGATCGCGCGACTGGTCGCCCGGCACGTGGCCTTCGGCAAGCCCCAGGCCGTCGCCGAGGAGTGGGTACGCCGCGTGGACCAGCCCAACGCCGTACTCATCGAGGCGCAACGTGACCGCGCGGACGTCATCCTCGACCTGAGCCGCTGGTCGCTCACCGATCATGCGGCTCTGCGGCGTACTCCCCCGGGGTGAGCCCGGTGACGGTCCGGAAGTCGCGGGTGAAGTGGGCCTGGTCGGCGTAGCCGAGGTCCACGGCCACCCGGGCCAGGTCGGGTGGCTCGGCCGACGACAGCCGCTCGGCCGCCTCGTGGAGCCGGCGGCGCTGCACCAGCCACTTCGGCGTGAGCCCGATCCGTCGCGCGGTGAGCCGCTGGAGGCTGCGTTCGGAGATGTCGAACTTCTCGCACACCTGCGAGACCCGCTGAACCCGCGGGTCGCCCTCGACGTACTCCACGATCGCGTTGACCAGCAGCCCCTCCTCGTCCACCGGTAGCAGGCTCGCGAGGGCATCCTCGACGGCGGCGACGGCTTCCTGTTGTGCCGGAGCCGACTCGGGCTGCCCGGCCAGGGCCGAGCGCACCCGTTCGACCAGTGCGGCCCCGTCCAGGCCGGGCACGGTCTCCAACGGCGTCGGCCGTGTCGGTGAACTCGCTGACCGGCCCACCCAGCAGCAACGCACCCGCCGCCGGCTGCAGCATGGCGCCGAGCGCCCATCCCGACCCCGTCAGCTCGCGCGTGGAGAGCCCTGTGGTGGGGCCCACGACGATGGCGTAGGAAGCCTCGATCACGAGGTTGCAGACGGGGTACTGCAGCACCCGCTGGACCGACCGGCTGCCCTCCGGCAGCGACCACACCGGGATCCAGTGGCGGCGGACGACGTCGGCGAGCTCAGGTGAGGGAGCGAAGCGGTGGATCGGCGGGCTGTAGCCATCGACGTCACGCAGGTGCGCCGGCTCGGAGGCGTCGATCCGGCGGTTTCGGGGCATGTGTCGGATTCTTTCAATACTCCGGTGATCCTGCGCGGCACAGTGGAGGCATGAACCCACTGATTGCGGACTGTCTCGACAACGCCGAACGGTTCTCCGCCGTCGTCGCGTCGTCCGGCCCGGCCGCGGACTGGAGCGCGCCGAGCCCCTGCCCCGGCTGGACTGCCGCCGATGTCGTCGACCACGTTGTCGACACCCAGCGCGACTTCCTGGTGAAGCGCGGCGCGGACACTCGGACAGCGTCCCGAGGGCGAGCCGGCGGCGGTCTGGCAGCGCCACCACGACGCCGTCGCGAAGCTCGTTGCCGACGAGGACTTCGTCACCGAGGAGTACGACGGCTACTTCGGCCGCACCACGATCGCCGAGACGCTGGCGAACTTCTACGGCTTCGACATGGCGGTGCACCGCTGGGACCTCGGCCGCGCCACTCGGTATCGAGGTGACGTTCGCCGAGGACGAGATGGACGGAATGGAGACTGCGATCGCAGGCTTCGGCGACGCGCTCTACTCCGACGGCGTCTGCGGACCGCCGGTCGACGTACCGGACGACGCGCCTCGGCAGACCAAGATCCTGGGACTCCTCGGCCGCACAGCCTGAGCCCGCCTGAGGCCTACTTGGGCGGCATCCGGATGCCGCCGTCCACGCGGACCGTCGCGCCGTTCATGTAGGAGTTCGTGACGCACTCGACGACCATGCTGGCCAGTTCGTCGGGCGTGCCGAGCCGCTTGGGGAACAGCACGCTCTCGCCGAGCTTGGCCTTGAACGCCTCGGCCTGCTCGCCCGCGCCGTAGATCGCGGTGTCGATCAGGCCGGGGGCGAGGGTGTTGACCCGGACGCCGATCGCGGCCAGGTCACGGGCCACCGGAAGGGTCATGCCGACGATGCCGCCCTTGGAGGACGAGTACGCCGCCTGGCCGATCTGACCCTCGAACGCAGCTGCGCTGGCCATGTTGACGATCACGCCGCGCTCACCCGAATCGGTTGGCTCCAGCCGGCCCATCGCCGTCGCGGCCAGGCGGATCGCGTCGAAGGTGCCGATCAGGTTGATCGCGATGACCTTCTTGTAGGTGTCGAGGTCGTGGGCGGAGTCGTAGGTGCCGTCGCGGCCGACGGTGCGCGCCGCCGGAGCGATGCCCGCGGAGTTCACCAGGACGCGGAGCGGCCCGAGCTCGCCGGCCATCTCGACGGCCGCCTTGATCTGCTCGGTGTCGGTGACGTCGACCTGGGCGAACGCCGCCGCCGATGTCGGCCGCGAGGGCCGCACCCTTGTCGGCCTGGACGTCGGCGACGACGACCTTGGCACCCTTGGCTGCAAGCTGGCGAGCGACCGCGGCACCGATGCCGGAGGCCGCACCGGTGACGAGCGCGCTGGCTCCACTGATGTCCATGCGGGCGAGCATAGGACCCGACGGACGAGCCCGGCCGGCGGGGCGTCAGCCGGCGAAGGCGTCGATCGCCGTTTCGACGACGTCGATCTCGGGCGGGCGTAGTAGTCGCTGCCCCTCTCCAGCACGACGAAGAGCGGGCAGTCGGTTGACGACGCGGAGATCTTCTGAGCGGCGCCGAGCTGGCTGCCCGTCGCTGGCCTCCACGAAGGTCAGGGCGTAGTCGACGGTGTTGAGCGTGTACTTGAACTTCTTGTCGTCGGGGTCCTTCGCCGTGCAGGTGCGCGGCCGGTTTGACGCTGGCCGAATCCGCGCTCAGACAGGCCACCACGCTGATCTGCTGGAACTTGTCGTAGGCCACCTCCCATGGCTTGCCGTAGCCGACGTAAAGGCTGTAGAAAGCCTCCTCGGTGCCGGGGTGGTTGCCGTACGCACCGACCTTGGGTGCACTCGGGTCGTACGGCGACGCGTTGGTCATCGCCATGCCGGTGCACACCTGGCCAGTTTCGAATCCGTACTCCGCCTTGAAGGACTCGCTGGCCGGGTCGCCCGTGGCCGCCGGGGCCGCCGGATCGTCCGTGGGCGCGCTGCTCTCCGGTTCGGTGGGGCTCGCAGCAGTGGACTGGGAGTCTCGCTCACCCCGGGTCCTGGGCTTGGGTGTCCGAATCATCGTCGCTGTTGGAGCGGTGACTATCGCAACTCCGGTCGCCGCCGCGATCAAGAGCACCGCCGCGCCGAGGATCAGGCCGACCTTGAGACCGTGCGTTTCGGCGGGCCGTAGCCACCAGATCCGCCCGGGCCGCCCGGGCCGTAGGGCGGCAACTGGGGTGGCTGCTGACCGTAGCCGGCTGTGCCCGGTGGGAACTGGCCCGTCGGCTGTCCGTAGGGGTTCTGGTGCTGCTGTGGAGGACCCTGCTGCGGCGGGCCCTGTTGGGGATAGCCCTGTGGCGGGTACGGCTGCTGAGGCGGGTACGGCTGCTGCGGCCCCGGTTGGTAGGGCTGCTGTGGGAAGGGCGACTGGGGTGGCTGCTGCCGGGGTGGCCGGGGTGGCCGGGGTGGCATCGGGGGACGCTGCGGCGGCTGCCCGCCGATTCGAGTCGGGTCGTCGTCGTTCGGTGGAGGGTTGTTCTCCGACATGGTGTCCTCGGTCTGAAGGCGGTCCGCTGGGTCAGGTACCTACCCCGACCGGTGCCCGGCAAACGCGAATCAGTCAGAGGTCGGTCACGCCCGACGCCACGAGCAGCGCGGGACCGGTCAGCAGGATCCGGTTGTCGTCGGTCCAGGTCACCTTCAACTCGCCGCCGGGAACGTCCACCCGGTAGGAGGAGCCGGGGCCGCGCCCGTCCGCCAACGCGCTCGCCACCATCGCGGCGCACACACCCGTGCCACACGACCGGGTCTCACCCGATCCACGCTCGTGCACGCGCATGGCGACATGGCCAGGCCCGCGACGTACGACGAACTCGATGTTGACGCCGTGCGGATAGACGCCCGCGTCGTACGCCGGCTCGTCGATCAGGTGGCCGGCATCGTCCAGCGAGTCGACGAACGCGACCGCGTGTGGGTTGCCCATGTCGACATAGGCCGCCGGCCAGGATCGTCCCTCGACCGAGACCTTGGAGTCTCCGCGCAACCCGGGCTCACCCATGTCCACGGTCATCAGCCCGTCGTCCTCGAAGACCACGGTCTTGACGCCGTCGCGCGTCCCGACTGCCACGTCGCCGGTGACACCCTCGAACTCGGCGAGGTAGAGCGCGAACACCCGGACCCCGTTGCCGCACATCTCCGAGAGCGAGCCGTCGGAGTTGCGGTAGTCCATGAACCACTCGGCGTCGGACTGCTCCCCGAGCGCGGCGCTACGGATCACCCGGATCACGCCGTCGCCGCCGATCCCAGCGCGGCGGTCGCACAGGGCCCGGACCCGCTCCGCGCTCAGGTCACCGTGGACCGAGCCGTCGGGGTCGGGCAGCAGAACGAAGTCGTTCTCCGTGCCGTGACCCTTGACGAAGGGATACATGCGGCGAGTCTAGGAGGAGGGCTTGGCCACGGCGTACTTCCCGCAGAGGAAGTCGCGGTTGCGCGCCACCTCCAGCACCTTCAGCTCGACCCGGCGCGGCAGGAACGGCGCGCCGGAGCCGAGCGTGACCGGCGCGTATTGGACCCAGATCTCGTCCAGCAGACCCGCGTCATGGAACTGCCCGACGAGGTCACCGCCGCCGACCAGCCAGATGTTCTGACCGCCGGCCGCCGCGGTCATCTGCTCGTGCACGGCTGCGACGTCGTCGGTGGTGAACCGAACGTCGCCCTCTGGCTGGGTGAACTCGCGGTGGGTGAACACCCAGCACGGGATCTGATAGCTCCACGGCCCCGGGTCGTTGTCCAGGATCCATTGGTAGGTCGTGGCGCCCATCGCCATCGCCCCCACGTCGGCAATGAAGGAGTTGTAGGACATCGGCCCCTCGCGGTCGATGTCGCGGGTGACCAGCCAGCTCAGCGAGCTGTCGGGGTCGGCGATGAAGCCATCCAGGCTGCAACCGGTGTAGTACGTCGTCGTCATGCCGCACAGTCTGCCCGCCCCCACCGACAGCCCCACGCCGCCCGGAGCGGCAGTCGGGCAAATCGGTCATCGCCGGACATCCTCCGGCAATTGAACAGTCTGGGGTTCCCATCGTCCGGACCCGAGCCTAGATTGACGCAGATGTGATGGCGCCGACCCGGCGCCCCACCGAAGGAGGAACGCTTACATGCGCAGAAGTCGCATACTCGCCGCCACAGCGGCGATCAGCTTGTGCCTAGCCGCACTAGCCACAGCCACAGGTGCATCCACGGCCGCCAGCAACCAATCAGCCGCGTCGACCGCCAAGACGTCGTACGTCGTCCTCGCCGACGAGGGCGCCTCCGCCAAGGCCCTGGCCGCAAAGCTGCGGGCATCCGGCGTGAAAGTGACTTCGGTCAATGAGGCGATCGGTCTCGTCACGGTGACGTCCACCAAGGCGGGCTTCGCAGCCACGACCCGTGGCCTGGCGCACTGTGGCCGGCGTAGCCGCAGACCGCTCGATCGGCTACGCGCCCGGCGATGTCCGTCCCGGCGTGCATCCCAGCGAGAAGGTCGAGAAGGAGGCCGCAGCTCGCGAAGTCCCGCGGCAAGTCGGTCAAGCATCGCCAAGCGCGCTGCCGCCGACCCGCTCGACTCGCAGCTGTGGGGCATGGAGATGATCCAGGCGTTCAGGGCGCACCGGATCGACAAGGGCAACCACCGCGTGACCGTCGGCGTGCTCGACACGGGCGTGCAGGGCAACCACCCCGATCTGCGCTCGAACTTCAACTGGCGACTCTCGCGCAACTTCACCACTGACCATGTCCGACATCGACGGCGACGAGTGCGAGTTCGCCAGCTGCCATCGACCCGAGGACTGGGACGACAACGGTCACGGCACCCACGTCAGCGGCACCATCGCGGCCGCGCTCAACGGCATGGGCGTGAGCGGCGTTGCCCCGAGGGTGGGCCTGGTCAACATCCGTGGCGGCCAGGACAGCGGCTACTTCTTCCTCGGTCCGGTGACCCACGCGCTCACGTACGCCGGCAACAAGGGCATCGACGTGGTGAACATGTCGTTCTACGTCGACCCGTGGCTCTACAACTGCATCGGTGGCGCTCCGGAGGACAGCCCCGAGCAGGCGGCCGAGCAGGAAGTCATCATCGAGGCGATGACGCGCGCGCTGAACTACGCCCACGGCCACGACGTGACGCTGGTCGGCGCCCTCGGCAACAACCACGAGGACCTCGCCAACCCGCGCCACGACTTCAGCAGCCCGGACTACCCGGCCGACTCCGCGTACGAGCGGACCATCGACAACGACACCTGCTTCGACCTCCCGGTCGAGGGCCCGCACGTGCTCGGCATCTCCGCGCTCGGCCCGTCGGGCAAGAAGTCGGACTTCTCGAACTACACCACCGACCTGGGCTCGGGTGAGATCGAGTTCTCCGCACCCGGTGGCTGGTACCGCGACGGCTTCGGCACCGACAGCTTCATGTCGAACGGGAACCTGATCCTCTCGTCGGCACCGGCGCACGTCTTGCAGGCGGAAGGCCTGGTCGACGAGAACGGAAATGTGACCGCCGGACGGCGTCGCTCTGGGCGTCCAGAAGTCGTGCAACGGCAGCGGTCGCTGCGGCTTCTACCAGTTCCTGCAGGGCACCTCGATGGCGGCTCCGCATGCGTCTGGTGTCGCAGCGCTCGCGGTGAGCGCCCACGGCCATCAGGACGGCAACCGCGGCCTGACCTGGTCGCCTCGCAGGGTCAAGTCGTTGATGGCGCGAACCGCCATCGACCACGCTTGTCCCCCAGGTGGCGTGCAGGAGTACCTCCAGGAGGGTCGCACCGCGGAGTACACCGCGACCTGTGTCGGGACTCCTGAGTTCAACGGCTTCTACGGCGCGGGCATCGTGAACGCCCTCGGCGTGGTGCGTAGCCGGACGAACTAGCCAGAACGACCGAGTCGGCGTCCGGGAGGCAATAGCGCCTCCCGGGCGCCGACTTTCGTGTCGACCGGCGTCAGCGCCTCTTGCGCACCACCAGCGCCGAGCCACCGCCCCGGCGATGCGGGCTCGGAGACGGCGATCATTCGCCCGTGTCGCCTGAACTCGATCGCCGTTGCCGCACCGATCTCGTGGGTGCCAGTGAACACGTCCTCGTAAAGGACGAGGTCGTGACCGAGCGCCTCGAGCCGTTCCTCGTAGGCGGCGAGGAACCCGGGCTCGGCACCGACCCCCGTCGAGCTGTTGCGCGGTGAGGACCGCGGAGCCTTGATCGCCTCCACGATGGTCATGCCGCGGTCCAGCCGGTTGAACAGCATCTGCAGCACCGTCGTGATGATCGTCGAGCCGCCCGGCGACCCCAAGGCCAGGAACGGCTTCCCGTTGCGGAGCACGATGGTCGGCGACATCGACGAGCGCGGACGCTTCCCCGGCTGGATCCGGTTCGGGTCCTCGGGGTCGTAGACGGTCGAGAAGTCGGTGAGCTCGTTGTTGAGCAGGAACCCGCGGCCCGGCACCACGATTCCGGAGCCACCGGTCTGCTCGATGGTCAGCGTGTACTCCACGACGTTGCCCCACCGGTCGGCGGCGGTCAGGTTGGTCGTCGACGTGTTCTCGGTGTCCTCGGCCGGTTCGGCCGTGTCGGCGGCGGAGTCGCACACCCCGTCGTACGACGTGACGTCGCCGGCCTCGGTCGGCTTCGGGAGAGCCTGGTCCGGGTCGATCAGGCAGGCCCGCTCCTTCGCGTACCGATCCGAGAGCAGGTCGCGCAGCGGCACGTCGACATAGGCCGGGTCGCCGAGGTAGGCGGCTCGGTCCGCGTAGGCCAGGGCGCTTGCCTCGAGGTAGCGGTGCAGCGCGGGGATGTCGTTCATCCTGGCGAGGCGGAAGCGCTCCAGGATGTTCAGCGCCTCCCCGACCGTGGATCCGCCGCTCGACGGCGGCGCCATGCTGTAGACGTCGAAGCCGCGGTAGTCGACGTGGGTCGGGCGCCGGCCGATCGTCCGGTATTGGGCCAGGTCAGAGGCTCGCATGAAGCCAGGCGGCACGGGCAGGTCGGTGGACTGCGTCTTCGGGGGCCTGCGGACGGCCCGCACGATCTCGTCGGCCAGCCGGCCGCGGTAGAAGGGCCTCAGCCCCTTGCGGGCGATCAGGCGGTACGTCGCCGCGTGGTCCGGGTTGCGGAAGGTCGACCCGACCGCGGGGGCGTCCCCGCCGGGGAAGTAGAGCCTCCTCGTCGAGGTGAAGGCCCTGAACCGCACTTCGTTCTCGAGGACCTGCGAACGGAAGGTCTCGTCGACCTCGAAACCGTGCTGGGCGACCCGCGTTGCGGGCGCGAGGGCCCTGGCCAGCGAGATGCTTCCCCACCTCTTCAGTGCCCGGTTCCACGTGCGGAGGGTCCCCGGGACGCCGACGGACACGCCGCTGGTCACCAGCTCAGGCGTGAAGTTGTAGGGGTCGCCCGTGGCCGGGTCGATGAAGGCGTCGTTCGGCATCGCGGCGGGGGCCGTCTCGCGGCCATCGATCGTGTGCACCCTGCCGGTCCGTGCGTTGTAGAAGACGAAGAAGCCGCCTCCGCCGATGCCTGCCGAGAACGGCTCGGTGACGCCGAGCGCAGCGGCTGCGGCGACAGCCGCGTCGACGGCGTTGCCGCCCCTGCGGAGCACCCGCAGCCCCACCTGCGAGGCGACCGGGTCGACGGTGCTGATCGCGCCGCCGTACCCGCGGCTCGTCGGCACCTTGGTGTTGTCGAAGCCCAGCGCCCGACCTGCTTCGGAGGCAGGTCTCCCCTCAGTGGTGGAGCCTTGGATCGAGCCCGCAGCGGTGGTCGGGTTGATCGAGACCACGACAGCGGTCGAGATGGTGGCCGCTACCGCAGCCCGGGTGCGCACACGCATGGAACCTCCCGAAGTAGGTATTTCCAGTCACCCTGCGCCAGGTCGGCTCAGTTGTCGAGGCTCGTACCCACTCCAGCGAGCGCCATGTAGACGCGGTCCGGATCGTCCCAGTCGACCCACTTTATCCGCGGGTCCTTGCTGTACCAGCTGTCCTGACGCCGGGCGAACCGACGGGTCGCGGCCTTGGTCTGGTCGATGGCCGCGGACCGGCTGAGCTCGCCCCGGAGGTACGCGGTCACCTCTCGGTACCCGATCGCTCGCCCCGCCGTACGCCCTTCGGCCAGGCCTTCGCTCAGCAGCCGCTCGACCTCGTCGACAAACCCTTCGGCGAACATCCGGTCAACCCGCTGCTCGATCCGCTCGTCGAGCGTCGGCCGGTCGATACGTACGCCGACCTGGTGGGCGTTGTCGTAGTGGTACTCCAGCCTCGGCAGGCTCGCGCTGAACGGCCGTCCGGTGATCGCGATGACCTCGAGCGCGCGCACGATCCGGCGGCCGTTGCCCGGGATGATCCGTCCGGCGGCCTCTGGGTCCAGGCCCTGGAGCCTCAGGTGCAGAGCGCCCGACCCGACCCGCTCCAGCTCCTCCTCGAGCTCGCGCCGGATGCCGGCGTCGGTGCCCGGGAACTCGAAGCGGTCCAGGATCGCGCGGGTGTAGAGCGCGGAGCCGCCAACAAGGATCGGCGATCTTCTCTGCCCGCGGAGGTCGTCGATGACCTCGCGCGCCCAGCCCTGGAACTCGGCGACGGTGGCCGGGTCGCGCACGGAGAGGGTGTCGAGGAGATGGTGTGGGATGGACCGTCGTTGGTCCGGCGGCAGCTTCGCCGTACCGATGTCCATGCCGCGGTAGACCTGCATCGCGTCGGTGTTCACGATCTCACCACCGAGCCGTTCGGCGAGGTCGAGGGACAGATCGGTCTTGCCCGATGCCGTCGGCCCCACGACCGCCACGATCGGGACCACGAGCATGGGTCTAGTGTTTCAAACGACCTGGTGGCCGACCGTGGCTGCCCGTAGGACGAAGGGACCGTCTCATGGGATTCCTCGATAACGCGAAGGACAAGCTGAAGGACGCCGTCGACAGCAAGGGCGACAAGATCGCCGACGGCCTCGACAAGGCTGGCGACGTGATCGACGACAAGACCGGTGGCAAGTACAGCGACAAGATCGACGCCGGCACCGACAAGGCCAAGGATGCCCTGGACAAGCTCGACGGCAAGAACGACGACATCCGCTGACCCTCCGACGGCTAGGAGCGACGTGAATCCGGTCGATCGGTTCGTGGTGGTCCCTGCCTCGTACGTCTTCCTCCTTCGCGAGCACGACCTCGAGCACGAGGTGATGCTGCAGCTGCGCCAGAACACCGGGTACATGGACGGACACTGGGCAGCCGCTGCAGCCGGCCACGTCGAGAAGGGCGAGACCGCTCCGGATGCGGCTCGGCGCGAGGCCGCAGAGGAACTCGACCTCAGCGACCTCCGACTCGACTTCGTCACGGCCATGCAGCGGACCCGCGGTGGCGAACCCATCGACGAGCGGATCGACTTCTTCTTCACCGCCAGCTCCTGGCGAGGCGAGCCCCGGATCGTCGAGCCCGACAAGTGCGCCGAGCTCAGGTGGTTCCCCCTGACGGCCTTACCCGACCCCGTCGTACCCTCACGAGCTCCAGGTGCTCGAAGGGTTGCGGGACGGCGGACTCGCCCCCTACTCCACGCACGGATTCTCCGAGAGGAACCCTGATGACTGACGAGACCGACAAGATCGGCCAGAAGCCCGACGCCACCGCCGAGGAGCCCCAACTCCACCCCGGCGGTCCGGACTCCGCCGACAACCCGGAGTACGGCGAGACCTTCGAGGAGCCGATCATCCCCGGACTGCCGCCGGAGGTGAATCCCGCTGCCGACGACGTGCCCGATGAGATCACCGAGCCCGACGACAAGTCCCAGGAGCCGGACAACGGTCAGGACCAGGAGGCCGGCACCACCGACGAGGGAACTTCCGAACCGCCCGCCTGATCCGTTCGCGATAGTCCGGTCACCGACAGGTGATGGCATCGCATTCTCGCGCGGTTGATGGGTACAGAGCACGAATGGGTACCCACGAGAACGACACCGACCCAAGCGAATCGAACCCGAACGCCAGCGGCCCGCAAGGCGCCCGGGGCGAGATGGGTGTGAGCAGCGAGCGCACCGGGTCCACCGGTCCCGGGCAGGACTCGACCGATGGCGTCCGCCCGACCGGGGATCCCGATGTCGAGCCGGCTGGCGAGACACCACCCGAACAACGACCGGGCAACGACGAGGAGAACCCAGTCGGCATCCCGCCGAAGGCGGACCATCCCTCGCTCGACCCGCGCAGCTCAGACTGACCCGTTCTGTCGATCCAGTCCGAGGACTATCGGGTCAGCGACAGGTGGCCGCTTCGGGGAGGGGCGGTGGTGCGCCGATGGACGGCATGCCGAGGCTGACCCCGTTCGATGGCGGTGCGGCCTGGCGAGCCTCCCAGGCATCGCCGGCGCGAGTGCGGCGTACGGCGAGCATGGGACCGTCGGCGACGAGGTGATGGGGGGCGGCGTACGTGACCTCGACCGTGACCATGTCACCAGGGCGCACCGGCTCGCACCGACGAAGACTGGTCGACCAGCGAGTAGTCGGGCGCGAAGTGCACCAGCCGGTTGTCGGGAGCCCGGCCGGAGAGGCGATGCGTGGCGGCGTCCTTGCGCCCTTCACCCTCGGCCACCATCAGCTCGACCGTCTGCCCGACCAGCCTCTTGCCCTCGGCCCAGGCGACCTCGTCGGCGACCGCGACCAGGCGCTCGTAACGGTCACGCACCACGTCGGGCGGGATCTGGTGGTCGAGCGTGGCGGCGGGCGTGCCGGGGCGCTTGGAGTACTGGAAGGTGAACGCGCCCGAGAACCGGGCCTCGCGCACGACCCGGAGGGTCTCGGCGAAGTCCTCCTCGGTCTCACCCGGGAAGCCCACGATGATGTCGGTCGTGATCGCGGCGTCGGGGATGGCCGCGCGCACCCGCGAGATGATGCCGAGGTACTTGGCCTGCCGGTAGGAACGGCGCATGTCGCGCAGCACCTTGTCCGAGCCCGACTGAAGCGGCATGTGCAGCGACGGCATCACGTTCGGCGTCTCGGCCATGGCCAGGATCACGTCGTCGGTGAACTCGGCCGGGTGCGGCGAGGTGAACCGGACCCGCTCCAGCCCTTCGACCTCCCCGCAGGCACGGAGCAGCTTCGAGAACGCCTGCCGATCGCCGAACTCCACGCCGTAGGCGTTGACGTTCTGACCCAACAGGGTGATCTCCGTGACGCCCTCGGCCACCAGGGCCGAGATCTCGGCGAGGATCTCCCCCGGCCGGCGATCCTTCTCCTTGCCGCGCAGGGCGGGGACGATGCAGAAGGTGCACGTGTTGTTGCAGCCGACCGAGATCGACACCCACGCGGCGTACGCCGACTCGCGCTTGGTCGGCAGGGTCGAGGGGAACACCTCGAGCGACTCCAGGATCTCGACCTGCGCCTCGTCGGCGATCCGGGCCCGCTCCAGCAGCACGGGGAGCGAACCGATGTTGTGGGTGCCGAACACGACGTCGACCCACGGTGCCCGCTGCGTGATCGTGGACCGGTCCTTCTGGGCCAGGCAGCCGCCGACGGCGATCTGCATGCCTGGGTTGGCTGCCTTGACCGGTGCCAGGTGGCCGAGGTTTCCGTAGAGCTTGTTGTCGGCGTTCTCGCGCACCGCGCACGTGTTGAACACGACCACGTCAGCCTGGTGCTCGGCGGGCGCGGCGACGTACCCCGCCTCCTCGAGCAGGCCGGTGAGCCGCTCGGAGTCGTGGACGTTCATCTGGCACCCGTAGGTGCGGACCTCGTACGTGCGTGACATCGGGACAAGGGTACGGCGCGGGGCACCGCGGCTTGCCGAAGGTCACGAATCGGTCGCAGAGCCCCGACGCGCTTCCAGCCTGTGGTCCTCAGCGCGGGATTGTGAGTAGTGTCCGACCATGACAGTGCTGGAGAAGGAACCGTCCTCCCCTGCGCAAGGCCAGCCACTCGTCGTCCTCGAGGGCGTGAACAAGTGGTTCGGGCAGCTTCATGTGCTCAAGGACATCAACGTCTCGATCAAGGGTGGCGAGGTCGTCGTCGTGATCGGCCCCTCCGGCTCGGGCAAGTCCACTCTCTGCCGCGCGATCAACCGGCTCGAGACCATCGACGAGGGGTCGATCAGCCTCGACGGGCAGCCGCTGCCCCAGGAGGGCAAGGCACTGGCCAACCTGCGCGCCGAGGTCGGGATGGTGTTCCAGAGCTTCAACCTCTTCGCGCACAAGACCATCCTCGAGAACGTCACGCTCGGACCGATCAAGGTCCGCAACAAGCCCAAGTCAGAGGCCGAGAAGCGGGCTCGCGAGCTGCTCGAGAGAGTCGGCATCGAGGCGCAGGCCAACAAGTACCCCGCCCAGCTCTCCGGTGGCCAGCAGCAACGCGTCGCGATTGCCCGCGCTCTGGCGATGGACCCCAAGGTGATGCTCTTCGACGAGCCGACCTCGGCGCTTGACCCCGAGATGATCAAGGAGGTGCTCGACGTCATGGTCGACCTCGCCAAGCGGGGCATGACCATGATCGTGGTCACCCACGAGATGGGCTTCGCGCGGACGGCGGCCGACCGGGTGCTGTTCATGTCCGACGGACAGATCGTCGAGGAGAACACCCCCAAGGAGTTCTTCACGAATCCGCAGTCCGATCGGGCCAAGGACTTCCTCGGCAAGATCCTCAAACACTGACTTCCCAACTCATTCGGAAAAAGGGAGAACGCAATGCGATTCATCAAGACCAAGGCAGTCTTGGCCGTTGTCGGCCTCGGGCTGTCATTGGCTGCTTGCGGCGACGCAGGCGACGACGACGGCAGACACGCCTGACGTCACCGCGAAGGAGAACGCCGCGGACGGAGTTCGAGGACGGCACCCGGATGAAGGCGCTGGCCGAGAGCGGCAAGATCATCGTGGGCGTGAAGTACGACCAGCCCGGCTTGGGCTTCAAGGGCGCCGCCGACGACGTCCCCACAGGATTCGACGTCGAGATCGCCAAGCTGCTCGTCGCGGACCTCGGCATCGACCCGGCGAGTGACAACGTCACCTGGGAGGAGACGATCTCCGACAACCGCGAGCCGTTCCTCGAGGCGGGACGGGTCGACCTGGTGCTGGCGTCGTACTCCATCACCGCCGGAGCGCCGAGCCATCGTCGGGCAGGCCGGGCCCTACATGGTCACTGGGCCACAGCTGCTGGTGCCGGCCGACAGCGACGTCGAGAGCATCGACGACCTCAAGGGCGAGGAGGTCTGCTCGGTCACGGGCTCGACGTCGATCGAACGGATCAACGAGGCGGGCGCCAAGGGTGTCGGCTTCGACAGCTACTCCGAGTGCGTCCAGAAGGTGCTCGACGGCACCGTCAAGGGCATGTCGACCGACGGCTCGATCCTGGCCGGCTTCGCGGCCCAGAACGAGGGTGAGCTGAAGGTCGTCGGCGAAGAGTTCTCAGAGGAGAGCATCGGCGTTGGCTACTCGAAGGAGTACCCGGAGATGTGCGAGTGGATCAACGGAGTCCTCGAGGAGTCGTTCGAAGATGGCTCGTGGGCCGAGGCATTCGAGTCGACATTGGGACCGTCGGGCGTCGAGACGCCTGAGCCCCCGACGCTCGACCCCTGCGCTTGATCGTTCACTGACATCTGGGGCGGCGTACGTCGTGCGCCGCCCCAGGCTGTACCCAAACTAGGAAGGAGCCGCCGGTGGAGGCCGTGTTCAACGACTTCGACGCCTACCTGAAGGCGTTCGGCTACACGTTCTTCCTCTTCCTGGTCTCCTGCGTGCTGTCGATGATCATGGGCACGATCCTGGTTGCCATGCGGGTAGGTCCGATCGCGGTTCTCCGCACGCGCCGCGGCAACCTACGTCACCGTCGTCCGGAACACGCCACTCGTGATCGTCTTCGCGTTCTTCTCGTTCGCCGCCCCGTTCCTCGACATCCAGTTCAAATGGCTGCAGGTGCACATTGGCACATTCGACTTCACGGCGTTCTTCGGAGCCGCCGTCGTCTCCCTGTCCCTCTACACGTCCACGTTCGTGTGTGAGGCTCTGCGGTCCGGGGTCAACGCGGTTGCCGCTCGGTCAGGCCGAAGCAGCCCGCGCCATCGGCCTACCGTTCTCGGGAGTGATGTCCCAGGTTGTGCTGCCCCAGGCGTTCCGGGCATCGGTGCCACCACTGGCTAGCGTCCAGATCGCGCTGATCAAGAACACCTCGGTCGCGGCCGTCTTCGGCATCGCCGAGGCCACCTCCCAGATGCGCAGCTTCACCAACGACTTCCCCGGCCAACGGAACGGCCTCTTCATCGCGTTCGCGCTCGGCTACATCGTGCTCGTGGAGGGCTTCTCGCTACATGTCCCATCGTCTCGAACGCCGGTGGAGGGTGGCCACATGAGCGACGAACGTCCTGTTCGACGCCCCCGGGCCGGCCACGGTGGCGAGGCACCGGATCTACACCGTCGTGGCCTCGTTGGGCCTGCTTGCGGTGCCTCGCCTGGGCCGCCTGGAAGCTGTACGACGCCAAGCAGTTCGAGTGCCGACAAGTGGGAGGTCGTTCGTCACCCCCGTCTACGTCCAGGCTCTCCTGGTCGACGGTCTCCTCGAGACCCTGAAGATGGCATTCACCGCAGTCGCCGCTGCTGTCGTCTTCGGGTTCGCTCTTCGGCGTCGGCAAGATGTCCGAACACAGCGTGGGTGCGTTGGCCGTCGCTGGGCGGTCGTCGAGTTCTTTCGCGCCGTGCCGGTACTGCTGCTGATGGTCTTCACCTGGTATGCTGCTCGGCATCGAGCAGATTCCAGCGCGTCCTACTGGGGTGTGGTCATCGCGCTGACCCTCTACAACGGGTCGGTGCTGGCCGAGGTGCTCCGGGCCGGGGTCTAGCCGTCCCACGGGGGCAGGCGGAGGCGGCGTACGCCATCGGCATGCGCAAGACCCAGGTGATGAACATCGTGCTGATGCCGCAGGCAGTGAAGATCATGCTGCCGGCGCATCATCAGCCAGTGTGTGGTGGCGTCTGAAGGACACCGCCCTCGGGCAGTCATCCTCGCGCCCGGACTGACCGCTGTCGGCGCGGCAGATCTACCTCGATCCGCAGTTCAACAGAACCAGCTGCCGACGATCTTCGTGGTCGCCGCGTTCTACATCGTCGTCAACCTGCTGCTGACCTGGATCGCGACGTGGGTGCAGAAGAAGTTCGTCGGGGAGAAGAAGGTCCTCGAGATCCCGATGGTCGGCGAGACCAAGGCCTGAGCACGCGCGTCGGCTGGCGACGTGGGCAGACTTTCGCTGTCGACTTCGGCGTTCCTCTTGGAGGTAACGGTCCCGTAGGTTACGGTGACGTAGGTACGGTCTTCCCCCGCAGGAGCTCGAAGATGACAACGACTTACGACCTCGAAGACAAGGCCACCCTCGGCGGCGACAAGCAGTCCCGCAAAGAGCAGGTGGCCCTCGCTATCTTCATCCTGGTGCCGTTCCTGGCCGTGGCCGCGGCGATCCCGGTCGCCTGGGGAGGCTGGCTCGGCTGGAGCGACGTGCTGATCACGATCGTCATGTACTGGCTGACCGGGCACGGCGTCACCGTCGGGTTCCACCGGCTGTTCACCCACAAGTCCTTCAAGCCCAACCGCCCGGTGAAGGTCGCGCTCGCGATCGCCGGTTCGATGGCCGTGCAGGGCCCGGTCGTCCGCTGGGTGGCCGACCACCGCAAGCACCACAAGTTCTCCGACCGTGACGGCGACCCGCACTCGCCGTGGAAGTACGGCACGAACATCCGCGCGCTGGCCAAGGGCTTCGCGCACGCCCACCTGATGTGGCTCTTCGACGAGGAGCAGACCCCCCAGCGGCAGTACGCGCCGGACCTGATGAAGGACCGCGACCTCGTCTGGATCTCCAAGAACTTCTGGCTGTGGACCTTGATCTCCCTGTCGTTGCCGCTCGGGCTCGGCGCCGCGCTGACGATGTCGTGGCAGGGCGCGCTCACCGGGTTCTTCTGGGGCTCACTCGTCCGGGTCTCGGCGCTGCACCACGTGACCTGGTCGATCAACTCGATCTGCCACACGATCGGCGAGCGGCCGTTCCTGTCGCGCGACAAGTCGGCCAACGTGTGGTGGCTGGCGATCCCGTCGATGGGCGAGTCCTGGCACAACCTGCACCACGCCGACCCGACCTGCGCACGGCACGGCGTCCTCCGCGGACAGCTCGACACCTCCGCACGGGTCATCTGGTTCCTCGAGAAGTGCGGCTGGGTGTACGACGTGCGCTGGCCCGTGCGCGAACGGATCCAGAGCAAGCTGATCGTCAACCAGCCAGCCAAGCAAGTGGCCTGATGGAACGGACCCGGCCCCCGGTCTGGTGCCGGTGACCAAACCCAAAGCTGCAGCCCGAAGCCGGATGACTGCTGCCGAACGGCGCGAGCAGCTGATCGAGATCGGCCGCAGTGTCTTCGCCGAGCGAGGCTTCGACGGCACCGCGATCGAGGAGATCGCCTCGCGGGCGGCGGTGTCCAAGCCGATCGTCTACGAGCACTTCGGCGGCAAGGAGGGCCTGTACGCCGTCGTGGTCGACCGCGAGGTCACCGAGCTGCTGACGAGTATGCGGAGCGCGCTGACCGGCGGTGGCCCGCGAGACCTGCTGGAACAGGCCGCGATCGCGCTGCTCGACTACATCGAGAGCTCACCGGACGGTTTCCGGATCCTGGTCCGCGACTCCCCCATCGGCACCGCCGGCACCAGCTTCAAGTCGATCATCGGCGACGTCGCGTCGCGGGTCGAGGGCATCCTGGCCGACGAGTTCAGCGCTCGCGGCCTCGACCCGACAACTGCCCCGATGTACGCCCAGATGCTGGTCGGCATGGTCGGCACCGTCGGCCAGTGGTGGCTCGACACCCGCAAGCCGGCCAAGCGCGTGGTCGCGACGCACGTGGTCAACCTCGCCTGGAACGGCCTGTCCGGCCTGGAGCAGAAGCCCCGCCTCAGCCAGTCCTGAGCCCAGCAGCTGCCTGGGCGACGACGAAGACCCGCCGGAACGGCAGCACGACGCCGTGTTCGCGCTGGGGATAGGCCCGCGCGAGCCGGGCCTTGAACTCGGCCTCGTACGCCTCGCGCAGCCCCACCTGGTCCAGGGCCTCCAGCGTGGGGCGAGCGCCGGTGCCGCTGACCCAGGTGAAGACCGGGTCCGCACCGGTGAGCACGTGGAGGTAGGTGGTCTCCCACGCGTCGACGGTGCAGCCGATGGTGGTCAGGGCCTCGAGGTAGGTCGCCGGGTCGTGGCTCGCAGGAGTGGCAACGTCACGGGTGTGCGGGCGGTACGGCGCCTCGTCGGCCAGCTCCTCGCGGATCGTGTGACTCGGCTCGTCGAAGTTGCCGGGCACCTGGAAGGCGAACCAGCCACCCGGCCTGACCCGGCCCACCAGCGCCGGCAGCAGCGTCGAGATGGCCGGGGACCCACTGGAGGGTGGCGTTCGAGACGAGTACGTCGACCGGTGCCTCGCCGGTCGAGCCCGCCCACTCGCGCAGGTCGGCCACGGCGAAGTCGATGCCGTCGATCGCCTTCGCCTTCGCGATCATCTCGGGGCTGGAGTCGAGCCCGCTCACCGTGGCCTCTGGCCAGCGCTCCTTGAGCAGCCGGGTCAGGTTGCCGGGGCCGCAGCCGAGGTCGACGACGGTTGCCGGGTCGGTCGACGCGATCCGCGCGATCAGCTCGACGAACGGCCGGCCGCGCTCGTCGGCATAGGTCAGGTAGCGCTCGGGATCCCAGGTGTGCACGGCATGCTCCAACTCTCTTGATGTCAAGATACATCCATCCTGACGTGGCATGTATCTCGATGTCAAGATTCTCGATCGGCTAAACTCGCCTGCATGCGGGACGAAGTCGACGACCTGGTCGAGGCCTGGCGACGCGAGCGATCGGATCTCGAACTCGCGCCTGTCGAGGTGTTCAGTCGCATCTCACGACTCTCGCGGCATCTCGATCGGGCCCGCAAGCAGGCCTTCAACGAGCAGCAGATCGAGTCCTGGGAGTTCGACGTCCTGGCCGCGTTGCGCCGCGCCGGGGCGCCGTACGAGCTCTCGCCCGGGCGACTGCTCAAGGAGACCCTGGTCACCAGCGGCACCATGACGAACCGCGTGGACCGGCTCGCCGCCCGAAACCTGGTCGAGCGTCTCCCCGACCCGAGCGACCGCAGGGGCGTGCTGGTCCGGCTCACGGCGAGCGGCAAGGCGACCGTCGACGCCGCCTTCGAGTCGTTGGTCGCGCGCGAACGCGACCTCCTGGCGGCGTTGCCTGCCAAGGACCGCAAACAGCTCGCGGGCCTCCTGCGCACCCTGCTCTCCCCCTTCGCCTGAGCCGAGATCGACGGCAGGATGTCGGTCATGACGTCCTCACTGGAAGAACTGCTGACGCGGGCCGCCAAGGCGGCCGCCGATCATCGGGCGAGCGTGGCCGACCGGCCCGTGGTGTCCGGAGCAACCCTCGAGTCCGTGCGGAACGCCTTTGCTGGTCCGCTGCCGGACGGGCCGACTCCTCCCGGGCAGGTGCTCGACGAGCTGCTGGCCGCGGCGTCGGGCGGCGTGACGGGGACCGTCGGCCCGCGGTTCTTCGGGTTCGTGATCGGTGGTTCCCTTCCGGCCGCGACGGCCGCCGACATCGTCACGACCGGCTGGGACCAACCGGCGTTCAACGAGGTGCTGTCGCCGGCCTCCGGCGCCGCGGAGCGGGCAGCCGGCGGGTGGCTCAAGGAACTGCTCGGGCTGCCGAGCGGTGCCTCCGTCGGTTTCGTGACCGGCGCACAGGCCGCGAACAACGTCGGCCTGGCCGTGGGCCGCCATCGGGTGCTCGAGGACGCCGGGTGGGACGTCGAGCGCGACGGGCTGATGGGTGCTCCCCGGATCCGGGTCGTCGCCGGCGAGGAACGCCACGCCACGGTCGACCGGGCCCTGCGCCTGCTCGGTCTCGGTACGGCGAGCCTCGTACCGGTTGCCGCCGACCGGAACGGGGCGATCGACACCGACCACCTCCGGACCGTCCTCGCGGCCGACGCCGGTACCCCGACGATCGTCTGCCTGCAGGCGGGCAACGTGAACACCGGCGCGTCCGACAACTTCGCTCGCGCGATCCCGGCGGCACACGAGCAGGGCGCCTGGGTGCACGTGGACGGCGCTTTCGGGCTCTGGGCCGCGGCCTGCCCGCGCACGGCTCACCTGGTCGCCGGCGTCGAGGGTGCCGACTCGTGGGGCGTCGACGGCCACAAGTGGCTCAACGTCCCGTACGACTGCGGGCTGGCGTTCTGCGCGGACCCCCGGGCCCATGCGACGACCATGTCCTACACCGCCGCCTACCTGACGGGCTCGGGCGGAACCGACTACGTCCTCGGTGACCTCACCCCGGAGTCGTCACGGCGGGCCCGGGGCTTCCCGGTCTGGGCCGCGTTGCGCGAGCTCGGCCGCAGCGGCGTCGCCGACCTGGTGGACCGGTGCTGTGCGCTCGCGGTGCGGATGGCCGACCTGCTGCTGGAAGGCGGGGCCACGATCCACAACGATGTGGTGCTCAACCAGGTGCTCGTGGGTTTCGACGACCTCGGCAAGACCGACGCGATCATCGAGGCCGTTCAGCTCGAGGGCACCTGTTGGCTCGGCGGCACCACTTGGCAGGGCAAGCGCCTGATCCGGATCTCCGTGTCCAACTGGTCCACGACCGAGGACGACATCGACCGCTCCGCCCGAGCCATCCTCTCCGCCGCCCGCCGAGTCGGCGCGTAAGGCCCCGCGAACTGGCAGTTGTGGCCCCGCGAACTGGCAGTTGTGGCCCCGCGAGCTGGCAGTTCTGGCCCCGCGAGCTGGCAGTTCGGCCCCGCGAACTGGCACTTATGGCCCCGCGAGTCGGCGCCTGTGGCCGTGGCTAGCCGAGGATCTCGGCTGCCTCGAGCCACTCGTGCTCGGCAGCCTCCTTCTCCGCATGGAGTACGTCGAGCTCGGAACTGAGCTCCGCCAGCCTGGCGTAGTCGTGCGCATGCTCGGCGATCTCGGCGTTGAGCGCCGACTCCCTTGTCGCGATCCGTGCGAGCTGCTTGTCGAGCCGGGCCATGTTCTTGCGGGCGGCCCGTTCCTCGGCGCTGCCGGCCTTCGGTTTGGCTTTCGCGTGGGTCTCTGGCGACTCGGCAGCAACATCCGGCCCAGCAGGCACTGGCCGCCCATCGTGAATTTGCGACGACTCGGCAAGCTGGGCATGACGACGTTCGAGGTACTCGTCCACCCCGCGGGGGAGCATGGAGATCTGGCCGTCACCGAGCAACGCCCACACCGAGTCGGTCACCCGCTCCAGGAAGTAGCGGTCGTGGGAGACCACGACGAGGGTGCCCGGCCAGCCGTCGAGGAAGTCCTCGAGGACGTTGAGGGTCTCGATGTCGAGATCGTTGGTGGGCTCGTCGAGCAGCAGCACGTTGGGTTCGTCGAGCAGCAACATCAGCAGCTGGAATCGTCGCCGCTCGCCGCCCGACAGGTCACCGATCCGGGCCGTCAGCCGATCGCCGGTGAAGCCGAACCTTTCGAGCATCGACGACGCGGTGATCTCGCCGTCGGCGGTCCGGGCGACCCGTCGTACCGACTCGACCATGGGCAGTACCCGGCCCTCGGGGTCGAGGTCGTCGAGCTGCTGGGTGAGATGCCGGAGCGCGACCGTGCGGCCGTGCTTGACCCGGCCGACGTCGGGCGGCAGCTCACGGGTCAGCAGGGACAGCACCGACGACTTGCCGGCGCCGTTGACCCCCACGATCCCAACTCGGTCACCGGGGCCGAGCCGCCAGGTGGCGTGGGACAGCAACTGGCGGGTGCCGCGGGTGAGGTCGACGTCCTCCACGTCGAAGACGTCCTTGCCGAGCCGCTGGGCCGCGAACCTCTGGAGCTCCATCCGGTCGCGGGGCGGCGGTACGTCGTCGATCAGCTCGTTGGCCGCGTCGATCCGGAACTTCGGCTTGGACGTCCGGGCGGGCGGACCGCGGCGCAGCCAGGCCAGCTCCTTGCGGACCAGGTTCTGCCGGCGTACCTCGGAGGAGGCTGCCTGCCGCTGCCGTTCCGCCTTGGCGAGCACGAACGCGGCGTAGCCACCCTCGTATGAGTCCACCACCCCGTCATGGACCTCCCACGTCCACTGGCACACCTCGTCGAGGAACCACCGGTCGTGGGTGACCACGACCAGCGCGGACGGCCGGGCGGCGACGTGCTGGGCCAGCCAGGCGACAGCTTCGACGTCGAGGTGGTTGGTCGGTTCGTCGAGGATCACCAGGTCGTGATGGTCGAGCAGCAGCGCGGCCAGCGAGCATCGTCGCCGCTCGCCGCCGGACAGGCCCTCGACCGCGCGGTCGAGGGTGACACCGGCGAGCAGCACCTCCACCACATCACGGGTGACCGGGTCGGCCGCCCACTCGTGGTCGGACTTCCCGGCGAGCACCGCCTCGCGGACGGTGTGCGTGTCGACCAGCGCGTCGCCCTGGTGGAGGTAGCCGATCTCCAGCCCGCGCGCCTTCGACACCCGCCCAGTGTCCGGCGCCTCGAGACCGCTCATCACCTCGAGCAGGGTGGTCTTGCCGTCGCCGTTGCGACCGACGATCCCGATGCGTTCCCCTGCGGAGATGCCGAGCGAGACGTCGGTCAACAGCGGGCGGACGCCGTACGCCTTCGAGACGCGCTCGAGATTGACCAGGTTCGCCATCAGAGGGTCACCAGGGTCGCGCCGGAGACCGGTGCGGGCGCGGCCAGCGCCACGTCATGGCCCATCGCACGCAGGTCGGCGCCCAGGTGCCGGGCGGCGTCGGCGTCGGCGGCCAGGAACACGCAGGTGGGCCCCGAGCCGGAGACGATGCCTCGCAGCGCACCAGCGGCCTCCCCCGCCGCGATCAGCCGGGACAGGTCGGGGCGAAGGTCGACCGCGGCGGCCTGGAGGTCGTTGTACAGCGCCAGCGCGAGTACGGCGGGGTCACCGGTGGCCAGGGCGGTGAGCACGCCCTCAGCGCCCTTGGGCAAGGGGTCGGCGTCGGGGAACAGCCGGTCGAAGTGGCGGTAGACGTCCGGTGTGGACAAGCCGTCCCGGGAGGGTACGGCGACCCACCACCAGGTCCCGGTGTCCTCCACAGGGTCGACCAGCTCCCCTCGACCGGTCCCGACCGCCGTTCCGCCGATCAGGGCGAACGGAACGTCACTGCCCAGTTCGGCGGCGAGCTCGATCAGGTCGGCGTCCGAGGTCTCCAGCCCCCACAGCCGGTCCAGCGCCACCAACGCGGCCGCCGCGTCGGCCGAGCCACCGGCCATCCCAGCAGCCACCGGAATCGCCTTGTTGATGCCGAGCTCGGCGACCGGGTCGATGCCGTGCCTGGCGGCGAGCGCGCGGGCCGCCCTCTCGACGATGTTGCCGGTGATGGGTACGACGCCCGCGTCGACATGGTCGGCTCCGGACACCCGGAGCTTCCAGCGTGGTGAGTGCGCCGCGGTGACGTCGTCGTACAGCCCCAGCGCCTGGTACACCGTCACCAGGGGGTGGAAGCCATCCTCGCGCGGCGCTCCGACGCCAAGGTGCAGGTTGATCTTGGCGGCCGCGCGCACCGAGATCTCGGCTGGTTTCGACAAGCTCACCCGCCGATGCCTTCGGCGATCTTGGCGAACTCCGCGATCCCGATCGCCTCGCCGCGGGCCATCGAGCTGACCCCCGCGTGGGCGAGCGCCGCCTCCGAGGCATCGGCGGACCCCGCGAGCACCTTCAGCGTGGAGCGCAGCATCTTGCGGCGCTGCGCGAAAGCGGCGTCGATCACCGCGAAGACCTGCTCGCGGGTCGCGGTCGTGTCCGGAGGGTCCCGACGGGTCCACGCGACCAGGCCCGAGTCGACGTTGGGGGCCGGCCAGAAGACATTGCGGCCCACCACGCCGGCGCGGCGTACGTCGGCGTACCAGGCGGCCTTGACCGACGGGACGCCGTACACCTTGGAGCCCGGGCCGGCGGCGAGTCGATCTGCGACCTCGGCCTGCACCATCACCAGACCGTGCCTGAGGGTCGGGGCCAGCGCCATCAGATGCAGGAGAACCGGCACCGAGACGTTGTAGGGCAGGTTGGCCACGAGTGCCGTCGGCTGCGGGTCCGGCAGCTCGCCGATCCGCAGGGCGTCGGCGTGGAGCACCTCGAAGTTGCCGGCTTCGTCAGGCGCGTACGTCGCGATCGTGGCGGGCAGTGCCGAGGCGAGCCGTTCGTCGATCTCGATCGCGACCACCCTTCGGGCGACGCGGAGCAGGGCCAGGGTCAGTGAACCGAGGCCGGGGCCGACCTCGAGCACCACGTCGTCTGGACCGACCCCCGACTCGCGCACGATCCGGCGCACGGTGTTCGGATCGATCACGAAGTTCTGGCCGCGCCGCTTGGCCGGTCTCAGGTCGAGGGCTGCCGCCAGCGAACGCACTTCCGCCGGCCCGAGCATTCTCGGACCGGCGGAAGTTGAGTCAGCTGACATGCGGACAGGTTAGTCGCCGACCCGGCTCGTGTTGACAATCGTCGCTAGCGCTCCTCGTCAACACGGGCCGGGTCAGCTCCTTCTCACGCGGAAGCTGTTTGCGGGTTTCTATTGCGGCAGCCCCAGGGACTGCGAGCAGTGCGGCCAGGAACCGTAGCCGCCGGTGGCCGCGACGACCCTCTCGGCGATCCGGATCTGCTCTTCGCGGCTGTTGTCGCTCGGGAGGCCGGAGCCGCCGTACGCCTGCCAGGTGCTGAGCGAGAACTGCAGGCCGCCGTAGTAGCCGTTGCCGGTGTTGATGGCCCAGTTGCCGCCAGCCTCACACTGCGCGAGCGAGTCCCACACGGTGCCGCCGCCGGAGTAGTCCGCCGCAGGCTCTTCCTTGGTGCCGACGGTGACAAGTGCGTCGACCGGCTCACGCAGGACGTTCTGCTTGATGACCTTGGTCACCACGAGCTCACCGTTGCGGAAGACCAGCTTGTAGGTCACGTTGCGCAGTCCGTCGACGCCGGAGCGCTCGACGGTCGATTCGCCCTCGTACATCGACGAGTCGGACGTCTCGATGGTCTCGTAGTCGATGGCCTCGCCCTTGACGGACTTGGTCTTGATCCGGATGTCCGTGACCACGACCTTCGAGCCCTCGGCGATCTCGGTGTCGAGGGCGGGCTTGACCTGGTCGTCCTTGTCGAATTCGACGTCGAGCTCGCGGAGGACGTCCTCGACGGTCAGGGCCGTCAGCTGCTCCTTCTTGAACTTGCCGTTGCCGACCTTGATCTTGACCGTCTTGGGGGTGACCACCGAGAGGCGAAGGCCGTCGCGGCTGATCTCAGCGCCACGGCTGGCGGAGAGCTCGGCGCCGTTGAAGCTGCGGCCGATCTCGGAAAGCGCACCGTCTACGTCGGTAGCGGTCACCCAGTACGCCTTGGGCTCGCCGTCGACCTCGAGCGTGAGCTCGCGGCCGAAGCGGACCGTGATCCGGTCGCCGTCCCGGACGGGCTCGTCGAGCGAGGGGGCAACCACGTCGTGGTCGCCAACTTCGATGCCCTCGGAGTCGAGGACCTCACCCACGGTTCCGCCGAGTGCGTGGACCTGCTGGGCCTGTCCGTCGAGGGACAGGGTCACGGCCTTGCTCGCCTTTGCGAAGCCGAAGGTGGTACCGGCTACCGCGAGGACGACAACCGTCACCAGGATGATCAGGGCGGCCCGGTTGTTGCCGAGCCGTACGATCTTGCTGCGCACGTTTCTCCAAGGGGTTGTATTCTCCGGGCCACGGGGGCCGGCGCGCCCGCATCGGTCTGGTGAAACTCGAGCATCTTTGCTCTGCGGGTCTGAGTGGCGGGCTCATGCCACCGCCACCGTGCGCCAAGGGGTTCGAACTCGTCCCGATCCCGGCCAACAATCACAAGACCATAACGATGATTTCCGGGACCGCCAACTCCACGCAGCCCCCAAAAGCGCCTCTGTGACGAGCGTCTCCCTCCACTTGGCGCTACCAACTACCTCCGAATGCGGCACTTGTGTTGGCGTCGACGGCCTCGCAGAGGGCCGTCAGATCGTCTCCGCGCACCGCCGCCATGGCCCGCATCGTGAGCGGGACCAGATAGGAGGCGTTGGGTCGGCCGCGGTGCGGCATCGGCGTGAGGTACGGCGCGTCCGTCTCGACGAGAACCCGGTCCTGTGGGGTCGCCCTGAGAGCCTCTCTGAGCGGCTCGGCGTTCTTGAAGGTCACCGTGCCGGCGAAGCTCAGATGGGCGCCGCGGTCGAGGCAGTCACGGGCGAACGCGGCGTCTCCGGAGAAGCAGTGCATCACCCATCTGTCGGGGACGCCCTCTTCGTCGAGGACGGTGAGTACGGCGTCGTGGGCGTCGCGGTCGTGGATGACCAGGGTCTTGTCGAGTCGTTTGGCGAGGTCGATGTGCCGGCGAAAGCTCTCGACCTGGGCCCGCCTTCCGTCCGGGCCGGTTCGGTAGTGGTCGAGGCCGGTCTCGCCGATTGCGCGGACCCGGTCGCTGGACCGGGCCAGCGCCTCGATCTCGCCCATCGCGGCATCGAGGTCGTCCAGCCGCGGCGCCTCGTTGGGGTGCAGCGCCACGCCGGCCACGATCGGCGCGTTGGTCATCGCAGTCTCGACCGCCCACCGCGCCCCGGGCAGGTCACAGCCGATCTGCACGATCCTGGTGACGTTGACCGCCGCCGCCCGCGCGAGGGCGTCCTCGGGAGCGAGCCAGTCGCCGTCGGCGATGTCGAGGTGGCAGTGGTTGTCGACGACCGGGTGGGGCAGTGGCTCTGGTGCCGGCGGCCGGCTGCGGTCGCGCTTGCCACCGGTCTTCTCCTCGGTCGGCGCGCGGCTGCGGGTGGGTTCCCGCACCACATCAGGACCGGATTCAGGAGTGGACAAGGTTGTAGACCTCTCGTTTTGGTACGCCGGCCTCGCGGGCCGCCTCGACGATGGCGTCCTTGCGGCTCATCCCGCCCGCCTCCTTCGTGGCAACGGCCGCCCGCAGACTGTCCGGGTCCGTCTCGGCCAGGGTCGGAGTGGCCCCCGAGACCACGATGGTCACCTCGCCGCGGACTCCGTCGGCTGACCACGCACGCAGGTCGGCCAGCGGCCCGCGCCGTACCTCTTCGTGGGTCTTGGTCAGCTCACGGCACACCGCCCCGAGGCGGTCCTCACCGAACGCCTGCGCCATCGCGGCCAGTGCGGCCTCCGTCCGGTGTGGCGCCTCGAAGAACACCATCGTCCGCGCCTCATCGGCCAGGCTCGTGAGTCGCCTCGCGCGCTCGCCGGCTTTGCGCGGCAGGAAGCCCTCGAAGCAGAACCGGTCGACCGGGAGCCCCGATACGGCCAGGGCCGTGAGCACAGCCGACGGCCCCGGCACTGCCGTCACCGTGATGTCATGACCGACCGCCGCGGCCACCAACCGGTAGCCGGGGTCGGAGACAGAGGGCATGCCGGCGTCGGTGACGAGTACGACGCGTTCACCGGCCAGCAACGCCTCGAGCAACAGCGGAGTCCGGGCGGCCTCGTTGCCTTCGAAGTAGGAGACCACCCGGGCGGTGATCGTCAGTCCGAGGTCGCTGGTCAGGCGCTTGAACCTGCGAGTGTCCTCCGCGGCGATCACGTCGGCCTGCGTGAGCTCGGTCGCGAGCCTCGGTGGCGCGTCGCCGACCTGCCCGATCGGGGTTGCGGCGAGGACGAGGACGCCGGTCATGCAGGCGATCATGTCAGGCGCGGGTCGGCGGTCCGACAACCTCCGGGCCCGTATTGTTCGGGCGTGGCCGTGATGGAGGGACTCTCGCGCACCGCGACCGGACGCGCCGTACCCTCCGCCGTCGATCGGGCCCGCAACCGGATGCCGCGCGAGGACCCCTTCGTCGGGTGGTCATCGGCGATCGCGGTCACCCTGCTGGCGCTGTTCCTGAGGCTGTGGAAGCTCGGCGATCCGCATTCTTTCGCGTTCGACGAGACCTACTACGCCAAGGACGGATGGTCGCTGCTGCACTTCGGCTACACCCGTGCGTATCCCTCAGACGGCGACAAGGTCAACGAGAAGATTCTCGGCGGCACCACCAGCGGCCTGTGGGAAGGCGACCCGTCGATGACGGTGCACCCGGAGGTGGGCAAGTGGCTGATCGCCCTGGGCGAGAAGGCGTTCGGGATGGATCCGTTCGGCTGGCGGGTCGCCGCGGCCGTGTTCGGGTCGCTCATGGTGCTGGTGATGTGCCGGCTCGCCCGACGGCTGACCGGCTCGACGATGCTGGGCTGCGTCGCGGGCCTGCTGCTCTGCTTCGACGGCCTGCAGCTGGTGCTGTCCCGGCTGGCTCTGCTGGACATCTTCGAGGCCTTCTTCATCCTCTCCGCTGTGGCTGCGTGCGTGAACGACCGCGACTGGGTCCGGGAGCGTTTCGCGCGGCGCGCGGGGTCGTGGTCGTCCTGGGGGCCGGTGTTGTGGTTCCGGCCCTGGCTGTTGGTCGCTGGAGTGTGCTTCGGGCTGGCGTGCGGCACCAAGTGGGGTGCGGCGTACGTCCTGGCCGCCTTCGGCGTGGTGGTCTGGCTGTGGGCGGCTGGTGCCCGCCGCTCGTTCGGGGTCCGCTGGTCGCTGCCGAAGTCACTCCTGGTCGACGCACCCCTGGCCTTCGTGCACCTCGTGCTGGTCGCCTTCGTCGTGTACGTCGCCACCTGGACCGGCTGGCTGATCCACGCACACGAGTTCGAGGAGAAGCTGTCGAACACCCAGTACAGCCAGTACGGCGGTGGGAAGCAGTGGCCGAGCGCCACCGAACCCGACGCAGAGGGGTTGGGCGAAGCCTGGCAGTCGTTGCGGTCGCTGGCGCACTACCACCGCGACGTCTACATGTTCCACACCCACTTCCTCAACGACAACACGCACACCTATGCGTCCAACCCAGGCGGCTGGCTGCTGCTGAGCCGGCCCGTCGGTGTCGACGCGCAGCTCGACATCCAGCCGGGCCAGCAGGGTTGCGAAGCGGCCAAAGGCAGCGACTGCCTGCGGCAGGTGCTGCTGATCGGCACCCCGGTGTTGTGGTGGGGCGGTGTGCTGGCCCTGCTCTACGCCGTGGTCGCCTGGGTCGGCCGACGGGACTGGCGGTTCGGGGTACCGGTCGTGGGACTGCTGTCGGCCTGGCTGCCCTGGTTCCTGTACGACGACCGCCCGATCTTCCTCTTCTACGCGATCAACATGCTCCCGTTCACGGTCCTGGCCGTGACGCTGCTGATGGGTCGAATTCTCTCGGCACCGGGCCCCTCTGCCCGTCGTACCGCCGGGACGATCGTCGCCGGGTCGTTCTTCGTCCTGGTCATGCTCAACTTCGCCTGGTTCTGGCCGATCTGGACCGACGGCCTGCTCACGCACTCCGAGTGGCTCAGCCGGATCTGGTTCTCCCGCTGGATCTGATGCCAGCACCCTCACGCGAGGCGACGACGAGGGTGGCCATCGAGGCCAGGACGACCCCGGCCCACCAGGCCGGGTGACCCGAGGAGTCGCCCGAGTCGGCCAGCACGGTGACCTTCATCAGCGGCCCGGTGACGAGCAGTGCGACGAAAAGCAGGCCAAGGGTCGTGGCCACCAGGTTTCCGGGTTCGGTCTCGCCGCGGCGGGCGACCACCGCTGCCGCAGCGGCAGCCAGGCCGAACAACCCCATCGCCTCCCAGGTCAGCGCGGCAGCGGGGAGGCCGGGCGACCGCCACTCCAGCAACAGGACGACGAGGCCCCAGCCGACCGCGGCCACCAGCAGTCCTCGAGCGACCACCGCCAGCCGGCGTCGGACCAGTGACCGCGGCACGACGGCCGTCACCTGCGCCGACCTGTCGTCCAGCAGGTACGCCGCGCCGGCGGCCAGGAGCAGGACCAGAAGATGGGCGAAGACGAGCGGGATCTCGTCACCACGCAGGACGACGTACATCAGGGAAGTAAGAGCGAGGGCAGCGCCGACCGAGACGATCACCGGCCACTCGGGTCGCAGCGGCAGGGCGCCGAGGACGGGCGGGGCGGGTGCGACGCCGGTCATGCCACGGCGAGCAGGAGGAAGCCGACGCCGACCGCGGCGAGCACGCCGGCGGCACCCAGGAGGGGTCGGCGGTGCGCGTGGTCGCGTCCCAGGGCGGCGACCACGGCCAGCCCGCACAGGCAGGCGACGTACCCGCAGTACCAGACGGGCGACACTCCGGTGCGCACCCACGAGGACTGGTACACCCCGTCGACCAGATGCTCGTCCCAGAAGATTGCCCAGGGTGCGATCGCATACCAGGGTGCGGGCAGCGAGGACGCGCTCATGACGGTGAACATGAGGAGCACCGTGCCCAACAGGGCAGAGCCTCGGAACGGCGCCCAGCGAGCCACGGCCACACCGAGCAGCGGGCCACCGAGGCAGGCGAGCACCACGTCCGCGAGGAGGATGCCCAGGATCGTGGAATCGGGGTAGTAGCCGAACCAGGCGACCTCTCCTCCGTTGGGCATGGTGGGTGGCCACAACGAGCCGAACACGATGAACGCCGTGACGATCAGCAGGCCCGCGGTCATCGGGACGAGGCAGGCCAGGCAGAGCGCGGCGGTCCGGCGCTGTGGGCTCACCGGAGCGGTGTCCGCGAGGTCGCCACTGCGTCGCAGCGCGGTCGTCAGCCGGTGGGCGACGACGAACCCGAAGACGCCCACCAGGAACGCGATGAACGTGCTGGGGTCCTCCACGCCGACCGTCACGACCTGCTGGTTCGCGACCTTGACGGCCAGGATCACGACCCACGCGCCGACCCCCAACAGGAACAGCGGGTGCCGGGCGAACCGGCGGGCATCCGCGCGAGCGAGCGCGGCCAGCGTGTGGCCGGGTGTCGTGGCCGGCGCGGATGCCGTCAGCGGTGTGATGGTGGTCATCAGACTGCCTCCATCTCGAGCTCGAGGGCGTGGTCGCCCACCAGCAGCAGGTACGCGTCCTCCAGGCTCGGCTCGACGAGTACGACGTCGCGCGGCGGGTCACCGACGTTGCGCCACATACCGCTGCCAGTTCGCCAGGAGTGCTGGGCTGCGGGGTCCCGACTGGCGGCCATCCAGACCCGACCGGCGGCCGAGGCGATCAGTTCCGCGACGGAGCCATCGAAGTGGACCCGGCCGCCGTCCAGCACGATCACCCGCTCGCACAGCGCGGCGACATCCTCGGTCTGGTGGGTCGACAGGACCAGGGTCGCGGTCTCGCCTGCGGTGGAGAGGATGTCGCGGAGCCGAGCACGTTGCGCCGGATCAAGGCCGGTCGTCGGCTCGTCCAGCACTAGGAAGTCCGGCTGCCCGAGCAGGGCCTGGGCAAGGAGTACGCGCCGGCGCTGACCACCTGACAGGGCCTGGACCCGCTTGGTGGCGACCCCACCCAGGTCGACCTGGTCGAGCACGCGCCGTACCTCTGCATGCCGGGTGTCCCGATCCGCCCACTCCTTGAGGATCGCCAGGTAGTCGACGAAGCCGAACGTGGTGAACCCGCGCGGGAACCCGGCCTCCTGGGGCAGATAGCCGAGGCTACGGCGGATCGTCGTCCGCCCGGCCGCCGTGGTCGGGTCCTGCCCGCGCACGCGGACCTGGCCCTCGTCCGGCGTGAGGGCGGTCGCCAGGATGCGGAGCAGCGTCGTCTTGCCCGCCCCGTTCGGGCCCAGCAGCCCGGTGATGCCGGGTCCGAGGCTGAGGTCGACCTCGCTGAGCGCCGGCAAACGCCCGTACTTCTTGCCGATTCCGGTGAGGACTACGGAGTTCATCAGGGCCTCCTGGGTAGTTCGAGGGGCTGGGACTTCGAGAGGATCGCCACGGCGGAGACGGCGACGAGGCACAAGCAGGAGAGCTGGCCGGCCGGGCCGACAAGGGCGAGCGGGTCGATAGCCCTGCTCATGCTGATGCTGAGCGTCGCCCAGACCGCTCCGACCGAGGTGGCCGCAGAGGTCAGCCCGATGGCCGGTGCCAGGGCCAGGGTCACCGCTATTCCTGCGGCGGCCGGACTCAACCAGGCGACCATCAGCCAGGCAGGTCCAGGCACGGCGAGCCCCACCAGCATCGCCACCGGCGTACAGGTGGCGAGCACGGCCAGGGTCCGCAGCAGCAGGAGCCGACCGGCGGAGTACGGGGTCGTGACCACGACCTCGTGAGAGGGGTCCGCGTCGCCTCCGAAGGCGGCCGCGACGCCGGCCACCGGCGCGAGCGGGGCGACCATCAGGAACAGGCTGATCCCGACATCGGCACCGAACATCGAGGCGAACCCGGCGAACAGGATCGAGAAGGTGACTCCGGCCAGCCAGCTTCCGCGCATCGACGGGACTGCGGCGAGCAGTCGACCCGTCTCCACCGACAACCCGAAGCGTCCCAAGAGGCGCTCGAGGAACCCGGGACTCGGCGCCTCCACGGTGTCGCGAATGGCAGTCCAGGTCTCCTCGAGCGAGTCCGTGAACGCCAGCTGGTTCAGCTCATTGCGGCAGGCATCGCAGCGCATGAGATGAGACTCGAGGGAAGCGGCGACCACCGGGCCGATGCTCCCGTTCACCAGGGCGCGCAGCGCGTCGGCGTCCGCGTGCCAGTCGGTCCGTTCCTGGCTCATGCCAGCTCCTCACGCATGGTCGCGCGCGCTCGCGCGAGTCGGGTCTTGACGGTTCCCTGTGGGATTCCCAGCAGCCGCGCCGCCTCACGGGTGGTCAGCCCGTCGAGCACGGTTGCCTGCAGGACCACCCGGAGCTCGGGCGAGATCCGGGCGAGGGCGGTGCCGACGTCCGAGTACTGCACGGCAAGCAGCACGTCGTCCTCGGCGGACACGTCGACCACGTCATGGGTCAGCAGCGCCGGGCCCAGCCGGGCGGCCTGCGCACTCTTGGTACGGACCCGGCTGATCAGTCGATGTACGGCGATCCCCCACAACCAGCCGGCGACCTCACCGTCGCCGCGGAACTTGGCGCGCCGTTCCACGCGGCCACGAACGTGTCCTGCAGTACGTCGGCGACGACCTCCCGGTCCGCACACCGCCGCCCCAGCCGCGCTGACATCCATCCTGCGTGGCGCTCGTAGAGCGACCGCAACGCTGCTTCGTCCCGCTCGACCATCCCCGAGATGAGGTCGGCGTCCGAGCGATCAGGGACAGCCATACAAGTACTGTCGCGCGTCAGATCGTCAACGGTTCATCGCCGAGCGATTTTTCTTTACCGCGTCGACTCCGCAACCGACGGTATTGGTGGCGAGCGTGACGGTGCACCTGGGTCGGTCATTCAAGAGTCTTCATCGGTCAGCTCGCGCAGGCGCCCGTCGAGACGGCGTCAGCGAGCTATCCCGGTTGAGCGAGGCAAAAGCTGATGATCCGGTCGGCGTCGTTCGCCTGGAACCGCCGGATCCCGGCGTCGTAGGCGGCCTGGAACATCTCCGGCGTCGTGATCGTCCGGGTGGCGGTGATGATTCCTGCAGCCTTGAGCGGAGCGACGACCTCGGCTGTGAAGTGGCTCCTGTCCAGTTCGACCAGCGTGGCACCGCGTGCCTTCACCTCGGCAACGGTCACCGTGTCGATGGGCTGCGTGCGCCAGAAGGTGCGGATGTCGGGGTAACGGGCGTGGAAGTCTGCGATGTCGGCGCCGGTGTCGGTGGTCTGCCCGCCCACCCAGATCCGGTTGACCATGCCGTTGCCGACGATCCAGTCGTGCAGGTCACCGAAGCCTTGGGCCCGCCAGCGCGACCTGTACGCCGCCCACTGCTTGAACTCGATCAGCGCGCTGGTGCTGGCTGCCTTCGTCGCGCGGATGCCCTCGACGGTGGACAGCACGCGCCCGCCACGGTTCAGCCGGATGGCCTGGATCTGCGCCAGCGTCATGACAACCACGGGCGTCGTGAAGTGCGGCGTAGTGATCCGGCCGAGCGAAGGGTCGTGGACGAGGACCTGGGCCCGCTCGCCGGTGAGCCGGGTATCCAGCTCCACCCAGTGTCCCGCCGCCCCGAGCTCCGCGATGGCTGCGGCGGTCTCCTCGTCGTGGGTGGCCGTGTATGCGCGGTGCACGATCACCCGGCAGTCCGTCACCGCCGTCTGCGTGGCCGCAGAGGTGGCGGCAGAGGTGGCGGCGGTAGTGGCGGCGGGGGCCTCGATGCCGATGAGCGTGCTGGCTGCCACGGCGATCGAGAGAAGGATAGGGCGGATCAATGGTGGTCCCTCGGTTAGCGGCGAGCGAGGTCGAAGGTAGCGCGCCGTTCAAGCAGCCCCGTCGGCGCCATCAGCCGCCTGGCCGACCGGACCCACTATATTCCTCATGCCCTAATTCTTCCCAGCCTCGAGTTGGGCCGCGACTCGCAGCGGCGCCCCGGGCCGCGGGCCCGGGGCGTCGCTGCCTGCGTAAGCCGGCGTTACCGGGTGACCTTGACGAGCTGCACGGACGGCATGACGTCGAGTCGCACGTGCGCGGAACCACGCACCGTCTTGACCGGGGTCGGGCCTCGCGACGTGTCGATCACCTGCACAGATCGGGCGGCGAACGGCAGGTTCAGCGTCGCGCGCACCGGGGCGGGACGAAGGTCGTGGCCGAGAGGACCACCCGACCAGACCGCGACGGGGTTCCACAGCGCGATGTAGTACGTGCCGTCGCGCTTCTGGAACGTCAGCCGGCGCAGCGCCTTTGGCGCGCTGACCGAGTAGGCCAGTGGGCGTGCGATGAACCTCCCGCCGGGGTCCGCCAGGGTGCGCAACAAGGTCTTCATGCTCCGGTATGCAGGCTTGGGCGAGAAGTCCTTGTGGAGCAGGCCGAAGTACCGGTTCTTCGCCATCAGTCCGGCGACGTTGTCCTCGTTCAGGAGCTCGTAGAGGTAGGTCCGCTTCACACCCAGCCGGAAGAACTCCATAACGAGCCGGGGCGTGTAGATGCCCGCGGCCCGCTCGGAGTACGCCAGCCGGTGCTGCCTCTGTATGGCGCCGTTCGCGTTGGACATCCCGGTCTCCGTCACGACGATCGGCTTCAAGCCAGAGTTGACCCTGGCCTCCCGCACATAGTCGTCCGCCAGCTCCTCTGGCTGTTTGCCGTAGGGGTAGGCGTGCACGGCGCCGAAGTCCAGGAACCGGCCGATGTTGCCCAGCAGACGTTCGTTTGTGGCTGTCCGCAGCGACGGGGCGAGAACCGGGAGGTGCCTCAGAGCCGGGTTGGCGTTGACCTTCGTGAAGAGGCGACTCTGGAAGCTCCGCAGCTTCGGCACCCAGTCCGAGACCGTCGTCTCGAACTCGTTGGGACCGCCGATGCTCGAGAGCGCTGGGCGCCACTTCACCGCGTTCTTGATGACCTGGTTGAGGCGGGCCTCGGAGCTCGCGCGGCGAGAGACCGTCCCTAGGGTCTTGATCCCCGCCCGGTTGAGGTCGAGGTACTTGCTCGCCTGCCAGCTGATTCTGTCCCTGATGTGATGGATACCCAACGCAAGCAGTGCCCGCTTGACCGCCGGGTAGTTCGCGTAGGAGCTGCCTCTCTTCGTGAGGTGGACTCCTACTCCCACGGAGTCCACGAGGCTGCGCGCCGGCAGCACCCGGCTGGGCAGGATGACGGCGGCCGACGACGGGCTGTCAGCTGTCGATGCCACCGCCGGGCTGTCTGAGGTGGCGGAATGGCTGGGAAGGGTGGCGTACGCCGGGAGTGCGGACAAGCCGGAGATCACGAGACCGGCAGCGGTGACGGCGCGAAGCCGTCCCAGGGGGATTTTGGCCATCCGAAGAAGCCCTCTCCACGCCTGCGAGATGAGCTGTCGGATTCGGGCGAGAAGGTGCCCGGCCGTCCGTGGACGGCTTCACCCCTAGTGATGCATTCGGCGCATCACGCATGTGGGTCTCCCGCTCCTGCCCTGGTTGGGGGTCGGTCCTCCCGGGGGGCAGGATTCGGCATAGCCCGGAAGCGTCCTCGCGGGAGGACGGTAAAACACTAGGTGGCGCCCACGATGTCCGCAATGGTGGGAGCTGTCCCTTTCACGGTCGGCGCAGCGCCAGGCAGTGACTGTGTGAGTGAGCGCGACTCTTCGGTCACCCCGGTATCGGCAAGCTTCCGGGGTGACCGAAGAGTGACTGGACCGCGTTGGTCAGACCAGTTCGGGCACCCTGAGGTGATGGACGGCGAGCTCGCACTCGATGACGTCCACGAACTCGATCCCGGTCCGCTCGGCCATCCTGGCCCGCTGCTCGGCGCCGAACTCGCGGTTGCCCTCGACCGTGGCCATGCTGTCGAAGCTGACCGTGCCGCAGAGCATGCCGATCTCCCGGTTGATGAGCATGCTCGCACTGCAGAACCCGGTCTGCTCCTCCAGCATCGGCATGACCTGGGTCTTGAACGCATCCACCGCGGCGTCCAGCTGACCCGCCGGCGGGCGAGCCCACGTCACGCGAGCACAAGCTTCGTCAGGCGACTCGTGGTCACGGTGGAAGATCGCGATCTCCCACTCCTGTACCTCGAGGCCGTCCCCGCCCAGCGTTTCAACCAGGCGCTGCCGAACGGGCTGGAGCTGCGCGTTGCTCGCGCGCATGGCATCCTCGGACTCCCACGACGTCGTGGCGATGCAGCGACCGGTCGATCGGTCGACCAACATGGACAGACCCATGCAGCCGTCGATGTCGGTCACCATCGACATCAGTTCGTTGTTGACCAGCGCGATGCCGTCATCGATGCGGTCTGGCTGGGCCATGATGGTGGTGGAGCGTGCACAGGCGTCCACGGCCCACCTCCCTTCAGAAAGAGGCGACGCCCCGGCGGCGTCGCCGGCATTTCTCATCCTCAACCCGGACCCCTCGCCAAGCAATCCCCAATCCGGACAAAATGGCCCGACCACGACGGCCCGCTTCTCGTCCGGGTCGGGCAGGGCCCTGCCTGCCCGGTCGCGTCCACCGTCCGACGAGACAGAAATGTGGTCCTGGCCCGGCTGACGGGTCAAACTGTCAGGATGGACGGCCACCTCGCTCCCGCAGACGGAATGCCTGGCCGCACCTTGATCCTGTTGCGGCACGCGAAGTCGGACTGGTCGGGAGGCGAGTCCGACCTGCTCCGGCCGTTGGCGAAGCGGGGCCGGCGTCAGGCCCCCGACGCCGGGCGATGGCTGGCCGCCGGCATCGGCCGCGTTGATCTGGCGGTGGTGTCGCCTGCCGAGCGCGCCCGGAGCACCTGGCAGCTTGCCTCGGCGGAGCTCGCTGCACCCCCACCAACGCGGTTCGACGACCGTGTGTACGCCGCATCTGAACGCGAGCTCCTCGGTCTCGTTCGGGAGCTTCCTGACGACCTGAACACAGTGGTCCTGGTCGGCCACAACCCCGGCGTCGAGGATCTGGTTTCGACGCTCACGGGGCAATGGGTGCCGATGCCGACGTCGGGTCTCGCCGTGATGGCGATGCGTGGCCCATGGTCGACGGCGGGCCACCTCTCGGCAGCGCTCACGGCATCCGGTCGCCCACCCACAAACCAAACACTCCAGTGAAGCCCGGCGCGTCGACCTCGAAGCCGCCTGTCACGTACCTGGCCGTGCTGGTAGGCCTACTGGGAGCCGGGTTGTGCATCTTCGCGTTCACTCGACCGGCGCCTGCGCCGCCGGCACCCAATGCGGTCGCCGAAACCTCTCGCCAGGCGCATGAGCAACACCCGACTGCGGCCAACAAACGGCGCTCGTCCGGAGCGGCCCACGCCGGAGTCGAGGACCGCATTGCTGGGCCGGTGCTGCCAGCGGCGCAGCCCTTGGGCGTCTCCATTCCGCGCCTTGACGTCGCAGCGAGGCTGGTGCGCCTCGGCACGGACGACGAGGGAGCGATGGAAGTACCTCAGGATCCGGCGACCGCTGGCTGGTACCACCTGGGCCCGACGCCGGGTGCGCTGGGGCCGGCGGTGATCGCTGGACACGTCACGTGGAACCAGGTGCCGGCAGTGTTCTTGCGGCTCGCGGAGCTGCGCGAGGGCGATGTGGTCAAGGTGGCCCGGGACGACCATCGGGTGGCGGTCTTCGAGGTGACGCAGGTGTCGGCGTACGCCAAGTCCGAGTTCCCTACTCAAGCGGTCTTCGGCGCCGTGGACCACGCGGGGCTGAGGCTGATCACCTGTGGGGGCGAGTTCGACCGCTCCTCGGAGCGGTACAGCGACAACATCGTCGCCTTCGCCAGGCTGGTCTCGGCGTACCCGACCGGGAATCCGCCCGGGCGCCGATCAGAACAGCAACAGCGTCAGGACTCGTGACGCCCTGCCCTTTTCCGGGTCCACGATGCGGACTTGATGCTGCCCCTGGCCCAGCTCGACGTACGCCCGGAACCTTCCGGACGGCTGGGTGACCACCGGCAACGGGAACTGTGTCCATCCGTCGGCTTGTCGAAGCTGCACTCGCAGTTCCGTCGCACCGCGCACTCCCCGATAGCGACCCTCGATGTGGATCGTCTCGAAGGGTCGTCCGAAGTAGAACGACGAACCTGTCTCGATGCGCCTGCCACTCGTGGGTGGAGAGGTCTCGTTCGAAGGTGCGCTGGTGGCACTTGTGGCCGGTGGATCGATGGCACGGTCAACCGACGCCGGCGGGTCGTCGTCGCGCAGAAGTAGCGTCGCGGGTAGCACCAGCCCGAAAGCGGCAACGATCGCTGCCACGAGCCGCCACGACTTCATGGCAGCCACTTACCCTGTGGACACATCGAACCAAACCCCGTCTCTCACTCCACCTTCCCGATCAGCTCTGGGTGGCGCGACCCCGCCTCACCACCCAGAGGACTACCAGTGACCCAGCGAGCAGCAGACCTCCCAGCACTGCGGCGGGCACATTCACCCCACTCACAGGGCCCTGAGTTCCGCCTCCAGTCTCGACGCCGCCGTGCGGTGACATTGGAGCCTTCGCCCCCGTGACCACGCCACAGCTGGCTGGGTCCGTGACCTCCTCGGGGATGCCGGCCACGCCGAGGTTCTTGGCGAAGGTGGACACTCCGGCGCCAGCCATGTCGTAACGGCCGTTGCCGTTGACGTCGATGCCGTGTTGGACGACGTGAGCATCGGACAGATGCTCGACGAGGCCGGCCGGCAGCTCCTCTGCGGAGAATGTCCTGTCGTAGTCGACCTGACCTGAGGCGTCGGCAACGGGCATCCGGTCGACAGCCAGCCCACTCTCCGGCGACGTGTCGCCCTGGGTGGTCAGTGCCAGGAAGACGTTCCCGTACTCGCCAGACGCTTCCTCGTTGGTCAGCAGGCCGTCACCATCTGTGTCGTTCGCCTCCGAGGGACACATGTAGTGTCCTCCGCCCGTTGACCCGTGAATATGCTGCGCATGCGGAACGCCTGGCACGAGTCCCTCGGCGTGGATGACGACTCTCAGCCCGTTACTGTCGGTGGCAGTCAAGGACGCGGTACCCGTCACTCCGCTGTCGTTCGACTCCTCGAGCTGGGCCGTCACGGTGGTGTCTGCCCCGGCCGGAACACCGCCCCCGAACACGAGGACCGGGAGTACGAACACGAGGAATACGAACCGAAACCTGACCATCCGACCAGAACCCCTTCGTCGAAGCGCCACCCGTGAAGAACTGCCTTGGCTTGCAGAAAGGTGAGCTAGGCAAGCAAGGTACCCGTTCCCAGCTTGCGTAGACGAGGGAGGGACCGGCCACAAACTGGTCACGAAAGCTCGAGCAGCGGCAGCTACTCGGTGGGACTGCTGCCCGCTTCGATCTGCTGGGCAAGGTACTGCTGGATGCCGATCTGAGCGATCGCCTCGAGCTGGCCCTCGAAGAAGTCCGCGTGCCGCTCCTCGTCGAGGACCATCGCCTCGAAGGTCGCGGCCGTGCCGTGGTCTCCGAGCTCATGGCATTCCTGGGCGCCTGCGTTGAACTGGGCTACGGCGCCCTTCTCGCTCTCTAGGGCGAGCGTCAGCATCTCCTCGGGCGTTTCCCCCACGGCTATCGAGTGGAGCTTCTGGACGTTGGGGTGGCCGTCGAACATGAGGATCCGGCTGATCAGGGCGTCTGCGTCCTTCATCTCGTCGATGGAGAGGTCGTAGAACACCTTTCCCAGCTTTGTGAGACCCCAGTTGTCGAGCATCCGGGCGTGGAGGAAGTAGGTGTTGGTGACGGTGAGCTCGAAGGTGAGCGCCTCGTTCAGAAGCTCTACGATCCGGGAGCTAGCTGGCTGCACCTTCCACCTCCACGAAAGCGACCTGGTCGTCTGCCTCATGTTGGCACAGCAGTCGCTTGAGCGTGAAGATGCAGGATCCGCAGTTTCGGCCGGCTCCGGTCGCCTGGCACACGTTCGCGACCGTTCGCGCGCCCTGGTCGATCGCGCGCGTGACCTGCTGGTCGTTGACGACTTCGCAATGACAGACGATCACAGTGGTCCTGGGTCCTTCCCGGATTTCGGGGTGGGCTGTCTCAACCGCGAGCGCCTTGAGGTTAGCCTTACCTAATTCAGTGTCGCACGGCCGGGTGTTTCCGTCGAGCCGCCCCTTCCGTCGACGGGCGTCAGGTTCGTCACAGGGTCGTGGGCACCAGTGCACGCGCCGCGCTCCGCACCCGACCGGCCGCCGCGCTAGCCGTGACCAGGCTCTGCGGAGGGACGATGATCGTCATCGGTGTGGTGCTGATCGTCGAACAGTTCCTCACCTGGGAAGCCATGACCCGATCAGATCACTCGTGGTGACGCAGATTGGCGAAACAGGTGACGACATTGGGGCAGAAATACAACTACAAGGTCAGGGCTCGCTTCCGATGCGGCATTCTGCTGGCGCGGGACAACGGGGGTACGGCGGGCTGACAGGGCCCGGTCGCGCAGGGGCACACCGGCATCGATACGAGTGTCGGCATCGGCCCACAAGGACAGTTCATGAAATCATGCGTCGGGGGACGAGCACATGAAGAGGAACAAGAAGCGCAGCTGGTGGCAGAATCCCGGCACCGTCGCCACCGAGGCTGAGGCGAGGGGCAACGCGATCCAGACGTTGCCTGCCAAGCAGTTGGGCAGCCAGGAGGGACTGGCGGTTGCTCGCGTCGGTCACCGGAGGTGGAGTGTTCGCGACATCCTGACCTGCGAGGTGCTCGCCACCGCTGCGACCGGCGGCGACGCCATCCGCGCAGCCAACGCTCACCGGCTCGCCCAGCTGACGCAGGTCCGCTGACCGGCAGGTTCGAAGAAGGAAACCGGACCACCGGCTGCCTATGACAAGCTGTGCGACTTCGTGATTCCCTGCCTGGGTCCGCGACTGAGACCAGCCCGGTCGCCTCTGACGTGCGGGCAGCGGCCCAACCGGGTTGAAGCAACGGCGTAAAATCCCGAGAACGAGCTATCCGGCCATTGACGAACTGGCCGTCCGGGGAGGGTCGTGGCTGAAGGTCAACGCGGAGCGAGGCGGATCATTGCCGCCGGGGTGGGCCTGTTTCTGGTCGTCGTGGTCTCGGCCACCGCCGGCTGGGTAGCGGCCGAGATCAACCAGCCCGACGCGCCGGCGGCGCCGTCACCTTCCGGGGCGATGGAACAGCCTGCAGCTTCGGACGAACCGGTGGGCTCAGCGCTGAAATCGGTCACCGCCATCACGGTCATCCGCGAGGCCCTGAACCGACTGGCCCCCGGCAGCGACATCCGCGCGCGGCTGCCCGACGGCATCGACGCCGCCGCCGTCCAGGTCACGGTGACCAACGCCCGACGGCCGGGTACGGTGCGCCTCGACGCCGGTGCCGGACCGGTCGACGCACTCCGAGTCGCTTCGACCGGCACGACCACATCGAACCTCGTGGTGCTGCCCGTGGCCAACCGCAGCCTGTCCGTCCGGCACGGACCGGGCGGGGGGCTGACAGTGCGCGTGGTCGGCACGTTCGCATCTTCGTCCGAGGAGCAACGGGCCGGACGCTTCGTGTCCCGGTCACCCGTGCGGGTCGCCCACCTCGACACCGCCGAGGACGGTCGCGAGGTGACCGTCCGACCGCAGCAGTTTGGCGCCACGCCCGGCATCCGGGCCGTCCTGGTGCTGGTCACCGCGGAGGTGGGCGCTGTCCCGGCCCGCCTGCTCGTGGGTCGCGAGCCCAACGGCATCGCGGAGCGGATGGCATGGGGTGGAGCCGTCGACGACAACACCCAGCGCCGTGGGCTGGCGCTCGTCCCTGTGAATGCGGCCGGGGAGTTCTCACTCCGCTATGAGCACGGCACCGCCCTCGTCGTCGACGTCCTCGGCTGGTTCACCGGACCGGGCGCCCCGCTGAACGACGGTGCCTTGCTGGTGCCCGAGCCGGCCAAGACCATCTTCGACGGCCGGATGGGCCGCGGCGGGGCGGACCTCGACGTACCCGTGGACGCCCGCGGTGCGTTGCTCAACCTCGCCGCCGAACCGGGTGTTGCCGGGGATCTCGGGCCGGACGACGTCGCGGTTGCCAGTGGCCGCACCCTGTCCGTCGTCGTCGACGCCGACCACGGCACCGTGCGCCTCGATGCTCTCCGACCCCTGGACACCCGCGTGGACCTGCTGGGCTACTTCGTCGACGACCGCTGATCCGGTGTCGAGGTCGGGCACGCAATGGTGCCGGCTTGTGGCGCCGGCGGGCGGATTTGGACGGTGCGACAAGAGCGACGCGGCGTAGTCTCCAACTTTCCTGGCGTTCTCGGCATCCAATCGATGTCGAAACGAACACTTTGGTCTGACCGACGCGGCGTCGGCGACCCGGCTCGGAGAGGGAGACCTGGTCATGTGCGGAAACCGGTCGATGTGGGCGCGCGGCGCCGTAGCGGTGGTGGCGGCGGCCTGGCTCCCGGTGTTGGCTGCGGCTGGTGGGGACGCCGACCCTGCCTCGTCTGAGGCAGGGTCGGCTGGTGCTGTGACGCTTCGGGTGTCGGTGGGGCCGAGCGGCGCCCAGGCGAACCGCCACAGCTCTGGCCCCTCGATCTCGGCGGACGGCCGGTATGTGGCTTTCACCTCGGCGGCGTCGAACCTGGTGGCAGGCGACACCAACGACCGCTGGGACGTGTTCGTGCGGGACCGGGTGTCCCACGTGACCCGGCTCATGTCGGTCGGTCCGGGAGGCGCCCGGGCCGACCGCAAGAGCACCGATCCGGCGATCTCGGCGGACGGCAGGTACGTGGCTTTCACTTCGCGGGCATCGAACCTTGTGGCAGGCGACACCAACGACCACCTGGACGTGTTCGTGCGGGACCGGGTGGCCCACGTGACCCGGCGAGTCTCGGTCGGCGCGGGCAGCGCGCAGGCCAACGGGAAGAGCTTCACGCCGGGAATCTCGGCGGACGGCCGGTACGTGGCTTTCACTTCGCAGGCGTCGAACCTGGTGGCAGGCGACACCAACGATCACCAGGACGTGTTCGTGCGGGACCGGGTGGCCCACGTGACCCGGCTGGTGTCGGTCAGTGCGGGCGGAGACCGGCCCAACGCCAACAGCTTCTGGCCCTCGATCTCGGAGGACGGCCGGTACGTGGCCTTCTCCTCGCGGGCCTCGAACCTGGTGGCAGGCGACACCAACAATCACCCGGACGTGTTCGTGCGGGACCGGATGGCCCAGGTGACGGAGAGGGTGTCGGTGGGTCCGGGTGGCAGGCAGGCCGACCAATCAGACCTTGGGGGCCTGGCGATCTCGGCGGACGGCCGCTACGTGGTTTTTGAGTCGGAGGCGTCGAACCTGGTGGCCGGTGACACCAACGATCACTGGGACGTGTTCGTGCGCGACCGGGTCGCCCGGGTGACGCGACGGGTGTCGGTCAGTTCGGGCGGCGCACAGACCAACCGCGACAGCTATA
Source organism: uncultured Actinomycetota bacterium (assembly GCA_963844385.1). GTDB lineage: Bacteria > Actinomycetota > Actinomycetes > Propionibacteriales > Nocardioidaceae > Nocardioides. The sequence continues at coordinate 19,450 of CAWJOJ010000013.1, read as the reverse complement.
CCTCGTCCATCTCCGCGGACGGCCGCTACGTGGCGTTCCTCTCGCAAGCATCGAACCTGGTGGCTGGTGACACCAACGATCACTGGGACGTGTTCGTGCGCGACCGGGTCGCCCGGGTCACGCGACGGGTGTCGGTCAGTTCGGGCGGCGCCCAAGCCAACAGCGACAGCTACTCCACGTCCATCTCCGCGGACGGCCGCTACGTGGCGTTCGATTCGTGGGCGTCGAACCTGGTGCCTCGGGACACCAACCACGACGTCGACGTGTTCGTGCGGGTCCGCGCCCGCTAGCCTCCGACCCGAGATCGGGGTGGTCACGCAGGTCCTGGATCGTGGCCCACTGGAATACGTATCACGACGACTAGGTGGGTCTGTTGTCTTGTTGGGTCTGAGCACCCTCCCCGCCACTGGCAGGGTGGTCCGTCACAACGGTGCATAGGTGCTGTTGGGACGAGCGAAATGCTGTGAAGCGATGTCAAAGTCGTGCACAGGGCGAGTTTGTGCAGTTGGCAGGTGCCCGTGCCTATGCGGTCTTGGTGGAGCTGAGGGGACTCGAACCCCTGGCCTTCTCATTGCGAACGAGACGCGCTACCAACTGCGCCACAGCCCCATCGCGTCGGCGAGCGACGCGAGCCAAAAGATAGCACCCGACAGCGAGCCGACCCAATCGGATCAAGGCCTCGGGAGGCGGGCTAGGAGCTGACCGCTTGGTCGCCGTTGCCCTGCTTGCGTGCCGTCCGTGCGGCCTTGTCGGCCTTCTCTGCTTCGCGAGCGATGGCAGCGTCGCCCTCGGTGCGGCCCGAGGTCCAGACTCCGGCATCGTCAAGGTCGATGGTGCGGACGCCGCGTCGCGTCGCTGTCGGCTTGGTGACGTACGTCGGCAGGGTCATCGGCAGCGGGTCCCAGAGTTCCGGGTCGCCAACTGGGACCGTCGGGACGTCTGCCGTCTGGTTGGCCGGGTCGAGCTCGTCGAAACCCTGTTCGTTCCGTTCGACGTCGACGTCGACGTCGACACCGGATTCGACACCGGATTCGACACGGGCATCGACGTCAGGCTGAGCCGCGCTTTTTCCGGTCACTCCAGGATCGGCAGCGGGACGTGCGACAGGAACGGAGCGTTCCTTCTTCACCATCAACCGGCAGGCAACCAGCCAGACAAGTACAAGCCCGGCAGGGACGGCTTCCCACACCCAGGCCGTGACCTGGGACGCCGCGAGGCCGATGACGGCTGCGTTGACCAGGAGCAGCAGGCCGAGGACTCGGCGCCGGCGCCGGGTGGCCTTGCGGTTGGCCGCCGTACGGACGACCGGCGCAGCGGCAGGCGCAACCGCCGGGTCGGCGGCGTGTGCCTTGGTCTCCACGATCGGCGTCGATGCGGCTCGGGACGGGGTCACGACCAGACGCGTGTCGCGCTTGTTCATCGGTTCCCGACGGGCCAGCACCCGCATGGTGTGCGAGAACCGGTCCACCGAGCGGCTGCGCACGACCTCGTCATGGTGCTTGAGCGCCTTCGGAATCAGATAGGCGGCCCACGCGACGGCGAGAGCGACGAAGATGATTCCAGAGAGGTCCACGCCTCAGAGCGTAGGTTCGCTGTCGCAGTGTGGGGCGGATGTCCCTAGGTGTGTCGCAGAGCAACTCGTGTGACTGGTGGGAAATCAGTGGCGCTCCAGTCGAGCGAGCATCCCACCTGGGCACTCCTCGACGGTCACCGCAAAGATCCGGTGGTCGCGCCACTCGCCGTCGATGTGCAGGAACCGGGGTGCGAACCCCACTTCCCGGATCTCCAGCTTCTCGACGACCCGCAGCGAGTTGGTGTTCTCCGGACGGATCGCGATCTCGATACGGTGCAGGCCGGCCGTCGAGAAGCAATGGTCGATGGCCATGGCAACGGAGGTCGGGACGATGCCCTCACCTGCGACCGAGCTGTCGATCCAGTACCCCATCGAGGCGAACTGCGCCGAACCGCGCACGACGTTGTTGACGGTCAGCTGCCCCACGAACCGGCCACGGAACACGATGGCGAACGGCATCGCCTGCCCCGACCGGGCCAGCCGGCCCAGCTGCCGGGTCAGCGACCGGAACGTCTTCGGCCGTTGGCGCGAGCCCGGCGGCACGGTGGCGTCCCAGGGCTTCAGCCAGTCGGCGTTGCGGGCCCGGACCTCGCGCCACGCGTCGGCGTCGTGGATGGACAAGGGGCGCAGCATGATCTCACCATGGGTGAGCTGTACCGGCCATCCCCTCAATGGTCACTCCCGGTGACCTGCTCGACGGCGTGTACGACGATCGGGCCGAGCACGGCAAGCCCGTCCTTCACGCCACCGCTGGAGCCGGGCAGGTTCACCACGAGACACGACCCGACGACCCCGGCCAGCCCTCGCGACAGCGACGCGGTCGGGATCCCGGCCGCGACGCCGTACGCACGGATCGCCTCGGCTATGCCCGGCACCTCTCGGTCAAGCAACGGCCGGGTGACCTCAGGGGTGAGGTCGGTCGGGGTCAGTCCGGTGCCGCCGGTCGTCAGCACCAGTCGGGCCCCGGCGCCCACGGCGGACGAGATCGCCTGTGCGACCGGAGATCCGTCGCGCACCACCACGGGTTCGGAGACCGAGAATCCCCAGTCCTGCAAGGCGGAAACGATCAGTGGGCCGGTCGTGTCGTCGTAGACCCCGGCGGCGGCGCGGTTGGACGCGACGACGACGGCGGCTTTCACTGTGCTCTCACCCGGGAGCTCACCGGGACCAGTCCCCCGACTTGCCGCCCGTCTTGGACTCGACGCGGATGTCGGTGATCACCGCGGCCTTGTCGACGGCCTTGACCATGTCGACGACGGTGAGCGCCGCGACCGAGACCGCGGTCAGGGCTTCCATCTCGACACCGGTCCGATCGGTGGTGCGAACCGTCGCGGTGATATCGACCGACTCGTCGGACACGGTGAGGTCGACCGTCACGCCCGAGATGGCCAGCGGGTGGCACAGCGGGATCAGGGAAGGAGTCTGTTTCGCGCCCATGATCCCCGCGATCCGGGCTACGGCGATGGCGTCACCCTTGGGTACGCCGTCGCCGCGCAGCAACTCGACAACGTCCGGGGAGACCAGCACCCGCCCCGTTGACAAGGCCGTCCGAGCGGTCTTGTCCTTGTCCGTCACGTCGACCATCCGGGCCGCACCCGCGTCGTCGAGGTGCGTGAAGCCCGTCATCAGAACTCCTCGTCCAGCCGGAGCACCTGTACCTGCTCACCTGCCGCGATGGCGGTGACGTCCTCGGGCACCACGACCAAGGCATTCGCCTGGGCAAGGTCGCCGATCAGATGTGACCCGTGCCCACCCACCGGCGTGACCGCGGCCACCGTGCGGCCCGCGCTCACGTCGTACGACGCCCGCAGGAACTGTCGCCGCCCGGCCGGCGACGTGATCCCGTGGGTCAGCAGTCCTCGGGTCAGCGGCCGCGAGTGCGGGAGCATCCCCATCATCCGGCGGATCGCAGGGAGCACGAACACCTGGAACGAGATGTAGGACGAGACCGGATTGCCGGGCAGCGTGAAGATCGGGGTCTCGTCCTCACCGACCACCCCGAAGCCCTGCGGCTTGCCCGGCTGCATCGCGACCCCGCCGAACCACACCGTGCCGAGCGCCCGCAACGACTCTTTGACCACGTCGTAGTCGCCCTCGCTGACACCACCGCTGGTGACCACGAGGTCGGCGCGCACCAATTGGTCGGAAAGCGCGTCGCGAAAAGTGGCCGCGTCATCCGGGACGATGCCGACCCGGTAGACGATCGCACCGGCCCGGGTCGCAGCGGCCGCGAGCAGGTAAGAGTTCGCGTCGTAGACGCTGTCATGGCTCAACGGAGAGCCGGGATCGCGCAGCTCCGACCCCGTCGAGATCACCACGACTCGCGGTCGGGGTCGCGTCGACACCCGGTCGCGGCCGACCGCCGCCAGCAGGCCGATCTGCCGCGGTCCGAGCGGGGTCCCCTCCTCGACGAGCAGGTCCCCCTCCTCGACGTCCTCACCCGCCCGGCGAATGTGCTGACCCGGCTGGGGAGCCTGGGAGATGACCACCTTCGCGACCCCGCGGTCGGTCCACTCGTAGGGCACGATCGCGTCGCAGCCCGCCGGGACCGGGGCACCGGTCATGATCTTGACCGCTGTGCCCGACGACATCGCCAGGAGCCTGGCCTGGCCGGCGCCGATCTCCCCCACCACGGGCAGGGTCACTGGCGACTCGGCCGACGCCTTGGCGACGTCGTCGCGGCACACGGCGTAGCCGTCCATGCCGGAGTTGTCGAACACCGGGAGCGCGATCGGGGACGCGACGTCCTCACACACCGGCAGGCCGACGGCCTCCAGCAGCGGCTGAGGAAAGTGGTTGAGCGGGCGGACGGTTTCCAGGATCTTGTCGAGGAGATCCTCGACGCTGATCAGGTCAGCCATCCGAGAGCACCGTCCCGGCGGGGATCCGCTGCGCCGCGCGCGCGCGATCGAGGGACACCTCGCCGACCACCGACACCCCGGAACCGAACGTCCAGTCACCCTCGATCCGCAACGAGCTGGCCTTGGCCAACGACGGCGCGCCCTCGGGGAATCGCTTGTCGAAGTCACCGACGAGCTTGTAGTGATGCGGGTCGAGATCGACGAACGGGATGTCGTCGGTGACCTGGTCCATCACGAAGTCCCGGCCCAGGTCGTAGACGTCGGAACGTAGCACCAACAGGTCATTCGTTGTCTTGACCGGCACGAACCGGTCGCGGCCGACCTCGATCGTGCGCGAGGCGGCGAAGATCTCGATGGCCGCCCCCATCGCCGTCTCGATCTGGATGACGTTGGGTGTGGACGGGTCACCGGGGTCGAGGTGCTTGACGTTGCGGATCATGGGCAGCCCGAGTACGCCGTCACGCGCGTCGAGTGCCTCCTTCATGGCGTGCAGGCTGAACCACAGGTTGTTGGTGGAGCTGAACTTGTGCCGATCGAGGTCGGCGAGCATCTTCTTGTCCTTGTCGAGCACCTGAGCGGACTCACGCAGCACGATCCGGCCGTCGTTCTTGCGGCGGGCGAAGTGTCCGCCCTTGCGGTCCGACGGGGTACGGCGCACGGCCTCGATCGCGAACGGGGCACCGGAGTCCGCGAACCAACCCGCGACCTTGGCGTCGGGAACCGCGCCGAGGTTGTCGGAGTTGGACACGAAGACCTGCGTGTAGCCGGACTGGATCAACTGGTCCAGCAGGCCTGTGCTGCGCACGGCCGTGTAGAGGTCACCGTGACCGGGCGGGCACCATTCGAGGTCGGGGTCCTTGGGGTAGCTGACCGGCGCGAGGCTCTTCTCCAGTAGCTTGGGCTCCTTGTTCTGCAGGAACTCCAGGGGCATGCCGTCGACGGGAAGGTCGGAATAACGCGCCAGGGCGGCCATCGTGTCGGACGACGTCCGGAACGAGTTCATGAAGATCAGGGGCAGGGCCACGTCGTACTGTTTGCGGACGTGGAGGACCTGCCTCGCGATGATGTCGAGGAAGGACAGGCCGCGACGCACGCACAGCAGTGATTTGGCACGGTCCATGCCCATCGACGTGCCGAGACCTCCGTTGAGCTTGATCACCGCGGTCTTGCCGATCGCCGCCGCAGCGGTGTCGTCGGGCACAGTGAGGTCGGCCAACGCTTCCATTTCCAGGGGTTCGATGGCCGACTCGGGGATCATGCCGGTCTCGCCGGCCTCGAGCAGGCGGTAGTAGTGCGCGAACACCTCGATCGCGGTCTTCTCGACTCCGGCCTCGGCCATCTTGGCGCGGGCCCGCTGTAAACCAGGGCTTCCCATACCTCGATCGTAGGCTGGCATCGTGTCAACCGCGCATACCCCCCAGAACAAGACCGCCCTGCGGGACCAGTTGCTCACCGCCCGCAACCGGAAGTCGCTCGCCGACGTGGGCGCCGACGCCGCCGCGATCGCCAGCAACCTGCTTGCGTCGGCCGCCGTGCGCCGCGCGGGCACGGTCGCGGCCTACGTCTCGATCGGCACGGAACCGGGCACTTCGGCCCTGCTCGATGCGCTCCGCGAGCAGGGCAAGCGGGTCCTGCTGCCCCTGCTCCAGCCGGACAACGACCTCGACTGGGCCGTGCACACGGGCGACCTCATCCCCGCCCGCCGGGGCCTTCTGGAGCCAGGAGGCCCGACGGTCGGGCCCGAGGCGATCGCGTGGGCCGACGTCGTACTCCTGCCCGGCCTCGCCGTCGACCGCCTGGGCATGCGGCTGGGGCGTGGCGGCGGCTCCTACGACCGAGTGCTCGGACGGATCCCGCTCGGCACGCCCACGATCGTGCTGTTGTACGACGGGGAGATCCTGGACCGGATCCCGGCCGAGCCGCATGACCGCCGGGTGACGCATGCGGTCACTCCGTCGGGCTTGGTCCGCTTCTGAGCGGTGTCGGTCGCTCAGTCCGCCGCGGGGACCAGGGTCAGGGTGTCCTCGGCAGCGTCTTCCACGGCCGACCGCGAGAACGCCCACGGCAGCGTCTGGCCCGCGACGTACAGATCGGTCTGGTCCGTGTAGTGACCCGACCCCGGGTGTCCGGAGACGCCGGTCAGGTTGACCCAGCGCGAGTCATCGAGGTTCGCCAGCGAGACGACCATCCGCATCGACGGTGCCCAGAAGACGTCGTAGCCCTCGGCGGCATCCCAGCCGGTCGCGTTGACGATCGCGTTGCCGCCACCGACCATGTAGCCGTCCCGGTTCAGCAGCCGCTCGACCGGCCCGACGCCGGACTCGCCGAGGGTCGCGTTGTGCAGGTTGAGCCGGTGCAGCCGGCCCCAGGTCCACTCGGCCGGGTCGAGCGCCTCGCGCCTGGTCATCTCGTCGCGGGCGTCGAGCATCGCCTGTCGGAGGATCGCGTCGCGGTTCTCGATCTCGTCGTCGGTGGTGCGGTCGTCCCACCACGGGTTGGCGGGATCCTTCAACAGGTTGCTCACGACCAACCACCAGCGGTTTCCGCCGTCCGGCCACAGCGACCGGCGCATCTCGTCGTGGAAGGTCAGCGCCAGGAGGTTCCTCCAGACCACGTTGTAGTACGCCGCTGCTGATGAGCCGGCGGGCTGGGTGTAGTCCCAGTCCCGCAACAGCTTCTGTCCGTCGCTGAAGTAGCCCGGCGGAAGGTCGATGTCGAGCAGGTAGGGGACCAGGATCGGCGCCATCGAGTTGTAGGTGTCCAGCTGGAGGTCGGCCATGTCGTCGACAGAGAGTTCGCCCTCGCTCTCGAGCAGCTTCCGGATCCGCTCCGACCGGTAGCCGTAGTCCCAGTCGGAGGTGAGGAAGTGGGGATAGGTACGCCCGATCACCGCCTGGTTGGCGGTGGCGACGAATCCCTCGTCCGGATCGAGCGCGTTGGGCAGCGCCTCGAACGGCACATAGGAGCCGGTCCAGTCGTTCTCCGGCAGCCAACCTGCCGACGGCACCATCCCGCTGCTGCCGGACTTGCGGACCGGGATCCGGCCGGGTGCCTGGTAGCCGATGTGGCCGGCCGTGTCGGCGTACACGAGGTTCTGCGCCGGTACGCCGAACTCGGCCGCGGCAGCCCGGAACTCAGTCCAGTCGGAGGCAGTGTCGAGCCCGAAGATCGCGTCAGCGGTCGGGGCCGGGGTCAGGGCGGTCCACTGGAGGGCGACCGCAAATCCGTTGCCGCGGCTCGGACCGTCGGGGGCGTCGGCGTTGGCCCCGACGGTGCTCAGCTCCTCCGAGACGTCCGAGAGCAGGGGGCCGTGCCGCGTGGATCGCACCGTCAGGTCGAAGTCCTCGCCGTCGCGCACCACGATCTTCTCGTGGCGCGTTCTCAGAGGCCGGTACTTGCCGTCGTACAGCCACTTCCCGCCGGCCGTCTTCTCCAGGTAGAGGTCGGTCACGTCGGGCCCGAGGTTCGTGAATCCCCAGGCGACGTCGGCGTTGTGACCGATGACGACCCCTGGAACGCCGGAGAACGAGAACCCGCTCACGTCCAGTACGCAGTCGGGGGTCACCTCGCGACAGTGCAGACCGACCTGGTACCAAACCCCGGGCATGCTGATCCCCAGGTGCGGGTCGTTGGCCAGCAAGGGCTCGCCGGTGGCCGAGTGATCGCCATCGACGACCCAGCTGTTGCTGCCCAGACCGTCTCCCTTCCGGTTGCTCTTCCCGAAGCCCTGCCCGTCGTTGTGGCCGAGCATCGACGGCACGGACCGGATGGCGCGGTCGAACGCCTTGACCGCACTGACCTGTCCGGCGGTGTAGGCGGGTCGGATCGGGTTGCGGGTCTTGCCGGGTTCGGCGTCCTGCTCGAAGACGCCGTCGACGACCGCGCCCTGCCCGAGGATCGGCCGGTGCGCACGATAGGGGTACTGCGGGTAGAGCGCGTCGATCTGGTCCTGGTCGTGGTTCACCGAGAGCAGCACCCTCGCGATCTCGTCGTCCATGTTCCCGCGGAGGTCCCAGGCCATGGCCTTGAGCCAGGCCAGCGAGTCGACCACGGTCCACGGCTCGGGCTGGTAGTCGAGCCCTCCGGCCCGCAGCAACGTGTACTCGACCGAGATCTCGGACGGGCTGTGCTCGTCGAGGTAGGCGTTGACCCCGTCGGCGTACGCCTCGAGTGCGGCGCGGGTGTCTGGCTGGATGAGCGCCAGCTCCTGTTCCGCGACGTGGCGCCAGCCCATCGTCCGGATGGCCTTGTCGGTATCGAGGGTCTTCTTCCCGAACAGCTCCGAGAGCCGTCCGGCCGTCACGTGCCGGCGGATGTCCATCTCGTAGAAGCGGTCCTGGGCGTGCACGTAGCCCTGGGCGCGCATCAGGTCGCCGGTCGTGTCGGCGTAGATCTGCGGGATGCCGTTGCCGTCGCGGACCACCTCCACCGATCCGGTCAGTCCCGGGACCTGGATCTCGCCAGTCGTCTGCGGCAGCGGTCGTCGCACCATCACGACCGCGAGAGCGGTCACGGCCACCATCAGAAGGACGAGGCCGACCGCGACGTACGCCGTCCAACGAGCGGGTCGGGGCCACTTCCGGAAGCCGTTCCACCAGTTGGGCACCGGGTCATCTTAGGGAGCCGGGTGGGTGGCGCTGTCTCGAACCCCTCCAACGTAAACTGCTTGCTCGTGCCCACCTATGAGTACGTCTGCACCGAGTGCGGTCACACTTTCGAACAGTTCCAGAGCTTCACCGACGACGCGCTCCGGCACTGCCCCGAGTGCGACGGCCGCCTGCGCAAGCTGTTCAACGCTGTGGGCGTGGTCTTCAAGGGATCCGGTTTCTACCGGACCGACAGCCGGGCCGACGCTACGACGACCGGTGCGAAGGGTGGTGCGAAGGACAAGTCCGGCAGCGCTGCGTCGGGCGCGGATTCGGGCAGTTCGTCGGGCACAGCTTCCAAGGAGTCCTCGTCGGGTGCGAAGAGCGACTCCTCCTCCGGCTCCTCGAAGACCGGCTCCGGCGCCTCGTCTTCCAAGCCCTCGAAGGCGAAGTCTTCGTCCGACTGAGTGCGACGGGGCGTCCCCTGCCTGTGGATAGCCGCTGCGGGGATCTAGCCTTCGGCCTAGCGTCGACGCATGCGCACTTTTCGGTTGCGGCTCGGGGCCGCACGACGGGCGATCCGGCGGGCCGTACTGCTGAGACGGCGGCTGCTGGCCGCCGTCCTCACGGGGGTGGCGGCGCTGGCCGGTCTCCAAGCGACGGCTGCGCCCCCGCCGCCATCGGACTGGGTGGTGGCCGCGGCTCGCGACCTCGACGCCGGCACGATGCTGTCGGCAGACGACCTCACTCGGGTCGCGTTCGCCGACGGCACCGCGCCATCCGGGGTGACCACGTCGGGCGAGGCCGTCGGCCGGACGCTCGCCGCTCCGTTGCGCCGCGGTGAACCGGTGACCGACGTCCGGCTGGTTGGCGCCGGGCTGCTTCAGGGGTACGACGACCTGGTCGCCGTGCCGGTGCGGATCCCCGACGCCGACGCCGTCGCGCTGCTCAAAGTCGGCGACCAGGTCAACCTGCTCGCCACCGACCCTCGAGGTGGCGGCACCGACACGGTTGCGGTCGACGTACCGATCCTCGCCCTCCCCATCGCCTCCGAGTCCACGTCCGCGGCCGCGACGACTGCCGGCCTGTCGGGTCGGCTGATGGTCATCGGCACGTCGTCGGAGATGTCAGAGGTGGTTGCCGACGCGGCCGTTGGCCGTTTTCTCAGCCTGACAATTTCTCGCTAGCGTGGCGGCATGAGTGGTTTCAAGAACTTCCTGCTGCGCGGGAACCTGGTCGAGCTGGCAGTCGCGTTCATCATGGCCACGGCCTTCGGCGCGGTGATCACGGCGTTCACGGCGTGGGTGATGGCCAAGATCCCGGCCACGGAAGACACCTTCAAGGGGGCCAAAGAGGGTGACCTCGGCTTCTTCCTGAACAGCCTGATCGCGTTTGTCGTGATCGCCGCGGTCGTCGATTTCTTCGTCGTCGTGCCTTACACGAAGGCCAAGGAGCGGTTCTTCCCGAGCCCCGCACCGGGAACCCCGGAGGACATCACGCTGCTGAAGGAGATCCGGGACCTGCTCGCCTCCCAGGGGCACCAGAAGTCCCTCTGACCCGTACGGTTCAGGAGCCCCCGTGGTGCGGGGGCACCTGCTCCTCGAGCCACGCGTCGGAGGCGTCAGTCGCACCGGGAGCAGACGCGTCGCGTTCGTCGTCGGTCGTCTCCGGGAGCACGTCGCCGAACACGGCGGCCAACCTGCGGCGGCGCGCCCAGTCCGACTCTTGCTTCGTGCCCTCAGCAGGCTCGGCCTTGTCGGGCTGAGTCGACTCGGGCTCGGTCGGGTCGGCCTCGTCGGTCACGCGCACAGCCCGTTCGCCTCGGCCTGTTCGGCCTCCTCCGGGGTGGTCTCCCCGTCCGAGGGCGACGTCGACCCCGAAGGACTGCTCGGGTCGTCGGTCCGCGTCCCGTCACGGCTCGCCTGATCCTCGGCCGAGATCGCGTCCGCGGACAACCGACGGGTCAGCGGCTCGTCGTTGCGGATCTTGTCCCACAGCCGGTCGGAGAGCTCGGGGTCCCACTGGATCCGGTTCGGGTCGGGCTCATAGGCCTCCCAGGGAACCGTGACGAACTCGATGTTGTCCAGGCCGATGCTGCGGAACTGGTTGCCGAGCTTGGCCAGGGACATCACGTTGCCGACGCCGGTGTCGAGGGCGAGCGACTTCGTGGCGGCGTCGAGGAAGCTCACCAGCCGGTCGACCCGGGTGAGCGTGCCGGCAGACACGACGCGGGCCGCCATCGACGCAAGAAAGGTCTGCTGTCGCTTCATCCGCCCGATGTCCGAGCCGTCGCCGAAACCGTGCCGCACCCGGACGTAGTCCAGCGCCTCCTGACCCCGGATCTCCTGGGTGCCGGCCTCGAGGTGCATCTGATAGCGGTCGTCATCGATGGCATGCGGGACACACACCTCGACGCCGCCGATCGCGTCGACCATGTCCTTGAAGCCGTTGAAGTCGACGACCACCCAATGATCGACCTTGACGCCCGTGAGCGACTCGACCGTCTTCACCGTGCACGCCACGCCGCCGACGTAGAACGCGGTGTTGAACATCACGTCGTCCTCTGCAGCGACTTCGCCGTCGTCGGTCTCGCAGGTCGGCCGGTCCACGACCGCATCGCGCGGCAGACTGACGCCGTACGCGAACTTCCGGTCCGAGGACAGGTGCATCAGCATCGTCGTGTCGGACCGCGCGCCCCCGTTCTCCATCTGGTCGACGCCCTCGTCACCGGCTCGGGAGTCCGAACCCATGACCAGCACGTTGATCGGGTCGCCCGGCGCGATCTTGTCCGGCCGGTCACCGATCTTGTCGTCGATGTTGAGGAACGTGATGTTGCCGTTGAGGTGCCGGTAGAAGAAGACCGAGCCGAGGCCGATCACGAGGGCGATAGCGACAGAGCAGACGAGCAGCAGTCTCAGGGCGGTGTGCCGCTTCAGGCTGTGGCCGCGGTGCCGGCCCTCGTCGTTCTGCAGTGGCTCCTCGGACACGTGTCGGCTCTTCCTCATCTCTTCGGGCGCCCGGGCGCGCCAGAACACGGCCGAGCATGGACAAATCAAGGGGATACCCAAATTGTGCTGCCCGGCCCGCCGATCCACCAAAACCTCGCGCGTGAGGTGGGACCGTCACCGAGTGCGTGACAAGATATCGCCGTCGTGACCGAGGTGCTTCAGCACGGATCTCAAAACGACTTGCCCCAGTAGCTCAGCGGATAGAGCAGCCGCCTCCTAAGCGAAAGGTCGCAGGTTCGATTCCTGCCTGGGGCACCTGGTTCTGATGTCTCAAGAGATCGGCGTCAGACCGGACCCACGGTTGGGTCCGCGGGTCTCCGCCGAACAGGCCGCCGATTCCCTCCGAGTTGGTCGTGGACCTTCAACCTCGACAGCCGTTTCGGAGGGAGCTGGGTCGATGATCAGGTCGCGGAGGAGGCAACGGTTCGGGAATGGGAGCATCATGCTTGGGTAGCCCCGCGACAAAGGAGATCACGTGACTGCGAAGAAGCGATCAAAATCTGTCGAGAAGGAACTCAAGTCGACCATCAAGCAGCTGCGGGCGGACCTTGAGCGAGCCGACGCGAGGGCGGATCGCTGGAAGAAGAAGGCGGGCCGGCACAAGAAGTCGGCAGCCGCGTCAGAGGCAAAGCTCAAGGAGCTCAACAAGAGCCTCGAGAAGTCGGCCGACGACCCGTCGCCGGCTGTTTCGCCGCAGGCTGCCGCCCGCCCGGATGCCAGCTGGACAGTGGTCCGGCTACGGGCTGAAGCCCGCTCTCGTGGAATAGCCGGCCTCGCAGGCAAGTCGAAGGCGGAACTCCTCGCCGCCCTCACCTGAGCACGGCGCTCAGGCAGGTTGAAGATCGGTACTCCACAGGGTGCTGCCGTTGAGGTCGCGCAGGCTCATGGTCAGTAGCCCATCGGCCGCGATGGCGGCGTGGCCGAAGAACTGGTTGCCGTGGCGCGGAGACTCGTTGGGGGTGGCGGCGTACTTGCTGAACACCACCTCGGGTCCGAACGTGCCGTCCAGCTCGTTGGGCCCGAAGGTGCCCGCGGCGATCGGGCCGGCGACGAACTCCCAGAACGGGTCGAAGTCGGTGAACCCCGCCCGTGACGGGTCGTAGTGGTGCGCCGCGCAGTAGTGCACGTCGGCGGTGACCCAGACGACGTTGCGAACGTTGCGGCGCTTGAACGCCGCGAGCACCGCGGCGATCTCCAGTTCCTTGCCGAGCGGGGCACCGGGGTCGCGGTTGGACAGACTCTCCTGGTTGACCGGGCCGTCGGGCACGACCAGGCCGAGGGGCATGTCGGCGGAGATCACCTTCCACGTCGCCCGCGACCGGGAGACCTCGCGGATCAGCCAGTCGACCTGCTCGGTGCCGAGGATGTGGGTCTTGTGCTGTTCCAGCCCCGGGGTGTTGGGGTCCTTGAAGGTGCGCATGTCGAGGCAGAACACGTCAAGCTGGGGACCGCGCTCGACCTTGCGGTAGATCCGCGCCGGCGCGAACCCGTCACCGCGCTGGTGGGTGCGGTGGTGCGCACGCCGATCGGCGATCGGCATGTTCTCCTGCCAGGCCTGCCGGGCGCGCGCGGCAAGTACGTCGACGCGTCGCTCCTGGGTGTACCGCGGGTCGTCCAGAACCTCGCCCGCCCACCAGTTGTTGGTGGTCTCGTGGTCGTCCCACTGCGCGACGACCGGCACCTCGGCGTACATCGCCCGGACGTTGTCGTCGAGCATCGTGTACCGGTGCCGGCCACGAAACTCCGCCAGCGTCTCGGCCACCTTGCTGACCTCCGGCGTCACGATGTTGCGCCAGACCTGTCCGTCGGGCTCGGTGACCTGCTCCACGAGCGGGCCGTCTGCATAGACGGTGTCGCCGGCGTGGATGAAGAAGTCAGGGCGGGTCTCGTGCATGGCGCGGTAGCCGACCAGGCCGCCCAGGTCGGGGTTGATCCCCCAGCCCTGGCCGCAGGTGTCGCCGGTCCACACGAAGCTGGTCGCCTGCGGCTGGATGGCCGCCGTCCGGAACGTCGCGACCTGCGACTGCCCGCGGTTGCCCTGCTCGTCCTGGAAGGCCAGCTCGACGGCGTACTCCCTCCCCGGCGCCAGCCCGGTGAGGGCGATCTTGGCGGTGAAGTCGGTGCGCTCGGACGCCCACGGCCCGCGAATCCTCCGCCGGCGGCGGCCGCTGGTCACTTCGGCGACGAGCCGACCCTGGCCCGACGAGCGCGCCCACACAACGGCCGAGTGGGCGGTGACGTCGCCGGACTGCACACCGGAGGCTAGTTCGAGGCGCCGGCGGACGAGGCCGGCGGTGGGGTACGGCGACGCCGTCGCGGCACCGGCCGTGCCGCCGACAATTGTGAGTGCACCGGCGGCGAGCGCGCCGCTCGAAAGCAGCGTTCGGCGATTGAGGTTCTGCCCGGGATCAGTCATGCCTCACACGCTGGTGGACCGAGGTGAAGCCCCGGTGACTTCAAGATGGCCAGGGGCCGACGGCCGAGGCCAGATCGGCCCACGAGTTTGACGCCAGCACCGCCGCCCAGAGCGATCGTGTGTATCAGGTGGGACTTTCCTGCTCTTTATCACAGGAAGATGCGCTTCGGAAAATCGGGTGGCCGTCTTCGTTTCACAGCGGCGCGACAGACCTGTCGCCGCCGCCCACTATGAGGAGGAATAACCATGCGTGCACGCAGCAAGACAACCATGACGATCGTCGCAGGTATTGCCGCAGCCGGCGCCGTCGCCGCGGCCACACTTCCGGCCAACGCGGCCGACAAGGGCGACTCGTCGAGTCGCCTCAGTACCCAGAAGACGGTCACTGGAGCCGCCGTCGCGGGCAAACTCGCGGCGCCGCAGCTCAGCATCACCCAGCTGAGGACGGGCGACACCTGCTCCGCATACGCCGATGGGCACGGAGACCTGTGCCTCTGGTACTTCTCGAACTACGGCGGCAGCAGGACCGGGTTCATCCGCAACGACGCCAACCTGGTCGACGACCGCTTCGTCAGCGCGGGGTCGGGTCAGGGCGCGGTCGTGACCAACAACGCCGAGTCGGTCTGGAACTATGACCGGTTCGTCACGGCGTGGGCTGCCACGTCGCCGAACTACGGCGGGTTCAACGGCTTCATCAGCCCGAACTCCGGTGGCAACTTCAGCGCGACCTACAAGAACAACACTGAGTCCATCTTCTGGTCTGCCTGAGATCGACAGCACAGTGCCGAAGCCCTGCCCGGAAGTCAAGGATCCGGGCAGGGCTTCGGCCCGCATCCCTCACGAACTATCACGCATGTATCACGGACCTATCGCGGACGGAGCTCGAGCACAGCATGACTACTGGATGGCGTCGAATGAATGCACCACGGTTCCTCTGCGCGGTCGCCCTTGTGATCGGCCTTGTGATCGGACTGGGTGCCTGCTCAATGTCAAACCGGTCCAACGCGTCTCCCGAGCCCGCCGACGGCGACCCGACGAGCACTGGCCTCCCTGTTGTCACGGAGGTGCCCCGGCTCGTGGCGAGCGTCGACCTGCGGCTGCCGCTCGACGACTACATTCCCTCCATCAACGAGGTTCAGCGTATTGGCCTGGCCCGCCGCGAGCTCATCGGTCAGTGCATGCAGCGTCTCGGGGTGGACATCGCGATGCCGAAACCGGTTACCGGCGTCGGGCCACGAACCTGGACGGAGCGCAGGTACGGCATCACGGACGCGGCCGAGGCCGCAGTCCTGGGCTACGGCCTCGGGAAACGCGATCCCAGCGCCCATCGCGACCCGACTCGCGGACCGAAGTTGAGCCCGCTCGCACTGGCCGTCCTGACCGGAGAGGGCGAGGCTCTACCGATCGGACTGCAAGTGCCTGACGGCGGGTGCTCCGGGGACGCCGAACGCACTCTCCACGGGCCGGACGGCGACCAGGTCTCGGATTGGTACCTCGCGCAGCGGTTGTCCCAGGAGAGCTTCGAGCGCAGCCGACGTGACCCTCGTGTGCTCGCCGCGTTCCAGCGCTGGTCTGAATGCATGCGCGGTCAGCGCCACGACTACGACGAGCCACTGGCGCCGTTCTCCGACCGCAGCCTGCAGGACGGCGCCACCCGCAAGGCAATCGATACCGCTGTCGACGACGTGGAGTGCAAGCGGCGCACCAACCTGGTGGGCATCTGGTACGCCGTCGAGTCCGCCCACCAGGACGTCCTCATCGAGGACAACCGTGCGGCCCTGGCCACGCTGGCCGAGGCCAACGCGGCCACCTCCGCGGTGGTTGCGCGAGTGCTTTAGTGCGCGGTCACTCAGCCGAGCAGGTGGTCGAGGGCCTTGGCCACGAACTCCTCTCTCTGGTCGGCGGTGGTGAGCCCCTCGGCACCGAAGCCCGTGAAGACGGTGTCGTCCGTCGTGGTGGCGGCACCCTCCTCGAAGGCCTTCTGGGTGCGGGTCCAGTTGTTCGTCTCCCGCGAGCCCTCCGGGGCCGGGGCCAGTGCCCAGCCGCCGAGATCGGCCTCGAACGACGTCTCCTCGGTCGCCACCCCGTCGAGCACGACAGAGGTGTCGTCCACGAAGACGCCCAGCCCCTGCGTGCCCCAGTCGGTCAGGTAGCTGATGGACAGCTCGACCTGCTTGCCGGCGTACGCAGTCAGATCGACGTTCCACTCCTGCCAGCCCGAGCTGTTGCCGGTGGCCGCGTTCCAGCTGCCGGTCGAGCCGGTGGGGGAGCAGTCCGCACCCTGGTAGTGCGCGACGTGGGGATGGATGTCGTCCCAGCCCGCAGCACACGACTCACCGGTTTCCTGGGTCGTGTGGCCGTTGGTGTCCGGGAGCGTGGTCCAGGCGTCGGTGCCGACCTCGTGCGCCTCGACGATCACGTAGTCCCAGTCGGCCTCGGTGTCGTGCGAGATCTGGAAGTTCAGCTCTCCAGACGTCGCCGAGGTGAGGTCGACCGTGCGCGTCATCCGCTTCCAGCCCTGGTCGGCCAACTGGCTGTACACGTACCACTCGCCCGTGTGCGGGTCGTACGGCGCGGCGCCGGGCCGGTCCCATTTCACCGGGGCCGAGCTCGCGAACTGCGGGAAGTCGGCCGGCGGCAGGAAGCTCGAGGTCGCCAGCAGAGACGCCGTGTGGATCTGGTTGTTGGCGGAGTCGCCACCGTTGAAGGTGCCGGCGAACCCGTCGAAGGCACCACCCGCCGCGCCGCTCACGCCGAACGGACCCTCGTCTCCGGTGCCGCCGTCGCTCACATAGTTGTAGGCGCCCAGCCAGTACTGCTGGAAGTCGTTGAACAGCGGTAGGCACGGGTAGGTGTCGGGGGTCGTGCACTCCGGTGGCGCAAACGGGTTGTAGTCGTAGACGCCGTTGGCCGCCTGGGCGAACTGGTTGAACTGACCGGTCACGAGTGCCTTGCCACCCTCGTTGAGATAGTCACGCACGGCAAGCTCGATGTCGAGCGAGAGCTTCGCCGCCGTCCCTGCGGGCTGCGCGGCGTCACGCGTGATGATGTCGTCACCCGTCTCCCACACGACCGCGTCGTAGTGGGACAGCACGCCGAGGTGATGGGGAGCGGTGCGGCCGTGGGCGTCGACGTCGTAAACGTCGGAGGTGTAACCAGCCGCGGTCAGCGCGGCGGCGTAGTCGTCGGCGTACTTGGCGCTGGCCACGCCCTGGACCGGGCTGGCGCCGGTGACGTCCTCCGCGGCGAGGATGAGCACGTCGCCACCGACGTCGGCTGCCACCTCGTACGTGAACGGAGCGCTGCTGACCCGACCGGTCCCGGGCTTGATGCCGGTGAACCAGACCTCGACCGAGTCGCCCGGTTGCGTGCGCCTGACCTTGCCGCGGAACTCGGCGTAGTAGTCGTTGTGGGTCTTCCCGTAGCGCTCACCGCCGCGCCACTGCCACGTCCTGGACGACTGGGTCTGGCCGTCGTTCACGGAGTACTTCAGGCGCAGGTTCTTGATCGCCCGCTTCGCAGTGACTCCGACCAGCTGTGACCTGGCGTGGGAGACGGCGAACGGGTCGGCGACGAGGTCGGAGGCGGTACGGCCGACGGCGGAGACCGGGTCGTCAGGGTCATGTGTGGACTTGGCGACCGAGAGCGCGAACGCGATGTTCTTCTCGAACTCGGCCTGGATGAGCTCCTCGTCGTCCGGGAAGTTGAAGCCGCTGACGCAGTCCTCGGGCAGCCACTCGTCGTCAGGGTCGGACGCCGAAACCGTCTGGCAGGTCGTCATCTCGGGGGTGAAGCCGAGGGTGCCGTTCCGGACGGTGGCGTGGGTGTCGGTGTCGCCGTTGGTGGTGTAGAGCTCAGCGGAGATGTCCGGGTCGTAGCCAGGGACCGCGGGGTTCTCGTCATCGCCCACCATCGCCTCGTAGATCACGTCGTCGGGCGACGGGGTGCTCACCTGCCAGCCGATGCCGTACAGCAGCAGTTCCGCTGCCGAGTGGTAGTTGATGAAGAACTCGAACCCGATCCTGTCGAAGAGCCGGGCGAGGGCCTTCGTTTCCGGCTCGGAGTTCGGGCCGGTGCCGCGGTAGGTCTCGCTGTCCGGAGATGGGGAGGAGCCCTCGTTGTCCCATCCCCACTTGACCGCGAAGTTGCGGTTCGGGTCCACCCCGTCGTCCGGCGTGATGGTTCCGTCGCCGTTGTTGTCGCGGAGGTTCTTGCGCCACAGCCGCTCGTCGGAGAACGTGAAGTCGTATCCGTCGGGGTTGGCGACCGGCAGGAACCAGAGCTCCGTGGTGTTCACGATGCGGGTCAGCTCGGCATCCGTGCCGTAGCCGTCGAGGTAGTGGTGCATGAGGCGCCGGATCATCTCGGGGGTGATCCACTCGCGCGCGTGCTGCGCTCCCGCATACAGGACCGACGGACGTTTGCCGTCCGCGATTGCCTTGGCTCCGTTGGTGACCTTGAGTGCCAGGATGGGCTGCCCCTGGACGCTCCTCCCGATCGTCACGAGCTTGGTGATCGCCGGGTGCGCGGCGGCGGTGGCGCGGAGCTCGTCGGCGATCCCGCCCGGCTCACTGTAGGACCGGTAGACGTCGTAGCCAGCGGCGTTCTGCTGGGCCGCCACCACGGAAGCCTTCTCGCCGTTGATCCGTTTGAGCGTGACCGACATCCCCTCGGAGCGGAGCTTCTGGGCCTGGAGCTCGGTGATCACGGCGTCGAGGTCGACCAGACCCCTGCCAGCTGTCTCAGCGATCGCGTGGTGGGCGTCGATGCCGACCTCCTCGAGCTTCTCCAGCTGACTGGCGGGAAGTTCGACGACGTAGACCTCGAGCCGGTCGCCCCGGTCCGGGGCAGCCATCGTGGTGCTGGCGGGCGGAGCCGCCAGGACGGTTCCGCCAACGAGGGCGAGTACGGCGAACTTGGTGAAAAGCGAGCGCATGACCCACCCCTACTGGCTGGAGAACGGACCTGCTTACATTTGTGTGAGTTAGGTGCAGGTGTCAAGGGCG
>CAWJOJ010000012.1:0-30829 GCA_963844385.1 uncultured Actinomycetota bacterium | reverse complement strand
AGGTCGTCGTCTGTCACATCGGCGCCCGGGTCCAGTTGCGACGAGTGAAATGCTGAACCTCGATGTCGAACTCGTGCACAGGGAGAGTTCGTGCAGTGGCCGGCCCGGATCGGCAGGCCGGCGCAGCTTCAGGCCTTCGACTCGGCAACCGCCTTCAGCCTGACAAGGCCCTTCTCGAAGTCCTTGCCGACCAGCTTGTCCATCGACATGACCTTGCCGAACAGCCACATCAGGCCCTTCTGCTCGCCGGTCATCCGCCAGGTCACGTGGGTGCCGGTCCCGGACGGTTTCAGCGTGAAGCTGAAGCGGTTGTTCGCCTTGAACGGCTTGATGAACATGAGCGCGAAGCCGATCGACTCGGGCGTCGAGGACGTGATCTCCATGCTGCCCTTGCCGGCCTTCCTGTTCCCCTCCCACGCGTAGTGGGCGCCGATGCCCGAGGCCGGCCCGGAGTGGATCCGGGTCAGGTTGGGGTCGAGATCTTCCCAAGGCGACCATGCCCGCCACTCGTGGAAGTCGTTGATCAGCGCATGCAGGGTGGCGGGCGGAGCGTTGACGGTCGTCGAGCGGACGACCTCGTAGTCAGCCATGTCGTCTCCGTAGTGGCTTGGACGGGCTCAGTCAGCCAGAGCCGCTGCGCGGACGACCAGCACGTCAGGGAGGTCGCAGACGACCTGGGTCCAGGTCTCGCCCTCGTCGTTCGAGCCCCAGACCGCTCCGTTGCGGGCGCCGAAGTAGATCCCGGTCGACCGGTGGTCGTCGACGCACATGGCGTCGCGCATCACGGCTACGTAGAAGTCGTCCGGCAGTCCCTTGCCGAGCTCCTCCCAGGTGTTGCCGGCATCCTTGGAGCGCCACACCCGGGCCTTCGCCTCGGGCGGGTAGCGCCTGTCGCCGCCATTGATCGGGAACACGTAGACCGTGTCGGGTTCATACGGGTGTACGACGATCGGGAAACCGAAGTCGGCAGGCAGGCCGTCGGCAATCGACTTCCAGGAGCCCCCCTCGTCGTCGGAGCGGTAGACGCCGCCGTGGTTCTGCAGGTACATCCGGCTTGGAGATGCGGGATGCCGGGTCACCTTGTGCACGCACTGGCCGAACTCGGGGTACTGCTGACCCTCGGGCATGAACTCCGCCCGGATCCCGTTGTTGCGCGGCGACCACGACGAGCCACCGTCCGTCGTCTGGTAGACGCCGCCGGTCGAAAGGGCCACCGTCACCGAGTCCGGGTCGGTGGGGTGCGGAAGGACCGTGTGGAAGGCCTGGCCGCCGAAGCCCGCATTCCACTGCTCACGGTGGGGGTGGTCCCACAGCGCCCGCTCGAGGCTGAACGTCTCGCCCCGGTCCGTCGACTTGAAGACCGCGCCGGGCTCGGTGCCGGCGTACACCACGTCGTCCCCGGCGCCCGGCGTCAGCTGCCAGACCCGGGCGACGGTCGCGTCGGTGTCCTCGGGGAAACGTACGGCGCCGTTCGGGGTCTCCTGCCAGGTCTCGCCCAGGTCGTCGGACCGCCACACCTGCGGGCCCAGCCAGCTCGAGGACGCACCCCCGAGAAGCCGGGTGGTGGACCCGCGAGTGTCGATCAGACAGGAGTAGACCTCCTCCATGTCGAAGTGCGGCCCGGTCCACGCCCAGTCCTGGCGAGCCTCGTCGGAGCGGCCGATCCACAGGCCCTTGCGGGTTCCGACCAACAGCACAGTCGACGGCATCTGAACTCTCCCTCTTCGGCGGTCTCATCGGGCAGTGTTCCTAACAGGAATAGTAGTGTTCTCGCACCATGGGTCAAGAGCTTCCGATCACCTCCTACGCCCTGCTCGGCCTGCTGACCTTCGGCGACGAGCTGACCGGCTACGAGCTCAAGCGGCGGGCCGACGCGACGCTGCGCTTCTACTGGGTCTCACCGGCGATGAGCCAGGTCTACTCCGAGCTCGCCCGGCTCACGGAGCTCGGCCTGGTGGCCCGCGTCGGGGAGGACCCGGGCGCTGGACGCGGTGCCCGCTACGGGATCACCGAGACCGGCCGGAAGGAGCTGCGGACCTGGATGTCGACCACCCCCGCAGGCTTCGCAGTGCTCAAGCACCCCGTCGCGCTGCGGCTGCTGCTCGGACACGTGGTCGATCCCGCAACGACGAAAGGCATGCTTCGCGACCACTTGGTGGCGCTGGACGACGAGCGGGCCGCGCTCGACGAGGTTCGGAAGTCGCTGGAGGGTGCGGACGGTCCAGGCGAGGCGTTCCGCTACCCGGCGCTGGTCGCCGACTGGGGGCTCGACTACTTCGCCAACGAACGCCGGATGATCGAGGAGTTGCTCCGCCGCCTGGATGACCAGCACCGATGAGATCGCCCCGCCGATCAAGACCGATCCGGTAGCTGCTAGGCCGTCGGCCTCGACGTCAGCGGTCGGAACCAGGTGGCGCGTCGCCAAGCGATGGCGGTTCCAACCAGCAGTACTGCCATGACGATCACGACGTGGGCGAGCCAAGGCGCGACGTTGCCGCCGGCCCAGGAGGTACCTACGAGTTCCATGGCCCCGTAGAAGGGCAGGAAGGGCGCCATCGCGGAATCGACAGGGACACTCGACTCGAGCCTCTGACCATGAGCGATCTCGCCCTTCGTCTGGGATGCGACCAGTCCAACGCCACAGGCCTTGTCGACAGGCTGGAGAGCCACGGTTATCTGCACCGCGGGGCCGCCCCGCGAGACCGCCGGGTTCGCCGGGTCGAGCTCACTCAAACCGGGACACACTTCCGCAGTCAATTGAGCGAGGCACTGGAGGCCGCATCACCTCTGGAGTCTCTCGACATCAGGGATCTCGAAACGTTGCAGGGACTGCTGGAGCGGTTGCGCGAGGTCACACACCTAGGGTCTTCGGACTAAACATCAGATCGTGGCTCGGACGGCGGCTCAGGGCGACCGGGTGCGGGGGGAGCCGTAGGCCGGCTGGCATCCTGAGCCAATGCCCGGTGGCCTGCAGCGTGCGGTGTGGTTGGTCGTCATCGGGATCCTGTCCGTCCAGTTCGGGGCCGCGATCGCCAAGGACCTGTTCGACGAGATCACCCCGACGGCCCTGGTCTGGCTGCGTCTCGCCACCAGCGCCGTGTTCCTCGCGCTGATCGCCCGCCCCGTCCTGAGCGGTCGCACCCGCCACGACTGGGCCGTGGTCGTCGGCTTCGGGGTGAGCCTCGGCACCATGAACTGGGCGATCTACCAGTCGTTCGCCCGGATCCCGCTCGGGGTCGCCGTCACCATCGAGTTCGTCGGCCCGCTCGTCCTTGCCGCCGTCGGCTCTCGCCGCGGGCGCGACCTGATCTGGGTCGCCCTGGCCGCCGCAGGGGTGATCATGCTCGGCGCCGAGCCTCGTGCGGTGAACTTGGCCGGCGTGCTGTTCGCGCTGCTCGCCGGCGCCGCGTGGGCGGCGTACATCCTGCTGAGCGCGAGCACCGGCCGCCGCTGGCCGGGTCTCGACGGGCTCGCGGTCGCGAGCGTCGTGGCCGGTGTCGGGTTGCTGCCGTTCGCCGCCGTCGACGGCGCGGGCGCAGTCCTCGACGCCCGGATCCTGGCCCTGGGGGCGTTGGTCGGCCTGCTCAGCTCGGTCGTCCCCTACAGCCTGGAGCTCGCCGCGCTGCGCAGGCTCCCGCCGGCCACGTTCGGCATCCTGATGAGCCTCGAGCCGGCCGCTGCAGCCCTGGCCGCGATGTTGCTGCTCCGCGAGTTCCTCAGTCCCATCCAATGGTTGGCGATGGGCTGTGTCGTGGCGGCCAGCATCGGTGCGACGCGGTCGGGCAGCGTGCTGGGGGAACCCGTGCCCGGCTGACTGGCGAACGGGCCACCCGCAAACCCTCCGTGGTGGCTATGGCAGTCGTGCCTCAACGGGACCATCGTGGGATCACGGCGGTCTGGACGTCAGCCTCGGGCGTCCTGCCGACCTGGTGATGCGTACGTCCACCCCGTCGTGCCCGGGCGAGAGCTCGTCCGGATCCATCACGCTGGAGGACACATGAAGCGCATCTCATTGTCTCGGGGAAGCAGAAGGGGACTGGCCGCACTCGCCGGCGCCGCCGCCCTGGTCATCACCGGGGCCGTTGCCTACGGCGCTGGCCTCGGGGCAGATCACGACAGGGGCGGGACGTCGCTGTCGGCGCAGGCCCAGGCGCGGATCACCAACCAGTCGACCGGGGGCGGCTGCCGCATGGGCTACGACACCCAGTCGAGCACGCTGATTCCGCCGGACGACTCGACGGCGGACAACGTGGCGGCGGCGACCGTCAACATCAGGAAGGTGTGTCCGGGCGCGGTGACGGCGAACTTCGTCAGCGAGGTCAGCACCGCGACGGCGGGCGACTTCATCCACATCGACATGCGAGCGGTCTGCACCGGCACTGGCGGCCTTGCCAGCCCCTGCACCGTGGGCCAGCAGGTGTTCGGCAGCCCGGGTCACACGTTCATGCAGAACGTTTCGGCCGGTGTCCAGACCCACAGCGTCCAGATGGTGTGGACCGGACTGCCACGTGGGCTATGGAGGTTCGATGTCCTCCCGGGCGGCAACAACCGCGCCAACCTGCAGTTCCGGAGCTACGTCGTGGAGGCGTTCAACGCCGGCTGACACCTACCCGTTCACACAGATGTCATCCGCGCTTGACATCACTGACCTGTGGGCGGATTAGTCTCTGAGCATGGAGAACATCATTGCTCCGTGGCAGACGCTTCGGCACTGGGCCGCCAACAGCCAGTTGCAGGCGCGCCGTAACGCGATGGTGGCGTGTACGGCGATGGCGCAGCGCACCGCGCAGGCGCGTGACGTGGAGGAGTACCTGGGGCGCTATGCCAGGCCGGTCCCGCGATCGCGAACCGAGGCCGCCTCAGCTACTCCGCCGCTTCCGGCGATAGGACACACGGCACACCGCTGACCCGACCCGTCCTGCTCAACTCGCCGCACGCCGTCCGCTGCGGGTAGGCGGCCTGGGGCACAATTCACGCATGTCTGCCACCGCCGGGCCTCGCGGCCGCACCGCGACCACGATCGAGCCGTTCTACTACGGGGTGGTCAGCGCCGACGGCACCCGCCTCGAGGCGTGGACCAACGATCCCGATTGTCTGATCGCGGGCCCGACTGTGCTGCTCTGCAACGGTCTCGGCACCGGTCCCTGGACCTGGCCGGCGTTTCTCCGGTCCGACTGTCAGGTCCGCGTGATCTCCTGGAACCATCGAGGGATCGGCGGATCGGAGAGGCCGGTCGACCGCAACCGGATCGGCGTCGAGGAGCTCGTCGAGGACGCGGTCGCGGTGCTCGACGCGGCCGGCGTGGACCGGGTGCCGGTCATCGGCTGGTCCATCGGCGTCAACACGATGTTCGAACTCGCGCAGCGCCATCCCTCGCGAGTCAGCGGACTTTTCGCCGTGGCGGGCGTTCCGGGAGGAACGTTTGCGACCATGCTGGCGCCGACCCGCCTGCCGCGTTTCGTGCGTCAGGCCATCACCGTCAACCTGTCGCGGACCATGCGGTACGCCGGGATCCTGCTCAATCCCATCGCACACCGACTGCCCGTCGGCCGCCGCGCGACGGCCCTCGTGTCGCACAGCGGGTTCATGCTGCCGGTCGCCGATCCGGAGATGACCGCTCGAGCGGTGAAGGACTTCCTCGCGATCCCGCTCGACTGGTACTTCCACATGGCCCTGCGGACGCACCAACACCAGCGGGTCTCCCTGTCCGGGATCACGGTTCCCGCCGTCTTCGTCGCCGCGAAGTACGACCTGCTGGCCGGGCCGAAGGACATGCTGTCGGCCGCAGAGCGACTCGCCGAGTCGACGTACGTCGAGCTGCCCGGGAGCCACTTCATCCAGATGGAGAAGCCCGGCATCGTCCAGGACGAGCTGATGGACTTCCTGGCGCGACTGCCGTGATCGGCCGGAGACGCGTTGCCGCCCGGCGAGCCGCTGTGCTTGCGGCCGTGCTCGCCACCGGGCTGCTGACGGGTTGCGCGTCATCCGAGGAGGACCAGCCCGACGTCCCATTACCCACAGATGCGCCGACCCGCACCGCGAAAACCGCGACACCAAGCGAGCGTCCCCCGGCCGACAGAGACCCAAAGGTCGTCAGCACGATCGCGTCCGGGCTGGAGGTGCCGTGGGGGCTGGCGTTCCTGCCGGACGGATCGGCGCTGGTCACCGAACGGGACAGTGGGCGGGTGCTGTCGATCCGCGACGGCGAGGTCAACGAGGTCGGCACCGTCCCCGAGGCAGCCCCGATGGGAGAGGCCGGGCTCCTCGGCGTCGCGGTGTCGCCCAACTACGCCGAGGACCACGAGGTGTTCCTCTACGTCACCACTGAATCAGACAACCGGATCCTGCGGACGACGTACGACGGCAAGCGGCTCGGCGACTTGGACGTGATCCTCGAGGGCATCCCCAACGACTTCATCCACGACGGAGGGCGGCTTGCGTTCGGCCCGGACGGCTACCTGTACGCCTCCACCGGCGAGACCGGTGACGCCGACCTCGCGCAGGACCGGTCGTCGCTCGGCGGAAAGATCCTGCGGATCACCACTGATGGCGAGCCGGCGCCCGGCAACCCGTTCAAAGACTCCCCCGTCTGGACCTGGGGGCACCGTAACGTGCAGGGCCTCGCGTTCGACGACAACGACCGGCTGTGGGCCTCGGAGTTCGGCGCTTCGGCCTGGGACGAGCTCAACCTGATCGTCAAGGGCGCAAACTACGGGTGGCCGTTCGTCGAGGGCACCGGCGGCAACGGCAAGTACGCCGAGCCCTTGGTGGTGTGGAGGACCTCGGAGGCCTCTCCGTCCGGGCTGGCGTTCACGGACGGTCACCTGTGGATGGCCTCACTGCAGGGCAAACGGCTGTGGCGGGTCGACGTCGACGGCGCCGATGCGGGCAACCCGACTGACTTCTTCGTCGGCGAGTACGGGCGGCTGCGTACGGTGGCCGTCGCGCCCAACGGCAACCTGTGGGTGACCACCTCCAACCACGATGGTCGCGGCGACCCCGCCGAGACCGACGACCGGATCCTCGAGATCAGGGCCGGCTGACTTGTCCCCTGAGCATCACCGAGGTGTCGCCGACCCGGCGCTTGTTGACATCGATAGCGCGCCGACCCGGCTCTTGTTGACACGCGACGTGTCAACAAGAGCCGGGTCGGCGCTGCTGGACTGTCAACAAGAGCCGGGTCGAGCTACGGTCCGGTGATCCGACCCTCCTCGACCGGATCCACGGGCGAGTTGTCGGCGATGTAGTCCACGGCGATCTGCATCAGGTCGTCACCGGGCTGCAGGACATCGGTGCCGGCGGCGAACATCGTGTAGCCATCGCCCCCGGTGAACATGAAGTCGTTGGTGACGAGCCGCACCGTGTCGGCGGGACCGATCGGGGTCTCCGGCCCGCCGTCGGGCGCCTTCCACATGCCGGTCACGACCGGGGTGGTGCCGGAGCAGGTGAACGTGGCTCGCAGCCCGGAGACCTGCGGGAACCGGCCGCTGTGTATCTGCGAATCACAGGCCGGCGAGAAGCCGTTCAGGAACGCCTGCTCCAGCTGTGCCCCGGTGAGAGTCAGGATCACCGTGCGGTTGCCGAACGGCAGCACCGCGAACACCTCACCCCAGGTGATCTCGCAGGCCGCCTCGCCGGCGCTCGGCGGGGAGCAGATCAGGTCGGCGCGGAGGCCGCCGGAGTTGGTGAACGCGGCGTCCACGCCGGGGTACTTCGACCGCATTGCGTCGGCCACCATGTTGCCCATCTCGGACTCACTCAGGCGGTCCGGGTCCCGGAGGATGTCGTTGGCCTGGGTGCCGACGACCTGGTTGCGCAGCTCGTCGGTCTCGGCGTTGGCAGCGTCGACGATCGCCTGTACGTCGGCGCGCGGTGCGACGCCCAGGGTCTTGGCCACCCTGGTGGCCCCGCCTGCCCAGACCACGTCTCCGCCCTTGACCATGAGCTGAAGCACCGAGTAGCTGGCCCCGGCGTTGACTCCCTCGGCGATCAGGATGTCGCCGCGCATCAGGTTGGAGACCCGGTGGGTGTGGCCCACGATCATGGCGTCCACCGTGGTGCTCTGCAGCTGGTCGGCGATCCCGAGGATCGGCCCGTCCCAGGGCACTGCAGGCGTGGTCCCGACGGCGTTGCTGCCGTTGGAGGTGCCCTGATGGACGACCACCACCTGCACCTTGACCCCGCGTCTGGCCAGGCGCCGGGACTCCGCCGCGATCCGCGGTCCCTCGTCGAGGAACTCGAGACCGGCGGTGGCGCCCGCCGACACCAGCTCTGGGGTCTCCTCGAGGCCTGCGCCGATCACGCCCACCTTGACCCCGTTGACGGTGAACACCTTGGACGGAGTCACCCAGTCCGGCAGCTCACCGGTGTCGGCGTCGACGATGTTCGTGGCGAGGAACGGGAAGTCCGCCCGGGCCTGGTGCGCGAGCAGCCGCGCGATCCCGTAGTCGAACTCGTGGTTGCCGTACGACGTGGCATCCAGCCCCCAGGCGTTCTCGACGTCGATCGCCGGCATGTCCTCGAGCAGACCGGAGTTGGCGGGTGAGGCACCCACGTTGTCGCCGGCCGCGAGGATCAGGCCGTTCGGAGGCAGCGACGAGAGGTCTTCGTCGAACATCGTGGCGAGGAACGCGCCGCCGCCGACCGTGGCGTTCAGGCCGTTGTCGTACGCGCGAGTGGTCGGCTCGAGCTGCCCGTGATAGTCGTTCAGCGCCACGATCGAGATCGGCTTGTAGGAGAAGCCGCTCCTGACCACCTTCCGCAGCACCCTGCCCTGGCTGTGCTGGGGTTCGGGGATCCGCAGCAGGAACGCCAGGGTCGGGGCCAGGTCGATCGTCCTCGTGGTCACCCTGCCTTTGCCGATCCCGCGACCGCCGGCGAGGAACGTTGCCCGCATGTTGATGTTCGCCTCGAGGTTCTTCACGTCCGGCACGTAGCCGTGCTGGCCGTAGAAGTGCGACGGCGAGATCAGGGTGCCTGGCGTCGCCGCGTCGAACTGGTACGGCGGGTAGGAGAACGCGACCAGATCGCCAGTCCTGGTCGGATGTGCCATGTCGGTGGTCGTGCGCGGCCCGTTCGGGATGTACCGGGCCTCGGCCTTGGTGAAGGCGCGGTCCATGACCTTCCATCCCTCCGGCTGGCCGTCGTGGGTCCAGTCGTTGGGATCGGTCAGCCCGAGGAAGGCGGCCTTGATCTGTGCCACCGTCGCCGCCTCGTCGGCGGCTGCTACCTGCTGGAAGCCACCGCCGGCCGGGTCTCGGCCGGCAAGGTTCAGATAGATCTGGACCGTGCCGCCGGCCCAGCACGCCTTCGCCTTGCCGATGGTCTCGCCGGTTGCCGGTCGGCAGTTGGACGTCTGCGGCGTCGACAGCAGCCCGAGGTCCACGAGCACCTGGCTGGCGTCGATCGCCAGGAACTGCGGAGCGAACCCGTGGTCGGAGGCAACGAACGTGGTCGGGTTGGCACCGACGAGGCGACGGGCGAGTCTCAGCGTCCGGTCGGACTCCTGGTAGGCCTGACGGATGAAGCTCGCCCGGGCGCGGACCCGGTGGTCCCGGGTGCCGTCGAGGTTCACATCGTCGAATGCCGGGTTGGCGTCGCCGTTCGGCAGCTTCGGGCTGACCAGTCCGAGGAACTGGTGCTGGAACTCGTCGGTGACGGGCATGCCGACCAGCAGGAGGTCGGGTTGGTAGGTGTCGGCTACGTACTCGAGCATCGGCCAGTGGCCGGTGGACCAGTACAGGCCTTGCTCGACGTAGGTCTCCTCGCTGACGATGCCGGCCTCGAGCACGGCGAAGTCAGCGGCGGTCGCAGTCGGGAACTCGGCTGCGAGGAACTCGTCGAACTCGGCGTAGCCGGGCTCCCCTGGCCAGGTGGGCCAGCTGGCGTTCGCGCGGGTGACCGAGGTGTGGAACAGGCGCACTCGGGAGAGGTCGGCCGACAGCTCCTCGACCCTGACCAGCATCCCGGCGGTCTTGCCGTCCAGGGAACCACCGTCGATCGTCACCTTGACGTCGGCCCACTCGCCTTCTTCGAGGTCTCCCACCGCGTCGTCCCCGTCCTTGGTCGGGGAGAACAGGACGCGGTCGTAGTTGGTGGCCCCGTCGTCCGTGCTGTCGTACAGGTAGGCGTTGAGGCCGTACTTGTCGACCCCGAAGTCGAGCACCCGCAGCCGCATCTCCATCGCCGGGCTGTAGGACGTGGGGACGTCGGTCCATCCGGTCGCCGGAGCCGGTTCGGCGCCCGGGAACGGTGCCTGGCTGCCGAATCCGTCGGGGTGGTCGAACTGCAGCCCGAAGGCCGAGATGAAGCCGGGGTCGTCGAAGAGCGCGTCGTCCGGACCGCCGATGAAGTTGGTGGCCACGCCGCGGCCGGAGAAGAAGCCCCGGAAGTCGATCGTCGGGCCCTGGGTCGAGGCGTTCCGGCCTCCTGCCCACTCCACCTGGGCGACCTTGAGGCCGTCCCGCTCAGCAGCCTGGGCGATCGACTCGGCTTGCAGGATGCCGGGATCGAAGGCACTCGTGCGGTTTGCGAACGGGTCGCCGTTCTTGTGGAACGTGTTGTTGGTCGAACCGTGTACGCCGGGCCAGGCGCCGGTGGCCAGCGAGTACCACCCGGAGCCCGTGTTCGGAGGCGCCTGGGTGAGCATGCCGTTGCCCCGGGCACGCATCCCGTTCCGGAGGAACGAGCGCATGGTTGGCATCAGACCCTGATCGGCGTACTTCGCGACCAGGTCCTGGCGCAGCCCATCCGAGCTGAAGAACACCGCCTTGCCCTGCGGCGGGGCGCTCGGCGCCGCCGACTGAGTCGCCGGCGCGGAGGCCGTGGGTGCGGCAGACGTGGCCGCGACGACCACGCCGGACGCGACGAGGACGAGGGTGCACGACAGGGCTGCCGACCGGAAACTGGAGCGCAAGCTGGACCGGAACACGCGAATCTCCTCAACCTGAGTTGGCGTCGCGACGGTGTCGGCCGGAGCTTGACTCAGCGGTCGGCACGCCGAGGTTTGACCCCACCTTGTACCCGTGACCTCAGGCTCGCAACGGAACCGTGACCCTAGGACTCCCCTAGGGTCAGGACCACCCAGTCAGGTCAGTTTCTCGAGGATCAGCTCGCGCACACGGCCGGCGTCGGCCTGGCCGCGCATCTCCTTCATGACCGCGCCGATCAGGGCGCCCGCGGCAGCCACCTTGCCGGCCCGGATCTTGTCGGCGACGTCGGGGAAGGCCGCGATCGCGTTGTCCACCGCAGTGCCGAGGGCGCCGTCGTCGGACACGATCGCCAGCCCACGGGCGGCGACGATCTCGTCCGGCGTACCTTCACCGGCCAGCAGGCCGTCGAACACCTGACGCGCGAGCTTGTCGTTGATCCTGCCCTCGTCGACCAGGGCCTGGACCCTGGCCACGTCGGTCGGGGTGACGCCGAGGTCGGCGATCTCCTGGCCGGCCTCGTTGGCGCGGCGGGCCATCTCCGAGAGCCACCACTTGCGGGCCGCCTGGGGCGGCGCGCCCGCGGCGATGGTCTCCTCGACCAGGCCGAGCGCGCCGGCACCGACCGTGTCGCGCATCTCCAGTTCGGAGAAACCCCAGTCCAGTTGGAGCCGGGCGCGGCGTACCCGCGGAGGCTCGGGAAGTGTCTCCCGCAGCTCCTCGACCCACTCGCGAGTCGGGGCGACCGGCACCAGGTCGGGTTCCGGGAAGTAGCGGTAGTCCTCGGCGTCCGACTTCTCGCGACCGGACGTCGTGACCCCGGTGTCCTCGTGCCAGTGCCGGGTCTCCTGCAGGATCGAACCGCCGGCGTCGAGGATGGCAGCGTGGCGCTGCATCTCGAAGCGGACCGCCCGCTCGACCGACCGCAGCGAGTTCACGTTCTTGGTCTCGGTGCGGATCCCGAGTCCCCCGTCGCCCTTGGGTGACAGCGACAGGTTGACGTCGCAGCGCAGCGATCCCTGTTCCATGCGTACGTCGCTCACGCCGAGGCCCAGCAGCAGCTCGCGAAGCTGGCCGACGTACGCCTTCGCCACCAACGGCGCCTTCTCGCGGGTGCCCATGATCGGCTTGGTGACGATCTCGATGAGCGGGATGCCGGCACGGTTGTAGTCGACCAGCGAGTACTCCGCGCCGTGGATCCGGCCGGTGGCGCCGCCGACGTGCAACGACTTGCCGGTGTCCTCCTCCATGTGGGCCCGCTCGATCTCGATGCGGAAGGTCTCGCCGTCCACCTCGACCTCGGTCCAGCCCTCGAAGCAGATCGGCTCGTCGTACTGGGAGGTCTGGAAGTTCTTCGGCATGTCCGGGTAGAAGTAGTTCTTGCGCGCGAACCGGCACCACTCCGCGATCTCGCAGTTCAGGGCGAGACCCATCCGGATGGCTGACTCGACGGCCTTCTCGTTGACGACCGGCATGGCGCCGGGCAGGCCCAGACAGGTCGGACACACCTGGGTGTTGGGCGCGGCGCCGAACTCCGTCGGGCAGCCGCAGAACATCTTCGAGTTCGTGTTCAGCTCGACGTGGACCTCAAGACCCAGCGCCGGGTCGAACTTCTCGAGAGCCTCCTCGAAGGCCAGCAAAGTGTCGCTCACCGCTCGCCCTCCTCGACCACGGGCGCCAAGGAGGGGCTTTGTCGAGGAGCGGGCCGCCCCACTTCTTCACCAGCAGCGTCTCCAGGGCGGCGCCGACCCGGTAGACCCGGTCGTCGGCGAGCGCAGGGGCGAGCACCTGGGTGCCGGCCGGCAGCCCGTCCTCGTCGGCGAGCCCGCTCGGCACCGAGATGCCTGGGACGCCGGACAGGTTGGCCGGGATCGTCGCAAGGTCGTTGAGGTACATCGCGAGCGGGTCGTCGACCTTCTCGCCGATCTTGAAGGCGGTGGTCGGCGCGGTCGGCGACACGAGCACGTCGGCCTGCTCGAACGCGGCGTCGAAGTCCCGGCTGATCAGCGTGCGGACCTTCTGGGCCTGGCCGTAGTAGGCGTCGTAGTAGCCGCTGGACAGGGCGTAGGTGCCGAGGATGATCCGGCGTTTCACCTCGTCGCCGAACCCTGCGTCGCGGGTCGCGCGCATGACGTCCTCCGCCGATGGGTCGTCGATGTCGTCGGGCAGGACCCGCAGGCCGTAGCGCATGGCGTCGAACTTCGCGAGGTTGCTGGACGCCTCCGCCGGCAGGATCAGGTAGTACGCCGCCAGCGCGTGCACGAAGCTCGGGCAGGACACCTCGACGACCTCGGCACCGGCATCGACCATCAGGGCGACCGACTCACGGAACCTCGCGAGCACGCCGGCCTGGTAGCCCTCGCCGCCGAGCTCCTTGATCACGCCGATCCGGACGCCGGTCAGGTCGCCATCGGCTCCCTGGCGGGCGGCCTCGACCAGGGGCGGCAACGGCGCGTCGACCGAGGTGGAGTCGAGCGGGTCGTGCCCACCGATCACCTCGTGCAGCAGCGCGGCGTCCAGCACGGTGCGGGTGACCGGGCCGGCCTGGTCGAGCGAGTTGGCCAGGGCGACGAGGCCATAGCGCGACACCCCGCCGTACGTCGGCTTCACCCCGACCGTTCCGGTGACCGCTCCCGGCTGCCGGATCGAACCGCCGGTGTCGGTGCCGACGGCCAGCGGCGCCTCGAAGGCGGCCACGGCAGCGGCCGAGCCGCCACCCGAGCCGCCCGGGATCCGCAAGAGGTCCCACGGGTTGTGGGTGGTGCCGTAGGCGGAGTGCTCGGTCGAGCTGCCCATGGCGAACTCGTCCATGTTGGTCTTGCCGAGGATCGGCAGTCCCGCGGCCCTGAGCCGGGCGACCACCGTCGCGTCGTACGGCGGGATCCAGCCCTCGAGGATCCGCGAGCCGCAGGTGGTGGGGAGCCCGGCCGTCGCCATGACGTCCTTCACCGCGATCGGCACCCCGTCGAGCGGGCTTGCCGGCTCGCCCGCTGTCCCGACGTGCATCTGACTCGCGGGCAGCCGCCAGGGCACCATCGGTGTCGACATGGAGGAACGCGTGCACGCTCGCGTCGACGGCCGCGATCCGGTCCAGGTGGGCCTGGGTCAGCTCGACCGACGTGGTCTCCCCTGCCGCGAGCGCGTCGGCGAGCTGGGCTGCGGTCCTGCGGGTCCAGTCCGTCCGTTCCCCGTCACAGGAGTTCTCGCGAGTGACGGGTCACGTCGCTCGCTCGTTCCTCGCTCTGCTCCGTTCCCCGTCACTGCTCATCACCCAGGATCCGCGGTACGGCGAAGCGTTGCTGTTCCTGCGCGGGAGCGCCGGAGAGGGCCTGCTCGGCGGTCAGGCCGGGACGGACGACGTCCTCGCGGAAGACGTTGGTGAGCGGGAGCGGATGCGACGTCGGCGGGATGTCGTCGCCGGCGATCCCCCGGATCGAGGCCACCGACTCCAGGATCACCGTCAGCTGCGGAGCCAGGTGGTCGAGCTCGGCGTCGGACAGGTCGATCCGGGCGAGGTTCGCCAGGTGGGCGACCTCGTCCCGGGAGATCTCGACACGGTCGCCTTGCGACGTGCTCGATCCAGCGGTTTCAGGCATGCGCCCATCCTATGAGGAGACAATGACGCCCGTGACCGTGGACCTGCGCTGGCATCCCGTCCACCTGGGAGGGGACGCTGCCTTGGCCAGTCACATGGGCGCGCTCCTGGGCGATGGTGCGGTCGGCACCGGACGACTCTGCCCGATCTGCGGATCATCCGACCACGGCCGGCCCTGGGCAAGGCACGAGGGACGCGAGCTGCACGTGTCGCTGTCCCGGGCAGGACCGCACCTGCTCACCGCGGTGTCGCTTGTCAGCGCCGGTGTCAGCGCCGTCGGAGTGGACGTCGAGTCGGTGACCGGCGTGGAGTCTCGTTGGGCGGCGGACCTGGTCCTGGCTCACGGCGAAGTCGCCGACCAGAGTCTTGCCAGGGCCCGCGTCTGGGCCGCCAAGGAGGCGATCCTCAAGGCGTACGGCGTGGGGCTCGCCCGGCCGATGACCGAGGTGAACCTGGCCGCGTTCGATGGTGAGCTGGTCGACGTACCCGCTCCGGACGGGTTCGTCGCGGCGCTCGCGACGCGTTAGACCAGCCTTAGACCTGGGGCAGCGCGGTCTGGAACAGCCAGGCGTCGAACAGCTCCGCCAGCGGCTGGCCGGCAATCGTCGAAGCGTGCTCGATGAACTGCTCGGTGGTCACCGATCCGCCCTGGTGCTTGACCACCCACGACCGCAGGATCTCGAAGAACACGTCGTCGCCGACCGAGCCGCGAAGCGCGTGCAGAGTCAGCGCGCCGCGCTTGTAGACCCGGTCGTCGAACATCAGTTCCGGCGTCGGGTCACCGAGCACCAGGTCCTGTCGAGTCCGCTCAGCTTCTTGTAGTAGTGCTCGGCCCGCTCGGCGGCGGAATCCAGGCCGCACTCCTCCGACCACAGCCATTCCGCGTAGCAGGCGAAGCCCTCGTGCAGCCAGATGTCCTTCCACCTGCTCAGCGTGACGGCGTTGCCGAACCACTGGTGCGCCAGCTCGTGGGCGATCAGGCGGACGGCGTCCCACTCGCCGCTGACGAAGTTGCGCCCGAACGTGGAGAGGGACTGGGACTCCAGCGGGATCTCGAGGTCGTCATCGGTGATGACCGAGGTGTACGACGCGAACGGGTAGGGCCCGAACCGGTCGATGAAGAACTCCATCATCGCCGGCTGGGTCCCGAACGACGCGTCGAAGTCGGCGCCCGTGACCTCCGCGCCGACGACGCGCAGCGCCACCGGACCCGGCTGGTCGACGACCGAGTAGCGCCCGATCTGCACGGTCGCGAGGTACGTCGCCATCGGCGCCGCCTGCTCGTAGTGCCAGGTGGTGGTGGACCCGGACCGGTCGGTCGAGACGAACTCACCGCTCACGGCGACGTAGTAGTCAGAGGGTGCGGCGATCGAGATGGCGTACGTGGCCTTGTTGTCCGGCCGGTCGTTGCACGGGAACCACGACGGCGCGCCGTGCGGCTGGGCGGCCACGATCACGCCGTCCTCCAGCTCCTCCCAGCCGGCGTCGCCGAGCACCTTCGAGGACACCGGCCGCGGGTTGCCGGAGTACCGCACGCGCACGGTGAACCGCTGACCGGCCGCGATCGGGCGCGCCACCTTCACCACCAGCTTTCCGCCGCGGTGGGTGTACTTCGCGGGGGCCTTGCCGTCCACCAGCAGCTTCGACGCCGAGAGGCCACGGAGGTCCAGCGCGAACCAGGTGAGGTCCTCGTTCGCCACGCAGCGAAGAATCGCCTCGGCGTCGATCCGGTTGCCGACGAGCTTGTAGGACACCGACAGGTCGTAGTGCACGACGTCGTACGACGCGTCCCCGTGGCCGGGAACGTAGGGGTCTGACACTTAGGAATCCTCCCAGGGGCCGATCGGGTTCCCGATCCACCTCGTCCTGCTGGGGACACCTTCCCCACGCATCACCAGCGACACCGGGCCAACGGTGGCATGCCGCCCAATGGTCGCGGCGGGAAGGATAACGCTGTTGGGTCCCAAGGTCGCGCCGGTGTGCAGCGTGACCCGGTCCATGCTGAGCACCCGGTCGTGGAACAGATGCGTCTGGACGACGCATCCATGGTTGACGGTCGCCCCGTCGTGGAGGTGGATCAGGTCGGTCTCCGGCAGCCAGTAGGTGTCGCACCAGACGCCCCGGCCGATCTTGGCGCCGAGCATCCGCATCCACACGTTGAGCGCCACCGTGCCCTGCGTGACGGAGGCGAACCAGGGGGCGGCCAGCACCTCCATGAAGGTGTCGGCCAGCTCGTTGCGCCAGACGAATCCCGACCAGAGCGGGTGGTCCTCGGTCGTGTGCCGCCCGACGATCGTCCACTTCGCCACCAAGGTCACGACGGCCGCGGCCAGTCCCGCGGCGATCATCACGAACCCGGCCAGCAGGAGTGCCGCCCAGAAGTTCTGGTCCAGCAACGCGAGCAACGTGACGGCGACGCCGAGGTTGAGGAGCACGCCGAGCAGCATCGGCACCATCCGGAAGGTCTCCACGAGCGCGCGGTAGAGCTTGAGCCGGTTGGGCGGTTCGTAGGTCCGGCTGGTGTCGGTCTTCCCGGCCGACCGGCGAAGCTTGGTCGGCGGGCTGCCCAGCCAGGACGACCCGGCCTTGGCGACGGCCCGTTGTGGTGCCGCCGAGAGCACGGCGACGAGCGACGACTTGGGCACCCGACGACCGGCGGACACCATCCCGGAGTTGCCGACGAAGGCGCGCTTGCCGATCTTGACCCGCTCGACGCGGATCCAGCCACCGCCGAGCTCGTAGCCGCCGATCAAGGTGTCGTCGGCGAGGAACGCGTGGTCGTTGACCTGTGCGAACTTGGGGATCAGCAGCACCGTGGACGCCTCGACGCCCGCGCCTATCTTGGCGCCCAGCGCGCGCAGCCACACCGGCGTCAGCGCGCTGGAGTAGAGCGGGAACAGCCAGGTGCGGGCTTCGTCGAGGACCCGCAGCGTCCCCCAGATGCGGATGCCGGCCGCCGAGCGCACCGGGAAGTGACCGGGTTCGAGCCCGATCGCGAACAGCCGTACCAGCCCGACGATCAGCCCGAGCAGGACGGCGTACCCGACGAACGCGGCCAGTGGCAGCCACGGCAGCGCCGTCCACACCAGGGAGGCAAGCGAGTCGGCGTCGTGTACGACGGGCCACAGGACCGCGCCGCCCGCAGCGAGTGCAGCCGCGGGCAGGCTGGCGATCAGCAGAGCGACGACGCCGTACATTCCCAGCCAGCGGCCTCCCTTCGGTGGTTCCTGCCTCGACCAGGGGCCGCGCGCCTTGGCCTGGCGCTCGGCGGGAGAGCCCGACCAGAACTCCGCGCTCGGGACCGCGCCGAGGACCAGCGAGCCCGGCGCGATCTCGGCCTCCTTGCCGATGTCGGCACCGGGCGCGAGGGTGCTGCGGGCGCCGATCCGGGCGCGGGCCCCGATCCGGATCTCGCCCACCCGCACGACGTCGCCGTCGATCCAGTAGCCGGCCAGGTCGACCTCGGGCTCGATCGCCGCGTCCTTGCCGACGGTCAGGAAGCCGGTCACCGGCGGCAGCGTGTGCAGGTCGACACCGTGGCCGACCTTCGCTCCGAGCAGGCGTGAGTAGTAGGGGAACCATGGTGCGCCGCCCAGCCCGGCCGCGGCCAGCTCGTCCTGGATCCGGTCCGCCAGCCAGATCCGCAGGTGCACCTTGCCGCCGCGAGGGTGGTCGCCGGGAGTGACCCGGCGCAGCACCACGCGCGCCAGCACCGCCGCAAGCGTCATCCGGCCGGGCGGCACCAGGAAGAACCAGGAGCTGAGGATCAGCAGCCAGACCGGAAACGTCGGCAGGAACCCCAGCCACGGCTGGGCGAGGGTCGACCCCAGCATCAGCCAGCTCAGCCAACGCGCCCCCGCGAGGCTGCGTAACGGCAGCAGAGCCAGGAGCTGACCGATCTGCGTCTTGAGCCGGATCGGGACGACCTGGCGGTCCGACCTGACCATCGGGTCGCCCATCTCGTCCAGGGCAGCGGCGAACGTGGCGACGGTGGACTGCGTGTACACGTCGCCGACGGCGACCTCGGGGAACTTCTCGCGCACCCGGCTCACCACCTGGGCGGCCGTGAGCGAGCCACCCCCGAAGTCGAAGAAGTCGTCCTTGGGCGAGGTCACGTCGGCGCCGAGCACGTCGTTCCAGATCTCGGCGATCCAGGCTTGGGTCCCCGCGAGCCCGACCGACGCCTGCGACGACTTGGGGAGCGGCCACGGCAACGTGTCGCGGTCGACCTTGCCGGACGTACGCGTCGGAAGGGAGTCGACCACCGCGAGCCGTGGCACCAGCGCCGCGGGC
The DNA here is from genome assembly GCA_963844385.1 of uncultured Actinomycetota bacterium. GTDB lineage: Bacteria > Actinomycetota > Actinomycetes > Propionibacteriales > Nocardioidaceae > Nocardioides. The sequence goes on along the minus strand of CAWJOJ010000012.1, from coordinate 12,013 downwards.
AGGCGGTGCCTGAGCAGCTCCATCGCCTGGGGCGCGTCGTAGCCATCGTCCACCGAGACGTAGCCCACGAGGAGCTTGTTGCCCGACTTGGTGGAGCGGACCGCGGCGGCTGCCGAGACGACGCCCGGCAGGCGCAGCAGCTGACCGTCGATCTCGCCCAGCTCGATCCGCCGACCGCCCAGCTTGATCTGGTCATCGGCTCGACCGGCGAAGACGAGCCCGGCAGGGTCGTTGCGTACGACGTCCCCGGACCGGTAGGCGCGGTCCCAGCCGAGGGTCGGCATCGCGGCGTACTTCTCGGCGTCCTTCTCCGGGTCGAGGTAGCGGGCCAGCCCGACTCCCCCGATGATCAGCTCGCCTGACGCGCCCTCGGGCACGGGGTAGCCGTCGGCATCCACGACGGCGAGGTCCCAGCCGTCGAGCGGCCGGCCGATCCGCACCGGGTCCGTGCCGTCGAGGAGCGCGCCACACGCGACCACCGTCGCCTCCGTGGGGCCGTAGGTGTTCCACACCTCACGGCCCTGACGCTGCAGCCGGGCCGCCAGCTCCGCCGGGCACGCCTCCCCGCCCATGATCAGCAACCGGACCCGTTCGAGCGAGTCCGCGGGCCACAGGGCCACGAGGGTCGGGACGGTGGACACGATCGTGATGTCGTTGGCCACCAGCCAGGGCCCCACGTCGACGCCTGACCGGACCAGTGACCGTGGCGCCGGCACGAGACAGGCACCGTGCGCCCAGGCCAGCCACATCTCCTCACAGCTGGCGTCGAAGGCGACCGAGAGCCCTGCCATCACCCGGTCGTCGGGTCCGATCGGGTCGGCCTGGAGGAACATCCGGGTCTCGGCGTCGACGAACGCGGCCGCGTTGCGGTGGGTGACGGCCACGCCCTTCGGCGTACCGGTCGATCCGGACGTGAAGATCACCCAGGCGTCGTCCTCGGGCGTCGGGTCCGCCAGCTCGACGGGTCCGGACGCCGCCAGGCCTGTCGGCGCCACGACCAGGTCGTTCCCGATGACCGCCGCGGCACGGGACTCCGCGAACACGACCCTGGCTCGCTCGTCCGGGTCGTCTGCATCCACCGGGACATATGCCGCGCCCGCGAGCAGGGTCCCGAGGATCGCGACGTAGAGGTCGGTCGTGCCGGACTTGATCCGCACCCCCACCTTGTCGCCCACGCCCACGCCGAGCTCCGCCAGCCGCTCGGCGATCTCACGGGCCGCCTCGTCGAGCTCGGCATAAGTGAGTACGCCGACGCCGCTGTCGACGGCAAGCGAGTCCGGGAACGCCTCGACCACCTCGCGGAAGACGTCCACGAGCGTGCGAGGTGAGGGCGCCCGATCAGCCGCCAACAGGCTCGGCAGAAGCGCGGGAGAGGGAGCAGTCACAAGCGCGAAGTGTGGCGGTGTCAAGTGAACAACAGGTGCACGACACAGGACAGAGCCCGGTAAGGAGCCGACCCGGCTCTTGTTGACACAAAGGAGCGTCAGCGACGACTGGCAACAAGAGCCGGGTCGGCGACCCCGTCCACGCACGCGTAACCGAAGGCAAGCGCGCAACCCAAGCGGGTTGGTCTGAAACCGCAACCACAGGGGTTGGCCTGAAACCGCAACCACAGGGGTTGGTCTTAACCGCAACCACACCCCCGAACCAACCGAACCAGGACACGCCGCATCTGTCAGAGTGAGAGAAGGAGGACCGGATGCCCCGACCACCCTCGGACGCGGAGTTCACGGAGTTCGTCCACGTCGCCTGGCCGAAGCTGTACCGGACGGCGTACCTGCTGCTCGGCGACCGCAATCTGGCCGAAGACCTGGTACAGACCGCGCTGGCCAAGACCTACGGCTCGTGGCGGAAGGTGCGCGACCTCGACCGCGCCCACGGTTACGCACGGACCGTCCTCGTGAACACGGCCACTGAGTGGTTCCGCAAGAAGTCATGGCGCAACGAGCTCGCCTCGGCCGAGTTGCCCGAGAGCGGCTACGACACCGACCACAGCACGCGGCCCGTCGTGATCGACGCGCTGCGCGAGCTTCCCCCGCGACAGCGAGCGGTGATCGTCCTGCGCTTCTACGAGGACCTCTCGGTCGCGCAGGCTGCGACGGCGCTCGGCTGCGCCGAGGGCACGGTCAAGAGCCAGACCTCTGATGCGCTCACCAGGCTGCGCACGCTGCTGGGTGAAGCCGTCATCCCACTCACGCTAGGAAACTCGTCATGACCGAACGACTCTCCAACCTTCTGCACGGCGAAGCCGACTCCCTCGACATCCCGGCACCACGTGCCACCGAAGTGCTCTCACACGGACACCGGATCCGGCGCCGCCAGCGGCTGACAGTCGGGGTTGCGGCGATCGCGGTGCTCGGTGTCATCGGCGGCGGAGCGGCAGCGGTCCAGTCATTGAGTGACGGCCCGGACACCGGTCGCGACGCCCCGTCGGCCCAGGATCTGGCCCCAGGGCCGGTCTTCGCAGTCGGCACCACCGTCCACCTCGATGGAGGAAAGACCAAGGCCACCGTGGACGACACGGCGATCAAGTCTCTCTACTACACGTCAGCCGGCGTACTGGTCAGGCATGGGAACAACCCGAGCAGCGACGGCGGTGGTCCGATGAGATTCTCGCTCGTGCGAGACGACGGCAGCGTGCATCCGCTCGACGTCACCTTCGAGGAGACCGTTCCTTCGACCGACCCGACTCAGCCGTATCTGGCGTACGCCCAGGTGACCGACGGCACGGTCGAGGTGGTGGTGCTGGACGTGACGAAGGACACGGAGGTGGCGCGAGTCCCGGTTCCCGGCAGCTTCTCCTGGGGTTCTTGGCCGGCGCCTCCGGTCGCGCTCGACGGGGACCACGTCTACGTCGGCACCGACGACGTCCTGCGCGTGGTCGACTGGCGAACCGGCAACGTCGAGGAGACCACCACGATCTCGGCCGGCTACCCCGAGATCCAGGGGGGTCGCTCGGTGCAGACCGCTGTGAAGCCCGGGGCTCCTCGCGCTGATGGATACGACTTGACCGTGGTGGACGTTGCCACGGGTGAGGTCCTGCTGACCCTTCCGGTGGAGGGTGGCACGGAAGCGATCCTGAAGCTGTCACCGGACGGCCGCTATGCCGCCTGGTCGGCAATGGATGACATGTATCTGCCGTCTGGCCCGGTCGAGGTGTACGACGTCGACACGGGCACGCACGTCAACCTCGATGGCTCGTTCTCGTACTCCGGCTGGTCACCCAGCGATCAGCTCTTCGTGATCGAGGGCCAGAAGCTCACCGCCTGTGAGCCTGACACCGGAGAGTGCACCGTCAGCCAGCTGACTTTCGACGTGGATTCGAACGACTTGAAGCTGGGTGGGGTCGTCTACGAGTCCTGAGCATGGTGTCGGCGGCTAGTCTCTCGCGGTGACCTACGAAAGCAGGACCGAGACCACGCTGGTCGGGTCCGAACGCGAGCAGCTCGAGGCGTTTCTCTTCGACAACCGGGAGGAGCTGCTCGAGACCCTGGAGGGGCTCACCGACGAGCAGGCCCGCCGCCGGCTGGTGCCCTCCCTGACGACTCCGCTGGCGTTGGTCAAGCACGCGACGTTCGTGGAGAAGGTGTGGTTCCAGGTCTCGCTCGCTGGTCGCACCCGCGCCGAGCTCGGCGTGCCGGAGGACATGCAGGAATCGTTCATCCTGGCCGACGACGACACCGTCGCGTCGGTCGCCGCCGGCTTCCGCGAGGCCATCGCGGAGTCCGAGCGGATTGCCGCGTCGTACGACCTCGACGACATCGCCCATCACAACCGCCGGAGTCCGCTCTCGCTGCGCTGGATCTACGTGCACATGGTCGAGGAGCTCGCCCGCCACGCCGGGCACGCCGACATCCTCCGCGAGCAGATCCTCGCTGCAGACAGCTGACCCGGGCCGGAATCTCCTCGGGTCAGGGTGCCGGAGCAACCGACGGAACGTGGGTGACCTGGTTCCACGTGAAGACGTACGACGCGCCCCCGCTCGGAACAGTCAGCTCCAGGTTGGCACCTCCAAGAGCGCCACCCTCCCCATAGTTCTCGGCAAACGAGTTGTTGATCGCGATCTTCCATTCGAAGTCTCCGGCCGGGAGGGCGAAGGTGCCGTGCCACTGACCGTCGGTGGTGTCGAAGGAGAGCCTGGTCGTCACGCAGGTCGGATCCCAGTCGGCCGCGCAGCCGGCCTCGGTCTGCAGATCCCCCACCACGGTCACATGCTCCCGGGCAGGTTGCGGCGGAGCGGTCGTGACCCTGACCGTCGCACTGGTGACTCTCGGTGTGCCGGGTTCGAGCAGAACGGCGCGATAGCGGATGCGTGTCCCGAGTGGAAGGGCGGAGACGTCATCGGTTGCGGTGTACTCCGGCGACGAGCGGTCGGTGCGGATGGTCTCCCAGGCGCCTCCGGCCACGCTCCGCTGGAAGCGAACCGCCTCCGACGCCCGCTCCGGGTCCACGGTGGCGCGAACCATGACCGGGTCGACGTTGCTCACGGTCCCGCCGTCGGTCGGCGCGGTGATGGCGATCGCCGGTGCCGGCACCCTTGCCGAGCGCCTGGCGCTCATCCGGGTGTGCCCGGCGTTGTCGAGCACGACCGCCCGGTAGCGCAGCCTGGTCCCGGTGGGCAGGTTGCTGGTGTCCTGGAAGACCCGGTACGGCGCGGAGTCGTCGGTGCCGATGGACCGCCATCGACCGGTGCCTACCTTCGACTGGAAGGTGACCTCGTAGAACGAGGAGCCGTGCACGAGCGCCCTCACCCTCATCCGGCCATGGGACACGGCCGAGGGAGCCGGCTTCGTCAACCGCAGGTGAGGCGCGCGGTGGGAGCGGGGTATCCGGCCGGTCGACTCGTAGACGACGGCTGACAACCCCGGCACGGTGACCTCGAGCCTGCGGTGCGCGTCGGTGGTCAGCCGTTCCACGCCGGCGCCGTACCGCAGCCGGAAGTTCCCGTTGCGGATGAACGTCCGCACGTGAGCTGACTGCGCCGACTCGCTGTTGTTCAGGGCCACCACGTATTCGTGTCGACGGCCCCGGTCGATCCGCGAGAACGCGAAGACCCCAGCGTCCTCGGAGGCGTAGCGGACCTGCTGCGCGCCGTTGCGGAGTGCGGGGTGTCTGTCCGTGAGACGGGCCAGCCTTCTGATCGCGCGATACAGCGGGTGGCTGGTGTCGAAGTTGTCCACGGCATGAGTGGAGTCTGTGCCGATGAGGTCGTCGTCCAGGTACTCGGGCACCTGGCTGGCGAACATCGACTGCCGGGCGAGCTGGTCGCCACCGCTGCCGGCGAACCCCTGCTCGTCCCCGTAGTAGACCACCGGGTTGCCGCGGGAAAGGTACATCAGCTGGTGGGCCAGCCGGTCCCGGGCCAGCAGTTCGCTGTCGCTCGCGCCGGGGTTGTCAGTGGCCAGGAACAGGCCGACCCTGCCGAAGTCGTGGTTGCCGAGGAAGGTCGGCAGTTGGTAGACGTTCGAGTTCGCGTCGGTGTACCAGTCGTCGTTGACGAAGAACCGTGCCAGTGGGGCGTTGCCGAGCCCGCGCGAGGCGAAGTCGCGCGCCGCGTCCTTGAACGGGAAGTCGAGCACCGACTGCATCTTGTCGTGGGTCGTGTAGTGGGACGTGAACGCCTTGGCGCCGGCGTCATAGCCGTCGAACGCCACCTCGCCGAACATGAAGAACCGTGGCTTGCCGTGCCGGTGGGCGTAGCGGAGGAGCCCCGGGCCGAAGCTGTGCCAGAACTCGTCGTTGACATGCTTCATCGTGTCGATCCGGAAGCCGTCGATGCCGAAGTCCCGGACCCAGGTCTTGTAGATCCGCTGCATGCCGTTGACGACCCTCGGCTGCTCGGTGAAGAGGTCGTCGAGGCCGAAGAAGTCGCCGTACTGGGAGTCCTCGCCCGTGAACGTGGTGTTGCCCCGGTTGTGGTAGTGCCGCACGTCGTTGAGCCACGCCGGCACCTTCAGGTCCGTCTCCGCGGGCTCCAGAACCGGCGTGTAGGGGAACGACGAGGACGGGTCGAGCCGGGGGAAGGTGCTGGTCCCTGCGTAGTCGCGGTCGTCGAACGGCCTTCCGGCTGCGGTGCGGTACGGCCGCTGGTCCTTCGAGACGTACGCCGTCCGCGCACCGTCGGTGTAGCCGATCACGTCGGCGGTGTGGTTGGTGATGATGTCGAAGAACACCTTCATCCCCCGCCGGTGCGCGGCATTCACCAACGCGGTGAGGTCGGCGTTCGTGCCGAGGTGGGGATCGACCTGGGTGAAGTCCGTGATCCAGTATCCGTGGTAGCCCGCGGAGGCATCCTCGGGCTGGACCGCCTTGTTCTTGAAGATCGGTGTCAGCCAGATCGCATCCGTGCCGAGTCCCTGGATGTAGTCCAGCTTCGACTTCAGACCCCGCAGGTCGCCGCCGTTGTAGAAGCCTTTCGCGGTCGGGTCGAACCCAGAGACGAGCGGGTCGTCGCCCAGGCCACCCCTGTCGTTGGCGGTCGAGCCGTTGGCGAAGCGGTCACCCATCACGAAGTAGAAGTTCTGGTTCGTCAGGGAACGACGCAGGGAGTGCCGGGCCACACCGGCCCCATCATGGGCCGCGGCTGTTGCGCTCGCTGGGGCGCTGGCTGGTGCACTTGCGGGGAGCCGCGCGGTGTGCGGCGTCGCAGGCGCAAGAGGTACGGCGAGGCCGATGGAGCAAGCGAAAGCAAGGAGACTGAGCCGAACCGACGTTGACATGGACCCTCCCAAGAAGTGACCGACTCCACAAGGCACCTGTGACCGTAGTACTCACGAGGCTCGGGCGACAGTCCCTGCCACGGATCTCACAGCCCGTTGGGGCCGTGCTCCAGCAGGACCGTGAAGGCCGTCTCGTCGAGGACGGGTACGCCGAGCTGCTCGGCTTTCTCGGCCTTCGTGCCGGCGTTCTCCCCCACCACCACGTAGTCGGTCTTCTTGGACACCGAACCTGACGCCTTGCCGCCGCGGCTGATGATCGCCTCCTTGACCGAGTCGCGGGTGTAGGCGTCCAGGGAGCCCGTCACCACGATCGTCAGGCCCTCGAGGGTGCGTGGCCGGGACTCGTCGCGCTCATCGGCCATCGAAACACCGGACCGCTCCCACTTGTCGGCGATCGCGCGGTGCCAGTCGACGGCGAACCACGCGGTGACCGCCTCCGCGATCGTCGGGCCGACACCTTCGGCGCCCGCGAGAAGGGTCAGATCTGCCTCCCGGATGGCCGTCATCGACCCGAACTCGGCAGCAAGCGCTCGCGCAGCGGTCGGACCGACGTGCCGGATGGAGAGCGCCACGAGGACCCGCCACAGCGGGACCTCCTTGGCGCGGTCGAGATTGTCGAGCAGGCGACGTCCGTTGGCCGAGAGCACCGGAGCGTCGCCCTCGCCCTTCTTCGGCGCGCGGGTGAACAGCGGGGCCTTCAGCAGGGCGGGCTCGTCGAGGTCGAACAGGTCGCCCTCGTCGGCGATCACGCCCGCGTCGAGCAGGGCCACGGCAGCCTCATAGCCGAGGCCCTCGATGTCGAACGCTCCCCGGCCCGCAACGTGGAACACCCGCTCACGGACCTGAGCCGGGCAGTACTGGTGGTTGGGGCAGCGCAGGTCCTTGTCGCCCTCCTTCTCCTGGGCCAGCGTGGTTCCGCAGGCGGGACACTCCGTCGGCATCACCCATTCCGGCGTGCCCTCGGGTCGGAGTGCCAGCACCGGCCCGACGATCTCGGGGATGACGTCGCCGGCCTTGCGCAGCACAACAGTGTCGCCGGGCCGGACGTCCTTGCGCTTGACCTCGTGGGCGTTGTGCAGGGTCGCCATCTCGACCGTCGACCCGGCCACCCGGGTCGGCTCCATCCGCCCGAACGGGGTCACCCGGCCGGTGCGACCAGTGTTCACCTCGATCGCCAGCAGCTTCGCGTTGACCTCCTCCGGCGGGTACTTGAACGCGATCGCCCACCGGGGTGCCCGGCTCGTCGAGCCGAGCCGTCGTTGCAGGGACACCTCGTCGACCTTGATCACCACGCCGTCGATCTCGTGCTCGACGTCGTGGCGGTGCTCGCCGTAGTACTCGATGAACTCCTGGACGGACGCGAGGTCGGGCAGCACCTTCACCCGGTCCGACGTCGGCAGCCCCCACGCCTTGAGGGCGTCGTACGCCGTCGACTGGGCGGTCGGCTCGAACCCTTCCCGCGCGCCGATGCCGTGGCAGACCATCCCGAGCGCGCGGGTCGCGGTCACCCGGGGATCCTTCTGGCGCAGGGAGCCGGCGGCGGCGTTGCGCGGGTTGGCGAAGGCCGGCTTGCCGGCGTCGCGCATCGCGTCGTTGAGCCGCTCGAACGCGACCCCCGGCAGGAAGACCTCACCACGGACCTCGACCAGCTTGGGTACGGCGAACTCGTCGGTCGGCGTCAGCCGGTGCGGCACCGAGTCGATCGTCTTCACGTTGGGGGTCACGTCCTCGCCGGTTCGGCCGTCGCCCCTGGTCAGCGCCCGGACCAGCCGCCCGCTCTCGTAGAGCAGGTTGATCGCCAACCCGTCGACCTTGAGCTCGCACAGCAGCGCCGGGTCGCTCACGCCCTCGCGGACCAGGCGGGCGTTCCAGGACTCGAGCTCGTCGTAGGTGAACGCGTTGTCGAGACTCTCCATCGGTCGCAGATGGTCGACTGCGGTGAACTCGGTCGAGACCGCACCCCCAACCTTCTGAGTGGGCGAGTCGGGGGTGCGCAGCTCGGGGAACTGCTCCTCCAGAGCCTCGAGCTCGCGCATCCGGAGGTCGAAGTCGATGTCGGACAGGGTCGGGTCGTCGAGCACGTAGTAACGCCAGCGCGCGTCCTCGATCTGCTCGGCCAGGGCCTGATGGGCGTCACGCGCCTCGGCAGTTGCCTGCGAGACCTCGGGAGAACTCATGAGGACATCTTGCCGTGCCGCCCGGACACACCTGGTGAGAGGATCCGCCCGTGCCCCAACCCGCCTTGACGAAGTACGACGCTCCCGGTCGACCCAGGGCGACGATCCTCATGCTGCACGGCGGCAAGGACCAGTCCCGGCAGGTCGTGACCGGTCGGAGCACGTCCTGGCGGCGATCACGGGTGATGCAGTGGTCGATCGCTCGCAGGGCACGGGAGCAGGGGGTGTCGACCTGGTTGCTGCGCTACGGCCTGACCGGCTGGAACGACAACGCCGCTCCTTCACCCGTGCCGGACGCCCGTTGGGCACTGGCACAGATCGAGGTACCGGTGGTTCTCGTCGGGCACTCCATGGGTGCGCGGGCAGCCGTCGCGGTCGCCGACGACCCGAACGTCGTCGGGGTCGTCGCCCTGGCCCCCTGGTTCCCCCAGGGCGAGCCAGTCGAGGCCCTGCGCGACAAGTGGCTCGTCGCCGCCCATGGGCGCGCCGACCGGATCACGTCGTACGCAGCCACTCGCGAGTACGTCGAGCGGGCCGGTCAGGTCGCGTCGTCGGCCGAGCTCGTCGACATGGGCGACGTCGGCCACTACCTGGTCCGTCGCGCGGCGGCCTGGAACAGCCTCACGCTCGCCTCGGCGCTTCAGATGCTCGACGGTCACTGATTCCTCCCGACCGCGGATGAAACTAACTTGTTTTATCCGCTGAGGCCGGGTACCTTACTCATGAAACGGAACAGTTTCGTTTCATGAGAAGACGAAAGACCACATGAACCCCGTACCCCCCATTCCTGGCGAGACCCGGCCCCGCGTCGAGGGCGACCGCGAGGTCGAGATCCTCGAGGCGACGCTCGACGTGCTCGGCGACGTCGGCTACGACCGGATGACCATGGATGCCGTCGCCACTCGGGCGAAGGCGTCCAAGGCGACCCTCTATCGCAGGTGGAACACCAAGGCCGCGCTCGTCATCGACGCGATCGTGTCCCAGAAGGGGCCGACGGTAGTGCCTGACACCGGAAGTCTGCGGCAGGACCTCATCGAGTCGTCCTGCGGCCACGGAGGCTTCACCGATCCCAAGCCCGTGGGCCTGCTCGGCGCCATCGCGACCGCCATCAACCGCGACGCCGACTTCGCCGAAGCCTGGCGACGCGACTTCATCGGGCCCAGGATCGCGGCCTCGCGAACCATGTACGAACGCGCAAGGGCGCGCGGCGAGATCCGGACCGATATCGACATCGACCTGGTCGCGTCGGCACTGGCAGGCATCATCCTGCACCGGATCTTCATCCTCGGGGAGCAGGCCTCCCTCGAGGGCATCACCCAGATCATCGACCAGATCATCCTGCCGGCCTGTCGGCCGGTGCCGGATGCCCGATGACTCACGAACTCTGCACAGACCGAACTCACCCACGAACCGAAAGAAGCTCATGGCTGACCTGACAAAGATGTCCGAGGACCCCCAGCCTCACGTGAACCAGCGCACCGGCAAGCCACTCCATCTCGGCGGCGCTCTCGTGCTCATCTCGATCGCCCAGCTGATGGTCGTGCTCGACGCCACCATCGCCAACATCGCGCTGCCGTTCATCGGCACGGACCTCGACATGACCGGGGTCAACCTGACCTGGATCGTCACCGGCTACGCGCTGGCCTTCGGCGGGCTGCTCCTGCTGGGCGGCCGGCTCGGTGACCTCTACGGACGACGCAAGATCTTCATGATCGGTCTCGTCATCTTCGCCGTCGCCTCACTCCTAGGTGGCCTGGCGCAGAACGAGGCACTCCTCCTCGGGGCCAGAGGCCTTCAGGGCCTCGGCGCAGCGCTGGCCTCACCGGCGGCGCTTGCCCTGATCACCACCACGTTCCCGGCCGGCCCGGCGCGGAACCGTGCGTTCGCCGTGTACGCCGCCATGTCGGGCGCCGGTGCTGCCGTCGGCCTGATCCTGGGCGGGTGGCTGACCGGCTCGAACTTCGACCTTGCCGGAATCGACGTACACGGCTGGCGACTGACCTTCCTGATCAACGTCCCGATCGGCATCGTGGCGGCAATGCTTGCACCGCGCTATCTCAACGAGTCCGAGTCCCACCCGGGTGAGCTGGACGTCCCCGGTGCGCTGACCGGAACTGCCGGCCTGCTGGCCCTCGTCTACGGACTGACTCACGCCGGCGACCCGACCTACGGCTGGGGCGACACCTGGACGATCGCCAGCCTGGGGGCGAGCGTCGTACTGCTCGCGCTGTTCGTCTTCATCGAGAGCAGGGTCGAGCACCCGCTCCTGCCGTTCCGCATCTTCGCCAACCAGACTCGCGCCGCGAGCTTCGTGGCGATGATGCTGATGCCCGCCGCGATGTTCTCGATGTTCTTCTTCCTCAGCCTGTTCATCCAGAACGTGATGGGCTACAGCCCGTTGAAGGCCGGATTCGCGTTCCTGCCGTTCTCGATCGGCATCATCGTGAGCGCGACTATCGTTTCGAGCCTGGTCAACAAGATCGACGCCCGCTACATCGCCGGGGTCGGCACGTTGATGGCGTCGGTCGCTCTCTACGGGTTCTCCCGGCTGAGCGTGCCGGACAGCGACGCCGACGTCCTGCGCTCGCTGTCCACCGGTGACTACCTCGGCGCCGACGTGAGCTACTGGACCCAGATCCTTCCGTACGTCGTGCTGATGGCACTCGGCATGGGCGCGGTGTTCGTCCCGCTCACACTGACCGCCGTTCACCACGTCCGTTCAGCGGACTCGGGCATCGGCTCAGGTGTCCTGAACACGATGCAACAGGTCGGCGGCGCCCTCGGCCTGGCCGTCCTGAGCACCGTGTCAAGCCACTACATCACCGACCACGGCGAGAAGATCGGGCCAGGCGTCGAGAAGGGGCTCACCGCGGCCACCCAGGCGCAGCCCGGGCTGGCCGAGCAGCTGATGCAGACTCTGGGCGTCGACTCGTTCGCCGAGGTCGTGAAGAACGCGACGTACTTCGGGTCCTTCCCGCAAGGCGCGACCCATGGGTTCCTCATCGGCACGTTCATGATGCTGGCCGGCTCGTTGGTTGTCTGGCTGTTCCTGGACGTCAAGCACGAAGAGCTCGCGACCGACGGCCCCGAGGCACAGGTGCACGTGGGCTAGTCACC
>CAWJOJ010000011.1:0-19754 GCA_963844385.1 uncultured Actinomycetota bacterium | reverse complement strand
GGCATGCTGGTCACATGCGAATCATCGACGACGCGCAGCGTCGGAACCGGATCGCCCGGAGACACGGCATCGACCCGACCCGACGGCTGCCCGACCCCGTGGCCGCGACCCGGGCGATGACTGTCCTGCACTCGACTGAACCGGCGACTGTCTACTTGTCTCTGCTGGCACGGGTCGAGGACCTCTCGGTCGAAGACGTCGACATCGCGCTGTACGACGAGCGCAGCCTGGTCAAGCAGCTGGCGATGCGACGCACCCTGTTCGTCTTTCCTCGCGACCTGCTCGCGGCGGCATGGGGGAGTGCGTCCGCGCGGGTGGAGACGATGGAGAGGAAGAGGATCACCAAGGACGTTACCGCCTCCGGGCTGGCCGACGACGCGGACGCCTGGCTCAAGGCGGCCGGCGACGCCGTCCTGTCCAAGCTGGAGGACGGCCCGTTGTCCGCCCAGCAGCTGCGCGAGCTGGTCCCCGAGATCGCCGGCACGGTTCGCGTCGGCAGCCCCGGCGCGAAGTGGGGAGGCGACGTCCCGATCGGCCCGAGGGTGCTCGGCCAGCTCGGTGCCCGCGGCGACATCATGCGCGGTCGAAACAGCGGCCACTGGCGGACCTCGCGCCCGGCCTGGAGCCTCACGTCCCAGTGGCTTGACGACGTGCCCGATCCATTGCCGGCCGAGGAAGGGTACGCCGAGCTGGTCCGGCGCTGGCTGCGAACCTTCGGACCCGGGACCACGACCGACATCCAGTGGTGGCTGGGCAGCACCGTCACGGCGGTTCGGCGCTCGCTCGAGCTGGTCGGGGCTGTCGAGGTCTCGCTCGACTCCGGAGCAACGGGGTGGGTGCTGCCCGATGACCTGGAGGCCGAGCCCGAGGTAGAGCCGTGGGCCGCACTGCTGCCCGTCCTCGATCCGACAACGATGGGCTGGAAGTCTCGTGACTTCTACCTCGATCCCGGCCACACGCCGTACCTCTTCGACAGCAACGGCAACGGCGGGTCGACCGCGTGGTGGGACGGCCGGATCGTCGGTTGCTGGGTACAGGACCCCGACGCAGTCGTCTCGGTCGTGCTCCGTGAGGACGTCGGGGCAGATGGGGTGGCCGCGCTCGACGCCGAGGCCAGCCGCCTGACGACCTGGCTTGACGGCACGCGCATCTCGAGTGTCTACACGTCCCTCCAGATGAAGTCGGCCCTCCTCCCCTGAGTCGGGTACCGTGCCCGGGTGCGTGACCAGCCCGAACAGCAAGCCCCACCCGTGCAGCGGCTGCGGATCCGCTACGCCAAGCGCGGCCGGCTTCGCTTCACCAGCCACCGGGACTTCAGCCGGGCCTTCGAGCGGGCTGTCTTCCGGGCCCGGGTGCCGATGGCGTACTCGTCAGGATTCAACCCGCATCCGCGGATTTCGTACGCCGGCGCGGCGCCGACCGGATCTGCGAGCGAGGCCGAGTACCTCGAGATCGCCCTCGCCGAGCTGGTCGACCCCGCCGAGATCCGGGCCCAGCTCGAGGAGGCACTTCCCGACGGGCTCGACGTGCTCGAGGTGGTCGAGTCGCAGGGCGGCTCGCTTGCCGATCTGCTCACCGGCAGCCATTGGCGGATCTCGACCACCGCCGACCCTGGGTCAGCTCAGGAAGCGGTCGACGCGTTCCTGGCCCGCGACGAGGTCATCGTCGAACGGATGACCAAGAAGGGCCTGCGTGCCTTCAACTGCCGGGCCGCAGTGGTCGCGCTCAGGGCCGACGGGCCGGACCTGGATCTGGTGCTGCGGCACGAGGTACCAGCCGTTCGCCCCGACGACGTACTCACCGGGCTGGCGGCCACGTCGGGCTTTCACGCCGGTGAGGCACCAACTCTGACTCGGCTCGCCCAGGGGCCGCTCGACGAGGACGCGGCCACCATCGCCGACCCGCTGGCGGTCGTTCACGACCGAAAATGAATTGACGTGTGCGATACTGGGCATTGGTCAGTGCTTCCCGGCACGACCCGACGACGTTCTCGCCGGTCCGCTCCAAGGGCTCGGCACAGAAGGAGAAGGTCGTCACCAGACCGCGACGCGGCCGCAGCACCGATCGGTGACAGAGACGGTGCGCACCAGGCCCAGCGACCGCGGTAGGTGGACGACACGCTCCTTCTGACGCACCCGCGGAGGGTGTCGCCGCCAAAAGAAGGCTTTGCGTCGACGACTGCACCTCGGCCGTCCGGCGTCTTACACACCCGGGACTGGCGCACCAGCGCTCCCCGAGTGGCAAGGAGAGCACGTGCTCGACGAAGACAAGACCACCGAATCCAGGTCCGAGACTCCGGCCGCCAACGTCGACGAAGCGGCGCCGCCGCCAGCGAAGAAGGCAGCCGCGAAGAAAACGGCCGCCAAGAAGACCACCGCGAGGAAAACGACCGCGAAGAAGGCAACCGCCAAAACCACCGCCAAGAAGGCCGCCGAGCCGGCGGCCGACGAGACCGGCGAGACCGGCGAGATCGGCGAGATCGGCGAGAAGCCCGTCGCGAAGAAGGCGACCCGCAAGACCGCGGCGAAGAAGACCCAGCCCGAGACCCAGCCCGAGATCCAGCCCGAGAGCCAGGCTCCAGTCGCGGCTCCGGCCGAGGCGGAACCGCCGCCGACCATGCTCCTGTTCCAGGCGCCGGAGCCGACCAAGGCACCGACCCGTCGGACCCGCAAGGTCACGGTGACGACCCAGACGACACCGCAGACAGGACCGGACCAGGTCGACAAGGTCGAGCAGGGCGCCGGCGACCAGATCCCGGAGCAGACCCCCGATCAGGCGCCCGACCGGGCCGAGACCAAACCGGGTTCGAAGCGAAAGTCCGGTGGCGGCAGCCGGTCCGGCAGATCCGGTCGCACCCCCGATGAGTCCGACGAGCCCAAGGCCGACCTCACCGAGGAACCCGAGGAACCTGACGAGTCCGCTGCGACCGAGGACAACGAGGACGGCGACGAGAGCGGCGGGGCCCGCCGTAGACGGCGCCGTGGTGGTCGACGCCGCCGCAAGTCCGGTGAGGGCGACGACTCCGACGACTCGCCCACCGAGGGAGCCCAGCGAGACAAGCGGGACAAGAGCGACGAGAGCGCCGACTCCGGCGACGGCACCGCCACCGCGGATGGCCGCGACAACGGAGACGAGTCGACCGAGGGCTCGGGTTCCCGACGTCGTCGCCGTCGTCGTCGTCCCGGAGATGACGACGCGGGCGAGGCTGGCGGGGACCCGGAGAAGACCGTCACCAGGGTTCGCAAAACCCGCAACGGCGAGGACCAGATCACCGCCGTGACGGGCTCGACCCGGCTCGAGGCCAAGAAGCAGCGACGCCGCGAAGGCCGGGAGGCCGGTCGCCGCCGCGCACCCATCGTCAGTGAGGCCGAGTTCCTGGCGCGCCGGGAGTCGGTCGAGCGGGTCATGGTGATCCGCCAGCGTGAGGATCTCACCCAGATCGCGGTGATCGAGGACAAGGTGCTCGTCGAGCACTATGTCGCCCGCGAGTCGCAGACCTCGCTGATCGGGAACGTCTACGTCGGCCGCGTGCAGAACGTGCTGCCGTCGATGGAGGCTGCGTTCATCGACATCGGCAAGGGTCGCAACGCCGTGCTGTACGCCGGCGAGGTCAACTGGTCCGCTCTGGGTCACCGGGACGGCCAGCCGCGCAAGATCGAGTCCGTACTGTCTTCGGGCCAGGCGGTGCTGGTCCAGGTGACCAAGGACCCGATGGGTCACAAGGGTGCCCGGCTGACCAGCCAGGTCAGCCTGGCCGGCCGGTTCCTGGTCTATGTTCCGGACGGCACGACGAGCGGCATCTCCCGCAAGCTTCCCGACACCGAGCGCACTCGGCTCAAGACGCTGCTGAAGGAGATCGTGCCCGACACCGCCGGCGTGATCGTCCGGACCGCCGCAGAGGGTGCCTCCGAGGAGGAGCTCACCCATGACGTCGAGCGGCTCAAGGCCCGCTGGGAGGACATCGAGAAGCGCTCGAAGTCCGGCAGTTCCCCCAAGCTTCTCTACGGCGAGCCCGACCTCACGCTCAAGGTGGTTCGGGACCTGTTCACCGAGGACTTCACCAAGCTGGTCATCGAAGGTGACGACGCCTGGGACACCGTGCATCAGTACGTCGTCCAGGTTGCGCCCGACCTCGAGAGCCGGTTGGAGCGGTACGCCGGCAACGGTGACGCGTTCTCGACGTACCGGATCGACGAGCAGATCGCGAAGGGTCTGGACCGAAAGGTCTGGCTGCCCTCCGGTGGTTCGCTGGTCATCGACCGCACCGAGGCGATGACGGTCGTCGACGTCAACACCGGGAAGTTCACGGGCTCGGGCGGAAACCTCGAAGAGACCGTCACGAAGAACAACCTCGAGGCGGCCGAGGAGATCGTGCGCCAGCTCCGGCTTCGCGACATCGGCGGCATCATCGTGGTCGACTTCATCGACATGGTGCTGGAGTCGAACCGCGACCTCGTGCTGCGTCGCCTCGTCGAGTGCCTCGGCCGGGACCGGACTCGGCACCAGGTTGCGGAGGTGACCTCGCTGGGTCTTGTCCAGATGACGCGGAAGCGGATCGGGACCGGCCTCCTCGAGGCGTTCAGCGAGAACTGTGAGCACTGCCAGGGCCGTGGGATCGTCACCCACGATGCCCCGGTCGAGTCGAAGGGCGCAGACGACGATGACAGCCGTCGCGGCGGTCGGCGCAGCCGCGGCCGCGGTCGCGACGGTGGGTCCGGCCCTGACGCCGGCACACCAGGTCGTGGCCAAGGCGGCTCCGTCGCCGAAGGTGCTGGCGGGAAGCCATCCGCCGGCCGAGCCGGAAGCCGAGCCGGCGGAGGTTCCCAAGCCGGTCGAGACCGAGCCGCGTGCGGCCGAGCCTGGGGGCCAGGCCGAGACTCGTCCGGCCGGTCAGGCGAGACTGAGCCTGGCGGTCAGGCCGAGACTCCCGAGTCTGCGGAGACAGCCCCCGAGCCTCCAGGGCGCGAGTCCCCGGTTGACCCCACACCCGAGGCCACACCCGAGCCCACCAGTGAGCCCACTGGTGAGACCGCGCCCGAGCCGGCGCCGGTGGCCCCAACACCCGAGCCAGCACCCAGCCCCAGGCACCGAAGGTGGTCACTCGCAGCCGTCGACGCAGCGCCAGCAGGCCGGCCGGTCCGCCCGCTGTCGCGATCGGTGACGCAGCGCCGCCGGCCAGTTCCTCGTCAGGTTCGATCGGTTCCCCGGCGACCGATGGCTTCGCGGAACCGGTTTCCGCGGAGGTTGAGCCAGGCGCCCTGAACCACACCGGCCACGAGTCGATGGACATGGCACATGCCGAACTTCACGTCCCGATCAAGAAGAAGGGGTCCCGCAAGCGCTGATCCGACCGTTTTGCGGTGAGCGGTCGGGATCCGTAGTATTGACCCTCGGCGTGCGTAGCGCGCGTTAAGCCTGCACGGCACCTCCTCCCGGCTCACCAGTCGGACGCTGCGTGCCGCAGGCTATCTTCAACCCAGACTTTGACGCAGATGGAAACGACGAAGGAGACCGCGGTGTACGCGATCGTGCGCGCAGGCGCCACCCAGCAGAAGGTTGCCGTGGGCGACGTCATCGAGATCGACAAGATCACCACGGGCGTGGGCGAGTCGGTGGACCTTCCGGTCGTGCTCCTCGTCGACGGCGAGACCGTCACCTCGGACGCCGCCGCCCTCGGCAAGGCGTCCGTGACCGTCGAGGTCCTCGGCGCCACCAAGGGCCCGAAGATCATCATCCAGAAGTTCAAGAACAAGACCGGCTACAAGAAGCGCATGGGTCACCGTCAGAAGTACACCCAGGTCAAGGTCACCGAAATCTCCGTCTGACGGAGTCAGACAACGGCTCGCCGTATTCCACAGAAGGACTGAACTCATGGCACACAAGAAGGGCGCAGCCTCGACCAAGAACGGTCGCGACTCGAACTCTCAGCGCCTCGGCGTGAAGCGCTACGGCGGTCAGCTCGTCAACGCCGGCGAGATCATCGTCCGCCAGCGGGGCACCCACTTCCACCCGGGCGCCGGCGTCGGGCGTGGCGGCGACGACACCCTGTTCGCGCTGGTCGAGGGCGCGGTGGAATTCGGCACCAAGCGTGGCCGTCGCGTCGTCAACATCGTCCCGGGCGAGTGAACTAAACGCTCGGTTTCGGTGCTCGAGCCCTTCGAGACGGTTGCTTCGCAACCTCCTCAGGAACCACTTGTCGAGCGTCGTATCGCGGAGGCGTCCCTGGGCTAGGGACGCCTTTCCGCATTTGTAGATCGATGACCGACTATCGCAGAAAGAGATCCCATGGCTGTTCCGACGTTCGTCGACCAGGTCTCGCTGCACGTCGCAGCCGGCCGGGGCGGCCACGGCGTCGCGTCGGTCCACCGGGAGAAGTTCAAGCCGCTGGGGGGTCCCGACGGCGGCAACGGCGGTCCGGGCGGTTCCGTGATCCTGCGCGTGGACCCCGACGTGACCACGTTGGTCGAGTACCACCACAGCCCCAAGCGTCGCGCCGAGAGCGGCGGCCACGGCGCCGGCGGGCATCGCAACGGCAGCCATGGCAAGGACCTCCTGCTGCCCGTCCCGGACGGCACCGTCGTCTCGGACCCGAAGGGCAACGTGCTGGCCGACCTGGTCGGCCCCGGCACCGAGCTGGTGATCGCCAGCGGTGGGCGGGGCGGGCTCGGCAACGCGGCCCTGGCCAGCTCCAAACGCAAAGCACCCGGCTTCGCCCTGCTCGGCGAGCCCGGTGACGAGCTCGAGATCGTCCTCGAGCTCAAGGTCGTCGCCGACGTCGGGCTGGTCGGCTTCCCGAGCGCCGGGAAGTCGAGCCTGATCGCCGCCATCAGCCGGGCCCGTCCGAAGATCGCCGACTACCCGTTCACGACGCTGATACCCAACCTTGGTGTGGTGTCCGCTGGGGAGACCACGTTCACGGTGGCCGACGTACCCAGGCCTGATCGAGGGCGCGAGCGAGGGCCGCGGCCTCGGGCACGACTTCTTGCGCCACATCGAGCGCTGCGCCGCCCTGGTCCATGTCATCGACACCGCAAGTGTCGAGCCCGGCCGGAACCCGGTCGAGGACCTTGACATCATCGAGAACGAGCTCAGCCGGTACGGCGGTCTCGAAGACCGGCCGCGTCTGGTCGCGCTCAACAAGATCGACGTTCCCGACGGCCGGGACATCGCCTCGTTCGTCGTCGACGAGCTTCGCGAGCGCGGCCTGCAGGTCATGGAGGTCAGTGCCGCCTCGGGTGAGGGCCTGCGCGAACTGACGTTCGCGATGGCCGAGATCGTCGCCGCGGCGCGTGCGCAGCGATCGGTCGCCGAGACCCAGCGCATCGTGCTCCGGCCGAAGCCGGTCGACGGCCGGGGTGACTTCACCGTCGACCAGACCCGCGAGGGTTGGCGGGTGCGCGGCGACAAGCCGGAACGCTGGATCCGTCAGACCGACTTCAGCAACGACGAGGCCGTGGGCTTCCTCGCCGACCGGCTCAACCGGCTGGGTGTCGAGGCGAAGCTGCTCTCGATGGGCGCCCAGGAGGGCGAGGCGGTCCTGATCGGGGACCCCGAGAACGCCGTCGTCTTCGACTTCAAGCCGGGCATCGATGCCGGGGTCGAGATGCTCGGCCGGCGGGGCGAGGACCAGCGCTTCGACGAGAAGCGGCCGGCTCACCGCCGTCGCCGCGAGATCGACGAGTTGATGGACGACCGAGCCGAGTCCGAGACCCGCGCCGACGTCGCCCGCAAGGTGGACACCGGTGCCACCTCCTACGAGATCGGCACCAAGGACGACCCCGACTGGGTCGAGCCGGATCCCGACTCGGACTCGGGCGCGTGAACGTCCGCTCCGAGGTCACCGGCGCCCGGCGGATCGTCGTCAAGGTCGGTTCCTCCTCGCTGACATCGTCCGGTGGCGGCATCGACCCCGCACGGATCCGGAGCCTCGTCGACGTCCTCGCGGGCGTCCGGGGGCGAGGCGCCGAGGTGGTCCTGGTGTCGTCCGGAGCGATCGCCTCGGGTCTGGCTCCACTGGGCCTGAAGAAGCGGCCGCGGGCGCTGGCAGCGCAGCAGGCGGCGGCCTCGGTCGGCCAGGGACTCCTCGTGCACCGTTACACCGAGGAGCTGGCCAGGCATGACATCGTCGCCGGCCAGGTGTTGTTGACCGTCGACGACGTCGTACGACGAGCGCACTACCGCAACGCCTACCAGACGTTCGCGAAGCTGCTCGAGCTCGGCGTCCTGCCGATCGTCAACGAGAACGACACCGTCGCCACCAGCGAGATCAGGTTCGGCGACAACGACCGACTCGCGGCCCTGGTGGCACATCTCGTCCATGCCGACCTGCTGCTGCTCCTCTCCGACATCGACGGGCTGTACGACGCTCATCCGCGCCACGCGGGCACCTCGCTGATCACCGAGGTCCGGGGCGAGTCCGACCTCGCCAAGGTCCGGACCGGATCGGCAGGGGCGGCCGGTGTCGGTACCGGTGGGATGGCCACCAAGGTCGACGCGGCCAGGATCGCGACCGGCGCCGGCATTCCCGTCGTCCTCACCGCCGCCGATCAGGCAGCCTCGGCCCTGGCCGGCGACCCGGTCGGCACGATCTTCCACGCCACCGGCAAACGTCGGCCGACCCGGCTGCTGTGGCTCGCCCACGCCACCGAGCCCAAGGGCCAGCTCGTCCTCGATGCCGGTGCGGTCCGCGCTGTTGTCGAACGCCGGGCCTCCCTGCTCGCGGCCGGGGTGACCGGAGTGCGCGGCAACTTCGTGGCCGGCGACCCGATCGACCTCCTCGACCCCGCCGGTTCCCCCGTGGCCCGCGGCCTGGTCAACTTCGATGCCGACGAGGTCCCCGACCTGCTGGGGCGCTCCTCCCATGAGCTCAAGGCGTCTCTGGGAGCGGCGTACGAGCGCGAACTGGTCCACCGGGACGACCTGGTCCTCCTCTAGTTGGTCGGTCACAACCGTGCATGGGCGCCGTTGTGTCGAGTGAATCGCTGAATTTCGATGTCCAAATCGTGCACCGGGCGAGTTTGTGCGGTGGGCGGGGGTGTGGCTCGGTGATGCGGTTGGTTCGGGCTGTGTGACCTACCGCGTCGGCTGCGCTGGGCTCCCCGCGTCGGGACGCGGCACCGTCGGGCGGGTTCGTCGCGGTTGCTTCGAGGCGTCCCGCCCCATCGCGTCCGTTTCGCCGACGCGGCACGCCGCGCCGCCCCGCACCGGCCGCCTATTGCCTCCGGATTGGTGCCAAATCGGGTGCTTGGGGAACCAATCGGGAGGGGTCGTCCGCACCAACCCTCAGCGCTGGGCCTGATCGGCCGGCGGCGGCTGCGTGCGGCGGGCGTCGTGGTCGCTGTTGTGAACCCCAGGGGTCGGTGGCTGGGTGGGTCGGCTGATCGCCGCCTTGCCATTCCCTCCCAACTTCAAGGATCATGCCTGTATTGCAACCAGTTGGGAGGGGATCAGCGGGGTTCGTGGTGCGGTTGGCGCGGGGCTGTGCGGCCTACCACGTCGGCTGCGCTGGGCTCCCCGCGTCGGGACGCGTCACCGTCTGCGGGCGCCGTCGCGGTTGCTTGAGGCGTCCCGCCGCGCGTCGCTTGTACGCTTCGCCGACGCGGCATGCCGCGCCGCCCCGCACCGGCCGCGGCCCCAGGGCGACGTCTACCGCCTTAGAACTCAGTCTGGCCCGGAGTCGAGGCCCTGAGACGTGGTTGTGGAGACGTATTGTCTGAGAGCTTCTTCAAGTCTGCTTTCGGTTGCGCTGGGCTCGTTGTGGTTGCGGTCCTGTGCGACCAATTGGCGCGCAACGACCCGCGTCACGCCCAGTCGACCTGCAGTAGTCGACCAATTGGCGCGATGCAGTAGTCGACCAATTGGCGCGGTGTTTCTTCGACCCTGCCTGGTTTCGGTTTAAGCCAACCCCGCTTGGGTTGCGCCCTTGCCTTCGGTTACGCGTGCGTGGACGGGGTCGCCGACCCGGCTCCTTCGCTGCGCGGCGGTCGGCTCAAGATCGCGATACCCGCCTTCGGCGGGTGTGGCAGGTTTGAGCTTCGTGACTATGTGGCAGGGCTGATTCGTCCAGAACCACAGCAACGGGGAGATCAAACGATGGCTGGATCCACCTTCCGGCGCGCTGGCGCGCTGCTCGCGGCGGGCGCGCTCGCGGTTTCGCTCGGCACCGCGACTGCAGCGAATCCGCCGACCGACAGAACATCAGAGGACACGACCGCCGACAGAGCAGCCTCCGAGAAAGCCGCCGAACTGTGCGCGTCACGCGGTGAGATCCGGGCCGCCGACCTGGCCGCCGGTGTCGTGACTACGACCTGTTCGCTGGCGGGCAGGGTCGTGGTTGCCGGTGGGACGGCGGTCGTCGTACCGCCTGACGGCTACGGCGTCGGATCCGACGGCGTGTCGCCGGCCGGCAGGAGCGGGTCGCCTTCGCTCGAGGTCGAGAACGTGGACGGCGTGGTGACGGCCAGCGTCGACCGTGGCCTGACGGGCGCCGACGCGCCGGTCGCGAGGGACGTGGGCCCCTGCAAGTCCGGACAGTTCACCCTCGAGCGCGGAGGACATCCCTGGGGTTCGACTCTGAAGTGGCGCTACCACGCGAAGTCGACCCCGAACCGCTTCGGGAAGCTCAAGGCACTGGGCCAGATCAGGGCGGGAATCAGCAACATGCGCACCGGTCACAACGACTGCGGCAAGCGCGGCCGGTTCCGTGCCTCGTCGGAGTACCTCGGTGTCTCCAGGAGGGGACCCGAGATCAGGGTGAACGACGGACAGGTCAGTTGCGGCAAGCTGAACAAGACCAACAAGGTTGGCTGGGGATCGCTGCCGCGCGGCCTGCTCGGCTGGACCTGCTACTGGTGGCGTAGCGGCGGCAAGATGATCGCGACCGACATGCGGATCTCCAGGTCGAGTCTGGTGGTGCTTCAGTTCCCGCAATCCTGCCGCAACAGGTACGACCTGCAGTCGCTCTCGACCCACGAGTGGGGACACTCCTGGGGGCTGGGGCACGTACGAAACGACAACCTGACCATGCATCACTTCCTGCCGGCCTGCACCCCCGCCTTCCGGACCCTGGGTCTCGGTGACTGGCGCGGCATGCGGAAGCTCTACGGGCTCAGATGACCACAAACGGCGCCATTTAGCGAGGGCGTGTGGAGCCGCCGTAGGCTGGGGCTTGCCATGCCCCTGAAGCAGACCGTCTACCTCGACCATGCGGCGACCACGCCGATGTTCCCCGAAGCCGTCGCCGCGCTTGCCGCGCAGCTGACGGCCACCGGCAACCCGTCGTCGCTGCACGCCTCCGGTCGGCACGCGCGTCGGGTCGTGGAGGAGAGTCGCGAGACGATCGCCCGAGCCCTCGACTGCCGTCCGGGCGAGGTCGTGTTCACCTCCGGGGGAACAGAGTCGAACAACCTTGCGCTCAAGGGCATCTACTGGTCACGGCGGAACGCCGACCCGCGCCGGGTCCGGATCCTGTCCACGTCGATCGAGCATCACGCAGTGCTCGATCCGTTGCTCTGGCTGGGCGAGGCTGAGGGAGCCGAGGTCGAACTGCTGCCCGTGGACGGTCTTGGCCGCCTCGACGTCGACGCGCTCCGCTCCGCGGTCGACCGCGATCCCGAGAGTGTCGCGCTGATCTCGGTGATGTGGGCGAACAACGAGGTCGGAACAGTCCAGCCGATCACCGAGGTCGTCGCGATCGCCAGTCCGCACGGGATTCCCGTCCACACGGACGCGGTGCAGGCGTTGGGCTCGGTCCCGGTCGGCTTCGCCGGCTCCGGCGTGGACGCGCTGACGCTGACCGGCCACAAGGTCGGCGGTCCGTACGGCGTCGGCGCCCTCGTCGTACGACGTGATCTCGAGGTGACCGCCCTGGTTCACGGCGGCGGTCAGGAACGCGACATCCGCAGCGGCACCATCGACACCCCGGCGATCGCCGGTCTGGCGGCGGCGGTGGAGCTGTCGGTCAAGCATCAGCCGGAGCACGCGGCCCGGGTCAGCGAGCTACGCGACGAGCTGGTCCGTCGGGTGCGAGACGTCGTGCCGGAAGCGATCTACAACGGCGATCCCGTCCACCGGCTCCCCGGCAACGCGCACCTGAAGTTCCCCGGCTGCGAGGGCGACTCGTTGCTGATGTTGCTCGACGCCCGGGGGATCGAGTGCTCCACGGGTTCGGCCTGCTCGGCGGGCGTGCCCCAGGCATCGCATGTGCTGCTCGCGATGGGATTCGACGACGAGGACGCCCGCTGCTCCCTGCGCTTCTCGCTCGGCCACACCAGCACCCGCTCGGACGTCGACGCGCTCGTCGAGGCGATCGGGCCCTGCATCGAACGGGCCCGTGCGGCGGGCTACCTCCGGCGGCGATGATGGAGGTCACGCCATGAAGGTGTTGGCGGCGATGTCCGGAGGGGTTGACTCGGCAGTCGCGGCAGCGCGCGCGGCCGAGGCCGGTCACGACGTCACCGGCATCCATCTGGCCCTGTCCCGCAACCCGAAGTCCTACCGCAGCGGCGCGCGCGGTTGCTGCACCATCGAGGACAGCAACGACGCCCGGCGCGCCGCCGACGTGATCGGGATCCCGTTCTACGTGTGGGATCTGAGCGACCGCTTTCACGAGGACGTGGTCGAGGACTTCATGA
Organism: uncultured Actinomycetota bacterium; assembly: GCA_963844385.1. GTDB lineage: Bacteria > Actinomycetota > Actinomycetes > Propionibacteriales > Nocardioidaceae > Nocardioides. Next base: position 7,122 of record CAWJOJ010000011.1, on the reverse strand, counting down.
GCGAGTACGCCGCCGGTCGGACGCCCAACCCCTGTCTGCGGTGCAACGAGAAGATCAAGTTCGCGGCGGTGCTCGACCGGGCCCTCGCGCTCGGGTTCGACGCTGTCGCGACCGGCCACTATGCGCAGCTGCGAACCGGCGCCGACGGCCTCATCGAGATGCACCGTGCGGTGGACATGGGCAAGGACCAGTCCTACGTGCTCGGCGTGCTGACCCAGGACCAGCTGGCGCACTCGATGTTCCCCCTGGGCGACTCCGTCAAGCCCGACGTACGCCGCGAGGCCGACGAGCGCGGCCTGAGGGTGGCCAACAAGCCCGACAGCCACGACATCTGCTTCATCTCCGACGGCGACAACGCCGGCTGGCTGGGGGAGAAGCTGGGTGATCTTGCCCCCAACCGCGGCGGCGACATCGTCGACGGCGCGACCGGTGAGGTGCTCGGGCAGCACGAAGGCACGTTCCGCTACACGATCGGACAGCGCAAGGGGCTGAGGCTCGGCCGGCCGGCGCCGGATGGCAAGCCGCGGTTCGTGCTCGACATCGAGCCGGTCTCCGGGACCGTGACGGTCGGTCCTCGGGAGGAGCTCGCGATCAACCGGATCGACGCGATCAAGGCCCGCTGGTGCGGCACCGTGCCCTCGCGCCTGGAGGGCTCGGTACAGCTCCGGGCGCACGGCGATGAGCACCGTGCCGTGGTCACGGTGGTTGAGGAGGTTGCGCAGCAACCGTCTCGAAACCACGGCGACGTCGCGATCGACCTCCTCGACCCGGCGATGGGCATCGCGCCCGGCCAGGCAGCCGTGATCTACGACGGCTCCCGCGTCGTCGGCTCGGCCACGATCGCGTCCACCGCCCGGGTGCCCGCGTGACCCTTCGAGACGGCTCGTCCCTCACCTCCTCAGGACAAGTTGCTGCAACTGGCATCGGGTCGATGCCCGGTGACGACTTTGCCGGCGCGGTCCGGATCGTCCTCGACGAGCTGCCCGATCTTGCCCACCTGCCGGAGCTTCCCGCCCGCGGCATCACTGCCGACCTGACCGGACGAGCGCTCGCGGTCACCACCGGGATCGGTGTCGACCTGCAGCCTGCCGGGTGGCGGCTGACCGACGCGTCGGGCATCGACCATCGCCGGGCGCGCTCGCTGCTGGCCCAGGACCTCGACACCCTCGAGGAGCTCAGCCAGGGCTACGCGGGCCCGTTCAAGCTCCAGGTGGCGGGGCCGTGGACGCTGGCCGCTACCGTCGAGAAGCCGCGCGGCGACAAGGTGCTCTCGGACCACGGCGCCCGGCGAGACCTCGCCCAGGCGCTGGCCGAGGGGCTGGTCGGACATCTTGCCGATGTCCGGCGTCGGATGCCGGACGTCACCGAGTTGATCGTGCAGCTGGACGAGCCCGCGCTGCCCGCCGTACTCGCTGCGCAGGTGCCGACCGCTTCCGGTTTCGGCAGGCACCGCTCGGTCGACCCACCTCGTGCCTCCGAGGCGCTGGAGTGGGTAACCGCCGCCGTGGAGTCTGCCGGGGGAGTGCCGGTCGTGCACTGCTGCGCTCCGGGGTTCGACATCGGGCTCGTGCGCGGCGCCGGCGCCCGCGGCGTGTGCGTCGACGTGGACCTGCTCGACGCGGCGGCGTACGACGCCCTCGGGCAGGCCGTCGACGACGGCGACCGGGTGTTCCTTGGGCTGGTCCCGACGGCGGAGTCCGCGCTCGATGAGAAGTCGATCACCGAGAAGGCGCTGCGGCTGCTCGACATGGTCGGCCTCGAACCGTCCGACCGGCTCATCGTGACGCCGACCTGCGGCCTGGCGGGGGCCTCACCGGCCTGGGCCCGCGCAGCGCTCGTGCTCGCGCGGAAGGCGGCCGCCAACCTCGGCAACTAGCCTCGCCGACGACGACGGCCCGACTCTTTCGAGTCGGGCCGTCGTTGACGTGCGGGGGGCTCAGCCCACGTGCACCTGTGCCTCGGGGCCGTCGGTCGCGAGCTCTTCGTGCTTGACGTCCAGGAACAGCCAGACGACCAACGAGCCGGCCAGCATCATGAACGTGCCGATGAGGAACCCATGGGTCGCGCCTTGCGGGAAGGACCCGAAGTACGTCGCGTTCTTCACGACCTCGGCGAACGAGTCGACGCCCAGAGTCTGCATCAGCTGCTCGGCCAGCCCGGGCTGCGCCTGGGTGGCCGCGGTGAGCCCCTTCTCGACGCCTGGCCCGATCTTCTCGCCGTGGTCGGTGATGTAGTGGCTTGACACGGTGCTCAGGACGGCCAGGCCGAGGGCGCCGCCGACCTGTTGCATCGTGTTCAGGACACCTGAGCCGATGCCCGAGTCCGCTGAACGGACGTGGTGAACGGCGGTCAGTGTGAGCGGGACGAACACCGCGCCCATGCCGAGTGCCATCAGCACGACGTACGGAAGGATCTGGGTCCAGTAGCTCACGTCGGCGCCGAGGTAGTCACCGGTGGACAGCGAGCGCAGGACGTCGGCGTCGCTGTCCGGCACGCTCAGCCGGGAGAACCCGTAGAGAGCGACCGACGCCATCAACGTGCCGACCCCGGCGATGTAGCGGGCGTCGATCTTGTTGACCAGGCTCGAAACGATAGTCGCGCTCACGATGATGCCGATCGAGAACGGCAGGAACGCGAATCCGGCCTTCAACGGGCTGTAGCCCATCACGTTCTGGATGAACAGGCTGAGGAAGAAGAACATCGAGAACATCGCGGCGGGCATCAGCATCATCGCCACGAAGCTCGCGGCGCGAGTCTGGTTGGCGAAGATGCGGAACGGCAGGAGCGGGTGCTCGACCCTGCTCTCGATGAAGACGAACAGCGCGAGCAGTACGACGCTCGCCCCCAGGCTGGCGATCGTCCAGGTGTCGCCCCAGCCGTAGGTCGGGTCGCCGGCGTGAGTCAGTCCGTAGACGAGGGCCAGCAGGCCGGCAGTTCCGGTCAGCGCACCGGGGACGTCCAGCTCACCCGGGTGGGACTCGGACTCGTTGAGATAGCGCGGTGCAAGCATTGCCGCCACGATGCCGATCGGGACGTTGATCAGGAAGGTCAGTCGCCAGCCGTGTACGTCGATTCCGGCAAGGTCGAAGTTCGAGCCGGTCAGCCACCCGCCCAGGATCAGGCCGACGGCAGCACCGGCGCCCGACATGGCGGCGTACACGGCGAACGCACGGTTCCGCGCCGGGCCGGCCGGGAACGTGGTGGTGATCAGGGCAAGCGCCGCCGGTGAGGCCAGCGCTGCGCCGAGGCCCTGAAGGCCTCTGGCCCCGAGGAGGAGTGCCTCGTTCTGCGCCAGGCCACCTAGGAGTGAGGCGACGGCGAAGATGACGAGACCGATCATGAAGATCTTGCGTCGTCCGTAGAGGTCACCGAGCCGGCCGCCCAGCAGGAGCAGCCCGCCGAAGGCCAGCGCGTAGCCGGTGACGATCCAGGTCAGGTTGACCCCGGTCATGTCGAGGTCCGTGCCGATGAACGGCAGCGCGATGTTGGCGATGGTGGCGTCGAGCACGACCATCAGCTGGGCGATCGAGATGAGCACGAGAGCGCCGCCGAGATGGAGTGGCTTGCCGGTGCGCTGGTTCACGTGAGGCTGGGGGTCCTCGGACATCTTTGTCAGGTCAGCCATGAGCTTCTTTCGGTTCGTGGGTGAGTTCGGTCTGTGCAGAGTTCGTGAGTCATCGGGCATCCGGCACCGGCCGACAGGCCGGCAGGATGATCTGGTCGATGATCTGGGTGATGCCCTCGAGGGAGGCCTGCTCCCCGAGGATGAAGATCCGGTGCAGGATGATGCCTGCCAGTGCCGACGCGACCAGGTCGATGTCGATATCGGTCCGGATCTCGCCGCGCGCCCTTGCGCGTTCGTACATGGTTCGCGAGGCCGCGATCCTGGGCCCGATGAAGTCGCGTCGCCAGGCTTCGGCGAAGTCGGCGTCGCGGTTGATGGCGGTCGCGATGGCGCCGAGCAGGCCCACGGGCTTGGGATCGGTGAAGCCTCCGTGGCCGCAGGACGACTCGATGAGGTCCTGCCGCAGACTTCCGGTGTCAGGCACTACCGTCGGCCCCTTCTGAGACACGATCGCGTCGATGACGAGCGCGGCCTTGGTGTTCCACCTGCGATAGAGGGTCGCCTTGGACGCCTTCGCCCGAGTGGCGACGGCATCCATGGTCATCCGGTCGTAGCCGACGTCGCCGAGCACGTCGAGCGTCGCCTCGAGGATCTCGACCTCGCGGTCGCCCTCGACGCGGGGCCGGGTCTCGCCAGGAATGGGGGGTACGGGGTTCATGTGGTCTTTCGTCTTCTCATGAAACGAAACTGTTCCGTTTCATGAGTAAAGTACCCGGCCTCAGCGGATAAAACAAGTTAGTTTCATCCGCGGTCGGGAGGAATCAGTGACCGTCGAGCATCTGAAGCGCCGAGGCGAGCGTGAAGCTGTTCCAGGCCGCCGCGCGACGGACCAGGTAGTGGCCGACGTCGCCCATGTCGACGAGCTCGGCCGACGACGCGACCTGACCGGCCCGTCTCGACGTACTCGCGAGTGGCTGCGTACGACGTGATCCGGTCGGCGCGCCCGTGGGCGGCGACGAGCCACTTGTCGCGCAGGGCCTCGACTGGCTCGCCCTGGGGGAACCAGGGGGCCAGGGCGACGACCCCGACGACGTTCGGGTCGTCGGCGACCGCGACGGCTGCCCGCGCACCCATGGAGTGCCCGACGAGAACCACCGGTACCTCGATCTGTGCCAGTGCCCAACGGGCGTCCGGCACGGGTGAAGGAGCGGCGTTGTCGTTCCAGCCGGTCAGGCCGTAGCGCAGCAACCAGGTCGACACCCCCTGCTCCCGTGCCCTCCGAGCGATCGACCACTGCATCACCCGTGATCGCCGCCAGGACGTGCTCCGACCGGTCACGACCTGCCGGGACTGGTCCTTGCCGCCGTGCAGCATGAGGATCGTCGCCCTGGGTCGACCGGGAGCGTCGTACTTCGTCAAGGCGGGTTGGGGCACGGGCGGATCCTCTCATCAGGTGTGTCCGGGCGGCACGGCAAGATGTCCTCATGAGTTCTCCCGAGGTCTCGCAGGCAACTGCCGAGGCGCGTGACGCCCATCAGGCCCTGGCCGAGCAGATCGAGGACGCGCGCTGGCGTTACTACGTGCTCGACGACCCGACCCTGTCCGACATCGACTTCGACCTCCGGATGCGCGAGCTCGAGGCTCTGGAGGAGCAGTTCCCCGAGCTGCGCACCCCCGACTCGCCCACTCAGAAGGTTGGGGGTGCGGTCTCGACCGAGTTCACCGCAGTCGACCATCTGCGACCGATGGAGAGTCTCGACAACGCGTTCACCTACGACGAGCTCGAGTCCTGGAACGCCCGCCTGGTCCGCGAGGGCGTGAGCGACCCGGCGCTGCTGTGCGAGCTCAAGGTCGACGGGTTGGCGATCAACCTGCTCTACGAGAGCGGGCGGCTGGTCCGGGCGCTGACCAGGGGCGACGGCCGCACCGGCGAGGACGTGACCCCCAACGTGAAGACGATCGACTCGGTGCCGCACCGGCTGACGCCGACCGACGAGTTCGCCGTACCCAAGCTGGTCGAGGTCCGTGGTGAGGTCTTCCTGCCGGGTGTCGCGTTCGAGCGGCTCAACGACGCGATGCGCGACGCCGGCAAGCCGGCCTTCGCCAACCCGCGCAACGCCGCCGCCGGCTCCCTGCGCCAGAAGGATCCCCGGGTGACCGCGACCCGCGCGCTCGGGATGGTCTGCCACGGCATCGGCGCGCGGGAAGGGTTCGAGCCGACCGCCCAGTCGACGGCGTACGACGCCCTCAAGGCGTGGGGGCTGCCGACGTCGGACCGGGTGAAGGTGCTGCCCGACCTCACGTCGGTCCAGGAGTTCATCGAGTACTACGGCGAGCACCGCCACGACGTCGAGCATGAGATCGACGGCGTGGTGATCAAGGTCGACGAGGTGTCCCTGCAACGACGGCTCGGCTCGACGAGCCGGGCACCCCGGTGGGCGATCGCGTTCAAGTACCCGCCGGAGGAGGTCAACGCGAAGCTGCTGGCGATCGAGGTGAACACTGGTCGCACCGGCCGGGTGACCCCGTTCGGGCGGATGGAGCCGACCCGGGTGGCCGGGTCGACGGTCGAGATGGCGACCCTGCACAACGCCCACGAGGTCAAGCGCAAGGACGTCCGGCCCGGCGACACGGTTGTGCTGCGCAAGGCCGGCGACGTCATCCCCGAGATCGTCGGGCCGGTGCTGGCACTCCGACCCGAGGGCACGCCGGAATGGGTGATGCCGACCGAGTGTCCCGCCTGCGGCACCACGCTGGCCCAGGAGAAGGAGGGCGACAAGGACCTGCGCTGCCCCAACCACCAGTACTGCCCGGCCCAGGTCCGTGAGCGGGTGTTCCACGTGGCGGGCCGGGGAGCATTCGACATCGAGGGCCTCGGCTACGAGGCTGCCGTGGCCCTGCTCGACGCGGGCGTGATCGCCGACGAGGGCGACCTGTTCGACCTCGACGAGCCGGCGCTGCTGAAGGCCCCGCTGTTCACCCGCGCGCCGAAGAAGGGCGAGGGCGACGCTCCGGTGCTCTCGGCCAACGGACGTCGCCTGCTCGACAATCTCGACCACGCCAAGGAGGTCCCGCTGTGGCGGGTCCTCGTGGCGCTCTCCATCCGGCACGTCGGTCCGACCGCTGCGCGAGCGCTTGCCGCCGAGTTCGGGTCGATGACGGCCATCCGGGAGGCAGATCTGACCCGTCTCGCGGGCGCCGAAGGTGTCGGCCCGACGATCGCGGAGGCGGTGACCGCGTGGTTCGCCGTCGACTGGCACCGCGCGATCGCCGACAAGTGGGAGCGGTCCGGTGTTTCGATGGCCGATGAGCGCGACGAGTCCCGGCCACGCACCCTCGAGGGCCTGACGATCGTGGTGACGGGCTCCCTGGACGCCTACACCCGCGACTCGGTCAAGGAGGCGATCATCGGCCGCGGCGGCAAGGCGTCAGGTTCGGTGTCCAAGAAGACCGACTACGTGGTGGTGGGGGAGAACGCCGGCACGAAGGCCGAGAAAGCCGAGCAGCTCGGCGTACCCGTCCTCGACGAGGCGGCCTTCACGGTGCTGCTGGAGCAC
>CAWJOJ010000010.1:0-26808 GCA_963844385.1 uncultured Actinomycetota bacterium | reverse complement strand
ACATAGGGTGTCTCTGCGAATTGTCGGGTTGCCGGCCTGGATGCCGCCGGCCACCAAGAGGTTCAACCCGGCCCGAACGCTCACGTCGAGGAACTGCGCGGCCTGCTGGGTCAGGCTTCCGAGCGCGACGAGGTCCTGGAGGCGCGCCGCCTAGAGCACGAACTTGAGGATGTTGACCGCGATTAACAAAACCACTTCACGCCGACCAACGCGAAAGCCTGGGCGCCACTTGGAGCTGGCACGCAGCGCGTCTCGTCACCGCGCGGTGTCTCGGAATCCTCGCCCAGGTCGTCGTGCACGAAAGGTGCCCATGTCGTCTGATCCCATGATGCTCCGCACAGGGTGCCCTGACGGGACACTCTGGGCGTCAGGGGGAACGCTGCGAACGCACGGACAGCCGATGAGCGGTTGTTTCGCCGTCCGCTGCGCAGCACGACAAAGGGTCGAACAGAGCGACGGTCAGCGCCGCCGGGGTCTGGAATATGCAGCGTGTGTTCCAAGGATTCGAGTTGGCGGACATCGACCTCGACGAGGGCGTGCGGCTACGAGCCCGGTGGGGCGGAGACGGTCCGCAGTCGTGCTCCTGCATGGTCATCCACGCACACACACCACCTGGCACGCGGTCGCACCCCTTCTGGCGAAGCGCCACGGTCGTGTGCCCGGACCTCAGGGGCTATGGCCGTTCCACGCTCTCCCCGAGACGCAGCCCGACCATGCCCAGTCCTCCAAACGCGCGATGGCCGGTGACGGTGGTGGCCTTGATGCAGCACATGGGGCACGAGCGTTTCGCAGTAGTGGGGCACGACCGTGGAGCGCTGGTCGCTTTCCGCGTTGCCATGGACCACCCGCGTGCCGTAACGCATCTGGTGCTGATGGACGGTCTTCCCGTCCTTGAGCACCTCGAGCGCACCAATGTGACCTTTGCCATGGGCTACTGGCAATGGCGGTTTCTCGGCCAGACTGAGAAGCCCGCTGAGAACGTGATCTGCACCGACCCCGATGCGTGGTACCGGACGCCTGCGGCCGACGCCATGGGCCAGATGACGCTACGTCTGGGCATCCCTACGGGACCCGTCCGTGGTACATGGCATGTGCGAGGACTATCGGGCGGGGCTCGGCGATGACCGCGTCCACGACGAGGCCGACCGCGTCGCCGGACGACAGGTCACTTGCCCGACTCTCCGGTTGGAGGCGCGAGAGGATGACTTGGACATCCACGGGGACCCGGTCGCGATCCTGACCCCATGGGTCGAGCCCCCCTTGCGCCACCGCATTATCGGCTCCGGACACCATCAGGCAGAGGAGGCACCCGATGAAGTGGCCGACGCCCTCGCGGAGTTCCTGGCTGAACGGTCCTAGCCGCTGCGCGGCGCTGTACACATCCGACTGGGCTGGAACGCCCGCTCATCAGCGTGGGGCGTTTTGCGTCAACTGCTGGGGTGGGGTCCCTGGCTCGTCGTTGGTCCCTGCATAGGTAACGGAGCTGATGCTCGGCAGCGTGTGATCGGGTTGTGTCGACGACGGGCCGGGGCGGCCTGTGATGAGCGACGAGATGCCTTGAGGGTTCTCAATGCCGCGGAAGGCTCACCCCGACCCAGCTTGTGGACGCGCGAGGTTAGGCAGCCACCTCCGCGAGCGTCGGGCGGCTACGGGTGCCGTGGGTGGCGATGTCGGGATCCCAGGCTCGGCCGGTGGTGATGACGGCGTGGAGCTGGCGCAGGATCGCGCCTGCGAGGACGGTCTGGGCCTGGGTGGGTTTGAACTTGTTGGTCTCGCGGGTCGTCAGGTGCCGGTAGCGGGCGCCATAGACGGGGTTGTTCTTGACCGCGCCCCAGACCGCGCGCCAGGCGGCGGTCCGCAGGTGTGGTCGGCCGGCGCCGGTCAGGTGGGCGCGTCCGGTGAAGGTTCCTGATTTCCGTTCGCGGGGTGCGAGTCCGGCATGCTTGACCACGGCGCGGGAGTTGGTGAAGCGGCGCAGGTCGCCGGTCTCGGCGAGGATCGCGGCGGCTCCGACCGGGGAGAGCCCCTGGATGGAGCAGGCCAGCTCGGTCAGCTCCAGGTCGTCGAGGACTGCGACCATGCGGGCCTCGGTGTCGACCAACTTGGCCCGGGCGGTGTCCCAGTCCTCAATCACCCAGCCGATGCGTTCGAAGGCTCCGGCCCGGTGCGCGATCACGCCGGCGGGGTCGGTGAGGGCGGCATAGAGGTTGCGGACTATCCGTAGGCAGGGCCGGATCTTTTCCCGGCGGATGAGCTCCTTGCGGACCGCGTGCTCGAACCGGGCCGGGCCCAGCCTGCGGGTGCGGGTGAAGTCGCCGCGGTCGCGGTTCATGATCACGTGCATCGCGGCCACCCAGGTGTGGACTTGAACGGCTGCTGGGCGGTGGTACTGCGGCCGGCCACACACACTCGAGGAGGTCGCGGATCTGCTGGACGCAGGCGACGTGTTCGTCGAGGAGTTGTTCGCGGCGGACCCCAAGGTGGCGCAGCCGACCCCAGGTCTCATCGACGGGTTCGGGTAGGTAGCAGCGCAGTTGCGCGGTCAACCGGGCGATCAGGATCGCGTCCTTGTCGTCGGTCTTGTCGGTGGTGAGATCCTCGCTCTTGCGGGCCCAGGAGGTGAGCATCGGCTGTACGCAGACGAACGACATGCCCCGCCCGGTGGCCAGCTGGCCAAGCACCCGCCAGCGGTGCCCGGTGGGTTCGCAGGCCACCGTGACCCCGGCATAGCCGGCCCAGGCGGCACGTTCGGCGGCCCAGTCCAGGGCAGAGCCGAGATCCCAGGCCTTGCACCGGAACGTGCGTCGGGCCAGGACCTTGGAGTCGTGATCGGTCACGACCACCATCTGCTTGCGTTCGGCCAGATCGATCCCGACGATCGCGTTCGTCGCCGGCACCGCTGCCCGCAGCTTCGAAAGCCGTGCATTCCTGTTGCGATCACCGCGCGAAACACCACTACCGTTGTTCATGAACGTCCTCCTGTCTGCGATGGGACACCAAGCCCGACAAGCGCATCAGGAGGACGTTCCCAACGCCAGACCGAAGACGCTCAACGTCTTCCTATGCCGCGGAGCGTGCGCGTTCTCTCGATCGAGATGGACGACGAGCGCACGATGAGGATGTCCGTGACGGGAGCGCCCTCGCGGGCCGGCTGCACGCGGCACGGACGACCAGCCGGATCACCGCAAGGGGATCGGCTACCGGTGATGAAAGTGTCCCTCCGGCCTGGGCCATTGGGCACCGCGAACAGGTCGCCGCAGGTTAGCCGCCGCTAGCTTCCCGGTACTGATTCACGATGTCGGCGCTGACCCGGCCTCGGTCGGAGACCTGCAGGCCCTGAGCCTTCGCCCAAGCGCGAACGAGTCCGGCGTCAGGAGCCCCATTCGAAGCCTTGCTCGCCGAACGCTGACCAGCTGCCCGCTTGCGCGGCACTCGGCGGGCCACCTCGAGGTACGGGGCCATCACCTTGTCCAGCGCTTTGGCGTTCTTCGCACCCAAGTCGATCTCGTAGTCAACTCCTCGATAGGAGAAGTTCACCGTCTCAGCGGCCTTCCCTCCATCGAGGTCATCAACCAACTGTTCGATCACTACGCGTGCCATGCAGACACTGCCCTTCAAAAGTCGCATTACGTCCCCGGCCTCGGTAAATGGCGGGGTTTAACAAGCTCTGCAACCCGTTGCGCTTGAGGCTTTCCGTGAACAGGGTACGTGAGAGGCGGTAGACGGGTGCCGGTTTGTGCGCACCGGCAATGGTCTCGGGCGTGTGAATATTGAGTCCGCCTCCGCCATGCGACTAACCTTCCGACGCATGACCGGGCTGGGATAGGTGACAGTCAGTCGCGCTGCGTGGGAAGTGAACCGCCCGGGATCTATCGGAGGGCTGGTTGATTGACGACCTCCGGGTCGGGGGTCGTTTCCTTAGCCTGCCGGTGTTGCTGCTCGAACTCAATCGGTGGCAGGTAGTCGATCGATGAGTGAAGACGTCGGGTGTTGTACCAGTGGACCCAGCGGGCGACCTGCCACTCCACCGCGGAGCGGTCGGTCCAGGTGGGCCCGCCGTCGTCGATGGCCTCGGTCTTGAACAGCCCGATGGTGGACTCGCAGAGCGGTTGTCGAGGGCGTCACGACGGTGCCGATCGAGCCCGCGATCCCGGCTTCGAGGAGCTCGGCGGTGAACGCCACGGATGTGAATTGCGAGCCGGCGTCGGAGTGATGGATCAGGCCCTGGCTGGTCCAGTGGGCGTCGCCGCGGTGCCGCAGGTGCAGGGCCTGGCGGAAGGCGTCGAGGACCAGCTGGGTGCGCATCGAGCCGCTGACCCGCCACCCTAGGATCCGACGCGAGTAGACGTCGACGACGAAGGCGACGTAGACGAACCCGGACAGGGTCCACACGTAGGAGAAGTCCGCGACCCACAGCTCATCGACCGCCTCCGGTGCGTTCCACTGCCGGCCGACCAGGTCCGGGTGCCGCGGGGCGCCACGGTCGGGCCGGGTCGTGGTGGTGTGGTGGCGGCCGCGGACCACGCCTCGGATCCCGGCGATCCGCATCAGCCGGGCGACCTGGTCCCGACCGATATCCAGGCCCGCGTGCCGGGCGGCCCGATAGAGCTTGCGGACCCCGTAGACGCTCCACTCTTCGCGGTGCAGAGTGACCAGCGCGTTGGCCAGGTCGGCATCCTCGAGCTCGGCGTCGGTGACCGGCTGGCGCAGCTCGTCGGCAGAGATCAGTGGCGTGGTCATGGGAGCAGGTCGACGTCGAGTGCCCGGAGCGCCCGGAGAACGGCGACGACCCGGGGAACCTCGTGGGTCCGGAAGACGCCGGTGCCGCCCAGGCCGGCCAGCACCGTGAAGAAGCCCTCGGCCGTGCGGAACTCTTCTTCGAAGAGATCGAACGCGTGCGGCATCGCGTTGCAGATCGGCAGGCCCAGCCGGCGCAGGCGGAACGTGTTGAGCAGCACCCCGGTCTGGTGGCGAACGCGGGTCATCGGGTCGGTCAGGTTGCCGTAGTAGAAGCCCGTTCCGGGATCGATCACGATCCGCTCGACTCCGCGCGCCCGGGCAGTCCCGAGCCGGGCCGCGAAGTGGTCGAGGATCCCTGGGATCGGATCGGTGTGGGTCGTCGCCTCGGTGACCTCCCGGACGTTTGCCCCCTCGACCCAGCAGAGCACGACAGTCGCGTTGAACTCGGCGGCGAGGTCGAACATCGTGTCGTCGTCGGCCCCTCCGGTGAGGTTGATGATCTGCGCCCCTGCCTTCAGCGAGGCCTGGACCACGGACGGGTCGTAGCTCTCCGCCGACACGATGATGCCCTCGTCCGACAGTGCCTCGACCACGGGCACCAGGGCGCTGATCTGGTCCTTCGGCTCAACCCGGGCGGCCCGGGCCGTGCTGGACTCCGCGCCGATGTCGATGATGTCGGCTCCCTGGGCGCTCTGGACCCGCGCCTTGCGGATGGCGCCCGCCGTCGAGGTCGCGACGCTCTCGCGGTACGTCGAGTCGCGCGACAGGTTCACGGTCCCCATCACGAGAGGCCGGGCGTCGGTGTCGAAGGTCCGGTCCCCGACCAGGAGGGGGGCGACCGGTCGGTCAAGATCGTCTGGATGGCTGCCCGCCAACCGGGCCAGGCCGGACAGGGAGATCATCCGGCTGCAACGTTCAGGTAGCGATTCATCAGGAAGCCGTCTCCCGAGATGATGTGGGCCAGTTCGAAACGTGCCACCTCCGCCAGGGCGTGGGTCATCGGCGTGTGCTGTCTACCGGCAAAGAGCGGGGAGATGGTGATGTCTGCCTCGTCGAGCAGCCCGGCGGCGATGATCTCGTCGAGGAGGGTCGGCCCGCCCTCGCACACGATGCGCCGCAGCCCTCGTGCCTCCAGCGCGCCCAGGACTCCCGACACGTCGAGGGTCTCCCCCTCGAGCACGACCACGTCCGCGTGCTCGCGCGCCTCGCGCAGCCGTTGCGGGTCCGCCCGACCGCCGGTGAAGACGATCGGCTGGACGGTTGACTCCCTGAACATGGGCTCCTCCCACGGCAACAGGAGGGAGGCGCTGACGACGGCGATGACCGGAGCGGGGGCCGACCCCTGGGCTGCTCGCGCCTCGGCGTCCATCGGCTTCGCCCGCATCGGTCCGTAGCGCTCGGCCCGGATCGTGCCCGCGCCCACGAGGACGGCGTCGGCGTGGCGACGTACGGCGTTGAAGACCACCTGATCGTCATGCGAGGAGATCGACCCACTCAGCCCGTCGGGGCCCGCCGCGGCGCCGTCGAGGGTGGTCACCATCATGGCTCGGACCCATCGACCTGCCGCCGGCCACGGGTACGCCGCGAGCACCTGCTCGGCGTCGACCGGCCCCATGCCTGGTCCCAGCACCATCTCCACAGCCGCAAACCTAGCCGGGCGGCCGCGCTAGCCGAACGGCAAGGGCTCGGGAGCCATGGACACGGCCCGGGCCCGTGCGGCGGTGAGCTTGCGGCGGTGGTGCTGGCGGCAGAGCACCTCGTAGGCCACGTCGGCGGGCGGCTCGTCGGCCGCCTCCACGTCGCCCACGACGACCACCTCGCCCTCGGTGACCATCACGCCGTCCTCGGTCCGGGCGTTGTGGGTGGCGCGCTTGCCGCACCAGCACAGCGCCTCCACCTGCAGGACCTCGGTCCTGTCGGCCAGCTCGACCAGTCGCGCCGAGCCGGGGAACAGCTGAGTGCGAAAGTCGGTCAGGATGCCGAAACAGAACACGTCGATCTGCAGCTCGTCCACGATCTTGGCCAGCGCCTCGACCTGAGCGGGGGAATAGAACTGGGCCTCGTCGCAGATGAAGTAGTCCACGCGGCCGCCGTGCGTCAGGGCGTCCACGGTGTAGCGCCAGAAGTCGAACTCCGGCGTGACTTCCACCGCGTCGTGCGTGAGGCCCAGTCGAGACGAGATCATCGCCTGACCGGCTCGGTCGTGCGACGTGAAGATCCAACCCACCCGGCCCCGGGTGGCACGGTTGTGGTTTGTCTGCAGGGCCAAAGTCGATTTGCCCGCATCCATCGTGCCGGTCCAGAAGGTCAGTTCAGCCACGGCGGGGATTCTGCCATTCCATCAGGCGACCAGGATCGGGATCAGCATCTCGTCGGGCGTCAGCGACCCGTGCACGCCCACGAGCGTGTTCTCGTAGGGGAACGACTGGCTGCACATGATCGCGGTGTCGGCGTGACAGGCCACGACCACGTCGCCGATCCGCAGCCGCACTCCTGGGTCGACCGGCCCGAACCACCCTCTGGCGCTCGCCTGGTCGCGGGTGAGGACGGTGGCACGGTCACCCAGGATCTCTCGCCACGTCACAGCCACTTCGTCGGCTGCGCCCCGGCGACAGTAGAGATGCCGGAACCGGGCCTCGCCGCCCACCAGGGCGACCCCGTCGCGCAGCTCGAGCCGCTCGTCGACGTCGATCCGCGAGTCGACGGGGCTGTCGACCATGCCGTGGTCGGCAACGATGACCAGCCGGGTCGAGGACGGCAACGCCTCGCGCAGCTGTTCGGCTTCTGCGTCGACCATCGCGAGCTGCTGCAGCCAAGCAGTCGAGGCCACCCCGTACCTGTGGCCGGTCCAGTCGAGGTCACCGTCGTACAGGTAGGTCATCGACGGGCTCCGGCCCGCGGCCGACAGCACGCACGCGATCCGCTCCCCCACCCGGTTGGCGCCCACGAACTCGCCCCCGCGGGTGGCGGCGACGGTGAGCCCGGAGCCCCTGAACTCGCGCTTGTTGACGATGGTGACGGCCACCCCCTCCGCGGCCAGCATCGAGAACGCCGTCTGGTGCGGCTGCCACTCGAGCGGGTCGACGTCGCGGTCCCAGCGCAGGTGGTCCAGGAGCAGCTCGGTGCCGGGGATCCGGGCCGTGAAGCCGACCAGGCCGTGTCGTCCCGGCGCCAGACCGGTGCCGAGCGAGGTCAGCGAGGTCGCGGTGGTCGAGGGCACGCCGGCGGTGCCGACGATCGACATCAGCGACGACAGGAACGGCGCCGCGTGCCGGTAGCGGCTCAACAGCTCCGAGCCCAGGCCGTCCACGAGGAACACGACGTACGACGCTGCGTCGGGAAGCCTCAGCGAGGAACCGCCCAGGTCACGAATCAGGCTCTCGACCCCCAGCGCCGACGCGACCGCGGGGAGGACGTCGGAGAGGGCGTGCTCGTGGTAAGCCGGCTCGACGAACCCGGTCACGACGAGGGTGCGTTGCCCTGGGTGGCCGCCGAGAGGGAGGCCGCGAACTCGAGCAGCCCACCCACCGCGTCGCCACCGTCGGCTGCGGCCGAGACGCGCAGCGAGAAGTCGTCGGAGGCCAGCACACCGGTGTAGCCGTGATCGGCCTCGCAGTCAGGGTCGGCGCAGGTCGCGGGCTCGAGATCGATCCGCCCCACTCCGCCCCAGCCGATCGTGAGCACCGCCTCGGCGGCGGGCTGCGGACCCGACGTCGGGTTGGCGACCATCCGGGTCACGACCACCGAGCGCACCGACGCCAGCGAGATCGCCTCGGTCGAGGTGGAGGTGTAGGGCTCGGGCAGCAGGTCGTCACCGGCGTGCTCGTCGGTGTGCGCGAGGATCAGCCGGCTCGGGGTGAGCACGACCACGGTGATGTGGCGGCGTACCTCGTCACCCTCGATGGTCGGCTCGTGGTGGACGTAGAACGACACGACCTGTTCACCCGCGACCGCGGTTGCGACGCCGTCGTTGACGACCTCGGGATAGTAGCCGGTGTGCTCGATCGCACGTCGAAGGCTCTTGGCCCCGTCGGTCGTGGCAAAGCTGCGCATGCCCTGCAGTCTGTCACGCGGTCACAGCGACGGCCTCGGCGCTCAGTCCTACAGGGTGTCGCCGGGGATCACGTTCATCCTGCGCACGAACCAGTCCGACCGGGGGTCGGCGACGGGCGCAATGCGCGCCGCAGCGGTGAGTACGGCGACCCCGTCCGCGCCGGCCAGCACCAGCGAGAGGTCGAGGGTCTGGACCTGCGGCAGGTCGTTCTTCAGCTGCGCGACCAGCCGGATCAGCCGCTCCACCGCCTCGACGTCGACCTCCTCGCCGCCCCGGTAGCCGAACAGCATCGGGGCCGACCTGATCTCGCGCACCATGGTTGCCGCGTCCCTGCCCTCGAGCGGCGGGATCCGATACGAGCGGTCCTGGAGCAGCTCGCTCAGAGGCCCGGAGATCCCGAACGACACCACCGGCCCGAACAGGGGGTCCTCCAGTCCGCCGATCGCGATCGGCACACCGGGTGTCGAGTTCTTCTGGACCACGAACCCGGCGGTGTCGGGGTGGTCGGCGATCATCTCCACGAGTGACGCCCAGGCGATCCGCATCTCCGCCGCGTTGTCGATGTTGCGCCAGACGTGGGCGAGGTCGGGCCGGTTGCGGAGGTGCTCTGCGGTCGCCTTGAGCACGACGTCCCAGCGCAGCGCTCGGCCCGCCGCGATCGCCTCCTTCTGGGTCGTGACCTTCTTGGTCTCCCACAGCTCGATCCCGTAGGCGCCCAGCAGCGCGGTCAGCTCGTCCGCCTCCAGGTCGCGGCCCTCCGGCGACCGCAACAGGATCTCGTTGACCATTCGCTTGGCCGCCATCAGGTCGACGTCCAGCGGCTCGACCTTGTGGTCGTCTGGTTGCCGGAGCCAGGCGGCGTACTCGACGACCCGCGCCAGGGCACGCACCGCCGCCTCGACCGCGGGGTACGACGGGACCGACCCGCGACCGGCCGTGGCGCCCGCAACGTCGGGCACGCGGAGGAGCTCCGGCACCCCCTCGGCCCCCAGGAACGTCGAGACGAGCGGCTTGTCGGACTGCTCGCCCACGGCGGCGAGCACGTTGGCGACGGCCACGCCCGACACGTTGAGCGGAGGGATGTAGACCGCCACGACCGAGTCCACATCGGGGTCGTCGATCGCATCGTCGAGGGCGTCCTCGAAGTCCTCGGCGGTCGCTTCGGCGCCCAGCGCGACGGACTTGGTGACCCGCAGGCCGACGGCGGCGGCCGCGTCCGCCGCAAGCAGGCCGAGGGCGTCGGAGTTGCCCACGACGGCCACCCGGCTGTCGGCAGGCAGCGGCTGGTGGGCCACGAGCTGCGCCACGTCGAACAACTCGTCGAGCGTGTCCACCTGGATCACGCCGGCCTGGCGGAACATGGCGTCGACCGCCTGCGGCGGCGCCGCGATGTGGCGGACGGCGTGGCCCATCGGCACGCCCTGGGTGGTGCGGCCGGAGCGGACGGCGATGATCGGCTTGCGCCGAGAGACTCGTCGGGCGATCCGGGAGAACTTTCGCGGGTTGCCGATCGACTCGAGGTAGAGCAGGACGACCTCGGTCGTGTCGTCCTCCTCCCAGTACTGCAGCAGGTCGTTGCCCGACACGTCGGCACGGTTGCCCGCACTGACGAACGTGGACAGGCCGAGACCACGGTTGCCGACCTTCTCGAGGATTGCGGTGCCGAGCGCCCCGGACTGGCAGAAGAACCCCGCTCGGCCGCGCGGCGGGATCGTCGGCGACAAGGAGGCGTTGAGGGACACCTCGGGATCGGTGTTGATGACACCCAGGGCGTTGGGCCCGATCAGGCGCAGGCCGTAGGACCGGGCCAGCCCGACCAGCCGCCGTTGTCGCTTGCGACCCTCCTCGCCGGTCTCGGCGAAGCCCGACGAGATCACCACGAGGCCGTAGACGCCCTTGGCGGCGCAGTCGAGGACGACATCCTGGACCGACTCGGCGGGTACGGCGACGATCGCCACGTCGACGTCGTCGGGGATCTCGCCGACCGTCTTGTACGCCGGCATTCCCGAGACGGCCGTCGCCGACTGGTTCACCACGTAGACCCGTCCGGTGTAGTCGCCCAGCACCAGATTGCGCACCAGTGCGCGGCCGATCGTGGCCTGGCGCCTCGACGCGCCGACGACAGCCACCGAGCGGGCGCTGAAGAACGCGTCGATCGACGCCGACTCGGCTCGGTGCTCGCGGTCCTGCATCACGCCGATCGCGGTGTCCGTCGGGT
This sequence comes from uncultured Actinomycetota bacterium, assembly GCA_963844385.1. Lineage (GTDB taxonomy): Bacteria > Actinomycetota > Actinomycetes > Propionibacteriales > Nocardioidaceae > Nocardioides. The sequence continues at coordinate 15,796 of CAWJOJ010000010.1, read as the reverse complement.
CGATCGGGAACTCCAGCATCATCACGCCGTCCTCGTAGCCACCGGCCACGTGGTAGCCGGCGTCCCGGAAGGTCTGGATCATCCGCTGGTTGTCGGGGAGCACCTCCGCCTGGAACTTCTCGACCCCGCGCTCGCGACCGGCCTGGGCGAGGTGCTCGAGCAGCACCTGGGCGATCCCCCGTCCCTGGTGCTGGTCCTCGACGAGGAAGGCGACCTCGGCCACGCCTGCCTCGACGAGGTCGTAGCGCCCGACGGCGATCATGTTCTCGCCCACGATCAGCACGAACGCCACCCGGTCGACGTGGTCGACGTGCGTGAAACGTTCGACGTCGCGGTCGGACAACTGGGGCATGTGGGTGAAGAAGCGGTAGTACTTCGACTCGTCCGAGACCCGCGAGTAGAACTCGACCAGCCGCTCCGCATCCTCCGGCTGGATCGGCCGGATGTGCGCCGTACGTCCGTCGCGAAGGAGGACGTCGGCCTCCCAGTGCCGGGGCGCAGGATGGACCTTGCCCGGTTCAGGCGCGGCGCTGCCCGGCTCGGTGGAGGTCATGGCCGGAAATCTAGCGTGCCCGCCCACCTGCGGCGTGCCCAGCGCTCAAGGCTAGGTGCAGCCGGGGAGAATGCGCCCATGGCAGCACGCAAGACCAAGCAGCCCCTCCCCGAGGACTTCGAGGAGCACATCCTCGACATCGACGTCGGCGACGAGATGCGCGCCTCGTTCCTGGAGTACGCCTATTCCGTCATCTACTCGCGCGCTCTGCCCGACGCGCGGGACGGTCTCAAACCCGTCCAGCGGCGGATCCTCTACACGATGAACGAGATGCGGCTGTTCCCCGACCGCGGTCACGTCAAGAGCGCCCGGGTCGTGGGCGAGGTGATGGGTCGGCTGCACCCCCACGGCGACAGCGCGATCTACGACGCCCTGGTCCGGATGGCCCAGCCGTGGTCGATGCGGGTGCCGTTCGTCGACGGGCACGGCAACTTCGGCTCGCCCGACGACTCGCCCGCGGCCATGCGCTACACCGAGTGCCGGATGGCGCCGGCGGCGCTGGCGATGACGGCCTCGCTCGACGAGGACACCGTCGACTTCAAGCCCAACTACGACAGCCGCGAGACCGAGCCGACGGTGCTGCCGTCGGCGATCCCCAACCTGATCGTCAACGGCACCACGGGCATCGCGGTCGGGATGGCGACCAACATCGCGCCGCACAACCTGGTCGAGGTGGTGCAGGCGCTGCGGCACCTGGTCACCCATCCGACGGCCACCCTCGACGACCTGATGCGGTTCATCCCCGGTCCGGACCTGCCGACCGGTGGCAAGATCGTCGGCCTCGACGGCATCCGCGACGCCTACGAGACGGGTCGCGGGTCGTTCCGCATGCGGGCCGCCGCGAGGGTCGAGTCGGTGACCGCCCGGCGCAAGGGCATCGTGGTCACCGAGCTGCCCTACGGCGTCGGCACCGAACGGGTCGTCGAGCGGATCAAGACCCTGGTCCAGGCCAAGAAGCTCCTCGGCATCTCCGACATCAAGGACCTGACCGACCGCGACAACGGCCTGCGCCTCGTGATCGAGGTCAAGAACGGGTTCCACCCCGAGGCGCTGCTCGAGCAGCTCTACAAGGCAACCCCGCTCGAGGACTCCTTCGGCATCAACACCGTCGCCCTGGTCGACGGCCAGCCGCGCACGCTCGGGCTCAAGCAGCTCCTCGAGGTGTTCCTCGGTCACCGCTTCGACGTCGTACGACGGCGTACCCGGTTCCGCCGCGGCCAGGCAGCCGACCGGCTGCACCTCGTCGACGGCCTGATCGTCGCGATCCTCGACATCGACGAGGTCATCCAGCTGATCCGCACCAGCGACGACACGGCACAGGCGCGAGACCGGCTGATGCAGGTCTTCGACCTGACCGAGGTCCAGACCAACTACATCCTGGAGATGCCGCTGCGCCGGCTCACCCGGTTCAGCAAGCTCGAGCTCGACAAGGAGAAGTTCGAGCTCGAGCGCAAGATCGAGGCCCTCGACGCGATCCTCGGCGACGAGAAGCTGCTCCGGAAGGTCGTCTCCGACGAGCTGGCCGACGTGGCAAAGACCTACGGCACCCCTCGTCGTACTGTCCTGCTCGAGTCGGCCGGAACGCAGGTGACGTCGGCCGCCGGCCCTCTGGAGGTCGCCGACGACCCTTGCTTCGCCTTCCTGTCCTCGAGCGGCCTGCTCGCCCGGTCCAGCAGCGACGACCCGCCCGGCACCGGCGGCTCGCGCACCAACCACGACGTGATCGTGTCCGGCGTGCGGACGACGGCACGCGGCGAGGTCGGGGCGGTCACGTCGCGCGGCCGCCTGCTCAAGCTGAGCGTTCTCGACCTGCCGGCGATCCCGGCGTCGGCCAACGACCCCAACCTCCAGGGCGGGGTCCCCCTCAGCGAGGTGATCTCGCTCGAACCGGGCGAACGCGTGCTGGCACTCACCCCGCTCGCCACCGACGGCCCGGGACTGGCACTCGGCACTCGCGAGGGCGTGGTCAAGCGGGTCAACCCGGAGGTCCTGGGCAGGGACGAGTGGGAGGTGATCTCGCTCAAGGACACCGACGAGGTGGTCGGCGCCGTCGAGCTCGCAACCGGAGCCGAGACACTGTGCTTCATCACCTCGGACGCCCAGCTCCTGCACTTCGGAGCCGACGCGGTGCGTCCGCAGGGCCGCTCCGGAGGTGGCATCGCCGGAGTACGGCTCGCCACCGGCGAGCAGGTGTCGTGGTTCGGGGCGATCGACGCCGAGGAGTCGGTCGTCGTGACGTCGGCGGGCTCCTCGACGGCGCTGCCCGGCACCGAGCCCGGGGCGGTCAAGGTGACCCCGTTCTCGGAGTACCCCGCCAAGGGGCGCGGCACCGGAGGCGTTCGCTGCCACCGGTTCCTCAAGGGCGAGGACACCCTCGTGTTCGCGTGGGCCGGCTCTGCTCCGGGCCGCGCGGCGGCGGCCAGCGGAGCGCCCGTCGACCTGCCGGAGGCGACGGGCCGCCGGGACGGATCCGGGAGTCCCGGCTCGCAGCCGATCAGCGCCTGCGCCGGGCCGGTCGCACTCAGGTTTGCCGACCGACCGCGTATGGAAGGCTGAGTCGCATGCCGAAGCCCCGAGTCCTCGTACTCGCCCTGATCGCCGTCCTCACCCTCGGCGGTTGCTCCGATTCCGAGAAGCCGGTCAGCGAAGGCAAGTCACCCGAGGACGTCATCGCGCTCGCCAAGAAGACCCTCGACGAGACCAGCGGCCTGAACCTCAGGCTCAGCACCGACAACCTGCCCGAACAGGTGAGCGGCATCGCCGGCGCCGACGGCGTGTCCACCAAGGCACCGGCGTTCGAGGGCACCATCACCGTCGTCCTGTCCGGCCGGAGCCTCGACGTCCCGGTCGTCGCCGTCGATGACAAGGTCTGGGCACAGCTCCCGCTCGTCCCGGGCTGGTCCGACGTCGACCCCGCCGACTACGACGCGCCCGACCCTGCGCAACTGGTGGCGGCCGACAGGGGCTTCTCCTCGATGCTGACGGCGACCGAGGACCTCGAGGAGGGGGAGAGCGTTCGCGGCGGTGTCGACAACGACGAGATCCTCACCGAGTACACCGGCACGGTCCCCGTCGACGTGATGAAGTCGATCATCCCCACCGCGCAGGGCGACGCCTTCGAGGCGTTGTACTTGATCAGCGACAACGGTGAGCTGCGCGAGGCCGAGCTGACCGGCGTCTTCTACGAGGACTCGGCGGAGATGACCTACACGGTCAACTTCGAGGACTACGGCACGACCAAGGAGATCAAAGCCCCATGACAGCGGCCGTGAGCCGCCAGTCCCGCATCCTGCTGAGCCTCGCGGCCGTGGCGGTGGCCTTCGCCGCGGCCGACACGTACGTCGTCGTGCTCGCGCTTCCCGACATGATGCGGACGGCTGGGATCTCGCTCGAGCAGCTCCAGCGGGCGGCCCCGATCATCTCCGGGTTCCTGCTCGGCTACGTCGCCATGCTGCCACTGATCGGGCGCATCGCCGACCTCCGCGGCCGGGTCCCGGTGCTGGTGATGGCGCTGTTCGTGTTCGCCGTCGGGTCGGCGGTCACCGCGCTGGCCTACGACCTCCCGAGCATGGTCACGGGTCGTTTCCTCCAGGGGGTCGGGGGCGGCGGGCTGGTGCCTGCGACGCTGGCCCTGGTCGCCGATCTCTATCCCGTGGAACGTCGCGGTATCCCGCTCGGCATCGTCTCCGCAGTCCAGGAGCTCGGCAGCGTGATCGGCCCGCTCTTCGGTGCGATCGTGCTGGTCGTCGCCGACTGGCGGGTCATCTTCGTCATCAACCTGGCCGTCGGCCTGATCCTGGCCGCCGCCATCCGCACGCTGGCGACCACGACGCCCGATCCCGAACCGCGGCGCGTCCATCCCGACCTCATCGGTCTGGCCCTGCTGGTGGCTGGCAGCGGCCACCGGGGCAGTCGCGATGCTGCAACCGCAGGCGATGAAGCGCGATCTGACCCTGGGCCGGCTGTTCGTCCCCTACACGGGGGACGGCCGATGGCTGACGCCCATCGGCGTGACGGCGATCGCGCTCACCGCCCTGCTCCTGGCCCGGTGCCTGATGGCCAGACACCCGGTGGTCGACCTGCCGGCCTGGTGGCGCAGCATGCGGGACGCGGACCTTCTCGGTGCCCTTCTGCTGGCCGTCTCCCTGGGCGGCGTGATCCTGGCGTTCACCACAGCGGACCCCCGGCTCCAGGTCTTCTCCGACCGCGGGCTCTGGTATCTCCTCGGTTCCACGGTCGCTGTCGTGCTCTTCGCGTTTCACCTCCGCCGGAGCACGAGGCCACTGGTGCCTCGCGGAGCCCTGCGTCGTACGCCGGCCTGGGGCTCGATGGTGGTCAGCTTCTTCATCGGCGCCGCCCTGATCGCCGCGCTGATCGACATCCCGGTCTTCGCCCGGACCACCATCTACCCCAACTCGCAGCTGGATGCCGCGATGGTGCTGATCCGGTTCCTGATCGCACTGCCGGTGGGCGCGGTGGTGGGCGGCTACCTGACCCGGACGCTGCCTGCCGGGATCGTCACCGCCGTCGGCATGGTGTCGGCCGCCGTCGCCTTCGTGCTGATGGCCAGGTGGGGACTGACCAGCCTGCGTGACTTCTCCTCGAACGTCCCGCTCCTGCTCGGCGGCTTCGGGTTCGGACTTGCCCTTGCCCCGGTCAACGCCGCCGTGCTGTCCAGCACCGACGACGACGTCCACGGCCTGACGACTGCCTTCGTCGTGGTCTCCCGCATGGTGGGGATGCTGGTCGGGATCTCGGCGCTGACCACGATCGGCCTCCGGCGCTACTACAACGAGCAGGCCGACATCCCCGACATCCGCCAGGTCTGCGAGGGCAAGAGCCGCTGCGCGGACTTCGATCTCCTGATCAAGCAGGCCGGCATCGCCCAGGAGCAGACGGTGTTCACCGGAGCGGCGATCTGCGCCGTGATCGCCGCCATCCTCGCGGTGGTGCTGTTCCGGTCGGCCCAGACCCGAGGTCTCGACACCCGCGAGCTACTGCGCGCCGGTGGTTGAGATCCGGTCACCGATCCAGGTGAGCTGGTCGGGGAGCACGCTGGTCCAGTAGGCGGCGTTGTTCCGGACAGCGGGCAGGTGGCACGACGGTGCCGACGCTCCGCTACGGTTTCTGGCGTGGAGGACTTCGAAGACCTGATCGCAGCCAACAAGGAGTTCGCGGCCAAGTTCGACCTGAGCGGCTTCGACGGAGTCGCGCACGCCGGCGTGGCGATCGTCACCTGCATGGACTCGCGGATCGATCCGCTGCGGATGTTCGGGCTGCACCACGGCGACGCCAAGATCTTCCGCAACCCAGGCGGCCGGATCACGAGCGCCGCGCTCGAGGCCCTGGTGCTCGGCGTGCACCTGCTCGGTGTCGAGCGGATCCTGATCATCCCGCACACGCGGTGTGCGATGGCGTCCCACACGCAACACGAGCTCCAGGTCCAGGTCGGCAAGTCGGCCGGTCAGGAGGCCTCGTGGCAGCCGTTCCACGTCATCGACGACCAGATCGCCACTCTGGAGGAGGACGTTCGCAAGGTGCGGTCGCACCCGCTGATTCCCGAGACGGTCAGGGTCGGGGGCTTCCTCTACTACGTGGACACTGGCCTGGTCGACCAGAAGTTCTGAGCCGCCGTCACGCGTCGAGCGCGTCGACGTCGACCTCGTAGGCCCCCTGCACGATGAACTCCTTGCGCGGTGCCACGTCGGACCCCATGAGCAGCTCGAACACCTCGGCTGCGACGACCGCGTCGTCGACGGTGATCCGGCGCAGGGTGCGCTGGCGCGGGTCCATGGTCGTCTCGGCCAGCTGGTTGGCGTCCATCTCGCCGAGTCCCTTGTAGCGCTGGATCGGGTCCTTCCAGCGCACGTTCTTCTTCGTCAGCTCGGCAAGCTTTCGCTGGAGCTCGTCGTCGGAGTAGGTGTAGACGTACTTCGCCATCCCCTTCTTCGGGCTGGTGAGCTCGATGCGGTGGAGCGGGGGTACGGCGCTGAACACCCGACCCTGGGTGATGAGCTCGGGCATGTACTTGAAGAACAGCGTGGCCAGCAGGCACCGGATGTGTGCTCCGTCTGAGTCGGCGTCGGCCATGAAGATGATCCGGCCGTAGCGGACGGCCTCGAGGTCGAAGGTGCGGCCCGAGCCCGCGCCGACCACCTGGATGATCGAGGCGCACTCCGCGTTCTTGAGCATGTCGCCGACCGAGGCCTTCTGGACGTTGAGGATCTTGCCGCGGATGGGCAGCAGCGCCTGGAACTCCGAGTCGCGGGCGAGCTTCGCGGTGCCCAGTGCGGAGTCGCCCTCGACGATGAACAGCTCGGTGCGGTCGTTGTCGGCCGCGCGGCAGTCGGCGAGCTTGGCCGGCAGCGCCGAGGACTCCAGGGCGTTCTTGCGGCGCTGGGTCTCCTTGTGCTGACGAGCCGCGATCCTGGTCTTGGACGCGCCGACGACCTTCTCCATGACCAGCCTGGCCTGCGCCTTCTCGGCCCGCTTGGTCGACGTCAGGAACTTCTTGAGCTCCGCGGACACCACCTTCCTCACCACGCCGCGAGCGGCAGGGGTGCCGAGGATCTCCTTGGTCTGCCCCTCGAACTGCGGCTCGGCCAGCCGCACCGTGACGACCGCGGTGAGTCCCTCGAGCACGTCGTCCTTGATCACGTCGGTGTCGTTGACCTTCAGCGCCTTGGTCTGGCGCATCACGTCGTTGAAGGTCTTGGTGATCGCCTGCTCGAAGCCACTGAGATGGGTGCCGCCCTTGGGCGTGGCGATCACGTTGACGAACGAGCGCAGCTCGGTGTCGTAGCCCGTGCCCCAGCGCAGCGCGATGTCGACGTGGACGTCGCGCTCCACCTCCTGGGGCGTCATGTGGCCCAGCTCGTCGAGCATCGGCACCGTCTCGATGAACGAGTCCATGCCCTGCAGGCGCAGTACGTCGGTCACGGGCTCGTCGGCAGCGAGGAACTGGGCGAACTCCGCAATGCCGCCATCGTGGCGGAAGCTCTGCTCGACCGGCTCGCTCCCCCGCTCGTCGCGGATGACCAGTTCCAGGCCGGGCACGATGAAGGAAGTCTGACGAGCCCGGGTCACGAGCTCGTCGAACACGTAGTGGGCGTCCTTGGTGAAGATCTGCCGGTCCGGCCAGAACCGGATGCGGGTGCCGGTGCGTCCCTTGGCGACCCGCTTTCCCCGACGCGACAGACCCGACTTCGCCTGGAACTTCGCATTCGGCCCATCTGCCGCGAACACACCGGGGAAGCCGCGCTGGAACGACATGCCCTGCTGGCTGGGGGTGCGGTCGACGTCGACATCGAGGCGTGAGGACAGCGCGTTGACGACCGAGGCACCGACGCCGTGCAGGCCGCCGGTGGCGACGTACGACCCGCCGCCGAACTTGCCGCCCGCGTGCAGCTTGGTGAAGATCACCTCGACGCCGGGCAAGCCGGTCTTGGGTTCCTTGTCGACCGGGATGCCGCGCCCGTCGTCGTACACCTCGACCGAGTCGTCGGGGTGGAGCGTGACTTCGATCCGCTTCGCTGCACCGGCGAGCGCCTCGTCGACCCCGTTGTCGATGATCTCCCACACGCAATGCATCAGGCCGCGGGTATCGGTCGAACCGATGTACATGCCCGGGCGCTTCCGCACGGCCTCGAGACCCTCCAGGACCAGGAGGTGGGCCGCGTTGTAGGTGTTGTCGATCGTGGTTTCCTTGCGGGTTGGGGCCTGGGTCACGGTCTTCCTGTCTAGCCCGGGTATTCCCGGGAGTTCTGTCCACTCCTTGCCTGCGTACACCGAATCTACCCGCGACCCGCGATCCGGGCGGGAAGGCTCGCCTGTATGGGGTTCTGACCGCGGAAACACCGTGCGAGGCGCCCTGGCAGCCCCTGGCAACCCCTCCCGGCACGTCACGAACAGGACACGATCTGCGGTACATCGCAGGCTTTGGCAACCTGGTGGGGTCCTCCCGCGTCACAATTTCAAGGTTGATCCGTTTCATTCATGAGGATCGGGATTCCAGGATTGGCGATAAGCCCTGGCGGGGAACGATCTTCGTGATTGACTAGATGGACCAGATGATGTGTCACGCGACACGTGGGGGTCAGCCGGTCCGGGGAATCCTTGAGCGACCCGTTACGTTGAGAAAGACACCTGGAACAGAAATGAGGCCGAAGTGACTACCACAGTTGCCCCCAGTGCCGCGCTGACCGCGGCAGACCGATGCGACCGTTGCGGAGCCCAGGCCTACCTTCGTGTGGAGCTCCAGACCGGCGGCGAACTCCTCTTCTGCGCGCACCACGCCAGAGAGCACGGCGACAAGCTGCGTGAGATCGCGGTGACCGTCATCGACGAGACCCACAGGCTCGCCCGCACCCCTCAGACGACGTCCGACGACCACAGCTGATTCGGACCGACACCCGCCACCGACCGACCATAGACACTGCCCCGGACCCCGGTCCGGGGCAGCAGTCATTTGTGGCAGGCTGAGCAACGTGACGCCGACCGATCTCGCCGTGGCCGTCGCGATCCTGGTCGGCTTCGCCGGGATCATCATCCCCATCCTCCCCGGAACGCTGCTCATCCTCGCCGCAATCCTGGTGTGGGCCTTCATCGTGCAGACCTCGACGGGCTGGATTGTCTTCGCCGTGGCGGCAGCCTTCCTGCTGATCGGGGGCATCGTGAAGTACACCGTCCCGCACAGTCGGATGAAGGACGCCGGCGTCCCCACCTCCACCATGCTGCTGGGCGCGGTGGGTGCGTTGGTGGGCTTCTTCGTCATCCCCTATGTCGGGGTGTTCGTCGGCTTCGTGGGCGGGATCTATGTTGCCGAGCGCAACCGCGTCGGCGCCGAGCAGGCGTGGCCGTCGACGAAGCATGCGCTCAGGGCGGTGGGGATCAGCATCCTGATCGAGCTGGCCGCCGCGTTGCTGGCCACCGTCACCTGGACCGTCGGGGTCATCGCGACCTGATGGGCGTTGTTCTTGCACTGGTCGCGGCAGTCGCCTACGGCCTCTCGGACTTCATCGGCGGGCTTGTGTCCCGTCGTACGTCGGCGTGGCCGGTCGCGTTCCTCGCCAGCGTCGGAGCCCTGATCGGGTGCCTGGTGCTGGCCGTCGTCGTCCCCGGCGATCCCACGCGCGGTGATCTGGCCTGGGGCGCGGTCGCGGGCCTGGGCAGCGGCGTCGGCGGCGCCTTCCTCTACCGGGGCCTCGCCGGCGGCCGGATGGGCGTCGTCGCCCCCATCTCGGCCGTCGGCGCCGCCATCGTCCCCGCGGTCGTCGGCCTCGCCACTGGTGAACGCCCCGACGTCCTCGTCTGGCTCGGCATCGGCGCCGCCTTCCCTGGCATCTGGCTGGTGTCGCGTGAGCCCACCGCGGATGCCGGGCTGGCCGACGGCCTGGTCGACGGGGCGCTCGCCGGCCTCGGGTTCGGGGTGCTGTTCTCGGCCATGGGCCAGGTTCCGGACGGCGCCGGGTACTGGCCGCTGGTGGCGGTCCAGGTCCTCTCCCTGTTCGCCATCGCAGCGACGGCCGCCGCCTTCAAGGCGACCTGGCTGCCGAGTGCCCGGTCGGAGCTGTGGGGCCTGGTCGCCGGCCTGCTCGCGGCAGTCGCTGTCCTGGCGTTCCTGCTGGCCACCCAGACCGGCCTGCTCACGGTGGCTGCCGTGCTGACGTCGCTCTATCCAGCAGTCACGATCCTGCTCGCCGCCCTGGTCCTGAAGGAGCGCATCCACCCGGCTCAGGGCGTCGGGCTCGGACTCTGCGCGGTTGCCGTCGCGTTGGTGGCCGCCGGTTGAACCAGGCCGATCTATCAGGGGCCGGCCCGTCAGGCGTGGTCGACCCAGCGTGAGAACTGGCGAGGGCCCTTCATCCAGTCGATGATCGGGTGCGAGGCGTCAAAGTCGTCGCGCATCCGTTCCGCCACCCGGATCTGGGCCGGTCGGCCGAGACACCGTCGGGCCACGCTGAGCACGACCTTGTTCCCGGCCCAGTCGAACGTGGCGTGGTGGTCACAGCTCGAGGGCTCCCCGACGGCTCTCCAGTCCCTCGCACGCGACAGGAAGTAGTCCGTGCCGGACTGGAGCCCGGTCCCGAAGATGTACTCCGGACCGGACCGGCCCGGGTCGGTGTCGAACCAGATGTTGAGGCCGGACGGCCCACCCTCGGACTGTCTCCGGAGATCGGCGACGTTCGTCGTCACCACCACCGTTCGGGCCTGGTGCTTGATGTTCACGGTCAGGATGTCGCCGAGCGACCCGGATGCGTCCGGCCCGTCGGGCACGATGGCGGTCTCGGCCGAGGCCGGCGCGGCGAGCGCGACAGTGGCCAAGGTGCCCACGGTGGCCAGGGTCGCTGCCATGGTGATTCTGGCTGGTGATTCGGTTGGTGATTCGGGTGCGGATGATCGACATGGTGTCCCCCAACGGTCGTTTGGCGCCACGGTGGCGCCTGGTTCAGTGTGTGGACGCGGCTTGGCCGGAAAAGGTTGCACGGCCGCCGGCGTACGGTAAGGAGCGTGCACAGGCCGTCCTGGATACACCTCGCCGCGGCCGCTTCCGCAGGTCTGCTGCTGAGCCTCGCGTCCTGTTCCGGCGCAGACGACGTTCCCCCGTCGGCGGACTTCACCCGCACCGCCCCGGTGGAGGGCACTGAAGAACCAACAACCGAACCCATCGAACCGAACTCCGAACCCACCGTCGAGCCCACCGACCAACCCAGAAACCCACCGGCGAGGCCACCGGTGAACCCGCCACGAAGGACACCCGGGAACCCCTGGTGCTCGCCGTTCGCCCGACGCGGCCCGCACCACGGATCGCGCTTCCGCTCGCTCGCCGGATCATTGCCGGCCGGGTGCGCACGTGGGAGGCGTTGGACGGAACGACGAGCGCGCTGCGACTCGTGACCGGGCCGGCCAAGGCTGCGACCAGAGCGCTGACCAGGGACCCGCACGTCGTCGCCGTACTCCCGGCGTCCAAGGTCGACCCCACGATGCGCCCGATGGTGGTGGCCGGCGTAGACCCGTTGCGGCAGCCGACCCGATATCCGCTGCGAGTGCCCGGGCCGTCGCCGGCCGCGGTCACGACGCTCACGGTCGTCGGCGACATCATGCTCGGCCGCCGGGTCGCGTCGGCGGCTCGAGGCGCCGGCCGCCCCGCCGCGACGCTTCGGCCGATGTCGCGCCGGCTGGCCGCGGCAGATCTCACCGTCGGAAACCTCGAGAGCACGCTGTCGAAGGCGGGAAGGCCACGCCAGGGTGCCGACTCGTTCGGCGCACCTCGGTCGGTCCTCACCGGGCTCGCGGCCGCCGGCTTCGACGCGATCTCACTCGCCAACAACCACACGGGTGACTACGGAAGCCAGGCGCTGCTGGACACGGTCCAGGCGTTCCGCGGCACCGGCATCCGGCCATTCGGAGCCGGCCGCGACCTGGGCGCGGCCGGTCGTCCGGTGGTCCTGGTGCGCGGCGGGGTCCGCTTCGGTTTCCTGGGCTTCAACGCGATCGGCGAGACGCCTCGTGCGGCACCCGAGCGTGCGGGTGCGCTGTCGGTCCGGATGCCGCCGCGCACCGGACCGCTGAACCGGGCCGACCTGAGGCACGTCCTCGGGCTGGTCCGCCGGCTGGCCGCCCGGGTCGACGTCGTCGTCGTACTCCCGCATTGGGGAACGCAGTACACCCATGTGGCCGAGCCGATCCAGAGCCGGGTCGGCCGCCGGCTGATCGACGCCGGCGCCGCCCTGGTAGCGGGTAGCCACCCCCACTGGGTGCAGGGCGTCGAGCCCTGGGCCGGCGGGATGATCGTGCACTCCCTGGGCAACTACGTCTTCGACATGGACTTCATGCAGCAGACGCGGGAGGGGGTCACGCTGACGGCAACCTTCTGGGGAGACGAGCTGAAGGGCGTGAGGTTCACGCCGTACGTCATCGGCCCGGGTTTCGCCCCCCGCCGGGCCACCGGATCGGCGGGTCGGAGCATCCTGGCGGATGTCTGGCGCCACAGCGCCCCACCGTTCCGGCGTCCCTGACGTTCAGCGCGGGGAGGTTCAGCGCGGCGCGAGCCAGGTCAGGACCAGCCGGCCGGTTCGCCGCAACTGCGCCTGGTCGACGACCCCCGGAACGTCGTCGGCGCTGTGGTAGCCGGCGTACGACGTCCCGCCGATGCGGGCTCCTCGCAACCCCTCACGCACGAACGACCAGTGGTCGCTGGACCGGTTGGCGCAGGCCGTGGTCGGTACGCCTGCCCGGCGCCCGGCACGCAGCGCGCTGCGCTGAGTCGGATCCGACGGAGACCCCGCGGAACACACCGGGACGGCCTGGCCGACGCCGACCCGGTCCAGGGACAGCATGCCGCGGATCGCCGATCGTTCCTGGTCCGTCAAGGACGCGACGTACGCGCGGGAGCCGTAGTGGTGGTCGTCATCGGTGGGTCCGCGCGGCTCCTCGCCGCCGAACGCGATGAGGACGAGGGGCAGGCGGGTCCGGGCGTGCGACGCGGCCTCGGCGACGGTCAGCAGGACCCCCACCCCGGACGCGTTGTCCTCGGCACCGGGCGCCTGCGGGACCGTGTCGAGATGCGCCCCGACGATCAGGTGCGGTTCGCGGGGGTCGAAGCCCGGCAGCGTCGCGATCAGGTTCACCGAGCTGCCCGCGTCGACGGGAACGCCCCACGAGACACCACGCGGCACCTGGAACCGCTGGCGGCGTACGGCGAAGCCCGCCTCGGTCAACTGCACCTCGACCCATGCCGCTGCTTCTCGGTACGACGGGCTGGTGGCCTCTCGGGGGCCGATGTCTCCCGCCAGGTGACGCACCGCCCGCCAGGCGATGGTCGCGTCCAGGTCCGCGGGTCGCAGATCTCGCAACGGCTCGGGCGTGCGCGACCGGGTCGACGTGGGCTCGTCGGGGGAAGGCTGCTGTTGCTGTGGCTGTTGCTGCGACGTTGGGACTGGGCCGCCCGGCTCCTCGTCGCCATCGGCCGTGCACGCCACCAGGCCGGCGACCAGGACTCCGGCGGTCACCAGAAGTCGTCCCGCCTCATCGCCTCATTCTGCGCGTCGGACCACGCGGTACACGTGGGCAATCAGGCCGAGGCGGTCGCCTCGACTGGCCAGGCGCCGCCGAGGCTCGGCTCTTTGTCCCCATTGAACCGGTTTGGACCATCCATATTTGCACATTTCATGACATTTTACTCTAAATGGCTACAGAAGCCGCCGCGGTGGACCGAAGTAATGGACAGGTTCCGGATCCCCTGGCGCCGCTTCTAGCGACAAGGCACCATCATGAATAGACGAATTTTCGCCACCCTCGGGGTGGCTGGACTGATCCTTTCCGGCAGTGTGGGCACGGCAATGGCCACCACACCCGACGGCGGTGCGAGCTGTGGCGGTGGCCAGCCAACCGGCGGGCCCCAATACCAAGGTGACCATCTGTCACGCCACCCGGTCCGTGACCCATCCGTACGTGAGGATCACCGTCAGCAAGTCGGCCCTCGACGCGCACAAGGCGCATCAGGATCGCCGGGACATCATTCCGGCCCCGGCGCACGGCTGCCCGCCCAACCTGCCCTTCCCCGGGCCCACCCCTGTCCCCGGTCCCTTCGTCCCCTGTGTCGTCGGCCCCGGCGTGGTGCAGACCGCTACCACCGTGACCGGAACCAGCGCCGACGACACCATTGACTGCACCGGTGCCAGTCCCGGCAAGTGGATCTTGGGCCTCGACGGGAACGACACCATCACCGGCACGGCCTACAATGACGCGATCATCGGCGGCAACGGGAACGACACCCTTACGGGCGGCCCCGGCATCGACTACCTCGAGGGCGGTGCCGGCAACGACACGGTCACCGGTAGCGCTGGCGACGACACCCTGCTCGGCGGCACCGGAAACGACACCCTGAGCGGCGGGGTCGGCAACGACACCATCATCGCCCTGCCGACGGACGGCGGTGCCGACACGGTCAACGGCGACGCCGATGACGACACCTGCAATGGAGACACGGCGGAAGGTGACACCCTCACCGGCTGCGAGATGTAGCCAAGACGCTTGTCCGCTGTCGAGCGCACCCGGACCGGGTGCGCTCGACCGGCAATTTCGGCCTATCTGCGTCGGTGGAAGCGCCAGTCGCCGTGGCCGTGTCGGCGGAGGTCGAAGCGGGTGTCGTGGGCTCGGCGGTGGTGGTGGCCGCACAGCGGGAGGGCGGTGGCCAGGTCGGTCCTGCCGCCCTGGGACCAGGGGTGGAGGTGGTGGATCTCGGTCCACGCGAACGGGCGTTCGCAGCTGCCGATCGCGCACGAGTCGTGGGTCAACGCCAACGCTCTGCGTTGCGCAGCTCGAGTGCAGCCGCCGGGTCCGGCCCAGGTCCAGTGGCTGGGACTCGCCACCGAGGACGGCGGGGATGATGGCGGCGTTACAGGCCAGCCGTCGCGCGTCGCGCGCCGAGATCCGGGTACCGGTGTCCAACCCGGCGGCACCGATCCCGGACACGAGTTTGTCGAGCCCGATGGTGACCAGCACCCCGGCCGTGTTCCCGGCGCCGAACCCGCGGGTGGGCAGGTGCTCGATCAGCTCGACCAGCGCCATCCCGAGCCGTTCGGACCAGTTCGGGGTGCTGACCAGGGTCGGATCGGTCACCAGCCGACCCCGTCAGCCCCGGTGGTGGTGGTGGCGGGGTGCGGTCAGCCGGTCCAGCGCCGTCTTGAGCAGGTTGCCGTGCAGTTCGGGGATCACGAACCGGCCGGCAAAGGTGCCGTCGCCGTTGTCGTGCAGGGTGCACCAGGTCTCCGCCTCGGCCCGGTCGGCCTCGGCGTTCAGCTGGTCCGACTCGTGCCGGTCGGCCAGCTCGGCCGAGACCGTCTCGAACATCCGCCGCGCCGCCTGGCGCAGCCGTTTCGCGTTCAACGGCCGACCCGACCGGGACCCGACACCGGTGGCCTTCCCCACCAGCTCGGCCTCCGCAGTGGCGAGCTGCTCGCGGGTGACCCCGGCCGGGGCCCGCTCGGCCGCCCGGACGATCACCCGGACCTGCTCGATCCGCAACCGACCCGCCGCGAACGCCTCCCGGGTCGCGGGATAGGTCTCCTGCAGCCGCCGCGCCAGCCATAACCCGCCCGAGGCGACCTCTCGGGGATCCGCGGTCAACCGCATCAGCCACGCCGTGGTGTCGGTGTCGGCCGTCTCCTCGGCCACCCGCCGCACATCGGCCTCGGCCGCCAACGCCAGCCGCCACGCCGCGACCTGGGACTCCAACGCCGA
>CAWJOJ010000009.1:0-16863 GCA_963844385.1 uncultured Actinomycetota bacterium | reverse complement strand
GGTGGACCCAAGTCCACCCGGGTTGGGGTGCTCGCCCCACTGTTTCGCCGCCGGTTCGCTCCTAGCGTCGGAGCATGACAACGATCCGAACCCGGCCCCTGAAAATCCTGCTCGCTACCACCCTGATGGTGAGCACTTTCGCGGTCGCCGCAGCGTCACCGAGCGCCAGCGACCAGCCAGAGATCGCGGCCGTCGTCGCATCCACCGACCGGGGCACCTCGTCTCGTCCACGAGGGTCCGTCACCTCGACCTCGCGGCGACCCGGCACCTGCTCGCCGACGCTGGTTACTCGACGGCAGAGGTACGCCGTCCTGTCGATGGCTACCGCCTCGTGTACCGCACCGTCGACCGACGGCGGTCGATCGATCAAGGCGAGTGGGCTGTTCGCCTACCCGACCTCGGGCCCGCACCGGCTCCGCCAGGTTCTCTTCGAGCACGGCACCACGCCGTCCTCCGCCGACGCACCGTCGGTCGGCACGGGCGACACCTACCATCAGGCGGGCGCCCTGAGCTTCGCCGCCGCGGGGTACGCCGTCGCGGCCCCGGACTACCTCGGGCTCGGAGTCGGCCAGGGTTACCCGGCGTACCTCGACGGCCGGACGGAGCTCTCGGCGTCGGTCGACCTCCTCAAGGCAGCCCGCAAGTTCGCCGCTGCCAGGGATCTGAGGCTGAGTCGCGGCGTCCGGGTGGCCGGCTTCTCGCAGGGTGCCCACGCAGCGTTGACCGTCGCGCGCTCCCTCCGGCGCGGACAGGTGCCGCGTCTTCGCCTGGCCGCGGTCGCATCGATCAGCGGGGTCTACGACTTCAGGCACGCGGAGCTGCCGGCGATCCTCAGCGGTGAGGTCGACCCGAAGCTTGCCACGCTCTACCTCGGCTACCTGCTGACGTCTTGGGACCACCTTCACGGCCTCTACGACACGCCAAGCCAGGTGTTCCGCGCCCCGTACGACGGCTTCGTCACCGGTCTCTACGACGGCACGCATCCGAGCATCGAGGTCTACAAGCGGATGCCGGCGACCCCTCAGAAGCTGTTGACCAAGGCGGGGCTGCGGATGCTCCGACACCCGGCCGGCCGGTTCGCCAGGTCGCTGGACGCCTACGACACCGCCTGCGACGGCTGGACCCCGCGAGCACCGATCCGGCTGTACTACGCCGGCGGCGACCGGGAGGCGACGCCCACCAACACCCTGCACTGCGCGGACGACTTCGCCAGGCGCGGCTTCGCCGTCCGTACCAGAGACCTGCACGTGCCCGACCACAGCGCGTCGGGTCGAGCCGGCGTGACTGCGGCGATCCGCTGGTTCGACCGACTCGGTCGGTGAGGCCGGCTCGGCTCAGGTTGCGATCGACACGGCGAGGGCGACCAGGTGGCCCAGGCGGGCGAGCTCGGAGTCCAGGATGTCCGGGCCGCCCCGGCGGGCGATGACGACGAAGTCGTCTCCGGCCAGCGGAGCCGCCGCGAGCAGGGTGTCGTCGTGGCTCGGCAGGCGAACGGGTTTGTCGACCCTGGTCCAGTCGAACCGGTCGGGCGCGGCCCCGGTTCGTTTGCCGAGGCCGTCCTTGCCGACGCGGGCCGCCCAGTCCGCGCGGAAGGTGGCGGGAAGAAGGTCCACCAGCCGGTCGACCGCCACCGCCGGGTGCGCGGTCAGTTCCTCGACGGCTTCGAGGTCGAGGAACAAACCCCCGCCCGCGGCGTACCTGCTGATCCAGATGACCTGCACCCCGTCGAGCCGATTGCACGCCGAGACGAGCGAGTCGGGCATCACGCCCGCAGTCGCCTCGAGGAGTACATCGTCGACAGCGGTGCCGTCGGGGCGGTGCTCGACGATCTCGATCGCCTCGATGTCGCCGCCGGCCTCGCCGATTGCGGTGGCCACGCGACCCAGCGACCCGGGGACGTCCGGCAGTTCGACCCGCAGCAGGAAGGGCATGGGCCGACCATAGCCGGAGCGTGTTTCCGAACTGTCACAATTCCTGGTCGTCCCGCCGGCTGGTTACGCTGCGCGCATGCCCCGAATTCTCGTGACCGGCGCGACCGGGTTCGTCGGACGAAGGCTGGTCCTGGCGCTGGACGAGGCGGGGTACGACGACCTCCGGGCGATGACCCGGCGGCCAGACTCCTACGCCGGGCCCGGTGTGGCCGTCCGGGGCGACGTGGGTGACCCCGTGTCGCTCGCGGCAGCGCTCGACGGCGTCGACATCGCCTACTACCTCGTCCATTCTCTCGACGACGAGGACTTCGAGAAGAAGGACGCTGCGCAGGCCCGCAACTTCTCGAAGGCGGCAGCCGACGCCGGCGTCCGGCAGCTGATCTACCTCGGCGGCCTCGGCGCCGACGACGGCACCCTGTCGGCGCACCTGCGCTCGCGTCGCGAGGTCGAGACCCTCCTGGGCGAAGGTGGGGTACCCGTGACGACCCTTCGAGCGGCCATCGTCGTCGGCACCGGCGGTGTCTCGTGGGAGATCACCCGACAACTGGTGAAGAACCTGCCGGCCATGGTCGTCCCGCGGTGGGCCACGACCCGGACCCAACCGATCGCCCTCGACGACGTGGTCCGCTATCTCGTCGGCGTGGCCGACGTGCCCGAGGCCTTCGGCAGGGTCTTCGAGATCGGCGGGCCGGACCGGCTCACCTACGTCGAGATGCTGCGGATCGCGGCCAACGTCGAGAAGGGCCGCGGCGTACCGATCGTGACGGTGCCCGTGCTGACGCCGCGGCTGTCGTCGTACTGGCTGGCATTGGTGACCGATGTCGACGCGACCACCGGGCGCAACCTGATCGACTCGATGGGCACCGAGGTCGTCGTCACCGAGCAGTCGATCCGGGAGATCGTCCCGGGTGAGCCGATCGGCTACGAGGAGGCCGTACGACGCGCGCTGGAGGAGCGTGACCGCTGACTCGCCTTGTCATCCGAACAGCGCCGGCATGGTGTAGAGCATCGTCACCGACCAGGTCACATGGGTGAGGATCGGCGCGAGTACGCCGCCGCTCGCGCGGCGCTGCAGTCCGACCACGACGCCCAGGACCAGGGCGGCGAACGTGAGCATGACGTTGCCGGTCGCCGCCGTCGTCAGCGCGTAGGCCACGGCGCTGACGGCGACCTGGTGGCGCTTCACGGCCGCGTAGACCGCACCCCGGAAGAAGATCTCCTCGGTGACGCCGTTCACGACCGTCACCAGCAGCACCAGCGGGCCTGACCCCTGGTCGGCGAAGTCGAGCACCGACGTCACCTGGTCCTCGAGCACCGGTATCTCGCGAACGGCCAGCGCGCCCACGACGAAGAGGCCGGCCAGGACCAGACCGAGGACGATCGGCTGCACGACCGGACGCGCCGGGGCGCGCTCAGCGCCAATCCGCCCGAGGTGCAGCGGTCCGGATGCGAAACCCGCGACGGCCCAGAGACCGGCGAGGCAAAGGGTCGCCGGATAGAAGCTCGGGCTACCGGGTTCGATCCGCAGCGAGACGGCGAGGAGACCCGCCCCGATGACAACCCCGACCAGCGTCACCAGCCGCCGGCGCCGGAAGTCCTCGGCCGACTGCCGGTGATCACGGGGGAACCGATCCCAGAGGGACCTGCGCAGGAGGTCACCGACGATTCTGGCCAACGTCCACCGATCTGAGTCCGAAGGTCTCCAGCACAACGTGTCTCGGGCGCTTTCGCGGTCCCTCGCCCAGGTGCGACTCGATCAGCGCAAACTCCTCCACCGTCCACCTCGTGCCCTGGTAGGCGTCGAGCAGCCGCACCCACTTGGTGACCTCATGCGGGCGGCCGAGCCGCGCGAGCGTGAGATGCGGCCGGAACTTTCCACCGGCGACCTCGGCACCCGCCTTGGTCGCCGCCGCCCGGGCTCCGGTCGCGAGTCGACTCAGCTCGATGCGCGCGGAGTCGTCGGCGTTGACACCCAGCCACAGCACCTTCGCGCGCGCAGGGTTCGGGAAGGCGCCACCCCCGGCGAACCCGAGCTCGAACGGCGTACGCCGCTGCGCCGCCCGGCCGAGCCTCTCCACCAGGTCGTCCAGATGACGCTCGGCAACGGAATCCATGAACGCCAACGTGAGGTGCCACTGGTCGGGCACCGTCCATCGAAACTCACCAGCCTCCCGACGCGCCGACAAGAACTCGTCCAGATGCTCGAGCACTCCGTCCGGTGGGACAACCGCGACGAACAGCCTCATCCTCGAAGCCTAGATGGCCTCGTCTGACGTGGTCCGACCGGTGACGGCCGTTCAATCGTCATCTCGGCGATCACGGTCTTCGTGATCTCGTCGGCCGAGCAGTCGTGAAAGTCGTCGCCGCGGCCACCGACTGACCCACTGGCCGCCAGACCGACTGCGGCGACACCATGATCGTTCCCGCCAGCGCCGGAACGCGGATGTTGTGGTCAATCGGTCCACACATGCTCTTGTGTACTGGGCTCGATCGGGGTTGGTTAGGTGCATGGCTGACAAAGCGGCACGGAAGGGCGGCGGAAACCAGGACCTGGAGGCGACCGGGCCCGACCGGATTCGCAACGTCGTCCTGGTCGGGCCGAGCTCTTCGGGAAAGACAACATTCCTCGAGACGTTGCTGGTGGTGGGCGGGGCGATCACCCGCTCCGGCTCGGTCGCCGAGGGCACAACGGTCTCCGACCACGAAGAGCCCGAGCAGAATCACGGACGTTCCATGTCGCTCGCCGTTGCGCCCCTGGTCCACGCCGGCACCAAGGTCAACCTGATCGACACTCCCGGATACGCCGACTTCGTCGGTGAGCTTCGGGCCGGGCTGCGGGCCGCGGACTGCGCCCTGTTCGTGATCGCGGCCAACGAGGGAATCGACCACGCGACCGTCGGTCTCTGGAACGAGTGCGCCGACGTGGGGATGCCCCGTGCCGTGGTGATCACGAAGCTCGACCACGCCCGCGCCGACTATCCCGGCGTACTCGCCAAGGCGCAGGCTGCGTTCGGCGACAAGGTCCTCCCGCTGTTCCTGCCGGTGACCGAGGGTGACCAGGTCACCGGGCTGGTGGGCCTGCTCGACGAGCTCTACTACGACCATCACGGCGACGCCAAGGCCGGCGTACCCCTCGCCGGCTCCCCGGCCGCGTCGTACGCCGACGCCGAGGCGGAGCATCGCGCCACCCTGATCGAGGGCATCATCGAGGAGTCCGAGGACGACGGTCTGATGGACCGCTATCTCGGCGGCGAGGCAGTGGACGAAGCCCTTCTCGTCACCGACCTCGAACGCTCGATCGCACGCGGCACGTTCTTCCCTGTCCTTCCGGTCTGCGCCACGACGGGAGTGGGCTGCGCCGAGCTGATCGACGTGATCGTGCGGGGGTTCCCGCCGCCGTCCGAGCACCCCAGCCCGGAGGTCTTCACCCCGGCCGGCCGGCCGGCCGACCCGCTGACCTGCGACCCCGACGGACCGCTGGTGGCCGAGGTCGTCAAGACGACCAGCGACCCCTACGTCGGCCGGGTCAGTCTGGTCCGGGTGTTCTCCGGCACTCTCGACGCCGACGGCGCGGTGCACATCTCCGGCCACTTCTCCTCGTTCTTCGGCGAGGGCTCGGGCCACGAGGACCACGACGACGACGAGCGGGTCGGCGCCCTGTCCTACCCGTTCGGTAAGCAACAGGTCCCGGCCAAGCGCGTGGTCGCCGGCGACATCGCCGCGATCGGGCGGCTCACCCGCGCCGAGACCGGTGACACGCTCTCCTCCGTCGACTCGCCACGGGTGCTCCGCCCCTGGACCATGCCGTCGCCGCTGCTCCCGGTCGCGATCGAGGCGGCGACCAAGTCCGACGACGACAAGCTGTCCTCCGCGCTGAGCAGACTCGCCGCCGAGGACCCGTCACTCCGCATCGAGCACAATGCCGAGACCCGGCAGCTGGTGCTGTGGGCGATGGGCGAGTCGCACGCCGACGTGGCCCTCGACCGGCTCCGGGACCGGTTCGGCGTCACGGTCGAGCAACGCGACCTGATCGTGCCCATGAGGGAGACCTTCGCCGGTCCGGGGAAGGGACACGGCCGGCACGTGAAGCAGTCCGGCGGCCACGGCCAGTACGCGATCTGCGACATCGAGGTCGAACCCCTGCCGCAGGGTTCCGGCTTCGAGTTCCTCGACAAGGTCGTCGGCGGCTCGGTCCCCCGCCAGTTCATCCCAAGCGTCGAACGCGGCGTCCGCGCCCAGATGGAGCGCGGAGTCCGCTACGGGTACCCCGTCGTGGACATCCGGGTCACTCTCACCGACGGGAAGTCACACAGCGTGGACTCCTCCGACATGGCGTTCCAGAGCGCAGGCGCGCTGGCGTTGCGGGAGGCTGCGGAGGCGGCGGGGGTGCAGATGCTCGAGCCGTACGACGACGTCACGGTCGTCGTACCCGATGACCTGGTCGGCAACGCAATGAGCGACCTCTCCGCCCGGCGCGGACGGCTGCTCGGGACGGACAAGTCCGGCGACGACCGCACGCTGATCCGGGCCCACGTGCCCACGACCGAGCTGGAGCGCTACGCGATCGACCTGCGGTCGTCGACCCACGGGACCGGCACGTTCACGCGGGTGTTCGACCACTACGAGCCGCTGGCCGAGGAGCTCGCCAAGGCGGTCAGGCAGTCGGGTCGCTGACCCGGCCGAGGAACAGCGGGGCCCCCTGCTCGACGTCGTGGATCACGAAGAGGAACGGACGGTCCACGACGACCTCCTGGTACTGCGGCATGGAGGTCGTGCCCATCACGACGGCGGTGGCGGCGGCGGCCTCGGTGCCTTCTTCGTCGACCGCGATGAACGCCTCGTGCGCCACCGCGGAGATGAACAGCTGCTCCTGCTCCGTCATGCCGCTGAAGTCCGCGGCGTTGGGGTCGAAGGCCGTGGGCATGCCCATCGCCTTCAGCACGTCGGCCAGGGCCGACTGGGTGCGGAACTCCCACTTGGGCAGCGACAGCTGCACCATGGTGGGCTTGTTGGCGGCCAGAATCTCGGGTAGCCGGCCGCCGGCCACCGCAGCCGAGACCTGGTCGAGCCGTCCCTCCGCCGGCAGGACGACCGTCATGGCCAGCGCGCTGCCGGCGTAGAGGATCCGCACCGCTTCCCAGTCGTCGCCATGGGCATAGCCGGACGAGCTCAGGCCGAGTGACATCGTGTCGGCCTGCACGGTCTGGCCGTCGACGGTCCGGAACGGACGCTTGGCCGTGGAGGAGGTGTCGAACGGCTCCTCCCACGGTGCCTTGAGATAGATCGCGTTGACCAACACGAGCCGGGTCAGCTGATCGATGACCCCTTCGGCCAGGATCTCCGGGATCCGGTCGTGCGTCTGGGTCGCGGTCCAGTCGTTGATGAGGGTGCGGGCCGCCTCGGCGGCAGCCTTGTAGTCCACCAGTCGCATCCCTGCCCCGTAGCTGCTGGCGAGGATGTCGAGGAAGGGCTCTTGCCATTCGGTGTCACGCTGGCCGAACAGGGCGTTCGCGGTGTCGAGTGCCAGCTCGGCAGTGCTGTCGTCGCCGCGCTTGACCTTGCCTGCGAGCCCTTCCACGTGCTGTGTGAGCGCGTTCAACCCGTCGTTGAACCGGTCGAGGTCGGCCACGCCGAGCACGTCCCGCATCTCCTCGGCCGTCTGGCCCTGGGCTCCGTTGACCGTCATCGCAAGGGCAACCGCCACCGAGTAAGGCGACAGCACCAGGTTGCCGGGCTTCGCGGCCAGGGCGTCGTACAGTCCCGCGGCCAGGGCCGTCAGGGGGGCCAGTGCGTCGGGGATCGCGTCGACCACGCCGGGCGACCGCTCTGCGTCGGAGCTCGCCAGTTCGAGATCGTCGCCTGCGTCCCCACCCTCGCCCTTCTGGTCCGACTCCGTCTCGTCCGGTTCCGTCCCGCAGGCAGTCAGTGCCGACGGCGCGGCCAGCACCGCGCTGATCATCGCCAGCAGGCGCAAGGTTTCGCGTCGGGTCATCTCCACGAGGGTAGGACGCCGGGTCGTCCCGACGGGTTCCGTAAGGTGGCCCTGCGTTGTCGATGTCGCTCCGGAGCCCAGGACGTGGTGTGATTTGAACGTTCCAACCGATCAAACCGAGGAGACACCTGTGCTGGAGACGTGGCCTGGCAATGCGTATCCCCTGGGGGCGACCTTCGACGGCATCGGGACCAACTTCGCCGTGTTCAGCGAGGCGGCAGAGCGCGTCGAGCTCTGCCTGATCGACATCGGTGCACGCGGAAAATCCAAGGAGACGCGGATCGAGGTCACCGAGGTCGACGCCCATGTGTGGCACTGCTACCTCCCCCAGGTGCAGCCCGGGCAACGCTACGGCTACCGGGTGCACGGCCCCTGGGATCCCGAGAAGGGCTTGCGCTGCAACCCGAACAAGCTGTTGCTGGACCCCTACGCCAAGGCGACCAGCGGCGAGATCGACTGGGATCCCTCGCTGTTCGGCTACGACTTCGGTGACCCGGACTCGCGCAACGACCAGGACTCCGCGCCGCACATGACCTACGGCGTGGTCATCAACCCGTTCTTCGACTGGGAGGGCGATCGCCGGCTCAACGTCCCCTACAACGAGTCGCTGATCTACGAGGCCCACGTCAAGGGCCTGACCCAGCTGCACCCCGACATCCCCGAGGACATGCGTGGGACATACGCCGGCCTGGCGCACCCGGCCGTCACCGATCACCTCACCAAGCTGGGCGTGACCGCGATCGAACTGATGCCGGTGCACCAGTTCGTGCAGGACAACACCCTGCTCGAGAAGGGCCTGCGCAACTACTGGGGCTACAACACCCTGGGCTTCTTCGCTCCGCACGCCGACTACGCCGCGACCGGCGACCTGGGCCAGCAGGTGCAGGAGTTCAAGTCGATGGTGAAGTCCATGCACGCGGCCGGCATCGAGGTGATCCTCGACGTGGTCTACAACCACACCGCGGAGGGCAACCACCTCGGCCCGACCCTGAGCTTCAAGGGCATCGACAACCCGGCGTACTACCGGCTCGTCGAAGACAACAAGCAGTACTACATGGACTACACCGGCACCGGCAACTCCCTCAACGTGCGACACCCGCACTCGCTCCAGCTGATCATGGACTCGCTGCGCTACTGGGTGACCGAGATGCACGTGGACGGCTTCCGGTTCGACCTGGCCGCGGCCCTGGCTCGCGAGTTCTACGAGGTCGACCGGCTGGCAACGTTCTTCGAGCTCGTGCAGCAGGACCCGGTGGTCAGCCAGGTCAAGCTGATCGCCGAGCCGTGGGACGTCGGCCCTGGCGGCTACCAGGTCGGCAACTTCCCGCCGCAGTGGACCGAGTGGAACGGCGCCTACCGAGACACGGTCCGCGACTTCTGGCGCGGCGAGCCGTCCCTGGGTGAGTTCGTGTCCCGGCTTGCCGGGTCCGCGGACCTCTACGAGCACTCCGGACGCCGGCCGGTGGCCAGCATCAACTTCGTCACCGCCCACGACGGATTCACGCTTCGTGACCTGGTGTCCTACAACGAGAAGCACAACGAGGCCAACGGCGAGCTCAGCCAGGACGGCGAGAGCCACAACCGGTCGTGGAACCACGGCGCCGAGGGCCCCACCGACGACCCGGAGATCCAGCAGGCCCGTGCGCGCGCCCAGCGGAACTTCATCGCCACCCTGCTGCTCAGCCAGGGCGTCCCCATGCTTCTGCACGGCGACGAGCTGGGCCGCACCCAGAACGGAAACAACAACACCTACGCGCAGGACTCCGAGATCAGCTGGTTGCACTGGGACCAGGCTGACAAGCCACTCATCGAGTTCACGGCGGCCATCGCCAAGCTCCGCAAGAGCCACCCCACCTTCCGGCGCAAGCGCTTCTTCACCGGCAGACGGTGCGTACCGGTGACGGCGAACGCCTCAACGACATCGTCTGGCTGCACCTCGAGGGTCGGCCGATGGGGGCCGCAGACTGGCAGTCCGGCTCGAAGGCGGTCGGCATGTATCTCAACGGCGACGGCATCCGTGGGACGGACCCCCGCGGCGGACCGATCACCGACGACCACTTCCTGCTCTACTTCAACGCGGATGGTCCGGCCGAGGTGACGCTGCCTCCCGACGAGTACGCCGGGGCGTGGGACGTGGTCATCGACACTGGCGGCTCGGCGGACGAGCCCGAGACCCGTCAGCCGGGTGCCACGTTCCGGCTCGAGACCCGATCCCTCGTCGTACTCAGGGAACATGCGGAGCCGGAAGCCGCTCCGGACCACTCGGTCGCCGCATCGGTCGCGGCCCAGGCGTCCACCGCGACGGCGACGCCGGCGTCCGACCAGCGCCGCAAGGGTTAGTCCGCCGGCCGTTCCGGGAACAGCAGCGACAGGGAGGCAGGCATGGGCGAACGTAGGAGCGTCAACCGGAAACCGGTGAGCACCTACCGGCTGCAGATCAACGCGGACTTCGACCTGTTCGAGGCCGCGCGCCGATTGCCCTACCTCCACGACCTCGGCGTCGACTGGGTCTACCTGTCCCCGCTGCTGGCGGCCGAGCCCGGCAGCAACCATGGTTACGACGTCGTCTCCCACGACCACGTCGACGCCTCCCGAGGCGGCGCCGACGGGCTGGCCGCGCTCTCGACCGAAGCAAGGCGTCTGGGCCTGGGCGTCCTGGTCGACATCGTGCCCAACCACGTCGGGGTGGCCACACCTGCCGAGAACCAGTGGTGGTGGGACCTGCTCAAGCACGGCCGGCACTCCGAGCGCGAGGCCGCGTTCGACGTCGACTGGGAAGCCGGTGGCGGCCGGATTCGGATCCCGGTCGTGGGCGACGGGGACCAGGATCGTGACGGCGGCCAGATCGCCCACCTCGAGGTCGTCGACGGTGAGCTGCGCTACTACGACAACCGCTTCCCGATCGCTCCCGGCACTGCGGAAGACGGGGCCGACGCCAACACAGTCCATGGCCGCCAGCACTACGAGCTGGTCAACTGGCACGTTGCCGACGCCGGTCTCAACTACCGGCGGTTCTTCGCGGTCAACACCCTGGCTGCCCTCCGGGTCGAGAACCCCGACGTCTTCGCCGACTCACACCTCGAGATCCGGCGATGGTTCGACGAGGGCCTGGTCGACGGGCTCCGGATCGACCATCCGGACGGTCTCGGCGACCCACAGGGCTACCTCGACGACCTCGCCGAGCTGACCGATGGTGCCTATGTCCTGGTCGAGAAGATCCTGGAGACCGGCGAGCACCTGCCGGCTTCGTGGTCGACCGAGGGCACGACCGGGTACGACGCCCTGGCCCACATCGACCGGGTGCTCACCGATCCGGCCGGCCAGCGCCCGCTCGACGCACTCGAGACCCGACTGCGCGGTCGCCCCGTCGACTGGCTGGAGATGATCCACGACACCAAACGAGCCGTCACGGACGGGATGCTGCGCGCGGAGGTGCTGCGCCTCACGCGCGAGCTGGTTGCCCTCCCGTCGGTTGAGGAGGGCGCGCAGCGCCCGTCTCGAAACCAAGGGGCTGAGAGTGGTTTCGAGACGCTCGCCAGCGCGAGCTCCTCAACCACCGAGATGGTCGCCGATGCGGTGGCCGAGCTGCTGGCTTGCTTCCCGGTCTACCGGTCCTACCTCCCCGGGGGTCGCGAGCACCTCGACGAGGCGTTCGCGTTGGCGGGGAAGCACCGGCCTGAGCTGGCCGGCACCCTCGACGTACTCCTGCCCGTCCTCGAAGACCCCGACACCGCCCCGGCCAAGCGGTTCCAACAGACGAGCGGGGCGGTGATGGCAAAAGGCGTCGAGGACTGCGCGTTCTATCGATGGTCCCGGCTCACGTCGCTCAACGAGGTCGGCGGGGACCCGTCGGTGTTCGCCGCCACTCCAGCGGAGTTCCACGGCTGGCTGGCCGAACGCCAGCGCGAGTGGCCGGACGCGATGACCTGCCTGTCGACCCACGACACCAAGCGGGCCGAGGACGTGCGAGCCCGGATCACCGTGCTCGCCGAGCTACCCGACATCTGGGAGTCGGCGCTCGAGCAGTTGCTCGAGATGGCACCGGTGCCCGACCCGGGATTCGGCAACCTGCTCTGGCAGGCGGTCGTGGGCGCCTGGTCGACCGACCCCGACCTGCGGACCCGGCTGCACGGCTACGCCGAGAAGGCGATGCGCGAGGCCGGCGACCGGACCACGTGGACCGAGCCCGACGAGGACTACGAGGCCGCCGTCCACGCTGCTGTCGACGCCGCGTTCGACAAGCCGGCGGTTGCCGAAGTGATCCAAGATCTGGTGGCACGAATCGCGGGACCTGGCTGGAGCAATGGGCTCGCCGCCAAGCTCCTCTCCATCACCATGCCCGGCGTGCCGGACGTCTACCAGGGCAGCGAGCTGTGGGATCAGAGCCTGGTCGACCCCGACAACCGGCGCCCGGTGGACTTCGACGTCCGCGCCGGCCACCTGGAGGCGCTCCGCTCCGGTGACCCTGCTCCGCTCACCGACGCCCCGACCGATCCCGGCGTGGCCAAGCTGGCGGTCACCACGGCCGCGTTGCGGCTGCGCCGTGACCGGCCGGAGCTGTTCACGGCGTACGACGCCCTGGCCGCCGAAGGCCCCGCCGCCGACCACGCACTCACCTTCGACCGGGGCGGGGCGGTCACGGTCGTGACCCGACTTCCCGTGGGCCTCGCCGCTCGAGGGGGCTGGACCGACACCGTGATCCGGCTACCGCAAGGCGGCTACGTCGAGCAGCTTTCCGGCCGGAGCTACTCCGGCGCGGTTCGGCTGTCGGACCTGCTCGCCGACCTGCCGGTCGCGCTCCTGGCCCGGGAGGACGCGTGACGGCCCGCGGCCCGTACGACGTCTGGGCGCCACGACCGCAACGCGTCCGGCTCAGCATCGGCGACGAGATCGTGGCGATGAAGCGCGGCGACGACGACTGGTGGACACCGAGCGAACCGGTCCCGGCCGGGGAGCTCGACTACGGGTACCTGCTGGACGACGCCGAGGCACCCGTCTCGGACCCCCGCTCGCGCCGCCAGCCGCTGGGGGTCCACGAACGGTCCCGCACGTTCGACTCCACCAGTTTCGACTGGTCGGACCGCTCGTGGACCGGCCGTCAGCTCGCGGGCGGCGTGATCTACGAGCTGCACATCGGCACCTTCACGCCCGAAGGCACGCTCGACGCCGCCCTGGGCAAGCTCGACCACCTCCGCTCGATCGGCGTCGACTTCGTCGAGGTGATGCCGGTCAACGCGGTCAACGGGACCCACAACTGGGGCTACGACGGCGTGCTCTGGTCCGCGGTGTCGGAGGAGTACGGCGGGCCGGCGGCGTACCAGCGGTTCGTCGACGGCTGCCACGCCGCCGGGCTCGGCGTGATCCAGGATGTGGTCTACAACCACCTCGGCCCGTCGGGCAACTACCTGCCGCTGTTCGGGCCGTACCTGAAACCGGAGGGCGCGAACACGTGGGGCTCGCTGATCAACCTGGATGGCGACGGCTCAGCCGAGGTACGCCGCTACATCCTCGACAACGCGCTGATGTGGCTCGACGACTACCACGTGGACGGGCTGCGGATCGACGCCGTACATGCACTCTCCGACGGCTCCGACCTGCACCTGCTGGAAGAGATGGCGCTCGAAGTGTCCGCGCTGTCCGCCTTCGTCGGCCGCCCGCTGACGCTGATCGCCGAGTCCGACCTCAACGACCCGAAGCTGATCACGCCCAGAGAAGCGGGCGGGTTCGGACTGGACGCGCAGTGGAGCGACGACTTCCACCACGCCGTGCACGTGGCCCTGACCCGGGAGACCGCCGGCTACTACGCCGACTTCGCGCCACTGGGCGCGCTCGCCAAGGTGTGCGAGAAGGGTTTCCTCCACGACGGGACGTACTCGTCCTTCCGCGAGCGCGCACACGGAGTCCCCATCGACACCGACACGATGCCGACGTGGCGGCTCGTCGTCTGCAGCCAGAACCACGACCAGATCGGCAACCGGGCCCGCGGGGACCGGTTGACCGAGCACCTCGACGAAGACCAGCTCGCCTGCGCAGCGCTGCTGACCCTGGCCGGCCCGTTCACCCCGATGCTGTTCCAGGGCGAGGAGTGGGGCGCGTCCACGCCGTTCCAGTTCTTCACCTCGCATCCCGAGCCCGACCTCGGCGAGGCCACCGCCGAGGGCCGGATCAAGGAGTTCGAGAAGATGGGCTGGGACCCGGCGGTGGTTCCGCACCCGCAGGACCCGGCGACCTTCCTCGACTCGAAGCTGGACTGGACGGAGCTGTCGTCCGGTCGCCATGCCCGCCTGCTGGAGGTCTACCGGCGGCTGGCCGCGCTCCGGAAGTCGTACCCGGCGTTGACCGATCCGGCGTTCGGGCACGTCACCTGTTCGGTCGACGAGGAGCGCCGGATCTTCACGATGGCTCGGGACGACCTGATGGTCGTGGTCAACCTGGGCGATGCGTCCGCGACTGTCGAGATCGAGGCAGCGGAGTGGCAGGTGCTGTTCGAGACCCGCTCGGGTGTCGACCTCGCCCCCGCCTCCCTTGCCCTGGCGCCGCACGCCGGCGCCCTGCTCGGTCCTGGCGGCTGACCCAGGCTGACCTCTCAGTCCCTATCCTGAAGGCGTGACCGATGCGATCCCGGCCGAGCTGTCCCGCCTGCGCAGCAGCATCGACAACATCGATGCCGCGCTGATCCACCTGCTGGCCGAACGGTTCAAGGCCACCCAGCAGGTCGGCGTCCTGAAGGCTGAGCAGGGATTGCCGCCGGCCGACCCCGCCCGCGAGGAGCGTCAGATCACGAGACTCCGGGGGTTGGCCGCCGACGCCGGTCTGGACCCGGTGTTCGCCGAGAAGTTCCTCAACTTCATCATCGCCGAGGTGATCCGGCACCACGTTCGGATCTCCGAGAGCGGCTAGCCGGCCGGGTCGTCAGCCGCCCAGGCCGCGTAGCAGGTCCTCGAAATCGTCGACGTGGTCGAAGCCGTCTGCCGCGGTCCGGACCGGGCGGGCCAGCACGAGGTCGGCCAGCTCGGCGGCGGCCCGGTCGATCCGCTCGGAGAGCGCACCGGAGGCGACGTCGCCCCAGTCCTCGGTGGCGGCGAAGACCCCTGTCGGCACGGTGATCGCCTTCAGGTAGGCGAACAACGGTCGCAACGCATGCTCCAGCACCAGCGAGTGCCGAGCGGTGCCGGCGGTCGCGGCCATCAGCACGGGTACGCCGGCCAGCGAGTTCTCCTCCAGGACGTCGAAGAACGTCTTGAACAGTCCCGATAGGAAGCGCTGAAGATCGGCGTCACCGCGATCACGGCGTCGGCTCCGGCGATCGTCGCCTGAGCTCGCGCCAGCTCGCCGCCGGCGAAGCCGGTGAGCAGATTGTTGGCCAGGTCGTGGGCGAGCGGTCGCAGGTCGATCACCTCGACGAGCACGTCGTCCCCGCGCGAGCGCAGCGCGGCTGACGTCGCATCGGCGAGTCGGGCGCCCAGCAGGCTGGTCGACGACGGGTCGCTCAGGCCGGCGGTCACGACGGCGAGGGTGCGGGTCATGAGGACACCGCCTGGTTTCGAGACGGGCGCTGCGCGCCCTCCTCAACCGACGGCGGGCGAACCGGCGGCGAGGTGGCTGGGGGCGGTGGCCGGCACGTGGGAGGGACGCAGGGCCTCGAACTCCTTGCGCAGCACCGGAACGACCTCCTCGCCGAGCAGGTCGAGCTGCTCGAGAACGGTCTTCAGCGGCAGGCCGGCGTGGTCCACCAGGAACAGCTGGCGCTGGTAGTCACCGGCGTACTCCCGGAAGCCGAGGGTCTTCTCGATGACGTCCTGCGGGCTGCCGACGGTCAGCGGGGTCTGCGAGGTGAACTCCTCGAGCGACGGGCCGTGGCCGTAGACCGGGGCGTTGTCGAAGTACGGGCGGAACTCGCGGACCGCGTCCTGGCTGTTCCTGCGCATGAACACCTGGCCGCCGAGGCCGACGATCGCCTGGTCGGCGGTGCCGTGTCCGTAGTGCTCGAAGCGGCGCCGGTAGAGGCCAACCATCTGCCGGGTGTGCGAAGCGGGCCAGAAGATGTGGTTGGAGAAGAAGCCGTCACCGTAGTAGGCCGCCTGCTCCGCGATCTCGGGGCTGCGGATCGACCCGTGCCACACGAAAGGCGGCACGCCGTCGAGCGGGCGCGGCGTGGAGGTGAAGCCCTGCAGCGGCGTGCGGTACTTGCCCTGCCAGTCGACGTTCTCCTCGCGCCGAGCCTACGCAGCAGGGCGTAGGTCTCGATTGCGAGGGGTATGCCGTCGCGGATGTCCTTGCCGAACCACGGGTAGACCGGGCCGGTGTTGCCTCGGCCGATCATCAGGTCCAGCCGGCCGTCGCTGAGGTGCTGGAGTGTGGCGTAGTCCTCGGCGATCCGTACGGGGTCCGTGGTCGTGATCAGCGTCGTGGACGTGGACAGCTTGAGCCGCTCGGTCTGAGCCGCGATGAAGGCCAACGTCGTGGTCGGCGCGCTCGGCACGAACGGTGGGTTGTGGTGCTGCCCCGTCGCGAATACGTCGAGCCCGACCTCCTCGGCCTTCTTCGCGATCGTGATCGTGTTCTTGATCCGCTCTTGCTCGGTGACGGTGCGGCCCGTGGTCGGGTCCGTGGTCACGTCACCGACGGTGAAGATGCCGAACTCCATGAAACTTCGCCTCCATGCGATCCAACGTGAGTAGTTGAATGATAAACTACATGGGTCCGTCGGTTATTCCGCAAGCCGCAGGCTGAGTCCGGTCGCCCGTCGCGCGCGTCGGTCGATGGCAGCCCGGACGTCCGTCTCGGACCCGACCAGACCACTCTATCCTTGGCCCGCGTGATCGCGGTGTAGAAGAGCTCGCGAGTCAGCAGGCGTGAGTCCGGCGGCGGGAGCAGGACGACGACCTCGTCTGCCTGGCTGCCCTGGCTCTTGTGGATGGTCATCGCGTGCATGGTCTC
>CAWJOJ010000008.1:0-14168 GCA_963844385.1 uncultured Actinomycetota bacterium | reverse complement strand
TTCCTGGGCGTCAATCTCTGCAAGCTGCCGTTCAGCGTCGGGCTCGGACTTCTCGACTGGCCGACGGTGGTCGGATGGCCCTGCTCGTGCCGTTGGTGTCGCGGGGGCGTGGGCGGGGGTGCATCTCGTGCGCCGGATGGAGCAGCGTCGGTTCGAGGTGGCGGTCACCGCGGCGTCCGCCTGAGTGCGGTCGCGCTCCGCGCGGCTGAGCCGACCGCAGCCTGGAGGCGGCCGACGAGAAGAGCGAACCTGTTCAGTCGTTCTGCGGGAAGCCGAGGTTCAGGCCGCCGTGGCTGGGGTCGAGCCAGCGCGAGGTGACGACCTTGCCGCGGGTGAAGAAGTGCACGCCCTCGGTGCCGTGGGCGTGGCTGTCGCCGAAGAGGCTGTTCTTCCAGCCGCCGAACGAGTAGTAGGACACGGGCACCGGGATCGGCACGTTGACGCCGACCATGCCGACCTCGACCTCGTTCTGGAACCGCCGCGCGGCGCCGCCGTCGTTGGTGAAGATCGCGGTGCCGTTGCCGTAGGGGTTGGCGTTGATCAGCTCCAGCCCGTCGTCGTACGTCGAGACCCGGACGACCGACAGCACCGGCCCGAAGATCTCGTCGTCGTAGATCGACATTCCGGGCTTGACCTTGTCGAACAGCGTCGGCGCCAGGAAGAAGCCCTCGCCGTCGGCGTCGTACTCGCCGTCGCGGCCGTCCACGACGAGCTCGGCGCCCTCCTCCACGCCGGCGTCGACGTACGACGTGACCTTGTCGCGGTGCTGCCCCGGTGACGAGCGGACCCATGTCGCTGCCGCGGGTGCCGTCGCCGGTGCGCAGCTTGCCCATCCGGTCCTTGATCTTCTCGATCAGCTCGTCGGCGATCGACGTCGACCGCGACGAGCGCCGAGATCGCCATGCAGCGCTCGCCGGCGGAGCCGAAGCCGGCGTTGATCGCGGCGTCCGCGGCCAGGTCGAGGTCGGCGTCCGGGCAGCACCAGCATGTGGTTCTTCGCGCCGCCCAGGGCCTGGACGCGCTTGCCGTGCGCCGTGCCGGTCTCGTAGACGTAGCGCGCGATCGGGGTCGAGCCGACGAACGAGATCGACTTGACGTCCGGGTGGGTGAGCAGGGCGTCGACCGCCTCCTTGTCGCCGTTGACGACGTTCATCACGCCGTCGGGCAGCCCGGCCTCCTTCCACAGCTCGGCGATGGCGATCGTGGCGCTCGGGTCCTTCTCGCTCGGCTTGAGGACCACGGCGTTGCCGCAGGCGATCGCGACCGGCACGAACCACAGCGGCACCATCGCCGGGAAGTTGAACGGCGAGATGACGGCCACCACGCCGAGGCTCTGCCGGATCGAGTAGACGTCGACCCGGGTCGAGGCGTTCTCGCTGAAGCCGCCCTTCAGCAGGTGCGGGATGCCGCAGGCGAACTCGGCGACCTCGAGGCCGCGGGTCACCTCGCCGAGGGCGTCGCTGAGCACCTTGCCGTGCTCGGCGGTGATGATCGCGGCGATCCGCTCCTTGTCCCGGTTGAGCAGCTCGCGGAACTTGAACAGCACCTGGCTGCGCTTGGCCAGCGAGACGTTGCCCCAGCTCTCCTGCCAGGCCTGCTTCGCGCCGGCCACGACCTCGCCGACGAGATCGGCCGAGGCGAGGTCGAGCACGCCGGTGACCTCGCCGGTGGCGGGGTTGAAGACCTCGCTGGTGCGCTCGGCGGTGCCCGCCCAGGGGCTGCCGGCGATGAGGTGGGTGATCCGGGTGGGCGAGTGGGCTGGACATGAGGTGCTCCTAATGGTGGTGGAACTCTGTCAGGGGGAGGTCAGGGGGTCAGGCGAGTCAGGGAGGGCTTGGTCTGCCAGCGCCCGAGGTGTTCGGCGATGGTTTCGCGCATGAAGGTGCTGGACTCGCGGGCGCGCTCCTCCCAGGCGAACACACAGCTGGTCACGATGCCGTCGAAGCCGACCTTCTCGAGGATCGAGAAGAACTCGTCGAAGTCGACCTCGCCCTGTCCGATGTCGAGGTGCTGGTGAATCGTCACCTGCGAGCCGGGTGGGTTCACGATGTAGCGCAGGCCGGATGAACCCGTGTGGTCGAAGGAGTCGGCGACGTGCACCATCGTGAGCAGGTCACCCGCCTTCTCCATGATCCCGGCGCAGTCGTTGCCCTGGTGGAACGTGTGCGGGGCGCAGTAGAGGAACGAGACCAGCGGGCTGTTGATGCCCTTGATGAGGTCGACAGCGCGCTTGCCGTCCTCCTCCCAGTCGTCGGGGTGCGGCTCGAGGACGAGGCTGATGCCCTCCTTCTCGAACACCGGAAGCAGGTCCTCCATCGACCGCCAGAACATCCGCTCGCAGACGTCTGCCTGGCGTGGGTTGCCGTTGAACTCGCTGTTCATCCGGTCGACCCCCAACAGGGAGGCGATCTCGATGGCGCGCTTCCAGTACCGCACCGCGGCCTGCCGCTCCTCCTCGTCGGGACCGCTCCACTTGTAGAGCGGGAGTATCGACGAGACGCCGACCCCGGCGTCACCGAGGGACTTGCGGAACCGCTTCACCGTCGCGTCGTCGACGCGTGGGTGGTTGAAGAAGGGGGTGAAGTCCTCGCGCGGCGACAGCTCGATCCACTGGTAGCCGAGGTCGGAGACCAGCGCCGGGAGCTCAAGCAAGGGAACCTCGCGGAACATGTACGGGTCGAGAGCCAGCTTCATGACAGCACCACCTTCGTCGGGTGCCCCGGTCTTCAGGGACTCCATGCCGGCCTCGCACACGACGGTCGCGGCGTACCCGTCGAAGGCGGTCGGCCCGGTCACCTCACCGCGGCGGGAGGCGTCGACCCAGGCCTGCACCTCCTCGTCGTACGCCGCGGCGAACCGCACCCGGAAGTCGTCGGGCACCTCGCCTCCCCAGCGGTTGGCGGAGCGGACGAACACTCCGGACCCCAGGCCAACGGTCGCGTTGCCGAGCTCGGCGCTCGCCTCGCAGCGCACCTCGTAGCCGACCGCGCAGTTCACGAACACCTCGGTCGTGGCCATGCCGCCGCCCTCCATCCGGAAGATGGCGACCTGCGGGTCGATGACGCCCTCGGCCGCGTACGACGTCGGGGCCGGCGAGAGCACCGTGATCTCGATGATCTCCTCACCGAACAGCCACCGGCAGACGTCGACCTCGTGCACGAGCGAGTCGCGGACGATCATCTCGGAGCGGAAGCCGTCCGGCACGGTCTTGTTTCGGTGCACGTTGTGCAACAGCAGCAGCCGACCGAGCTCTCCGGAGTCGAGCATCTGCTTCATCGCGGCGTACTCCGGGTCGAAGCGCCGCATGAAGCCGACCTGCACCAACGGCTTGCCTGCCGCGCGCTCGGCTTCGAGGATGCGCCGCGAGGACTCCGCGTCCATGGTGAGCGGCTTCTCGCACAGGGCGTACTTGCCCTCCTCGATGCAGGCCAGCAGCTGTTCCTCGTGCACGAACCCGGGTGAGGCGATGAGGACCGCGTCAACCGCGTCGTCGCGGATCAGCTCGATCGGGTCGGCGAAGACCTGGACGCCGTCGTAGCGGGCGGCCAGATCCTGGGCACGGTCCTGGTCGGGGTCGGCGACCGCGACCAGGGTGGCGTTGGCGACCCGGTGGGCGACGCGATCGGCGTGGTCGGCGCCCATCATGCCGACCCCGATGACGCCCACGCGGAGGGTGGTGGAGCTCATGGCGGTTCCTTTCAGGCCAGCGGTCCGCAGGAGCGGAGGTAGTCGAGGGTGCGGGTGGCGATCGGCATCGGTAGGTCGGGAGCGCAGGGGTAGAGGTCCTGCTCCACGATGGCGAACAGCTCGACGTGGTCGAGGTCGGCCAGGGCGGAGAGGATCGGTGCCAGGTCCGGGATGCCTCGCGGCGGTTCGCACATCGCACCCAGCTTGACCGCCTCGCCGAAGCCGATCCCCTCAGCGCGGACCTTCTCCATCACCGCCGGGTCGACCTGCTTGAGGTGCACGTAGCCGATTCGCTCCGGGTAGTCCTGGATCAGCTTCAGGTTGTCGCCGTCGCAGTAGGAGATGTGTCCGGTGTCCAGGCACAGGGTCACCAGGTCGGGGTCGGTCTCGGCCAGGAAGCGCTCGACGTTGGCGTGGGTGTCGACGTGGGTGTCGGCGTGCGGGTGGAACTGGATCTGCTGGCCGAACTCGTCCCGGATGGCCCGGGCCAGTCGGTTCATCTGGTCGGCGTAGCGCGGCCACTCCTCGGCCGAGAGCTCGGAGTCCTCCAGCACGGCACCGGTGCTCGGGTCGCGCCAGAACTCCGGAATCACGACGAGGTGCCGGGCACCCATCGCGGCGCTGAGGCGAGCGGCGGCTGACACGTCACGCCAGGTGGAGTCCCAGGAGTCCGGACGGTGCAGGTGCTCGAAGATGGTGCCGGCGGTCATCGTGAGGCCGCGCTTGTCCAGCTCGTCGGACAGGCGCGCCGGGTCGGTGGGCAGGTAGCCGTAGGGGCCCAGCTCGATGCGCGTGTAGCCCGCTGCGCTGACCTCGTCGAGAAACCGCTCCCACGGCGTCTGTGCCGGATCGTCGGCGTACCACACCCCCCAGCTGTCGGGGGCGCTGCCGATGAGTGCGGGCCTGCTCATGATTCTCCTCCGGGTACGTCGGTGTTGGGGTCCAGGAATGCCTGCTGGCGGGCCTGGTGGTCGAGGTAGCGCTGGTAGGCGTCGCTCGTCGACTCGAGGTCCGAGACCTGGCTGACCGGCACGTCCCACCACGACTCGCTGTCGGGGGCGTGGACGAGTGGGTCGGTCTGGACGTGGATCAGGATGGGTCCGCCGTCGCCGGGTGCCTCCTTGGCCTGCCCGATGGCCTTCTCGAGCTCGCCGCGCGAGGTCACCTCGATGACTTGCACGCCGAGGCTGCGTGCGTTGGCCGCGAGGTCGACCGGCAGCACGTCGCCGTCGAGCCGACCGGTTTCCTGGTCGCGGTAGCGGTACTTCGTCCCGAACCGCTGCGAGCCGAGCTCCTCCGAGAGCGACCCGATGGAGTGGAATCCGTGGTTCTGGACCAGCACGACGATGACCTTGATGCGCTCCTGGACCGCGGTGACCAGCTCGGTCGGCATCATCAGGTAGCCCCCGTCGCCGACCATCGCGAACACGTCCCGAGTCTCGTCGGCGAGCCGGATGCCCAGGGAGGCCGGAACCTCGTAGCCCATACAGGAGTAGCCGTATTCGACGTGGTAGCCCTTCCGGTCGCGCACCCGCCACAGCTTGTGCAGGTCGCCCGGCATCGAGCCGGCGGCGCAGAGGACCACGTCGCGTGGGTCGCTCAGCTCGTTGACGCTGCCGAGCACCATGCCCTGGGTGAGCAAACCGTCCGCAAGCTCGTCGGTGACCGACGCGGGCGGGTTGTAGGCATCCTCGACCTGCGCGTCCCAAGCCGCCCACAGGTCGGCCTGCTCGGCGCGGTAGGCGTCGCCTACCGAGTACCCGTCCAGGGCGGTCGCCAGGGCGGTGAGGGCCTCCCGGGCATCGGCGACCACGGAGAGCCCGGCGTGCTTGCCGGCGTCGAAGTTGGCGATGTTGATGTTCACGAACCTCACGTCACCAGCCTGGAACGCGGTGCGCGAGGCGGTCGTGAAGTCACTCCAGCGCGTTCCGATGCCGATCACGACGTCGGCGGTGCGGGCCAGGTGGTTGGCGGCGGTGGTGCCGGTCGACCCCACGGCTCCCATCTCCTGCGGGTGACCGTGCGGCAACGAGCCCTTGCCCGCCTGGGACTCGCCCACCGGGATGCCAGTGGCGTCGCAGAGCAGGCGCAACGCCTCCTCCGCGCCGGAGTAGTGCACCCCTCCCCCGGCGACGATCATCGGGCGGCGGGCACCGCGGATGACCTCGGCAGCCGCACTGATCCGGGCGGCCTCGGCCGGCGGCCGGGCCACGTGCCAGGTGCGCGGCGCGAACAGCTCGACCGGCCAGTCGTAGGCCTCGGCCTGCACGTCCTGCGGGAGCGACAAGGTGACCGCGCCGGTCTCGACCGGGTCGGTCAGCACCCGCATGGCATTGAGCAACGCCGAAGGCAGCTGCTCGGCCCGGTTGACCCTGTCGAAGTATCGCGAGAGCGGCCGGAAGGCGTCGTTGACGGTCAGGTCGCCGGCGTACGGCGCCTCGAGCTCCTGGAGGACCGGCGCCGAGCGGCGGGTCGCAAAGGTGCCGGACGGCAGCAACAACACCGGCAGGCGGTTGATGGTCGCCAGCGCGGCTCCCGTCAGCATGTTCGTCGAGCCGGGTCCGACCGACGCCGTGCACACCCACGTCTGGAGCCGGTCCTTCTGCCGGGCGAAGGCCACCGAGGTGTGGACCATGGCCTGCTCGTTGCGGGCCAGTACGTAGGGCAGCCCGGGCTTGCGCCCCGCGTCGAGCGCCGCAGCCTCGTGCTGCAGCAGCGCCTGACCGATGCCGGCGACATTGCCGTGGCCGAAGATCCCGAAGCAGCCGGCGAACAGCTTCTGCCGTTCGCCATCCCGCTCGGACCACTGGTGGGCCAGGAACTCGACGGTGGCCTGGGCCACGGTCAACCGGATGGTGTCGCTCATGTCGCGGCTCCTCTCATGCTCGCGGACCCGGCAGTGTCGGTCGCGAGTGCGGGTCGAAGGGGTAGGCGAGGGTCGGGCTCCTGGTCGCTCCAGGTGTCGCGGACCCAACCGTGGCTGGGGTCATCGCAGATCAGCCAGGCCCGGGTCGGCCCGGGACCGGCCATCACGTTGAGGTAGTACAGGTCGTAGCCCGGGGCGGCCATCGCGGGTCCGTGCCAGCCGTGGGGCACCAGCACCACGTCGCCGGTGCGGACCTCGGCAAAGACGTCGATCGGGCGCTGGACGGTGCCATAGACGCGCTGGTATCCCACCGGGTCCGCGGCTTGCGGCACTACTGCCCCGTGCACAGCGCCCTCGACCTGGGTCTCGAAGTAGTAGATCTCCTCGAGCTCGGTCTCCTGCCCCGGCCGCTCCTCGTCGTGCTTGTGGGGCGGGTAGGAGCTCCAGTTCCCAGCCGGGGTGATCACCTCGCAGGCGATGATCGCGTCGGCATCGAGGACGTCGGGGATGCCGAAGTTGCGGACTTCGCGCGACGCGCAGCCGGCCCCGCGCAGCTCGACCGGCACCTCGCTCGCGTCCAGGTGGCGAAAGACGCTCGTGCCGCCGCCACTCACCCGGGCGGCGCAGACTGCGACCCTCGTCGTGGCCGCGGTGCCAGTGATTTCCAGGGCGGAGCCGGCCGGCGCAAATACGACGTCGGTGGGACCGGCGAAGACCGACGCCCGACCGGCCAGCTCGGCCACGTGGACTTTCCCGTCGGCAGCGTGCCCCGTGACTCGCGCGGAGCCGGCGAGGGGTACGACGACGTACTCCCACTCGCCCGCAGGTACCTGCGTCGACTCGCCATCGCGCAGCGTCACCACCCGAAGGCCTGTGTGCTGCCAGTCCTCCGTCTTGTCGTCGACCACGACGTCGAACCCGTCGCGGGAGGCGCTGCCCAGCGGCAGCACCCAGCGGTTCTCTGTCATCCTCGACCCACTCCGTGCACCAGGTCGACTGCGGTGTCAACAGCCGCGGCGACGTCGCCGTCGGGCGGGAACAGCAGGGCCCGGCCGACCACCAGTCCTCTGACTGAGGGCAGGTCGAGTGCCTTGTCCCACGAGGCATAGGTGTCCTCCGGGTCACCGGACGGGTCGCCGCCGAGCAGCAGGGTGGGCATGGTGGTGGCCTCCATGACCCGCTCGAGGTCCTCCACCACCGGCAGCTTCATCCACGTGTACGCACTACTCGCGCCCAGGCCGGAGGCGATGTTGATCGACTTGATGGTGTTGTCGGCATCCAGCAGGTTGCGCACTCGATCACCCTCCCGAACGGACATGAACGGCTCGATCATCGCCATCAGCCGCCGCTGCGCCAGGTCGGTGACGGCGCGACCGGTGGCCTCCAACGTCGCCGCCGTGCCCGGGTCCCCCAGACACACCCTGGTCAGCATCTTGCCCCCCTCGAGGCCGCGGGCCTCGATCTCCGCGGCCGTGTAGCCGGTGAACCGGTCGTCGAGCTCGAAGGTCGCGCCCTGCAGGCCACCCCGGTTCATCGAGCCGATGACCACCCGATCCTCCAGCGCGCCCATGAGGAGGAGGTCGTCCAGGATGTCGGGGGTGCCGAGCACCCCGTCAACACCGGGCCGGGAGACCGCAGTGCTCAGCCGGTCCAGCAGCTCGATCCGGCTGCCCATGGCCATGGCATCGTCGCGCACGCCCAAGGCCCCCCGGGCCGGGTGGTCCGCGGCGACGAGCAGGAGTCGGCCGTCCTCCCGCAACAACGGACGACGGGTCCGGCTCGCCCAGGCGGCAGCGATACGGCCAGGCTCTCTGGCTCTGACTTCAGTGAGGTCGATCACGGCACTCACCCTTCTCGAGATCGGGATTCGGTGGCACGGACGGCGAGGGATCTCTCGACCTCCGCCACGTCGGGCATAGCGGTGGAGCATTCCAGTTTGCTCGCGACCAAGGCACCCGCGACGTTGGCGAACTCCAGGATGCGGCGAAGGTCCCAGCCGGACAGGAGCCCATGCACCAGCGCGCCGCCGAAGGCGTCACCGGCACCGAGCCCGTTGACGACGTCGACCCGGAACGGCGGAACCTCGACGCGTTCGCTGGCGGTAGCGGCAAGGACACCCTTGGGTCCCTGCTTGACGATCGCCAGCTCGAGGCCTCGCTCAAGCAAGGCGTCGGCAGCCCGTTGTGGCTCGGTCTCCCCCACGGCCACCTCGCACTCCTCGCGGTTCCCCACTGCGACGGTGACAAACTCGAGCGCCTTGCCCACATGGTCGCTCGCCTCGGACGGGTCGGCCCAGAACATGGGTCGGTAGTCGAGGTCGAGCACAGTGTGCGCGCGCCGCTCGCGCGCCGCCCACGCGGCGAAGTGGGCCGAGCGGGACGGCTCCTGCGACAGGCCGGTCACCGTCGACCAGTAGACGCGGGCATCCCGGATGGCCTGGAGCGGGAGGTCGGCTGCTTCGATCTGCAGGTCCGGAGCGGTTGGGTAGCGGTAGAAGTACAGCGGGAAATCGTCGGGCGGGAAGACCTCGCAGAAGGTCACCGGCGTGGGGGGTCCATCGCCTGCGCTGATGAACGCCGGGTCGACGCCAAGCCGCTCCGCCTCCAGCCGCACGTAGCGACCGAACGGGTCGTTCCCTGTCCTGGTGACCAGCGCCACGGATCGCCCGTATCGGGCGGCGGCGACCGCGACGTTGGTCGCGCTGCCGCCAAGGAACTTCTGGAAGGTCGAGACCTCCTCGAGCCCCACGCCGTGGTCGAGCGGGTAGATGTCGACCCCGGTACGGCCGAGGGACACCAGGTCGTACGCGCTCACAGCTTGTCACCGATCTCGGTGAGGGCGACCGCCCGACCGGTGACCCGCGAGATCTCGCATGCCTCAGCGACCCGGAACGCAGCCAGTGCGTCCGCCACGGTGCAGGGACTGTCGCCGCCAGCCACCACTCCGGTGAACGCGGCGAGCTCGGCTTGGTAGGCGGGCAGGAATCGCTCCATGTAGGACCACTTCTGAGGACCCCTCGGGTAGTCGACTCCAGCCTCGGCGGATCGGACCGCAAGCGAGTCGTCGTACCCGACGCCGATGGTTCCTTCCGAGCCGATCACCTCCAACCGCACGTCGTGCCCCCCTCCGCTGTAGCGGGTGGCAGTCACCGTGACCAGCGTGTCGTCGTCGAGTGTCAGCAGGGCGGCGGCGGTGTCGACGTCACCACCCTCGGTGAAGAAGCTCGCCCCCTTGTTGGCGCCGGTCGCGAAGACGGAGGTAACCTCACGGCCGGTGACGAACCTGATGATGTCGAAGTCGTGGATGCTGCAGTCGCGGATCAGCCCGCCACTCGTGGGGATGTAGGCAGCCGGCGGTGGTGACTGGTC
This sequence comes from uncultured Actinomycetota bacterium, assembly GCA_963844385.1. GTDB lineage: Bacteria > Actinomycetota > Actinomycetes > Propionibacteriales > Nocardioidaceae > Nocardioides. The sequence goes on along the minus strand of CAWJOJ010000008.1, from coordinate 4,247 downwards.
ATGGGTGTTGGCCCGCACGGTGTGCACAAACCCCAGTTCGCCGCCTTGAACCGCCTCGCGCGCCCGGCGGTAGCCGGCATCGCAACGCCGTTGGAACCCGACGTGCACGCGTACACCCGAGTCCTCCACGAGCTTCACCATCTCGAGGGTCTCGTCGAGCGTCGCGGCCAGCGGCTTCTCGCAGAAGGTCGGGAGGCCAGCAGCGACGCCACGTCGCAGGGTCGCGGCGTGAGAATCCGTGGAGGTGGTGACCACAAGGCCGTCCACCCGGCCGAGGAGGTCGTCGAGGTCGACGGCGAACTCGTAGCCCGCATCGGCGGCCAGCCGCTCCGCGGTGTCCGGAAATACGTCGGTGACGACCACCTGCTCGACCTGGTCGAGCGCGGCCAGCGTGGCCGCGTGAAAAGCGCCGATTCGCCCGGCGCCGGCCAGTCCGATTCGCATGCGTGGAGCTCCCTAGGTCGGCGGCGTCTACCCGCGGTCCGAGTCGGCGTCCGCGGGATCGGACCCAACGATGCCCGGTCATGTCTATGGCGTCAAGACTTTGTCCTGACATTCTTACGTAATCTCCTTCACAGCTGCCGCGCCCGCCATGCGACTGCCCTCCCTGGGGCCAGCCGAAGACCCAGGCGTGGCCCGCACCAAAGGTCGGTTAACAATACGTAAGAATGTCCGGACAAACTATTGACAATGGTCGCGAGGTTGGTGAATCTAGGCAGGTCGGCCGAAGTGCCGGTAACCAGCCCGCATGGCGATCAGTGAACATCCTGGGCATGCAGGATGCCTTGTCCGCTCCACCCGTATGGGCCCGCCACACTCATCGGTCCGGAACACCGCGACCGCAACGAAAGGAACCACCCGATGACTCCCAAGGTCCCTCGCAAGGGCATCGTGATTGGCCTCACCATCGGCGCGCTGCTCCTGACCGCCTGTAGCGAGGGCGGGAAGGAAGAGACCGACGGGGGTGGCGGCGGCGGCGGCGGTGCTGGTGACAACTCGGGCTACACCATCGCGATGATCACCCACGAGACCCCCGGCGACACGTTCTGGGACAAGATCAAGTCCGGTGCCAACCAGGCAGCCGACAACTACGGCATCGACCTCAAGTACTCCAACGACCCGGATCCCGGTCAGCACGCCACGCTGATCCAGAACGCGATCGACTCCAAGGTGGACGGGATCGCGACCACGCTCGACTCTCCTGACGCGGAGGCCGCCTCGGTGAAGGGGGCGACCGACGCGGGGATCCCGGTCGTGGCCTTCAACCAGGGAATCGATCAGTACCAGCAGGTTGGCGCCGAGATGTACTTCGGTTCCGACGAGACCCTGGCCGGTGAGACGGCGGGCGAGCGGATCACGCAGGACGGCGGGCAGCACGTACTCTGCGTGATCCAGGACGAGGGGTCGGTGGCGCTCGAGGCGCGGTGTGCCGGGGTGAAGTCGTCGGCGCCAAGCACCGAGAACATCCAGGTCAACGGTGCCGACGACGCCGCTGTCGTCTCGTCCCTCCAGGCCAAGCTGTCCGAGGACGACTCGATCGACTACATCGTGACCCTCGGTGCGCCGATCGCACTGGACGCGCTGCAGGCGACAGAGGCCGCGGGGAGCGATGCCAAGGTGGTCACCTTCGACCTCAACCAGGACGCCGCGGCGGCCATCAAGGACGGGACGATCGAGTTCTCGATCGACCAGCAGCCGTACGTCCAGGGCTACATGGCGGTGACGGCGCTGTACCTGAAGCTGAAGAACGGCAACGACATCGGTGGCGGCGGCCCGGTCCTGACCGGTCCCTCCTTCGTCGACCAGACCAACATCGACGCGATCCTCCCGTTCGCGGAGAACAACACCCGCTAGCCGATCTCCGGGAGGCGCCCGGCCCGGCCTGCGGACGGGCGCCTCCCGGCTCAAACCGGAACCACGGAGGTTCTCATGAGTACGACGTCTCAGAAAGAGCCGGACCTCGGCGCACATTCCGAGGCCGGCAACCGGGTCCAGCTCGGATTCCTCAACCGCCTGTTGGCGCGTCCCGAGATCGGCGCCCTTGTGGCGGCGATCGCGATCGGGATCTTCTTCCTCATCGTGGCACCGCCCTTCCGGTCCGCCGACTCGCTGGCAACGGTGCTCTACCAGAGCGCGACGATCGGCATCGTGGCCGTCGCCGTGGGGATGCTGATGATCGGCGGCGAGTTCGACCTCTCCGCGGGCGTCATGGTGACGGCGGCAGGACTGGTCAACGCGATCTTCTGCTACGAGTTCGGCATCAACCTGTGGGTCGGCGCGGTGCTCTCCCTCGCCTTCGCGCTGATCATCGGCTTCCTCAACGGCTACATGGTCATGAAGACAGGTATCGCGAGCTTCCTCATCACGCTCGGCACGTTCTTCGTGCTCCAGGGCGTGAACCTGGGTGTGACGAAGCTGGTCACCGGGTCGGTGACCACGCGCAACATCAACCAGATGGACGGCTACGACCAGCTTCATGGGATCTTCGCGTCGACGTTCACGATTGGCGGCACGACGATCTCCATCATCGTGCTGTGGTGGTTCCTGTTCGTGGGGGTGTCCACCTGGGTGCTGATGCGGACCAAGATCGGCAACTGGATCTTCGCCGTCGGTGGCAACGCGGCCAGCGCACGAGCCGTCGGCGTACCCGTGCTCAAGGTCAAGGTCGGCCTGTTCATGACGGTCTCGTTCCTGGCCTGGTTCATGGGCATGCACACGCTCTACCGGTTCAACACGTTGCAGTCCGGCAACGGCGTCGGCAACGAGTTCCTCTACATCATCGCCGCGGTCGTTGGTGGCACGCTGCTCACGGGCGGCTACGGCAACGCCATCGGTGTGGCCATCGGGTCGTTCATCTTCGGCATGACGAACCTCTGCATCGTCTACGCCGGTTGGGACCCGAACTGGTTCCGGGCGTTCCTGGGCGTGATGCTCCTGCTCGCGGTCATGGTGAACCTGTACGTCAAGAAACTCTCGACCATGCGGAAAGTGGGCTAGCCATGAGCGACACCATCACCGAGCACGCGGATCCCGAACTGACCCAGGGCGAGCTCCTCGTCGAGATGACCGACGTCGGGAAGAGCTACGGCGCCATCCGCGCGCTCAAGGGCATCAACCTGACCGTCCGGGCAGGCGAGGTGACCGGAGTCCTCGGGGACAACGGCGCCGGCAAGTCGACGCTGATCAAGATCATCTCCGGCCTCCATCGGCACAACGAGGGCACCCTCAAGGTCGACGGCAAGGAGGTGCACTTCTCCTCCCCGCGCGAGGCTCTTGACCACGGCATCGCCACGGTCTACCAGGACCTCGCCGTGGTCGGGCTGATGGAGGTCTGGCGCAACTTCTTCCTCGGCTCGGAGATGACTGCGGGCAAGCTCCCCCTGTCGGGCATGAAGGTCAAGGACATGAAGCGCATCGCCGACGAGGAGCTGCGCAAGATGGGCATCGTGGTCAAGGACATCGACCAGCCCATCGGTGAGCTCTCCGGCGGCCAGCGCCAGTGCGTCGCGATCGCCCGTGCGGTCTACTTCGGTGCCCGGGTCCTGATCCTCGACGAGCCGACGGCCGCGCTCGGCGTCAAGCAGTCCGGGGTCGTGCTGAAGTACACCGCGGCTGCTCGCGACGCCGGCCTCGGCGTGGTCTTCATCACCCACAACCCGCACCACGCCTACCTGGTGGCGACCACTTCGTCATCCTGAAGCTGGGACAGGCGGTTCTCGACAAGAAGCGCAGCGAGGTGCCGCTCGACGAGCTGACCCGGCAGATGGCAGGCGGGGACGAGCTGACCGAGCTCTCCCACGAGCTCAAGCGCTGAACCCGGACGACGAGAAACGAGGTACCACCGTGTCGGTCGCAGTCGCTCACCAGATACGCAGCACCAGCAGGGTCGCACTCCGCGAGGCGGCGAGGGAGGCCGGTCTTCCGAGAAACCGACCTGGCCGTCATCCACGTCGCGGAGTCCCTCGACGAGGACGTCACCGAGGCCTTCCAGGCAGGGGTCTCCGACGAGATCGAACGTGCGCTCGGCTCCACCGATCTAGGCGGCCTCAATGGTAGCTGCACCTGGCCCCGGGGGGTCCGACGTCGCCAGATCGTGCTCCAGATCGCCAAGACAGTCGGCGCGGAGCTGCTGGTCATCGGCGGTCGGCGGCGTACGCCCGTCGGCAAGGCCCTCATGGGCAGCGCCACCCAGAAGATCATCCTGGGCGCGCCGTGTCCCGTCCTCGTGGTGATGCCGGACGCCTGAC
>CAWJOJ010000007.1:295000-330542 GCA_963844385.1 uncultured Actinomycetota bacterium | reverse complement strand
CGCTATCGAGATGATCCCAACCGCCGGCCGACGTTTGTCCTGGTAACACATAGCCCGTAGCCGCTGGTCGTGCGGCGCACTGCCGCGCTCACCGCTGAACGACGAAAGCCGCGCGAGGCACCGTCGGGTGGCGGTCAAGGTCTGGGCTAGGGGGCTGTTTGCTCCGATTGGTCAGACAGATGGTGCGATCGAACTATGGGCTGGTCGCGAGTCGCCTGCCACACTGAGCACAGAACCGCCCACGGACCCGAGACCGTGGGCGGATCTGTGCGGTGGTGGCTGAGATGATCCGCTCACGAGGCACACCGTCTACCCGCCCGTCTACCCGCCTGTCGACCGGCACGAGGTCGCGGTGCGGTCGTGCGCGGCGATGTGTGGGCCGGGTTGCACGCGGTTGATGAGCCGCGTCAGGGTGTTCCTGTCCCGCAGCCATGGCTCCTGAACCGACGCCTCATGATCACGACGCTCAACTCATGCGGCTTGCATGGCGGCTGCGTGGCCGAATGCCAGGGTCTAGCCCATTCCTGTCGTATCTCTGGTCGGCACTCGTCCCGGTCGCGCAGACACTCGCAGCAAGGCGCGGGCGGTGACATCGGGAGGCCACCGCCGCGGGAATACCGTGGCGGTGGCCTTCTGGCGAGTGCCTCAGTTTCCGTAGAGATCGACCTTGCGGATCTCCAGGTCGTAGGCGAAGGCCGGGGCGAACTCCAGCGACGCGGTCGTCCCGTCGAAGGAAAGCGTTACGTCAGTGAGCAGCTGGGTGTGGGTTCCCTTGCTGAGGATCTGCTCACCGGCGTCCTGGATCGGTTCGGTGACCTTGGTGGTCCGGCCCGTCTGCTCGACGGTGCCGGTGAGCTCGAGCGTCCGGCCGCCGATGTCGACGGTGGCGTCGAGAATTCCGTCGACGACGAATGGCTCCGCCTGTTCCACGTAGCCGATCTCGCCACCGTTGTCCGGGTCTCCTAGGACCACCTGGATGGAGTTGCCGTGCAGCGAATTCTCGTACACGGTCACCGCGACAGGTAGGTCCCCTGCCAGGCCGCTGCCTTCGAGGACGATGCCGCGCTGATGCTCGACGGTGATGTTCGACTGCTCGGTCGAGTCGCCCGCGAACGCCGTGGGCGCGGAACGCTGGGCGGGCTTCGAGGCGTCATCGGCAGTGGCAGTGCCTGCGATGCCGAGACCGGCAACGATAAGGCTGCCGACGACGATGAGTTGGCGTGTGTTGTGCTTACGCATTTCCTTGCTCCTGTTCAGATGGCTGATTTCTGAACTCAAGACGCAAGGAGGTGAGTACGAGTTGCACGCCGAGGGGCACTGTGGCCTATGTCACAGCCTGGCCCGCGCCCCGTGACTGCCGCGCTTGCCGCCGCGCAGCCTGTCGGCCACGGCGCGCACGGGCCCGCTGCGGCGCGCCGTCCGGGCCTCGACGCGTCTGCGTGCCCGTGCCTCGCGCCGCAGGAGTCGCTTGCGGTCTCTGGCTTGGCTTTTCGATTCGGCCGCTCGCTGCTGTACCGCGATGACCAGCGCGTCCAGAGCGGTGTCGAGCAGCGCATCGGTGTCGAGCTCCTCGGGCTGAGGACCGATGGGTCCGGAGAGATCCGGCCGCAGCTCGTCGAGATCACCCACGACGTTGACACCGGCAGCGGTGATCCCGTCGATCTCGTGCTCGGCGCGGGCCCGCACCCAGTCGTGCGCGTCGCCCGGCAGGGTGAGTAGAGGCTCACGGTGCCTCCGTTGGCTCAGCCCGCGCTTGCCCAACTGTGCGGTGATGAATTTCCTGTGGGTGTCGATCGGCATCCGGTTCTCCCTGGTCCTCGGGTTGAGCATCCGCAGCACCTCGGTCGACTCCAGGCCGAGCGATTCGTTCGTGGCCAAACCTTCTGCAACGTACGCCGAGGCGTCGATGCCGAGCACACCGGCGAAGCGTTCCCACAAGATGCCCGGCGGAGCTCCGGCCTTGGGGACGGTGATCACATGCACCTGCTCCGGGGGCAGGAACGGAGTCCAGCGGGCAAGCAGGGCGACAGTGTCGTGCAGCCTCCAGAACCGGCGTTCACGTTGGTCCTCGCCGGCCGGGGCCGGTATCCCAGGTGCGCGAGATCGCCACCACAAGGCTCCCGCACCTGAGGTGTCTTCGAGGAACTCTCGCCAGCTCCACTCGTACTGGTTCTTGATGGACTCCTGCCAGGACGAGGGAAGGGTCCGTCCGAGGTCCCGCACCGTGAAGACAACCTCGATCTGAGCCCCATGGAAGTCCCGGATGATCCTCTGGACATGGTCGGGCTGCGCGCGGCAGAGCCACTCCATGGAGACGACCGTGTTGCCCGGGAAGGCGTTGATCTCAGCGGCGAGCCGGTTCCACGCCCCCGGCACCTTGGCACGCTGGCGCTTGCCGCGCAGCGGCGTCTGGCGCAGGTCGCGCACTGCGTACACCTGGTCATTCCAGGTTCTGCCGGGGTACAGCAACTCGGCCCTGAGCTTGAGCTGCTTCTTGTTCGAAGCGAGTGCCGCCTGGAGAAATTTCGTCCCGCTCTTGGGCTGGCCGACATGGAGGAACACTCGCCTCTGCATGGCGAAAACCTACCCGAGCGCCCGGCCCGCCGAGGCCGCGATCATCGCTCAGGGAGACCAGAGCGATGCACGATTCGGCGCGGTCCGCGGCCTCGCCGAGCCACCTCAGCGGGCCCGCCCCGCAGGGAAGGAGCCAGTCGTTGTCGCTGCCGGTCGCCGGTCTGTCCAGCGAAGTCACCGAAGCGGTCTCGCACGAAAACGTGGAAGGCACTGCCGTTGGCTCCGTTGGCCAGCTGCACGGTCAACGCGCCCGCGGCAGCATCCCTCAAGGCCATCCTCGAGGTGGACGACGCTGGGCAAAGTACCCATATGGTGCGGTGTCCGGTCGGGTCGATCGAGAGGGAGAGCCCGCAGGCATCTCGGGTCAGTTGTGGGCATCGTCTAGCCGGCGGGAAAGTTGATCGGCGGATTTCTGCGCCGCGAAGGGCGAATCGCTGTGCCGAGAGATTGCCCCGGGTCGGGCGCGCCGCAAGCGTCCGCCGAACCCCAGCTAGGACCCACGAGTTCACAGCGCGGCGGCGGTCGGGTCAGCGGTCGGGGCCCGGCGTGCCCGGGGGCCGAGTCGCTTCGGAGCCGCCCGCAAAAGACAGCGACCACGTGTTGAGACCGAATGACGACGTTCACCGACGCAGCAGGCGGGCCCACCGGGGGATAGGACGCGGTGGCTCTCGGCGAGTCGAGCGGCGCACGCCTAGCGTCTCTATTCGTTCGGCGAGGATCGCCGGGAGCGCATCGACCGCGGCGTCCGAGACCTGGGTGACGCCGCACCCCTTCCGAAAGACCGTGGCTACACTGGTCGACCGCCTGGTCGACTCGGACACCGCGGCCCGCGTCCTCGGCCACTCCTCAGACACGATCACCAAAGATTTCTACATCGAGAAGGACAGGACCACACCCGACGTGACGCAGATCCTTCAGTCCTTCGCCGGCAAGGCCACGACCACCACGTCAAACGACTGACATCGTCGCGCCGTTCCAGCCCCACCCTGCCTCTGCTTGCCCCAATATCGCCGGCCGACGACTACGTGCCAAGTTGGGTCAACAGCACGATGGCTTATGGGACATAAACGCGGCATAAGGCGATCTGACTCAAGAAACCAAGTGGCCCCTGATCTGCGTTTCCGCAGATCAGGGGCGACTTTTTGGTCGGGCTGACAGGATTTGAACCTGCGACCCCTTGACCCCCAGGTTGGGGCCTCGCTGATCCAGGCGTGACTGATTGTCCGTGACCGTACCAGGACGTCTGTCCATGTCGGGGGTGCAAGCGTGAAGTGGTTTCAATGGGTGCCTCGTTGGTCCGGACCTGGTCCGGCGAGACGAACGCCCAGCGTCGCCCTGGAGTGCCGATCGCCGTCGTGCGGATTTCCTGCGGTCGCTAGGCGTTGTCGTCGTCGCCGAGCAGCTCTCGAAGCTCGTCGGCCAGGAGTACGACACGCGTCGTCGCGGCCTCCCAGACGAGTTCGTTGTCGATCAGGGCATAGCCATGGACGAGCACGTTACGGAATGCCACGATGCGCGGCAGGTCCGATAACTGCGCTGCGGTGGAAGGATCGAGGCGGCGCAGCCTGTTCAGGGCTTCGCCGATGATCTGGAACTGCCGCTCGACCGCCGATCGGAGCATCGGGTCACTCTCGTAGTCCTGCCACGTGCGGTCCGCGACGAACTGTGCGATCAGCCCAGTCGCTCTCCGCGCGTCCCAGAGCAGCCCGGGCGTTTCAGGCTGCATAGAGTTCGCGCCCGTTCTCCTCGACCGACGCAGCGAAGTAGGGATTCTCGAGGGCAGCGGGTGCGACGAGGTCCACCGGGCGGCCGAGCAGTGCTTCGAGGTACTCCTTGAGGCCGAAGTAGGCGTCGAAGCGATTCGCGACGTCGTCGCGGAACTCGACCAGGAAGTCGACATCGCTGGTCGACTCATCGAAGTGTTCGGTGACGGCGGACCCGAAGACGACGAGACGCCTGACGCCGTACCGCTCGCAGGCAGCGGAGATTGCGTCACGATCGAGCACGAGTGGGCCAGCCATGACGCTCTCCTTCCGCTCGGACAGTCGACGTGCTCCAGTCTGGCACGTCGCGCCGTCGGCAGCGGACGACTGGGCCTGACGGATCAGGGGCGCCTGTGGTGGGCAGGCAAACCTCGTTCCGGAGCAGTCTCGACGGCCGGCGGACTGTCACGACGCCTCCGGTTGGCCGTCGAGACTGCTGCGGCGCCGGGGGTCCAGGGGCGGGAGCCCCTTGGTACCAACTCGCTCCCTTGCGTTGGGCCGGCCCGAGGACGGCGCGCCAGCGCCGCCCGCAGGGCCGTTGCGCCGCGGAGCGGCGCCTTGATCTCTTAGAGGCAAATTCAGCAGAGAGGTCCGCGCGGTCGGTCCGCGCCGTCGACACAGCCTCTGCTACCCGCCGTTCTGAGCGATCTGCACAACCGGCCTGACGAGGTCATGGTCAGAACTCACAGGCCTCGCTAGGCTCGAAACGTGGCCGGTTCCAGCCGATCGTTCTTGTTTGCGACGATCGTGTTGGCGATCGCCGCCCTCACGGGGGCGTGCAGCGGCAAGGAATCGCCAAGCAGCAGCGAGTCGGCCGCCCCGACCTTGGACCAGGTCGCCGAGCACGTCGAAGAGTACCTCGACGGGTACGACGGGATCGCGACCGGCATCATCGTCTTGGTGCGTGTTGGCGACCGGACCCGCACGTTCGCGTCCGGGATGGCCGACGTCAAGCATCGGCGACGCATGCAGCCCGATGACCGGTTCCCGATCCAGAGCATCACCAAGACGATGGTGGCGACGACCGTGCTCCAGCTGGTGGCGGCGGAAAGGCTGAACCTCGACGACACCGTCGAAGACGTCATTCCTGGGCTGCTGCCGCAAGGAGACCGGATCACCATTCGGAACCTGCTCAGCCACCGCTCGGGGCTCTACGACCCGGGGGGCGAGGACGTGCCGCCTCTGAGTCGCATGACCGATGACTCGCTGATCGACGCCACGGTCGCCCATCCTCTCGACTTCCCGCCCGGCACCTCGGGAAGCTACTCCAACGTGGGCTACGAAGTCCTCGGGAGGGTGGTGGAACAGGTCACCGGCAGACCGCTCGGGGAGGCGATGGAGCACAACGTCTTCGGTCCGGCGGGGATGTCGGACACGCAGCTCCTCGGATCCAGCAGCGTGCAGGGCTACTACGACTCGAAGGCCGTCGCGGACCCCTATCTCCGGTTCGTCTCCGCTGCGGGAGGGGTCGTGTCGACCGTGGGTGACATCGACCGCTTCTACACCGCTCTGTGGCACGGTGACCTACTCGACAAGCGCCTGGTCGCCACCATGACCAAACCCCTTGGCATCGTCGCCCCGTGGGGCATGGACTACGGGCTCGGAGTCTGGTTCAACAGAGAGTCCTGCGGCACGGCAATGGGGCACAGCGGCGCTGGACCTGGGTTCGCCACCAAGGCGTGGACGCTCCCCGGCGCGGACCGCTCGGTCGTGGTCATGGTCAACGATGGCGAAGCCGGCCAGTCCATGGCCGACGGCTTTGCTACGGTCGCGCTCTGCGGCTGACCCAAGTGAGAGCGATGCGCGGCTGACCACGGCATCGGATATCCGCCGTTCAGGTCGTAGGGACCCTGACCGGTGACCGGATCTCGGCAGGACGTTGCTGCGCCGCGACCCGCTGGAACGCGAGCGATTCGGTAACGGGTTTGATAACGACTTTCGGCGGACAGTCGCCACCAGCCGAAGTTGACGGCAACGTGCCCGAACGGCGCCGTACTTCCCCGAACGTTTACGCACGTCCCCACTCCCTGTGCTTCTGATTTTCCATCCGATTTGGCGTCGGAGTCGTGTGCAACCGTGGATTCATGGCGGTAGGAGAGGTCAGAAGCGGGGTCGGAGCTGAGCCGGTCATCACGGCCGAGTTCGTGCACGACTACGCCGCGAGGAACGCCGTTTGTGTGCGGCCTCTGATGCGGCAGGTGACCGATCGGGAGACCGGTCACGTCCGGCGGGTGGCGATCCCGTGCGGGTCGACTCGGGAGGCCGTGTGCCCAGCATGCGCTGAGAAGGCTCGTCGTCTCCGGATGCAGCAGTGCGCGGAGGGGTGGCACCTCGAGGACGACCCGCTGACGGAAGGGCCGACAGCAGGCGTGAACGATGACGCGGACCTGGACCCTGAGCCTGCGGAGGGCTCCGGCCACGATCAACGTCGAGTGCGTTCGACCCGCCGGCGAGCTGACGTCGAGCCACTTCCTCGGGTGGCGGCTGTGCACCGCTCAGTGGGGCAGACGTTCACGGTTCCGAACGGGAAGACGTATCGGCCCTCCATGTTCGTGACGCTGACGCTGGGCTCCTACGGCAGGGTGGTGCCAGCCAAACCAAAGGTGAACGTGCCCGGTGCCGGCTCCCCCGTGTTTCCGGAGCGGTACGACTACCGGCGGGCCGCCGTTGAGGCGATGTTCTTCTCCCGACTCTTTGACCGTTGGATGCAGAACCTGCGTCGCTGTGCGGGATACAAGGTGCAGTACTTCGGCGCGATCGAAGCGCAGCGCCGGCTGACGCCGCACATCCACCTCGCTATCCGCGGAGCCATCCCGCGTGAGTTGATTCGGGCCGTCACCCGCGCGACCTACCTGCAGCTGTGGTGGCCATCCTTCGAGGAGCCGGTCTTCGTCGACCAGCTGCCGTGGTGGGACCGCAACGGCGGCGGCTACCGCGACCCGGACACCGGTGAGCTGTTGCCCACCTGGGACCAGACCGTGGACGACCTCGACCAGGACGCGGAGCCGGCTGTGGTGATGCGGTTCGGCAACCAGGTCGACATCAAGGGGATCATCGCGCCCAGCCCCGATGCGGACCGGGCTGTTCGCTACCTGGCGAAGTACCTGACCAAATCCGTCTCGGACACCTACTCGAACACCGAGCGCCGCGATGCCCGCTACGAGGCCCACGTCGATCGGCTGCACGAGGAGCTCGTGTTCCTGCCCTGCTCGCAAGAGTGTGCGAACTGGTTGCGATACGGCGTTCAACCCAAGAACCCTGGTCCTGGCCTGATCCCCGGCTTGTGTGCCTCGCGGTCCCACGACCGGGAGAACCTCGGCCTCGGTGGTCGCCGCGTTCAGGTCTCGCGCGCCTGGTCCGGCAAGACGCTCCAGGAGCACCGGGCCGATCGAGCCGCTGTGGTCCGCGAAGTTCTGACCGAGGCCGGAATGGACGCACCCGAGACCGACCGCATGGCCGCAACCGTTCTGGCCGCCGATGGGCTCCCCCGCTACGTGTGGGAGCCCGAGATGGCGGACGCCGCTGTGTACGTTCACGTCGTCCTGGGTTCGGTCATCGAGACCCTTCGCTGGCGCCAGGAGTACGAGGAGGCCAAGCGGCGAGCCAAAGGCAGAGCGAGCCCCGATGGATCTGTGGAAGCCAATTCAGCAACTGCGCCGGCAGCGTGATGGAAGACCAGCAACCCCAGGAGGCATGACATGGAAGACAACGACCAAAGCGGTCTTCTGACCACGAATGAGGTCGCCGCCCGTATGCGTGTGAACCCCTGCACGGTGCGGCGGTGGCGCCTCGACGACGTCGGCCCGCGGTACCTGCGGGTCGGCGGCATTTACCGCTATCCGGTTGCCGACCTCGAGGAGTGGATCTCTGAGAGTGTGCGGCACAGCATGGTGTCGTGAGCAAAAAGAAGCTCCCGCCCCTCGGCGTTCGGCTGACGGTCGACGTCGAGGAGCACGCGGGCTCCAGGGGCACCTCCTACTGGGCGCGGATTCGCTGGACGCACCCGGTGACCCACCATCGGGAGGGCATGAAGCGTGCTCATCCGTCCCGCGAGGCGGCCGAGGCATGGGTGGAGCGCATGCAGCGGACGGCCGCCACCGGTGTCGACACCGGTCAGACGCTAGCGGCGTACGTCGAGCACATCGGTGACCGATGGACGCGAGGGATCGATCCCACCTCGACCTACGACCCCTACTCGGCCGGTCTCCGTCGGCGTGCAGTGCCAACCCTGGGGCATCTGCCGCTGACGATGATTACCGCCGGACTTGTCGACCGGGCGATCGACGAGTGGGAGAAGGAGTACGGCCGGTCGACGGTGAAGAACACCGTCTCGGCGCTGGTGCTGGTGCTGGACGAGGCGGTGCGCGAGGGCATCCTCGTTCGGAACCCGGCCAAGGACCGAGCGCGCCGCAAGACCGTCGGGCGCACTCGGACCACGCCGAGCAGGGCCGGCTCAGCCCTCGAGAGCTCGCGCTTCCCGACGTGGAGACGCCTGGACCGCCTCGTCGAGCGCGTGGTCGAGGCGGGAGGCCACCAGTCGTGGGGCGATGTCGTGACGATCCTGGCCACCACCGCCCTGCGGATCAGCGAGGTCTCCGGCCTGCGCGTGGGCGACGTCGACCTCGGTCGCGGACTGCTCCACGTGTTCCGTCAGACCTACCCGGGCCGCGGTGGCCTGGTCACCAAGCAGACCAAGGGGCGACGCCGGCGAACCGTCCCGGTCATCGATCCACTGCGCCCCACCCTGGTCCGACTGACCGTCGGCCGCCGGGGAGACGAGCGGCTGCTGTCCGGGCCCACGCGGTGGCGTCATCACCACCGCTACCCTGCGCGACGCGACGAGCTGGGACACCTGGTCACCGACCTCGGGCTGCGCGGGCTCGTTCGCCACGGACTGCGGCACACCGCACTGACCTGGATGGCCGACGCCGGCGTCGACGCTGCACATCCTGCAGCGCGTCGCCGGGCACCAGGACCCGGCCGTCACGAGCCGCTACCTCCACCCCGACACCCAGGCGATGTTGCGACGCCGGGACCGCGTTCTCCGCGTGGTGGTCCGCAACTGGTCCGGCGAGGCCACGCGCTGGGAGTCGTCGAGCGGTCGGACGCGTCCGGAGCATGAAAACGGCCCTGACCTGCGTGAGACAGATCAGAGACCGATTTGTCGGGCTGACAGGATTTGAACCTGCGACCCCTTGACCCCCAGTCAAGTGCGCTACCAAGCTGCGCTACAGCCCGAATCTGCCCGCTGGTGGCGGGCGCAGGAAACCATACCGCAGCCAACGAGCGCGGCCGGCATCGGCCGTTTCAGGGAGTCTGGACCTGGGCGCTGTTGCGATCGACCATCAGGCCGTGGGTGTCCACCGCGACGAAGGCCGAGGCGGGGACCTCCTTGAGGTCGGCGATCAGCTGGTCCGGCCAGCCGGCGTGCTGCTCACCCTGGAAGTACCAGGGCGAGCCGTTGTCGGCGAGCACCACGCCGTACTTCTTCATGGCCGCGACGACCACGCGCGCGTACGGACCCAGATGGGCGGCGGAGTACGACGCCTTGAGGCGGAAGCGCGCTCCCATCGGTGGGTGCGACGTGACACTCTCCGTGCCGGCGTCGTGGCGCGCCGGCCAGATGTGCGCGTCGGCGGTGACGTCGGTCGTGAAGCGGATGGCATGGTCGACTGCGCCCGCGCGCACCTCGCTCCAGCGCAGCAGGCCCGGCAGGATCGGCAGCCCGGCAGCGTCGGCGGAGGTCCAGCCGTCGGGCCGCAGGTTGTTGTTGCCCAGCCACCAGGTGGCCCCGGAGCCCGCCCGCCAGGAGCCGTCCTGCAGACGGGTCGCGTAGGTCTCCATGAGCCGGCAGGTGGTCTTGTTGACGATGATCGCGTGCCGATCGCCGTCCGACGCCGCGCCCGCCCTCGATCCGGGTGTCGGGGCCGAGCGGGTAGAGCACCCGGTCGCTCTCGTCTGCGTAGTCGAAGCGCACCGGCACCTTCACGTGGGTATGGTCGACGACCGTGATCGGGATGCCGTAGTTCGGGCCGTCGCCGTACGACGGTCCGAAGTCCGGGTGCAGATCGCGACCGGTCGACATGTTCGAGAGCCAGGCCGCGCTGCGCGGATGGATCGGCAGCCGCGACACGTCGGCGTGCCAGTAGTTGTCGGCCGGGAACGTTGCACACGGGGTCCCGGCAACCGGGCCCCGAAGGGCGCCGTCTGCCGACGGCTTGTCCTGGACCGCACTCGCCGACGACACGCCCGCCAGTACGACGCCCGCGATGACGAGGGTGTTCAGGAACCGAGCCACGACTACCTCTTCCGCTTCTCCCGCGGCCGGACCGAGATGTTGACCGGAGTCCCGATGAAGCCGAACTGCTCACGCAGCCGACGTTCAATGTAACGCTGATAGCCGGCATCCAACTTGCCATTGGTGAAAAGGACGAAAGTCGGCGGCGCCGTCCCGGCCTGGGTTCCGAACAGGATCTTCGGCTGCTTTCCACCGCGGACGGGGTGCGGGTGCTCCTGCACGAGGCGGCCGAGGAAGCCGTTGAGCATGCCGGTGGTGATCCGGGTCTCCCAGCCCTCGATCGCCTTGTCGAGCGCGGGCACGAGCCGGTCGATGTGCCAGCCGGTCTTCGCCGTCAGGTTGATCCGCGGCGCCCATTGCACCTGGACCAGCTCGCGCTCGATCTCGCGGTCGAGGTAGTAGCGGCGCTCCTCGTCGACGAGGTCCCACTTGTTGAACGCGATCACCAGCGCCCGCCCGGACTCCCGGATGGTCTGGATGATCCGCTGGTCCTGCTCGGAGATCGAGACGGAACCGTCGATGACCAGGACCGCCACCTCCGCGCGCTCGATGGCCGTCGTCGTCCGCAGCGAGGCGTAGTACTCGTGGCCGGACGCCTCCTTGATCCGCTTGCGGATGCCCGCGGTGTCGATGAACCGCCACTCGCGCCCACCGAACGACACCAGTTCGTCCACCGGGTCGACCGTGGTGCCCGAGACGTCGTCGACGACGACCCGGTCCGCCCCCGCAAGCTTGTTGAGCAGCGAGGACTTGCCGACGTTCGGGCGGCCGACGATCGCGATCCGGCGCGGTCCACCGACCTCGGCGTACGACATCTCCGGCGTGTCCGGCAACGCTTCGAGTACGGCGTCGAGGAGGTCGCCCGAGCCGCGCCCGTGGACGGCCGAGACCGGATGCGGCTGCCCCAGCCCGAGGTTCCAGAGCGCGTGTGCCAGTGCCTCGGCGCGCTCGTCGTCGACCTTGTTGGCCGCGAGTACGACGGGCTTGCCGGACTTGCGGAGGATCTTCACCACGGACTCGTCGTGGTCGGTGATGCCGACCGTGGCGTCGACCACGAACAGCACCGCGTCGGCGAGCGAGACCGCCACCTCGGCCTGTCCGCGGATTCGCTCGGCCATGCCGCGGGCATCGGGATCCCAGCCGCCGGTGTCGACGACGGTGAACGCGCGGCCGTTCCAGTTCGCGTCGTAGGACACCCGGTCGCGGGTGACGCCGGGGCGATCCTCGACGACCGCCGCGCGTCGCCCGATGATCCGGTTGACCAGCGTCGACTTGCCCACGTTGGGACGGCCGACCACGGCCAGGATGGGTACCGGGCCGACGGGCGCGCCGGTGTTGTCGGTGCTGTCGGTGACGTCAGTCATCGATCTTCTCCTTGATGGGGCCCCGGTGAAACGGGCACCAGCGCAACGATCTGGTCGATGACCTCGTCCAGCGTGAACCACGTGGTGTCGAGGTGTACGGCGCCGTCGGCCATCGTCAGCGGGGCGGCTGTCCTGCCGGAGTCGATCCGGTCGCGAGAGGTCAGCGACGCCTCGGTGGCGGCGAGGTCCGCGCCACCCTCCTCGGCGGCGCGCCGGGCGGCCCGGGCGGCGGTGTCGGCGGTCAGATAGACCTTCACCTCGGCGTCGGGGGCCACGACCGACCCGATGTCACGCCCCTCGACGACGATGCCGCCGGAGCCGATGATCGCGCGCTGGAGGCCCAGTAGCCGCGCCCGCACCTCGGGCACGGCGCTGACCGGGCTGACCGCCGCAGTGACCGCCTCCCCGCGAATAGCGAGCGCAACGTCGGAACCGTCGACGGTGATGGTCGGGTTCAGCGGGTCGGTGCCGGACTCCAGTTCGGCCTCGCCGCAGCGGCTCGCAACTGCGGCCGGGTCGGAGACATCCACGTCGTGGACGAGCATCCAGTGGGTGAGCGCCCGGAACTGGGCGCCCGTGTCGAGGTAGCGGAGTCCGAGTCGGTCGGCCACGCCGCGTGAGGTGCTCGACTTGCCCGAGCCGGAGGGGCCGTCGATGGCGATCACGATGTCGGTGCTGCCGGTTTCGGCATCGGCGCTGCTCACTGGACCTGCTCTCTGCTGGGAATCTGGACCGAGAGGTTGCCCGGCAACCGTCTTCAAATCGGCACGGAGCAGACTACCTGTGAACCGTCCAACTCTTGGCTTCGAGAGACACCAGCAGGTGCTCGGCGCGACCCTCCTCGACCATCAGTTCGGCCAGGCCGACCGGGCGGCCCGGGTCGTGATCGATGTGGATGTCTTCGATGTTGACCCCGCTGGCGCCGACGTCGAAGAACAGCCGGGCCAGCTCGCCCGGGTGGTCGGGCACCGACACGAACACCGAGGCCATCGGCCGAACCGGGCCACCGTGCTTGCCGGGGATGGCCCTGGCGCCGGTCACGCCCTGCTCGAGGACGGCGATCACCTCGTCGCGCGAGCCCGCGCCTACGGCCGCGATCAGCGTGTCGAGCTCGCCGCGAACCTGACCCAGCAGATCGAGTACGGCGTCGGCGTTGGCGCTGACGATCTGCTGCCACATCGCCGGATCACCAGCCGCGATCCGGGTCACGTCGCGAACGCCCTGACCGGACAGGGCCAGGTGTTCGACCGGCCCCTCAGCCAGCCGGCCCGCGGCCAGGGCGGCGAGCAGGTGCGGCAGGTGGGAGGTGCGGGCGACGGCCCGGTCGTGCTCCTCGGGCGTCAGCCGGACGGGTACGGCGCCACACCGCTCGACGAGCTCGGTGACCAGCGAGATGGCCACCGGATCGGCGTCGGCATGGGGAGTCACCGCCCACGGCCGGCCGTCGAAGAGGGCTGCGCTCGCCGCCAGCGGCCCCGACTGCTCCGAGCCGGCCATCGGGTGGCCACCGACGTAGCGGTGGATGTCGCCGGTGACCTCGCGCAGCGGCTGGGACTTCACACTCCCGACATCGGTGACGGCGTCGCCGCGCGCCAGAGCCGCGCTGATCTCCCCCGCCAACTGGTCCGGGGGCACCGCGACCACCACCAGTTGCACCGGTTGCCCCTCGTACGGCTCGCCGGCGCCGAGGCCGGACGCCGTACGCACATGGTCCGCAAGCACATCGGACAGGTAGACGGGAAGGCCCGCCCGCCGGCACGCGAGCCCGATGGACGTGCCCAGAAGACCGCTCCCGACCACATGCACCGGACCGGTCAGCTTGTTCATGGCCAAACCTTAGGGCGTTTCGCAGTCACAGCTGGGCGATGTCCAGCAGCTCGCCGAGCTCGCCGGTCGTCAGCTCACGGAGCTCACCGGCCCTGAGGCCGGTCAGGTCGACCGGGCCGAAGTGGGTGCGGGTCAGGCGTCGTACGGGATGCCCGACGTGTTCCAGCAGGCGTCGCACGATCCGGTTGCGGCCTTCATGGATGACCAGCTCGACGATCGACCGCCCCTTCGCGTTGCCCCGGCCGACTTCGACCAGCTTTGCCCGGGAGACCCGTGACCGGCCCGTCCTCGAGCGTGACTCCGTCCAGCAGCTGCTGGAGCGTCGCCTTGCTGACCTTGCCCTCGACCTCGGCGACGTAGGTCTTGTCCACCTCGTAGGAGGGATGCGCCATCCGCTGCGCGAAGTCTCCGTCGTTGGTGAGCAGGATCAGGCCGGCCGTGTCGGTGTCGAGCCGTCCGACGTGGAACAGCCGCTCGGGCCGGTCGGCCACGAGATGCTGCAACGTCGGCCGCCCCTCGGGGTCGGCCATCGTGGACACCACCCCGCGCGGCTTGTTGAGCACGACGTAGACGTTCGGCGAGACCGGCGGCAGCCGCTTCCCGTCGACGCGGATCACGGCGGTGCGCGGGTCGACCTTGGTGCCGAGCCGGGTCACGATCTCCCCGTCGACCTCGACCAGCCCGTCGAGCATGATCTGTTCGCACTTGCGCCGCGACGCCACCCCGGACTGTGCGAGCAGCTTCTGCAGCCGGATCTGGCCGTCGTCGTCGAGGTCGAGGGTCACGACGCCCCGGGCTCGGCTGTGCTCGCCGCTTCCTCGGACCCTGCTCCGCCGGCCGTTTCTCCGGCCATTTCCGGCCATCGCCGTCAGGTCGTCCTCCATGTCGTCCATGTCGGGCAGGTACGGCGCCAGCTCGGGCAGGTCGTCGAGCGAGCTCACACCGATGCGTTCGAGGAAGTAGTTGGTGGTCCGGTAGAGGTTCGCGCCCGACTCGCCATCCTGTCCCGACTCCTCCACCAGGCCGCGGCTCAGCAGGGTCCGGACCACGCCGTCGACGTTCACGCCACGGATCGCGGACACCCGTTGCCTCGACACCGGCTGCTTGTAGGCCACCACGGCCAGCGTCTCCAGGGCCGCCTGGGTCAACCGGGCCTGCTGCCCGTCGAGGATGAACGCCTCGACGACGGCGGCGTACTCCTCGCGGGTGTAGAACCGCCAGCCGCCGGCGACGTTGCGCAGCTCGAAGCCGCGGCCCTGCCGGGTGTAGTCGTCGGCCAGCTCCGCGAGCGCCGCCGTGACCTCGTGGACCGGGTAGCCGACCGCCGAGGCGAGGGTCAGCTCGTCGAGCGGCTGGTCGGCCACCATCAGCACCGCCTCGAGGGCCGGCCGCAGCTCGGCCACCGCCACGGCGAGGGTGTCCTCCTCGGTGGTCGAGCCTGTCGAGACCACGTCACTCATTCTTGTCCTCGGCTTCGTCTGCGGGTGGTTCTGCGGCCGGCTCCTCGGGAGGTGCGCCGTCGAACTCGTCGGTGATCTCGTATCTCGGCGTCGTCGGCACCGGTCCATCGGACGCTCAGCTCACCCATCGGGGTGACCTGGTCGAAGCCGACCGCACCCTCCCGGAACAGCTCCAGCAGGGCCAGGAACCGGGCCACGGTCGTCAGGGTGTCCGGAGAGTCGCCGCACAGCGCCCGGAACGTCATCGTGCCGCCGCGGCGGAGCCGGTCCACGACGAGGGCAGCCTGTTCGCGGACCGACACCTTCGTGGCATGGATGTGGCTGAGGGAGATTTCCTGGAGGGGCTTGGGCTCCAGTGCCTTGGCGGCAATGTCGGCGAACTGGTCGAGCCCGATCCCGATCAGTACTTCGGGGAGCACACTGGCGAACCGGTCCTCGAGACCCACCGCGCGCGGGTACCGGCGCGCCTCGCCCGCCAGCCGCTCGGAGAGGACCCGGGCCACCTGTTTGAACGCCTTGTACTGCAGCAAGCGCGCGAACAGCAGGTCGCGCGCCTCGAGCAGGGCGAGGTCCTCCTCGTCCTCGACGTCGCCCTGGGGCAGCAGTCGCGCGGCCTTGAGGTCGAGCAGGGTCGAGGCGACCAGCAGGAACGACGTCGTCTGTTCGAGGTCCCACACGGCGCCGGCGGCCTTGACGTGGACGATGAACTCGTCGGTGACCTTCGACAGGGCCACTTCGGTGATGTCGAGCTTGTGCTTGGCGATCAGGTTGAGCAGGAGGTCGAAGGGGCCCTCGAAGTTGTCGAGCCGGACGTCGAACCGCGCGGCCTCTGCGGTGTCGGTGGTCATCCCCGGTTGAGGCGTCGCACGATGACGCTGTCCTCGCCCCTGGCCTCGAAGTCGGCGAGCACGACGGCCAGCGCCTCCCGCACGAGCCGCCCCCGGTCGACGGCGAGGCCGTGGGTGGAGCGCAGCACCAGGCGTGCGTGTTCGAGGTCGTGCAGCTCCGAGGACGTGACGTAGACGGTCATCTTCTCGTCGTGCCTGACCCTGCCGCTGGGCTTGCGGCCCCTTGGCTTCTCGGGCTCGGCCCGCGGCTGCTCCACCGCCCGCACCGGTGACGGCTTGGCCTGCTCGTCTTCAGGGCCACCCGTCGGCCGGAAGAGGTCATCGGCGGCCGGAAGACTCACCCGTCGAGACAACGGGCCAGCACCTCCTTGGCCAGCTGGCGGTAGGAGTCGGCGCCAGCGGAGGTTGCGGCGTACGTCGTGATCGGCTCGCCGGCGACGGTCGAGTCGGAGAACTTCACGGTACGCCGGATGACGGTGTGGAAGACCAGGTCGCCCCACGCCTGGACCAGTCGCTGCATGACCTCGCGGCTGTGCAGCGTGCGGCCGTCGAACATGGTGCCGAGCACACCCTCGACCTCCAGCCTCGGGTTGAGCCGCTCCTTGACCTTGTCGATCGTCGTCTTCAGCAGCGCGACGCCGCGCAGCGCGAAGTATTCGCACTCCAGCGGGATGAGCACGCCGTCGGCGGCCGTGAGCGCGTTGACGGTCAACAGGCCGAGGGACGGCTGGCAGTCGATCAGGATCACGTCGTAGTGGGTGATCGCCGGCGCCAGGACGCGCTGCAGGGTCTGCTCACGGGCGACCTCGTGGACGAGCTGGACCTCGGCCGCCGACAGGTCGATGTTGGACGGCAGCAGGTCCACGCCGGGGACGCCGGAGGGCAGGATCACGTCGTCGACGCCGATCTCGCCCTGCATCAGCAGGTTGTAGATGGTGAGCTCGATGTCGTGTGGGTTGAGGCCGAGGCCGACCGACAGCGAGCCCTGAGGGTCGAAGTCCACCAGCAGGACCTTGCGGCCGTATTCGGCCAGCGCCGCGCCCAGGTTGATGGTTGTCGTGGTCTTGCCGACGCCCCCCTTCTGGTTGCACATCGCGATCACTCGGGCCCGCTCGCGGCGCACTGCCGGCTTGGGCTCGGGGATCACCGGCATCGGCCGGCCGGTGGGGCCGAGCTCGACCTCGACCTGCTCGACCTCCGGGATCGAGTCGGTGGAGATCGCGTCCTGGACCAATCGGGTGTCGGACTGGTCGAAGCGCACTGGCTCGGTCACTCGGTTCTCAACCTCCGGAGGGGCGGGTGGACGATAGAACGGCGGCATCTCCGGAGCCGTCGTCCCAGGCTGTCCAGGGAACTGCCCGAGTCCACTCATGCGTGTACCTCCACATCCTGCCTGACGGCGACGACAGCGAGGGCCAGGACCCGCGGGGGCCGAGGGGCTTTGTCGACAGAACGACTTCTCGCTGTGTCGCGACTGTAAGACCGCCTCGGTGCAGCCACAAGACGAATGCCAGAACCCTTTCCCCATAAGGGAAATCTGTGCACTCGGTGTGCACACGGCCCCGCTCAACTGCACAGGCGAGGGACCACATGTGCACTCACCTGTGGACAACGCGGGCCCAGTAGTGTGCCCGAATGACCAGGTGGCGGTTCACCGGAACGTTGCTTCCGGACGCCCGCACCGACCGGTTCGAGGTCGGTGACGGCGAACCCGAAGACCTGCCCGGCAGGTTCGCCCTACCGGGACTCGTCGACGCCCATTGTCATCTCACCGTCGACATGGACGACCACGGGCCCTTCCTCGCCGATCGGGCGTTCGGGGAGCGACGGCTCGCCGAGTACGCCGCGCTTGGGGTCGCGGCCGTGCGTGACGTCGGCGGGATCAGCGCGGTCACGCTCGACTTCAGTCGCAGCCTCGAGCCCGGACGGCCCGAGGTCACCGCGGAGCACCGGACCGTCGTACGACCTGGACACGGTGCGCCGCGCCGTGGCCGTCGCCCATGAGGCTGGGGCCAGGGTTGCGGCGCATGCCCAGTCTTCTTCGCCGCCGACCTGGTCGCCGCCGGTGTCGACTCGATCGAGCACGGCACCGCCCTGGAGCCCGACGACGTGACGGCCCTCGCGGCCCGAGGTGGCGCCTGGTACTCGCTCGAGTCGGGCACCGATCTGGTTACCTTCGACGCCGCTCCCCGCGAGCACCCGGACGTTCTCGCCACACCCGCTTCGGTCGTGATCCGGGGTCGACGGATCCGCTGAGCCGCCTGCGCGTCAGTCCCGAGCTCGAGGATGTGCCGTCGCGAAGACCTCGCGGAGGTTGTCGACGGTCACCAGCGTGTACACCTGCGTCGTGGTGACGCTGGCGTGGCCCAGCAGCTCCTGTACGACGCGGACGTCCGCGCCGCCGTCGAGGAGATGGGTGGCGAACGAGTGACGCATCGTGTGCGGGGACACGTCCGCTGTCACACCCGCTCTGTCGGCGGCCTTGATCAGCACCGACCAGGCACTCTGCCGGGACAGCCGTCCGCCGCGGGCGTTGAGGAACAGCGCCCCTCCGTTGCTCGAGCTCGCGCTGGTCGAGCTTGTCGAGACCAGTTCCGGCCGAGCCCGGACGAGGTACGCCGAGACCGCATCCCGCGCAAAGGACCCGACCGGGACGAGGCGCTCCTTGCTGCCCTTGCCCCTCAGCAGGACCGTGCCGTCGGCGAGGTCGAGGTCGTCGACGTCGAGCCCGACGGCCTCCGAGATCCGCGCCCCGGTGCCGTAGAGGACCTCCAGCAACGCGCGGTCCCGCAGCGCAAGGGTGGTGCCGGGCGCGCCGGCCTCCTCCAGGATCGCCTCGATCTCCGAGAGCGGCAACGCCTTGGGCAGCCGTTTGGCCGGCGCCGGCGGCTTCACCCCACCGGCCGGGTCGACGGTCGCCAGTCCGTCGCGGACCGCGAACTTGTGGAAGCCCCGCACCGCAACGACGGTCCTTGCTGCCGAGGAGGCGCTCAGCGGTGGGTGATCACTGCCACCCTCGCGCAGTCGCATCAGGAAGCCGGCCACCGTCGCCTCGGTGACGTCGTCGAGCGACTCGACGCCGAGCCCACGCAGGTACTCCAGGTAGCGGCGCAGATCGCGGCGGTAGGACACCAGGGTGTTGTCGGCCAGGCCGCGCTCGACCGACAGGTGGTCGAGGTAGGTGCGCACTGCGCGCGCCAGCGCTCCTCCCCCAGCACCCGTCGAGCCGTTGGCGACCACCGTCAGGCGAGCGCCATGTCCAGAGGGTCGGCCTTGATGCCGTGGGCTTCGCCGACCGGGGCGTAGGTCAGGGACCCGGCGTGGGTGTTCAAGCCCAGCGCCAGGCTGTGGTCGTCGCGGCAGGCCTGCGCCCAGCCCTTGTTGGCCAGCGCCACGGCGTACGGCATCGTCGCGTTGGTGAGGGCGTACGTCGACGTGTTCGGCACCGCTCCGGGCATGTTCGCGACGCAGTAGAAGACCGTGTCGTGGACCGCGTACGTCGGGTCGGCGTGCGTGGTCGGATGGGTGTCCTCGAAGCAGCCGCCCTGGTCGACGGCGATGTCGACGAGCACCGAACCCGGCTTCATCTCCGAGACGAGCTGGTTCGAGACAAGCTTGGGGGCCTTCGCGCCGGGGATCAGGACCGCCCCGATGACCATGTCGGCCTCGCGAACCTGCTGCTGAATCGCCAGCTGCGACGACGCAAGCCCGTGCACCCGGTTGTTGTAGCGCCAGAACGACATCCGCAGCTTGTCCAGGTCGGTGTCGAGCAGGGTGACGTCGGCGCCCATTCCCGAGCGCGATGTTGGCGGCGTTCTGCCCCGAGACACCGGCGCCGATGATGACCACCTTGGCGTTGGCGACACCGCCCACACCGCCCAGCAGGACACCTCGGCCGCCCTGGGCCTTGAGCAGCGAGTAGGCGCCAACCTGCGGCGCGAGGCAGCCAGCAACCTCCGACATCGGGTACAGCAACGGCAGACCGCCGGAGGGCAGCTGAACCGTCTCGTAGGCGATGCTGGTCACCTTGCGCGTCATCAGCTCATCGGTCAGCGGCCGGTCCGCTGCGAGGTGCAGGTAGGTGAACAGCACCTGACCCTCGCGCATCCGGGGGTACTCCTCGGCGATCGGCTCCTTGACCTTGAGCACCATCTCCGCAGTACCCCAGACCTCGTCGGCATCCGGGAGGATCTGGGCACCGGCCGCGACGAACTCGTCGTCGCTGATGCCCGAGCCCACACCTGCTCCCTGCTGGATGTAGACCTCGTGGCCGTGCGCGGCGAGCTCGTGCACACCGATGGGCGTGATCGCCACGCGGTACTCGTGGTTCTTGACTTCCTTGGGAATGCCGATCTTCACCCGTCAACTCCTCTGCTGTGACCCGCGCCACGTCCATGTGGCATCGGCCGTGAGACTACTCCCCCGGGCCGCTGCGCCGTCAGAGGTGGTCGAGACCGCGTACCTTCACGGCGAGCACGGCCTGGACGACGGGCCCGTCGCACACTCGACCCTCCAGCACCGCAGCCAGCAGGTCGTCGAACGAGACCCGGAGCGTCTCCATCTCGGCCTCCTCGTGTTCGAGCACGAAGTCGCCGCGCGAACGCGGGCGCAGGCCCCTGGCCAGGAAGATGTCCATCCGTTCGTCGGTGAACCCCGGCGAGGACCAGGTGCTCAACAGGTGGGTCCAGTCGTCTGCCTCGAGCTCGGCTTCCTCGCGCAGCTCGCGCTGGGCCGTGACGACGGCGGCCTCGTCTCCCGCGTCTCTCAATCCCGCGGGCAGTTCGACCAGGCGATGCCGTACGGCGTGGCGGTACTGCCGCAGGCACACCACCTTGCGCTCGTCGTCGAGAGCGAGCACCACCACGGCGCCCGGATGCTCCACGACCAAACGTCGGAAGGTCTCCTCGGAGCCGCCCGGCGACCGGATCCGGTCACAACGCAACGCGATCACCCAGTCACCACGGTGCAGGTCGACCGTCTCGACCACCGGCCAGGACCCGTCGGGCTGGTCCGCTAGCACGTGGGGGTCGCTCGTCATGGACCGGACGCTACCGTGCAGGGAGAGACCTCACCGAAGGGGAAACGATGACCAAGACGGCTAGCCTCACCCAGCACGAGGCCGCGGATCGGGCCGCGCTGATCGCCGTACAGCGCTATGACATCGCGGTCGACATGACCGGGTTGCTCGAGGGCGAGACCCTCGAGACGACCTCGACGATCACCTTCACCTGTAGGTCGCCGGGCGCGTCCAGCTTCGTCGACTGTGTCGCCGACATCGAACACGCGACCCTCAACGGGGTCGACCTCGACCTGTCGACGGCCGACGCCGGCCGCCTGCCACTCCCCGACCTCCAGACCGACAACGTGCTGGTCGTGGCCGCCTCCCAGTCCGACACCGGCGCCTCGGCCGGCATCCTGCGCACCGTCGACCCGACCGACAAGCTCGTCTACGTCTGGACCTCCTTCGAGCCCGACGACGCGCGCCGGGTGTGGGCCTGCTTCGACCAGCCCGACCTCAAGGCTCCGCACCGGTTCACGGTGACGGCCCCCGGGTCGTGGCTCGTCACCAGCAACTGCGCCCCGGAGTCCGTCACCACCGAGGGGGACGACAAGACCTGGCTGTTCCCTGACACTCCCCCGCTGTCGACGTACGTCGTCGTGGTCAATGCCGGTCCCTTCCACGAGATCCGCTCGTCCCGGGGTGGCTACGACCTCGGCCTCTACGGCCGCCAGTCGCTCAAGCAGTTCCTGGTCCGGGACGCGGAGGAGCTCTTCGACCTGACCGACAAGGGCCTTGCGTTCTTCGGAGACCGGTTCGGATCGCCGTTCCCTCAAGAGCGCTACGACCAGGTGTTCGTGCCGAACATGGGCGGGGCCATGGAGAACTGGGGCTGCGTCACCTGGACCGACTCCGTGCTCTTCCGCAGTCAGCCCACCCACGCCCAGAAGGCGATGCGGGCCAGCGTGCTCCTGCACGAGATGGCGCACATGTGGTTCGGCGACCTGGTCACCATGAAGTGGTGGGACGACCTGTGGCTCAACGAGGCCTTCGCCTCCTGGGCGGCCACCTGGTCGGCGGTGAACGCCACCGATTACGTCGACGGGTGGGCGGGCTTCCTGGCCGGCTTGAAGCTCGAGGGCTATCGGATGGACATGAGCCCCGCGACGCACCCGATCCGCGGTGAGGTGCCCAACGTCGACCAGGCGATGGCGAACTTCGACCCGATCACCTACGTGAAGGGCGAGAGCGTCCTCAAGCAGCTGGTCGCCTACGTCGGCGAGGACGCGTTCGTCGACGGTCTCCGCGCCTACTTCCGGGATCATGCCTACGGCAACACCAAGCTGGACGACCTGATGTCGGCGGTCGGCGCGGCCGCGGGCCGCGACCTCTCGGACTGGACGAAGGACTGGTTCGACCGGGCCGGCACCGACACGCTCACCCTGTCCGACGGTGTCCTGAATGCGGTCGCGCCCGACGGGGATGAGCCGCGAACGCACCGGCTGGACATCACCAGCTACCGGGCGGAGGACGACGGCTCACTCACGGAGGTCGGGACGACGGCCGTGGAGACGACCGGGTCCCGGACCCCGCTGGCGCTGCCCACGGCCGATCTGCACCTGCTCAACTCGAACGACCTGACCTACGCGGCCGTCCGGCCCGATCCCGGGTCGCTGCGACTGATGCGAGACCGTGCGGCAGCCCTGCCCGACCCTTTGTCGCGGGCGCTCGCGGTCAGTACCGCCTGGGACATGCTTCTCAAGGGCGAGCTGTCACCCGCGGACGTGGTCGCGACGGTGACGGGCGCTCTGGTCACCGAGCGCAGTGCCTCGGTGGTCGAACCTTTCCTCGGGACCGGACTGCGGGCGGCCGAGCAGTGGGCCCCGCTCGACGAGGTGCCCCAGCTGCTCGATCAGGTCGCCGCCAGCGCGGTCGCGCTCGCCGACGTACCCGAGCACCGGCAGCCTGCCCTGCGCACCCTGGCGGCGTCGGCGAGCTCGGACAAGCATTTCGCGCTCCTCGATGCGGCCGCGGCCGATGACCGTGATCTGGCGTGGCGGGTCCTTGCCCGCCGGGCCGAGCTGGGCCACTACGACGCAACCGCCGTGAAGGCGCTCCAGGACGGCGACCCCGATCCGGACGCGGCGGTGCGAGCCCTTGGGGTGCGTGGTGCCCGGCCCGACGCGGACGCGAAGGAGGAGGTCTGGCAGGCCGTGCTGGTGGACCGGAACGTCCCGGTGGGTCTCCAGCTGAGCTCGGTGGCCGGGTTGTTCTGGCGGCCGACCCAGGCCGCGCTGCTGAAGCCGTTCACGGATCGCTACCTCGACCAGGTCACCGGCCTGACCGGCGGTGGCATGCTCTCCCTCGGGTCGATCATGCGCAGCATGTTCCCGACTGCCGTGGCCGACCAAGAGTTCCTGGACCGGGCTCACCAGATCGCCGCCCGGACCGACATCCACCCCGCCGTCCGTTCCACCCTGCTGACCGGCGCCGACACCGTCACCCGAATCCTGGCCGCCCGCCAAGTCCGCCCCTAGACCGCCGAGTCGTCGCATCTTCCGCGAGTCGTCGTAAGTTACGACGACTCACCGCATGAACGAGCCTGCCGAGTCGTCGCATCTTCCGCGAGTCGTCGTAAGTTACGACGACTCACCGCATCACCGAGCCTGCCGAGTCGTCGCAAATTACTGGCGGGGGTCGGCGCGGGAGGGACAGTCGGTCAGTCGTCGGCGCGACGCAGGCCGGACTCGTCGATCGGGAAGCGAAGCTCCTTCTGCCGCTCGATCGCGGCCCCGATCAGGCCTGCGAACAGGGGATGCGGGCGAGTCGGGCGGCTCCGCAGCTCGGGGTGCGCCTGGGTTGCGACGTAGTAGGGGTGTACGTCGCGCGGCAGCTCGATGAACTCCACCAGATCGAGGTCGGTGTTCGTGCCGGAGAACACCAGTCCCGCGGCGGCCAGCTGGTCGCGGTAGGTGTTGTTGAACTCGTAGCGGTGGCGATGCCGCTCCTCGATCGTGTCGGCGCCGTACACCTCCCGCACGATGCTGTCGCGGGTCAGGGAGGCAGGGTAGAGGCCGAGTCTCATGGTGCCACCCAGGTCGCCGGCCCCGTCGACGTAGCGCTTCTGCTCCTCCATCGTGGAGATGACCGGCTCGGGGCAGTCCGGGTCGAACTCCGTCGAGGCCGCCTTCTCCAGTCCGGCGACGTTGCGGGCGTACTCGATCACCATGCACTGCAGGCCCAGACACAGGCCGAGGGCCGGGATGCCATGGGTGCGGGCATGCCTGAGGGCGCCGAGCTTGCCCTCGATCCCGCGGATCCCGAACCCTCCTGGCACCAGGACGGCGTCCACCTCGCTGAGGTGTTTCGCGGCACCGGCCGGCGTCTCGCACTCGTCTGAGGCGATCCACTTCACGAGCACCTTCGCCTCGTGCGCGAAGCCGCCGGCCCGCAATGCCTCGCCGACGGAGAGATAGGCGTCCGGAAGGTCGATGTACTTCCCGACCAGCGCCACCGTGACCTCCTCCTTCGGATGGTGCACCCGGCGGAGCAGGTCGTCCCAGACAGTCCAGTCGACGTCACGGAACGGCAGGTCGAGGCGACGTACGACGTAGGCGTCGAGGCCCTCGCGGTGCAGCACCTTGGGAATGTCGTAGATCGACGGGGCATCGGCAGCGGTGACCACCGCCTCCTCGTCGACGTCGCACATCAACGAGATCTTCCGCTTGATCGACTGGGGCAGTTCGCGGTCGGCGCGGCAGACGACGGCGTCGGGCTGGATACCGACCTGGCGCAGCGCCGCCACCGAGTGCTGGGTCGGCTTGGTCTTCAGCTCACCCGACGGCCCGATGAACGGCACCAGCGAGACGTGCAGGAAGAAGCAGTTGTCGCGGCCGATGTCGTGGCGCACCTGCCGTGCGGCCTCGAGGAACGGAAGCGACTCGATGTCGCCGACCGTGCCGCCGACCTCGGTGATCACCACGTCGACCTCCGGCCCGCCCATGGCCAGGATCCGCTCCTTGATCTCGTTGGTGATGTGCGGGATCACCTGCACGGTGTCGCCCAGGTAGTCGCCGCGGCGCTCCTTGGCGATCACGCTGGAGTAGATCTGGCCTGTGGTGACGTTGGCGATCTGGCTCAGGTCGGTGTCGAGGAACCGCTCGTAGTGACCGATGTCGAGATCGGTCTCTGCGCCGTCATTGGTGACGAAGACCTCGCCGTGCTGGAACGGGTTCATCGTCCCCGGATCCACATTGAGGTAGGGATCGAGCTTCTGCATGGTCACGCGGAGTCCGCGTGACTTCAGAAGGCTGCCGAGGCTGGAGGCGGTGAGGCCTTTCCCGAGGGATGAGGCGACGCCTCCGGTGACAAACACATGCTTGGTTGGCGTCGCATCCTTCACGGGGTTCTAGCCTACCCCAGCGGGACCGATCCATCGGATCCAGACGCACCGAACGAGCCGACCTTGTCGTCGCCGGCCGCTGCCAGGGCGAGTACGGCGGTCACCTGCCCGGCTCCGGTCTGGACCGAATCCGTCATCGATACGGCCGCGGCCGCCGCCTCGTCGACCCGCAGCAACGACAACAGCCCGGACTCGCCCGATGCCGTCGAACCGGCCACGACGACGCCGTTGGAAGCCTGTTTCAGACCCGTCAGCAGTCCGGAGACGATCACGTCGGCACCGGTGTCCGGGGCCGGCTCGGCTCCCAGCACCACCAGAACGAGTGCGCCCCGCTTCGTCGTCGAAGTGGTGGTCAGCAGTTCGGCGGCCTGGAGGCTCTCGATCACCGACGTCGCGTTGGGGCCCATAGCCATGCCGCCGGTGGTGTGGGTCGCCACCCCCAGGCCGAGCAGCCGGCCCATCCGTACGTAGGTGGTGGCGTCTGGGGGAATGCCGGGGTTCTTGAGGGAGGTGAGCAGTTGGCTGCCGAGCGTGTCGACCAGCGACTTCTCGTTCGGGTCGACCAGCGCAGGCTGGACGTCGTAGCGGCCGACCAGGGTGCCGCCGCCGGTCTTGACGAGCCCAGCCAGGCTCTTCGTGGCCGCGGCATCAGCGCCCGGCATGGTCAGCATCACGACGGTTTGGCTCTTCAGCCGGTCGGCGAGGACGCGGGGCGCGGTGCTGGTGGCGAACTTGTTCGCAAACGCGTCCGCAGCCACCTCGTCGGCAGACTGATCGGACTCGTGAGCGGTCGCGGCCGCGTCGTCGGACACGCGACCCAGATCGGAGAGCGGACCGCCGCCCAGCACTATCCCGACGGTGAGCGCGAGGAAGACGGCGACCAGGGACACGAGGTGATGGCGGAACGAGATCAAGAGAACAGTCCTTGCAGGGAGTCGAGTAGGTCGGACGCGTCGCTGGCAATCGCATCAGCCCACTCCTGGCCGACCGGAGTCACGCCGATGGCGGCGACCAGGGCGATCAGCCCGGCGAGGGCCACGACCAGCAGGTGTCGGGCCCGCACCGTTCCCGAGTAGAGCTCGGGTACGGCGCCGGCATCCACCAGCCGCGGCCCGACCTTGAGCCGGGTGAGGTAGGTGCTTGCCAGCCCGGAGCGCTGGCTGTCGAGGAACTCGTCGAGTGTTGCACTCATCCCGACGCCAACAATCAGGGAGGCATCGTTGAGGTCGCCCAACAAGAGGGCCGCGTCCTCGGCGGTGGCCCCGGTTTCGAACCGAAGCGGGCGAACGCCCAGGCGCTCGAGGTGGTCGGTGGCAGATCGAGCCGCTCCCCGGTTGACCAGGGCCACGACATCGCGCGCCCCTTTGAGTGCCTTGGCCGAGGCCACCCCGGTGTCGTCGGAGGCGCCGGGTTGCGTGGTGACCACGACAACGTCGAGCTCCAGCCCGGCATCCAGGAGCGCGTCGGCGCCGCGGTCGACTCCGATCAGGACCGGAGCCTGTTCCTTGATGTAGGAGCGGATACCCGTGAGCTCGGCCGCGTGGTCGTGGCCGCGTACGACGACCACCACGGGCCGCCCCGAGATGCGTGTTGCGAGCCTGGGTGCGCCCGCGCCGTGCAGGAGCAGGTCCTGCTCGCGACGGAGGAACTCCGTGCTGTTGTGGGTGAAGCTCTCCAGTTGGGTCGCCAGGCCCGTCCGGGCGGCGGTCATCTGTTTCATCACGTTGTCGAGGTCGAGCACTCGACCCTCGGCGACGGCCTGGTCGTCGACGTACACCGTGCCTTCGAACAGGCGGATCTCGGCGCCGTCCTTGATCGCGGCCAGTCCGGCGGGGCCGATGCCGTCGACAAGCTCGACTCCGGCTTGGGCCAGCAGCTCAGGACCCAGGTTCGGATAGCGGCCGGAGATGAACGCCGCGGCGTTGACCACTGCCGACACCTCGGCGTCGGCAAGCGCCTGTGCGGTCGCGCGGTCGAGGTCGAGGTGGTCGACGACGGCTATGTCGCCGGCGCGCAGCCGGGGAAGCAGACTCTTCGTTCGTCGTTCGACGCGCGCAGTTGCCCGTAGTCCAGGCAGGGGCGCGTCGGTGCGTTGTCGGGTCGGGAACTTCATCCGGGCAATCGTGACAAACCCGTTCGGGGAACCGGCGCAACCGCGTGGGCCGGGCGCGTCGGCGAGAGATCGTCGTCAGCGCTCCGACTGCGCCGTCTCCAGCAGCTCCTGGGCGTGGGCGAGCGCGGTGTCGGATTCCTCCTGCCCGGCGAGCATCCGGGAGAGCTCGCGCACTCTCCCGGTGTCGTCGAGGACGGCCAGCCCGGCCGTGGTCACCGAGCCGTCGCTCGACTTGTGCACCACGACATGCCGGTCGGCGTACGCCGCGACCTGGGGCAGATGGGTCACCACCAGCACCTGGGCCGTCCGGGCGAGGAGGGCCAGCCGGCGCCCGACCTCTACGGCTGCCTTGCCGCCCACTCCGGCGTCGACCTCGTCGAAGACGAACGTCGGCACCGGGCTGGTGCCGGCCAACGCGACCTCGAGGGCGAGCATCACCCGTGAGAGCTCGCCCCCCGACGCGCCCTTGTGCAGGGGTCGGGGCTCTGATCCGGTGTTCGCGGCGAGCAGGAACTCGACCTCGTCGAGCCCGGAGGCGGTGTAGCGCAGCCAGCGTCCATCCACGTCGAGGGGCTGGCCCGGGCCACCCGCTGCCGGTCGTTCGCTCACCTGCTGACCTACGCTGAGCGAGACCTCGGCGTGCGGCATCGAAAGCCGGGTCAGCTCGTCGGTGACGGTCGTGCCGAGCCGTCCGGCCGCCTCCAGCCGGGCGGCGCTCAGCGCTGCTCCGACCCGCGCGAGGCCGGCGCGAAGGTCGGTGCGCTCGGTGCGAAGGTGCTCGATCCGCACGTCGGTGCCGTCGAGATCCAGCAGCCGCGACGCGGCCTGCTCGGACCAGGCCAGCACCTCGTCGACGGAGTCGCCGTACTTCCGGGTCAGCGCCGTCAGCGCGGCTCGGCGTTCGGACACCGCCGCCAGGCGGGCGGGGTCGGTCTCCAGGCGTGCGGCGTACGACGCCACGTCGGCGGCGAGGTCGGACAGCAGGTAGCTCACCTCGGCCAGCCGTCGGGCCAGTTCCGCCGCCTCGGCATCGTGATCCTGGACGCCTTCGAGCAGACGCCGCGCGGCGGACGTCGCACCGAGCGCGTCCGGGGTCCCCTGGTCGGAGGACAAGGCCTCTCGGGCTTGCTCGGCGGCCGTCCGCAGGGTGTCCGCGAAACCCAACCGCGTCTCCTCGGCAGCAAGGCTGACATCCTCGCCGGAAGCCGGTGACACCGCCTCGATCTCGCCCAGACCGAACCGCAGAACATCTGCTTCGCGCGCTCGTTCCCTGGCCGTGGCCACCACGTCGGTGAGTTCGTGCTCGACCGTCGTCAGCCGCAGGTGCAGCGCGGACCACTCCGACAGGAGGCCCTCCACGTTGGAGCCGCCGAACCGATCGAGGGCCTCCCGCTGGGCGCGGGTCTTCAGGAGCCGGTGCTGGTCGGACTGGCCGTGGATGGCGACCAGTGGTTCGGCAACACCCGCGAGCGCCGAGGCGGGCACCGAGGCGCCGCCCACGAACGCGCGGGAGCGCCCTTCGCTGGTGATGTTGCGGGCGAGCACGACGCGGCCGTCCTCGACCTCGCCGCCGAGGTCGTCCACGGCGTCGGCCAGCCCCGGGACCGCCGCTGCCGAGATGACGCCCTCGACCCGGGCGGACCTGGCTCCCGAGCGGACGGCGCCGCTGTCGGCTCGACCGCCCATCAGCAGGCCGAGTGCGGTCACGATCATCGTCTTGCCGGCGCCGGTCTCCCCCGTGATCACGGTCAGCCCTGCGCCCAGCTCCAGGGCCGAAGACTCGATCACGCCGAGAGAGCTGATCCGGATTTCCTCAAGCATCGTTGCCCTCGGCCATCCGGCGCCGCTCCGACGCACCCCGCCATCCCGAGACTGGCAGCCCGAACTTGGCCACGAGCCGGTCGGTGAACGGCGCCTCGTGGAGCCGGACCAGGCGCACGGGAGCGGCTCCACGTCGTACCTCGATCCGGGCACCAGGTGGCAGCTCCACCGTCCGCCTGCCGTCACACCAGAGCACGCCGGCGCCCTGGGTTTGGGCGAGCACCTCAACGGCCAGCACGGACGTGGGTGCGACCACCATCGGCCGGGCGAACAGTGCGTGGGCGCTGATCGGCACCATCAACAGCGCCTCGACGCCGGGCCAGACCACGGGCCCGCCCGCACTGAAGTTGTACGCCGTGGATCCGGTCGGCGTCGCGCACACGACGCCGTCGCAGCCCCACCGCGACAGCGGGCGACCGTCGATCTCGACCACGACCTCCAGCATCCGCTGGCGTGCAGCCTTCTCGACGCTCGCCTCGTTCAGGGCCCAGGTGGTGGCCACGAGCTCCCCGCCCTGGAACACCGACACGTCGATCGTGAGTCGTTCCTCTGACGCATAGCGGCGGTGCACGATCGCGTCGATGGTCGACTCGACGTCGTCGTACTCGGCCTCCGCGAGGAAGCCGACATGACCGAGGTTGACACCCAGCAGGGGTGTCCGTGTGCCGCGGGTGAGCTCGGCCGCCCGCAGGATGGTGCCGTCGCCACCGATCACGACGGCGAGCTCACATGAGTCCGCCACGTCCGGGCCAACCACCGCCGTCTCGATCCTCGGGTCGAACAGCGTCGGGTCGAGCTCGAGATCGCGGGCCTCGTCGGCGAGCAGCCTGACCACGATGCCGTTGGCGGCCAGGGCCTTGCAGAAGGACCGGGCCACGTCGCGCGCGTCGTCGCGGCCCATGTGGGCAAGCAACAGGACGCGTCGGGTCGCGTCGTCGTTGTCGCTGGTCGTCACACTCACGGCTCAACCTTCTCACCCGCCACCCCCAGGTGAGCGGACCGCTGCACCTCGGCGGCGATCTGGTCCGGACCGATCCGGGGTTCTCCGCGGCGCAGCCAGAGGAAGAACTCGACGTTGCCCGACGGCCCGGGCAACGGACTGGTCACCACTGCCGCCGCGCCCCATCCTCGTCCGGCGGACGCGGTCGCGACCGCGGACACTGCCTCGACCCTCAACTCGAGGTCACGGACCACGCCGCCCTTGCCCACGCGATCCTTGCCGACTTCGAACTGAGGTTTCACCATCAACGCCAGGTCGCCGTCCGCAGCCGTGACGCTGATCAGGGCGTCGAGCACCAGCCTCAGCGAGATGAAGGAGAGGTCGCCCACGACGACGTCGACGGGCCCACCGATCAGCCCTGGCGTGAGGTCCCGGATGTTCGTGCGGTCGTGAACCTGCACCCGTTCGTCGCTCCGCAACCGCCACGCCAGCTGGCCGTACCCCACGTCGACGGCAACAACTTCGGCGGCCCCCGCGCGCAGGAGTACGTCGGTGAACCCGCCCGTCGACGCTCCGGCGTCCAGACATCGACGGTCGCGAACGGTCAGGCCCAGGGGCCCGAACGCGGCCAACGCCCCGGCCAGCTTGTGCCCGCCTCGGGAGACATAGTCCGGGCGGCCGGCATCGATGGCCACCACGATCGCGACGTCGGTGCTGACCCCGGTGGCGGGCTTGGTCGCCACCGCCCCGGCTACCGTGACCCGACCGGCGGAGATGAGTTCGGTGGCATGCTCACGCGAGCGGGCGAGTCCACGCCTGACCAGTTCGGCATCCAGCCGGAGCCGGCGCGGTGACACGACCGCTCACGCGTCCAGGGCGCCGCGCAGCTGCTCGTGCGCCTTCTCGTAGGCGGCGACATGCTCGTTGATCGCCGCGCGGTCGAGCCCGTCCAATGCGTCGAGGACCCCGTCCACCGCCTCGTTGCCCGTGCGTTGTGGGTCAGGAGTCGGGCCGTTCTCGCCCACGTCCGAGCCGGATCCGTCGGCGACGACATCGGACGGCTCGTTGTGTTCGCTCATGTCGGGCAACGCTACCGCCCGCCGCTCGATGTTTCGGGCGGCGCGAGGCCCTCGATGCCGATGATTCGACCCGTCTCGTCGAGGTGTGCCCAGGCGGCGGCCGCCGCGCAGCGCCACCAGTCGTCGGCGGTCCCGGCGCCATTGACCGAGAGCCGGCCACCGTCAACACTCGCTCGCCAGCCGCCGGCATTCCAACCGCCGTCCGCGGACACCACGTCGCCATGCGTGCTCAGCAGGCCGCCCAGGTCGAGCGACAGGTACGTCGGCCGCTCGTCCGGCGTGGCCGCGACGAGCTCGGGCAGCTGGGTGACCCCGGTCAGGACGAGCAGCGAGTCGACTCCGGCGTTGTGCGCCCCCAAGATGTCGGTGTCGAGGCGATCCCCGACCATCAGAGGTCGATCGCCACCGACCCGGGAGACCGTCTCGTCGAGCAGGGGTCGCTCGGGCTTCCCGGCGACGACCGGATCGACGCCCGAGAATTCCTGCAGCATCCGAACCAGGACCCCGTGTCCCGGCCCGACACCGTAGTCGGTCGGGATCGTGAGGTCGGCGTTCGAGGCAACCCAGGGCAGGCCCGGCCCGAATCTGTACGGCGCCCTGCATGATCTCGCGCCACAACAGGTCGGGGCCGTAGCCGGTCACGACCGCTACCGGTTCGTCCTCGATTCTGGTGACCGGAACGACGCCACGCTCCCGAAGGGCGATCTCGAGGCCCGGCCCGCCGAGGAGCAACACCGAGGCCCCGGGCGCGACCAGATCTGCCACGAGATGGGCGGCAGCCTGCGCCGAGGTCACGATGTCGGCCGAGGCGGCAGGAACTCCCAAGCCGGTGAGCTGTTCGGCCACTGCCTCCGGCGGTCGCGCCGCATTGTTGGTGACGAAGGCGAGGTGGGCCCCAGCGGCCCTGGCCTGCGCCAGGCTGTCGGCCGCCCCTGGCACGGCACTGGCCCCGATATAGACCACGCCGTCGAGGTCGAGCATCACCAGGTCGTAGGCGCTGCACAACGGCTCCGAACTAGCTCTGAGCATCCGGTGGCCTCCTCAGACTGTTTGGCACCGCACCTTACGATGCTTCGATGGACACCACCGGGCCGGTCGCGCCGCCTTATGTGGTCAAGCCATTCAGACTCCTCCCTTTCCACGGGTTGATGTTGGCTGCGTCGGGTGTCGGTGACCCAGCCTCGGCCAGGGCGTTCGCCCGCCCCTACCGCGACGTGCCCCAACGCCTCAATGACTGGCAGGCGTCCGGCCGGATCCGACGGGACAGTGCGTCTGCGATCTATCTCCACGAGTACACCGCGGCCGGCGTCACGATCCGCGGCCTCGTCGGCGCTCTCGACCTCGCCCGGACTTCGGCCAACTGCCCCGGCGGCCAGCAAGCAGTGTTTCCCCACGAGGGCGTGCACCTCGAGCAGGTGCACGAGCTCGCAGACCGCATGGACGAGATGGAAGTCAATCCCGCCCCCATCCTGTTGGTGCATCGCGGCCCCGCCTCCATCAGGAAGCTGATCCATGACGTCCTGGACACCCCAGCGACGACTTCGTTCAGTGACCGTGCCGATCAGGTGCATCGGATCTGGGCGCTGCGCGACCCGGAGCTGCTCGGCACGTTGCAGTCCGGCCTTGCCGACACTCATGCGCTCATCGCCGACGGGCACCACCGTTATGCGGGCTACCTTCGGCTGCAGCAGGCCCATCCGCACACTGCCTGGGACCGTGGGCTGGCGATGCTCGTCGACCAGAGCGACACCCCCCTGTGGCTGGGTCCGATCCACCGCTTCATCGCAGGCCAGCGGCTTGCCGACCTTGTCGCCGCTTGTTCCGCGCGTCCTGATCTGGACTGCTGGATCACCAGCCGCTGGGATGCCCTTGAACATCTCGGCGACCACACGCTGGTCCTGACCGATGACGACGAATGGGCCATCTTGCGGCTGCCGGCCAGCGAAACCCTGGCCGTCACCACGCTCGAGGAAGACCTGTTGCCGATGCTCGGGGTCGCGAAGCGGTCGGTATCGGTCCACCACACCGCGGAGTCGGCGCTTCAACAGGCCCGGCTCAGGAAAGGGGTGAGCCTGCTCATGCCCATCCCGGCATTCGATGCCGTCGTGTCGACGGCGAGCGCGGGAGTGCTCCTCCCCGAGAAGGCCACGTCCTTCCAGCCCAAACCCAGTCTGGGAGTGCTCATGAGGGATCTCCGCGACGAATGAGCCGCCCGGAGTCGACCTCCACCTCGACACGGGACGCCGTGCCACCACCGGTCTGGAAGAATCGTCGCCGCAAAGCACCGCGGACCTCCACCTCGTCGCCGGCCCTCCAGCTGGCAACCGAGCGGCGGACCCTCCCGCTCCACACCGCACACTCGAGCGCGTCCACGGTCTGCCGGCTTCGGGCCCGACCACCTCGGGGCACCACCACCCGGAACAGCCACACCGAGTCTCCACTGGGCAGGGTGCGCTCCTCGGGATCCACCGAGAGCCGCCCCCGCAGGCACACCGTGTTGTCGCCCGCATCCATCACGTCGCTGCTCCCATCCGAGCCGCCGACTGTCTTGGTCAATCTGACCACCTCCTGCCCTCAGGCTGGTCGGCGGCGCCGACGATCCAGCGGCGCCGGCCCAGGCCGTGTGGACAACGGCTCGCCAGCGTGGTCCTGTGCACGACAAATGGGCCGAGCCCAAGGAGACCCGAAAGGGTGCGAAATAGCGTAGAGGCCACCTGTGTGGGGTGGCCTCTACGTGTGGTTGTTGTCCGGCGACGTCCTACTCTCCCACAGCCTCGCGGTTGCAGTACCATCGGCGCTGAAAGGCTTAACTTCCGGGTTCGGAATGGGTCCGGGTGTTTCCCTTTCGCTATGGTCGCCGTAACATTTGTCGAGATGTTTCGGTTTGCACAACATGTTATCTATTGTTTTGTTGTGTGGCCGTATCTCGGGAACTGTATAGTGGACGCGTAGCATGTTCGCAGCGGGGTTTTTGGGTTTGTTTTTTGGGTGTGTGACAAGCCCTCGGCCTATTAGTACCGGTCGGCTGGGCATTGCTGCTGTACACCTCCGGCCTATCAACCCAGTAGTCTGCTGGGGGCCTTACCCGGTTACCCGGTGGGAAACCTCATCTTGAAACGTGCTTCCCGCTTAGATGCATTCAGCGGTTATCACTTCCGAACGTAGCCAACCAGCCGTGCTCCTGGCGGAACAACTGGCACACCAGAGGTTCGTCCATCCCGGTCCTCTCGTACTAGGGACAGCCTTTCTCAAGTTTCCTGCGCGCGCGGCGGATAGGGACCGAACTGTCTCACGACGTTCTAAACCCAGCTCGCGTGCCGCTTTAATGGGCGAACAGCCCAACCCTTGGGACCTACTCCAGCCCCAGGATGCGACGAGCCGACATCGAGGTGCCAAACCATCCCGTCGATATGGACTCTTGGGGAAGATCAGCCTGTTATCCCCGGGGTACCTTTTATCCGTTGAGCGACGCCGCTTCCACTTGCCAGCGCCGGATCACTAGTTCCGACTTTCGTCCCTGCTCGACATGTCTGTCTCACAGTCAAGCTCCCTTGTGCACTTACACTCGAAACCTGATTGCCAACCAGGCTGAGGGAACCTTTGAGCGCCTCCGTTACATTTTAGGAGGCAACCGCCCCAGTTAAACTACCCATCAGGCACTGTCCCTGATCCGGATAACGGACCTAGGTTAGATATCTAGTACGACCAGAGTGGTATTTCAACGTTGACTCCACAACCACTGGCGTGGCCGCTTCACAGTCTCCCACCTATCCTACACAAGCCGAACCAAACACCAATACCAAATTGTAGTAAAGGTCCCGGGGTCTTTCCGTCCTGCCGCGCGTAACGAGCATCTTTACTCGTAGTGCAATTTCGCCGAGTCCATGGTTGAGACAGCGCCCAAGTCGTTACTCCATTCGTGCAGGTCGGAACTTACCCGACAAGGAATTTCGCTACCTTAGGATGGTTATAGTTACCACCGCCGTTTACTGGGGCTTAAGTTCTCAGCTTCGCCACACAAGGTGGCTAACCGGTCCCCTTAACCTTCCAGCAC
>CAWJOJ010000007.1:0-290000 GCA_963844385.1 uncultured Actinomycetota bacterium | reverse complement strand
CAGGTCAGGAGCCACTTCGACCGACGGTCGGGCAAGGAACCGGGCCAGGTCAGCCAAGCCAGTGCCGGTCCCGCGCGACCGCCGCGGCTAGCTCGGCCAGCTGATCGTGTACCCGCGAGGGAGCCGTGCCGCCGCGCCCGTCGCGAGACGCGGTGGAGCCCTCCACGGTCAGCAC
Source organism: uncultured Actinomycetota bacterium (assembly GCA_963844385.1). GTDB lineage: Bacteria > Actinomycetota > Actinomycetes > Propionibacteriales > Nocardioidaceae > Nocardioides. The sequence goes on along the minus strand of CAWJOJ010000007.1, from coordinate 289,825 downwards.
CGTCCTGACTCCCGGACCGAGGTGCGGGGAGATCGCGGCGAACTGCTCGTCGGTGAGCTCGTCGAGGCCGACGCCGAGCTCCTCGCAGCGGCGTACGCACGCGCCTGCCAGCTCGTGGGCGACCCGGAACGGCACGCCCTGCTTGACCAGCCATTCGGCGACGTCGGTGGCCAGGCTGAAGCCTTGGGGCGCGAGTTCGGCCATCCGGCCGGTGTCGAAGGAGAGCGTCGAGATCATCCCGGTGAACGCAGGCAGCAGCACCTCCAGGGTGTCGACCGAGTCGAAGACGGGCTCCTTGTCCTCCTGGAGGTCGCGGTTGTACGCCAGCGGCAGTGCTTTGAGGGTGGCCATCAGCCCGGTCAGGTTGCCGATCAACCGGCCCGACTTGCCCCGGGCGAGCTCGGCGATGTCCGGGTTCTTCTTCTGGGGCATGATGCTGGACCCCGTCGACCACGAGTCGTGCAAGGTCGCGAACCGGAACTCGCGCGTGGTCCAGAGGATGACCTCCTCGGCCAGCCGGCTGAGGTCCACGCCGATCATCGCGGTCACGAAGGCGAACTCCGCCACGAAGTCCCGCGCGGCGGTGCCGTCGATCGAGTTGGCGCTGGAACCGGTGAAGCCGAGCTCGGCGGCGACGGACTCCGGGTCGAGTCCCAGGCTGGAGCCGGCCAGTGCCCCCGACCCGTACGGCGACTCCGCCGCGACCCGGGCGTCCCAGTCGCGGATCCGCTGGACGTCACGCATCAGCGGCCACGCGTGCGCCAGCAGGTGGTGGCTGAGCAGCACGGGCTGCGCATGCTGGAGGTGGGTGCGCCCCGGCATGATCGCGCCCAGATGAGCGGCCGCCTGGGCCTGGATCGCGCCGACGAGGTCGAGGACCAGCGCCGCGACCGTCCGGGCGTGGTCGCGCAGGAATGCCTTGAAGAGGGTGGCCACCTGGTCGTTGCGGCTGCGCCCGGCCCGTAGCCGGCCCCCGACCTCGGCGCCGACCTCGGTCAGCAGCAGTCGCTCGAGAGCACCGTGCACGTCCTCGTCGGACGGATCGGGATGCAGCTCACCCGCGGCGTACCTGTCCCCCAACGCGTCCAGACCCCGATGAAGCTCGGTCCGCTCGTCGTCGGTGAGGAAGCCAGCTTTGTGCAGCACGTTGGCGTGGGCGTGCGAGCCCGCCAGGTCGTACGGCGCGAGCCGCCAGTCGAAATGCGTCGACCGGGAAAGGGCGTCGAGCTCCGGGCTGGGCCCGCCTGCGAAACGACCACCCCAGAGCTTGCCCTCATTCGTGCTCGAGTGATCCGTCACGGGCACAGGATGTCAGTTGAGTGCTCGACCGACCGACCGGATCCGCATGTCGGGAGCAGCGATCCGCTCGGCATTCGCCTCGAGGTCGTCGCCCGTCGCCTGGGACTCCCGCTCGGCCGCGACCCGCGCGGTGTAGGCAGCCACCTCGTCGGCAACCCGCGCGTCATCCCAGCCGAGCCTCGGGGCGACCAGGTCGGCCGTCGCCTGAGCCGCGGCCACGCCGCGGTCCGGGGTCTCGATGGAGATGCGGGTACGCCGGGTCAGCAGGTCGTCCATGTGCAGGGCGCCCTCGTGGGTGGCGGCGTACACGATCTCCACACGGAGGTACTCCTCCGCACCGTGTAGCGGCTCCAGCAGGCTCCTGTCGTCGGCGGCGAGGTCGAACAGCTCGGTGACCATCGAGCCGTAGCGGTTGAGGAGGTTCGTGATCCGCCACGCCGGCAGGCCCTGCTTGGCGGCAAGGCGGTCGACCTGGTTCATCAGCGCGTGGTAGCCCTCGGCGCCGACCAGCGGAATGTGTTCGGTGACGCTGTCGGGAACGCTCTCGCTGATGTCGGCCCGCGCCGCGTCGATGGCGTCGGCGCCCATCACCCGGTAAGTGGTGTACTTCCCGCCGGCGATCGAGATCAGGCCGGGCTGGGGCCGGGCGACGGCGTGCTCGCGGGACAGCTGCGAGGTCTTGTCGCTCTCTCCGGACAGCAGCGGCCGGAGCCCGGCGTACACGCCCTGGATGTCCTGGTGGGTCAGCGGTACGGCGAGCACCGAGTTGATGTGGTCGAGGATGTAGTCGATGTCGGTGCGGCTGGCCGCCGGGTGCGCCTTGTCGAGCTCCCAGTCGGTGTCGGTGGTGCCGATGATCCAGTGGGTGCCCCATGGGATCACGAACAGCACCGACTTCTCGGTGCGCAGGATCAGGCCGGTCTCGGAGTTGATCCGGTCGCGGGCAACGACGATGTGCACGCCCTTGGACGCCCGCACATGGAACCGGCCGCGGCCGCCGGCGAGGGTCTGGATCTCGTCGGTCCACACGCCGGTGCAGTTGACGACCACGCTCGCCTTGACGTCGACCTCCTCGCCGGTCTCGACATCGTGGACCCGCGCACCGACGACCCGCTCCCCGGCGCGCTTGAGGCTGACCACCCGGGCCGAGCTGAGCACCGTGGCGCCGTACGACGCGGCGGTGCGGGCCACCGTCAGCGTGTGTCGGGCGTCGTCGGCCTGCGCGTCGTAGTAGAGCAGCCCACCGGTCAGCGAGCCGTTCTTCAGCGCGGGCACCATCTGCAGGGCCTTGGTCCGCGTGAGCTGTTTGTGACGTGGCACCGACCGGGCGCCACCCATCGAGTCGTAGAGGGTGAGTCCGGCGGTGACGTAGGGGCGCTCCCAGAAGCGGTGCCGCAGCGGCAGCAGGAACGACACCGGCTTCACCAGGTGAGGGGCGATCCGGGTGAGCATCAGCTCGCGCTCCTTGAGCGCCTCCCTGACGAGGGTGAAGTTGAGCTGCTCGAGATAGCGCAAACCGCCGTGGAAGAGCTTCGAGCTTCGCGACGACGTCCCGGACGCGAAGTCGCGTTGCTCCAGCATCGCGACGGACAGGCCGCGGGTCGCGGCGTCGAGGGCCGCACCGGCACCGGTGACACCACCACCGATGATCAGTACATCGAAGTGGCGTTCGGTCAGGGATTGCCAGGCGCGCTGGCGGTAGTCCACATCGAGTCGACTGGGCGTCGGCATCGTCGTACTCCTTCGTCGATGAGCTTCGTCGAGCGGCATGCACGGTGTTGCCACTCTAGGGGCTCTGGTTCAACCGGAAACCCCCGAGTCTGAACAGCCGTACACCCTTGGCAAGGTCCGCTCACTATCCCTAGTGTCGGGACTCACATTCCGTGGGCAGCGCGCCTTCCGGCGCGATGCTCGCACGCATGAAAGGGAGCTACGTGTTCAGAGATCTTTTCCTTTCAGAAGTCATGGGAACAGGGATGCTCACCCTGCTCGGTTGCGGAGTGGTCGCCAACGTCGCGCTGGCCAAGAACAAGGGCTTCAACGGCGGCTTCTTCCTGGTGAACTTCGGCTGGGGCATCGCGGTCTTCGCTGGTGTGTACGTCGCGTTCTCCTCGGGCGCACACCTCAACCCGGCGGTCACCTTGGGGCTCCTCTCGTCGGGGCTGGACGAGTATGCACCCGGCATCGACGTCAGCTTCGGGAACACCCTGCTCTACCTCATCGCGGAGATGATCGGTGCCTTCCTCGGTGCGGTGCTGTGCTGGCTGGCCTACCGCGACCACTTCGACGACCCCGAGTCCGATCCTGGCGCCAGGCTGGCCGTCTTCTCGACCGGTCCAGCGATCCGCAACACCGTGAACAACCTGGTCACCGAGATCATCGGGACCTTTGTGCTGGTCTTCGTGATCCTGGCCTTCGGTAAAACACCAACTGCACTCGGGCCGCTCGCCGTTGCACTCCTCGTGGTCGGCATCGGCGCCAGCCTCGGTGGCCCTACGGGATACGCCATCAACCCGGCTCGTGACCTCGGTCCGCGGATCGCGCACTTCATCCTGCCGATCAAGGGGAAGGGCGACAGTGACTGGGGCTACTCGTGGATCCCGGTCGTCGGCCCGATCATCGGCGGCGTCCTCGCAGGCATCGCAGCCAACGTCGTCAACTACGTTTGAACCTCCGACAACTCCAGGAAGTCAATTCAATGGCAGACAACATCTACGTCCTCTCCATCGACCAGGGCACGACCAGTACCCGGGCGATGATCTTCAACCACTCCGGCGAGGTCGTCGCGGTCGACCAGGTCGAGCACGAGCAGATCTTCCCGCGTGCGGGGTGGGTCGAGCACGATCCACTCGAGATCTGGACCAACACCCGTGACGTCATCGGTGGCGCCCTGGCGAAGGCGAACCTCAACAGCAAGAACATCGCCGCTGTGGGCATCACCAACCAGCGCGAGACCGCGGTGGTCTGGGACAAGACCAACGGCCAGCCGGTCTACAACGCGATCGTGTGGCAGGACACCCGGACCCAGAAGATCGTCGACGAGCTCGGCGGCAGTGACGGCGCCGACAAGTACAAGGCCAAGGTCGGCCTTCCGCTAGCGACGTACTTCTCGGGCCCGAAGGTCAAGTGGATCCTCGACAACGTCGACGGCGCCCGGGAGAAGGCCGAGGCCGGCGACCTGCTGTTCGGCAACACCGACACCTGGACGCTGTGGAACCTCACGGGCGGCGCCGAGCACGACGGCGTACACGTCACCGACGTCACCAACGCGAGCCGCACGATGCTCATGGACCTCAGCACGCTGGCTTGGGACGAGGGCATCGCCGCGGACATGACGATCCCGCTGTCGATGCTGCCGGAGATCAAGTCGTCGTCGGAGGTGTACGGCGAATGCAAGCCAGGCATCCTGAACGGGACCCCCGTCGCGGGCATCCTCGGCGACCAGCAGGCCGCGACCTTCGGCCAGGCCTGCCTGGAGGTGGGCACCGCCAAGAACACCTATGGCACCGGCAACTTCATGCTGCTCAACACCGGAGAGGAGCAGGTGCCCTCGGAGAACGGGCTGTTGACGACGGTCTGCTACAAGATCGGCAAGGAGCCGGCGATCTACGCGCTGGAAGGCTCGATCGCGGTCAGCGGTTCGCTGGTCCAGTGGGTGCGGGACAACCTCGGCCTGATCGGCTCGGCGCCCGAGATCGAGGAGCTGGCCAAGGGCGTGGAGGACAACGGCGGCGCCTACTTCGTGCCCGCGTTCTCCGGGCTGTTCGCGCCGCACTGGCGTTCTGACGCCCGTGGTGCCCTGGTCGGCCTGACCCGGTTCGTCAACAAGGGCCACATCGCTCGGGCGGTCCTGGAGGCCACGGCCTTCCAGACCCGCGAGGTCCTCGACGCCATGAACGCCGACTCGGGTGTGCCGCTCAAGGAGCTCAAGGTCGACGGCGGCATGGTCGTCAACGAGACCCTGATGCAGTTCCAGGCCGACATCCTCGGTGTCGACGTCGTCCGGCCCAAGGTCGCGGAGACGACGGCCCTCGGTGCGGCGTACGCCGCCGGCCTGGCCGTGGGCTACTGGGAGTCCGAGGACGACATCCGCAAGAACTGGGGCGAAGACAAGCGTTGGAGCCCGTCGATGGACAACGACAAGCGCGAGAAGACCTACCGCAACTGGAAGAAGGCCGTCACGAAGACCCTCGACTGGGTCGATGAGGACGTCGACTGATCGAATTTCTCTGTTCCGGGCGCCGAGTCGTCGTAACTTACGACGACTCGGCACTCGGTCAGGCACGGTGAGTCGTCGTAAGTTACGACGACTCGCGGAAGATGCGACGACTCGGCGGGGTCAGTCGGTGCCGGACTCCATCGCAGCGTTGTCGAGCGCCTCGTCGTCGGTGTCGAGTTCGGCCTGTGGGTTGCGGGCGATCCGATCAGCTCCCCCGGACTCGATTTCGCCGAACAGCGTGCCGTGCTCCACGAGGACCTGACCCTGGTCCAGCGGTTGCGCTGCGTAGGCCTCCAGCTTGGAGCGCGAGTCGGCGATGTCCAGGTTTCGCATCGTGAGCTGCCCGATCCGGTCGGTGGGACCGAAAGCGGCGTTCTCGGTGCGCTCCATCGACAGCTTGTCCGGGTGGTAGGAGAACGCCGGCCCGTCAGTGCGCAGGACGGTGTAGTCCTCCCCGCGCCGCAGCCGCAGCGTGACCTCACCGCTCACCAGTGACCCGATCCAGCGCTGGATCGACTCGCGGATCATCAGCGCCTGCGGGTCCAGCCACCGACCCTCGTAAAGCAGCCGGCCCAGGCGACGGCCCTGCGCGTGGTAGCTCTCGATGGTGTCCTCGTTGTGGATCGCGTTGAGCAGCCGCTCGTAGGAGATCCACAGCAGCGCCATGCCCGGCGCTTCGTAGATCCCTCGCGACTTCGCCTCGATGATCCGGTTCTCGATCTGGTCCGACATGCCCAGGCCGTGCCGCCCGCCGATCGTGTTGGCCTCGTGCACCAGTGCGACGGCGTCGTCGTACGTCTTGCCGTTGATGGCGACCGGGCGGCCGCCCTCGAAGCGCACCGTGACCTCCTCGGTTTCGATGTCGACCGCCGGATCCCAGAACTTCACGCCCATGATGGGCTCGACGGTCTCCAGGGGCACGTCGAGGTGCTCCAGGGTCTTCGCCTCGTGGGTGGCACCCCAGATGTTGGCGTCGGTGGAGTAGGCCTTCTCCTTGCTGTCGCGGTAGGGCAGGCCGTGCTCGGTGAGCCACTGGCTCATCTCGGCGCGGCCGCCGAGCTCGTGCACGAAGTCGGCGTCCAGCCACGGCTTGTAGATGCGCAGCTCGGGGTTGGCCAGCAGGCCGTAGCGGTAGAACCGCTCGATGTCGTTGCCCTTGAACGTCGAGCCGTCGCCCCAGATGTCGACGCCGTCCTCGTGCATCGCGCGAACCAGCATGGTGCCGGTGACCGCGCGACCCAGAGGGCGTGGTGTTGAAGTAGGTTCGCCCGCCCGAGCGGATGTGGAAGGCGCCACAGGCCATCGCGGCCAGGCCCTCCTCGACCAGCTGCGGCCTGCAGTCGACCGAGCGGGCGATCTCGGCACCGTACTGGGTTGCCCGGACCGGGACACCCTCGATGTCGGGCTCGTCGTACTGGCCGATGTCGGCGGTGTAGGTGCAGGGCACGGCGCCCTTGGCGCGCATCCAGGCCACTGCCACGGAGGTGTCCAGCCCTCCGGAGAAGGCGATGCCGACCCGTTCGCCGACCGGCAGGGAGGTGAGGACCTTGCTCACAGGGGTTCTTCCTTCGTCTGGCTCGTCTGGTTTGGTCTGGTGGGTCAGTGTGCGGCGGCGCTGACGGACGATCCGTCGGCCAGCGCCAGGATTCGTCGGGCCAGGGCATCGCCACCGGTGGGCTCGCGGCCGATCACCAGCACGGTGTCGTCGCCGGCGATGGTGCCGAGCACCTCGGGCAGCTCGGTCTTGTCGAACGCGCTGGCCAGGAACTGGGCCGCGCCGGGCGGCGTACGAAGCACGACGAGGTTGGCGCTGGACTCGGCGCTGACCAGGAGCTCTGCGCACAGCTTGGCCAGCCTCGCCGCTGCCGCACCGGACTCGCGTGCGGCGGTCGGGGTGCGGTCGCCCCCTTCGGCGGGTACGGCGTAGACGAGCCCGCCGCTGTGGGCGCGGACCTTCACCGCGTCGAGCTCGACGAGGTCGCGGCTGAGCGTGGCCTGGGTGACGTGTACGCCGCGATCGGCCAGCAGGTCGGCCAGCTCGGTCTGGGAGTGGACGTCGTGGTGCCCGAGGAGGTCGATGATCTGTTGCTGGCGAGCGTTCTTGGTCATGGGGCTCAGCGCTGTGTCGTTCATGTCGCCTCCAGCAGCCACGTCAGGATCGCCTTCTGCGCGTGTCGCCGGTTCTCGGCTTCGTCCCACACCACGCTGCGGGGTCCGTCGATGACCTCGGCGGCGATCTCCTTGCCTCGGTAGGCGGGCAGGCAGTGCAGCACGATCGCGTCCGGCTTCGCCTGCGCAAACAGGGCCTCGGTGAGGGAGTAGGGCTGCAGAGCGGCCAGACGTTCGGCCGCCTCCTCTTCCCTGCCCATCGACACCCAGGTGTCGGTGATGACGACGTCCGCACCGTTCACGGCCAGGCCGGGATCACGCTCGAGGGTCGCCGAGCCGCCCGTCTCCGCCGCGATGTCGGAGGCTTGCTGCACCATCTGCTCGGAAGGCTCGTAGCCCTCGGGTGAGCTGATCACGACGTGCAGTCCGGCCGTTGCGCCGGCCAGAAGCCAGGAGTTGCCCATGTTGCAGGCACCGTCGCCGACGAAGGCGACCCTGAGGCCCTGGAGGCTGCCCTTGTGCTCCTGGATCGTGAGCAGGTCGGCGAGGAGCTGGCAGGGGTGGAAGTCGTCGGTGAGGGCGTTGACGACCGGCACTCCGGCGTACGCCGCCATCTCGTCGATCTTGCTCTGGAGGTCGGTGCGCCACACGATCGTGGCCGCCTGCCGTCCGAGGACCCGGGCCACGTCGGCGACCGACTCGCGGACGCCGATGCCTGCGAGGCGACCATCCACGGCCATCGGGAAGCCCCCGAGCTCTGCGATGCCCGCGGCGAACGAGGCCTGGGTCCGCAGCGTGGGCTTGTCGAAGACCATGGCAACGGTGCGGGGACCGGCGAGCGGCTTCGTGTCGTACGGCGCCTGCTTGAGCGACGCCGCGAGAGCCAGCACCTCGAGCTGTTCGGCTGGAGTCAGGTCGTCGTCGCGAAGGAAGTGGCGTGGCATCAGGGCGCCTCCTGCATCGACCGGTCGAGGATCGTGGGCCAGGCTGCCAGGAACGCACCGGCATCGTCCTCGGTCAGCACCAGCGGCGGAGCCAGCCGGATCGAGGTCGCCGTCGGGTTGTTGACGATGAAGCCCGCCTCCAACGCGGCTGACTGGGTCTCGGCTGACCGGGCGGCGGCGAGCTCGATGCCGATGAGCAGGCCTTCTCCGCGCACCTCGGTGACCCGGGGGTCCGCGGCGAGCCCGTCGCGGAGCTTCTGGCCGAGCACGGTGACGTGCTCGAGCAGGTCGTCGGCCTCGATGGTGCGGATCACCGCGAGTGCCGCTGCGGAGGCGACCGGGTTGCCGCCGAACGTGGTGCCGTGGTTGCCGGGCTGGAGCAGCGTGCGCGGCCTCCCCGGTGGCCAGGCAGGCACCGATGGGGATTCCGCCGCCGAGTCCCTTGGCAAGGGTGACCAGGTCCGGCGTGATCGCGACCGGCGCGATCGACGGATGCTGGTGCGCGAACCAGGTGCCGGTGCGACCCATCCCGGTCTGCACCTCGTCGAGCCACAGCAAGGCCCCGGCGTGCGTGGTGATCTCGCGCGCGGCGGCCAGGAACCCGTCCGGTGCGGCGATCACTCCGGCTTCGCCCTGGATCGGCTCGATGATGACGGCTGCGGTCTCCTCGGTGACCGCCGCGGCCAGTGCGTCGACGTCGCCGTACGGGACGAACGTGACGTGGCCGGGCAGCGGCTCGAAGGGCTCGCGATAGGCAGCCTTGGCCGTGAGGGCAAGCGCGCCCATGGTCCGCCCGTGGAAGGACCCCTCCATGGCGACGATGTGGGTACGGCCGGTCCGCCGGGTGGCCTTGAGCGCGGCCTCGTTGGCCTCGGTGCCGGAGTTGGCGAAGAACACCCGTCCGTCGGGGGCTCCCAACAGCGCAAGCAGCTTCTCTGCGAGCTCGATCTGGGGCTCGCTGGCGAAGAAGTTGGAGATGTGTCCGAGCGTCGAGAGCTGGGCGGTGACCGCCTCGACGAGGGCTCGGGTGCGCGTGACCGAGGGAGTTCACCGCGATGCCGCCGAGCAGGTCGACGTACTCGTTGCCGTCGACGTCCCACACGTGGGCGCCGGACCCCCGGACCAATGCCAGCTTCGGTAGCCCGAAGGTGTTCATCAGGGAGCCGGCGTAGCGGTCCTGCCAGGTGGTCGAGTCCATGGTCATGCCCGTGCCTTTCTGATCTTGGTGTTCACGCCGGGCAGGACCTGGGTCCCGACGCCCTCTGCGGTGAACAGCTCGACGAGGACGGCGTGTGGTTCGCGGCCGTCGACCACGGTGGCGCGTGGGACGCCGTTGGAGACCGCCTGGAGGCAGGCGGCCATCTTGGGCACCATCCCGCTGGCGAGGGTGGGCATCAGCTCGGCCAGCGACTCCGGGCTGATCTCACCGATCACGTCGTCGCTGTCGGGCCAGTCGCGATAGAGCCCCTCGACGTCGGTCAGGACGAGCAGCTTCGCGGCCTCGAGCGCGACCGCTAGTGCCGCCGCGGCCGTGTCGGCGTTGACGTTGTGCACGCTGCCCTTGTCGTCCGGGGCAACGCTGGAGATCACGGGGATCCGCCCGGCTGCCACCAGGTCGAGCACGGCTTCCGGACGGACGTGGGCGACCTCGCCGACGAGGCCGAGGTCGACCTCCTCACCGTCGACGACCGTGTTGGTCCGCTTTGCGGTGAAGAGGCCGGCGTCCTCGCCGGACAGTCCGACCGCGAGCGGCCCGTGCTCGTTGATCAGGCCGACGAGCTCGCGCTGCACCTGGCCGACCAGCACCATCCGGACCACGTCCATGGCTTCGGGCGTGGTGACCCGGAGGCCGCCGCGGAACTCGGACTTGATGCCGAGCTTGGCCAGCATCGCCGAGATCTGCGGGCCGCCACCGTGCACCACGACGGGCTTGAAGCCGGCGAAGCGGAGAAAGGCGATGTCCTCGGCGAAGGCCCGCTTGAGGGTGTCGTCGGTCATCGCGTTCCCGCCGTACTTCACCACGATGGTCTCGCCGTGGTAGCGCTTCAGCCAGGGCAGCGCGTTGGCGAGGACCTGGGCGTGGCTGGTCGTCGGGCTGGTCACGAGGAGTACGCGCTGTTCTCGTGGACGTAGGCGTGGGTCAGGTCGTTGGTCCACACCGTGGCGCGCTCGGGGCCGGCCTTGAGGTCGATGGTCACGCTCACCTCGCGCCCGGTCAGGTCGATCTTCGAGGGATCTTCGGCCGGGGTGGACTTCCGGCACACCCAGACCCCGTTCATCGCGACATCGAGGTCGGCCGGGTCGAAGGCTGCCCGCGTGGTGCCGATGCTGGCCAGCACGCGACCCCAGTTGGGATCGTTGCCGAACACCGCGGCCTTGAACAGGTTGCTCCGGGCCACGGACCGTGCGGCCTCGACGGCGTCGTCCTCGGTTGCCGCGTTCAGCACGGTGATGGCGATCTCGTGGTCGGCGCCCTCGGCGTCCTTGAGCAGCTGCATCGCCAGGTCGGTGCAGGCCTGGGTGAGGGCGGCGGTGAAGTCGTCAGGCGTCGGCGTGATCCCGCTGGCTCCGCTGGCCAGCACGGTGACGGTGTCGTTGGTGGACATGCAGCCGTCGGAGTCGAGACGATCGAAGCTGACCCGGGTCGCGGCGCGCAGCGCCTTGTCGAGGGTCGCGGCCGGGACCGCCGCGTCGGTGGTGAGTACGACGAGCATCGTGGCCAGCGCGGGAGCGAGCATGCCGGCACCCTTGGCCATGCCCCCGATCGACCAGCCGGCACCTTCGACGACGACCTGTTTGGCCACCGTGTCGGTGGTCATGATCGCCTCCGCCGCTGCCTGTCCTCCGTCCGGGCTGAGTTCGGCGTACGCCGCGTCGACCCCAGCGAGCAGGTCCGACCGCGCATTGGTCAGGCCGATCAGGCCGGTCGAGCACACGACGACGTCGATCGCTCCGATGCCGAGGTGTCCGGCGACCTGCTCGGCGACTGCGTGGGTCGTCTGGAAGCCGTCTGCGCCGGTGTAGCAGTTGGCGCCGCCCGAGTTGAGGACGACCGCCTGCACCCTGCCGTCCTTGACGACTTCCTGGCTCCACAGCACGGGGTTGGCCTTGCAGCGGTTGGCGGTGAACACGGAGGCCGAGTCGTACCTCGGCCCCTGGTTGACGACGAGGGCGAGATCCTTGGCTCCGGTGGACTTGAGTCCCGCGGCGACGCCGGACGGCGACGAAGCCGTGAGGGTGAGTGACAGTCATTTCCTGGTCTTTCGGTGAGGCGGGGCGGGGATGGCGGCGATGACCTCGTGCCCGCGTCGTCGCCATTCCTCGGCCGCCCGGTCGGCGTCCCCGCCCGGCACCAGGATCCAGTCGGTGTCGAACGTCGAGATCGTGAACACGCTGATCCCGGCCTCGGCCAACGGCGCGAGCAGGTCGACCAGCACGCCGGTCAGCGCGAAGTCGAGAGGTCCCTCGACCTGGAAGGCTGTGAACGGCCGCTGGTGCACGGACTTCTTCGGAACGTTCCGGGCCGCACACACGACCGAGGTCTCGGTGGCGGTCGCGGTCACCGAGAAGATCGAGGACGACTCGGCCCAGTCCGGCACCTCGGTGCCGGGGCCGAGCCTGACCACGGCCAGCGTTTCGGGGAACTGGCTGAGCTTCACGGGGCGACTCCCACCGTTGAGAGCCCGGTCGTCTCGTCGAGGCCGAGGGCAAGGTTCATGCATTGCATGGCGGCGCCTGCAGTGCCCTTGGTGAGGTTGTCGATGGCCCCGACCACGACCAGCCTGCGCGCCGCCTCGTCGACAGTCACCTGGAGATGTACGGCGTTGGAGCCCATCACCGACTTGGTCTGCGGCCACTGGCCCGGGGGCAACACGTGCACGAACGGCTCGTCGGCGTACGCCTTGAGATAGGCGTCGTACGCCTCGGCGACCGTGAGTTCGCCCGCCAGTGGCGCGCTGCAGGTGGCCAGGATGCCGCGGGGCATCGGCACCAGCAACGGGGTGAAGCTGACCTTGACCTCGGCGTCGGTCAGAGCGCCGAGGTTCTGCACGATCTCCGGCGTGTGCCGGTGCACTCCCCCGACGCCGTAGGCGCTGGCGTTGCCCATCACCTCGCTGCCGAGGAGGTTGGCCTTCGCGGCCTTGCCGGCGCCGGAGGTGCCGGAGGCAGCGACCACCACGACGTCGGGCTCGACGAGCCCGCCCGCGACCGCGGGAGCGAGGGCCAGGCTGGAGATGGTCGGGTAGCAACCGGGTACGGCGATCCGGCGGGCGCCGGCGCAGCAGTGCTCGCGCTGACCCGGGCAGCTCGGGAAGGCCGTAGGGCCAGGTGCCGGCGTGCGGCGACCCGTAGAACTGTTCCCAGAGCACGCCGTCTTCGAGCCGGAAGTCGGCGCCGCAGTCGATGACCACGGTCTCGACCCCGAGCTGCTGGGCGATCTCGCCCGACTGGCCGTGGGGAAGGGCGAGGAAGACGACATCATGACCGGCCAGCGTGGCCACTGAGGTTTCCTCGAGGACCCGGTCGGCCAGCGGCACGAGGTGCGGTTGCAAGGCGGCCAGCGGCTCCCCCGCGTTGGAGCCGCCGGTCAGGGCGCCGATCCGGACGGCGGGGTGACCGAGCAGGAGGCGCAGTACTTCGCCGCCGGCGTACCCACTGGCGCCGGCGACCGCGACGGAGATCGACATGTGCATGACCATACATGATGCTGTATGTCCCGAGCAGGGGGGTGTCGGCGTTCGCTCGACGCGTCTAGCGTGACCCCATGACCCGACTGGACTTCAAGACCTACCGCGACCACATCGTCGCCGAGTCGCGCCGCTTTCGCGACGTCCTCGCCGACTGCCATCCCAAGGCACACGTGCCCGGGTGCCCGGACTGGAACGCCTCCGACCTGCTCTGGCACCTTGCCGGCGTCCAGCATTTCTGGGGCACGATCGTCGCGGACCGGGCTGCCCAGCCCGACGGTATCGACGAGAATCCCCCACGCCCCGACGGCTACGACGCCATGCTGAGCGGGTTCGACGCCGAGTCGACCGCCCTCGTAGCCGCCCTGGACGCCGCCGATCCGGCCGACCGGGTCTGGACCTGGTCGCAGGAGCAGACGGTTGGGTTCGTCTATCGCCGGCAGGCTCACGAGGCGCTGATCCACCGCTTCGACGCCGAGCAGACCGCTCGAACGGGCATCACGCCGCTCGACCAGGATCTCGCCGCCGACGGCGTCCACGAGGCGCTGAGCGTGATGTTCGGCGGCCACCCGTCGTGGGGCACGTTCACTCCGCTGGAGCACTACGTCCGGGTCGACATCACGGACACCGGTCACGCGATCTGGGTGCAGCTCGGGCAGTTCACCGGCACCGACCCCGACGACGACGTGACGTACGACGTGGGCGACATCAAGGTCGTCGACGACCCCGGAACCGACCCCGACGCGGTCATCAGCGGGCCGGCCGGGCCCCTCGACCTCTGGCTGTGGCGACGCGGCGACGACTCGCAGGTCCACGTCACCGGTGACCGCCGCATCTACGACCGGTTCCGGTTGGCCGTCAACCACCCTCTGAACTGACCGACAACCCTGCTCGTCGTCACGCGAGGATGACGAGGTCGATCACGAGCGCCGCGCCCACGCCGATGCCGATGCCGAGCAGGAGGCTCCCGGTGAGCCGAACGGCGAGCCCGGCCAAGACCAGGGAGCCGATGACGAGGACGGCAGTCAGCGGGTCCGAGCCTCGGGAGGCAGCGGCGGCGTCGACGGCCACCAGTGCGCCGAGCACCGCCGGCGGAAGGTGACCGAGCGCCTGCCGAACCGTCGTCGGCAGTCGCTCGGCGGGTACCAGCGCGATCAGGAGGATCCGGAAGACCCAGCACACCGCTGCCAAGATCAGCATCGCGACGAGCGTGGTCATGATGCCCTCCGGGTCAGCATGGCGAGCAGTACGCCGGCGCTGGCTCCGCCGAGGATTCCCATGGTGGGGAACACCTGGGCCACGGCAAGCGCGGTCCCTGCCGACACCGAGGCAGTGAGTGTCGAGGTGCGGTCGACCAGACGTGGGACCAACATCGCCACGAAGAGGGCAGCGCCGACGAGCCCCAGGTGCGGCAGGGGCGGCAGCAGCGGGGCGGCCAGCAGTCCCAGGACGACCGACCCGGTCCAGACGACGAGGAGCAGGGACCCGAGCCACCCCCAGTAGCGGCGGAACTCGGCTGGGCTGTAACCCTTGCGGACGCTGGCCGACAGGTAGGTCTGGTCCTGGATGAACTGCGGGCCCAGCAGTCGGAACCACCGCGGCTGGTCCCGGAACCAGGGTTCGAGGGCCGCGCCGTAGAGCAGGATCCGGGCGTTGACGATGATGCCGGAAACCACGGCGGCGAACAGGCCGGCCCCGATGTGGAGCACGGTGATGGTCGTCAGCTGGGCGCTCCCCCCGAACACCAGCGCCGCGCCGAGCACGGCATTGAGTTTGCCGGTGCCGGTGGCGACGACGGTGATTCCGAGCGTCACGCCGAAGGGAACGACGCCCGGTGAGACGGCGAGGATGTCGCGCGACTGCGGCTCGCCGCAGCTCGTCCCCTGTCGTCGCAGCGGGTTCGGCGCCGGTTCGTTGAGCGGTATCGGTGGTCATGGGTCAAGGCTCCGGTGTCCACCTTCCGCGCGCTTGACGGTGGCGTGCCGATGTCGTGGAGAAACGGCGGCCTGACTCGCGCCGGGAGTCTCCACCTGTCCTCCACGGCGTCTCCAAGTCTGCGCTGCGGGCAGGCGGCACCGTTGCCGACCAGACCAGCGATCCGCGGGTCCAGCCGATTGGAGAAAAGATGACCACCGCTGCTGAGGTCACCAGACACGACGTGATCGTGGTCGGCGCTCGGTGCGCCGGCGCCAGCACGGCACGTTTGCTCGCGCAACGTGGCCACGACGTGGCCGTCGTGGACCGGGCCGGATTCCCGAGCGACACGCTGTCCACGCATGGCCTCGCTCGTGGCGGTGTCGTCCAGCTCTCGCGCTGGGGGCTGCTCGACCGGGTTCTCGCATCTGGCGCGCCGGCAGTCAAAGAGGTCAGCTTCGTCACCGGGGCGGACGAGGTCACTCGCCGAATCAAGGAACGCGCTGGAGTCGACCTCCTGCTGGCACCACGACGGCACGTGCTCGACGCCATCCTCGTCGAGGAGGCGACCGCGGCCGGCGCGACCATGCAAACCGGGACGAGCGCCACCGGGTTGCTCCGAGGTGATGACGGTCGGGTCACCGGCATCACCGCGCGCACCCGCGCCGGCCAGGAGCTGACCATGCAAGCCCGTCACGTCGTGGCCGCCGACGGCTTGCGGTCCACCATGGCCAAGAGGTTCGGCGCGGTCGATCATCAGTCGTTCACCACCGACGTCGCCCTCTTCTTCATGTACGTCGACGACGTGTCGTGGCGTGGGTTCGAGTTTCACATCGCCGACCGCGGCTTCGCCGGAGTCTTCCCGACCAATGACGGCGCCGCATGCGTGTGGCTGACCCGGCCGCCGCCCTCCTGGAGGCGTGCGCGGAGCAGGCGCTGACCGCGCCGCCGCGCTCACTGCCGCCTTGGACGAGGTGTCGCCCGTTCTGGCAGCACGGGTCAGTGCCGGCCGGGTCGCCTCCCCGGTGCGCGGCACGTCGCGCTCCCCAACTTCGTGAGGCAGGCGTCCGGGCCCGGCTGGTCCCTGGTCGGGGACGCCGGCTACCACCGCGACCCGATCACCGGACACGGCATCACGGACGCGTTCCGCGACGCCGAACTGCTGTCCGACGCCCTGCACAACGCGCTTGACGGCTCCCTGCCCGAAGCGGAGGCCCTCGCGGCGTACGGCGCCTCCCGCGATGCCGCGCTGCGCGAGACCTTCAGGCTGACCCGGGAGCTTTGCCGGTTCCCGCCCCCCACCCGCTTCGTCGAGCTGCAGGTCCAGCTCAGCGAAGCCCTCGAACGTGAGGCTCAGACACTCGCCTCACGCCCGGCTCCTGCCGGGCTCGCCGCAGCCTTTGCCGCGTGAGAACCCACCATCCGCATCACGAGAGGAACCATCATGACCACCAGTCCCACAGCCCACCGCAACGGGGTTGACACCGACACGCTGTTCGCAACCCTGGATGCGGTGCGAGCTCAGCCCGAGCTCGCCAGGTTCCAGTTCCGTGCCACCACGCGCTGGATCGCCGGCACGCACAACCGGACCACCGTCCACGACTTCCACGGCGCCGGCGGTGAGCAGACCCATGCGCGGGTCTTCACCATCGACGCCGACCACCCCGCCGTACTCGTGGGCGACGACCTGCGCCCACTCCGGCAGAACACCTGCTCCAGGCGCTCGGCAGCTGCCTGATGAGTGGCCTGGCCAACATCGCCGCGGCGCGGGGCGTCGAGCTCGGCGAGGTGACCGCCCGGATCGAGGGCGACATCGACCTCCTGGGCATCTTCGGTCTCGATCAAGGTGTCCGCAACGGCTTCGAGTCGGTGCGGGTGGTCTTCCATGTCCAGGGCGCGGCCGAGGCCGAGGCGCTGGTCCGCTTGGTCGAGCAGGCGCGTCGACGGTCGGCGGTCTACGACGTGCTCACCAACGGCGTACCAGTCACGATTGACGTCGCCACGGCCTGACCCAGCGCGGCGTGGGGCCGGCCGGCGGCCCCACGCCGCGGTCACGGGCGGCACCCGTGCCGATCGAGTCGGATGCCTGCGCCTGAGCACGTGGGAGCATGAGTCATGATTCTGCTGCTGGACGGTGTCGTCGAACTCGACGATGCGCTGTTCGAGCTTCGCCGGGACGGCGCCGCGATCCCGCTGGAGCCGCAGGCGTTCGACGTCTTGGTGCACCTCGTCCGGAACCGCGACCGGGTAGTGGCCAAGGAAGAACTCATGGACGCGGTCTGGGGTGGCCGCTTCGTCAGCGAGACCGCCGTCACAAGTCGGATCAAACAGGTACGCCGTGCCCTGGGCGACGACGGCCAGGCCCAGCGGGCCGTGCGCACGGTGCACGGTCGCGGATACCGGTTCGTCGCTGCCGTCGACCACGCCGGCGACCTGCCGATCACCGCGGCCCAAGCACGGGCGGGACACACCGACGGCCCCCCCACTCAGCCGGGCGCCGAGACGACCCTCCGGCGCCCTGGCGCCTGTGCGGTACACCACGAGCGACGGGCTGCACATCGCCTACCAGGTGACGGGAGGCGGCGCGCTCGACGTCGTGCTGATCTCCGGCTTCGTCTCGCACCTCGATCTGGATTGGAACGATCCGCGGCACGCCTATTTCCTGGATCGGCTCGGTTCGATGGGCCGGCTGATTCGATTCGACAAGCGGGGCACCGGAATGTCCGACCGCCCACCGGGTGTTCCCGACCTCGAGACCCGGATGCACGACGTTCTGGCGGTGATGGATGCGGTCGGGTCTGAACGTGCTGTGGTGTGTGGCTACTCCGAGGGCGGTCCGATGGCCGCGATGTTGGCGGCCATGCATCCCGAGCGCGTCTCGGCGTTGGTGCTCTACGGCTCCTACGCGCGCCGCACCTGGGCGGAGGACTACCCGTGGGCGCAGACGCAGCAGGAGCGGGAGGCGTACACGGACGAGGTCGTGACCTCGTGGGACTGGGAGGCCGACCTGCGGATGCGCTGTCCGTCAGGTGACCGCGACATGCAGCAGTGGTGGGCCCAACGAGTGCGGGCGGCCGCGACTCCGGCTACGGTCCGGGCACTTTACGACATGAACTCGCTGGTCGACGTCCGCGAGCTCCTGCCCTCGATCCGGGTTCCTACGCTGGTGATCCATCGGACCCGCGACTTGCTGTTCTCCGCTGACGAGGGGCGCTATCTCGCCGACCACATCCCAGGAGCAACGCTGGAGCTGCTCGAGGGGGAGGACCACTTCGTCGCAGGCGACCCGGCGCAGATCCTGGACGCCATGGAGCCCTTCGTGTCGGCCACCCCCAAACCGGTGCACCGCCACGCACTCGCCGCCATTGCGTTCCCGGTCGGCGACATGCCTCCGAGGTCACTCGCGACCTCGTGGCGGCCGGAGGGCACCGCCGACACACGGCGGGCGGGGACATCGTGGTGCTCTTCGACGGCCCCGCGACTGCGGTCCGTGCGGGAGTTTCGACCCTCGAGGGACGCGACGCCCGCATCGGGCTCGCCGTCGCCGAGGTCGCCATCGACGGCGGCCCGGTGTCCGGCCGGGGCGTCGACCAGGCGGTGCGTCTCGGCACCGGCGCGGCCAAGGCCCACTGCTGGTCTCCGGCACCGTGGGTCTCCTGCTGTCCGGTTCGGGCATCGAGCTGGAAACGCTGCCCGAGGCTCCCGCCGCCCTCCCGAGCGACGAGCCCACCCCGCTCAGAGTGCTAGCCGGTCGAGGTCCCGGCTCGTCCCGATCAGGAGCGGACGCGGCGTCTCGACCTGTCCCAGCCAGGACCGCCAGCCTGAGGTCCCGGGGGCAACACCGCCGTCCGCGCTCGACCACGCAACATAGCCGTCAGGCCGGACCAGAACGCACCCGTGGGGATGGAGGCCGAAGGCGTCAGCGAGCGCACCGGTTGGGTCGTGGATCTCGTGGCCGAGACGGAGAGAGGCGATCGGCACGCCGGCCAGCGCGAGCTCGGTGCAGACCTCCCGCCACCGCTCGCCGGCGACGCCGGCCAGCACCGTGAACCGGCCGTCGAAGAGGTCCAGCGACGAAACCTCGCGACCGTCCACGTGGACCCACGCGTGCGGTGCGCGCCGGCCTGCCAACCGCCCGGATCCGATCACCGCGCGCGAGGCGTAGACCACACCGAAGTCGTGTGCCATCGCCGAACTGGCCGGCGCGCCGATCGACGTCTGCAGCGATGATTGTGCGTTGGCCCGACCCACGGGCGCCCGCTCGGGCTCGTACGTGTCGAGCAAGGCCTCGCCGGCCCAGCCCCGGACTACCCAGGCGAGCTTCCACCCAAGGTTGTGTCCGTCGGCGATGCCGGTGTTCATCCCCGTGGCACCCCGAGGAGTGGTCCGGTGCGCGGCGTCGCCGACCAGGAAGACCCGGCCGACGCGCTGACTGAGCGCCACCGATGCGCCGAAGTCCCAGGGGAACATGCCGATGATCTCTGGCTCCAGACCGGGCAGTCCGGCGGCTGCCCGGATTCGATCGGCCATGGCCTCTGGCTGCTCGACCATGTGAGCATCGTCCGCTTCGGGTGCCACTCGATGTCGTAGATCCATCGGTTCGGCTCGCCGGTCGGAACGAACATGCCTTGCACTCCGGGTGCCACCACCATGTGCAGAGCGTGTGGCACCGCGGGAACGACGGAGGAGAGATCTCCCCGGAACAGCACGGCCAGGTGGTCTCCTTCCGACCCGAGGTGCTCGTTGACGATGCCCACCGCGCCGCGGACCCGGCTGTGGGCGCCGTCTGCCCCGACAAGGTAGCGGGAGCTCAGGACCTCCCGCCCGTCGCTCGCGTCCACCACGGCTCGGACCCCGGAGTCGTCGGCGTGACGTCGATCAGCTCAGGGAGAACCGGACCTCACCGCCGCGCTCCAGGAGGTGTTCCAGCAGGATCTCCTCGAGGCAGTCCTGGGGGCAGACAGCGATCTGGCTGGGGCTGACGTCGCGTAGGTCTGCTTCGGTGGGGAGGCCCATGGACACCTCGGTGCCCGCGTCGGCGAGCACCGACGAGACCGACATGGTGAGCCGGGTTGGTTGGGAACGAGCCAGGATAGCCGCGTCGAGGCCCCAGCTTCGGAAGATCTCCATCGTTCGCGGTCGGAGTCCGGTGGCCTTCGGAAAGACCGAGAGGCCGGGGTGTCTCTCGATGACGAGGACGGACGCACCAGCTCTGGCGAGTGCGATGGCAGTGGTGAGGCCGGAGGGTCCGGCGCCGACGACGATGACGTCGTACTGAGGCTCGAGCATGGGTCGATCTCCCTGCGGACAGAAGTGAAGGTTGGACCACCACTGTGCGAGGAAGGGACGGGTGGACGGATCCGTGCTGGCTACGGAGTTAGCGAACGTGACCAGGTGCGGAGGGCTTGGCGGTTGGCCACTCCGGACTTCGCGAGCAGGTTGCCGACGTGGGTCTCGACCGTTCGCGGGGACAGGAACAGCCGCTCGGAGATGGCGCGATTGCTGAGGCCGCCCTCTACAAGCCGCAGGACATCGAGCTCACGGCTGGTCAGCCCCGCCGCGCGCAACGCCGGGGGCACCTCGGATTGGCCGCGGCCCCGGCGGGTCGGGGCACCCGCTCGTCTCAGCAGGTCGCGGCCGATCCGGGCCAGCGCGAGATCTCCACCCTGCTCGCACGCGGCAACATCGGCGCGCAACAACGGCACTGGGTCACCCCAGCCGTCCGTCACTGCAGCTTCCGCGGCGATCATCCGCAGGAACAGATGCCACCAGGGGATGGGCGCCAGGAGCTGCTCGCCGACCGCAAAGGCTGCCTCGGCCGTGCGAGGCTCTCCCGCTCGGCCCGCGAGGATGGCGTCGGCGTAGTGCAGCGCTCCTTGGTTGGCCCGGCGGAGCATGGCCGGGTGGGCCTCCAGCCGGGACCGAAGCGCCTCGTCGTGGCGTCCGACGCGGGCGGACACAACCGCCCACAGGCCGAACTGGACGATAGGCGCAGCGGATCCGTGGTCCAACAGAGGCTCGATGATTGCGTCCAGCAGTTCGGCCGCCGCTTCGATGTCGTGCTCAGCCAGCGAGGCCAGCGCCCGGACGCCGGCCACCTGTGCCCGATTGTCCACCGGTTCCCTGTTTGCCCGCAGCGCTCCGAGGTGCCGCTCCATCGCAGCGATGTCGCCGGCGAGAGCGGCGTGGGTTGCGGACAGGATGGCGCTGAAATGGCCCAGCATTGGGATGCGGAGCACCCGACCGTAGTCGTCGAGACGGGCGGCCGTCACGTCGAGGTTGGCCGGCCCTTCGGAGACGAGCTGATGGTCCGCGAGCAGCACGTCCGCCATCGCCGCCTGGCCCAGCAGGCCGATCTCGAGCGCGGCTTCACGGGCTTGCAGGAGCGACGAGGCGTCGTCGTCCAACAGCGCGAGGGTGCCGAGCCCGAAGAGGGCGGTGACCCGCAAGGGTTTGAGGCCGAATTCGCTGGCGATCTGTGCTGCTTCCGCAAACTGCTCCCGGGCTCTGTCCAGACGGTCCAGCCGGCTGATCCTGGCGGACACGCACAGTGCCTCGGCAAGCAGATGCGGCGAGGTCCCCTCTCGGGTCCTTGTCACTGCTGCCTCGGCGAACTCTCTCGCCTCGGCAACCCTGCCCGCGCCATGAGCCGAATCGGCCAGTATCACCAGCGACCGCGACTCCTCCGGACGTCCGGCCCTGACCACCCAGTCCGTGGCGGCGGCCCAGTGACCGGCTTCGACGGCGGCCTGGGCGAGCTGAAGGCAGAGCTCAGCGTGTTCGTTGCCGCGCGCGTCGTCCACGGACGCAGCACCCGCCGACATCGCATCCGCCGCGCGTCCTTCGATGGTCATCAACTCGACCTTGACGATCGCTACCGCGGCGAGTTTCTGACCGGTGGCCTCGGCTCGGGCCAACAGCTCGCCTGCCGTCCGCAGGGCACCCCGCCCGACGGCCTTCCGTGCCAGGCTCACGAGGACTTCGGCCGCCCGGCCGGACTGGCCAGCCGACAACAGCAGTTCGGCAGCGGCGTCGCTCGCGCTTTCGCTGCCCTCGGCCAACAAGATCTCGGTCGCCCTCAGGACGAGAGTCCGGCGCTGCGGAGGCATCAGGGCAGCCCAGACTGCGCGGCGGATGAGGCCGTGCCGCCAACGCAGTCCCTGGCGGTCAGCGACCAGCAGGTGGACCTCGACCGCGTGCCGAAGACCAGCGACCGCGTCCGCCGCTTCCACCCCGGCAATCCCCGGCACCAGGTCCCAGTCCGGCATTGCTCCCAGCACCGCCGCCGCTCCGAGCAACTGTCGCTCATTCTCGGTCAGCGCCGCCATCCGGGCGTCGATCAGCGCTGAGAACGTGTCTGGAACAGTCCAGTTGTCCGACCAAGCCTCGTGCTGACCAGCACTGTCCACTAGATCGGAGACGACCACCGGCAAGCCCTCGGCGTGGAGCACCAACTGGTCCCGCATTGCAGTGGGCACTGACCCCAGGCTGTCCACCAGCTCGGAAATGTCCGCGTCCGGCATTCGTCCCAGCGACATCCGGGTCGTATGGGGTGCCGCCAGCAGATGCTCGAGTCCGCGAGGCCGTGGAAAGTCGCGGAATGTGGCCACGATCAGTACGGGCAGGTTGTCGATCGATGCGGCCAGGTAGTCAAGCGCGGCAAGCGTGTCGGCGTCGGCGTCGTGAATGTCCTCCACAGCAAGCACACAAGCGGGTGCTCCTAACCCGATGAGCACGCGAAGCAGCCCCTCGCCCACCATGATGACCGGGTCGACGCCGCGCTCGGCGGGCGCCGTGTCGGACCAGCCGGGCAGGATTCGGCCCAGCGCGTTGCGGAACGGTCTCAGCCGTTCCGAGTCCTCCACAAGCCCAGCGCGCCATGGGCTCATCAGGGCTTCGGTGAGTGGTCGGTAGGGCCCGCCCGACGCGATCGCCCGGCCGGTCAGCACCGTCGCGCCCGCCGACGTGGCGAACGCGGTCAGGTGGGACAAGAGCTCCGACTTGCCGATCCCTGGTTCGCCGCCGATCAGGATGGTGTCACCACCGCCGCGCAAAGCTCGATCCAGAGCCGCCCTCAGCATCGCGCTCTCCTCGACGCGACCGACCATGGTCGAGCTCGGTGGCGTCGAACTTGTCGGCCCGGTCTGCTCGGGAACCGAGACTTGGTGGACGATTCCTGCCCGTCCTGGCTGCGCCCCTTCATGGATCCGGATCTGGCCTGCCGAGGTCTGTGTCGCCGCTTCCCGGTTCGCGGTGGTGGCCACGAATCGGTAGCCACGGCCGTGCAACGTCCTGATCACCGCTTGGGTCTGACCGTCGTCCCCGACGGCCCGGCGGACCTGCTTGACCCGGCTCGTGACCGCCGTCGCACTGACGAAGCGACCGCCCCAGACCTGGTCCATCAGCTCTTCCTTGCTGACCACCCGGTCACGCTGGTTGATGAGGTAGACCAGCACGTCGAATGCTTGTGGCTCCATCGGAACTCGGACGCCCTGACGACGAAGCTCGAATGCTGACACGTCGAGCTCCATGTCCCCGAATGTCAGCGCCACTTCGCGAGCATCCCAACATCGTCTGCGGATCGGCAACCCGCGGTGTTGCCAGATGGGTATGTCGTCAGGTCACGATCGTCGTGGAAGCAGTCGGCGACGGGCCATGGCTCGACCAGCCCCGCGCAGCGAGGGGTTCGAACGAACAGAGTGACGAATGTCCTCGCCCTTGAGTCGAGCAAGTTCCGTGACGAGGTACGGGTTGGTGTGCATTTCTGTCTCCTGGTGTGAGTGGTTGTATACGGCTGATGGAACGTCACCAGACTCCGCGATTCGCCCGGAAAAGACTTGGCGATGTGATGTGGGCTATGTGGAGAAACTGGTCACCGCTTGGCCGCGTGGACACGCAGACGCGGCCCCCACCCGGTGTGGGTGGAGGCCGCGGCGATTCTGTGCGGTGATGTGACCGTGCTGCGTCAGGGCGTCACGGTGGAGGCCTCGGTGACCAGCTCTCCGCCTGCGGCGTTGAAGTCGGTGACCGTGTTCGTGCCGGCACCACCTCGGAACGAGTCGGTGCCCGCACCGCCGGTCATGGTGTCGTTGCCGGCACCTCCGGAGAGCAGATCGTTCCCGTTGTTGCCGAGAAGCGTGTCGCCGGCGCCCAGGCCCAGGAGAAGGTCGGACCCCTCCGAACCGGTGATGGTCTCGGCGTTCGCGGTGCCCACCTTCACAGTGATCCGGAACATCGAGGACGCGCCGCCTCCGTCGGTGATCTTGACCGTGACCACGGCGGTGCCGGTCGCGCCCGAGACCGCCTTGATGGCCAGCGTGCGGAAGGTACCTGTGCCGCCGAGCACCAGGTTGGCGTTCGGGACGATCGCCGTGTTGGAGCTGGTGGCGGTCAGGACGAGGTTGGCGGCGGCGGTCTCGAAGTCGAAGACCCCGAGCTGGAACGTCCCGCTGAGCCCGTCGGACCCGAGGGTGCCGCCCTTGGTCGCACCGACGCTGGGCACGTTGTTGCTGGTCGGTGCGGGCACAGTGATGGTGACCGTGGCCGTTTCCGAGACATGGTTCGAGCCATCCTCAGCCTTGTAGGTGAAGGAGTCCTCCCCCACGAAGCCGGGGTTCGCCGTGTAGCTCAGGCCGCCGTCCAGCGCGAGGCTCAACGTGCCGTGCGCCGGGTTCGTCTGCGGGCGTGCCTTGAGAACGTCTCCCTGTGGGTCGGTGTCGTTGGCGAGCACACCGGGTGGGTCGATGAAGAGTGTCCTGCCCGCGGCGGAGAGGAAGAAGTCGTTCTTCGCCACCGGGTGCTGGTCCGGCAACGCCTTGAGCGTCACCGTCGCCGGGGCGGACACCCGGCCATCGGTGGTGCGGACACGGTAGGTGAACGAGTCAGTCCCGAGATATCCGGTCGGTGGGAACCAGTAGAACTCGCCGGTCGCGAAGAACGACACGAAGCCGTGCGTGGGCTGGGTCACCATCTCGGCCGTCAGATCCTGGTCGTACGCCGGGTCGCTGTCGTTGAACAGCACCCCTGAGGCCGGGAGGACGTGCAGGGAGGTGTCCGGCGGCTCGAAGGAGTAGGTGTTGGCTCGGGCAACCGGCAGCGGCGTCGGGAGGATCTGGTCGACCCCGATGATGGTCAGGTCCTTCGCCTCGCCCCAGCCCACGGTTGCGAGCGTGCTCCGAGTGCCACCGTTGGCGGCGAAGCGAACGACCTTGTCGAACTCCTCGGTGGAGTCGATGTCTGCTTCTGCGGAGAGGATGGTCCCGTCGGCAGCACGGGCCATGCCGGTGCTGAAGCCGAGCCCGACGAGGTGGAGGCGAGCACCGTCTTGGCGCCGGTCAACCGGTTGACCTTCACGAGCTGCTGCTTGCCTTCCGGGCTTCTCGAGCCGGACGAGCGGGTCGCCGAACTTGTTGAGCGTCAGGCTCCGCCTCGTTGCTGCCTTCGGCGAACTCCGTGACGATCGTCGCCTGATGGGTGTTTGCCTTGACCCGGATCAGCGCGTCGCGACCTCGGTCCAGCACCAGGATGCTGCCGTCGAACTCGATGGCGAGTCCCGTGACGTCGGAGCTGAAGGTCGTGGTGGTGTCGATCGCACCACGGGCTCTTGTCGTCGGGTCGAAGCTCACCAGCTCGCTCCCGGCGAACGTCGAGTTGGCAATAATGAGGTTCCCGTCCGGGCCGAGGGCCATGTCGGTGGGCCGCAGCCCCACCCCTTCGGACACGAGCAGCTGCTTGGCACCGGTCACGTGATCGACGCGAACGAGTCCGTCGAACCTGCCGCCGACGTACACGTTTCCTGCTGCATCGGAGACGACCGTCTCCGGGAACTCGAACCCCGACGCGATCCGGGTGCGGACCCCGGTGACCGGGTCGAACTTGTCGACGGTGCCGCCGTCGATGACGTTGCCGCTGCTGCCCGTGACGATGTCACCGGGCTTGACCACCGGGGTGACGGCCGCCTGTGCGGGTGAGGCCAGAGCAGTGAGACCCGCGGCAGTCAGGCCCAGGGACAGGGAGACGGCGAGTGAGGCAAGTGTTGCGGTCTGTTTCTTGCGGGTGCGGGTCGTGCGCGGCTGAGCCGGTCGACCAGGGTGGCGGGACATGACGATGTACTCCTTGTGATCATGGATGGTTTGACGCGCCGGTGATCCGGGTGACAGCGAGGATGTCCCAGCCCGCGCTTCCACCCTTGGAGAAGTCATGTCTTCCATGTGGAGATTCGTGCAGGAACCGTCAAGGTTCCGGGTCAGTCGAACTGACCCACGGCGGCGTACACCGTCAACAAGAGCCGGGTCAGCGCTGGACGGCACCAGTTCGTTCGGAGGCGAGTTTGACGGCGGCATCGCGTGCGGCGGCCGCTTCGCCTTCGGTGAGGGTGCGATCGGGCGCTCGGAACCGGAGCGCATAGGCCAGCGACTTCTTGCCGGGCCCCACCTGGTCTCCGGTGTAGACGTCGAACAGCCGGATCGACTCGAGCAGCTCGCCCGCGCCTTCCCTGAGCGCCGCCTCCACGTCCGCGGCCGGGACCGAGACGTCCACCACGAGAGCGACGTCCTCCTTGGCGGCTGGGTACGACGAGAACCGGGGCCCGCGGACGATCGCGACCGCGTGCTGGAGAAGCACGTCGAGGTCGACCTCCGCGGCTGCCGACCGCGGCAGGCAGCCCGTAGGCGGCGCACACCTTCGGGTGGAGCTCACCTGCGTGGCCGATGGGGATGTCGCCGATCCGGATCTCGGCGCAGCGGCCGGGGTGCCAGGGGGCGACCGAGGCCGCGACCACGTCGAGGGCGAGCCCGAGCGCTGCCGCCGCTTCGCGAACCCCGTCGATCGCGTCGGCCCACGATGCTCGCCGGCCCGGGCCCCACCAGCCGTCCAGTTCCCGGTGACCCGTGAGCGCGATGGCGAGGTGCATCGGCTGATAGGGAACCGCCTTCTCGATGGCGGCCCACTCGTCCTCGGTCGGCCTGCGGTCGACGCCGAGGAGAGGGGCCGCCTCGTTGCCGGTCGGCAGGAACACCAGGCTGTGCTCGAACAGGGCGACGTCGGGGTTGGCCCGTCCGACGTTCCGGCCCAGCGCGCGCAGGATGCCCGGGAGCAGCGTCGTGGTCAGCTGCGGCTCCTCGGCGTTGAGCGGGTTGGCCATCCGCAAGGTCTGCCGGCGCGCGTCGTCGGCGTCGAGGCCCAGCCGGTCCCAGTCGGCGTCGCCGACGAACGGGTAGGTGATGACCTCGGTGAAGCCCGCGCCCGCCAGGGCCAGCCCGACGCGGCGGCGGAGCCGCTGCTCTGGGGTGTGGCCGCGGCCGGCCGGAGCCGAGGGAAGCACCGACGGCACCTTGTCGTAGCCCACGACCCTGGCCACCTCTTCGACCAGGTCGTAGGGATCGGTCAGATCGGGCCGCCACGACGGCACGGTCGCGGTCAGGCCCTCCGAGTCCGCGTCGACCTCGCAGCCCACCGACTGCAGCGCATCGATGCGTGGCCTCGGCGCTGATGTCCATGCCGGTGATGCGGGCGGGCAGGTCGTAGCCGATCCGGATCGTACGCCGCGGGGGCGGATCACCGACCACGGTCACGCCGGGGCCGACCGTGCCGCCACCCAGCTCGGCCAGCAGCTCCACCACCCGGTCGGCGGCCGCGGCCGGCAGCTCGGGATCGACGCCACGCTCGAAGCGCTTGGACGCCTCGGACGGCAGTTTGTGGCGCTTCTCGGTCCGGAAGACCGACACCGCATCGAAATGGGCCGCCTCGATCACCAGGTCCGTCGTGGTCTCCGACAGCTCCGTGGTCTCGCCGCCCATGGTGCCGGCGATCCCGATCGGGCCGGAGTCGTCGGTGATCAGCAGGTCCTCGGTGCTGAGCGTGCGGCGCACCCCGTCGAGGGTGGTCAGCTGCTCCTGCTCGGTCGCCCGACGGACCCGGATGGCGCCGGACAGCTTCGCCCGGTCGTAGCCGTGGATCGGCTGGCCCAGCTCGAGCATCACGTAGTTGGTGACGTCGACGCCGAGCGAGATCGGGCGCATCCCGGCCTGCACGAGCCTGCGGGCCATCCAGTCCGGGGTCGGAGCCGCCGGGTCGAAGCCGGTGACCGTGCGGGCCACGAACACCGGACATCCGGCCGGATCGTCGACGATCACGGGGTAGCCGTCGTCGTTGGCCGCCGGGGTGTCCCGCGCCGCCGGGTCGTCGAACGGGAGCGAGTAGGCCAGGGCGGCGTCCCGGGCGATTCCGCGCACCGAGAGGGCGTACGCGCGGTCCGGGTTGATCTCGAACTCGATGACCGGGTCGTGGAGGTGGAGCACGGCGAACGCGTCGTCGCCGGGCTGTCCGGCGTCGGCCGGGAGCACGATGATGCCCTCGCCGTCCTCGCCCAGCCCGAGCTCGCGCGCCGAGCAGATCATGCCGGCCGAGACGTGGCCGTAGGTCTTGCGGGCGCTGATCTCGAAGTTGCCGGGCAGCACGGCACCGGGCAGGCAGACCACGACCAGGTCGCCCTCGGCGAAGTTGTGGGCGCCGCAGACGATTCCCTGGGGCTCGCCGGTCCCGTTGGCGTCACCCACGTCGACGGTGCACCAGTTGATGACCTTGCCGTTCTTCTGCGGCTCACGGTCGATCGTGAGCACCCGGCCGACGACCAGCGGACCGGTGATCGCGGCTCCGGCGGTGTGCACGGCCTCGAGCTTGAGCCCGAGCATGGTCAGCTTCCAGGTGAAGTCGTCGACGGACACGGAGGCGGGGAGGTCGACGTACTCGCGGATCCAGGACAGTGGCGCACGCATCAGATCTCCACTCCGAACGGCTGGGTGAACCGGATGTCGCCCTCGAAGAAGTCGCGCATGTCCGCGACGTCGTGGCGGAACATCAAGGTGCGGTCGATGCCCATGCCGAACGCGAAGCCGGTGTAGCGCTCGCTGTCGATGCCGCAGGCGATGAGGACGCGCGGGTTGACCACGCCGCAGCCGCCCCACTCGATCCAGCCCTCCCCGCGGCAGGTGCGGCAGGCGGCACTGTTCTCTCCGCGACACACGAAACAGACCAGGTCGACCTCGGCGGACGGCTCGGTGAACGGGAAGTACGACGGGCGGAAGCGGGTCGTGATCCCGTCGCCGAACATCTCGCCGGCGAAGTGGTCGAGGGTGCCCTTCAGGTTGGCCATCGTGATGCCCTCGTCGACGACCAGCCCCTCGACCTGGTGGAAGACGGGCGAGTGGGTCGCGTCGATCTCGTCGGTGCGATAGACCCGGCCGGGGCAGATGACGTAGATCGGTGGCTCGCGCGTGAGCATGGTCCGGGCCTGCACCGGGGAGGTGTGGGTGCGCAGGACCAGGGCGGCCTCTGCGGGCTCCAGCCAGAACGTGTCCTGCATGGTGCGGGCCGGGTGGTCCGGACCCATGTTGAGGGCGTCGAAGTTGAGCCACTCGGCCTCGACCCACGGTCCCTCGGCGACGTCCCAGCCGATGGCCACGAACACGTCGGAGATCCGCTCGGACATCGTGGTGATCGGGTGCCGCGCGCCGCGGACGGCCCGGTCGGTCGGCAGGGTGACGTCGACGGTCTCCTCGACCAGCATCCGCTGTTCCTGCTCGGCCTCGAGCACGGTCTGCCGCTCCCCGAGTGCCTTGTTGATCGTGCCCCTGGCCCGGCCGACCCGCTGGCCGGCCTCCTTGCGAGCCTGCGGGGGCAACGCCCCGATCTCCCGGTTGGCCAGGGCGAGCGGGGACCGGTCGCCCGCGTGTGCCAGCCGGACCTGCTTGAGCTCGTCGAGATCGCCGGCCGCAGCGATCGCGGTGAGTGCAGCAGCACACATCTCCTCGACCTGGTCCGCGCGCAGTGGGGTGACCTCGACGGGGTCGTAATCGGAGTTCGGTCCCGACATGACTGCCTTTCCGCGGTGGATGGTCGCCGGCTGGCTCGACCGAAGACGTGCCAAGTCTAGGAACGACCGCGCGCGCCCGGCGACCGGGTTTGCCTGTGGGCCGCTCGCGGGGTTGCCCCAGGAGCAGGCTCCTAGTCCTGGCGCCGGTCCTCGGCCGGCCAGGTGAGCGCGATCCGGGCGCCCCCGCTCGGCGAGTCCAGGATCTCGACGGTTCCGCCGTGGGCGCGCACCAGACCGTTGACGAGGTACATGCCCAGGCCCGACCCGCCCCGGACTCCGTGCTGCCAGAACTTGGTGAACACGCGCTGCCGGATCTCGACAGCGATCCCCTCGCCCTCGTCGTCGACGGTGAGCAGCACCCCGTCGTACTCCCCTCCCGCCGGCAGCCGCGTGGCCGTCACCATCACCAACGCCGTCGCCGTGCCGGACGCCGTTCTCCACCAGGTTGGTCACGACCTGGGTGAACTTGTCGGGGTCGACGCTGATCTCGGGGAGGTCGTCGGCGAAGTCGGTCTCGATCGACCGCGAGGTGCTCTGCGCCACCGACGCGACGATCCGGCCCACCAGGACCGGCACGCTGCAGGGCCGCGGATAGAGGGAGAGCCGACCGGTGTCGATCCGGGCCACGTCGAGGAGCTCGGTGATCAGTCGGCTCAGCCGGTCGGCATCCGAGTTGACCGTGGTGAGCATCAGCTTCTTCTGGTCGTCGTTGAGCTTGTCCCAGCGGTTCAGCAGGGCCTGGACGAATCCCTTCACGCCGGTCAGTGGGGACCGCAGCTCGTGGGCGACGGTGGCCACGAGGTCGGATCGTTCACGGTCGAGCCGCTCCCGTCCGCGGCCGGACCGCAGGCTCAGGGCGATGCCGGTGATCTGTCCCAGCGGCTCGGCCCTGAGGATCCGGGCGGTGACCAGCACCTCGAGGCCGCTCGGCAGGAGCCAGGCCTGCTCGGGTACGCCGGTCCGGATCGCCAGGTCGGCGTACGGCTGGTTGGCGTCGAGCCAGGTTGCGCCGTCCTGGTCCTGCAGCAGGAGTACGTCGCCGAGCTTGCGGCCGACCGCGTCGGCTCTCGAAGTGCCAAGCATGGTGCAGCCGACCTCGTTGATGACGCGGACGAGGCCGCCCTCGTCGGCGATGACCACACCGTCGGCCAGCGCGTCCATCGTCAGCTGGGCGTCCGACCTGCTCACCCTGCTCACCCTACTCAGCGCCGTGCTCTGGCCCCTGACGAACGGCCGAGTGCGTCTCAGCGTTGCGCGCGTGCACTCGCGTACAGGCAGACCGCCGCCGCGGTAGCAAGGTTGAGGCTCTCGGCGCGGCCGTGGATGGGAATCGCCACTCGGTGGTCGGCCAATGCGGCGAGATCGTCGGGAAGACCCCAGGCCTCGTTGCCGAACAGCCACGCGGTCGGCTGGGCGAGGATCTGCTCGGCCTCGAACAGGTCCACCTCGCCGCTGCCCTCCGCTGCGAGTACGACGAGCCCGGCAGCCTGCGCGGCGCTGACCGCCTCGGCCGGATCGTCGACGCGGGCCAGCGGCAGGTGGAACAGGCTGCCGACGGTGGCCCGGACCGCCTTGGCGTTGTAGGGGTCGACCGAATGGCCGGCCAGCACGACGGCATCGGCGCCGGCGGCATCCGCACAGCGGATCACGGTGCCGGCGTTGCCGGGGTCGCGGACGTCGGCGCAGATCGCGACCAGGGTCGGGCTGCCGTCGAGGACGTGCGCCGCGGGCCGGTCCAGGAACCGGCAGACCGCGACCAGTCCCTGCGGATTGACCGAGTCGCTCAGGGAGGCCAGCGCGCGGTCGTCGACCAGGGTCCAGCGCGGTGCGGCCGAGCGCAGGGCGGCGTACTGCTCGGAAGCGGCGACGGTTGCGAACACCTCGACCACGCAGCCGGGCACGGACAGGGCGCCCTCGACGGCCTTGGGGCCGTCGGCCAGGAAGAGCCGGGACTCGGTGCGGGAGATGCGACGGGCGAGCTTCCGCGCGTTCTTGACCCGGGTGTTCCCGCTGGTCAGCGGGACTGGGTCAGCTGCGCCGAAGCTCGCCACGTCGGTGATCGAGCGGTCAGGCGGAGACCTTGGGGGCGTTGACGTCAGCCGGCAGGGCGGCCTTGGCCGCCTCGACGAGGGCGACGAACGCCGGGAGGTCGTTGACGGCCAGGTCGGCCAGGATCTTGCGGTCGACCTCGATGCCGGCCAGCCCGAGTCCCTGGATGAACCGGTTGTAGGTCATGCCGTTGGCGCGCGCGGCGGCGTTGATGCGCTGGATCCACAGCTTGCGGAAGTCGCCCTTGCGCTTGCGCCGGTCGTTGTAGCTGTACACCAGCGAGTGGGTGACCTGCTCCTTGGCCTTGCGGTAGAGCCGCGACCGCTGACCGCGGTAACCGCTCGCGCGCTCGAGGATTACCCGGCGCTTCTTGTGGGCGTTCACTGCCCGCTTGACGCGTGCCACTGTCTACTCCTAGTTGCCTGTCCTGAGCCCTGTCGAAGGGCTCAAGTTCTATGGGTGCAAGTTCTGTGGGTGACTCGACAAGCTCGACGTACGGAAAGCTCCGGTCGGTCGGGCTCGCGGGCCGGTTGCTCAGATCAGAGACCGAGAAGCTTCTTGGCCCGCTTGACGTCGGCCTTGGCCACCTCGGTGGTGCCGGACATCCGGCGCGTGACCTTGGACGCCTTCTTCTCGAGGTTGTGGCGCTTGCCGGTCTTCTCGCGAAGGATCTTGCCCGAACCGGTCACCCGGAAGCGCTTGCTCGCACCGGAGTGCGTCTTGTTCTTCGGCATTGCGTTGTCTCTCTACTCGTCGTACGTGGCCGGTCTTTGGCTCGGTCGTCGTTGGGGCGCCGGTGTATGGCTCGATCGAGGCGTGAGTTCCTCACGCCTCGATCTCAGGATCAAGGTTCTCGGAACGTCCACGCGCCTTCTTCGCTGCGGGAGCACCGTGGGTCGCCTTCATCTCGGCGCGCTCCTCGGCTTCCGCGGCGGCGCGTTCGGCGGCCCGGGTCGCCTTCTCGGCCTTCAGCTCGACCTTCGCCTCGGCCTTCTTCCGGTGCGGGCCGAGGACCATGATCATGTTGCGGCCGTCCTGCTTCGGTGAGCTCTCGACGAAGCCGAGCTCCTCGACGTCTTCGGCAAGCCGCTGCAGCAGCCGGAAGCCCAGCTCGGGACGGTGCTGCTCCCGGCCGCGGAACATGATCGTGATCTTCACCTTGTCACCGGCGCGCAGGAACCGGACGACGTGACCCTTCTTGGTCTCGTAGTCGTGCGCGTCGATCTTCGGACGAAGCTTCATCTCCTTGATGATCACGTTCGTCTGGTTCCGTCGTGCTTCACGGGCCTTCTGGGCGTTCTCGTACTTGAACTTCCCGTAGTCCATGAGCTTGCATACGGGCGGACGCGCCGTCGGCGCGACCTCGACCAGGTCGAGGTCAGCCTCTTGTGCGAGCTTCAACGCCTCGCTCGTGGGAACGATGCCGACCGTCTCGCCATTGGGTCCA
Source organism: uncultured Actinomycetota bacterium (assembly GCA_963844385.1). Classification (GTDB taxonomy): domain Bacteria; phylum Actinomycetota; class Actinomycetes; order Propionibacteriales; family Nocardioidaceae; genus Nocardioides. The sequence continues at coordinate 256,284 of CAWJOJ010000007.1, read as the reverse complement.
ACGAGGCGGACCTCGGAAACCCGGATCCGGTCGTTGATGCGCAGCTCTGTGCTGATGTGTCCTCCAAGGTTGTCGGATGGAGGCCCTTGATCAGAAATGAACAATGGCTTCCGCTGTTCGCCAGCGGAAGCCAGTCACGTCACGCCACCCCTCACGGGTGAACGTATCGCCGCAGGAGGAGTACGGCGGGTGCCGAACGATCCTGCGTGGACCGGACCCGACGACCTGTGCGCCCACCCAATGTTGCGGTGGAAGCTGCGGTCGGTGCGGGTGGGAGAAACATGGCGAGCCATGACCTCCGCTTGGCGGATCCCTTCCGTCGTGCGGACACGGCGAAATGAATCGGTCGAGAATCAGACTACCGGATCACCGTTCACCCGGGCGAATCCATACCGAACGGCCGGCCACCTCGGCCAGCATCCAGCCCTGGGCAAGGCCGACGAGGTCGTCGCCCTCGATCACGAACCTCACGGGTCCGGCGATGTCGACCACGATCGCCGCAGCGTCGTCCTGGAGCGCCGCGCGCGCCGCGAGCTGAGCCTGGACGGGCACCGGCCTGGCTTCCTGGTTCCAGGCGTGCAGCGTTTCGACGCTGGTGAACGCGAGCAGCGCCAGCCGGCCGTCCTTGCCCTGCATCAACACCGTCGCCATGTCGCTGGACTTGTCGTGCGCCAGCCCCTGCCCGTCGTACTCCACCTCGCCGAGCAGCGCCACCACCGGTACCAGGAGCCGGCTCCGTTGGACGACGGCCAGGGCCTCGGCGTAGCGCGCCGGGTCCCGGCCGTACGACGCGAGCACCAGCGCCACCTCCGGCGAAGCCTCGCCGGTGTCTCCCGCGAAGGCGACGTCACCGAGCCGACGCTCGGGAGGCTTCGGTGCGGAGGTCACGGCCACCATTCTCCCGGTCCCCCGCCTACCCCAGCCCCGCGGGGTGCTGGGGCCACTAGGAGGGCATGCCCCCTGCTAGTCATGGCGGATCCGGTCCGGCGGGCGCACTGTCGCTGACAGTGGGGGGCAGTCGGCGTCCGAGTCAGCCCTTCTTCGCTGACTCCCTGGAGGTCGACCGTGAGCAGAATCCCGCAACCCTTCCGTCTGCGCGCCGCGTGTCGACGCCTCGGTCCGCCCACGCTGGTCCTGGCGCTCGCTGGTGTCCTCGCTGTCGTCGTCGCTCGCATCACGGAAGCAGCGGCGCCGGCCGCCCCGTTGAACAGCTGCGTCAAGACCGACAACGGGGACCCGAAGCTGCAGACCTTGACCCGCACCCCCACCGCCGTGGACGTGACCGCGGCTGCCAAGACGGTAAGGACACCGGATCCGGCATCTCGTTCGTGCAGCTGACCTTCGCCAGTGCCAACGGCCCCTCAACCAGCATGTACCTGCACCGGATCTCCGGCACGGCCCTGGACGGGACCTGGACCGGTAGCTCGATGGTCCAGCGGTGCTTCTCCAGCCCAGGCTCCTGGCTGGCTTCGGTGACGCTGTTCGATAGCGCCGGCAACCATGAAGACGTTCGACGCGGCCGCTCTGATCGCGAAGGGGCTTCCCTCCCAGCTCACCGTCCAGGCGACCGACCATGTGGTGCCGAAGGTCACGGGACCTTCGTCGGTGACCCCGACGGGCAACATCACGCTGCAGTTCAACGAGAACGTGAACGGCATCAGCGGCACGAGCGTCACTCTGCGAAAGAGCAGCTTCCCGACCCCCGGGCCGGTGCTTGCCGGGACGTGGGCCTGCCTGACCAGCGCCAACGTCGCCACGAGCTGCGCGACCGGTCAGGTACGGAAGGCGACGTTCAACCCGACGGCCAACCTGGTGAACTTCACCAGCTACGAAATGGAGCTCAACCCCGAACACCAGCTTGCGGTGACCGACCTCGCGGGAACCCGTTCCGCAGGTCCGGGTGTTCTTGTTCACCTCGAGCTGACCGGCCCGCCACACCGTCGAGAAGCCTTCGGCGGTGTGGCACGCTTGAGGTGTGGACGACGTGACGTGGGGAGCTCTGGCCTTCGTGCTGACCGTCTTGGGCGGCGGATACACGTGGTGGGCCTTCCGCAACCGCGGCGTGGCCGCCGGCACCCGGGGTGCGGCGCTGACGCTGCTGCCCCCCGCTGCCCTGCTGACCGGGACCCTCGAAATGTTCTCCGAGATCGGAGGCTCGATCGCGGACTGGGCAACCCACCTGGTGTTCTCCCCTGTCGTCTGGCTCGGCACGATCCTGTTCGGCATCTCGGTGCTGCTCTTCGGGGTCTCCGGCTTCCTGCGCGGCCGAGCGCTTGGTGGACCACCCGAGAAGGCGCCGAAGGAGGCGAAACCCGCTCCGCGGGCCGGTGAGCTGGCTGCCCCCAAGCAGCAGCGCTCCGCCCCCGCCATCGACGACGACCTGGCCGACATCGAGGCGATCCTGAAGAAGCGCGGCATCACCTGATGACCCACGGGTTCGTCGACCGCAACCGGCTCTGGGCTCGCCTGAACACCGCGGTCGCCGGTCTCGGCGTACCCCTTGCCACTCCTGCGTTCGTCGTGGACCTCGACGCCTTCGACGCCAACGCGGCAGATCTCGTCCGCCGAGCCGACGGCAAGCCGATCCGGGTCGCCTCGAAGTCGCTGCGCGTCCCGGCCCTGCTGGCGCGGGCACTCGGCACCCGCGGCTTCTCTGGTGTCCTGGCCTACTCACTTGCCGAGGCGCTCTGGTTGCACGAGCAGGGGGTGTCCGACGACATCGTCGTCGCCTATCCGGCTGTCGACCGGGCCGCGCTGGCCCGGCTGGTCGCCTCACCGTCTGCCGCGGCAGCGATCACGCTGATGGCCGACGATGTCGCCCACCTCGACGTCGTCGACTCGGTCCGCTCGTCTCGGGCGGTGCCGATCCGGATCGCGATCGACATCGATGCCGGGCTGCGGATGGGGCGCCAGCACATCGGGCCGAAGCGGTCGCCTCTCTACGACCCGGACCAGGTGCTGCGGCTCGCGTCGACGGTCGCCAAGCGCAACGGGTTCAGGTTCGTCGGCGTGATGTCCTACGAGGGCCAGGTGGCCGGCGTGGCCGACGACGTACCCCACCAACGGGCCAAGTCCCTGGTAGTCAGGCGGCTGAAGGCCGCCTCGGTGACCCAGCTCGGCCTGCGTCGCCGTGAGATCGCCGACGTACTGGTCTCCTTCGACCTCGAGTTCTGGAACGCGGGCGGGTCCGGCTCGATCGAGACCACCGTGGCCGACCCCACCGTCACCGAGGTGACGGCCGGCTCGGGGCTGCTCGTGCCGGCCCTGTTCGACCACTACCGGTCGTTCTCGCCGCGTCCGGCGGCCTACTTCGGCGTCCCGGTCGTACGACGGCCGTCCCGTCAGCTCGCGACCGTCGCCGGCGGCGGGTTCATCGCCTCGGGACCGATCGGCGGCGACCGGGCTCCCGTCCCGTGGGCGCCCCCGGGCCTGCACCTGACCGGCCTCGAGGGCGCCGGCGAGGTGCAGACCCCGTTGACCGGGCACCCGGCAGCCCTCCTCAGGATCGGTGACCTGGTCTGGTTCCGGCACGGCAAGTCCGGCGAGCCCTTCGAGCATGGCAACTCCGTGCACCTGCTCTCCGGCGAACGGTTCGTCGACGAGGTGCCGACCTACCGGGGCACCGGCCATGCGTTCGGCTGAACAGGTCCTCGCCCATGCGCAGTCCCGCTCGCCCACGCTGGGCGAGGGCCGGCTGCTGAGCATCGACGGCCCGGCCGGTTCCGGCAAGACCACGCTCGCGGCTGAGGTGGCCGAGCTCGCGCCCGGCGCGCGCGTCGTACACCTCGATGACCTGTACGACGGCTGGAGAGGCCTCCCTCGCCTGGCCGACCAGCTGGACACCCTCCTGCTCCCGCTGGCCAGGGGGTCGGCCGGAAGCTACCGGCGCTACGACTGGCACGCCGCCCGGTTCGCCGAGACGGTCTCCGTGGAACCCGTCGAGCTGTTGATCCTCGAGGGTGTCGGATCCGGGTCGCTGCGCCACGCCTCCCTGGTCACGACCCTCGCCTGGGTGTCTGCCCCCTCATCGCTTCGGGTCAGGCGCGGCATCGAACGAGACGGCGAGGCCGTCGAGCCGATCTGGCGCCAGTGGATGGAGGATGAGGCCGAACACTTCGCGCGCGAGCGAACCCGGGAGCGGGCCGACATCCTGGTGGACGGGACCGGCGCCAGCGCTGACGAACACTAGGGTGGCCTTCATGGTTGCGCCGAGTGGGGAACAGTACGAATTCGCGGCGGGCGGCTACCGCGCTGTGGTGACCGAGAGCGGTGCAGCGCTGAGGCTGCTCGAGCACAACGGCCGCAAGCTGCTCGACGGCTTCGACGAGTCGGAGATGGCGTACGGCGGCCGGGGCCAGCTGTTGATGCCGTGGCCGAACCGGATCGAGGATGGCGCCTACACGTTCAACGGGCTGGACCATCAGCTTGCGCTCACCGAGCCCAAGCGGCGCAACGCCTCACACGGGTTGGTGCGTTGGGCGGCGTGGACCCTGGAGGAGGAGTCGGCGAACTCGGTGTCGCTCGTCTACCGGGTGATGGCGCAGACGGGCTATCCGTGGGCGGTCGACCTGCACGTGCTCTACGACCTGTCCGCCGACGGGCTGACCGTCACCCAGACCGCCACGAACCTCGCCGACGAGCCCGCGCCGTACGCGTGCGGCGCGCATCCTTATCTCACGGTCGGCACCGGACCAGTGGACAACTGGGAGCTGACCCTCCCGGCCGCCGTCCGGGTCCTGGCCGACGACGACCGCCTGATTCCCACCGGCACCGAGGACGTCGAAGGCACCGACTTCGACTTCCGGGTCTCCCGCCCGATCAGGGGCTGCGAGTTCAACGCCGCGTTCACCGCCCTGACCCGCGACGACTCCGGACGCGCGACCGTCGTACTCCAGAGTGAGGAGCGCGCGCTGGCCCTGTGGGTTGACGAGCGGATCGACTGGCTGATGGTCTATTCGGCCGACGACGTACCGGGCTCGGCGCGACGATCGCTCGCCGTCGAGCCGATGACCGCGCCTCCCAATGCCTTCAACTCAGGCGTCGGGCTGGTGACCCTGGCCCCGGCAGGCGAGGCCGGCGACGAGCTGTCCGTGTCGTGGGGGATCCGGGCGCTCTAGGATGCCTAGCGAGGAGCGCGCGGAGCTGACGTACGGCGACCCGCGCGCGGTCACCGTCGGATCCCTGGATCGCGAGCGCGGACATCGTGGTGCCGTCGGCGAGGTCGAGGGTTGCCCATGGGGCTCCCCGGACGAGGCGTGATCGAGACCACCTCGGCCCACTCGTAGACGTGGGTGCGGTAGCCGTTGACGACCACGAGCCGGTTCTCTTCCGCGACCACGCGCGAGCGGACCAGCGCGAACCAGGCCAGGAAGGCGATGCCGAACAGGCCGACCATGGTGAGCTTCTGGAACGGCGTGAACTGGGCCCGGATCTCGGCCGAGAACCCGAACCACGCGACCAGGCAGACGGTCAGCAGGCAGGCACCGCCCACGCTCGCGGCGATCCTGGCGCCGAACGGCCGCCAGGTGTGCGGCAGCACGATCCCGCTCGAGGGTTCAGAGTCGGCAGGCATGGATGTCGGTCAGGAGGATGGCGCGCGCACCGAGGTCGTAGAGCTCGTCCATGAGCCGCTGGGCACCGCCGCGCGGCACCATCGCCCGGACCGCGACCCAGCCCTCGCGATGCAACGGTGAGACGGTGGGGCTCTCCAGGCCGGGGGTCAGCGACACCGCCGCCTCCATGTTGTCGGTCGTGATGTCGTAGTCCATCATCACGTAGCTGCGGGCGACCAGGACTCCGTCGAGGCGCCGCTTGAACACCTCGAAGCCCTCCGGCTGCCCGGCGCCCGCCCGGGTGATCAGCACCGCCTCGGACTCGAGGACGACCTCACCGAACGTCTCCAACCCCGCGGCGTGCAGCGTGCTGCCGGTCTCCACCACGTCGGCGATCGCGTCGGCGACACCGAGCTGGATGCTGCTCTCGACGGCACCGTCGAGCCTGGTCACGGTTGCCTCGATGCCCCGCCGGTCGAGAAACTCCTGGACCACTCCGACGTACGACGTGGCGATCCGCTTGCCACTCAGCTGGCTGGCGTCGGTGAACTGGCCGACCGGCCCGGCGAAGACGAACTTGCTGCGGCCGAAGCCCAGGCTCAGCTGCTCCTCGGCCTTGGCGCCCGAGTCGAGCAGGAGGTCGCGGCCGGTGATGCCGACATCGAGGGTGCCCTCGCCGACGTAGAGCGCGATGTCGCGGGGACGCAGGTAGAAGAACTCGACGCCGTTCTCCGCGTCGATCAGCGCCAGCTCCTTGGTGTCGTGGCGCTGGCGGTAGCCGGACTCGCGCAGGATCTCCGACGCCGCCTGGGACAGCGATCCCTTGTTGGGGACCGCGATCCGGAGCAGTCTCTCGGGCTGCGCGGTCTCGGGCTGGGGCTTCTCGGACATGGTGTTCCTCAGAGGTGTGCGTAGACGTCGTCGAGCGTGAGGCCGGAGGCGATCATCAGGACCTGGGCGTGGTAGAGCAGCTGGCTGATCTCCTCGGCGGCCCGGTCCTTGCCCTCGTGTTCGGCGGCCATCCAGGACTCGGCTGCTTCCTCGACCAGCTTCTTCCCGATCGCATGAACGCCGGCGTCGAGCTGCTGGACGGTGCCGGATCCGGCGGGCCGGGTCAGGGCTTTTTCACTGAGCTCGGCCCACAGCCCCTCGAACGTCTTCACGATCGACAAGCCTACGGCGTACGCCGACCCGGCTCGTGTTCGCATCCGAAAGGCGCCGACCCGGCTCGTGTTGACGCGCAGGATTGCCGAGCCGGCTCTTGTTTGCATCGGAAAGGCGCCGACCCGGCTGCTGTTCACTTGCGAGGCCGCGTGCCTGGCTCGTCATTGCGTCAACACGAGCCGGGTCGGCGGACTCACGGTGTGAACACGAGCCGGGTCGGCGTACTCACGGTGTCAACACGAGCCGGGTCGGCGGACTCACGGTGTGAACACGAGCCGGGTCAGACGTCGTAGCGGCGCTTGATCCGTTTCAGGGTCTGGGCGGTGAGCAGGGCAGCGGAGGCGGCCTCGTAGCCCTTGTCCTCGCGGGAGTCAGCCAGGCCGGCGCGGTCGAGGGCCTGTTCCTCGTTGTCGCAGGTGAGCAGGCCGAAGCCGATCGCCGTCGTGGTGTCGAGCGCGACCCGGGCCAGGCCGTCGGTGGCGGCGCTGCACACGTAGTCGAAGTGCGGCGTACCGCCGCGGATCACCACGCCGAGGGCGACCACGGCGTCGTACCCCTGGGCGGCGCACGCGCTCGCGGCGACCGGCAGCTCGAAGGCACCGGGGACGCGGAACACGACCGGTGCCTCCACCTTGTAGGCACGCAGCGCCCGGTCGGCGCCGTCGAGCAGTCCGTCCATGACCTCCTCGTGCCAGCTGGCGGCGACGACCGCGACCCGGAGTTCGCGGCAGTCCATCGGCTTCTGGTCCGGCGCTCCGGATCCGCTCACAGCTCAAGTTCCTTCCACGTGTGTCAGGTCGGGCAGCTCGTGCCCCATCCGGTCCCGCTTGGTCAGCAGGTAGGCAAGGTTGTGGCCGTTCGGGTGCGGGGTCAGCGGCACCCGTTCGGCGACGGCAATACCGTATTCCTCGAGGTTCGTGGTCTTCGCGGGGTTGTTCGTCAGCAGCCGCACCGACGGGATGCCGAGGTCACGCAGGATCTGCGTCGCGGTGCCGTAGTGCCGCGCGTCCGCCGGCAGACCGAGGTCGAGGTTGGCGTCGACGGTGTCCCGGCCACCGTCCTGGAGCTGGTAGGCCTGCAGCTTCGCGACCAGCCCGATCCCACGGCCCTCGTGCCCGCGCAGGTAGATCACGACACCCCGCCCCTCGCTGACCACGCGCTCGAGCGCCTCGGCGAGCTGCGGGCCGCAGTCGCAACGCTGGCTGCCGAACACGTCACCGGTCAGGCACTCCGAGTGCACGCGGGTCAGCACCGGCTCCGGGCCGCTGATGTCGCCGTACACCAGGGCGATGTGCTCGCCGCCGTCGATGGTGATCCGGTAGCCGTACGCCGTGAAGTCGCCGTACTTCGTCGGCAGCTGGGTCTCCGCGGACCGCTCGACGTGCCGCTCGTGGCGGCGGCGGTAGCGGACGAGATCCTCGATCGAGATCATCGCGAGCCCGTGCTCGTCGGCGAACGCGCGCAGCTCCGGCGCCCGCTTCATGGTGCCGTCGTCGTTGACCACCTCGACGAGGACGCCGGCGGGGGTGAGCCCGGCCAGCTTCGCGAGGTCCACCGCAGCCTCGGTGTGGCCCCGACGCACGAGCACCCCGCCCTCGCGGTAGCGCAGCGGGAACACGTGGCCGGGCCGGGTGATCTCCCAGGGTTCGGTCGCCGAGTCGGCCAGCGCGCGAGCCGTATGGGCCCGGTCGGAGGCGCTGATGCCGGTGGTGATCCCGTCGCGGGCGTCGACCGAGATCGTGTACGCCGTGCGCAGCTTGTCCTTGTTGTGCGGCGTCATCAGCGGGATCTCGAGCCGATCCAGCATGTCGGCCGGCATCGGCACACAGATCACGCCGCTGGAGTGCCGGATCGTGAACGCCATCAGCTCCGGCGTCGCCTTCGCGGCGGCGAAGATGATGTCGCCCTCGTTCTCGCGGTCCTCGTCGTCGACGACGACGACCGCCTTCCCGTCGGCGATGTCCTTGATCGCACGTTCGACCGAGTCGAGTCGCACCTTCACGCCATCACCTTTTCTGCCCGTTCGTCAGAGGGTTCCTCACGGCTGGCCTTGAGCCACACGACGAACCCGTACGCCACCAGTACCCCATAGACGACGAAAAGGATTGCGGTCGGGTAGTAGTGCGAGTGCCACAGCAGCGGTACGCCGACCAGGTCCACCGCGATCCAGACCAGCCAGAAGTCGGTCCACCCCCGCGCCATGGCGTAGGTCGCGATCATCGAGCCCACGAAGATCCAGGCGTCGCACCAGAAGTACCACCGCGGCGCCGGCCAGCCCGCGCCGACCACGGTGAACAGCCACTGGCACACGAGGATCCCGGCTCCGGCGACGACCAGGTAGCCGATCCGCTCGCTTGCGGTCGCCCATCGGGGCGTGATCGCCGGCCGGTCACCGAACCCGCCGCGGGCCTTCTTGTGCTCCTGCCAGCGCCACCAGCCGTAGACGCTCGTCAGGATGAAGAACACCTGCCGGCCCGCTTGCCCGAACAGCGGTTGCTGAGCGTGCGCATCGAAGGTCGCGGCGATGAACACACTGAACAGCAGCACGTTGCCGACGATGCCCACCGGCCACGCCCACACCCGCCGGCGCAGGCCGCCGATGGCGGAGGCGAACCCGAACGCGTTGCCGACGATCTCCCGCCATCCGATGGGGTGGCCGGCGATGTCGACGTGCGCGTCGTACAGCCAGGTCAGGAAGCTCATGCCCGATCCTCTGCGGGGTCCGCTGCGGTTTTGAAGCTCAGCAGCCGCTCGACGTACTTCGCGAGTACGTCGACCTCGAGGTTGACGTGGTCCCCGGGCTGGCGGAAGCCGAGGGTGGTCCGGGTCAGGGTCTCCGGGATCAGGCTGACCGTGAACGAGTCGTCACGGGCCTCGACCACGGTGAGGCTGATGCCGTCGACGGTGATCGAACCCTTGTCGACGAGGTACCTGGCCAGCTCGCGGGGCATCGCGATCTCGACGACCTCCCAGTGCGTGCTGGGCGTCCGAGCCGTGATCGAGCCCACGCCGTCGACGTGGCCCTGGACGATGTGCCCACCGAGCCGCTTGTCGACCGTGACCGCCCGCTCGAGGTTGACCCGGTCGCCTGGCCGCAGGCCCAGCAGTGCGGTCTTGTCGAGGGTCTCCTGCATGACGTCGGCGGTCCACAGGCCGTCCAGAGTCGCGCCTGCCGGGAGCTCGGCCACGGTCAGGCAGCAGCCATTGACCGAGATCGAGTCACCGAGCGCGACGTCTTCCAGCACGGTGCTGGCGCGGATCGTCAGCCGGATCGCGTCGCCCTGGTCCTCGACGGACTCGATGCTGCCGAGCTCCTCGACGATGCCGGTGAACATGTCAGTTTCCCCTCATGGTGAGCCGGACGTTGTCGTCCTGCCCGGGCTCGTGGCTCGCGAGCACGGTCACGTCGGTGACGTCGAAGTGCCGGGCGTCCCCGATGGTGGTGATGCCCAGGTCGGCAACCGCGCTCCGGCCGGCGCCGAGCAGCATCGGGGCGACGTAGGTGACGATCTCGTCCACGAGCCCGGCCCGGAGGAACGCGGCCGCCAGGGTGGGCCCGCCCTCGAGGAAGACGTGCTGCCGGTTGCCGGCGAACAGTTCCGCCAGCGCGTCGCCCGGATCGCGGGTGCGCAGCCGGATCGTCTCGGCCCGGTCGTTGAAGACCCGCTTGCCGTCGGGCAGGTCGCGCAGGCCCATGACCGCCCGCAGCGGCTGCCGTTCGGTGGGTACGTCGAGCTCGTCGCGGACGGTCAGCTCCGGATCGTCGACCTCGACGGTGTTGGTGCCGACGAGCATGACGTCGCAGAGCGCCCGGAGCCGGTGCGTGTCTCGCCGCGCCTCGGGGCTGCTCACCCAACGACTCGTGCCGTCGGCGGCAGCACTGCGGCCGTCGAGCGTGGTGGCGAACTTCCAGGTCACGTACGGACGCCCGTGCTCGACGGCGAAGGTCCAGGCGCGGTTGACGAGTCGGGCTTCGTCGCGGAGCAGGCCGCCCTCCACCTCCACGCCGGCGGAGCGGAGCGTCGCCGCTCCCCCGGCCGCGACGGGGTTCGACTCCGGCTGCGCGAACACGACCCGCCGTACGCCGGCGTCGACCAGGGCCTGCGCGCACGGGCCGGTCTGGCCGATGTGGTTGCACGGCTCGAGGGTGACCACCGCCGTCGTACCGCGGGCCGCACCTCCAGCCCGGGCCAGCGCGTCGGCCTCGGCGTGCGGCGATCCGGCGCCGCGATGGAAGCCCTCGGCGACCTCTACGCCGTCGGCGTCGACCAGGACGCAGCCGACGCGCGGGTTGGGGCCGAGGGGTACGCCGGGTGTCTGGGCGAGCGCGAGCGCGCGCCGCATGGCGGCCGACTCGGCTGCCGTGAAGACCATCACTGCCCTTGCTGTCCGGTCGCGAACTCCGGGGCGTGACGGGGGCCGGATCCCGAGGGATCGACCACACCGGCGTGCACTTCCCATCCGGACTTTAACCGTCGGTCCAGGAGTTACACCTGGTCAACCGGTCACTGGCTGTGACCGGGTCGCGGACTTTCACCGCCGGCTCGGAATTACACCGACCCCAGAGCACGCGAGTTGAAAACTCGTCACGGGAAGTCTGCCACAGCGGCCGTCGCCGCGCCCCGTGAGATGTCTCACCGTCCGGTCGCGCTGGCCCTCTCGGCGGCGGCTCGAAGCTCGGCGACCATCTTGTCCGGATCATCGGCCGAGTAGACGGCGGAGCCGGCGACGAACACGTCGGCGCCCGCTTCCGCGCAGCGCTCGATGGTGTCCAGGGAGATGCCACCGTCGACCTGGAGCCAGGTCTCGAGACCGTGCTTCGCGGTCAGGGCCCGCGCCCGGCGGATCTTGGGAAGGCACAGGTCGAGGAAGGCCTGCCCGCCGAAGCCGGGCTCGACGGTCATGATCAGGAGCATGTCCAGCTCGGGAAGCAGATCCTCGTAGGGCTCGACCGGGGTGGCCGGCTTGAGCGCCAGGCTCGCGCGAGCGCCCCGGGCCCGGATCTCCCGGGCCAGCCGCACCGGCGCCCTGGCTGCCTCGACGTGGAAGGTCACGCTCCCGCACCCGGCCTCGGCGTACGCCGGAGCCCACCGGTCCGGGTCCTCGATCATCAGGTGGACGTCGATCGGGAGCCCGGTGTGGCCCTTGAGGCTCTCGATGACCGGCAGGCCGAGGGTCAGGTTCGGCACGAAGTGGTTGTCCATGACGTCCACGTGCACCCAGTCGGCGCTGCCGATCCTCCGGACCTCGGCGCCCAGGTCGGCAAGGTCGGCGTTGAGGATGCTCGGCGTGATCTGGATGCCCACGGTCGTGATCCTAGGGGTACCCAGGTCTCGTAGCCGGACGTACCCAACGACTCGAAGTAGGACGACGCCGAGCCCTGCGGTTCGAGTAACGCGCGCCTTAGGTACGTTCGGCTACGTCGGCGGAACCGGCGTCGTCTCTTGACGCATGCCTATATCGGCATATGATGGCGCGCATGGCACGAGCAGCGACGACGTCGGACGTCTTCAACGCGATCGCCGAGCCGCAGCGCCGGGAGATCCTGGTGCTGCTGCGGGTGGGTGAGCGGCCAGTGACCGAGTTGGCCCGGGAGCTGGGGCTGACCCAGCCGGGGGCGTCCAAACACCTGCGGGTGCTCCGTGAGGTCGGGCTGGTGCGGGACCGCAAGGCAGGCAGGCAGCGCCTGTACGGCCTTGACGCCCGCGGGCTGCGACCGGTCCACGAGTGGACCGGCGGGTTCGAGCGGTTCTGGAACGAGAGCCTCGACCGGCTGGACGCGTACGTGCAGGACCTCAACCAGGCAAGGCAGGAGGAGTAGCTGATGAGCGCGACGGGACGGGACGAGGCGCAGTCAGCGACGGCCGACCGCGAGATCGTGATCACTCGGGTCATCAGTGCCCCACGGGAGCTGGTGTTCGAGGCGTTCACCGAGGTCCGGCACCTGTCGCGGTGGTGGGGCCCGGAGGGTTTCACCACCACCACGCGGGCGTTCGAGTTCCGCGTCGGCGGGGAGTGGGACTTCGTGATGCACGGACCGGACGGAACGGACTACCAGGAGTGGATCTCCTGGACCGAGATCGCCCCGCCGGAGCGGCTCGCACTGCTCCACGGTGAGTCCCGCGACGACCCGAACGCCTTCGAGTCGGTCCTCACGTTCGCGCCCGACGGCGCCGATGGCACAGGGACCCGGATCGAGATGCGCAGTGTGTTCCCCACCAAGGCGCTGCGCGACGAGGCGGTCGAGAAGTACCACGCGATCGAGGGCGGCCAGCAGACCCTGAGCAACCTGGCTGCCTACGTCACCGAGGTCGTTCGGAAGGGAGTTGAGGACTGATGGCCGGGAAGGTGTTCTTCAGCGTGTCGATGTCGCTGGACGGCTACATCGCGCCCGAGTCCCTCGGGGACTTGATGGGGCAGCAGTGGATGGAGCTGCAGCAGTGGGCATTCCAGCAGCGGTTCTTCCGGGAGAACCTGAAGCTCGGCGAGGGCGGCGAGGAAGGGCGCGACAACGACATCGCGCGGGAGACGTTCGAGCGCACCGGCGCGAGCGTGATGGGCAAGCGCATGTTCGACGCCGGCGAGCAGAGGTGGCCGGAGGAAGCGCCGTTCCACACGCCGGTCTTCGTCGTGACGCACGAGAAGCGTGACCCCTGGGAGCGGCCGGGCGGGACCACCTTCCACTTCGTCAACGACGGCATCGAGCCCGCGCTCGACCAGGCCCGCGAGGCCGCCGGCGACCGGGACGTCCGCATCGCGGGCGGCGGCGCGACGATCCTGGAGTACGTGAACGCCAGCCTGATCGACGAGTTCTCGATCGCGCTGTCACCCGTGCTGTTCGGCTCCGGAATCCGCCTGTTCGAGGGAGTCGACGCAGGCCGCGTGGCCTTGGAGCAACTCCGCGCGGAGCCGACGCAGCGGGTGACCCACCTGACCTACGCAGTCCGGGAGCGGTAGCTGCCCCGAACTCAGCCTCCGCCGAGGTCAGTCGGGTTCGGCGGGGGGCTCGGCGCCCTCGCGCTCGTCCCGGTCCGCCCACTCGATGAGGGCTGAGATGTCGAACACCTGCTCGTCGATGCCTTCGTGCAGGTCGCCGAGCTCCTTGAACCGCGCGGGCATCGTGTCGATGGTGAAGTCGGTGGGCACCACGTCGTCGATCTCCTCCCAGTGGATCGGCGCGCTCACCCGGGCGTCGGGGACGCCCCGAACCGAGTAGGCCGCGGCGATCGTGTGGTCGCGAGCGTTCTGGTTGTAGTCCACGAAGAGGTGGTGCGGGTCCCGGTCCTTGCGCCACCACAACGTCGTCACGTCATCGGGGGCGCGCCGCTCGACCTCACGGGCGAACGCGAGCGCTGCCCGGCGTACCTCCTTGTGGCCGTGGTCGGGCTGGATCCGCACGTAGACGTGCAGCCCGGCCCCGCCGCTGGTCTTGGGGAACCCGACGGCGCCGAGCTCGTCGAGCACCTCGTGGGCGACGTGGGCGACTCGCCTCACCTGCGCCCAGTCCGACAACGGCCCCGGGTCGAGGTCGATGCGCCACTCGTCCGGCTTCTCGGTGTCCGCGCGCCTGCTGTTCCAGGGGTGGAACTCGACGGTCGACATCTGGACCGCCCAGATCACGCTGCCGAGCTCGGTGACGCAGAGCTCGTCGGCGGTCCGGTTCCAGCGCGGGAAGTGCAGACGGACCGTCTCGACCCAGGGCGGCGCCCCGGCGGGAAGTCGCTTCTGGTGCACCTTGTCGCCGGCGAGCCCTTTCGGGAACCGGTGCAGCATGCAGGGGCGTTCGAACAAGGCGTTCACGATCCCGTCGCCCACAGACAGGTAGTACTCCACCAGGTCGAGCTTGGTGGCGCCCGTCTCCGGGAAGTAGACCCGGTCCGGATTGCTCACGCGGACGACCTTGTCGTCGACCTCGATCTCGACCGCCGGCGGCTTGCTGGGCATGAACCCAACGTAGCGGGAGCGGACTCGGCTAGCGTGCGCTGACATGGACTTCGACCAGCCGCCCGTCGTACATGTCGGGGTGGCTGTGGAGCACGACCTGTCTCCCCGTCAGTGGCCGATGACGATCCCCGCGGTGGCGCAGCTGGTGCGCGACGGGCTGGCTCTCAGCAAGGGCGTGACGTTCCTGGTCGGAGAGAACGGGTCCGGCAAGTCCACGCTCGTGGAAGCGGTCGCGATGGCCTATGGGCTGTCGCCCGAGGGCGGATCCACGGGTGCCACCCACTCGACGCGAGCGTCGGAGTCACCGCTGTCGCGGGCGCTCAAGCTGCGGCGTGGAATCGGGTCGGGGCGATGGGGATTCTTCCTGCGGGCCGAGACGATGCACGGCTTCTACACCTACCTGGAGGCGAACCCCGGTCGGGACGACCCGGTCTTCCACGAGATGAGCCATGGCGAGTCCTTCCTGGAACTGCTGGCGACCCGGTTCGACTCCCCCGGCTTCTACTGTCTCGACGAGCCGGAGGCCGCCCTGTCGTTCTCCTCGACGCTTGGCCTGATCGCCGCGCTGCACGAGGTGGCGTCGACCGGTGGGCAGGTGCTGTGCGCGACGCACTCGCCGATCCTCGCTGCGATGCCCGGCGCCACGATTCTGGAGGTCGGCGACTGGGGCCTGCGCGAGACGTCGTGGGAGGAGCTCGAGCTGGTGCAGCACTGGCGTCGCTACCTCGACGCGCCGCAGCGCTATCTGCGACACGTGCTCGACGACTGAGCCGCCGCTGCACAGCCGGCGCACAAAGGAAAAGGAAAGGAGTGTCACCACTCCCTTCCACTTTCAACTTATAACGCACTCGGGGGCTTGCGGCAAGACCCCATACGTGCCGCAGAATCGCCGCCCGAAGCCAGAACCAAGGGAAATGGGGGAGTCACCGAATGCGGGTGTTGTTGTCGACGTACGGGTCGCGCGGGGACGTCGAACCGCTGGTGGCGCTTGCGGTGCAGCTGCGGGAGCTCGGCGCGGAGGTGCAGGTGTGCGCGCCGCCGGAGGAGGAGTTCACAGAGCTGTTGGATCGTGTTGGTCTGCCGATGGTGCCTGCCGGCCCATCGGTACGTGAGCTGATGCGCCAGGTGCGGGTCGAGGGGGCTCCTCCGGATCTGCCCCGGCGTGCGGCGGAGCTGGTCGCCACGCAGTTCGACGCGGTCGCCGCGGCGGCAACGGGTTCTGACGCGATCGTGGCGGGCGGCGTCACTCCGGCCGCAGCCGCCGCGCAGTCGGTGGCCGAGAAGCTGGGCATCCGCCACGTGTACGTGACCTACTGTCCGGTCTGGCTGCCCTCGCCGTACCACCGGCCGCTCGCGCTGCCCGGCGTGCAGTTCCCACCGGAGGAGACCGACAACCGGGTGCTCTGGAACCTGGAAGCCCAGGGCTTGAACACGGTGTTCGGCCCTCCGTTGAACACCCACCGCGCGTCCATCGGCCTGCCTCCGATGGACGACGTCCGCGACCACGTCTTCACCAACCGCCCGTGGCTGGCGGCGGACCCGACCCTGGGCCCGTGGCAGCAGCCGGCGGACCTCGAAGTCGTGCAGACCGGCGCGTGGATCCTGCCAGACGTCCGCCCACTCCCAGCCGACCTGGAGGCGTTCCTCGACGCTGGCACACCCCCGGTGTACGTCGGCTTCGGCAGCATCCCCATGCGCGCCGCGAAGGACATCGTCCAGGACGCGATCGAGGCGATTCGCGCGCAAGGCCGTCGCGTACTCGTCTCTGGCGGCTGGGCCGAGTTGGCCCTGATCGACCAGCGACGAAGACTGCTTTGCCGTCGGCGAGGTCAACCAGCAGGCACTGTTCGGCCGGGTGGCCGCCGTCGTACACCATGGCGGCGCGGGTACGACGACGACCGCCGCCCGGGCCGGCGCGCCGCAGGTGGTGGTGGCCCAGATCGGGGACCAGCCGTACTGGGCCGGCCGGGTGGCCGACCTGGGCATCGGCGCGGCACACGTCGGTCCGACTCCGACCACCGAGTCCCTGTCGGCAGCGCTCAGGACGGCGCTGACCCCCGAGACCCGCGCACGAGCGGCCGCCGTGGCCGGCACGATCCGCACCGACGGGGCGACGGTGGCCGCGAACCTGCTGCTCGATCGGAGCTGGTGACGAGATGCCCGTGACTACCAGCGCGTTCGACCTCCCCGCGCGCCTCGCCCCCAAGGCCGACCCGACGCTGATCGCCGACGACGAGCAGCACTTCGCGGCCATCGCGGAGAGCCTCGAGCGGTCGATCGCCGACCTGTCCGACCGGCTCGATGCCGAGCGCAAGGCGCCCGGCGGCATCGGCCAGGAGGCGATGGATCGGGACCAGGAAATCCACCGGCTGACCGCTCGCCTGCGTACGCTGCGTCGCTTCGGTCTGGACCTCTGCCTCGGCCGCATGGTCAGCGCGGACGACGCCGAGCCCGTGTACGTCGGACGGCTCGGCCTCACCGACAGTTCGGGCCGGCGACTGCTGGTCGACTGGCGCTCGCCAGCGGCTGAGCCGTTCTTCGGCGCGACCCACGCCAACCCGATGGGACTGGCGAGCCGCCGCAGGTACCGCTGGACCCTCGGCCGGATCAACGACTACTGGGACGAGGTGTTCACCCCGGACGGGTTGGCGGGGAACGCCGCGTTAGACGACCAATCGGCGTTCATCGCCAGTCTCGGCAGTAGCCGGTCGGGCCGGATGCGCGATGTGCTCAGCACCATCCAGGCCGACCAGGACGCCATCGTCCGCGCGGGATCACGCGGCGCCCTCGTCGTCGACGGCGGTCCGGGTACGGGGAAGACCGTCGTCGCGCTGCACCGGACCGCCTACCTCCTCTACTCCGACCCGCGCCTCGGGCACCGCAGGGGCGGCGTGCTCTTCGTCGGTCCACACCGGCCTTACCTGGCGTACGTCGCCGACGTACTCCCCAGCCTCGGCGAGGAAGGAGTGCGGACCTGCACCGTGCGCGACCTCGTCCCCGAGGGAGCGGTCGCCGGGCCCGAGACCGACCCCGACGTGGCCCGCCTGAAGTCGTCAGCGGACATGGTGAAGGCGATCGAGCCGGCGGTCAGGTTGTACGAGGAGCCGCCCACCGAAGGCATGGAGGTCGAGACGCCGTACGCCGACATCTGGCTCAGCGCTGACGAATGGGCCGAGGCGTTCGAGTCAGCCGCCCCCGGCACCCCGCACAACGAGGCGCGCGACCAGGTGTGGGAGGAGCTGCTCACGATCCTGACGGACAAGTACGACGGCGAGGAGGTCCCGGACGACCTTCTCCGCAGGGCGCTGGCGCAGAACGCGGAGCTGGTCGACACCTTCACCAGAGCGTGGCCGCTGATCGAGTACACCGACCTCGTCGGCGACCTCTGGTCGGTGCCCGCCTACCTCCGCAGGTGCGCACCGTGGCTGGGCCCTGACGAGGTCAGGAAGCTGAGGCGCCAGGATCCCCAGGCCTGGACCGTGTCCGACCTGCCGCTCCTGGACGCGGCCCGGCAGCGGCTCGGCGACCCCGAGGCGTCACGACGCAGGCGTCGGCACGAGGCCGCCGTCGCCGCCGAACGTGCAGCGGATGGACAGGGTCGTCGACGAGATTCTCCAGGCCGACGATGACGAGGGCATGATGGCCCAGCTTCGACAGCAGGGCATCCGCGACGCCCTGGTCGACGAAGCCGCCCTCCCCGCAGCCGCCCCGGACGAGCTCGCCGGCCCGTTCGCACACATCGTGGTGGACGAGGCCCAGGAGCTGACCGACGCGGAGTGGCAGATGTTGCTGCTCCGCTGCCCTTCCCGCAGCCTCACCATCGTCGGGGACCGCGCCCAGGCAAGGCACGGGTTCACGGAGTCGTGGCAGGAACGGCTCGAGCGGATCGGGCTCGACCGGGTCAACCTGGCCTCGCTGAGCATCAACTACCGGACACCGGCAGAGGTCATGGCCGAAGCCGAGCCGGTCATCCGGGCCGTGCTCCCGGACGCCAACGTGCCGACGTCGATCCGCACCAGCGACGTCCCCGTCGTACACGGATCTGTCTCGGACCTGGCCTCGATCCTCGACACCTGGCTCGCCGCCCATGCCGACGGGATCGCTTGCGTCATCGGCACCAGTGAATTCACGTTCCGGGCGACGTCCCGGGTCCGAACGCTGACCCCGGAGCTGTCGAAGGGGCTCGAGTTCGACCTGGTCGTACTCATCGACCCGGAGGAGTTCGGCACGGGCCTCGAGGGAGCGGTCGACCGCTATGTCGCGATGACCCGAGCGACCCAGCAGCTCGTCATCCTCACGAGCTCCTGACGCCAGCCAAGGCTGTTCTCGCTGGACCCGTTCGGCGACTAGGATTGCGGAGTGAAAGAGGTCTCGGTCATCGCCTACTTCTCGGACGACCCCACGCGGACCTACCAGCTCGTCCAGTGGCTGCCCGTCCTCGACCTGCTGCATGAGCAGCACCGGGTGGGGATCGTCGTGCGCGATCAGGAGTCCTCGATCCTGCTGCGGGCCAAGACGTCGCTGCCTGTCTTCGCGGCTCCGTCGTTCCCCGAGCTCACGGACCTCTATGCCGGGCTCGACGGCAAGGTCGTGCTCTACTGCAACAACTCCCCGCTGAACTTCCAGTCGCTCATCGACGGTCGGATGCTGCACGTCCACATCAACCACGGCGAGAGCGACAAACAGAGCATGGCGAGCAACAACGCCAAGGCCTACGACCGGGTCTTCGTGGCGGGCGAGGCAGCGGTGCAGCGTCATGCCGCCGGCCTCCTCGAGTTCGACACCAGCCGCTTGGTTCGCATCGGGCGGCCGCAGCTGGACCTGCGGCCTGCGCCGGTGCTGGTCCCCAGCGCGCGACGGACGGTCCTCTACGCGCCGACCTGGGAGGGCGACGCCGAGTTCAACGACTACACCTCCGTCACCACCGTCGGGGCCGACATCGTCCGCGCCGTCCTGGCGGTGCCCGACGTACGACTCGTCTACAAGCCGCATCCCAAGGTGGTCACCAGCCTGAGTCCGACGATGCGCGAGGCACATCACCGCATCCTGGCGTTGGTCGACGGGGCCATCCGACGCGAGCCCGACGCCGGCCACCAGGCCATCACCGGCGGTGACATTCTCGCGATCATCCCGGACTGCGACGCCATGGTCACCGACGTGTCCTCGGTCGGCCTCGACTGGCTGTATCTCCGGACCGAGCGCCCGATCTTCATCACCGACCGGCACCATGACGCCGAGCGGCTTCGCCGGGAGGTGCCGGTGAGCCGGTGCGCTGACGTGATCAATGACGTCGACGTGGCTGGGCTGGCCGCACTCATCTCGGCCCGGCTCGAGCACGACGAACATCACCTGGCCAGGGTGGCCATGCGCCACCACTACTTCGATGACCTCCAGTTCGGTGACAGCACCGTCCGATTCCTCGAGGCGGTGTCCGAACTCGTGAGCTTGCGCGACCGGTTGCTGGGGGCCGCGACGTCATCCGACGACGGTTCGGCCATCACGGCTTGAGCGAATGCTCCACTCTGTCAGCCGCGCAGCCGCACCGACAGGCAGGTGACACAGCCCTCGAGCTTCTCGTACTCCGTCAGGTCGACCGCCACGACCCGCAGCCCGCGGGCGGCGAACAGCTCTGCCGTGCGTGGTGCGCTCGTGGACATCAGCACGGTCTGTTCGTCGAGCAGGACCACGTGTGAGCCCGGCTCCTCCGGGACCTCGAGAAAGCTCTCCCAGGCGGCCGAGTCGTCGACCAGCGGCGGGTAGCCCACGACAGTGCCATCCGGCAGCGCCGTGACGGCGGACTTCAGGTGCAGCACCTTGGTGAGCGGTACGCCGATCACCCGGGCACCAAGCGGCTCCAGTGCTGCGGCGAGCTGATCGAGACCCGACTCGTTCGTGCGCCCGCCGAGACCGACCCACACGGTGCCGTCGTGCTTGAGCACGTCGCCGCCGTCGAGGGTCCCGGGATCCTCGATGCGCGTCGTCCGATAGCCGAGCCCAGGGAGCAGTTCCTCTACCGCTGCGGTCTCGGGCTTGCGCTCGTCGGCTCCGGGACGCGAGATGACCGCCAGGTCGCCGTAGACGACCACGGTGTCCTCGACGAAGACCGCGTCTGGACAGTCATCGGCAGGCGGGACTTCGATCGTCTCCCAGCCCTCGTCGTGCAGGGCAGCGACGTACCCGTCCCACTGGCGCTGCGCCAGGTCAAGGTCGATGCTCGAACGCTCGATGTGCGTGACCAGCCCTTCGGCCAGACGGGGACCCGGACGGCGGACGAGCGCCGCGCTTGTTCACCTCGTCGAGGGCGAGCGTGCGGTCGATGTGGATCTTGACGTCGCCGGTGACCCATCGCCCAACGAGGGTTGTGCAGAGGACGAGATCCCATTCCTCAGCGGCAACGGTCCTGCCGTTCCCGGCCGATCGGTGACCGCGACATCCGGAGGCCACCAGACGGAGATCCACGGCTGAGGTACTTTGCCCAGGGCACCGTCGACCGTACCGTCCGACACAGAGATTCAGCTGGCACACCGCAGAGGCAGTCGCCCAGACGATAGGCGACCACCGAGGTGGACCTCGAGTTCGGCTCGTGAGGTGTTCCAGGAGGCGGCAACGTCCTGGCTCCGACAGTACAGCCTCGTCCTTGACCGATCTGGACGACAACGACGCTAGCGCCGTTGTCGCTGGGCTGTGCGTCGATCTCGTTGCTGCCGCTCCCGGCGCCGCGGTGCGCGCGCGTGCCCAGGCAACGTTGGAGGCTCCCGGCGATCTGCACGACCCAGAAGGTGTGTCCGCGGCCTACTTAATCGCGGCGACGATCTTTCAGCTCTGAAAGCAAAACCAGGAAAGCTAGCTGCGTGGGAGGTCGCGGAACCCGTCTGGAGTGGGCTTGGCGCTGGCACTCGCCGCTGGTGGCCCGGACCGCGGGCGGCGCGGCTCACGGTCACTCACGCTCAACGAGGGCAGCGAGTTGGTCGATGGAAGCCTGGGCCGGTTCCCATCGGTCAGCTTGGTCCAGTCGTAGTTGTGGGTGACCGCGCGTACGCGACGAGTCGATCGGTTCGAGTTCCCGTCGCCACAGGTGCCCGGGCGCCTCCTGACCCGGCTCGGCAGGTCTCCAAGCGATGCGGTAGCCCTCGTCGAACTCGACCACATGGTTCTCGCGGACGAGGCCGGTTAGCGACGAGTCGGCGCACGTGGGCTGGGTCCGCAAGACGGTGCGCCGACCGCCGCGCAGCGAAGGAGCCGACCCGGCCCTTGTTGACACAAAGGAGCGTCAGCGACGACTGTCAACAAGAGCCGGGTCGGCGACCCCGGGCAGGGCCCGAAGGTCGTACGCCGACCGCCACCCAAGCGGGTTGGCCTGAAACCGCAACCACGCCACGAGACCACCGAAACCCAAGCAGGCTTGAAGAAACTTTCGAAAATACTTCTCCACAGCTCCCGTTTCAGCCCCGATTCCGGGGCCGGATTGTCGGTGCGTCCTGCTTGGATTGATGCATGTTGGAGACGATGTTGAACGGCAACCCGGTCGAGGTCTCGCGGCCTCGACGCGGAGTGGCTGCTCGACCTCGCCGCCGAGTCCGAAGTCCGGGAACGCCAGGCCGGCCGAGCCAAGCTGCGGGTGGCCGCGCAATGGTGCGTGCTCCATCCGGCCACCGAGGAGTCCGGGTTCGTGACCTGGTCCGACAACGGCCTGCCCGGCCTCGACGCGACCGACGAAGCCCTGGGTGGCGAGGGGACGCCGCTGGTGGCGGCGTTCACCCCCGAACCGTTCGCCGCCGCGCTGGGGGTCTCCACCCTGTCCGGGTTGCAGTTGTTGGCTGACGCCCTGGACCTGACCACCGGCTCCCCCGGATCTGGGCCGCGGTGGAGGCGTTGGCGGTGGCGCCGTGGAAGGCCCGCAAGGTCGCCCAGGCCACGCACCGCCTGTCGAAGGCTGGTGCCGCGTCTGTGGACGCGCAGTTGGCGGACCGGATCGGTTCGTGTGGGTGGCGGGCGATCGAGACCGCGGTCGCCCAGGCCATCGCCAGCTACGACCCGCACCTGCTGGAGACCCGGGACCAGCAGGGCAAGGCCGCCTGGAATGTCCGGCTCTTCCACCGTGACGACGGAGAGTGGGCGGGCACCTCCCATCTCGACGTCACCGGCGACACCCTGGACCTCACCTGCTTTCACGACCTGGTCTGTGAGCAGGCCGCCCAGTTGAAGGCGCTGGGTGACACCGACACCCTCGAGGTCCGCAAGGCCAAGGCCGTCGGGGTGATCGCCAACCGGCAAGCCGCCCTTGACCTGGGCGCCCTCCTCGGACCCGACGCCCAGTCACCAGCCGAGACCGCCCCAGTCCCTCCGCCTGCAGCCAAGACCAAGCTCTACCTGCACCTGACGCTGACCGACCTGCTCGGCGCCGACGGCGCCGACAGCAGTGTACGGGACCGGGTTCGGGACCGTGGAGAGGTTCGGGCCGGCCACCATCGCCCGGATCAAGGACTGGGCCGGCCGGTCCCGGGTCACCATCCAACCCGTCCTCGACATGACCCGCACCGACGCCATCGACGCGCACGACCCACCCGCCTGGATGCGGGAACTCGTCATCCTGCGCGACCAGCACTGCGTCTTCCCGTGGTGCACCCGGGACGCCAGAGCCTGCGACTGGACCACATCACCCCCTACGAGGAGAACGGCCCACCCGGGCCAGACCCGGCCCGACGCCCTCGCCGCGCTCTGCCGAAGGCACCACCGGGCGAAAACCTTCCGCCGATGGCGCTACCACCGCACCCCGCCGGCAGCTACCAATGGACCGGACCCCACGGCCAGACCTACCTGGTCACCCCACACGGCACCATCCCCATCCCGCCGAACTGAGTCTCGACAAGTGGTTCCTGAGGAGGTCGCGAAGCAACCGTCTCGAAGGGCTCGACCACCGACACGCCCGATCGCCCGGCCACCACCGGGTGATCCGGATGCCTACAACCGCGTGGTGCCTCCGCCGCGCACGGGGCGGCCGGTCCCGAGCAGCGCGGCGTGCTGCGTCGGCGAAGCGTAAAAGCGACGCGTGGCGGGACGCCTCGAAGCAACGGCGACGGGCCCGGCGACGGTGACGCGTCCCGACGCGGGGAGCCCAGCGCAGCCGACGTGGTAGGCCGCACAGCCCGGGACCAACCGTCGTCCGAGCACCAAAGTGCCGAGCGCTTTCAAGTACTCAGCCTCAGCGCCAGCCAAGCTCAGGCGCGAGGTGGCGCAGCACACTGTCGATCAGATGCGCGTTGTAGTCCACGCCGAGCTGATTCGGGACCGTGAGAAGCAGCGTGTCGGCGGCGGCGATGGCCTCGTCCTCGGCGAGATCCTTGATCAGCTGGTCCGGCTCGCCGGCGTACGTCTTGCCGAAGCGGGCCATGCCGCCGTCCAGATAGCCGACCTGGTCCTGGCTGTCGGCCTGGCCACCGAAGTACGCACGATCCAGGTCGTTGACGACCGGGAAGATGCTGCGGCTGACCGAAACTCGCGGCTCGCGCGGGTGGCCAGCGGTGTTCCAAGCGTGTCGGAACCGCTGGAGCTGCTCTGCCTGGAGCCGGTGGAACGGTACGCCGGTGTCCTCGGTGAGCAGGGTCGAGCTCATCAGGTTCATGCCCTGCTCCGCGACCCACTCAGCAGATGCGCGCGTTGCGGCGCCCCACCAGATCCGGTCGCGAAGGCCCGGCGAGTGGGGCTCGATCCGGAGCAGGCCGGGCGGGTTGGGAAACATCGGCCGCGGGTTGGGCTGCGCGAACCCTTCACCCTTGATCACCTCGAGGAACGCCCGGGTGTGCTCGCGGGCCATGGCCGCGTGGTCGGAACCCTCGGCGGGCTCGAAGCCGAAGTAGCGGAACCCGTCGATCACCTGCTCCGGTGACCCCCGGCTGATACCCAGCTGCAACCGCCCGCCGGAGATCAGGTCCGCCGCACCCGCGTCCTCGGCCATGTAGAGCGGGTTCTCGTAACGCATGTCGACCACAGCGGTCCCGATCTCGATCCGGCTGGTCCTGGCCCCGACTGCGGCCAGAAGCGGGAACGGGGAAGACAGCTGGCTCGCGAAATGATGCACCCGGAAGTACGCGCCGTCTGCTCCCAGCTCCTCGGCCGCCACCGCGAGCTCGATGGATTGCTGCAGCGCATCCGCGGCCGACCGAGTCTGCGACTGCGGCGACGGCGACCAGTGCCCGAACGACAGGAACCCGATCTTCTTCATGCCCGGACAGGCTAGTCCTTCAACGGGTGCGCGAGCTCGTCCTGCGGCAGCCGCGCCCACACGATCGCGACGGCAGCCACCACCATCGGCACCACGCCGGCAATCAGGAAGGTGTTGCGCAGCCCGATCCCCTCGGACAGTGGACCGGCCAGCGCCATCGAGATCGGCATCAGCGAGATCGACACGAAGAAGTCCAGCGAGGCGACCCGGCCGAGGAGAGCCGGCGGGACCCGACGCTGGAGCAGCGTGCCCCAGATCACCATGGGCGCGGAGAACATGACGCCCAGCGCCGCGGCGGAGACCACCACGACCCAGATCTCGGTGGCCATCCCCATCACCGCCAGGGGCAGGCAGCCGACACCCCACATCAGGTTCATGATCGTGAGGTAGCGGCGGGGCATGTCGAAGGAGGCCATGGCCAGCGAACCGAGCGCTCCACCGATGCCGAACGCGGCCATCACGAGCGCGTGGTCTCCGGGACCGCCCCCGAGCCGGTCCTTGACCAGGAACGGGATGAGCACCTGGAACGGCCCCATCATCACCAGGATCATCACGGACGCGAAGAGCAGCGTGGCCAGCAGCCACGGGGTCCGGATCATGTAGACGAAGCCCTCCCGCATGTCCGCAAGGACCGTCGCGACCGGGTTGGCGGCGGCGTTCGCGTCGAGGTCACGTCGGACGGGCGTCTTGGGCACCAGGGACAGGGCGAAGAGCGCGGCGCCTGCGCACGCGGCGGCGATCGCGACTGCCGCGCCCGAGGAAAGGGCACCGACGAGGAAACCGGCGAGTGCGGGGCCGGCGGCCTGGCCGATGGTCGGACGCACCATGCCCTCGAAGCCGTTGACCGCCATCAGGTCGGACTCGGGGACGAGCGCGGGCAGCCAGGCGGAGTACGCCGAGTAGTAGAACGCCATCCCCATCCCGGTGACGAACGTGACGGCCGCGAGGTGCCAGATCTGGGTCAGGTCGGACAAGGACAGGAACGCCACCAGCAGCATGCCGCCGAACTCGACAGCGGCCACGCACAGCAGGATCGTCTTCTGCGGGATCCGGTCCGCCAGGACACCGGCCAGCAGGGCCGGCAGCAGGACGCCGACCGCCGAGGCGGTCGACACGATCGACAGCTGGGTCGGGCCGCCGCCGATCCGGATCACCTCCCAGACGAGGGCCACGATCCAGACCCCGGAGGCAAAGGTGCTGAGGATCAGGGCCAGCGCCAGTTTGCGGTAGGCCGGCGTGCGGAACGGCCGGAGCGCTCGCGGCCCACGTGACTCGGGGGCAGGACGCTCGTCGATGCTCACGACGGGGTCGTCGCCGTGAGTGGTCATGATGGCCTCCGGAATGTCGGTCATGATTGCGCTCCCTCTGCAGTCTGCATGTATGGACCGACAACGCCACGACGAATCATCGGGCCGACGCCGAGCCGGAGGTGAGCAGGACGACCTTGCCGACGGCCGCGCGGGACTCCAGTGCTGCGTGGGCCGAGGCCGCATCCTCCAGCGCGTACGTCGTGAGCAGTGGCCGCCACTCGCCGTCGGCCACCCGCTGAAGCGCCCGACCGGCCAGCCCCGGGATGCCTCCTGGCAACGCGAACATCCGCGGCCCGAGAGCCCACGACACGGACAGGCTCCTGGAAAGGACATCCGAGGCATCGAACTGAGTCGGACTTCCCGCGGAGTAGCCGAACATCACCATCCGGCCCCCGGGCGCCAACAGCTCCAGGGCGGCCCGGCCGACCGCGCCGCCGACGCCGTCGTACACCACGGTCACGCCACGCTCGCCGAGCTCATCGCGCACGCGCTCGGGCCAGTCGGGCGCGTCGTAGTCGACCGAGACGTCGGGCTTCAGCTCGGCGAGCCGGTCCAGCTTGGCCTGGCCACCTGCGGCCGCGACGACAGTCGCGCCGACCGTCTTCGCCGTCTGCACGAGTAGCCAGCCGAGACCGCCGGCGGCTGAAGGGAGCAGCACGACGTCGTCGGGGCGGATCGGCTCGGTCTCGAGGATGCCCAACGCCGTCCGCCCGGTGCCGACCGCGGCGACGGCCGACGCTGCGTCGACATGGTCGGGCACCTGGAAGAGCTTCGCGACCGACGTGGTCGCCTGGGTCGCGTAGCCACCGGGGACCATCCCGAGGTGGGCCACGACCCGCCGGTCGCGCCAGAACTCGTCGACCCCGGAGCCAAGCGCATCGACCACGCCCGCGACCTCGCGGCCGGGAATGGTGGGCAGCTCGGGCGGAGGCACCGGACCCGGCTCCCCTTGCCGAAGCGAGGTGTCGAGGAGGTGTACGCCGGCCGCCTCGACCGCGATCCGCACCTCGCCTGGAGCGGGTTCGAGGTCAGGCAGCTCGTCGAGGATCAGGTTGGTGGCGGGCCCGAACTCGTGGAGCCTGATTGCATGCATGCAAGCCAGTGTCGAACTTAAAGTGAAGTTGAAGTCAAGCCGCATCAACGCCGTTTCCACGGCACTTCAACGCGGCTTCGGGATGGTGGCAGGACAGCACACCTGCCGCTTCGCATTCCCGAGGAGACCACCATGACGCAGATCGCGATCCCGACCGCGGCCACAACGCAGTCCATCTGGCACGGGACGCCGTCCCTCGAGTCCGCCAACGAGCGCGGGGCGGAGGCCCTCAACGGCCTGCTCGGGATGGAGCTGGTCGAGCTCGGCGACGACTACCTGGTCGGGCGGATGCCCGTGGACGCCCGCACGCGCCAGCCCGCCGGCGTGCTCCACGGGGGCGCATCGGTCGCCTTCGCCGAGACCCTCGCCAGCTGGGCAGGCTCGTTCGCGGTCGACCGCAGCCGTTTCCACTGTGTGGGCATGGAGATCAATGCCAACCACGTCCGCCCCGCTGGCTCGGGATGGGTGACCGGGGTGGCCAGACCGGTCAACATCGGGCGGACCACCCACGTCTGGGAGATCAGGATCACCAACGACCAAGGCAAGCTGGTGTGCATCGCACGATGCACCCTCGCCGTGCTCGAGATGCCGTCGGCGTACGCCGTCGAGGACCACAACCCGACACCGGCTGGATCGTTAGTGGGATGACGCCGCTGACTCTTCTGGTCCTGGCGAACGCCGTATCGCTCAGCGGGAACGTCATCATGACGGTCGCGATTCCGTGGCTGGTGCTGACCACGACGGGCAGCGCCTCGCTCACCGGGATGACGGTGTTCGCCGGCGTCGGGAGTGCCGCCGTCGGTGGTCTCGCTGCAGGACGGATCGTCGACGTCATCGGGCCGGTTCGCACGAGCTCAGCCGCCGACCTCCTCAGCGGCTTCGCGGTCGCGCCGCTGCCGATCCTCCTCGCGCTGGACGTGCTTCAGATCTGGCACGTCGTGCTGCTGACGATCCTCGGCACGCTCGCTGACTCGGCAGGCTCGACCGCGCGGCAGAGCCTGGTGCCAGCGGTGGCGGATGCCGGCAGGTACCAGCGCGAGCGCGCGAACGCCTTGTTCACCTCGGCTGAGCACGTCGGCTACCTGCTCGGAGCTCCGATGGCCGGCCTGCTCATCGTTGCCTTCGACGTCGCCGGGGCACTCTGGGTGACGGTAGCCTCGTTCGCGTTCGCCGCGCTCGTCGTCGGGCGGCTCGTTCACCTTCCTCGGTCCCCTGCCGTCGCCGCGACAACGGAGAGTGCCGGGCTAGGCGAGGCGATCGCGTTCATCTGGGGCGACCCGGCACTCCGCGCGCTGTTCGTCTTCCCGACGGCGGCGGTGCTGCTGGTCGGTCCCCTTGCACCGATCGTGCTCCCGGTCCTGGCGCGCGACGCGTTCGGCGATCCGGTGGTGCTGGGGGTGATGGTCGCAAGCTACGGTGCGGGAGGGCTGCTCGGAGCCGCCGGCTTCGGGATGTTCGGTTCGCGCGTCCGTCGTCGGCGGCTGTACCTCGGCGTATTCATCGTGTGGCCGTGCACCTACGCAGCGATCACGCTCGTTCCGTTCCTTCCGGTCACCCTCACCATGCTGCTGACGCTCGGAGCTGCTGCCGGTTTGCTCGTGCCGCTGCAGGCTACGATCCGCCAGGAGCGGTCACCCGCGCGTCTGCTGCCCCGCGTGGTCGGGCTGAGCACGGCGAGCATCCCAGTCGCCGCGCCAGTCGGCATCCTCGTCGCCGGCTTCCTGATCGACGGGCTCGGCCTGCACCAGACGCTGCTGCTGATGACCGCCGGCGCTGCGCTGATCGGCACGACCGTGCTGACGAGCAAGGCGACGCACGTCTTCGACGCGAACCGCGACGTCGGGTGCTCGGTTACGCGTCTAGGGTGACCGGATGATCGAGCGATTGGCGTGGGTGACCGCGCGGGAGGCCCGGGGCCGGGACGAGGACGAGCCTCTGGCGTTGGCAGCGCTGCAGCGGACGGGGGTGTCGGTCGAAGTTCTCGACTGGGACGACCCGGACGTGAACTGGTCCCGCTTTGACCGAGTCGTGCTGCGGTCGGCCTGGGACTATCCGCAGCGTCTGGACGAGTTCCTGTCCTGGCTCGAACAAGTCGATGCGGTCAGCGATCTGGTGAATCCGCCGGCGACGGTCCGCTGGAATCTCGACAAGCAGTACCTGGCCGAGTTGGCCGAGGCCGGAGTGCCGATCACGCCCACCGTCTTCGTGCACCCAGGCTCGGCGGCCGCTTTCCCCGCCGAGCACTTCGTGGTCAAGCCCGCGGTCGGGGCCGGGAGCCGGGATGCCGCCTGGTACGGAGCGGACCAACACGAAACCGCGGCGGCGCACGTCGCCCGACTGCACGCATCCGGGCAGGTCGTCCTGGTACAGCCTTTCCTGAAGTCCGTTGCCACGGATGGTGAATGGCCGCTGATCTTCTTCCATGGGCAGTTCAGTCACGCCGCCAGCAAGCGGGTCGCGCTGCCACAGGCAGGCACTGTCGAGGATCTGTTCGCCGCGGAGACCAATGCCGAGCACGTCGCGACTGCGGCTCAGATCGACGTCGCTCAAGCCGCCATGGACCTGGTCTCGAGCCGACTGGGGACGCCGGCGTACGCCCGGGTTGATCTGGTCCGTGATGACGCCGGCCAGTTCTGCGTACTCGAGGTCGAACTGATCGAGCCATCGCTGTTCCTGCCCTATACCGACTCCGCCGCCGTGGAAAGGTTTGCCGCGGCCATGGTCCGTTAGTTTCAGCTACGACGAAGCAGGGCGATGAACATGGCATCGGTGCCGTGCACGTGCGGCCAGAGCTGCATGGTGCCGGCGAGTGGCCCGGACGCGTCCGGCACGTCAGGCAGGGCGAGGGCCACGTTCACGAGCTCCACGTCGGGGAGGCCGTCCAGCACCGTCTGGACGATCTCGACGGTCTCGGGGAGCAGCGGCGAGCAGGTCGCATAGGCGACCGCACCACCGGGCCGGACGCCGTCGAGCGCCGAGGCGAGCAGGGCCTGTTGGAGCGGTACCAGCTGCTTGAGGTCGCCGGGAGTACGCCGCCAGCGCGATTCCGGGCGGCGGCGGAGCGCCCCCAGCCCGGAACAGGGAGCGTCGACGAGAACCCGGTCGAAGCTGCCCGGCCGCCACGGTGGCTTCGTCCCGTCGGCGGTGACCACCCCGAGCATGCCGCCGGGGACCGCACGCGTGCCGCGCCGCACCAGGCCGGCCCGGTGGTGCTGCAGCTCCGAGGCGAGCAGCTTGGCGCCGCGGGTTCTCGCCAGGGCGGCCAGCAGCGCGGACTTCCCTCCCGGCCCGGCGCACAGGTCCAGCCAACGCTCGTCGCGTCCGGACATCGGCTGGTTCGCCAGGGCCAGCGCCACCAGCTGCGAGCCCTCGTCCTGGACACCGGCCCGGCCCTCCGCAACAGCAGGGAGGTCCGACGGGTCTCCCCCGGCGAGCTCCACGCCGTACGGCGAGTATCGGGCTCGACTGCCACCGGCCGACACGAGCTCCTCGACGGTCGACAGTCCCGGCTGCGCGACCAGCATCACCTTCGGTGCCACGTTGTCGGCGATCAGCAGCGCATCGAGATCATCCTCACGGCGAGCTTCACGGAGAGCCTCTTGGAGCCCGCCGACGACCCAGCGCGGATGGGAGTGGGCAATCGACGCGAACCCGATCGGGTCGGAAGTGGGGTCCGGCGCCACCCGACGTACCCACCCGTCGAGGTCGTGCTCGGCCACCCGACGAAGCACCGCGTTGGTGAAGCCGCCCGGTCCCTGACCGACCTTGGCCCGCACCAGGTCGACGGTGGTGCTGATCGCCGCATGGGTCGGGACCCGCATCGACAGCAGCTGGTGGGCACCGAGCCGCAGTGCGTCCAGCACCTTCGCCTCGACCTTGGGCCGGTGCAGACAGGCCGTGATGATCGCGTCGTAGGTGCCCTGCCGCCGGATCGTGCCGGAGGCGAGCTCGGTGGTGAACGCCGCGTCGCGACCGGTCAGCCCGTGGGCGCGGAGCACCTGCGGCAGCACCAGGTTGGTGTAGGCGTCGTCGACGCGAACCGCCTTCAGCACGTCGTACGCCGCGGATCGCGCAGCGTCGACTCCGTGCCGGGCCGGGGGCCGCCCGCCGGGCCGGGCGCCACGACGGCGCGGATCAGTCACTCTCGGCCTGTTTGGCGCGGGCCTCGAGCGACTCGAAGTAGCTCTTCGAGAGCTTCTTGGGGGCCATGTGGGCCCAGGCGTCGGTGATGATCTCGGCAAGCTCGTCGCGGTCGATCTCGCCCAGCCGCGACTGCTGGACCAGGACCGCGTTGAAGCCGCGGAAGTGGTCGATCGTGAAGAAGGGACTGTGGTCGTCCTCGACCAGCGCCATCTTGTCCGCCTCGGTGGGCACCCTGATCACCACGAGGTCGTCGTACATCTCGCCGGTCTCGGGGTCGACCGCCGTCTTGTGCGGCATCCGGTAGAGAACGAACCCCTTGCCCTTGGGGCCCTTCGGCACCTTGTACGTCGGCCGGTCTCCCCACGAGATCCCCAGCTCGACCTCGGGCAGGGACGTGCAGATTTCTTCGAGGTCGTCGGGCGTGGCTGGTCTGCCCATGTCAGTCTCCGAACCGGGCGTCGGGTGCGAAGGTGACGCCGCGCGCCCAGTCGGCGGCGTCCATCTGCTTGCGTCCGTGGGGCTGCACCGCACCGAGCCGGACCGGGTCGGTCGCGGTCCCGACCCGCACAGCATGCTTGGTGACCTCGAGCCGCCCGGCCGGGAGCTCCCCGGGCTCGATCGTGACCGGACCGACCTTGACCCGCAGCCCGTCGAGCACGGTCCACGCTCCCGGCTCCGGAGTGCAGGCCCGGATCCGCCGGTCGACGGCGACCGCAGGTTCGGTCCAGTCGATCCGGGCGTCCTCGACGAGGATCTTCGGTGCGAAGCTGACCCCCTCGGCCTGCTGGGCGCGGGCCTCGAGCCCACCTTCGGCAATGCCGTCGAGGGTCGCGACCAGCAGCCCGGCCCCACCCTCGGCGAGCCGGGCCAGCAGGTCACCGGCCGTGTCCGTCGGACGGATTCGTTCGGTCATCACGCCGTACACCGGGCCGGCGTCGAGCTCCTTGACGATACGGAAAGTGGTGGCGCCGGTGACCTCGTCGCCGGCCCAGATCGCGTGCTGCACCGGCGCCGCGCCCCGCCAGGCAGGCAGGCAGGAGAAGTGCAGGTTGACCCAGCCGTGCTGCGGGATGTCGAGGGCCGACTGAGGGAGCATCGCGCCGTACGCGACGACCGGGCAGCAGTCGGGCTCGAGGGCTTTCAGCTCGGCCTGGAACGCGGGGTCGCGGGGGTGGGCGGGCCGGAGGACGGGTACGCCGAGCTCCTCGGCGCGCTGCGCGATCGGCGACGCCACCAGCCTGCGGCCGCGCCCGGACGGAGCGTCGGGCCGGGTGACGACGCCCACGAGGTCGTGGCCGGAGCCCGCGATCGCATCGAGGGCCGGCAGGGCGACCTCGGGGGTGCCGGCGAAGACGACGCGCATCAGAGGCCGAGCCCGTTGGTGGGGTGCGGCGAGAGCCTGAACGCCGGGACGCCGGCGCCGAACCACTCGGACTCGCGGATCGCCTTCATGGCTGCCTTGCGGGACTCGGTGTCGAGACGGTCGATGAACATCACGCCGTCGAGGTGGTCGGTCTCGTGCTGGATCGCCCGGGCCAGCTTCTCGGAGCCCTCGACGGTGACCGGGTCGCCGTACATGTTGAATCCCTGCGCGACGACCGACATCGCCCGCTTGCACTCGAACGTCAGCTCCGGGATCGACAGGCACCCCTCCAGGCCGTCCTGGATCTCCTCGGACAGCTCGAGGGTCGGGTTGACCAGGTGGCCGGGCTCACCCTCCACGAACCAGGTGAACACGCGCAGTCCGACGCCGATCTGGGGCGCGGCCAACCCGGCGCCCGGAGCGTCCATCATGGTGTCCGTGAGGTCCTCGACAAGCCTGCGGAGCTCCTTGTCGAAGTCGACGACCTCGACCGCCGGCTTGCGCAGGATCGGGTCGCCGAAGAGACGGATCGGCTGGATGGCCAAGGCGCGGCTCCCCTATTGCTGGACTGGTCGGACGCGGTGCAAGTGTAGGGCTCAGCCGAGCGCCGGCGGATCCACCTGGACCCGTACGGCGGCGAGCTTGCGGCTCGACCGGGTGCGTTGAAGGTCACCGAGAGCGGTCGAGAGGGCCGGACCGTGGGCCCGCGGCACCCTGATGACGGCGCGCACCTCGTCGTCGCCGGTCGGGACGGGCCCGAGCACCTCGGCCGCGGCCGGCACGGCGAACGAGGCGAGGGCCTCGTCGACCGCGGATCGCTCGCCGGTCACCGTCGCGAGCCGACTGGCGGGGGGCAGGTGGGCGGCCTGGCGTTCGGCCATCTCGCGCTGGGCGAACCCGGCTGGGTCCCAGCGGACCAGAGCCTGGAGGGCCGGGGTCGCTGGGTCGCCCACGGCCACCACGTGGCCGCCGGGGCGGGCGAGCGCGGCGGCGTTCAGCCAGCGTCGTACGGCCTCCTCCTGCGCCCGCAGGTCGGCGCGGGACAGGGCCAGCCAGGTGTCGAGCAGGACCACGGCCGCATACCCCGGCAGCGCCACCGGCTCGGCTCCCGGCGTGGCCACCACGATGCAGGTCTGGTCCCCGACCGTGGCCAGCACGGAGCCGGCGCTCGAGGTCAGCACCCGAACCCCGGCGAAGCTGCGGCCGAGCTCCTCGGCCGTGCGCGCCTCGCCGACGACGGGGGCGCGCAACCCTCGGTGGCCGCAGGCGGCGCAGGCCCAGGCGGCTGCCTCGGTGCCGCACCACCGGCAGGCCGGCGCGGTCGCCGGTCCGGTGAGCCGCAGCGGCCCCGAGCACGTCGCGCAACGGGCCGGCGTCCGGCAACGCTCACAGGCCAGGGACGCCGCGTAGCCCGACCTGGGCGTCTGCACCAGCACGGGCCCGGTCTCCAATGCGCCGCGGATCGCCTCGTGCGCCTCCCGCGGCACCCGGGTCCTGCGCGCATAGAGGTCGCGAGCCAGGTCGTGCTCGGTGGCACCCGTCACCGAGACCGAGACCCGCTCACGGACCAGGGTGCGGGTGGGCGCGAGTTCCCGGGCCCAACCGGTGCGCAGGAGGTATTCGGCCTCGACCGTGCGTGCAAAGCCGCCGATGAGTACGGCGGTGTCCTGGGCGTCTGCGCGCAGCAGGAGCACCTCGCGGGCGTGGGGGTACGGCGCTCGCGGCTCGGAGTGGAGGTCGTCCCCGTCGTCCCAGATCGCCACCAGGCCCAGGTCGTGCACGGGGGCGAACGCGGCCGACCGGGTGCCGACGACGATCCGTCGACCCCCGCGGGACACGGCCAGGAAGTCCCGGTAGCGGGCGCTGGGCCCGCTGTCGGCGCGCAGGGCCACGTGATGCCCAGGCCCGAGCAGGTCGGTCAGTGCGCTGTCGACCCGGTCGACGTCCCTGCCGTCGGGGACCACGATCACCGCGCCGCGACCTCCGGCGTACGTCGCGGCCGCGGCGGCCGACAACAGGGCGGGCCAGTCCGTGGCCGGCGCTGCCGACCAGACAGCGCGGGGACGGTCGCCCCGGACGAGGCTCTGGATGAACGCCTGGCCCGGCTCGTGGTCGGTCCAGAACCGGGTCAGCTCGGCCGCGATCTCGGTCGGCGCGGTCGAAGCGGCGAGCGGTGCAGTCTTCTCCGCTGTTGCGTGGCGAGGCGGGACGGCCAGCCGAAGGACGTCGGACCGGGTGCCGGCGTACCGCTGCGCGACCGTGGCGGTGAGCTCGGCGACCTCGGCACTGAGCACCGGCTCGGCGCTGACGACCCGTCGAACCGGCGTGAGGCGACCGGAGTGGTCTGACGAGGCCACCCGCGCCACGACGTAGCCGTCGACATCCTGGCCAGCGAACCGCACCTTGACCCGGACTCCCGGCCCGATGTCCTCGGCCATCGTGGCGGGGACGGCGTAGTCGAAGGGCCGGTCGAGGTGTGCCAGCGGCACGTCGACCAGCACCCGCGCCACCGGATCCACCTCGGCGATCTCGACGACCTTCCTCGGCTTCGGACCCGGCTTGGCCCTCGCAGAACGGGCCAGCCCGGGCAGCAGATCCTGCTGCTCGGGCTGGTCACGGTTCATGCGGGCATTCCTACCAGCCCGCGCCGACGTGCGCAGCCGCCAAAGGGGCAGCTCAGGGAGTGTGCGCGAAGTTCCGCGTCAGCCAGTTCACGCCCAGGGGGGCGATTCGGCCGTCCTCGGTGTACTGGTTCGTGCCGAAGACGACGCCTCTGGGAGCCGAGGCAGAGACTGCCGGGTCCGGCGTCGCGGCGGCATAGGCGCCCCAGCGGCAGACCGTCCCAGCAAACTGGCAGGTGAAGTCGTTGCCGGGCCCGGAGGAGGTGACCACGACCGCCGGCGCAGACTGTGCCCCGGAGCCCACCTTGGAGACCACCTTGATCGCCGGGAAGGTTGTCGACGACGAGGTGTTGAAGTTCATCACCATGCTGCCGCCGAACGCCTTGATGCCGGTCAACGCCTTCCGATCGGGTGAGATCGCCCCATTGAAGCTGTACAGCGACGCGTGGGTCACCTTGCCGTGCCGGAACCAGGTCTTGGCCACCGGGTTGATCTCGTACCAGCGGACCTCGGCTCGGCCGCCGCCGACGACGGCGGTGGTGTGCTGGGTCCACAGGCCCACCTTGTTGCTCTGCGACGGGTCGATCGCAGAGACGGCCTGCGTCAGACGTGTGTCCGAGGTGTCGAGCAGCTGCGAAGCGCCGTTCATCGGCGCGTTCGCCGGGACGGTGTACGACGGGACCGTCACGTTCGAGCCGTTGCTGATCACCGCGGCGCCAGTCGTCGCGTTGCGGGTGACCTGGTAGACGGTCAGGAAGCTTGCCGGCACTGAAGCCGGCCGGGCCACGACCCAGCCCGTGACCTGGGTGTCGGTCTGGTTGGCCGGGACGGGGGTGAAGGCGCGGGACCCGTCGGCGTTCCGGACGTCGGCCTTGGTCGTCACGCCGAAGCTTGTCCGGGCCGGGCAGGTGGTGCCGGCGGCGGGCTTGGTGATCGCCACGATGTCGGAGCCGGAGAACGATGGGCTGAAGACGTTGATCCCGATGACCATGAAGTGTTGGGTGTCGCCAAGCCTGGGGAAGTCGGGGCGGTCGTCGGGCCCGTAGTCGATGAAGTACTTGCAGAAGTCGGCGGCGGTCGTGGGCGAGCCCGTCTTGCTGAAGCCGAACGCGAGGTGGTTGTCCCCACCGGTCGTGACCTGGCCTGCGGCGTAGTAGAAGCGGCTGGTGCCCGGGTCCCAGATGACCTGGGGGTCGAAGACATCGTCGGTCGTTGAGGCACCGATCAGGCTGTGCAGGGTCCCGGACCCGAGCAGCACATTCGTCCGGCTGTACAGGCCGAACCGGGAGTTGACCAGCTCCAGGTAGCGGGTCGGGCCGACCGCCCCCGTCGAGTCCGACGGCGAGCCGGAGTCGTCGGTGATGCCGGCCCAGTTCTTCGTCTGAACCGGCGCGAGCAGGCGTGGTGCGGAGGCCTCGGGTGACGCCGGTGACGCCGGCCCGGACTTCCGCGCGGCCCGTGCCTTGGCCCGGTCGTGGGCTGCCCGGTCCGGCACGAGGTAGCCGTAGTGCTGCCGCGCCCGCTGGACCGCTGTCGGCCCAGCCGCACCCGCGGCCCGTTGGGTCGGATGCGCGCGTTGAACCTCGAGCCCGTGGTTTGTGCCGCTGTGCGCGACGCGGGCCGAGGTTTGCTGCTCGCCTGGCGCCGAGCTGGCGGCGGGGACGGCTGCCGCTGCTAGGACGGCGGCCGCAGCCAACGCAGTGGCGGCGATCAGGCGGCGATCGAACATGACGTTCGTCGCTTGTTGGCGAGGGCGTTGTGGAAGCGCCCGGGTCAGCGCGCGACGGCCTCCTTCAGTTCCTCGGCGCGGTCGGTGCGCTCCCAGGTGAACTCCGGCAGCTCACGGCCGAAGTGGCCGTAGGCGGCGGTCATGGCGTAGATCGGCCGCAGCAGGTCGAGGTCGCGGATGATCGCGGCCGGCCGGAGGTCGAACACCTCGAGCACCGCTTCCTGGATCTGCTCGTCCGGGACCGTGCCGGTGCCGAACGTCTCGATGAACACCCCGACGGGTTGGGCCTTGCCGATGGCGTAGGCGACCTGCGCCTCGCACCGGCGGGCCAGCCCCGCGGCCACCACGTTCTTGGCGACCCAGCGCATCGCGTACGCGCCGGACCTGTCCACCTTCGACGGGTCCTTGCCCGAGAACGCGCCGCCGCCGTGGCGGGCCATCCCGCCGTAGGTGTCGATGATGATCTTGCGACCGGTCAGGCCGGCGTCACCCATCGGTCCGCCCACCACGAAACGGCCGGTCGGGTTGACCAGCAGCCGGTAGCCCTCCGACGGGATGTCGAAGCTCGCCAGCACCGGGTCGATGACGTGCTTCTTGATGTCCGGCTCGAGGGTCGTCGACAGGTCGGTGTCCTCGTGGTGCTGGGTCGACAGCACCACGGTGTCGATCCGCACCGGCCGGTTGTCCGCGTCGTACTCGATGGTGACCTGGGTCTTCCCGTCGGGACGGAGGTAGGGCAGCGTGCCGTCCTTGCGCACCTCGGAGAGCCGTTGGGACAGACGCTGCGCGATCGTGATCGGCAGCGGCATGAGCTCGGGGGTGTCGTCGCAGGCGTAGCCGAACATCAGCCCCTGGTCACCGGCACCCTGCTTGTCCATCGCGTCGACCGACGACTCGGTGCGCGACTCGAGGCCGGTGTCGACGCCCTGGGCGATGTCGAGGGACTGGCCGCCGATGGCGACCTGCACCCCGCAGGTGTGGCCGTCGAAGCCCTTCTCGGAGCTGTCGTACCCGATCTCGAGGATCTTCTTGCGGACCAGCTCGGCGACCGGGGCGTACGACGTCGTCGAGACCTCGCCGGCCACCACAACGAGTCCGGTGGTGAGCAGCGTCTCCACCGCGACCCGGCTCGTGGGGTCGCGCTCGATCAGGTAGTCGAGGACGGTGTCGCTGATCTGGTCGGCGATCTTGTCCGGGTGACCCTCGGTCACCGACTCTGACGTAAAGAGGCGTCCTGCCACGTTCGTTCACTCATTTCCAAAGTCAAGGGATGTGGTGCACCTACGATAACTGGCGTCCCTGCCTGCGGGACGACCATCCAATCCACGGTCAAGCGAGTCGTTCGACGACCTGGTCCCAGATCACGTGGGCGAGTGCTGATTTCGTGCCTCGGGGTACGGCGACCGGCTCCCCGACTGTCGAGAGTACGACGGCCTCGTTGTCCGGGCTTCCGAAGACCGCCCCACCGCTCACGTCGTTGACGACCAGCAGGTCGCAGCCCTTGCGGGCCAGCTTTGCCCGGGCATGGTCGAGGACCGACCCGGAGGCGTCACCGGTCTCGGCGGCAAACCCGACGATCACCTGGCCGCCGCGCGACCGGCCATGGGAGATCTCGTGCAGGATGTCGGGGTTCTGGGTCAGCTCGATCGACGGTGCCGAGCCGTCATCGGCCTTCTTGATCTTCGCGTCACTGCGCGACGTCGGCCGGAAGTCGGCCGGCGCCGCCGCCATCACCACGGCGTCGGCGGAGGCGGCCGCAGAGACCACCGCGTCTCTGAGGTCGGCGGTGGTCACCACCCGGACCACTTTGACGCCCGCGGGATCCGGCAGGGTGACGTTGGCGGCGATCAGGGTCACGTCGGCCCCCCGTGCGGCAGCGGCACGGGCGAGGGCGTAGCCCTGGAGGCCAGATGACCGGTTGCCGAGGAAGCGGACGGGGTCGAGGTACTCGCGGGTGCCACCGGCGGACACCACGACGTGCCGCCCGGCCAGATCGACCTCGCTCCCCGGGCGGGCCAGCACGTCCAGGGCGAGTTCGTAGATCTCCGTCGGTTCGGGGAGCCGGCCCTTGCCGGTGTCGACACCGGTGAGCCGCCCCTCGGCGGGTTCGATCACGACGGCGCCGCGCGCCCGAAGGGTGGCCACGTTGGCCCGGGTGGCGGCGTGTTCCCACATCTCGGTGTGCATCGCGGGTGCGAACACGACCGGGCAGCGAGCGGTGAGCAGCGTGTTGGTCAGCAGGTCGTCGGCGAGGCCGTGCGCGGCCTTGGCCAGCAGGTCGGCGGTCGCCGGTGCCACGACCACCAGGT
Organism: uncultured Actinomycetota bacterium; assembly: GCA_963844385.1. Lineage (GTDB taxonomy): Bacteria > Actinomycetota > Actinomycetes > Propionibacteriales > Nocardioidaceae > Nocardioides. The sequence goes on along the minus strand of CAWJOJ010000007.1, from coordinate 216,834 downwards.
CGGCCGTCTGCCCGATCCGGACGTGCGGCACCTCGTGGACGCCGCTCCACACCTCGGCGGACACCGCCTTGCCGGACAGGGCGGCCCAGGTGGGCGCGCCCACGAACTCCAGCGCGGCGGAGGTCGGCACGACGGTGACGTCGTGGCCGGACTCGGTGAAGAGCCTGAGCAACGAGGCGGCCTTGTACGCCGCGATGCCGCCGCTGACGCCGAGCACGACTCGCATCGGAGTCAGCGGGTCACTCGCCCGAGAAGGCGGCGCCGGCGCGGTCGGCACGAGCGGCGCGCTCGGCCGCTTCCTCGGCCTCGACCTCGGCCGGGTCGATGTCGGTGCAGGTCAGCAGGTCCTCGTTGATCTCGCGCAGCGCGATCGAGAGCGGCTTCTCCTGGACGTGGGTGTCGACGAGCGGGCCGACGTACTCGAGGAGGCCCTCGCCGAGCTGGGAGTAGTAGGCGTTGATCTGCCGCGCGCGCTTGGCGCTGTAGAGGACGAGCTTGTACTTGCTGTCCGTCTTGGTGAGCAGGTCGTCGATCGAGGGGTTGGTAACTCCCTCGCCGGCGGTTTTCGGGGCAGACACGAAGCGGGCCTCACAAGTCGTCGATCGTGGACGACTCCCCCGGCTTTTCCGTGGGGAGTCGTAGCAAGGCTACCAACTCGTCGGCCGCAGCGTTAACTTCGTGGTTGACGATGGTGACGTCGAACTCGTCCTCGGCGGCCAGTTCGATGCGCGCGGTGTCCAGGCGTCGTACCCGCTCGGCCTCGGTTTCGGTGCCCCGGCCGACCAGTCGCCGCTCCAGTTCCTCCCAGCTCGGCGGCGCGAGAAACACGAACAGCGCGTCCGGCACGGTTTCGCGCACCTGTCGTGCGCCCTCGAGATCGATCTCCAGGAGCGCCGACCGGCCCGCGGCCAGGGTCTCCTCGACGGGCTTGCGGGGGGTGCCGTAGCGCGCGGCCTTGTGCACCAGGGCCCATTCGAGCAACGCCCCGGCGGCGATCATCTCGTCGAACTCCGCATCCGAGACGAACCAGTAGTGCACCCCGTGCGTCTCGCCGGGGCGCGGCTTCCGGGTGGTGGCCGACACCGAGATCCAGATCTCGGGGTGGCGTTCTCGAACCGCGGCGGCCACGGTGCCCTTGCCCACCGCAGTCGGGCCGGCGAGCACGACCAGCCGCGGTCTCGGTGGTCGAGCCTGTCGAGACTCAGTCACCGTCCGCGAACTCGCGCTCGAGCGCGGCGACCTGCTTGGTGCCCAGGCCGCGGACCCGACGGCTCTCGGCGATGCTGAGACGCTCCATCAGCTGCCGGGCACGCACCTTGCCCAGACCCGGCATCGACTGGAGCAGGTCGATGACCCGCATCTTGCCGATCACGTCGTTGACCTGGCCCTCACGCAGCACGTCGAGGATCGAGGCACCCGAGTGCTTCAGCCGGTTCTTGACCTCGGCTCGTTCGCGGCGGGAGGCTGCGGCCTTGTCCAGGGCGGCCTGGCGCTGTTCGGGAGTGAGCTCGGGCAGGGCCACAGGGGAATCCTCGTCAAGTTGTGCGGCGGGGCGATGAGTCGTCAATCTAGTCAGAGTTCCTTGCCCCCTACAACCCGATCGGCGTCTTGCAGACGTCCAGCGCCTGCTGCTCGATACCGCTGGTGGCGATCGTCACGCTCTGGCTGCCCAGACTCGTCGCCGCCGACTCGATCCTCAGTCGGTCGTCGTCGGACAGATCGGCCGGTGGGTGCTTGGCGTCGTACGCCGCCGGGTCGATGTCGGCGTCGGCGAACGCGCGGTCCAGCGACTTGACCGCGGTGACGAGGAGCTGCCATTCGTCCTTGAGGTCCGTGGGCGCGTCGGCTGCGAGCGCCTCCGAGACGAATCAGCTTGTGGAAGGTCATGCCTGGCTCAACGACGCAACGCTCTCCTGGGCACGGCTGGCCGCCTCCCGGAGCCGGTCGACCGACGGCCCCGCCCGCAGGATCTCGCGCGACGAGCTGGCCAGGACGTTGCGGACCCGTGGCCCGAACAGCCGCTGGAGGTCGTCGACCGTGCCGCCCTGCGCGCCGAAGCCCGGCACCAGCAGCGGCCCGTTGATGTCGAAGTCCTCACCGATGTCACCGATCGTCGCTCCGACGACGGCCCCCAGCGAGCCGAGTGGGGTCGCGCCTGCGTTGAGGGCGCGGAGCCGGTCCAGGATGCTGCCGCCGACCGTCCGCCCGGATGCCGTGGTGGCGTGCTGGACCTCGGGGCCCTCCTTGTTGGAGGTCAACGCCAGCACGAACACGCCGGCGTCGTTTGCCAGCGCCGTGTCGATGACGGGCTGCAGGGAGCCGAAGCCGAGGTAGGGACTGGCCGTGATGGCGTCGACCGCCAACGGCGAGGACTGGTCGAGGTAGGCGTCGGCGTACGCCTGCGACGTGGAGCCGATGTCGCCGCGCTTGACGTCGAGCAGAACCAGCGCGCCGGCGTCTCGGCAGGCGCCGATCACGCGCTCGAGGACGGCGATCCCGCGGCTGCCGAACCGCTCGTAGAACGCCGACTGGGGTTTGAGCACCGACACCCGGTCTGCCAGCGCCTCGACGACGGTCATCGCCAGACGCTCCAGGCCGACCACGTCGTCGGACAGGCCCCACTCCAGCATCAGCGAGGCGTGCGGGTCGATCCCGACGCAGAGCTGGCCTCGATCGTCGAGGGCGGCGCGGAGCCGGGTACCGAAGGTCATGCGTCTGCTCCTGGTTCGATGGGTTCGATGGTTCGATGGGCTCGGCGAGTCCGTCGAGGATCCGGCTCGCCGTGGTGGGGTCGTGCAGCAGGGCCGTGCCGATCTGGATGGCGGTGGCACCGGCGTCGAGGTACGCCCGGGCGTCGTCGAGGTCGGCGATGCCGCCCACCCCCACCAGCGCCAGTTCCGGGTGGGCTTCGTGCACGTCGGCGAGGCAGCGCAGGGCGAGTGGCCGGATCGCGGGTCCGGTGAGACCTCCGGGGCGGCCGTCGGGCATCCGGGCCGGCACGGCGTTGGTCAGGACGATCGCGTCCGCACCAGCCTCGGCGGCGGTCCGCGCGGCCTCGACGATCCGGACCGGGTCGGGACGGAGCTTGGCGAGCACGGGCAGGTCGCGCGGCAGGTCACGTCGTACGGCGGCGACGACGCTGGCGGCGTGGATCGGCTCTCGTACGTCGAACATCCCCAGGCCGGACGCGTCGGGGACGGACAGGTTGACCTCGACGCCGGCGACGCCGGGCGAGTGGCCGAGCCGCCGGGTCAGCTCGGTGTACTCCCCCAGGGTGCCGCCGACGATCGAGACGAACACGGTCACGCCCTGGCGCACCAGCCACGGCAGCTCGATGGCGAGGAACCCGTCGATGCCGGGGTTCTGCAACCCGATCGCGTTGACCAGTCCGGAGGGCGTCTCCATGATGCGCGGGGCCGGGCCGCCGTGCATCGGCGCGCGGGAGATCGATCGGGTGACGAAGCCGCCGAGCGCTTCAAGCTGGGTGAACGGCGCGAGCTCGCGACCGGTACCCCCGCAGCCGGAGGCGATCATCACCGGGTTGGCGACGGCGAAGCTCATAGCGGCTCCAGCTCGGCCCATCGGACCCGGTCGCCGCGGAAGACCGGGCCGTCTGCGCAGGCGCGCACGTGCCGGGCCACGCCATCCTCACCGAGGACCGATACCGGGCAGCCCTGGCACAGGCCGGTCGCGCAGGCCATCGGCACCTCCAGGGCGATCTGGCTCCACGCGCCGTGCTGCTCGGCTGCTGCGGCAACCTGGTGCAGCATCGGCACCGGGCCGGCGGCGTACACCACGTCGGCGGCGCTCCGCTTGAGGACCTCGGCGATCACGTCTGCGATGGCCCCGGCCTGACCGACCGAGCCGTCGGCGGTGACGGCCGTGACCGACCGCGCCGTACGACGGGCCTCCAGCGCCGACAGCAGGTGAGCCTCGTCGGCGGCACCCAGGAGCAGGTTGACGACGCATTGGCGCTCGCGCAGCCGCTCGGCGAGCGGGAACAGGGTCGCGGCGGCGTACCCCTCGCCGACCAGCAGGCAGGACACCGGCTCCTTGGGGAGCGCGAACGGCCGGCCGAGCGGCCCGGTCAGCTCGATCCTGGTGCGCGGTGGCTGGCTGGCCAGCCAGTGTGACCCGAAGCCGTTGTCCGCGACGACGACCTCGATGGTGGCGCCGTACCCGCCGGTCGGCCGGGCCCGGTGGATCCAGAAGGCCCGGCGAGCCAGATGGGCCTCGGCGACCGAGACCGCCACGAAGTTGCCCGGGCGGAACCGTTCTGCGATGCCGGGCGCGACCAGGGTGACGTGCCGGTAGGCGCCCACCTTCTTCACGTCCAGCAGCTCACCGGCGACGTGGACCGGGCCCTTCTTCGCGTCGGTCATCCCGTGGTGAGCCCGCGGACGATCCGGGCCGGCCACAGCGGACCCTCGTAGACGAACGCCGTGTAGGCCTGGAGCAGGGTTGCTCCCGCTTCCAGTCGCGCGCGGGCGTCCTCGACGGTGGTGATGCCGCCGACTCCGACCAGGGTGAGGTCGTCGCCGACCCGGCCCTTGAGGAGGCGGAGGACCTCGAGGCTGCGGTCGGTGAGTGGCCGGCCGGAAAGTCCGCCGGCACCGATGTCGTCGACCCGCGCCGTCGGGGTGGCGAGCCCGTCCCGGCTGATGGTGGTGTTGGTGGCGATGATCCCGTCGAGGTCGATCGCGCGGGCCAGGTCGGCGACGGCCAGCACGTCCTCGTCGCTGAGATCGGGAGCGATCTTGACCAGCAACGGGATCCGCTCTTTGGTGACCTCGTCCGCCCGCCGCCGGACGGCGGTCAGGAGGGGTTCGAGCTTCTCGACTGCCTGAAGGTCGCGCAGGCCGGGGGTGTTGGGCGAGCTGACGTTGACCACGAGGTAGTCGGCGTACGGCGCCAGCAGCCCCGCCGACTTCTCGTAGTCCCCGATCGCCGCGTCCTCCGGCACCACCTTGGTCTTGCCGATATTGACGCCGACCCGGCTCTTGTTGACGCTCGAATCACGCCGACCCGGCTCTTGTTCACGCGCGGCGAGCCGCTCTGCACGCGCAGCCAGCCGCCGGGCGACCACCTCGGCGCCGTCGTTGTTGAACCCCATCCGGTTGACGATCGCGCGATCGGCCGGAAGCCGGAACAGCCGCGGCTTCGGGTTGCCCGGCTGTGGCTCGCCGGTCACCGTCCCGATCTCGACGTGCCCGAACCCGAGGGCGGCGAGCCCATCGACCCCGACCGCGTTCTTGTCGAAGCCGGCCGCCAGGCCGAGCACGTTGGGAAACGTGATTCCCATCGCCTGGACCGGTGAACAAGAGCCGGGTCGGCGGGTTCTGGGCGTCAACACGCGCCGGGTCAGCGGTCGGGCGGCGCGGATGGCGCGGAACGCGGTGTGGTGGGCCCGCTCCGGATCGGTGTGGGTCAGGACCCGGTCGAACAGCAGCCGATACGTCACGAGCCGACCGGCCTCCTGGCCCAGTCCTGCAGGCTGCGGACCGAGACGTCACCCCGCTTGAGCGCCTCGATGCCCTGGACCGCGGCACCCAGTCCCTGCACGGTCGTGATGCACGGGATGTTGGCCAGCACCGCCGCCGTACGGATCTCGTAGCCGTCGACGCGGGCCGAGCCCCCGGTGGTGGCGCCGTGCGGGGTGTTGACGACCAGGTCGATCTCACCGGCGTGGATCAGCTGCACGGTCGTCGGTTCGCCGTTGGGGCCGGGGCCCTCGAAGTGCTTGCGGACGACGGTCGCCTTGACCCCGTTGCGGCGCAGCACCTCGGCGGTGCCCTGGGTGGCCAGGATCTCGAACCCGTGCTCGGCAAGCACCTTGATCGGGAAGATCATGGTCCGCTTGTCGCGGTTCGCCATGCTCACGAACACCCGCCCGGAGGTCGGCAGCGACCCGAACGCGGCGCTCTGGGCCTTGGCGAACGCGGTGCCGAAGTCGGCGTCGAGGCCCATCACCTCGCCGGTCGACTTCATCTCCGGACCGAGGATCGTGTCGACGTGGCGGCCGTCGGGCATCTTGAACCGGTTGAACGGCATCACCGCCTCCTTCACCGCGATCGGTGCGTCGGAGGGCAGGTCGCCGCCGTCGCCCTCGGCCGGGAGCACGCCTGCCTGCCGCAGGGACGCGATCGACTCGCCGAGCATCACCCGGGCCGCCGCCTTTGCCAGCGGCGTCGCGGTGGCCTTCGAGACGAACGGGACCGTGCGGCTGGCCCGCGGGTTGGCCTCCAGGACGTAGAGCACGTCGGAGCCCAGCGCGAACTGGATGTTGAGCAGGCCCAGCACCCCGACGCCGCGCGCGATCGCCTCGGTCGCCTCGCGGATCCGTTGGATCTCGGCCGCGCCCAGGGTGATCGGGGGCAGCGCACACGAGGAGTCACCGGAGTGGATGCCGGCCTCCTCGATGTGCTCCATGACGCCACCGAGGAACAGTTCCGTGCCGTCGAAGATCGCGTCGACGTCGATCTCCACGGCGTCGTCGATGAACCGGTCGACCAGCACCGGGTGCTCGGGACTGATCTCGGTCGCCCGCTCGATGTAGCCCTGCAGGGTCGCGTCGTCGTAGACGATCTCCATGCCCCGCCCGCCCAGGACGTACGACGGCCGCACGAGCACCGGGTAGCCGATCTGCGCGGCGATCGACTTCGCCTCCGCCCAGGACGTGGCCATCCCGTGCTTCGGCGCCGGAAGGCCGGCCTCGGCGAGCACCCGGCCGAACGCACCCCGCTCCTCGGCGAGGTGGATGGCCTCGGGTGGGGTGCCGACGATCGGGACACCGGCGTCGGCGAGCCCCTGAGCGAGACCGAGCGGCGTCTGGCCGCCCAGCTGGCAGATCACGCCGGCGACCGGTCCCGCCGCCCGCTCCGCGTCGACGATCTCGAGGACGTCCTCCAGCGTCAGGGGCTCGAAGTAGAGCCGGTCGCTGGTGTCGTAGTCGGTCGAGACCGTCTCGGGGTTGCAGTTGACCATGATCGTCTCGTAGCCGGCCTCGCTCAGCGCCTGCGCGGCGTGGACGCACGAGTAGTCGAACTCGATCCCCTGGCCGATCCGGTTGGGACCGCTGCCGAGGATGATCACCGCCTCCTTCGTGCGCGGCGCGACCTCGGTCTCCTCGTCGTACGAGCTGTAGTGGTACGGCGTCGCCGCGGCGAACTCGGCCGCGCAGGTGTCCACCGTCTTGTAGACCGGACGCACCCCCAGCGCCTGCCGGACCCCGCGCACGACGTCCTCGCGCAGGTCGCGGATCTGGCCGATCTGGGCGTCGGAGAAGCCGTGCCGCTTGGCCGTCCGCAGGGTTGCCTCGTCGAGCCGGTCGGCTGCCGCGATCTCTCCGGCGACCTCGTTGATCAAGAACAGCTGGTCGACGAACCACGGGTCGATCAGGGTCGCGTCGAAGACCTGCTCGGGCGTGGCCCCTGCGCGGATCGTGTCCATGACCTGCTTGAGGCGGCCGTCGTGCGGGATCGCGATGTCGGCGAGAAGCTGCTCGAGGCTTCGGTTTCGACGACGGTTGCTGCGCAACCTCCTCAACCTCACGGAAAGTCGAAGATCGCCTTCTTGTCCTCGAGGCTGCGCAGCGCCTTCTGGAGTGCCTCGGTGAAGTTGCGGCCGATCGCCATCGCCTCGCCCACCGACTTCATGTGCGTGGTCAGCACCGGGTCGGCAGAGGGGAACTTCTCGAAGGCGAACCGGGGCACCTTCACCACGACGTAGTCCAGCGTCGGCTCGAACGATGCCGGAGTCTCGCGAGTGATGTCGTTGGGGATCTCGTCGAGGGTGTAGCCGATCGCCACCTTCGCCGCGATCTTGGCGATCGGGAAGCCGGTGGCCTTGGACGCCAGCGCGCTGCTTCGCGACACCCGGGGGTTCATCTCGATCACCACGACCCGGCCGTCGTCGGGGTTGACCGCGAACTGGATGTTGCAGCCGCCGGTGTCCACGCCGACCGAGCGGATGATGCCGATCGAGAGGTCACGCAGGTGCTGGTACTCCCGGTCGGTCAGCGTCATCGCGGGCGCCACCGTGATCGAGTCGCCGGTGTGCACGCCCATCGGGTCGAGGTTCTCGATCGAGCAGACGATCACCACGTTGTCGGCGGTGTCGCGCATCACCTCGAGCTCGTACTCCTTCCAGCCGATGATCGACTCCTCGAGGAGCACCTCGGTCGTCGGGCTGGCGGACAGGCCGGATCCGGCGATTCGGCGCAGGTCCTCCTCGTCGTAGGCCATGCCGGAGCCGGTGCCGCCCATCGTGAAGCTCGGCCGCACGACCATCGGCCAGCCGAGGTCTTTCGAGGCGGCGAAGCACTCGTCGAGGGTGTGGCAGATGACCGACCTGGCCACCTCTCCCCCGAGGTCCTCGACGACCCTCTTGAACGACTCGCGGTTCTCGCCACGTTCGATCGCCTCGATGCTGGCGCCGATCAGCTCGACGCCGTACCGCTCCAGGACGCCGGCGGCGGCCAGCTCCATCGCCGCGTTGAGAGCGGTCTGCCCGCCGAGCGTGGCGAGCAGCGCGTCGGGCCGCTCCTTCGCGATCACCTTCTCGACGAACTCGGCGGTGATCGGCTCGACGTACGTCGCGTCCGCGAACTCCGGGTCGGTCATGATCGTGGCCGGGTTGGAGTTGACCAGGATGACCCGGATCCCCTCCGCCTTGAGCACCCGGCAGGCCTGCGTGCCGGAGTAGTCGAACTCGCATGCCTGGCCGATGATGATCGGCCCCGAGCCGATCACCAGCACGCTCTCGATGTCCTCGCGCTTCGGCATCAGGCGGTCCCTCCCGCCGCGCCGCTGGTCGAGCTTGTCGAGACCATCAGCTCGACGAACCGGTCGAAGAGGTACGCCGCGTCGTGCGGGCCGGCGGCGGCCTCGGGGTGGTACTGGACCGAGAAGCTCTTCAGCGCACCGGACTCGTCGCGCAGCTCGAGGCCTTCGACGACGTCGTCGTTGAGACAGACGTGGCTGACCGTCGCGAGGCCGTAGTCGGTGACGACCGATTCCCCCAGTGGAGCATCGACCGCGAAGCCATGGTTGTGCGCGGTCACCTCGACCTTGCCCGTGGTCCGGTCCATGACCGGCTGGTTGATGCCGCGATGGCCGTACTTCAGCTTGTAGGTGCCGAACCCGAGCGCCCGCCCGAACAGCTGGTTGCCGAAGCAGATGCCGAAGTAGGGGATGCCGGCCGCGAGTGCGCCTTGCAGCAACGACACCTGTCCGGTCGTGGCCGCCGGGTCACCCGGACCGTTGGAGAAGAACAACCCGTCGGGCGCCAGCGCCAGCACCTCGTCGAGTGAGACGGTCGACGGCAGGACGTGTACCTCGATCCCCCGTTCGGCCAGCATCCGCGGCGTGTTCGCCTTGATGCCGAGGTCGACGGCCGCAACCGTGAAGCGCTTGGGACCGACAGCCGGCACGACGTAGGCGTCGGCCGTGGAGACCTCCCCGGACAGCTCGGCGCCGGTCATCTCCGCCGAGCCGAGCACCCGGGACAGCAGCGCCTCCGGATCGGACTCGGTCGAGGAGATCCCGACCCGCATGGCGCCGCGCTCGCGGAGGTGCCGGGTCAGGGCCCGGGTGTCGATCCCGGAGATGCCCACGACTCCCTGGTCGCGGAGCTCGTCGTCCAGCGTCCGCTTCGCGCGCCAGTTGGACGAGACCCGAGCCGGGTCGCGCACGACGTAGCCGGACACCCAGATCCTGCGCGACTCCGGATCCTCGTCGTTGATGCCGGTGTTGCCGATGTGCGGGGCGGTCATGACCACGACCTGCCGGTGGTACGACGGGTCGGTGAGCGTCTCCTGATAGCCGGTCATGCCGGTGGAGAACACGGCCTCGCCGAAGGTCTCGCCGGCGGAGCCGAAGGACTCGCCCTCGGAAGACCCGGCCGTCCTCGAGAACGAGGATCGCGTCCCGGCGGGTCGATCGCGTCGGGTGGCGCTGGGCAGGCAGTGGCACGCCGTACCTCCTTGTCCGCCTCACAGGACGGGTCGTTAAAGGATTCCGATCGTCGCCGACCCTACCAGTGCCGACCGGTCGTTCCCGGCAGGTACCAGCCGGCGCGGACGGAACCCCCTCAACCCGACGAACTCCAACATCTGTGATGATTCGGACTAACAAGGTGGGCGACCTGCGCCTGGTCCTCGCGCCCGACAAGAGGAGTCCTCATGAGCACGCATCACAACCCGCTGCGGTGCATCGTTCCGCCGCACATCCTCGACGCGGTCGCGCGCAACGGCACCCCCGACCAACGCGCAGCGGCTCTGCGGACGCTCTCGCTCGACGCGGCGCTGCGGGCGCGGAGAATGATCGCCGTGGCGCCGATCGTGCGCCCGGCACCCGCAGAGGGCCGTGCGGAGCCGCCGAGCAAGCGCCGTTCGATCCATGACGCAGAGAACACCCGCAACCTGCCCGGCCGCTCCGTCCGGGAGGAAGGCGACCCGCCCACCGACGACGTCGAAGCGGACCGGGTGTACGACGGGTTCGGTGCGACCTGGGATCTCTTCTTCGACATCTACGACCGCAACTCGTACGACGACGCGGGCGCGACCCTGACCGGCACGGTCCACTTCGACACGGACTACAACAACGCCTTCTGGGACGGCTCACAGATGGTCTTCGGTGACGGCGACGGCGTCCTGTTCACCAGCTTCACCAGTGCCATCGACGTGATGGCCCACGAGCTGACCCACGCGGTCACCTCGCACGAGTCGGATCTCCTCTACCAGAACCAGTCCGGAGCTCTCAACGAGTCGCTCTCCGACGTCTTCGGCTCCCTCGTGAAGCAGCGGGCGGCCTCGCCGCAGCAGACCGCCGACCAGGCCGACTGGCTGATCGGCGCCGGCATCCTCGGACCGGACATCAACGGGGTGGCCCTGCGCTCGATGAAGGCGCCCGGAACGGCGTACGACGACCCGGTGCTCGGCAAGGACCCGCAACCGGCGCACATGGACGACTTCGTCGACACCTCGGACGACAACGGCGGCGTGCACATCAACTCCGGCATCCCGAACCACGCCTTCTTCCGGTTCGCCACGGCACTGGGCGGCTTCGCCTGGGAGCAGGCCGGCAAGGTCTGGTATGACGCGTCCATCGACGACTCGCTCGAGTTCGACGCCAGCTTCCAGGACTTCGCAGACCTCACCGCCAGCCATGCCTCCAAGCTCTTCGGAGACGAGGTCGCCGGGCAGTGCGTCGAAGCCTGGGCCGGCGTCGGGATCTCTGTGCCTTAGGTCAGCTTGCCGTCCAGCACGGTGGCCCGGCCTCGCCGGAACGTCGCCACGACCCGTCCGGGCAGCTCCCGGCCGGCGTACGGCGTGTTCCGCGACAGCGAGGCGGACTCCGACGCCTCGATGGTGCGGCGGGCTGCGGGGTCGTAGAGCACGAGGTTGGCAGGAGCGCCCACCTCGAGCCGCCGGCCCTGCTCGGTGGCTCGGCCGATCCTGGCTGGCGCGTAGGACATCCGCTCCGCGACGCCCTCCCAGTCGAGCAAGCCCGGGTCGACCATCGTCTCCTGCACGATCGACAGCGCGGTCTCGAGCCCGAGCATGCCGAACGCAGCGGCGGCCCACTCACAGTCCTTGTCCTCGTGCGGGTGCGGAGCATGGTCGGTGGCGACGATGTCGATGGTGCCGTCGGCGAGTCCGGCCCGCAGCGCCTCCACGTCGGCGGCCGAGCGCAGGGGCGGGTTCACCTTGTAGATCGGGTCGTACGTCGCCGCCAGCTCGTCGGTCAGCAGCAGGTGGTGCGGGCAGGCCTCGGCGGTGACGTTCCAGCCGTTGGCCTTGGCCTGGCGCACGATCTCCACCGAACCGGCCGTGGACACGTGGCACACGTGCAGCCGGGACCCGACGTGGGCGGTGAGCAGGCAGTCGCGGGCGATGATCGCCTCCTCGGCGACCGCGGGCCACCCGGCCAGCCCGAGGCGCCCGGAGAGCTCGCCCTCGTTCATCTGGGCGCCCTCGGTGAGGCGTGGCTCCTGGGCGTGCTGGGCGACGACGCCGTCGAAGGCCTTGACGTACTCCAGCGCCCGCCGCATCAGCAGCGGGTCGCTGACGCACTTGCCGTCGTCGGAGAAGACCCGGACCTTCGCAGCGGAGTCGGCCATCGCTCCCAGCTCGGCGAGCCGCTCGCCGGCCAGGCCGACGGTGACCGCGCCGACGGGATACACGTCGCAGTAGCCGGCCTCGCGGCCCAGCCGCCACACCTGCTCGACCACGCCGGCGGTGTCGGCGACGGGGTCGGTGTTGGCCATCGCGAACACGGCGGTGAAGCCGCCCATGGCGGCGGCTCTGGTGCCGGACTCCACGGTCTCGGCGTCCTCGCGACCGGGCTCGCGCAGGTGGGTGTGCAGGTCGACCAGGCCCGGCAGGGCGATCAGGCCGGTGGCATCGATGATCTCGACGTCTTGGTTTCGAGACGGGCGCTGCGCGCCCTCCTTGACCACAATCTCCTTGACCACCCCGTCCTCGAGCAGCAGGTCGGTCGGCTCGCCGCCCAGGATTCGGGCGTTCTGGATCAGGTACGTCGTCATGCGGGGGCCTCACTGTCCGAGCCGACGGCAGGTTCACTTCCACCGAGCAACAGGTAGAGCACGGCCATCCGGACGGCCACGCCGTTGGTGACCTGCTCGACGATCACCGAGCGCGCGGAGTCGGCCACGTCGGCGGTGATCTCCATGCCGCGCACCATCGGACCTGGATGCATCACGATCGTGTGCTCCTGGAGCTGCGCCATCCGGCGGCCGTCGAGCCCGTAGCGGCGGGAGTACTCGCGCGCGGTCGGGAAGAACCCGCCGTGCATCCGTTCGCGCTGCACCCGCAGCATCATCACCACATCGGACTTCGGCAGCACCGCGTCGAGGTCGTACGACGTCTCGACCGGCCAGCCCCCGACCCCCACCGGGAGCAGCGTGGGCGGCGCGACCAGGGTGACCTCGGCACCAAGGGTCCGCAACAGCAGCGCGTTGGAGCGCGCGACCCGGCTGTGCAGCACGTCGCCCACGATCGCCACCCGGCGACCGTCGAGGGCACCGAGGTGGCGGGTCATCGTGAACGCGTCGAGCAGGGCCTGGGTGGGGTGCTCGTGCGTGCCGTCGCCGGCATTGACCACGTTGGAGCGGACCCACCCCGAGTGCGCGAGCCGGTGCGGGGCGCCGCTGGCGGAGTGGCGGACGACGACGGCGTCGGCGCCCATCGCCTCCAGGGTGAGCGCGGTGTCCTTCAGGCTCTCGCCCTTGCTGACCGAGGAACCCTTGGCGGCGAAGTTGATCACGTCGGCCGAGAGCCGCTTGGCCGCGGCCTCGAAGGAGATCCGGGTCCGGGTGGAGTCCTCGAAGAACAGGTTGACCACGGTGCGACCCCGCAGCGCGGGCAGCTTCTTGATCGGCCGGTCGGCGAGCGAGCGCATCTCCTCGGTCGTCCTGAGGATCAGTTCGGCGTCGTCGCGGCTCAGGTCGCCCGCGCTGAGCAGATGGCGCTTCACGCTGGTGCTCCCTCGATCGTGACGGCGTCGACGTCGTCGACTCCCTCCAGGCTGACCCGGACCCGTTCGACCAGCGAAGTGGGGAGGTTCTTGCCGACGAAGTCGGCCCGGATCGGCAGCTCGCGGTGGCCGCGATCCACCAGGACCGCCAGCCGGACGGCCTTCGGCCGGCCGAGGTCGTTGAGCGCGTCCAGGGCAGCTCGGATCGTGCGCCCGGAGAACAGCACGTCGTCGACGAGCACGACCACCTTGCCGTCGATGCCGCTGGGCGGGATCTCGGTGGGGAGCAGTCCCCGGGCCGGCTTCAGCCGCAGGTCGTCGCGGTACATCGTGATGTCGAGCGATCCGATCGGCACGTCGTACCCCTCGACGGAGGCGATCCGGGCCGCGATGCGCTGGGCCAGCGGTACGCCGCGGCGCGGGATGCCGAGCAGCAGGAGGTCCTCGGCGCCCTTGTTGCGCTCGAGGATCTCGTGGGAGATGCGGGTCAGCGCCCGGGCGATGTCGCCGGCGTCGAGAACGACGCGGGCAACGTCCGTGTTGACGGACGCGGGCTGCTGTGGTGGCGCGGACATTTGACCGCTGACCTCCTTCTCCGCCTCACGGGACGGCTCGTTAAAGGATGTCGATCGGTGCGACCCTAGCAGCCGCGAGCGGTCTGTCCCGTCAGGACAGGCGCCCAGTTGCTCAGCCCAGGTCGGCGAGGGCGGTCTCGACCGCCCGGTGGAAGGTCGGGTACGCGAAGTGCATCGTCCGCAGCGTGCTGATCGGGACCTCCGCGTGGACGGCAGTCACGAGCATCGACAGGATCTCGCCGCCGGACGGGCCGACAGCGGTCGCCCCGACCAGGACGCCTCGGTCGGCATCCGCGACCAGCTTGATCACGCCTTCGGCCTTCGCGATCCAGCCTCGCGTCGACTCGGACAGGTTCGTGGTGCCCGTCCGCACGGTCACACCGGCCTCGACTGCCTGCTTCTCGGTCAACCCCACCGAGCCGACCTCGGGATCGGTGAACGTCACCCGACCGACCGCGCGGTAGTCCGCCCACGGGCCGTCCTCGCCGAGGATGTCGCGCACCGCCACCGCCGCCTGGTACATCGACATGTGCGTGAAGGCACCCTTCCCGGTGATGTCGCCGATCGCCCACAGCTTCTCGGCGACGCGCATCCGCTCGTCGGGTTCCAGCGTCCGGGCGGACGGGTCGAGCCCGACCGCTTCGAGGCCGATGTCGGCGAGATTCGGGCGCCGGCCCGCGGCCACCAGCAGCTTGTCGGCCTTCATCGTCTGGTCCCCGAGGCTGACCTCGAAGGCACCGTCCGCGTAGGACACGTTGGAGATCGAGACGCCGGTCCGCACCTGGATCCCCTCGCTCGCGAGCGCCCCCGCGACGACCGCGCTGGCCTCGGGCTCCTCGGGCGCCAGGATCCGGTCGGCGACCTCGACCACCGACACCGTGACCCCGAACCGGGAGAAGGCTTGCGCGAGCTCCAGGCCGATCGCGCCACCCCCGATCACGATCAGCGAGGCGGGCAGGTCGGTCACCCGGACGGCGTCGCGGTTGGTCCAGTACGGCGTGTCCGCGAGCCCGTCCACCGGCGGGACGCCCGGTTCGGTGCCTGTGTTGAGGACGACTCCGCGCGAGGCGGCGTACGTCTGTCCGGCGACCTCGACCTGCCCGGCGCCGGTGAGGCGGCCGTGCCCGCGGACGAACGTCACCCCGGCCTTCTCCAGCCGCTCCACGGCGACTCGGTCGTCCCAGTCGTCGGTGGCCTCGTCGCGGATCCGGGTGGCGACCTGCTCCCAGTCGGGCCGGACGTCGGCGGCGCCGCCCAGATCCGCCACCCGCCCTGCCTCGGCGAGCGCATCCGCCGCGCGGATCATCATCTTCGACGGCACGCAGCCGTAGTAGGGGCACTCACCGCCGACCAGCCGACGGTCGACGCCGACGACCCTCAGGCCTGCCTGCGCGAGCTTCGTCGCGACCGACTCTCCACCGGGGCCAAGACCCAGCACCACCACATCGACGTCCATGGCCCCATGTAACCAGCGTCGTCCAGACCCGGCGACGGTTCAGCCGAACAGGTCGTGCACGAACACGTCGACGGTGTTGTTGGTGTCTCCGGCCACGAGATTGTCCGCGAACGACTGGAACGACACATGGCGGCCGTCCGCCGAGATGGCCGGGCCATCGCTTGCGTGGTTGGCCTCGCCGCCTCCCGAAGCCACCGACACCCGATGGGTCATCTGCGCCGACCAGTCCCGGACGAACACGTCCCCCCAGGCGTTGGTGTCCCCGGCGACCAGGTTCGACGCGGTCGAGGAGAACGCCACCAGGCGGCCGTCCCCCGATATCGATGCGATGAGGCTGTAGTTGTTGGCCTGCACGCCACCGGGTCCGACCGACACGCGCAGGGTCACCTGCTCCACCCGATCCCGGACGAACACGTCCCAGGTGTCGTTGGTGTCGCCGGCCACCAGGTTCTCCGCGGTCGATACGAACGCCACATAACGGCCGTGCGCGGAGATCGACGGCTGGAGGCTGTTGCCGTCGCCTTGGGCGCCGCCCGGACCGACCGACAGCCGCCTGGTCGCGCCTGCCGACCGGTCCCGGACGAAGATGTCGAGGTTGTCGTTGGTGTCGCCGGGCACCAGGTTCGTCGCGAACGAGTAGAACGCCACATGCCGAGCGTCCGCAGAGATGGAAGGCGCGAAACTGTCGACGTTGGCCTGGGCGCCGCCCGGACCGACCGACACGCGCCGCGTCACCCCGGTCGCGCGGTTCCGGATGAACACGTCGGCGGAGCCGTTGGTGTCCCTGGCCACCAAGTTCGTTGCCTGCGAGACGAACGCCACGATGCGGCCGTTCGCGGAGAGCGACGGCTGCTCGCTGTCGTGGTTGCCCTGCGTGCCGCTCGCTCCGACCGACACCCGCCGGGTCACCCCAGTCCATCGATCCCGCACGAACACGTCCGTAAAGCCGTTGGTGTCGCGGGCCACCAGGTTCGAGGCGAACGACCTGAAGGCCACGTAGCGGCCGTCCGCGGAGATCGAGATATTGTCGCTTGGGCCGTTGGCCTGGGCGCCGTCCGGTCCGACCGACACCCGTCGGGTCACGCCGGTCGCGCGATCCCGGACGAACACGTCGAGCTCACCGTTGGTGTCCCCGGCCACCAGGTTCGAAGCGTACGAGTAGAACGCCACGAAGCGGCCGTTCGCGGAGAGCACCGCGCCTGCGCTCGAGTCGTTCGCCTCGGCGCCGCCCGGGCCCTCCGACACTCGGCTCGTCACGCCGGCCGTCGGCCCATTCGCTCGCGATGCTGCCACGCTCTCGGCAGCGACCCCCAACCCAACCAGCCAGACCGCTGTCGTCACGGCCACCGTCCGGCGCACTCCCGCGGATCCGAATGTGAACATGACAATAATTCCCCAAATTGACGCGTTGATCGACTGTCCTACGATTCCCGAACTCGGTCAAGCATCGCCCGAGGTTCTACGACGAGTCGGTGGAGATGCGACCCCCTCGGGCGACGGTTCAGCCGTGCGGGATCAGCCGAATATGTCGTGCACGAACACGTCGTAGGTGGCGTGGACGTCCCCGGGCACCAGATTGTCCGCTGTTCGACGTGAAGGCCACATGGCGGCCGTCGGCCGATATGGCCGCGAAGTCCGCTGCCGCCTCCGACCTCGCCGCCGCCCGAAGCCACCGACGCCCGCCAGCGTCACCTGTGCCGACAGATCCCGGACGAACACGTCTGCACCGGCGTTCGTGTCCCCGGTCACCAGGTTCGACGCGGACGAGCCGAACGTCACCTGGCGGCCGTCCCCGGATATCGACGGACCGAGATTGTAGTTGTTAGCCTGCACGCCGCCGGTCCGACCGACACCCGCCGGGTCACCTGCTCCGCCCGATCCCGGACGAACACGTCCTCGGTGACCGTTGGTGTCGCCCGGCCACCAGGTTCTCCGCGGCCGATTCGAACGCCACGTCGCGGCCGTGCGCGGAGATCGACCGGGTCGACACTGTTGTCGTTGCCTTGGGCGACCGCCCGGCCCGACCGACACCCGCCGGGTCACGCCTGCTCGCCCGATCCCGGACGAACACGTCACGGCGATCGTTAGTGTCCCCGGCCACCAGGTTGCCCGCGAACGACGCGAACGCCACCTGCCGGCCGTCCGCGGAGATCGTCGCTTCGATGCTCGCGTCGTTGGCCTGTGCGCCGCCCGGTCCGACCGACACCCGCCGGGTCACGCCAGTCGCCTGATTCCGCACGAACACGTCACCGAGTCGTTGGTGTCCCCGGCCACCAGGTTCGAGGCGGCTGACTCGAAGGCGATGTGGCGGCCGTTCGCGGAGATCGCCGGCCGGTAACTGTTGTTGTTGCCCGGCGTGCCGCCCAGTCCGACCGACACCCGCCGGGTCACACCAGTCGACCGGTCCCGCACGAACACGTCGCGCTGCGGTTGGTGTCCCCGGCCACCAGGTTCGAGGCGGACGACCTGAAGGCCACGTAGCGGCCGTCCGCGGAGATCGACGCCATGTCGCTGAAGCCGTTGGCCTGGGCGCCGCCGGTCCGACCGACACCCGCCGGGTCACGCCAGTCGCGCGATTCCGGACGAACACGTCGCCTTCACCGTTGGTGTCCCCGGCCACCAGGTTCGATGCGGACGAGTGGAACGCCACGAAGCGGCCGTCCGCGGAGATCGCCGCGCCTCCGCTTGGGCCGTCAGCCTGGACGCCCCCAGGGCCCTCCGACACTCGGGTCGTCACGCCGGCCGTCGGATCGCTCGTTGGCGACGCCGCCACACCCTCGGTCGCCAACCCCAACCCAACCAGCAAGACCGGTATCGTCACGGCCGCCGTACGGCGCACTCCTACTGACCTGCGTGTTCGCATGACAACAATTTCCCCCGGTTGAATACGTTCGTCGACTCTCCTCCGACCACGATCTCGGGTCAAGCATCGCCCGAGGTTCTTTACACGCGCTGTGTGACTTGGCCCTCCGGCGGCGAGTCTCGCGGGCCCGGATCCAAAAAGAGGTCACGCGTTGACCTGTTCCGCCCCTAACGTGTGGTCACGCGAAGGCCTGCCGCCGGCGGGCCGGGACTCGGAGGACGCAGGAATGGAGACCAACATGGACTGGAAGATCGAGCTGCTGAGCGTGCCCGTCACGGACACTGATCGCGCGATCGCGTTCTATGTCGATCAGGTCGGGTTCAACCTCGACCATGATCACAGAGTCAGCGACGAGATCCGGTTCGTCCAGATCACCCCGCCCGGGTCGGCCTGCTCGATCCTGGTCGGCAACCTCAGCGATATGCCCCCCGGCAGCCAGCGGGGAATCCAGGTCGTGGTTGCCGACGCCGACCAGGCCGCCGCCCACCTGCGCGCGAACGACGTCAAGTGCTCCGACGTCGACGAGCAGCCCTGGGGCCGGTTCGTCTACTTCTCCGACCCCGACGGGAATGCCTGGGCGTTGCAGGAGCTCGTCGTACCCAAGGCCTGATTGCCGAGTCGTCGTAAGTTACGACGACTCGGTGAAGATGCGACGACTCACCGGCTGATCGGGGGTGGTGAGTCGTCGTAAGTTACGACGACTCGGTGAAGATGCGACGACTCACCGTGGCCACGCCCAAGTGAGCCAATTGGTCAGCGGGACAGGTAGCGGGCGCGGGCGAAGCAGAACAGTCCGTAGCAGCCGATGCCGAGTGCGATCGCGCCAAGCAGGAACGGCCCGTACGGCTGTTGCAGGACCTTGTGGAGGGCCTCGTCGAGACCGCCGGACTTCTTCGCCTCGTGGGTGATCGCGGCCCAGGCGAAGAGTCCGCCGACGACGATGATCGCGGTCCCCTTGGCCGTGTAGCCGGCCTTGCCGAACCAGATGTAGACCTGGCCCGCGTCGCCGCTCTTGCCCTCGGCCGTGAGGTCCTCGCGGAACTTCTCGGTCCATGCCCGACCGATCTGGTAGACGCCGTACCCAATGACGGCGAGCCCGACCGCCCCGACGATCCACCGGCCGGCGGTAAGGTCCATCAGATCCTTGGTGGTCTTGTCGATCCCGCCCCCCGAACCCGATCCGGTGGCTGCACTGACCGCCGAGACGCCGATTGCGGCGTAGATGACGGCCTTCAACGCCGATCCGGCTCGCTTGCCCCATTCCGGGTCGCCGCGTTCCGAGGGTTTTCCGTTGATCGCTTCCAACACCCGCCAGATGACGAGCAAGAACATGCCGACCGCGACGGCCCAGACCAGTCCCTTCCCGAAGGGCTGCTCCAGTAGTTGTTGCATGGCGCCCTTGCTCGACGCCTCGCCTTCGCTGTCACCGATGGCCAGCTGGAAAGCCAGCCAGGCGACGAGCAGGTGCACGACGCCGTACGCCACCAAACCGAACCGGACCGCGGCGTCGAGCCAACCGCTCGACTCTGCTTCACGGCCCAGGTTCTCGACTCTGTTCGTCATGTCCCTCATCCGCTCGGCCAGCCAAGGTGACTGTGTCAGCCCTCAGTACCCAATCTGGCGCTACGTAATCAGGTCGGCCCGGTCGCGCGCGATCCCGCCGAGGACTCCGTTGACGAAGCCCGGGGAGTCGTCGGTCGACAGGTCCCGCACGAGGTTCATGGCCTCGGTGACCGCGACCGCGTCCGGTACGTCGTCGGCGTACAGCAGCTCCCACACCCCCAGCCGCAGCACGTTGCGGTCGATCGCGGGCATCCGCTCCAGCGACCAGCCCTCGGCGTAGTCGGACAGCAGGTCGTCGATGCGGGTCTGGTGGTCCACGACGCCCCGGACGAGCTCCGAGGTGTAGTCGTTGGTCGGGCCCTCGCCGGCTTCGATGGCGCGGTCCAGTGCCACCGTGGGGCTTTCGCGGCGCATCTCGGAGGCGTAGAGGAGATCCAGTGCGCGTTTGCGGGCCTTGCTGCGAGCCGCCATCAGGAGGTGACGCGGCCGAGGTACGACGAGTCGCGGGTGTCGACCTTGATCTTCTCGCCGGTGGTGATGAACAGCGGGACGGCGACGGTCGCGCCGGTCTCGACGGTGGCGGGCTTGGTCCCGCCGCTCGACCGGTCGCCCTGGAGGCCGGGCTCGGTGTAGGTGATCAGCAGCTCCACGGATGCCGGAAGCTCGACGTAGAGGACTCGGCCCTCGTTGGTGGCGACGATGGCCTCCTGGTTCTCCAGCAGGAAGTTGCTCGCGTCGCCGACGATCTCCGGCGTGATCTCCAGCTGCTCGTAGCTGCTGGTGTCCATGAAGACGTAGGAGCTGCCGTCGTTGTAGAGGTACTGCATGGTGCGCTTGTCGACGCTCGCCGTCTCCACCTTGGTCCCGGCGTTGAAGGTCCGGTCGACGGTCTTGCCGGACTCGACGTTCTTGAGCTTGGTGCGCACGAACGCCGGGCCCTTCCCGGGCTTGACGTGCTGGAACTCGACGACGGCCCAGAGCTGGCCGTCGATGTTGAGCACCATGCCGTTCTTCAGGTCGTTCGTGGATGCCATACGCGCGTGAGCCTCATCGGGTTGCGGGACGTGGGTGGGAAGCGCCCAAGTCTAGACGCGCGGGCTGGCGTCAAGCCAACCCGCGCTGTCCCGTCCCCGAGCGACCCGTCAGCTGAACTCCCAGACGATGACGACGTTGACCTTCAACTCGTCCTCGCCGGCCCGGATCGGCACTGCCTTCTCGCTCATGACGTCGTACGCGGCCAGTCGCTGGAAGTGGACCGCGTCCCTTGTCGCGGGGGTCACCTCGCGCAGGCTCAGGACGTCGCCGAGCGTCTGCCCCGTCGCCTCGGCGTACTCCCGCGCCTTGGTCGTGGCTTCCTCGACGGCCGCCTCCCGCGCCTCCTTGAGTACGGCGTCCGGGTTGCTGATCTCGAGCCGGATGTTGCCGGCCTTCACGTTGTTGCCGCCGGCGCTGACTGCGGCGGTGATGGCCTTCCCACCGTTACGCAGGTCGGGGACCGTCACGTGCGCCTTCTCGGAGACGCGATAGCCGATGAGCGTGGGTGGGCCGTACTCGTGGTAGTCGTAGACCGGGTTCATCGACAGCCCGGTGGTCTGCACGTCGCCCTTCTCGACGCCGTAGTCCTTGAGGGACGCGAACACCCGCCTCATCTTGGCGCTCGCATCCGCGAGGGCCACGTCGAGGTCCGTGCGGGTCAGCGACACCGAGAGGCCGAAGGACAACTGGTCCGGTACGGCGCTTGCCTCACCTCTGCCGGCCATCACCACCGTGCGTCGGTCCGTTGCCTGCGCGGGCTGTTCCTCGGCCGCGTTCGCGGGCGCCGCGCCGGGTCTTCCCGCCGATCCGAGCAGGTACGCCACCAGGAGCCCCAGCAGCAGCAGTACTGCAAGCAGCATGCTTCGCACGCTCACCGTCACCTTGCTGTCCATGTGTCTCGTCCTTTCCAGACGTCTCTGGGATGGGACGTGACGCCGTGGTGTCCGGTTCCGGACGTCAGCGGCGGGCCAGAACCTCGAGGGCTCTGCGATAGCCGTCGATGCCGAGCCCCGCGATCACCTCGACGGCGTGCGGGGTGACGACCGAGGTGTGGCGGAACTCCTCGGGCCGCTGTGCGGGGGCGGAGATGTGCACTTCCACCAACGGCGCGGTGAGCTGTCCGCAGGCGTCGAAGATCGCCCAGGAGTAGTGGGTCCAGGCCGCAGCATTGAGTACTACGGGAGTCGCGTCGTCGGCCGCGGTGTTGAGCCAGTCGAGCAGCTCACCCTCGTGGTTGGTCTGGCGTACGTCGACCTCCAGCCCGAGCTCCTTGCCCCAACCGACGCAGAGGTCGACGAGTTCGGCGTAGGTCGTGCGGCCGTAGATCTCCGGCTGCCGTCGTCCGAGCCGGCCAAGGTTGGGGCCGTTGAGCACGAGCACCCGCATCAGATCGCCTCCGTCATCGCGTCGTACGCCTTGCGTAGAACGTCGGTCGACGGGCCAGCGAGGATCCGTGGTTCGGCCAGCCCGGCGAGCACCACGAAACGCAGTTGCGAGCCGCGCGACTTCTTGTCGACCTTCATGGCGGCTTCCAGCTCTTCGAACGACGCGCCCTGCCAGGCGACCGGGAGCCCGACCGCGGCGAAGGCGCTCCGGTGCCGGTCGGCGACGTCGTCGGCCAGCACGCCCGACAGTCGGGCGACGTCGGCGGCGTAGCAGCAGCCGATGGCCACGGCCTCGCCGTGGCGGACGGCGTACGACGTCGCGCGCTCGATCGCATGCGCCATCGTGTGTCCGTAGTTGAGCACCTCGCGTCCCGGGTGGCCGTCGGCTCCCCCGGTCTCCTTCAGGTCGGCCACGACCACGTCGATCTTGACCTGGATGGCACGTTCGACGAGCTCACGGAGCACCGGGCCGTCGACGTCCAGCGCCGTATCGGGGTCGGACTCCACCAGCCGGAGGATCTCGGGGTCCGCGATGAAACCGCACTTGACCACCTCACCCATTCCGGCGACCAGTTCGGCGCGTGGGAGCGTGCGTAGCAGGCCGAGATCGCAGAGCACGCCCGCCGGCTCGTGGAAGGAGCCGACGAGGTTCTTGCCGGCGCCGGTGTTCATGCCGGTCTTGCCACCCACTGCCGCATCGACCATCGCCAGGAGCGTGGTCGGCACGTGTACGACCCGGACGCCGCGCAGCCACGTCGCCGCGACGAAGCCGCCGAGGTCGGTCGTCGCACCGCCTCCGAACGTGACCACCGCGTCGGACCGGGTGAAGCCCGCCTCTCCCAACGCCTCCCAGAGCTCCACCGCGACGGCGGCGGACTTGGCCTGCTCGCCGTCGGGGATCGGGAGCGCGACGACGTCGTAAATGGTGCCGAGCACCTCCAGGACGCCGCGCACCTGGTCGGTGAGTGCATCGGAGTGGATCACTGCGACCCGTTGCGCCGAGCTGCCGATCAGGTCCGGAAGCGCGCGCAGCCAGGTCGTGGCCGATCACCACGTCGTACGGCGCTGCCCCGGCGACGTGCAGCGTCGACTCGCTCACTGCCCGACTCCTGACAGGACCTGCCGGACCTCGTCCGCAACCTCGGCAGGAGTCCGACCGTCGGTCTCGACGCAGTGCGCGGCCACGGACTCGTAGATCGGCGTTCGCTCGTCGAGCAGCGACTTGATCCGGGCCCGGACGTTGCCTAGCAGCAGCGGCCGACCGGAGCCGAGTCCGACCCGCTTGACCGCGTCACTCAGGCCGACCCTGAGGAACACCACCGTCTCGCCGGCGAGCAGCTCGCGGGTCGCCGGGTCGAGCACCGCTCCCCCGCCGAGCGCGAGCACCCCGTCCTCGGAGCGGAGCGCGGCGGCGACAGCGGCCCGCTCCAACGTGCGGAACGCGGCCTCGCCGTCGTCCACGAAGATGTCGGAGATGGAACGGCCGGCCACGGCTTCGACGTCGTCGTCGGTGTCGCGCGCGGAGACCCCCCAGGACTCGGCGAGCAGCCGCGCCACGGTGGTCTTGCCGGCTCCCATCGGCCCGATCAGGACCACCCGTGGGGCCATCAGGAGTACCTCAGGGTGTCCAGGTAGCTGCGGGCATTGCGCCGGGTCTCGTGCACCGAGTCCCCGCCGAACTTCTCCAGCACCGCTTCCGCGAGCACCAGCGCCACCATCGCCTCGGCCACGATGCCGGCAGCCGGTACGGCGCACACGTCGGAACGCTGGTGGTGGGCCACCGACTCCTCACCGGTCGCCAGGTCGACGGTCCGCAGCGCACGAGGCACGGTCGAGATCGGTTTCATGGCGGCGCGGACCCGCAGGACCTCGCCCGTCGACATGCCGCCCTCAGTGCCTCCGGAGTGTCCGGTGGCGCGGCGGATGCCGTCATCCGTCACGACGATCTCGTCGTGCGCCTTCGAGCCGGGGGTGGCCGCGAGCCGGAAGCCGTCACCGACTTCGACGCCCTTGATCGCCTGGATTCCCATCAGGGCACCCGCGAGCCTGGAGTCGAGGCGCCGGTCCCAGTGCACGTGCGATCCGAGGCCGGGCGGCAGCCCGTGTACGACGACCTCCACCACGCCGCCGAGAGTGTCGCCGTCCTTGTGGGCCTGGTCGATGGCGGCCACCATCTGCTTGGACGCATCCGGGTCCAGGCAGCGCACCGGGTCGTCGTCGAGCCGGCTCACGTCGTCGGGTTCCGGCACCACGCCGTACGGCGCGGGCACGCCGCCGAGCTCCACGACATGGGACACGATCCGGGCGTCCACGGCCTGGTCGAGGAAGTTGCTGGCCACTCGTCCGAGCGCAACCCGGGCGGCGGTCTCGCGGGCTGACGCGCGTTCGAGGACGGGACGGGCGTCGTCGAAGCCGTACTTCTGCATGCCGACCAGGTCCGCGTGACCGGGTCGTGGTCGGGTCAGCGCGGCGTTGCGGGCCAGCGCCTCGAGTTCGACCGGGTCGACCGGGTCGGCCGACATCACCCGCTCCCACTTGGGCCACTCCGTGTTGCCGACCTCGATGGCGACGGGACCGCCCATGGTCTGGCCGTGGCGGACGCCCCCGACGATGGTCACCTGGTCCTGTTCGAACTTCATCCGCGCACCACGCCCGTATCCGAGCCGGCGCCGGGCCAGGGCGTCCCTGATGTCGTCGGAGGTCACCTCGACATGGGCGGGGAGCCCTTCGAGGATCGCAACCAGGGCGGGGCCATGGGATTCACCCGCAGTGAGCCAGCGAAGCATGCCGCCAGTCTTTCACGCGCGCTCCGGCCCACTGGTCAGGAGCGATCCTCCCGAGACAAGACCGGAAGATGCGACGACTCGACCGGGCTGGTTGGAGGTGGTGAGTCGTCGTAACTTACGACGACTCGCGGAAGATGCGACGACTCACCGGGCCGTGGGAGGTGGTGAGTCGTCGTAAGTTACGACGACTCGCGGAAGATGCGACGACTCACCGGGTTGGAGCTGGGTCAGGCGCGGTTGGTCACGAGATAGCTCCAGAAGTCGGCACCCCAGAGCACGCCGACAAGGGCGCCGATCAGCATGAACGGGCCGGCGGGGTAGTGGCGAGTCTTCGTCAGCCCGGCCAGCCGCAGCAGCACCCAGCCGAGGCCGCCGAGGAGGAAACCGGAGTAGACCCCGACCAGGAGCTCGCCCCAGCCGAGGTAGCCGAGGGCCAGGCCCAGGACCCCGGACAGCCGCACGTCGCCGTAGCCCATCCCGGGGGTGAAGAACCACAGCAGGGCGTAGACCAGCCCGGCGATCGCCCACCCCGCTGCGGCGCGGGCGAGGGAGTCGAGGTCCTGGTCGAATGCGAAGCTCAGCAGGATCAGCGCCCCCACCACGATGTACGACGGGGCGATGATCTTGGTCGGCAGCAGGTAAGTGCGGAAGTCGATGACGGCCAGCGCCACAGCGACCGGACAGAGGTAGACCAGGTAGGTCAGCGGCCAGACCCAGCCCAGCGTGAGGCCGATCAGCCCTGCGGCCACGCCCGCGGCGAGGGCACACTTCCAGGCCAGCCCGGGCAGCGCCGCGATGTCGGCGTACTGCTCCTTGGGTTTTCGTCGACGGTTGGCTCGTCGACGGTCGGCTCGTCCTCGCCGGGAATCTCCGGCTCAGGCGAGGGCGCAGGGCTCAGGCGAGGGCTCCGGGAGTCGGGCGATCCCCGCGGGCACGAACCAGCCGCCGACGAGACCGATCAGCGCGCAGGCGAGCGCCGTGTCCAGGTGCATGAGCCGCACCCTATCCAGCGAGAGCGGCCCTGCCTGCCGAATGCAACACCTTGACCGGGACTTCCAGACCGGTGAAAAGCTCGACCTGCAACGCCGCCTGGTGAACGAGCAGGTCCAGGCCGCTGACCAGCACCCGGCCAGTCGCCGACCGAGCCAACGGAGTCGGCCACGGATGGTAGACGACGTCGAAGACGACCGGCACGCCCGCGCACCGGGCGACCAGTTCCGGTTGCTGCGCCGCCGCGGGGATCGTGGAGACCACCACGTCGCCGACCACGTCAGCCCCGGAGAGCGATGCGTAGCGGACCGCCGGCGCGGAAGGGTGCGCACCCACGGCCGCGATGGTGGCGGCGGCCCGTTCTGCACTCCGCGCCAGGACGGTGATGTCGACGCAGCCGAGGTCGGCGAGAGCAAGACCGACCGACGTGGCAGTCGCTCCCCCGCCCAGGATCGTCGCCGTGTGAACGGCACCGTCGTACCGCTCCCTGATCGCCGACGCCGCTCCCGGCACGTCGGTGTTGTGCGCAAGCCGCCGACCGTCGGCGAGCACGAGCGTGTTCGCCGCCCCCGCCCGCCGAGCCACGTCCGACACCTCGTCGGCGAGCGGCACCAGCTCCCGCTTCAGCGGCATGGTCAGCGACAGTCCGCGCCAGGTGTCGTCCAGGCCCTCGAGAAACGGCAGGAGGGTCCCTGCCGGCACCCGCACCGCCGCATAGCTCCAGTCCAGGCCGAGCTCGGCGTACGCCGCCCGGTGCAGCACCGGCGACAGCGAATGGGCGATCGGATCGCCGAGGACCGCGCACTTCATCGGCAGTGCCAATCAGCAGCGCTCGGACTCGTTGCGACAGTACTCACGCCATTCCTCCACGTTGACGCTGTGCTCCGCGAACGTCTCGGCGAACTTCGTCTCGCCCGTCCTGAGATTCACCGTCACGTAGAAGAACCACGGGCCGTCCTCCGGGTGGGCTGCCGCCTCGATGGCCTCATCGCCAGGGGCCGAGATCGGACCTGGCGGCAGGCCGGGGTAGAGGTAGGTGTTGTACGGGGAGTCGATCTGGCGCTCCTCGGTTGTCGTCGTCGCCCCGAGATTCTCGCCGTGCGCGTAGTTCACGGTGGCATCGAGCTGAAGCTTGAAGTCCGTCTCGCCGGCCTCGGCCAGGCGGTTGTAGATCACCCGGGCCACCTTGGCCATGTCGGGAGGTCGCGCCTCCACCTGCACCAGGCTCGCCACGATCATCAGCTCCTTGGGCGAGTAGCCGAGCTCCTTCGAGACCCCCTCGAGGTCGGCGTCCTCGGCCGCCTGCTTCCAACGGTCGACCATCGCCTTCAGCATCGTGGTCGGGGTGGAGTTCGGCGGGAAGGCGTAGGTGGCCGGGAACAGGTAGCCCTCCGCGTTGCCGCGCGCGTACGACGGCAGCCCGAGCTCGTCGGGCGAGTCGAGAACCTTGTTGAACCGCTTCTTCGAGAAGTCGGTCTTGTCGGCCAGGATGTCGACGATGTCGACGACCCGGAGCCCTTCGGGAATCGTGACGCTGTTCTTGATCAGGTTGTCGGGCTCGACCAGGACGTCCACGGCGTCGCTGGCCTTCATCTCCTTCTTGAGCTGGTAGAACCCGACCTGGATGGTCTGTGAGCCTTCGCTGGAGGCCAACGCGTCCGTGAACGCGTCCACGCTCTTGACCACTCCCAGGCCCTTCAGCGTGTTGCCGATCTCGCCGCCGGAGTCGCCCTCGTGCACCTCGACCAGCACCTGGCCGGTGCCTGGACCGGGATAGTCCTCGGGGCCGGCAAAGAGGCCCTTGATCCCGTCGATGCCCTTGGTCACGGCGAAGTAGCCGCCGCCGATCAGCAGCCCGAGCGCGACCAGCACCGCAACACAGCTTGCCGCGCTGCGGCGCCCCTCGCGATCGCTCGCGCGATCCTCGTCCTCCTGGGTGGGGACGACGTCCTCGTAGCCGTCGTCGGCACGATGCGACTTACTCATCCTCAACCTCGACGATCTCTCCCGGCGGCAGGCCGACATTGCGTTCGGTGTCCAGCACGTGCTGGAGGATCACCACCGCGGCAGCCTGGTCGACGACCGCCCGACGTCGGCCGCCCTTGCGACCCCTCTCGCGCAGCATCGCCTCCGCTGACACGGTGGTTAGACGTTCATCAGACAGCCTCACCGGCACCGGGGCAATCCGCCGCGCCAGAGCCTTGCCGAACTCCCGCACTTTCGTGGCAGCGGGCCCCTCGCGTCCGGACAGTGATCGAGGCAGCCCCACGACCACCTCGACCGCCTCGAGCTCGACCACGAGCGCGGCGATCCGGGCCAGGTCGCCGCGCTTGCGGGGGACGGTTTCCACCGGGGTCGCCAGGAACCCGGACGGGTCGCTGCGCGCGACGCCGATCCGGGCGTCTCCGGGGTCGATTCCGAGACGTACGCCAGGCCTCAAGGCCCGGCCCGGCCCGCAACGCGAGCCACCTCGGCGCCGACGAGCACCAACGCCTCGTCGATGCGGGACGCGTCGGTGCCACCCCCCTGGGCCACGTCGTCCTTGCCGCCGCCCCTGCCTCCGACCAGCGGGCCGACCGCACGGACCAGTTCATTCGCGCTGACCCCGCGCTTGCGGGCCTCGTCGTTGACGGCAGCCACGACTGCCACCTTGCCGTCCGCGTCGCCGATGATGACGACCGCTCCCGGCTCCCCAGCCGCGAGGCGCCCGCGCACGTCGAGGGCAAGCGTGCGTACGTCGCCACCCTGGGCGCCGTCCGCGCGGTGCGCCACCACGTTGACCCCGCCCACGGTCTCTGCCTTGGCGGCGAGCTCACCAGCGCCCGCCAGCAGCTGACCGACGCGAGCCTTCTCGATCTCCTTCTCCGCGGAGCGCAGCCGCTCCACGAGGTCGTGAACCCGCTCGGGAAGCTGCTCCGGACGCACCTTGAGAGCCTCGGAGAGCTGCGCCACGAGCACGTGTTCGCGAGCCAGGAAGCGGTACGCGTCCCCGCCCACCAGCGCCTCCACCCGGCGCACACCGGAGCCGATCGACGCCTCGCCCATCAGCTTGACCACACCGAGCTGGCCCGAGCGACCCGCGTGGGTGCCACCGCACAGCTCGCGCGCCCAGTCGCCCACCGAGACGACGCGCACCTGGTCGCCGTACTTCTCGCCGAACAGCGCCATCGCGCCGGACCTGACGGCCTCGGCCTGGGTCATCACCTCCGCGTGTACGGCGAGGTCCGCCAGCACGAGGTCGTTGACCCGGGCCTCGACGTCGTTCATGACCGACATCGGGACCGCTCCCGTCGCCGAGAAGTCGAACCGGAACCGGCCCGGGGCGTTCTCCGAACCCGCCTGGGTCGCGGTCTCCCCCAATGCCTCGCGGAACGCCTTGTGCACCATGTGCGTCGCCGTGTGCGAGCGCGAGATCGACAGCCGTCGGTCGGTGTCGACCAGGGCCTGCGCACCGGCACCGAGGGTGACCTCGCCGGACAGCACCTTCACCTGGTGCACGATGAGCCCGGTGACCGGGGACTGCACGTCACGGACCTGCAGGCGCGCACCGTTCTCGAGCTCGATGACGCCCTGGTCGGCGAGCTGTCCGCCGCCCTCGGCATAGAACGGGGTGCGGTCCAGCACGAGCTCGATCTCGTCTCCCGCCCGCGCGGACGGGACCACGCCGCCCGCGGCCACGATGCCGCGAACCGACGCCTCGGACACCACGTCGGTGTATCCGGTGAACTCCACCGCGCGGCCGAGGCTGTCGGCCACCTCGCGGTAGGCACTGGCGTCGCGGTGCTGGCCCTTCTTGGCCTTGGCGTCGGCCTTGGCCCGCTCCCGCTGCTCGGTCATCAGCCGGCGGAACTCGACCTCGTCGACGTTGAGCCCCTGCTCGGCCGCCATCTCCAGGGTCAGGTCGATCGGGAAGCCGTAGGTGTCGTGCAGCCCGAACGCACGCTCACCGCTCAGCGTCACGCCTCCGGACTTCTTCACCTCGGCTGCCGCCAGGTCGAAGATCTGGGTGCCGGCTCGGAGCGTGTGCCGGAACGCGTCCTCCTCGGCGTAGGCCACCGCCGAGATCCGCTCCCAGTCGGTGTGCAGCGAGGCGTAGGTCTCGCCCATCTTGTCCCGGCTGACCGGCATCAGCTCGGGCAGCACCCGGTCCTCGTGGCCGAGCAGTCGCATCGAGCGAACCGCGCGCCGCAGCAGCCGGCGCAGCACGTAGCCGCGACCCTCGTTGCCGGGGACGACGCCGTCGCCGATCAGCATCATCCCGCTGCGCACGTGGTCCGCGACGACCCGCATCCGGACGTCGTCGTCGTGGTTCGCGCCGTAGCGGCGGCCGGTGATCTCCTGGGCCTTCTCGATCACGGGGAACATGACGTCGATCTCGTACATGTTCGGCTTGTCCTGCAGCAGGAAGGCCACCCGCTCCAGGCCCATCCCGGTGTCGATGTTCTTCTTCGGCAGCGGCCCGACGATGTCGAAGTCCTCCTTGCTCCGGACCGCGCTGAGCTCGTCCTGCATGAACACCAGGTTCCAGATCTCCAGGTAGCGGTCCTCGAGCTTGGCGGGCATCGACGTCCGCGCCGTCGTCGCGAACTCGCCGTCCGGACCGAACTCGGGCCCGCGGTCGTAGAGGATCTCGGAGCACGGTCCGCCCGGGCCGGGTACGCCCATCGACCAGTAGTTCTCCTTCGGCCCGAGCGTGACGATGCGTTCCGCCGGCAGGCCGGTGACCTTCATCCAGAGCTGCAGCGCCTCGTCGTCGCCCTGGAGCACCGACGGCCACAGCCGGTCCTCCGCCATCCCGAAGCCACCGTCGCCCCGCGACTTGGTCACCAGGTCCCAGGCGAGCTGGATGGCACCTTCCTTGAAGTAGTCGCCGAACGAGAAGTTGCCGCACATCTCGAAGAACGTGCCGTGCCGCGTGGTCTTGCCGACCTCCTCGATGTCGGGCGTGCGCACGCACTTCTGCACGCTGACGGCGCGGTCGTACGGCGGCGTCTCCTGGCCCAGGAAGTACGGCTTGAACGGCACCATGCCCGCGTTGACGAACAGCAGGTTCGGGTCGTCGAGCAGCAGGGGCGCCGAGGGCACATCCGTGTGTGCGGCCGCCGCGAAGTGCGCGACGAAGCGGCGGCGGATCTCGGCGGTGTCCATCAGAGCTGGCCTTCCGTTTCCGGCGTCGAGCTGTTCTCGAGCTGGGGCCTCCCATGAGGCACCAACCCGTAGCGCTGCCGCAACTCGGTTTCCTTCTCGGCGCTGCCGTCCGCCACCTCGTCTCGGAACATCCGCGCCCCCACGGCCAGGGCCCTCGCCCGGTCACGCAGCCCGTCGGCGGTCAGCGCCTCGGCCGCCCGGCGACCGCGCACCATGGCGTAGACGCCCGCGCCGGCGCCCGCCACGAACCACAGACCGCGTCTCATGCCGCGTTCTCGTCCTGTTCGAACCCGGCGCGCTCGCGGGCCTCCCAGTCGCGGCGGGCGGCCTTCAGATCGGCGCGCCGTTGCCTGCGGGAACGCTTGACCTCGCGACGCATCTCGAACCGGATCCGGTTGCGGGTCTCCGGCGCCAAGGCCCGTCGTACGCCGTGGGCGAGCGAAGCGGCCCGGACCACCGCTTCGCGCAGCACGATGTCGGCGAACAGCCGGCCGTCGATGCGCTCCGGCACGAGTTCGGGATCGGGTTCAGACCCGATCGCGGTGATGACGTATTCAGTCGGATCAGGCGCCACCTGCTGAGCGGCCAGCTGTTCGGCCATCTGCTCGGTCAGGCCGTCGATCCTGGACCGCAGCTCGGCGGCCTCGCGGCGAGTCTCGGCGAGCTCGCGCCGGGCCCGCCGAACGGTCATCAGGTAGCCGATCAGCACAAGGACCAGCAGCGCGGCGCACGCACCGATCCAAGTCACAGGCAGGGTCCCGACCAAGGGCTGGTTCACAGTGCCCGACCCTATCGCGGGCCGCCCGAGCCGCGGATCAGCCGTCTGATCCGCTCCCAGCGCTCCTTGACCGCCGCCTCGGCACCCAGGCTCGTCGGCTGGTAGTACTCGGCGTCGAGGACCTCGTCGGGCGCGTACTGCTGTTCGGCGATCCCGTAGGGCTGGTCGTGGCTGTAGGTGTAGGACGACCCGTGCCCGACGGCCTTCGCCCCCGGGTAGTGGGCGTCGCGCAGGTGCGGCGGGACGGAGCCGATCTTCCCGGCCTGGACGTCGGCGCGGGCGGCGCCGATGGCCTTGACGACGGCGTTCGACTTGGGTGCCACGGCCAGCGCGATGGTGGCCTGGGCGAGGTTGAGCTGGGCCTCGGGCATCCCGATCAGCTGTACCGCCTGGGCTGCGGCGACGGCGGTCGTGAGCGCCGACGGATCCGCCAGCCCGATGTCCTCGCTGGCGAGGATCACCAGGCGCCGGGCGATGAACCGGGGGTCCTCGCCCGCCTCCAGCATCCGGGCCAGGTAGTGCAGGGAGGCGTCGGCATCTGAGCCGCGGATCGACTTGATGAAGGCCGAGATCACGTCGTAGTGCTGGTCGCCCTGGCGGTCGTAGCGGACCGCCGCCTGGTCGACCGCGGTCTCGGCGGTGGCCAGGTCGATGACGGTGGCACCCTTGGCGTGGGCCGCGCCGGCCGAGGCCTCCAGGTAGGTCAGCGAGCGACGGGCGTCGCCGCCGGCCAGCCGGACCAGGTGCTGCGCGGCGTCCTCGTCGAGCTTCACGGCGCCGGCCAGCCCGCGCTCGTCGACCAGCGCCTGGTCGACGACCGCCCGTACGTCGGCGTCGGTGAGCGGCTCGAGCCGGAGCAGCAGGCTTCGGGAGAGCAGCGGCGAGATCACGGAGAAGAACGGGTTCTCGGTGGTCGCGGCCACGAGCGTCACCCAGCGGTTCTCCACGCCCGGCAGGAGCGCGTCCTGCTGCGCCTTCGAGAACCGGTGCACCTCGTCGATGAAGAGCACGGTCTCGCGGCTGGAATGCACGAGTTCGGAGCGCGCCCCGTCGATCGCGGCCCGGACCTCCTTGACCCCGGCCGAGACCGCCGACACCTCCACGAACCTCCGGTCGGTCTGCCGGCTCAGGATCGAGGCGATGGTGGTCTTGCCGCTTCCCGGGGGCCCCCACAACAGCAACGACATCGACTGGTCGCCCTCGATCAGCTGACGCAGCGGCGCCCCCTCGGCTCGCAGCTGAGCCTGCCCGACGAGCTCGTCGAGGGTCCGCGGACGCATGCGTACGGCGAGGGGCGCCGACGCGTGCGCATTGCCGGCAAGGGACCCGCCGGAGACCTCAGCGGGGCGGCCCGGCAGGTCGAAGAGTCCGTCCACGCGGTCAGCCTACGGCTGGCCGAGGACAGACCTAGGCCAGACTCTGCACCATCCCGCGGCCGTCGGATTCGTACCAGGTGTCGCTGTAGCCCGGGTCGGCGCCGAGGCCGGGGACCGGGGTGGCTCCCGGGTCGGGGTTGCCCTGGTTGTCGACGCCGAGCAACGGGGCGGTGATCGGCTCCACCGGGTGCTGGCCGACCTCGCCGGCGAAGTGACAGGCGACCTTGTGACGCTTGCCCGACTGCAGCAACGGCGGCTCGACCTTGGCGCAGATCTCCTGCGCCAGCGGGCAACGGGTCCGGAACCGGCACCCCGAGGGCGGGTTGATCGGGCTGGGTACGTCGCCCTCGAGCCTGATCCGCTCTCGGCGCCCGCCGATCGCCGCCTGCTTCACGTCCGGGACAGCCGACAGCAAGGCCTGCGTGTAGGGGTGCTGGGGGTGGTTGTAGATGGTGTCCCGGTCACCGATCTCCACGATCTTGCCGAGGTACATCACCGCCACCTCGGGGCAGAAGTGGCGCACGATCGCGAGGTCGTGGGCGATGAAGAGGAAGGCGACGTCGAACTCGCGCTGGATCTCCTGAAGCAGGTTGATCACCTGCGCCTGGATGGAGACGTCGAGGGCGGACACGGGCTCGTCCGCGACCAGCAGCTTGGGCTGCAGCGTCAGCGACCTGGCGATGCCGATGCGTTGACGCTGGCCGCCGGAGAACTCGTGTGGGTAGCGGTTGTAGTGCTCCGGGTTGAGGCCGACCATCTCCAGCAGCTCCTGGACGCGCGGGAGGATCTGCTTCTTCGGTCACGGTCTTGTGGATGACCATCGGTGCCGCGACGATCGAGCCCACCGTCTGCCGAGGGTTCAACGAGGTGTAGGGGTCCTGGAAGATCATCTGGATCTCCCGTCGGATCGGCTTGAGATCGCGCGGGTTGGCGCTCGGCGATGTCGTTGCCCTGGAAGCGGATGGCGCCGCCGGTCGGCTTGTACAGGCGGGTGACCAGCCGGCCCGTCGTCGACTTGCCGCACCCGGACTCGCCGACCAGTCCGACCGCGCCGCCCGCGGGGACCTGCAGCGAGACGCCGTCGACGGCCTGGACGTGGCCGACGGTGCGCCGGATGAGCCCCGATGACTTGACCGGGAAGTACATCCGCAGGTTCTCGAGCTCGAGGATCGGGGGTCGGGAAGGGTCGAACTGCGTGGCGGCGTGGGCAGCCTCAGCGACAGGCCGGGCTGCCTTGTCCTGCCCGACCGGATCCTTGGCCAGGTTCATCTCACCCATCACTTCTCCTCGACCAGCACGGGGTTGGCCGCCGACAGGACGTCGCTCTGGTAGATCGCGTCCGGGTCAACCAGGTGGCACCGCTTCGTGTGGAACGCGCCTCGGTTGCCTGGAAGCAGTTCGGGGACCTCGGTCTTGCACAGGTCGCCCGGCACCTTGTCCTGGAACAGGCACCGTGGGTGGAACTTGCAACCGGACGGGCGGTTGAGCAGGCTGGGCGGGTTCCCGGGGATGGGAATCAGCTTGGCCGAGGTGTCACCCTGGACGTCGGGGACGCTGGAGAGCAGGCCCCACGTGTAGGGCATCTCCGGGTGGGTGAGGATCTCCTTGCAGGGGCCGTACTCGACGGCCATCCCGGCATACATCACCAGGACGTCATCGGCCATCTCTGCTACCACCCCGAGGTCGTGGGTGATGATCATGACCGCGGAGTTGAACTCACGTTGAAGGTCCTGAAGCAGGTCGAGGATCTGCGCCTGCACGGTCACGTCGAGAGCGGTGGTCGGCTCGTCTGCGATCAGCAGCTTGGGGTCGTTGATCAGGCCCATCGCGATCATGGCGCGCTGCCGCATGCCTCCGGAGAACTGGTGCGGGTAGCTGTCCACCCGGCGGTCGGGTTGCGGGATGCCCACTCGGTCGAGCATCTCGATCGCCCGCGATCGGGCAGCCTTGGCGCTGACGTCGTTGTGGACCTGGTACGCCTCGATGATCTGGTTGCCGACGGTGTAGTAGGGGTGCATTGCCGACAGCGGGTCCTGGAAGATCATCGCGACGTCCTTGCCGCGACGCTGGCGCATCTCCTCGTCGGTGACGGAGAGGAGGTCGGTGCCCTCGAGCTCGATCACGCCGGTCACCTTCGCGGACGTTCCCGCGCTGCAGGCCGAGGATCGCGCTGCTCGAGACCGACTTGCCGGAACCCGACTCGCCCACGATGCCCAGTGTCTTGCCCCAGTTCCAGGGTGAAGGAGAGTCCGTCGACCGCCTTCACCAGGCCGTCGGAAGTCGGGAAGTGCACCTTCAGGTCGCGCACCGACAGGAAGTGGCTGCTTGTGTCATGTCTGCCATCTCAACCCACCCGGACCCGCGGGTCGATGAAGGCGTACAGCACGTCGACGATGATGTTGGCCATGATCACCACGGCCGCGAAGACGAGGACCACCCCGACCGTGATGGGCAGGTCGCGCTCGACTGTCCCGGTGACCGCGAGTCTGGCCGAGCCCGGGGTAGTTGAAGACCGCCTCGGTGATGATCGCGCCGCCCACCAGGCCGGCGAAGTCCAGGCCGGCCATGGTCACCAGCGGCGTGAGCGCGGCCCGCAGCGCATGCTTGAAGATGATCCGTCGAGGCTTGAGCCCCTTCGACTTCGCCGTCCGCACGTAGTCCTCTGAGAGGGACTCGAGCACGAAGGCGCGGGTCATCCGGACATACCCGCCCATGAAGAACAGAGCGAGGGTGAGCCCGGGGAGGAACAGGCCCTGCAACCAGAGGCCCGGATTCTCGGTCGAAGGGCGTGTAGAAGGGGACTGGCACGATCTGCCACTTGATCGCGATGAACTTGAGGAGGAACAAACCGACGAAGAAGGTCGGGAAGGCGAAGAAGATCAGGGCGAGGCCGACGATGCCCCGGTCGATGATGCGTCCCCTTGCGCAAGGCGGCGATGACGCCGAAGAGCACACCTCCCGTGATCCAGAGCACGAACGCCATCAGCGCAAGCGAGGCCGAGACGGGAAATGCCTCCTTCAGCAGATCCTGGACGTTGGCGTTGCTGAGGTTCGAGCGCCCCAGGCACGGGTGCCGGACAGTGCGCGATGAGGCTCGGGGTGCGTCTTCGCGAGGGCGGCGTCGTCCGGGATAGTCCCGTCCCTGCACGGCGCCCTTCATGAAGTCCGCCCACTGGACGACCACGGGCTTGTCGTAGCCGAGTGACTTCTCAGTGACCGCCAGGCGGTCAGGGGTGCAGCCGCGGCCGCAGGCAAAAAGGGCCGGCTGGGTCGGGCCCGCAAAGAAGAGCAGGAACGTCACGAAGCTCATCACGATCAGCATGATGATCCCGGCGAACAGTCGCCGCACGATGTACGCGATCAAGGAAGTACCACCTCATCAGGCCGTGGCGCCCGTCGATGACTCAGGTCGATGGTAGGGCCATTCACTGGTGGGTGCACTAGTGCCGTGGCCCGGAGGTGCCGCGCGACTCCTGGTTGGAGTCGCGCGGCACCAGCGTTGGGTTAGACCGCCCTCACTGCTCGACGCCGATGCCGCCGAGGTCAGGGTAGGCGGAGGCCGACGCGCTGTTGAGATAACCAGTCACCTTCGAGCCACGCAGCCAGTTGAACTTCGTGATCTCGAGCGGGATGTAGGCGGCGTCCTTGCCCAGGACCGCGTCCGCCTCGGCATACTTGGCCACCTGCTCCTCGACGGTCGGCAGGCTTGCCGCCTCGTCGATGATCTTGTTGAACTCGGGGCTGTTGTAGTTGCCGTAGTCGTTGCCGTTCGTGCTCTCGGTGATGTTGATCCGACCGTCGAACAGCGGCGGCAGGACGGACTTGGCCGACGGCCAGTCCGCTCCCCATCCGGCCCAGGTGACGTCGAAGTCGGACGTCGGCACGTTGATGACGTCGTAGTACGAGCCGGTCAACGGGTCGAGGGTGACCTCGAAGCCCGACTTGTCCCAGGTCTCCTTCAGCGCCGACGCCTGGTTGTCAGACGTTGGGGTTCCGCCGCTGTAGGTGAACTTGATCGGGTACGGCATGTCCACGCCGGCCTCGGTCAGGAGCCTCTTGGCCTCTTCGGGGTCGCCCTCTGGCTTGAGGTTCGCGAAGGCCGGGTTGGGCTGGTAGCCGAGCAGCGTCGGGCTGATGATCGACTCGGCGCGGGTGAAGTACTTCTCTCCGCCGCCGGCGTCGATCCAGGCCTGGGTGTTGGTCGAGACCGCCAGGGCCTGGCGGACCTGCGGGTCCGTCATCTGGTTGAAGTTCGGCACCAGGTAGTCGGTGTACGGGCTGTCGACGTTGGTGTAACGCTCGGCAACCGGGCCACGATCTGCGAGATGTACGGCGGCGGGATGCGCCTGAACGGCGATCATGCGTCTGGGCCTCGCCCGAGTCGGCGATGAGCTGTTCGGTGATCGACTCGTCCGTGTCACCGTACTGGAACACGATCTCGTCCGGGAGCGCCTTGCGGATGCCTGCCTCGTCGGTGGCCGGGTCGTACTGCGTCGTTGCGGACCAGCGTGCCGCCCTTGTTCTTGTCCCACTTGCCTTCGAGCTTGTAGGGCCCGTTGGAGAAGATCGGAGAAGTTGGAGTTCGCGCCCTTGTCCTCGGACTGCTTGTAGGGGTCGAACGCCCGCAGGTTCGCGATCGCGAGCGGGAAGTCCGGGAACGGCGTGTTGAACCGGTAGGTGATGGTCTTGCCGTCACACGTGACGGCCTTGTCGAAGGCGGCCTGTTCGGTGCCCTTGTAGGGGCCCTTGTACACCGAACTGCCGTCAGCGGCCTTCGGGATGTCCAGCATCGAGATCGCGTAGCTCGGGCCACCGGTGATGATGTCGTTGGCGAACGTGCGGGAGATGCCGTACTTCAGGTCCTCACAAGTGATGTCCCTGCCGTCCTCCCACTTCACGCCGTCCTTGAGCGTGAACTTCCATTCCTGTCGCGTCCTCGTTGGACGTGCCGGTGTCGGTGGCGAGGTCGGGGACGACCTTGGCGGTCTCCGCCGCGTCCGTCGTGTTCGGCGACTGCACCAGGCTGCGGTAGACCGTGCGTCCGGTCCATGAGATGTCGACGCCCGTGTAGACCCGCTGCGGGTCGAGGTAGGAAGGCACGCGGGTGCCGCCCTTGACGTAGAGCGTCCCGCCCGCTTCGCCTGCACCTGCCGTACCGGCGCTGTTTGGATTCTCGTCGTCGGTGCTCGAGGGTCGTCCCCCCCGCAGGCAGTCAGCGACGCCGAGACGATGGCCGCAACCGCGATGGCGGCGAGCGACTTTCGTTTGATGGCCATGTGTTCTCCTTGATCTCGTTGCTCGCTTGATAAGCGGCAACCACCGGCAACGCTGTGCTGCCGAAGTATTGGGGGCTAGCGGTCGCCCTTGGGGTCGAGGGCGTCGCGGATCCCGTCGCCGAGCAGGTTGAAGGTGACGACGATGATCACGAGCGCGATGGCAGGGGCGAAGAAGAAGAACGGAGTCCCCCACCGAGTAGTTGATCGAGTCGGTCAGGATGTTGCCCAGGGTGGGCGTCGGCGGCTTGATGCCCACGCCGAGGAAGCTGAGAGCGGCCTCGGCGGAGATGTAGGCCGGCATCGTGAGCGTGAAGTAGACCAGGAGCGGCGCCCACAGGTTCGGCAGGATCTCCTTGAAGTAGATCCGCGCGCTTCGACGCACCCAGCAGGCTGCCGCCTCGACGAACTCGCGCTCACGCAGCGACAGCACCTGCCCCCGGACCACGCGGACGATGGGCGGCCAGCCGAAGAGCGCCAGCACGACCACGACATAGAGACCGTTGGCGATGTCCCGGTTGCCGATGCCCAGCTTGTCCTGGATCAGCTGCACGGCGATGCCGGACAGCGCCAGCAGCATCAGGGTGGACGGGAACGACAGGGTCAGGTCGACGAAGCGGCCGATGACCGAGTCGATGAAGCCGCCGCGATATCCGCCGATGATCCCCAGCACCGCGCCGAGGACGATCGTGAGGATGGTCGCCGAGAGGGCGATGGCGAGGGAGAACGTGATCCCCAGCAGCAGCCGCGACATGATGTCGCGACCCGACGCCTGGCTCGATGCCGAGCGGGTGGTCCATGCTGATGCCGCCCAGGCGCCCTTGGGCAGCCGCCCAGGTTGACGTCGAGAAGGTCCTGGTGGGTGGTCAGCGGATCGAGGACACCGAACTTGTCGAGGAACGGCGAGGCGAGAGCGATGACCAGGTAGATCACGACGATGACCAGCGAAACCATCGACAGCTTGTCCTTGCGGAACCTCGCGGCCGCCAGCTGCATCGGCGAGCGTCCCGCGACCTGCTTTCCCGAGGTGCCGTCGGAGCCGGGGCCGGAGGCAGGTGTTGCGTGGCTGTCCAATTCGGATGCCGGGATGCTCATCGTCACCTCGTTGCCCGCGGGTCAGTTTGCTCATTTGGCGGCGCGGAACCCCCACGCCATCGGCGACTCTATGTGATGCAGACCGCACGCGCGATCACCGGCCGGTAACGATCTGGTCTCGACCCGCGAGACGGATCCCTGAGAGATTCTGCGTCGTCTCAGGCTCCGGACGGTGAATCTTTCGCCGGTTTGGCGTCTACCCCGGCGTCTTTGCGTTGCGCGGCGGTGATGGGTGCCGGAGCGCCGGTCAGCGGGTCGAAGCCGCCTCCGGACTTGGGAAACGCGATCACCTCGCGGATCGAGTCGCTGCGGGACAGCAACGCCACGATCCGGTCCCACCCGAACGCGATGCCGCCGTGCGGCGGGGCGCCGTACGCGAACGCGTCGAGCAGGAACCCGAACTTCTCCTGGGCCTCGGCCTCGCCGATCCCCATCACCTCGAAGACGCGCTTCTGGATGTCCTCGCGGTGGATACGGATCGAGCCTCCGCCGATCTCGTTGCCGTTGCAGACGATGTCGTAGGCCCAGGCCAGCGCACTGGCCGGGTCGGTGTCGAAGGTCTCCAGGTCCTTCGGCGAGGTGAAGGCATGGTGTACGGCGGTCCAGGCGCTGTACCCGACCGCGACGTCACCCGCGGCCGTCGCATCCGCCGTCGGTTCGAACAGCGGCGCGTCGACGATCCACAGGAAGCTCCAGGCGTCCTCGTCGATCAGGTTGCCCCGTCTTCCGATCTCGAGCCGGGCGGCACCGAGCAGCGCACGGCTGCTCTTGACTGCTCCGGCGGCGAAGAAGATGCAGTCTCCCGGCTGCGCGCCGACGTACGCCGCGATCCCGGCCCTCTCGCTCCTCGCTGAGGTTCTTGGCGACCGGTCCCCCGAGCTCGCCGTCCTCCTGGACGAGCACGTAGGCGAGGCCGCGGGCTCCCCGCTGCTTGGCCCACTCCTGCCAGGCGTCGAGCTGCTTGCGCGGCTGGCTGGCGCCGCCGGGCATCACGACGGCCCCGACGTAGTCCGCGTTCTCAGGGGAGAACACCCGGAAGGGAGTGTCCTTGAAGTAGTCGGTGCACTCCACGAGCTCGAGGCCCATCCGCAGGTCGGGCTTGTCGGTGCCGAAGCGGGCCATCGCCTCGGCGTAGGTCATCCGCGGCAGCGGCGTGGGCACGTCGTACCCGATCAGGCCCCACAGGGCGACCAGGATCTCCTCGGACACGGCGATCACGTCGTCCTGGTCGACGAAGCTCATCTCGATGTCGAGCTGGGTGAACTCCGGCTGGCGGTCGGCGCGGAAGTCCTCGTCGCGGTAGCAGCGCGCGATCTGGTAGTAGCGCTCCATGCCGGCGACCATCAGCAGCTGCTTGAACAGCTGCGGGCTCTGCGGCAGGGCGTACCAGCTCCCCGGCTGGAGCCGCGCCGGCACCAGGAAGTCGCGGGCGCCCTCGGGCGTGCTGCGGGTCAGCGTCGGCGTCTCGATCTCGACGAAGTCGTGGGCGTCGAGTACGGCGCGGGCAGCCTGGTTGACCTTGCTCCGCAGGCGGATCGCGTTGGCCGGCCCGGTGCGACGCAGGTCGAGGTAGCGATGCTTGAGCCGGGACTCCTCGCCCACCTCGATGTGGTCGTCGATGGGGAACGGCAGCACCGCGCTGGCGCTGAGCACCTCGACGCCGTTGTCCGCTGCGGCGATCACCTCGATCTCGCCGGACGGCAGGTTGGGGTTGGCGTTGCCCTCGGGTCGCTTGCTGACCTCACCGGTGACCTTCAGGCAGAACTCGCTGCGCAGGCTGTGGGCGACGGCCTCGTCCCGGATGACCACCTGGACCACCCCGCTGGCCTCGCGCAGGTCGATGAACGCGACCCCGCCGTGGTCACGTCTCCTGGCCACCCACCCGGCGAGGGTGACGGTCTGGCCGACGTGCTCGGCGCGGAGGGCTCCCGCGTCATGGGTGCGGATCACTTCGGGTTCTCCTCGGTGGTCGAGCTTGTCGAGACCACCTGCGGTCGCAGGTCGTCGGTGGGTGGGGTCCAGGTCGCCGGGTCGGCAGCCACCTGCTCCCCCGATCGGATGTCCTTCACCTCGTGGCCGCCGTCGGCGGTGGTGAACCAGACGAACGGGATGCCCGCGGCGCTCGGCGTACCGGATCTGCTTGCCGAACTTCTGGGCGCTCGCCGCGACCTCGCACGGGATGTCGCGGGCCCGCAAGGAGCCGGCGATGGAGTCGCTGGCGCCGCGGGACTCCTCGTCGACGAGGGCCACGAGTACGACGGACG
Organism: uncultured Actinomycetota bacterium; assembly: GCA_963844385.1. Taxonomy (GTDB): domain Bacteria; phylum Actinomycetota; class Actinomycetes; order Propionibacteriales; family Nocardioidaceae; genus Nocardioides. The sequence goes on along the minus strand of CAWJOJ010000007.1, from coordinate 174,751 downwards.
GCACCTTGCGGTCCGCGCGCAGCAGCCCCCGGCTCATCAGGGGCACGAGCGTGCGCGAGATGCCGAACGAGATGCCGACGCCGGGATAGGTGTTCCTGCCGTCCGAGGCGAGCGCGTCGTACCGCCCGCCGCCGCCGACGGACTTCAGGAACTCGAAGCCGACCATGTAGATCTCGAAGACGGTGCCGGTGTAGTAGTCCAGCCCCCGGGCGAGGCTGAGGTTGGCCTCGACCTCGAACCGGTCGCTGCGCAGCCGAGCGCAGCCGTCGATGACCGCCTCGAGCTCGGTCGAGGCCGGTGTCGAGGAGTTCGTGCTTGACGCCCAGGGCGCGCACCGCGTCGACGAAGGACGTGTCGTTGGACGAGATCGTGGCGAGGTCGAGGCACTGGGCGGCCTGCTCTTCGCTGAGTCCGGCGTCGTCGACGAGCATGGCCGAGACCTGGTCGGCGGGCATCTTGTCGAGCTTGTCGATGATGGTGATCACCGCCGCCGGGTCGGGCGCACCGATCCCGCGGTAGAAGCCCTCGATCAGCTTGCGGTTGTTGACCCGGAGCCGCATCGGTGGCAGGGGCAGCCCGGACAGAGCCTCCGCGATCACGCGTGCGATCTCGACGTCGAAGTGGAACGGCAGCTCGTCCTTCATCACCACGTCGATGTCGGCCTGGGTGAACTCGCGGTAGCGGCCCTCCTGCGGCCGCTCGCCCCGCCACGCCTTCTGGATCTGGTAGCGGCGGAACGGGAACTCCAGCTTGCCGGCGTTCTCCAGGACGTAGCGCGCGAACGGCACCGTCAGGTCGAAGTGCAGGCCGAGGCCTGAGTCGGAACCGTCGGCCTCGGCCTGCAGGCGCCGCAGCACGTAGACCTCCTTGGAGGTCTCGCCCTTGCGCAGCAGCTGGTCGAGCGGCTCGGCGGCGCGGGTCTCGATGCCGGCGAACCCGTGCAGCTCGAAGGTACGACGGAGCGTGTCGATCACCTGCTGCTCGACGAACCGTTCTTCGGGCAGCAGCTCGGGGAACCCGCTGAGCGGGGTGGGCTTGCTCATCTCAGAGACCTCGGGTGACTCGACCTGCCTGGTTGCCCTCGAGCAGGTCCAGCAGGAAGGGGTTGGTCGCGCGTTCGCGACCGATGGACGTCTGTTCGCCGTGGCCGGGGAGCACCACGATGTTGTCCGCGAGCGGCAGGACCTTCTCGGTCAGGCTGCGCAGCATCGTGGGGTGATCGCCTCCGGGCAGGTCCGTGCGGCCGATCGAGCCGGCGAAGAGCAGGTCGCCGGAGAACATCACCTCGGCGATGTCCTGCTCGTCGTACGGGCTGCGGAAGGTCACCGACCCCTCGGTATGACCCGGCGTGTGGTCGACGACGAACTGGACCCCGGCGAGCTCGAGCACCTGGCCGTCGTCGAGCTCGCGTACGTCGTCTGGCTCGGCCCAGGTGTAGTCGCCACCCAGCAGCAACTGCGTGCTTTCTGGGCTCATCCCGGCCATCGGGTCGGTCAGCATGTACCGGTCGCGCGGGTGGATGTAGGCGGTGGCGTCGTACGTGCCGGCAACGGGGGCAACGCACCACATGTGGTCGATGTGGCCGTGGGTCAGGAGCACGGACACCGGCTTGAGCTTGTGCTCGCGGACGACCTGGTCGACTCCCTCTGCGGCGTCCTTGCCGGGGTCGATGACAACGCACTCGGACCCGGCGCCCGTTGCCACGACGTAGCAGTTGGTGCCCCACGGTCCGGCGGGGAAGCCGGCGATGAACACGGTGAAACCTCTGAATCCTTGGGTGATCGCGGTCAGCGATCGTTGTGGCACTGGTGGGATGACCCTATCGGGGGCGTGATCGCCTTTGACTACGATGGTTGATCATGAGCGCGCAGCAGGACCCCGGGACACCCGCTGACAGCGGATCCGAGCCCCCCACCCCCACTCCCGGACCCACCCCCCGACGCACTCCCGGCCCTCCTCCCGACGCCGCTCCTGCTGCTCCTGATGCCGACGCCGGCGCTGCCCCAGACGCTGCGCCCGAGCGCTGCCCCGGACGCTGCTGCTCCCGGTCCAACGTCGACCGAATGGGGTCGGGTGGCAGATGACGGCACCGTGTTCGTGAAGACCGCCGATGGAGAGCGGGCGGTCGGCCAGTACCCCGAGGGTGACCCGGCTGAGGCGTTGAAGTTCTTCACCGATCGCTACGACGCGCTCGCGTTTGAGGTGGAGCTCCTGGAGACCCGGATCAAGTCGGGCGCGCTCGCCCCTGACGAGGCGGTCGCCTCGGTGAAGACGGTCCGTGGCCAGGTCACCGACGCCCACGCCGTGGGTGACCTCGTGGGCCTGTCGGCCCGGCTCGACGCGTTGTCGCCGGTCATCGCCGAGCAGCGGGAGGCCCGGAAGGCCGAGCGCGCCCAGAAGGTCGCCGAGTCCAAGGTGGCCAAGGAGAAGATCGTCGCCGAGGCCGAGAAGCTCGCCGAGAGCTCCGACTGGCGCAACGGCGCCAACCGGCTCCGCACCCTGCTCGACGAGTGGAAGGCGCTCCCCCGCCTGGACAAGGCGTCCGACGACACCCTGTGGCGCCGGTTCTCCACCGCCCGCACCTCCTACACCCGGCGCCGCAAGTCGCACTTCGCGGACCAGCACGAGAAGCGGGACGTGGCCCGGGGCATCAAGGAGCGCCTGGTCAAGGAGGCCGAGTCCCTGGCCGACTCCACCGAGTGGGGCCTGACGGCCGGCCGGTTCCGCGACCTGATGCGCGAGTGGAAGGAAGCCGGACCCGCTCCCCGCGACGTCGACGACGCCCTGTGGAAGAGGTTCCGCGGCGCGCAGGACCAGTTCTTCGGTGCCCGCGACGCCACCAACGCCGAGCTTGACCGCGAGTTCGCCGCCAACGCCGAGGTCAAGGAGCAGCTTCTGGTCGAGGCCGAGAAGCTCGTCCCGGTCACCGACCTCGACGCTGCCAAGCGGGCCTTCCGCGACATCGCCGACAAGTGGGACGCGGCCGGCAAGGTCCCCCGCGAGCGGATGAAGGACCTCGAGAGCCGGATCCGCAAGGTCGAGCAGACCATCCGTGGCGTCGAGGACGACCAGTGGCGCCGGGTCGACCCCGAGAAGTCCGCCCGCGCCGATGACATGGTCTCGAAGCTCGAGGACGCCATCGCCAAAGTGGAGTCCGACCTCGCCAAGGCAAGGGCCTCCGGCAACGACCGGAAGGTCAAGGAGCTCGAGGACAACCTCGCCTCCCGCCTGTCCTTCCTCGAGATGGCCCGCAAGGCATCCGACGAGTTCTCCGGCTGAAATCGGTTCCGCCCCGGGAAGGGCTGGATCGCTGCGAGTCTGCACTGGGGGCACTGGTGCGCGCATTGCGCACCAATTGGTCGACAACTGTGGGTCGACACCCACGGATGCGCGTCACAGCGCACCAATTGGTCGACAACTGCGGGTCGACACCCACGGATGCGCGTCACAGCGCACCAATTGGTCGACAACTGCGGGTCGACACCCACGGATGCGCGTCGCAGCGCGCCAATTGGTCGACAACTGCGGGTCGACACCCACGGACGCGCGTCACAGCGCACCAATTGGTCGACAACTGCGGGTCGACACCCACGGACGCGCACGCACAGCGCGCCAATTGGTCGACAACTGCTGGGTCGACACCCACGGACGCGCGTCACAGACGCGCCAGGCCACGGCTGATCCCCTCCTGAATGGCTGTCGGAACGCGCCGGTCGACCATTTGGGACGGACTCAGCTCTGGCCGTCCAACGGTGCATGGGCACGACTTGAACGAGTGAATTGGTCAGTCTCGACGACACAAGCGTGCACAGGGCGAGTTTGCGCAAGGACTAAACGCCTACTGCGTCACCCGATAGACATCGAAGACACCCTGGACCGAGCGGACAGCCTTGAGCACGGAGTCGAGATGCTTGGCATCGGCCATCTCGAACGTGAACCGGCTCTTCGCGACCCGGTCCCGGCTGGTGGTCAGGGAGGCGCTCAGGATGTTCACGTGTACGTCGGACAGCGCCATCGTGATGTCGGACAGCAACCTGGCCCGGTCGAGCGCCTCCACCTGGATGTTGACCAGGAACGTCGACTGCCCCGTCGGCGCCCACTCGACCTCGAGCAGACGTTCAGACTGCGACCTCAGTGACGAGGCATTCGTGCAGTTCAGGCGATGGACGGACACGCCACCGCCCTTGGTGACGAACCCGAGGATCCCGTCGGGAGGGACCGGCGTACAGCACTTGGCGAGCTTGACCCACACGTCCTGGGCACCCTTGACGATCACGCCGGCGTCGCCCCCGCCGGTGGTGATCCGGCCGGAGCGCCGCTTCCCGGTGATCGTGACGCCCTCGGCAAGATCCTCGGCGGCGCCCTGGTCGCCGCCGTGCAGCTCGATGACGCGGCGTACGACGGCCTGCGCGGACAGGTTGCCCTCACCGACCGCGGCGTAGAGGGCGGTCACGTCGGCGTGCTTGAAGTGGAGCGCGGCGAGGGTCAGCGACTCGTGGGAGAGCAGCCGTTTGATCGGCAGTCCCTCCTTGCGCATCAGCCTGGCGATCTGGTCCTTGCCCTTGTCGATCGCCTCCTCGCGCCGCTCCTTGGTGAACCAGGCGCGGATCTTCGAACGCGCGCGCGGCGACTTCACGAAGGTCAGCCAGTCCCGCGACGGTCCGGCGGTGGCCGCCTTGGACGTGAACACCTCGACGACGTCTCCGTTGTCGAGCTGCGACTCGAGCGGGACCAGCCGGCCGTTGACCCGCGCGCCGATCGTGTGGTGGCCGACCTCGGTGTGAATCGCGTAGGCGAAGTCGACCGGGGAAGCGCCCGCGGGCAGCGCGATCACGTCACCGCGGGGCGTGAAGACGTAGACCTCGGCCCGGTTGATCTCGAACCGCAGGGACTCCAGGAACTCGCCGGGGTCCTCGACGTCCGACTGCCAGTCGAGCAGCTGGCGCACCCAGGTCATGTCGTCGCCGTCGCCCAGCCGGTCGGTGTCGACACCGGCGCGCGTGTTCTCTTTGTACTTCCAGTGCGCGGCCACGCCGTACTCCGCGCGTCGGTGCATGCCGAGCGTCCGGATCTGCAGCTCCACGGGCTTGCCCTGAGGACCGATGACCGTGGTGTGCAGGGACTGGTACATGTTGAACTTCGGCATCGCGACGTAGTCCTTGAACCGGCCCAGGACCGGGTTCCAGCGCGAGTGCAGCACGCCGAGGACCGAGTAGCAGTCGCGGTCGTCGCCGACCAGGACCCGGATCCCGACCAGGTCGTAGATGTCGGAGAAGTCGCGCCCGCCGACGATCATCTTCTGGTAGATCGAGTAGTAGTGCTTGGGCCGGCCGGTGACCTTCGCCTTGATCTTGGCTTCCTTGAGGTCCAGGTCGACCTGCGTGATCACCTCGGCGAGGAACTGGTCGCGCGACGGCGCGCGCTCGGCGACCATCCGCACGATCTCGTCGTAGATCTTGGGATAGAGGGTGGCGAACGCGAGGTCCTCCAGCTCCCACTTCAGCGTGTTCATGCCGAGCCGGTGGGCCAGCGGCGCGTAGATGTCCAGGGTCTCGCGCGCGGTGCGCTCCTGGGACGCCTGCGGGACGTAGCGCAGCGTGCGCATGTTGTGCAGCCGGTCGGCGAGCTTGATGACCAGCACCCGGATGTCGCGGGACATCGCCACGATCATCTTGCGGATCGTCTCGGCCTGCGCGGCGTCGCCGTACTTCACCTTGTCGAGCTTGGTGACGCCGTCGACGAGCACCGCCACCTCGTCGCCGAACTCCCGGCGCAGCTCGTCGAGGGAGTACGGCGTGTCCTCGACCGTGTCGTGGAGCAGCGAGGCCACCAGGGTCGGCTCGGTCATGCCGATCTCGGCGAGAATCGTCGTGACGGCGAGCGGATGGGTGATGTAGGGGTCACCGCTCTTGCGCATCTGGGTGTCGTGCAGCCGCTCGGCGGTCACGTAGGCGCGCTCGATGAGGGCCAGGTCGGCCTTCGGGTGGTTGGCGCGTACGACGCGGAACAGCGGGTCGAGCACCGGGTTGCCGGTGTTGGAGCTGCGGGTCCCGATCCGGGCCAGGCGAGCCCGCATCCGACGCGCCGAATGGGCCCCGATCGGCTCGGGAGCGGTCTCCTCGACCTGGGGAGGCTCGGAACGGTCGACAAGTTGGTCGGCGGGCTGGTCAGGGTGATCCGCGACGCCCTTCGGCGCCTCCTTGATCGTCCTGTCGTCCGCCATATCCACCAGTCTAGAGTCGCCCCGGCGGCGGGGGCGCGTTACGGACCGGGTCACACTCGTTCGAGGGAGGTCAACGGAAGGTCTCCGATGGTTTCGCGGCCGGGCAGGAAGCTGAGCTCCATGAGCACCGCGACCGCGTGCACGACTCCCCCGCACGACTCCACGAGCTGTCGGGTGGCCGCGACCGTGCCGCCGGTGGCCAGGACGTCGTCGACCAGCAGCACCCGCTCACCGGGGGCGATCGCGTCCTGGTGGATCTCCAGGGTCGCCTCGCCGTACTCCAGGGCGAAGGAGACCGCGTGGGTCTCCCGCGGCAGCTTGCCGGCCTTGCGGACGGGGATGAAGCCGGCGTTCAGGGCGAGCGCGACGGGAGCCGCCAGGATGAAGCCGCGGGCCTCCATGCCGACGACCTTGTCGACGACCGGGTTGCCGTCGGCGTCACGGCCGACGGCTGCCAGCGCCTCGACGACCGAGGTGAAGGCCTCGTGGTCGGCCAGCAGGGGCGTGATGTCCTTGAAGACGATCCCCGGCTTCGGATAGTCCGCGACGTCGATGACCAGCTGGTGCATGGCCTTGACGGCATCCATCTACTTGCCGCGCTTGCTGCGGGGTTGCCGGGTGGGCTGCGACCTTCCCGACGACTTGCTCTCCTGCACCGGCCGGTGTGCCTCGGGGGCGGTCCGGCCGCTTCCGGAGGCCTCGGGCCGACGAGGTGCAGACGGCGTCCGAGTGGGCGGGGCCGGTGTCGGAGCGGAGTCGTCGTCGGGGTCGTCAGGTCTGAGGAGCTCAGGCGGCGTTCCCGGAGCGGCCAGGTCGGCCGGGTCGTCCCTGAACACCGGCACGTCCGCGTAACGGTCCGCGGCCCTCATCCGGGCGGCCTGCCGCTTCTCGGCGGCCAGCACGTCCTTCTCCCGCGACTTCAGCTGCACCAGCAACGGAGTGGCGATGAAGATCGAGGAGTAGGCACCGGCGGCCATTCCGACGAACAGGGCCAGCGCGAGGTCCTTCAGTGCTCCCGAACCGAGCTGCACGGCCCCGACATAGAGGATCGCGCCGACCGGCAGCAGGGCCACGATCGAGGTGTTGATCGACCGCACCAGGGTCTGGTTGACGGCAAGGTTGGCGGCCTCCGCGTAGGTCCTGTGGGCCGTGCGCAGGTCCTTGGTGTTCTCACGGACCTTGTCGAAGACCACCACCGTGTCGTAGAGGGAGAAGCCGAGGATCGTCAGCAGTCCGGTGACGGTGGCCGGCGAGACCTCGAAGCCGGACCACGCATAGATGCCGATCGTGATCACGACGTCGTGCACCAGTGCGACGATCGCCGCGACCGACATCTTCCACTGCCGGAAGTAGCCCCAGATCAGGAGCACCACCAGGACCAGGAAGACGACCAGACCCTGGAGCGATCGCTTGGCGACCTCCTTGCCCCAGCTCGCGCCGATGTCGGTGCTGGAGAGCTGCGCTTCCTCCACCCCGGTGGCTTCCATGATCGCGTCGCTGACGATCCGGCCGTCTTCGGTGCTGAGCTTCTCGGTCTGGATCAGGATGGCCTCGTTGCCCGACGTCGTGACAACCGGGGAGGCGGCCTCGGCTACGCCGGTGTCGGCCACCACCTCTCGCAGCTTGTCAGCCGTCGCCTGGTTAACCTGGTCGGAGGGCAGGCTGACCTTGTATTCGGAACCCCCGACGAACTCGATGCCCATGTTGAGGGGTTTGACCCACAGGCCGAGTACGGCGACGATCACGATCACCGCAGACATGGAGTACCACAGCCGGCGCTTGCCGACGAAGTCGATCGAGACGCGACCCTCGTAGAGGGCGTTGCCGAGGCGGGACAGTTTGCTCATCGGGCCTTCGCTCCCACGCTCACGCCGGGCAGACGGTCGAGGCCGAGGTTCTCGGCGTCCAGCCCGGACAGCTTGTGGCCCTTGTTGAAGAACTCGAAGTGACCGAGCCACGACACCATCGGCTTGGTGAACCAGAAGAACACCCCGAGGTCGATCAAGGTCGACAGGCCGAGCGCGAACGCGAAGCCCTTCACGACGCCGGCGGCGAAGAAGTACAGGACCACGGCGGCGAGCAACGAGACGGCGTCGGCGGCAAGACAGGTGTTCCGCGCGCGCACCCAGCCACTCTCGACCGCGACCCGCATCGACCTGCCGTCGCGCATCTCGTCCCTTATTCGTTCGAAGAACACGATGAACGAGTCAGCGGTGATGCCGACCGCGACGATCAGGCCGGCGATGCCGGGCAGGGTCATGGTGAAGCCGGCGGTCTTGCTGAGCAGCAGCACCAGGCCGTACGTCAACACGGCCGCGACGATCAGCGACGCAATCACCACGACGCCGAGCCCTCGGTAGTAGAACAGGCAGTAGAGCATCACGAGGGCGAGGCCGAAGATGCCCGCGGTGATGCCGGCGGACAGCTGGTTGCCGGCCAGGGACGGGCCGACGTCCTCGACGGTGACGTCGTCTTGGAAGGCGATCGGAAGCGAGCCGAACTTCAGGCTGGTGGCCAGGCTCTGGGCCTCGTCCTGCGAGAAGTTGCCGCTGATCTGGGCGTTGCCGTCGGTGATCACCGCGGAGAAGTACGCCGAGGAGATGACCACGCCGTCCAAGGTGATGGCGAACGTCTTGGACTCGTCGCCCACGAGGGCCTGGCTGACCTCGCGAAGCGCCTTGCTGCCCTTGCCGTCCAGGGAGAGACTTACCGCCCACGCCACCTGGTCCTGGGGGATCTGGGCGCTGGCGCCGGTCAGCGAGGTGCCCTCGATGATCGCCTTCGACAGCAGGTACTTCTGGCCTTCCTCGTCACAGGTGACCAGCGGGACGTCCGGGTTGTCTTTCACCTGCGGAGCCGTGCCGTCGGCGGGGCAGGCGAACTTGCCGAACGCTGCGACCGACTTGCTGTCGGGACTTGTCTGCCAGGTGAGCGGCTCGTTGATCTGGTCTTCGCGAGACGGGGCCTCGGGTTGGCCGCTCGGCGACCCCGACGGGCTGGTCGATTCGCTGGGGCTGCCGGAGGTTGACCCCGACGGCTTGTCGGTCTCGGCGGCGAAGCCCGGCACCGGCCGGTTCTTCGGCGTCGCCGAATCAGTGGATTTGGGACCGCTGGACTGGGTGCTGCCGGTCTCGGTCGGGCTCTGGGTGGGAGGAGCGTTCACGCCGGAACCGGGGAGTTCGGTGTCCGTCGGAGCGTCCGTGCTGGTCGTTGCGCTGCCGGGCCCCTGTTGGGCGACGAGGCGGAACCTGAGCTGAGCCTGGCGCTTGACGATCTCGACGAGGTCGTCAGGCCTCTCGCCGGGAATCTCGACGACGATGTACTGGTTGGACTGGGTGGTGACCTCCGCCTCGGTGACGCCGGACCCGTTGACACGTTGGTCGATGATGTCCGCGGCTTCCTGCAGGTTGGCCGCGTCCACGTCGTCACCCTCGGTGGTCAACGTGATCCGGGTGCCGCCCTGGAGGTCGAGCCCGAGGCCGGGTTTCCAGGTCCCGCCCAGCGCGACCAGACCGAAGACGACCGCCATACCGAGGAAGAACACCACGATCGTGCGTCCCGGGTGGGCTGCCTTCTTCGCCACCTCACTTGCTCCTCTCGGCGTCGACGACCTCGACGATCGCGCCGCGGGCGGCCCTGACGACCACGCCGTCGGCCACCTCCAGCCCGATCTTGTCGTCGTCGATGGTGCGGATGGTCCCGAACAGGCCGGCGGCGAGCAGGACCTGATCACCCACCGTCAGGGATCCCTGCAGGGCTCCGCAGGGCTGCCTGACGGCGCGACTGGGGGCGGATGATCAGCAACCAGAAGAGCAAGGCGATTCCGACGAGCGGCAACAAGGTAACGATCTGAGACAAGGATTCGGGCCTCTCGGAGGGCAGGGTCACGCGGCCGAGCACAAACTGGGACGCAACGACCGACGGTGAAGTCTATGTCACTCATCGAAGAGTGTGCCGTCCGCACCGGCCGGCGCGTTGTCGACAGGCGGGACGAGGCCCAGATGTTGCCAGGCGCCGCGCGTGGCCATCCGGCCACGCGGCGTCCGGGCGAGCAGGCCGAGCCGGACCAGGAACGGTTCGGCGACCTCCTCGACGGTCTCGCGCTCCTCGCCCACCGCCACCGCGAGGGTGCTGATGCCGACCGGTCCGCCGCCGAAGCGCCGGCACAGCACGTCGAGCACCGCGCGGTCGAGCCGGTCCAGGCCGGACTCGTCGACCTCGTAGAGCTCCAGCGCCCGCTGCGCCACGGCCAGCGTCACCACGCCGTCGGCCCGGACCTGGGCGAAGTCACGCACCCGGCGCAACAGCCGGTTGGCGATCCGCGGAGTCCCTCGCGAACGCGTCGAGATCTCGACCGACCCCTCGTCGGTGAGCTCGACCCCGAGCAGTCCCGCCGAGCGGTGCACGATCTTGTCGAGATCGTCGGGCTCGTAGAACTCGAGATGTCCGGTGAAGCCGAAGCGGTCCCGCAGCGGCCCCGGGAGCAACCCGGCCCGGGTGGTCGCCCCGACCAGCGTGAACGGCGCAATCTCCAGCGGGATCGCCGTGGCGCCCGGACCCTTCCCGATCACGACGTCGACCCGGAAGTCCTCCATCGCCATGTAGAGCATCTCCTCGGCGGGGCGCGACATCCGGTGGATCTCGTCGACGAACAGGACGTCACCGTCGTTCATCCCCGACAGGATCGCGGCGAGGTCACCGGCATGCGTGATCGCCGGGCCGCTGGTCAGCCGCAGCGGGGTGCTCATCTCGTGGGCGATGATCATCGCGAGCGTGGTCTTGCCGAGTCCGGGCGGCCCGGACAGCAGCACGTGGTCCGGCGCCCGGCCACGTTTCTGAGCCGCCTCGAGGACCAGGCCGAGCTGCTCGCGGACGCGGGCCTGGCCGATGACCTCGTCGAGGGACCGTGGGCGCAGCGCCGCCTCGATCGCGCGCTCGTCGCCCTCGGCCTCCACGGCGGTCAGGCCGGCGAGGTGGATCTCCTCGGCGGTGTCGAACCGGTCCCGATCGCTTTCCTGGTCCATGTTCATGCCTTGCTCAGCGACCGGAGGGCGGCCCGCAGCAGGGCTCCGACATCGGGCTGGTCGCCCGCCTCGTCCGCGACGTTGTCGACGGCCTTCTCGGCCTCCTTGACCGACCAGCCGAGCCCCATCAGCCCCTGGTGGACCTGGTCGCGCCACGGTGCGCCGCCCGGCGCACGCCCGAACCGGGAGGCGCCCGACCCGACCGGCGCGCCCAGCCGGTCCTTGAGCTCGAGGATGATCCGCTGGGCACCCTTCTGCCCGATGCCGGGCACCCGGGTCAGGGTCGGGACGTCCTCGGAGGTGACGGCGCGGCGCAGGTCGTCGGGCGGGAGTACGGCGAGCATCGCCTGGGCCAGCTTCGGCCCGACCCCGCTGGCCGTCTGGAGCAGTTCGAAGCAGGACTTCTCGTCGTCGTCGAGGAACCCGAACAGGGTCAGCGAGTCCTCCCTGACGACCATGCTGGTGGGCAGTGTCGCCTGGGCCCCCAGGCGCAAGGTGGCCAGCGTGTTCGGCGTACACATCAGCTCGAGGCCGACTCCCCCGACCTCCACCACGGCGCTGTTCAACGAGACCGCGGCCACCTGGCCACGCACGAACGCGATCATCGGACTCTCCCTCCTGAGGCTTTGACTGTTGCTTTGGCGATGGCGGCGTCGATCCGGGCCTGGGCGCCGCCGCGCCAGATGTGGGTGATCGCCAGCGCGAGCGCGTCGGTGGCGTCGGCCGGCTTTGGTACGGCGGGCAGCCGCAACAACCGGGCGACCATCGCACCCACCTGGGCCTTGTCGGCCCGGCCGTTGCCGGACACCGCGGCCTTGACCTCGCTGGGGGTGTGCAGCGCGACCGGCAACCCGCGCCTGGCCGCCGCGACCATGGCGAGGCCGCTGGCCTGGGCGGTCCCCATGATCGTGCTCACGTCGGACCGGGCGAACACCCGCTCGACGGCCACCGCGTCCGGCCGGTGCCGGTCGAGCCAGTCCTCGATGCCGCCCTCTATCTCCATCAGCCGCTGCGGGATCGGCAGGTCGGCCGTGGTGCGCAGGACGCCCACCTCCACGAGGGTCAGCGCTCGCCCGATGTCCCCGTCCACAACCCCGAGCCCGCAGCGGGTCAGGCCGGGGTCGATCCCGAGCACACGCATGCGCAGATCCTTCGGTCGTCCGAACACCTGTTCGGACCAAACCCTACGGGCTGGCGGCGACAGCCAAGAGCAAGCCACGCCGAAGGACTGACTCGCCTCCGGTTGACGCGGCGGGCTACGCCGGTTGGGCGGGCGAATTCGGCCCGTTTATGCCCCTTCTGAGGACCTTTAGCCCTATTGATCGCAAGAGCCGCGAGCGCACGATTGTCGGTGTCTCAGCCGAACTGCACGAACGATCCGGAGGACTGGCCACGATGACCGAACGCAACTCGGATGCGCCCGTGGTGACTCATGCCATCACGATGGTCGTGGTGAATGCCGCAGGCACCCCCACCGTCCGTCCAGCCCTCTCGTACGATCCGGCCGACCCGCACGCGGTCACTGCCACCTTCCCCACCTCGGGCGAACCTGTGGTGTGGACCTTCGCCCGCGACCTTCTCTCCCGCGGCCTGGGCCACTCGGTCGGCGAGGGCGACGTCCGCATCTGGCCGGGCCGCGACGTCAGCGGCAGAGCGACCGTGAACATCGAGCTCACCACGCCGACCGGTGGACTCGTCGCCCAGGCCCGGAGCCGTGACATCAACCGCTTCCTCAGCCACTCGCTCATCGCCGTACCAGCCGGCACCGAGAGCGACCATCAGGACATCGACCGCCTCATCGACCGGCTCCTGCAGCCCAAGTACGGCTGACCCCCGAGCTGTGAACCATCGCTGGGTCGAGTCCAGCACGCACCGGATGCGTGCAGGACTCGAGCTCAAGGCCGTCACCGACCTGTCGCCCGCCCAAATTCGCGCATCGTAGCTCTTTGCACCTAGAGTCCTTGGCTTTGCACCAAGAATCGGGGGATTCCATAACGAGGAGGATCCATTGATTCGCACGATCGGCACGTTTTTGCTCACCGCCGCCCTGAGCGTTGCGCTGGGCGTCGGCCCGGCCGGCCAGGCCAGCGCGGCCGGCGGCCACCCACCCACGATGCTCGGGCCCGGTGACGCTGACGTCCACGGCATCAAGGACGAGGCACTCATCCGGATGTCGAGGTGGGGCTTCGTCTACATCGCGGGGCAGCAGGACAGCCACCTCAGGATCACCTTCAACAGCGACACCAACACCATCCGCTACCGCGACACCGGCACCAGACGACTCAACAGGATCCACCACCGCTGCCACCGTGAGAACGTCCGGAGGGGCATCTCGGTGCGCTGCACGGTCCCGCCGCGGTTCCGCGACAGGATGTTCGTCCAGGTCTGGCCGCGGCTCGGAAACGACTACGTCGACGCGCACACACTCGGCCAGCAGGTTCCGGGTGTGGGTGCTGACGGACGCCGGCAGGGATGTCGTCTACTGCGGAAGGGGCAACGACTTCGTGAACGGCGCCAAGGGCGCTGACCGCATCTACGGCGGCCCAGGCAATGACTGGCTCAGAGGAGGCCCTGCCCGTGACGTAATCCGGGGCGGCGCGGGCAGGGATCGGATCGCGATCAACTGAGCGCCTGCCTGACCGACTGAACGCCTCCCGACCGATCACCGCGATCGGTCGGGAGGCGTTTTGTACGTCGGTCACCACGGCCGGGAACAGTTCGACGCCTGGCCGTCGTTCTCCTGCTTACGAGCAAGGGAACCCAGCATGGAACCAACTGAGCACGATGCGCTCGACGCCTACTCCCAGGTCGTCTCCGGCGTGGCCGAGATGCTCCTGCCGCGGGTTGCGGCCATCCGGGTACGCCGTCGCAGCCGCCCCGGCGAGGCGTCAGGCTCCGCGGTGTCCCTGACCGATGAGGGACACCTGATCACGAACGCACACGTGGTCGGGGACGCGGACACCGGGGAGGCCACCTTCGCCGACGGAAGCGTCGCCCGGCTCGAGATCGTGGGCCGTGACGCTCTCTCCGACCTCGCGGTCGTCCGGGCCGACCGGCCGATCGCGCAGCCACCCGTCTACCGCGATGTGGACGACCTCCGGATCGGGAGTCTCGTGGTCGCCGTCGGCAACCCGCTGGGCCTGTCCGGCAGCGTGACCGCAGGCGTCGTCAGCGGCCTCGGGCGGTCGCTGCCCATCCACACGCGCAGGGCCACCCGCATCGTCGAGGACGTCATCCAGACCGATGCGGCGCTGAACCCGGGCAACTCCGGTGGAGCGCTCGCCGACTCCCGGGGCCGCGTGATCGGCATCAACACTGCGGTTGCCGGCGTGGGTCTGGGGCTCGCCGTACCGATCAACGCCACCTCGCGCCGGATCATCTACGCGCTCATGCACGACGGCCGGGTCCGCCGTGGGTACCTCGGCCTGGTGACCGCGCCAGGTCCCCTCCCCCCAGAATGGGCCGCCCGCGCCGGCCAGCGCACCGCGCTCCGGGTGGTCGAGGTGGTCGAGGGAAGCCCAGCCGCGTCCAGCGGACTGCGCGCCGGCGACCTCATCCTCGCGGTGTCCGGCACGCCTCTCGGTGACGCGCAGTCGTTGCAGCGACTGATGTTCGAGGAGTCCATCGGCACCCGGATGGAGATCACCGTGCTCCGCAACGGCGCCCTCGTGGATGCGGTCGCCGTCCCCGCCGAGCTCACGGACTGAGTCTCGACAAGCTCGACCACCGAGGTGCTTGGGTCGAGTCCAGCACGCACGTTCCACGATCGTCCGGCACGCCGCATAGGTCACGTCTCGCCAGGCCCTGCGCCCAGCTCGAGCCGCCCACCTGTCGGTCGCCGCCCGGAGACCATGTCGGCGCTCGACCTTGGTCAGGTAGCCGTGCTCCAGCACCGAGCACGTGCCTCGACAGGTCCTCGAGATCGCGCAACAGACGTGGCCGTAGGTCAACCGGACCGTCAAGTGCCCGGTTATCCGCGAGATTCGTGCCCTGGTCGCCCCCGGCGCTTCCACTGTGCCCGGGCTGAAGGGCTGCTGCCACGGCTGGGTCGTCCCCGTCGAGATGCAGGAGCGACTGCCGTCGGTTGATCGCTGAGGCACGGGCTGGACGAAGTGCCGAGCAAAGGGGAACCAACCGGCTCGCTCAGGCTTCGTGTCTTCAGGCGAACTTCCCCGCTTGGCGGAGCGGTGGGACATTGGTCGAGGAGGCAGGCATGGCCGATACACCGTGGCTGGACGAGCTGTACGACGCGGCATATCGCCGTCTGGTCGTGCAGCTGTACGCGATCTGCGGCGACCTGAGCGACGCCGAGGACGCCGTCCAGGAGGCGTTCGTGATCGCCCTCCGCAAGAAGCGCGACTTCCGGGAGGTCGCGAACCCTGAGGCCTGGATCCGCACCGCGGCGCTCAACCACCTCCGCAGCCGCTGGCGGCACGCCTCCGTGGTGCGTCGCTACCAACCGAAGGTTCCCGGACCGCAGATGCCCGTCGAGGTCGGGCCTGAGCACGTCGCGATCGTGACCGCGCTCGCGCGGGTTGACGCCGACCAGCGCGAGGCCGTGGTCCTGCACTACCTGGCCGATCTCGGCACCGCCGACATCGCGACCGAGACTCGGGATCCCCGAAGGAACCGTGAAGTCACGGCTGTCACGGGCGCGAGCCAAGCTGGCCGAGCTCTTGGACGAGAAGGAGGACCGTCATGTCTGATCTCGACCTGCTGCGTGCGGTGGGCGACCAGGTCATCCCGCCCCCCATCGCGTCCCTCCGCCGGACCGCCCGCCGGCGGAACCGCCGTACGAGGATGGCCACCGCCACCGCGGCCGTGGCCGCCACCGCGATCGTGGCCGTCTCCGGTGTTCTTGGTGCCGACGCGCTGCGCGACGCTTCGCCGCCGCCCGCCGACGACCGAGGGGGAGCCCGCCATCCCCGCGGAGGTCCACGACCCGGTCGGCGACGGCGGGCTCGAACTCGAAGGAGACCTGGCCGTCGGCCGCGCCTCCGTCGCGATCGCCAACGACACCGCGGCCTTCGTCATCACCGCCGATGACGGGGTCTACCACCGGCTCGATCTGCCCGGGTTCGACCCGGCTTTGTACGCCGCCGGCGGCTCGGAAGTCTCCGGGCTGACGCTGTCGCCGGACGGCAGCAAGTTGATCTATGGCTGGCAGGGCGGCTCGGAGAGCCCGGAGGCCAGCGGCGCTCGGCTCGTCGACCTCCTCACCGGGCAGGTGACCATCCTCGCCCGTCAGAGCCCTCTACGACGAGCCCGCGCGACTCCTGCCCTGGGGCTTCTCGTGGTCCCCCGATAGCCGGTATGTGATCAACCGGGTGAAGATCGCCGACCCCGACGACCCCTGGGCGTCGAGCCCGCACTGGCAGCAGGGGCTCGACACCGAGACCGGCCGCAGGATCGGCCTTACCGAGCGCACCGCCGGCCTCGAGCTCGCGGCGGACGACGACCTCGCGAGCACGAGCCGGGTCACCTCCTCCGGGCTGGAGACCCAGGGTGGCTTCCTCGAGAACGGGTTGGTCCTCGGCGGCAACACGGTCGACCTGCCCATGGTGCGTACCGACCCGGCCTCCGACCCGGCCACCGATTACGAGGTCTGGGTCACGGGCCAGTTCGACGCGACGGGCACGCAGTTGCTGCTCGAGCCCGATCGCATCGCCGGATCGCTCGCGCTGGTTGGTGGCCTCGCCAACGACGGTGGAGCACGACCCAACGACCAGCGTGCTGAGATTGACCGACGGGCCGGCGGACGTGCTCCTGCTGGGCTGGGTGGGCCCAGACCACGCGCTCGCGGTCCTGGACGACGACTTCAGCGACGCGCGCGCCGATGTCGTGCTCCTCGCCCTGGACGCCGAAGCGGGCGAGGCCGACGGGACCGTGGTGGGGCACGTGTCGTACGCGGACGTCGCAGGTGACCTGAGCTACGCCACGGACCTGGCCAGCGTCACGAGTCCCACCCGCGACTTCCCGACCGACCCCGCCAAGGATGACCCCGGAGACGATTCGGCGCCCGGGACGGCCGGGTTGTCAATCGGCGCCCTGGTTGGAGTCGGCGCCGCGACTCTGGCCCTCGCCGCGGCCTTCATTGTGGCCGTCCGGCGGCGCCGCTCGCCAGCGCGCCCGAGCTGAAGGCTAGTCCATGAGAAGGTCTGGTAGACGCGCCTCGCATCGCGAACCGTGCGGGCGTTGGCGCCCTGCGCTCGCCGCGGTGCTGCTGGTCGCCGCGACGGCGTGCACGTCGACCGGGCCCTCCGAAGATGACGATGGCGCCGCAGACGCCGCAACGAGTCCCAAGGGCAGCGCGAGCCCGACAAAGGCCCCCACGACAGCGCCTACTTCTCCGGTGGACGCCGAAGACCTCCCGGATAGGCCGGCGGTGCTGCACGGCACGTACGCCGTGCCGTTCTCCGGGTGGGGTGCCACCCCGCCGGAGGTAGCCAAACTACGTGCCATTGTCACCTTCCCCGCAGGTTTCGAGGTCGACGACGGCAGCACGATGATTGAGATCGGCGTCGGTTCGCTATCGGAGAGGCGCAGGCTCGGTTTCTGGACGGTGGACAAGGTAGCCACCGACCTCTGCGCCCGGGACGGCGACTTCACAGATCCCGGTTCGACGGTGGCGGACCTGGCGACCGCGCTGGCCGGTCAGCCGCGGTTAGCCGGCACCGAACCTGTACCCACAGCGATCCGGGAGTATGACGGGCTGTACGTCGAGCTGACCAGACCCACCGCGGCGTGCCCGGGAACGGTCCTGTGGTTGGCCCCCCGGATCCATCACACCGCCTACCTCGACCGATTCGCCGGGCCCGGCGACGTTGCAAGGTTCTGGATCCTCAATGTCGGGGACGACCGGGTCGTGATCAACACCATTCACCCAGCCGACGCCAGCAAAGAGGAAGTCGCGGAGCTCACCCGCATCATCGAGTCCGCCACAATCATCGATAGGTGACTTCCCATCGCCCCGCCAAGCGGTGCCGCCTCCCGACGTGGGTAGTTGCTTGTCCGATGACGCCGTCCGGTACCCGGCCCCTTGAGCCCGCGTCGTCCACGCCTGCCAACACGCCGGAGCCGCGCCCTGCCGACTGCATTCGCGCGTCACTGCCGGGAACCAACCGGCTCGCTCAGGCTTCGTGTCTTCAGACGCCCCGCCGACCGGCGGGCAGCGGACATCGGCCGAGGAGGCAGCCATGCAGGCACTCGGACGACAGACCCGCGCCAATGCCCCAAGTCCATGCCGAAGCTGAGACAGGACGCCACGCTCCGAGTGGCCTCCGCCCCGAGGAGCGCGCTATGAACCTCGACGACCTCAGGCCACTTGTCTGGCGACGTGCTGTCGCTGCTTCGGTCGTCTCGGCTGGCCGGCGACGTACGGTCGCCGCCGCGGTCGGCTCGGCCGGGTTGATGCTGGCGGTGGTGGCCGGCGTGGCGTCATGCTCGGTGCGCGATGCCGCCGGCCCAGGCCCGGCCAACACGCCGGAGCCGACCGAGTCGACCGCCGTCGACGTCGCCCGCCCGCTCACGTATGCCGAGGGCACCACGATTCACTACGGCGACCGGACCTACGACGCAGGCCGGGTGGTGGAGTTCGTGGAGGCCACCGACGACGGATTCGTCTACGTCACGGTGAACGACGGCCGACGGCTGTACTTCACCGACGGCTCGTATGCAGCATCGAGGATCGGCCTGGTGGCCCCAGGACACATTGGGGCCTATCCCGTTCTCACCGCCAACCCCGGCTCGCTCGTGGCATGGGAGTATGCGCCGACCCCGGCTACGCGGCGCGAGATCGTGGTCTACGACACCGATCGACACGAGATCGTCACGTCACCGTGGGGTTCCGCGTTGGTAGCGGTGAACGGCGACCGTGTCTACTGGGACAGCGGCCGCGGGGGCCGTGGCCTGATGCGCTTCGACAACTCGACCGGCACGCAGGAGGCGGTTTCGTGGGGCTCGCTCCGCGCGGACCTGGCGTCGAACCCCCGCATGCTGGTCATCGACAGGTCGACGCCCGACGTGGAGTTCGAGGCCGTGATGGCGCAGCGCCTCGCCTACTTCAAGCTCGTCGGGAGGCGACTGGTTGCTACCGACTCGATCAGCCGGGGCGTCGACGGCAACACGACCGAGCCGACGACTCTGGCGGACGGCCGGCCGCTGCGGTTCACAGTCCCGCGCGGGTACGACGGCACCAAGGAAGCCCTTGCGGCCGTGCAGTGGCTCGACGACGACCACCTGGTCCTGTTCGCCTACCACGAGCACAACGAGACCCCCTCGCACGTCGGGGACTTCCTGACCTGCCCGGTCCCCACGGGGACCTGCCGGGTGGTCGTCCCCTCCTCCGAAACGCCCTACCTGCCGCCCGGTGACGTGCCGTGAGCGCGTGGCGCATGATCGCGGCCGCGTGCGCGCTCGTCGTGACGGCGAGCTGTAGCGCGAGCGAGGAGCCCGACAACGCCGGCCCGCCCGCGCCGCCGTCCGAGGCCGCGTCGTCTGCGACTGCCACCACGCCGGAGCCGCAGGACCCCGTCCTGTCCCCCCGGCCGGGGGAGGTTCTCGAGCTGGACCAGCACGGTCCTGAATACGTCTTCACCAAGGCTGGCCGCTACGCCGTCCGGCTGACCCCCAGGCTGGTGCACGAGGTGGACGCGCCGGACATGTGGGAGGTGTACCGGGGCAGGTACTTCAGCACCAGCGACTACTCGGGAGGTACCGGCGTCTTCTCCGTCGACGGACCGGTCACCCAGGCCTGGCTCCCAGCTCATCCCTGCGGGGACCGAGCTCAGGTGTCGGTAGGCCCGACGGCTCGCGACCTGGCCGACGCATTGGCCGCCCAACCCGTGCTGGACGTGACTCGGCCGAAGCCGGTATCCATCGCTGGCGGGCGCGGCGTCCACGTCGAGGTCAGCATCCCGGACCGCGTCAGCCCGAGTGCCTGCGAGGAAGGGGAGGTGGCCCTGTTCACCACGACGCGGCGACGAGAAGACTGGTGGGCCCTCTCAGCCGGGGAGGCCATGTCTTATTGGATCCTGGACGTGGACGGGCAGCGGTTCATTGCGGCTGGCTGGTGCGAGACCGCCTGCACGGACGCGGATCTCGAGGTGCTCGCGGGAATGGCCGAGTCCGTCACGTTCGAGCGTGAGGACTGAGGCGACCCTGCCGCCCGTGCCCTGTCATCGTCGAGCTGCGAGGGACTGCGAGCCGTCATCGGAATTGGCCTCGATCTTTCAGCCGGCCGTCGGTTGAGTCGATGAGGCACGGTTTGGACGCGGAGACCCGGCCGAGCAACGCCGATCGGCCGGGCGGCATTGGCGTCGGCGGCCAGAGCCGCGGGCCACCGGTAGGGCGCTCTTCTTGGGTTGCGCGTGGCCGCAGCCGAGGCAGACCAGCCCCCGCGGGCAGTGTTCACCGGTGGGCAGCGCGCAGACGTGGGTTCCCATATCGCGAAGCGAGCAGTTGGCGGTGAACTCGGCCCACTCAGCCTCGCTGGGGGCCTGCCCGCGCCGGCCAGCGCACCGCGCTCCGGTGTGGTCGAGGTGGTCGAGGGAAGCCCGGCCGCGTCCAGCGGACTGCGCGCCGGCGACCTCATCCTCGCGGTGTCCGGCACGCCGCTCGGTGACGCGCAGTCGTTGCAGCGGCTGATGTTCGAGGATTCCATCGGCACCCGGATGGAGATCACCGTGCTCCGCAACGGCGCCCTCGTGGATGCGGTCGCCGTCCCCTCCGAGCTCACGGATTGAGGAGCAAGGGCCGTCGACCGCGTGAAGGTGATGGATTGGGGTACCGCGCCGGTGGATGTTGTAGCAGCGCGGCATCTCTAAGTTTCTCTCGGGCCGATGGCCAAGGGGTCGTGTGTCCGTTCGTGTCTTGTCCGTGCCGTCTGCGCACGTCTACGTCGCTCACCTGACGTCACCGGAGGTCCGTGACGACGTCGTGCGCCTTGCGGACCCGGTGGTGCCGGGTGACGTGCCAGCCGCTCAGTGGTGGCCGCCTCCGGCACTCGAAGCTCAGTGGGTCGCTGACCACCATCGGGAGTTCGACCTTGCCCATCTGCACTTCGGGTTCGACGCCCGCAGGCCGGCAGAGCTCGCGGAGTGGGTTGCCGTGCTGCGGGCTCACCGCAAACCGCTGGTGTACACCGTGCACGATCTCCGCAACCCGCACCATGAAGACCCTCTGCTCCATGATCAACAGCTCGACGTGCTCATCCCGAACGCCGATGCTCTCGTGACTCTCACGTCGGGCGCCGCTCAAGTGATCGCCCATCGATGGGGCCGCCTGGCAACAGTCCTGCCCCATCCGCACGTCGTCGACGAGCCCACGCTGTCCACCACCCGGGAGGAGCGGAGCGACTTCGTGGTCGGCGTACACCTCAAGAGCCTGCGCGCAAGCATGGATCCGCAACCTGTCGTGGCCGCACTCGCCAAAGTGGTGCCGGAGCTTCCCGATGCACGGCTGCGGGTCGACGTGCACACCGACGTGATGACGGCCGGGATGCCTCGCCACGACCCTGAGATCAGCAGGTCATTGCGGGCATTGGAGGCAACGGGGCGGATCGAGCTCGAGGTCCACGACTTCTTCTCTGACGACGAGCTGTGGGCCTACTTCCTCGGTCTCGACCTCTCCGTCCTTCCCTACAGGTTCGGCACTCACTCTGGCTGGCTCGAGGCTTGCTACGACCTCGGCACGACGGTGCTGGCCTCGGACTGCGGTTTCTACAGCCAGCAGCGTCCGTGCCTGAGCTTCACTCTGGGACCCAACGGGCTGGACGTCGCGAGCCTGGAAGCTGGGGTGCTGGAAGCGTACGAGACTCGGCCACGATGGCGGGCCGACCCGGAGGAGCGGCGAGCGGAACGTCGAAGCCTGGCGCTGGCACACCGGCGGATCTACTCAGAGTTGTTGGACCGATGACGCACGTCATGGTCATCGCCGACTCTCGCTACCCGATCTGCGAGCCCTTCGATGGCGGCATGCAGTCCATGACGTGGCACCTGGTCACCGGGCTGCGCCGAAGCGGCCTCGAGGTCAGCGTGTACGCCGGCAAGGGCACCGACCCTGGGCTCGGCGCGCGCATTCTTGCCTCACCCCCGTTCCAGCTGAGCGAGGCGGCGCGTAGCGACGTGTCGATGCGACCTGCCGAATGGGTCGAGCAGCACCATGCGTACCTCCAGCTGATGCTCGAGCTGGCTCGCCATACTGATGTCGACGTCGTCCACAACAACAGCCTCCACTATCTGCCCGTCGCTATGGCTCAGGCACTCGCGGCCCCTGTGGTCACGACCTTGCACACGCCTCCGACGCCGTGGCTGGAGCCAGCCGTCAGGCTCGCAAACGGTCGGCGCAACGCCTACGTCGCCGTCAGCGCGCATACCGCGAGGGCTTGGAGCCATGTTGCGAGCCCCACGGTGATCCCGAACGGCATCGACACCGCCCTGTGGCCGATGGGAGCAGGTGGCAGCGACCTGGTCTGGTTCGGTCGCGTTGTCCCCGAGAAGGGTGCTCATCTTGCGATCGACATCGCCCGACGTGCTGGACGCCGAATCCGACTCGCGGGTCCCCTCCCGGACCCGCACTACTGGTCGTCCGAGATAAGGCCTCGCCTCGGGCGGGATGCGGAGTATCTCGGCCACCTTCGTGGCAGCGAGCTGGCGCAGCTGGTGGGCTCCAGCGCAGCCTGTCTCGTGACACCGCTGTGGGCTGAACCGTACGGTCTCGTCGCGGCAGAGGCGCTGTCCTGCGGGACCCCGGTGGTCGGTTTTGAGAGTGGCGGCCTGCCCGAGGTGGTCGATCCCAGCTGCAGCAGGCTCGTTCCGGCCGGCGACGTGGAGGCCGCGGCACGAGGCGTCGACGAGGCCCTCTCGATTCCGCGGGAGGCGGCCCGCAGGCGGGCCGTCGAGCACTGCTCCATCGAGGGGATGATCCAAAGCTACGTGACGCTGTTCCAACGAGCGTGTCTGGGATCTGCGGCATGATCGGCTACTACGTAAACCACCAGGGGTCTGGCCATCTCCATCGCATGATGACAATCGCGCGGCACCTCCAAGATGACCTCACCGTTCTCAGCTCGATGCCTGCGCCCCCTCGGAATCGACTGAGGTGGGTCAACCTCGCCCGCGACGACCAGGTGCGCGTCTCCGCCGACGTAACGGCGCACGACACCCTGCACTGGGCTCCACGACATGACACAGGACTCCTGAAGCGGACAGCCCAGATCACCGCCTGGATAGAGGCGGAACGTCCAGCGCTCATCGTGGTCGACGTTTCGGTCGAGGTGACTCTTCTGGCTCGGCTCGCCGGCGTACCCGTTGTGGTGGTCGCGATGCCCGGGCGCCGAACCGATCGTGCCCACGCGCAGGCCTACGACATCGCCGACGGAATGCTCGCCGCGTGGCCAAGGGACGCGCCGCTGGACTGGCCGCGCCGGTGGCGGGACAAGACCGTCTTCGTCGGAGGAATCAGCCGCTTCGACGGCCAAGATCGAATCGACCCAGAGCCAAGGCGTCCTCCTCCTCGAGTGTTCCTGCTGTGGGGTTCCGGGGGCCAGGGTCTCCCGCTCGCCGCGCTCGCGGCTGCACGCGCGGCCACCCCGGGTTGGCATTGGGAGGTAGCCGGCGTGACGTCGACCAAGGACGAGCACACGGTTTGGCGCGAGCTGTGTGCTGCCGACGTTGTCGTGACCCACGCCGGCCAGAACGGCGTTGCCGAAGTTGCCGCCGCCCAAGTGCCTGCGGTGGTGGTGGCCGATGCACGCCCCTTCGGAGAACAGCACCACACGGTGCGGATGCTGCGTCACCTGGGCATCGGCGTGGGACTCGACCGCTGGCCCTCCGCCGCAGCCTGGCCCCGGCTGCTGCAGCAGGCATTGGACACCGGAGGGCAGGGGTGGATCAACTGGAGCTCTGGTGCCGGGGGTCGCGAGGCCGCCCAGGCCCTGGCCCGGCTGGCGGACGACCTGGCGGCGACACCAGCATGGGAGCAGAGCGGGTGAACCGGCTCGCGGTAGTCACCGCGGTCTCGGGACGTCACAGCCACCTTCGACGGCAGCTAGCCTCGCTCGCCACAGGCATCCGACTACCGGACCAGGTCGTCATTGCCGCAATGGGTGATCCTTACGTGGCTGAGATCGTGGCAGCCGGACCGCTCAGCGACCGATCCACAGTCGTGCACCTGCCAGTCCCCGCGAACGGACTACCGCTGGCACGAGCACGCAACGCCGGCGCCAGCGTTGCGCTGGCCCGGGACGCGAGCCAATTGGTGTTTCTCGACGTCGACTGCCTGGCGGCACCGGAGTTGCTCGCGATTTACGCCGAAGCCACCAGTTCGATCCGCGGGCCAAAGCTCCTGTGCGGACCTGTCGCGTACCTCCCACCCTTGCGCGGCGGGGCGTCGACGTACACCAGCGCCGACCTGGCGGCGGCCGACCCACACCCCGCTCGCCCCGCACCGCCACCAGGAACAATCGTCGAAGCGCCGGACGCCCGGCTGTTCTGGTCCCTGTCGTTCGCGACGGACCGCGCAACGTGGGACCGCATCGGTGGCTTCGACGAGGATTACGTGGGGTACGGCGCAGAGGACACTGATTTCGGCCAGCGGGCCGCGTCAGCCGGAGTCCGGATGTGGTGGGTGGGCGGCGCTCGTGCCTACCACCAATGGCACCCCGTCTCGAACCCGCCCGTCGAGCACCTGCATGACATCATTCGCAACGCCAATCACTTCTACGCGCGTTGGGGCTGGTTCCCGATGGAGGACTGGCTGGCCGAGTTCGAACGACAAGGGCTTGCCCGCAGGACTCCCGAGGGCTGGGTCGCCTAGCTGGCGAGTTCGCGCTTGTCGCGTCCGGCCGCGGCGTCGCGGGTGGACGCCCACCGATGCCGGCGCCAAAAGAAGGAACCGCTCACGCCTACAGGTCCGTGAGCGGTTCGTCCAGTCTGCTCATGGAGCCAGCGACGTCCACCACACACCATCTCGGAGGTCACTGGCAGACGAGTATCACCTTTTGGGGTGAAACCCGATCCGCCTGCGGGCCGGGTCGGTAATCCTGTGCGTCAACAAGAGCCGGGTCGGCGATCCTGAGCGTCAACAAGAGCCGGGTCGGCGAGCCTAGGCTTCGAGCTCTTCCATGATGTCGTCGGAGACGTCGAAGTTGGCGTAGACGTTCTGTACGTCGTCCAGGTCCTCGAGGGCGTCGACGAGGCGGAACACCTTGCCGGCGCCGTCGCGGTCGAGCTCGACCTGGAGGTCGGGCAGGAACGAGGCCTCGGCGGAGTCGTAGTCGACGCCGGCGGCCTGGAGCGCCGTACGCACGGCGACCAGGTCGGTGGCCTCGCTGATCACCTCGAACGCCTCGCCGAGGTCGTTGACGTCGTCGGCTCCGGCTTCGAGGGTGGCCTCGAGGATGTCGTCCTCGCTGACCTTCTTGGCGTCCTGTTCGATCGGGACGACCACGACGCCCTTGCGGTGGAACAGGAAGGAGACCGAGCCCGGGTCGGCCAGCGAACCGCCGTTGCGGTTCATCACCGTCCGGACCTCCATGGCGGCCCGGTTCTTGTTGTCGGTCAGGCACTCGATCAGCAGCGCGACGCCCGAGGGGCCGTAGCCCTCGTACATGATCGTGGTGTAGTCCGCGCCGCCCGCCTCTGCGCCGGAGCCGCGCTTGACGGCGCGGTCGATGTTGTCGTTGGGGACGGAGGACTTCTTGGCCTTCTGGATGGCGTCGTAGAGCGTCGGGTTGCCGCTGACGTCGCCGCCGCCCATCCGCGCGGCGACCTCGATGTTCTTGATCAGCTTCGCGAACATCTTGCCGCGCCGGGCGTCGACGATGGCCTTCTTGTGCTTGGTTGTCGCCCACTTGGAGTGGCCAGACATGGAGCGTCCTTCCCTACGACTGTTTGATCAGGTCCACGAAGAGCCGGTGGATGCGATCGTCACCGCCGAACTCGGGGTGGAAGGACGTCGCCATCAGGGGGCCTTGCCGGACGGCGACGATCCTACCTTCGGCGCGAGCGAGTACGTCGACTCCGGGGCCCACCTCCTCGGCCCACGGCGCCCGGATGAACACGGCGTGCACCAATTGGTCGATTCCCGCGAAGTCGAGGTCCTCCTCGAAGGAGTCCACCTGGCGACCGAAGGCGTTGCGCCGCACGGTCATGTCGATCCCGCCGAGCGTCTCCTGGCCGGCGGTGCCGCCCTCGATCCGGTCGGCGAGCATGATCATCCCGGCGCAGGTGCCGAACGCCGGCATGCCCTCGCTGATCCGCTGCCGGAGCGGCTCGAGCAGCTCGAAGGTCCGGGCCAGCTTGGCCATCGTGGTCGACTCGCCGCCCGGGATGACCAAGCCGTCACAGGCGGCCAGCTCCGAGGGACGGCGTACGCCGAGCGCGGTGCAGCCCAGACCGGTGAGCACCCGGAGGTGTTCGCGGACGTCTCCCTGGAGAGCGAAGACGCCGATGGTCGGGGAAGGCACCGCGCCAGCGTAGTCAGGCCTAGCGAGCGGCGTAGTGCGAAGACACGGTGGCACCGCTGAGGACCGACGTGTAGAGCGCGATCTCGTCCATGGTGCCCGCGAAGGGATGGCCACCCGCGGATGATCGTCCGAAGGTGAGTGCCGGATGCGCATTGAGCGCGTTCGTGGAGCCCGTCGCGGTTCCGGCAGCGGCACCGTCGACGTACAACGCTATGGCGCCGTTGGACTGGGTCCGCGTGAAGACCACGTGGTGCCAGGCCCCGTTGTTGTACGTCCCGGACGTCACGACGTTCACGTCCGCGCCGCCACCTCCACCCACGCCGGCGATGAGCTTGCCTTCACAGAACCCGATGCCGAAGTCATTGCTCGACCCACCGGTCTCTGCGTCGATGAGGCTCGCCCCTTGCCACCAGGCGGAGCAGTGCGGGTTTCCCCAGTCCTCGTAGAAGCTCTGGGTCGACTTGAACCAGAACTCGATCGAGAAGTCGGTCGAGATCTGCCGCGCCACCGTCCCGTAGTCGTTGACCCCGTCGAACAGGGCTGCGGTGTTCGCGTCGCCCGCGATGGCTCCGGTCTGCCCGGTGGCCACGCCACCGAGGTAGTCACCGTGGTTGGTGCCCTTGGAGTCCGCCAACGGGGGACTGATCCTGAAGTTGTCGACGTGGAAGCCGGTGGTGTTGGTGACCGTTGTGGCCGCGCCTCCGAACCCGAAGCTGACCCCGCCGCGGCCGGCGGCGGAGATGCCGGAATCGGTGACCGAGATCTGCTGGGCCCCGTCCACCAAGACCCGGATCGTCGTGCCGCTCATGGTCAGCGCAAGTCGGTATGACGTCAACGCAGTCAGCGGCTGGTTGGATTCGCCCAGCCAGTCCCACGAGCCGTTGACCCTCTTGTACAGGACCCAGTTCTGCGATACCTGTTCGTAGCGGGCGTAGTAGTAGGTGCCGTTGGCGTTGCTGGTGTCCATCCGGCCGACCACGCCGGCCATGTCGTTGGCAAGGTTAGACCTCACATAGACGTCGGCCTCAACGGTGTAGTTCGGGGTGGCGGGCTGGCCGGAAGTGAAGTAGAGCGACTGCCCGGTCGCAGTGCCGGTCTTACGGATCCGGCCGGCGTCGGTGAGCACCGTATCGGCGTTCGACGAGCCATGCTTGGTCCAAGTCGCGCCGACCTCGCCGGTGCGGCTCTGTAACGTCGCACCGGCGGTCCCCGTCATCGCGTCGCTGGAGATCGCATTCTCGCCCAGCCGGTAGTAGTTGAGCAGGGAGGACTCGCCGAAGACCGTGTCGAAGTAACTCGCTGCGGCCGTGACCGTGATGGCGATCGTGTCGTTGTCGGTCAGGGTGCCGCCCGAGCCGGTGTTGCCCAGGTCGCTGGTGACGATCTGGAGGCTGGCCGCGCCGGTGAAGCTGGCGGTCGGGTTGAAGCTCAGCCCGGCCAGGGCGGCATTGACTTCGGAGACCGTTCCGTCGAACGTCATCGTGGCGTCCGCAGTGCCGTCGCCGACCGTGAACGAGAGCCCGGTCAGGGTCGACAGGGTCGTCGCACCGATGGTGCTGACCAGCTGGACCCGCACATCAGCCGTGGAGGCAGTCGCTGAGTCGGCGATCGACATGCTTGCCGCTCGAGAACACCTCGGGAGTGCCCATGGTCGTCGACTGGGAGCCAGGCACCGTGTTGACCGGCGCGTCGTTGGCTGCAGCGACCGAGACCGTCTTGGCGGCGGTGTTGCTGTTGAAGCTGCCGTCGTTGACCACGAAGTTGATCGTGCGGTTGCCGGTGTTCGGCGTATTGCTGGTGTTGTTGTAGGTGATCGACCGAAGCGCGGTCTGCCAGTTCGCCTTGGTGGCGCTGCCGGTCAGCGTCATCGTCGGCGCGCTCCAGGAGCCGGTGATGCCGTTCTGGTTGGTGAAGGCGAGCACGTCCTGGCCGGCGGTGTAACCGCTGCCGACGGTGACGGTGCCCGACGCCATGTTGGCGCTGGTCGGGTCGGTGACCGTGATGCCCGAGTCGACCGCGACCGGCGACGTTCTCGGTGTGGGCTGTCGTGCCACCGCTGGCCGCCAGCACGGGCGGCAGTTCGAGAGCGTGACGTTGTCGAACGTCGCGGTGTGGAGCGCAGCGTTGTTGTGAGCCGCTGACCGCCAGGCCGACGTAGATGGTCGACTCCCATCGTGACGGTCTGCGTCGACCCCTGTGGCGTCCACGTCGTGCCGTCTGGCGAGCGCTCGCCTGTGAAGATGTTGCCGACCCGGGTGATTCGCACCCAGTACGGAGCGCTGCGAGGCCGGCTGTGCTGTTCGCGTACGACGGCGTCTGGCAGTCAACCGTGCGGGCCATGAACTCGCGCGCCGGCCGCCGCCATCATGTTCATCAGCGCGTGCACGCTGCCGGCGGTGAGCGCGTTCCGCAACATCACGCCGGCCTTGGCCGCAGTTGTATGGGGTTGGTGTCGCGAGACGACCCGGGCGGTCAGGCGACCGTCGCCAGTCATGGGCACGGTCAGGTACTGGAACTGGTCGGCGCTGCCCCAGATGTCCGCTCCGCTGCCAGCAACGGTGTACGTGCCGGCCGAGTGTGCAGCTCGACCCAGCTTGCCGGGCCCGCCGATGTCCTGATTGGCCGTGAAGATGCCCAGGTCTGGGCCCGTGACGGTGATGGCGACGGTGTCGGTGTCGGTCAGGGTGCCGCCGGTGCCGGTGTTGCCCTGGTCGCTGGTGACGATCTGCAGGCTGGCCGCACCGGTGAAGCTGGTGGTCGGGTTGAAGCTCAGCCCGTCCAGCGCGGTGTTGACCGCGGCGACCGTTCCGTGAACGTCATCGTGGCGTCCGCGGTGCCGTCGCCGACCGTGAAGGTGAGCCCGGTCAGGGTCGACAGGGTGGTCGCGCCGTTGGTGCTGACCAGCTGGACCTGCATGTCCGCGGACGCGGCGTCCACGTCGGTGATCGAGATCAGGTTGCTGTTGCCGCTCGAGAACACCTTGGCGGTGTTCATGGCGGTCGTCTGGGCGCCGGGCACCGAGTTGACCGGGCGCGTCGTTGACCGCAGCGACCGAAACCGTCTTGGCGCCGGTGTTGCTGTCGAAGCTGCCGTCGTTGACCACGAAGTTGATCGTGCGGTTGCCGGTGTTCGGCGTGTTGCTGGTGTTGTTGTAGGTGATCGACCGCAGCGCGGTCTGCCAGTTCGCCTTGGTGGCGCTGCCGGTCAGACGTCATCGTCGGCGCGCTCCAGGAGCCGGTGATGCCGTTCTGGTTGGTGAAGGCGAGCACGTCCTGGCCGGCGGTGTAGCCGGTGCCGACGGTGACCGTGCCCGACGCCATGTTGGCGCTGTCGGCGTCGGTGACCGTGATGCCCGAGTCGACCACGACCGGCACGTTCTCGGTGTGGGCGGTCGTGCCACCACTGCCGCCAGGACCGGAGCGGCTGGGGCGCCGTGAGCGAGACGTTGTCGAAGGTAGCCGGTGCTGAGCACTGCGTCCTCGTCGGAGCAGGAACCGCAGGCCGACCGTAGATGGCCGACGTCATCGCGGATCGGTCTGGCGTCGCCCCTTGTTGGTCCAGCGTCGTGCCGTCCGGGAGTACTCGCCCGTGAAGATGTTGCCGACGCCGGGTGATCCGCACCCAGTAAGGAGTCGTCGGATGCCGAGCGTCTCAGTACTGCGCGTCGATGCCGCGTTGGTAGTGAGCCGCCAGGCTCGAACTCGTAGCCGTCCAGCCGTGCATCATGTCCATCATGCCGTGCACGCTCCCCGGTGAGCGTCTCCCGCAACATCACGCCGGCCTTGGCAGCGGTAGTGGGGGTCCGTGTCCGAGACGACCTGGCGGTCAGGCGACCGTCGCCGGTCATGGGCACGGTCAGGTACTGGAACTGGTCGGGTTGTTCCAGATGTCCGCGCCGCCGCCGGAAACCGTGTAGGTGCCGGCCGAGTGCTGCCTCGACCCAGCGATGCCGTTGGCCGCCGATGTCCTGGTTGGCGGTGAAGATGCCGAGGCCTGGAGCGTGACGGTGATGGCGACCGTGTCGTCGTCGGTCAGGGTGCCGCCCGTGCCGGTGTTGCCCTGGTCGCTGGTGACGATCTGCAGGCTGGCCGCACCGGTGAAGCTGGTGGTCGGGTTGAAGCTCAGCCCGTTCAGCGCGGTGTTGATCGATGCGATCGTTCCGGTGAACGTCATCGTGGCGTCCGCCGTGCCGTCGCCGACCGAGAACGAGCAGCCCAGTCGACGGTCGACAGCGTGGTCGCGCCGTTGGTGCTGACCAGCTGGACCTGCATCGAGCTGGGCGAGGCGTCGCCGTCGGTGACCGAGATCAGGTTGCCGTTCCCGGTCGAGAACACCTTGGCCGTGTTCATGTTGGTCGACTGGGCGGCGGGCATCGAGTTGACCGGCGCGTCGTTGACCGCAGCGACCGAGACCGTCTTGGCGGCGGTGTTGCTGTTGGAGTTGCCGTCGTTGACCACGAAGTTGATCGTGCGGTTGGCGGTGTTCGGCGTGTCGCTGGTGTTGTTGTAGGTGATCGAGCGCAGCGCGGTCTGCCAGTTCGCCTTGGTGGCGCTGCCGGTCAGCGTCATCGTCGGTGCGCTGTAGGAGCCGGTGATGCCGTTCTGGTTGGTGAAGGCGAGCACGTCCTGGCCGGCCGGTGTAGTTGGTCCCGACGGTGACGGTGCCGGACTCCATGTTGGTGTCGTCGACGTCGGTGACGGTGATGCCCGTGTCGACGGCGACGGGCACGTTCTCGGTGTGGGCCGTCGTGCCACCGCTGGCAGTCAGGACCGGGGGGACGCTGGGGGTGGTGAGTGAGACGTTGTTGAAGGTCGAGGTGGCGAAACAGGCGTCGTTGTTCGACGTACGCCGCCAGGCCGACGTAGATCGTCGAGCCCATCGCGATGGTCTGCGCGGTCGAGATGGCGGACCAGGTGGTGCCGTCCGCCGAGCGGAAGGTGGTGAACGAGTTGCCGGTGCGGGTGATGCGGACCCACTCGGGCGACGGTGGCAGCGGTGGTGGTGTTCGACCGAGTGCGCGCCGTTGGTGAGCCGGGACCGCTGTTCCGCGAAGTTGTCGCCGCTCTCCCTCTGGTCGGCCATCGCGAACATGCTGTTCGTGGCGAGGGAGTCGCGCATCATCACGCCCGCGCATGCCATAGTTCGGTCGGGCAGGGATTGGTGATGCTGGCGACGTTGGCGGTGAGCGTCCCGTCGCCGGTCAGCGTCGTGTAGAGGTACTGGAACTGCGTCGGTGCGTGGTGCCGATGCTGGCGCCCTCGCCGACGACGGTGTAAGTGGGGGCTGAGTAGCTCGCCGAGCCGCCGGTCGCACCGACGTCCGAGGTGGCGGCGAAGATGCCGAGGCTCGAGGTGACGGTGATGGCGACCGTGTCGTCGTCGGTCAGGGTGCCGCCGGAGCCGGTGTTGCCCTGGTCGCTGGTGACGATCTGGAGGTTGGCCGTGCCGACCCAGTCGGCTCGTCGGCGCGAAGCTCAGCCCGGCCAGCGCGGTGTTGACCGCGGCGACCGTGCCGGTGAACGTCATCGTGGCGTCCGCGGTGCCGTCGCCGACCGAGAACGCAGAGCCCGGTCATGCGCCGACAGGGTGGTCGCGCCGTTGGTGCTGACCAGCTGGACCTGCATCGAGCCGGACGTGGCGTCGTCGCTGATCGAGATCAGGCTGCCACCCGTGAACACCTCGGCGGTGTTCGCGGCGGTCGTCTGAGTGCCGGGCACGGTGTTGACCGGCGCGTCGTTGACGGCGGTGATGGCCACCTGCCGGGTCGCGGTGTTGCTCGCTCCGATTGCGTCGCTGGCCACGAAGTTCACGTTGTGGTTGTTGCTCGTCAGGTTGTTGGCGGTGTTGCTGTAGGTGATCGAGCGCAGCGCCGTCTGGTAGTTGGCGGCGGTGGTCGTCCCGGTCAGGGTGAGCACCCCGGTGCCCGCGACCCAGTTGCCGGTGATGCCGTTCTGGGTGGTGAAGTTCAGGGTGTCCTGGCCGTTGACGTAGTTGGTCGTCATCGAGACGGTGGCGCCGGTGATGTTGCTGTCGGTGTCGACGACCGTGATCCCCGCGTCCAGGGCGACCGCCGAACCGTTCTCGGTGAAGGCCAGGTCGGCAACGGTCGCGGTGACGACCGGTCGCCCGCTCACGTTGATGGTGACCGTGTCGCTGTCGGTCAGGGCGCCGCCGGTGCCGGTGTTGCCCTGGTCGTTGGTGACGATCTGGAGGCTGGCCGTGCCGGAGAAGGCGGCGGTCGGGTTGAAGCTCAGCCCGTTCAGGGCGGTGTTGACCGCGGCGATCGTCCCGGTGAACGTCATCGTGGCGTCCGCGGTGCCGTCGCCGACCGAGAACGTGAGCGCCGGGCATGGTGCCGAACAGGGTGGTCGCGCCGTTGGTGCTGACCAGCTGGACCTGCACCGTTGCGCCCGCGGCGTCCACGTCGCTGATCGAGATCAGGTTGCCGTTGCCGGTCGAGAACACCTTCGCGGTGTTCGGCTGTGTCGACTGGGTGCCGGGCATCGAGTTGACCGGCGCGTCGTTGACCGCCGTGACGTCGATAGGTGATCGTGTTGGGCGAGGCGTCGAGGTCGATGCCGCTGTTGGCCGTCCCGCCGTTGTCCTGGACCTGGAAGGTGAACGAGGCGTAGCCGGATCCGTTGCCGTTGAGCGCCGGGGTGTAGGTGAGCAGCCCGGAGGTGATGTTCGCGGCGGAGACGGTCTGGCCGGCCGTGACGTTGACGCCGCTCAGCTTCAGCGTCCCGAGGACCGGGAGCGTGGTGATCTTCACCGCGGTGAGCGTGTGTGCCCCGTTGTCCGCCGTGTCGTACATGCCGAAGTCCGCAGTTCCGAAGGTGTCTGTCGCGTCCTCGTTGACGGTCAGCGTCGCGGGGGAGCCGGACGGCGCGTCGTTCACGGCCGTGATGGTGATGCTCCGGCTGGCGGTGTTGCTGGTGTTGGTGCCGTCGCTGACCGCGAAGGTGACCGTGCGGGTCGACGTGTTCGGGTAGTTGCTGTTGTTGTTGTACGTGATCGAGCGCAGCGCCGTCTGGTACTGGGCGACGGTCGCCGTCCCGGACAGCGCCATCACGCCGGTGCCCGCGGTCCAGGTGCCGGTGATGCCGTTCTGGGTGGTGAACGCGAGCGTGTCCTGACCGTTGAGGTAGTTGGTCGTCATGGTGACGGTGGCCGCAGTGAGGTTGGCGCTGTCGGCGTCGGCCACGGTCAGCAGGTCGTCGACGGCGGTGGTGCCGTTCTCGAGGTAGGCCAGGTCGGCGACGGTGGTGGTGACGATCGGCTCCGGGGACGGTCACGGTGCCGAGCTGGTAGTGGTTGGTGACGGTCGTCTGGCTCAGGGCGGTGGTGTAGAAGGAGACCTCGTCGATCGACCCGGTGAAGTACCTGCCGGAGTTGGCGTCGCCGGGAGTGATGATCGCGCCGATGCCGAACCCGTAGCGTGTCATCACGGTGCCTCGGGTGGCCGCCTGGGGCGGCCAGCGCGACGCCGTCGATGTAGAGCGTGATCGACGTGCCGTTGTAGGTCTGGACCACGTGGTGCCAGGCGCCGTCGTTGACCGCGGCGGCAGCGTGAACATCTTGTCGTTGCCGTTGCCGTAGCCCCAGGCGGTCATCGCGGTGCCGCCGGTGTCGAGCCACAGGCCGAACTCCTGGGTGTCGGCCAGGCTTCCGTAGCTGAAGAGCACCTGCTGGATCGAGCTCGTCGTCTTGAACCACGCCTCGACCGAGCGGACGCCGGCGCCGGTCGGCATGCTGGTCGTGCCTGTGGCCTGGACGTAGTCGTCGACGCCGTCGAACTGTGCGGCCGTGTTGGCGTCGCCGGTCAGCGCGCCGGCGACGCCGACGGTCGGGCCGTTGTCGTAGGCCGCGTGGTTGGTGCCCTTGCTGTCGGCCGCCCGCGAGGTTGGTGACCTTGAAGTTGTCGAGGTGCAGGCCGGCGGTCGTGCGTCTTGATGGTCGCGCTGCCGCGCTCGCCGTCCATGAATCCCGCCAGCCGACGGCGGTGAACGGCGACGTGGAGTCGGTGTACGGACGCCTTCAGGACGTCGTTGACGAAGAGCCGGAGGGTCGTCGTGGTGCGTGCCGGTCATCTCCAGCCGGACGTTGTACGTCTGGCCGACCGTCGAGCGGCTGCGTCGGTCAGCTGTGCCGAGGTTGGTCGCCGTGGTGCCGGTGTACTTGACGAGGTTCCAGCTCTGGTCGGCCTGCTCGTAGCGGGCCATGTAGTAGCGTCGGCGTGGTCGACGTTGCTGGCGCGTCCGATGACGCCGCTCATGTCGCCGGTGAGCGCGCCGCTTGAGTACAGGTCGCCTCGACCGAGTAGTCCGCGCTCGACGGCGTGACCGACGCGGTGTAGATCGCGCGGCCGGCCGTCGGTCGAGGTGATCCGGTTCGTCGATGATGATCTCGTTGTCGGTGCCGTCCTTGTAGGTCCAGGTGGTGCCCGAGCTCGCCAGCGCGCGCGGTGATGCGCGGTGCCGTTGGCTGCCGGTGAACGTGTCGGTGGCGACGGCGGTGGCGTTCTCGCCGAGGCGCCAGTGGCTGAGGATGCCGGTGGTGTTGTCGACGGCGCCGCTGTAGTCGATCTTGGACACGCTCGCGCTGGTGGCGATGTGCTGGTTGCCGACCCGGTCGGTGACGACGTAGCGGTACATGTAGCAGTTGCCGGCCGCCACCGCGCTGTCGGTGTAGATCGAGGTCGGGCTGTCCGGACCGCGGTTGCTGAAGCCGACCGTGTAGCTGCCACAGGTGCCGCTTGTCAGCGGAGCGGACTGTCGCTGGAGCTGGCTGGTGGCGATGCCCGAGCCGCCATCGGTGCCGGTGGTGAACGTGACCGGGACGGAGTGGCCGGGCTGGTAGCCGTCGAGGTAGCTGATCGTGCCCGCGCTCGGGGCGGTCGAGTCGTTGACGAACGTCAGGTTCGTGACGGCGGTGTTGCCGGCGACGTCGCGCCCGGTCACGGCCTCGGTGGGTGAGCTGGTCGCGCCCGCGGTCCAGCTGAACGCGTTGGAGACGTAGGGGCCGCCCGCGAGGCGTCGACACCGTCGAGCCGGTGTGGGTCCAGTTGGTGGGGGTGTCGCCGAGGGTCGCGGTCTGGCTCGAGGCCGGTCCGGAGCCGGCGTCGGTCACCGCGTTGGTCAGCGTGAACGAGCCCGACGGCCGCGCCGCGGTAGTAGATCGTGGTGGCCGGACTTGTAGGCGCCGCCGGTGACGCTGGACAGGGTGATGTCGTTGGCCGGCGCTGTGGTGTCGGACGGGGTCACCGTGACGGTGCCGCTCTGCGAGCTTTCCTGGCCGACCCAGTTCGTGCCGATCATGGGGGTGACGGTGTACTTCCACGACCCCGCAGGCACGCTGCTCTCGATGCACGACAGGGCGGTGATCGTGCCGGTGCAGCGCGGAGAGGATGGTCTGCACCACGTCGGTGCCGGAGTCGTAGCGCTTGACGAGGTAGCCGCCGACCGCCTGGCCGTTGGCCAGGGTGGTGGCCGCCCAGCTGACCGTGACCGTCGTCCCCACTGCATTGCCGGTCGGAGTCGCGCCCTGGTTGACCGTGGTTGCCGCAGCGGCAGCGTTGCCACCGGCTGCCGAGTCGGCGCTCCAGTAGCCCCAGGCCGTCGCAGCCACGATCATCAGGCACGCCGCGAGGGCGATCGCCATCATCCGCTTCATCAGCCCGGCGGCCTGGGTCTGGGCAGCCAGAATCACGGCGAGAGCCATCTCTCGTCGCGTTGTGTGCATGCTCCGTAACCCCCTCCGAGTATTAGGCTTTCCTAGCGGGCGCTGCTGTAGCCATTTGTTCACGTCTACTGACAATGAGACGGGGAAATGGACTAGACCTGACGCAGTCGGCACCCTCAGCCCCGAGAATTGTCCGATCGGGTCTTAAATTCCCCGGAATGACTAGGCCGACTGGCTCGCGAGGGGGGCCAGCCCAGTAGGTCAGGTTCGTGACGGTGGCGTTGCCGGCGACGTCGCGCCCGGTCACGGCCTCGGTGGGTGAGCTGGTCGCGCCCGCGGTCCAGCTGAACACGTTGGAGACGTAGGGGCCGCCCGCAGGCGTCGACACCGTCGACCCGGTGTGGGTCCAGTTGGTGGGGTTGTTGCCGAGGGTCGCGGTCTGGCTGGACGCGGGTCCGGAGCCGGCATCGGTCACCGCGTTGGTCAGCGTGAACGAGCCGACGTTCTCGCCGCGGTAGAAGATGTTGGTGGCGCTCGACTTGGTGGCACCGCCGGTGACGCCGGACAGGGTGATGTCATTGGCCGGGTTGGTCGTGTCGGGCGGGGTCACCGTGACGCTGCCGCTCTGCGAGCTTTCCTGGCCGACCCAGTTCGTGCCGATCTTCGGGGTGACGGTGTACTTCCACGACCCCGCAGGCACGCTGCTCTCGATGCACGACAGGGCGTTGATCGTGCCGGTGCACGCGGAGAGGATGGTCTGCACCACGCCGGTGCTGGAGTTGTAGCGCTTGACGAGGTAGCCCGTCGCCGCCTGGCCGTTGGCCAGGGTGGTGGCGGACCAGCTGACCGTGACCGTCGTCCCCACTGCGTTGGCGGTCGGGGTCGGGCCCTGGTTGACGGTGGTTGCCGCCAGCGGCAGCGTTGCCGCCGGCCGCCGAGTCGACGCTCCAGTAGCCCCAGGCTGTCGCAGCCACGGTCATCAGGCACGCCGCCAGGGCGCACCCGATGATCCGCCTCATTAGATTGCCGCGTCGAGATAAACGGTGAAGGTCGCACCCTGGCAGGCGTCGGCCGCAGCCGCGCTCATCGATACGGCGTTGGTCAGGGTGAGCGGGCCGGTCGAGCCGGAGACGAAGTCCCAGCCGGCGCCGCCGTTGTTCTGGGTGGTGAAGGACAGGGTGGCCAGGCGCATCCCGTGTGCCCGCCGTCGACGGCGAACCCGCCGGTGCCCTGGCTGGTGTCAAGGACGAGTTGCCCGACGTGGACAGGGCCGTCGTTGGGGTTGGACACCGAGAGCGTCACGGCAGCCGAGCCGCCGGGGTAGAGCTGGGCGGAAGCGGTGCCGGGGGTCAGGGTGACGTCTGCGGCGGTGCCGGTGTCTGCCCGACCCGTCTCCGCCGCCGCCACCGGACCAGTACGCCGAAGCGGCCCCGATCGAGGCGAGCACGACCAGGGTGAGGAGGGCGGACACGAGGAGTCCCCGTCGTCGGGTGATTCTCATCGGTCTACCTCCGTTCCGCTTGCTTTGTAGTCGAGGGTCAGGGTCGCGCCCTTGCACCCGTTCTGGTTGACCGGGCGGTTGATCATGCCGACGGTGGGCCAGTCCTCTTGCGCCACGGCCAGGCCGCTCAGGCTGTCGTCTGTGCCGGCTCCGAGTGTGAACTCGATGCCTTCGGCGAGGGGACTCACCTCGAAGTCAGCGGGGCTGCACGGACGGTTGGTGGTCGACCGCGGAGCGTGGACGGCGCTCACGCGCACGCTGAGCTGCTTGACGGTGTAGTCGAAGTCGTTGGGGTTGTCGAGCGAGAGGTCGATCGGCAGCGTCGAGCCGGGCACCAGGAGGCCCTCGGTGTCACCGGTGATGGTGATCGAGGACGATCCGTGCACTCCGCTCGACTCCGCTGGCCCCGCCGTTGCGGCCGGAGCCCGGGGCAGGCTCGTCGGCGGGGACTTGACCATCGATGTACCAGCCGATGATGAGCCCGATGGAGAACGCAAGAAGCGCGGCGAGGCTGATGTCTCGTCGCGATAGCTTCTTTCTCATCTCGCCCCCCTCAAGGCTGGAAGGTGGCGGCCCGGTCATTTCATCCGGACCGCCACCTTTCGTTCAGCGGGTCAGTTGCTGGTCAGCTTGATCAGGCGACGACGTAGGCCAGGTTGACTGTCGGCGTTCTTGCAGCCGTCCTGGTTCTCGGCGGCTTCGTTGTCGAACGCGATCGTCGGAGCTCGGTCGCCAGTTCCCCACGTGGTGGTGTCGTCGACCAGGGCCTGGTAGCCGATGGCCAGCGGGCTGCCGGTGATGCGTGTAGTCGTCGGCCTCGCAGCCGACGGCCGCACGCCCGCGGCGGACTCGACGGACGCGATGGTCACCGCGAGCGACGTGACGTACAGCGGCCGGGTGTCGGTGTTGGTGAAGTTGCCGCTGAGGGTCTGCGGCTGCGGTGCCCGGGACCCATGTCCGTGACCACGCTGGTCTGCACCGCGTTGACTGCGGCGTTGGTGCCGGTGGCGGCGGTGCCGGTACCGGTACCACCAGTAGGTCCAGTAGGCGGCTGCGACGCCACCGGTCAGCAGCAGGGCCGCCGTCACGAGGAGGAACTTCTTCTTCTTGTTGAACGTGGCCATTAGCCATCCTTCTTTCATAAGAATCCAGGAAGGCGAATGTGCTCCCCGAAAGTGATGACCCCCCCAAACCAGGCTCCGTGAAGCGCAGGGCTTTTCAGGTCGTTTCACTGAGTATGACGGGGTTTCGAAGTGAACATGACGGGAATTGTCAACCCCAGAATTTGTTACCCGACCGGCGCGGACCCTAGTCACGTGTGACTAGACCACCTGATCACACCGAATATCGGACAGTTCGGTGCACGAAAGCTTGGCAGAGCCAAGGATCGGCCCGGAGCTCAAGAGGAGTCAGCGGCGCCGGTGCCAGCTGGCGCCGACCTCGATCCGGCCCTCATCGAAGTGTGCCTCGAAACCGTGCCGCGCGAAGCAGAACAGCACAGACTCGAGCAGCGGGTCGCCGGGGGCCGCGTTGGCTGTGCTGCCGTGCCACACGTTCACCTCGAGCATTCCGTGGTCGACGGCGTGCCAGACGTCGGGCGCGGTGAACCAGGCGATCCCCTGCGGCTGCTCCCCTGCGGCGGCCCGTCGGTCCAGCTCGGCCTTGGCGGTCCAGTGGTCGTCGACGCCCTGGAGCACGGGTACGTCGAGCGCCTCGATCTCGGTGAACACCACCTGCAACCGGTCGTAGTCGGTCTCGTCCGCCCACGCGTCCTGCTCTTCGAGCAGGTCTCCCCTGGCCTCGGTCAGCCACTCCTCCGCAAGGGCGGCCGCGTCCCGGTCGGGCAGCTCGGCCGCGATCGCGGCGGTGACCTCGGCCAGGGCGGCCTCGTCGTCCAGCAGTCCGGCGCGGACCTGGAGCCGGGCGAAGTCCCTCAGCTGCTCCTCGACCCCGCGCCTGGTCACCCGATCACCAGCCGGTCACCAACCCGGTCACCAGCCGCGTTCGGCGAGCCGGTGCGGCTGCGGGATCTCCTCGACGTTGATGCCGACCATGGCCTCGCCCAGGCCGCGGGATACCTTCGCGACCACGTCGGGGTCGTCGTAGAAGGTGGTGGCCTTCACGATCGCCTCGGCCCGCTCCGCGGGGTTGCCGGACTTGAAGATGCCCGAGCCGACGAAGACCCCTTCGGCACCGAGCTGCATCATCATCGCCGCGTCGGCGGGGGTGGCGATGCCGCCGGCGGTGAAGAGTACGACGGGCAGCTTGCCGCGCTCGGCAACCTCCCGGACCAGGTCGTAGGGCGCCTGCAGTTCCTTCGCCGCGACGTACAGCTCGTCGTGCTCGAGGCCCTGGAGGCGCCGTAGCTCGGCACGGATCGTGCGCATGTGGGTGACCGCGTTGGACACGTCACCGGTGCCGGCCTCGCCCTTGGAGCGGATCATCGCCGCGCCCTCGGTGATCCGGCGCAGCGCCTCGCCGAGGTTGGTCGCCCCGCACACGAACGGCACGGTGAACGCCCACTTGTCGATGTGGTTGGCGTAGTCGGCCGGCGTCAGCACCTCGGACTCGTCGACGTAGTCGACGCCGAGGCTCTGCAGGACCTGCGCCTCCGCGAAGTGACCGATCCGGGCCTTGGCCATCACCGGGATCGAGACGGACGCGATGATCGAGTCGATCATGTCGGGGTCGCTCATCCGCGACACCCCGCCCTGGGCCCGGA
Organism: uncultured Actinomycetota bacterium; assembly: GCA_963844385.1. GTDB lineage: Bacteria > Actinomycetota > Actinomycetes > Propionibacteriales > Nocardioidaceae > Nocardioides. The sequence goes on along the minus strand of CAWJOJ010000007.1, from coordinate 134,135 downwards.
TGTCGGCCGGTACCCGCTCCAGCGCCATCACGGCGACCGCGCCGGCGTCCTCGGCGATCTTCGCCTGCTCGGCGGTGACGACGTCCATGATCACGCCGCCCTTGAGCATCTCGGCCATCCCCCGCTTGACGCGGGTGGTGCCGGTGCTCGGGGTGTTCTGGGTGCTCTCAGCCATGGCCGAATCCTACGGCGACGACCCTCAAACCGAGCTATCGGGCTGGCCGGTGAGACCGCCGTTGGAGCCACCCTCGGCGCCACCGTCGGCGTACGCCTGCTTGCGGACCACCCAGACCCGCTGGAAGACCGTGACCGTCGAGGCCACGGCCAGCGCCCAGAGCGTGACCTCCATCAGGATCGGCAGGTCGAGGAGGCCGGTCAGTCCGGTCATCAGGAGGATGGAGACGAGGCGGTCCGAGCGCTCCGCGATGCCGACCTTGGCCTGCATGCCGAGGCTCTCGGCGCGGGCCCGGGCGTACGACGTCACCCCGCCCATCACCAGGCAGATGAGGCTCAGCACGAGGTAGAGCTGTGAGTCGCCAGGGCCGGCGTAGTAGAGAAGGAGTCCCCCGAAGATCGCGCCGTCGCCGATCCGGTCCAGCGTCGAGTCGAGGAACGCCCCGAACTTGTTCGACGTCCCGGTCTTGCGCGCCATGTAGCCGTCGATGATGTCGCTGAAGACGAACGCGACGATGAACAGCACTCCCGTGACCAGCTTCCCCTGCGGGAAGAAGACCAGCGCGCCGACGCAGACCCCGAGGGTGCCGACGATCGTCACGGCGTCCGCGGAGACGCCGAGCCTGATCAGCAGGTTGCCGATCGGCGAGAAGACCTTCGTGAAGAAGGAGCGGAAGCGTTCGAGCATGGCGGCTCAGGGTACACAGGACGCAGTCCTGTACGGAGCCGACTCGCGCACGGGAGGAGCGTCAGCGACGACTGTGAAACGACCGGGTCGGCGACCCCGGCACGCACGCAGGCAGGGCGCAACCAAGCGGGTTGGCCTGAACCGCAACCACAGCGGTTGATCTGAAACCGCAACCAAGCCACGAACCACCCGAACCCGCACTTGCACAAACTCGCCCTGTGCACGACTTCGACATCGAAATTCAGCAATTCACTCGTCGCAATCATGCCCATGCACCGTTGTGACGGATCATCTGCCAGTCATCGGGCGTACGGTGGATCCACGGAGCCAGCCAGGCTTCCGAACCAGGGAGCCAACATGTCCGACAAGTCGCCCCGCCAAGGCATGAGCAAGAAGTCCGGCAAGTCCCTGAAGGAGAAACGGGCCGAGAAGCGCGGCAAGTCGGGCGAGAGCACTCTCGCCGACAGGATCGTCCCCAAGAAGAAGTGACCCTCCTCAGCCTGGGTGTGGTCGGCACGTCGGCGAAGGAGAACGAGCGCCGACTCCCGCTACACCCCGACCACCTTTCGCGCATCGACAAGGAGATCCGCGAGCGGATCACCCTGGAGACCGGGTACGCCGACCGGTTCGGGCGCACCGACGCCGACCTGTCGGACCTCGTCGCCGGCTTCGCCTCCCGCGAGGAGATCATCGAGACCTCCGACGTGGTGCTGCTGCCCAAGCCCCAGCACGACGACGTCGCCTTGATGAAGCCCGGCCAGGTGCTGTGGGGCTGGCCGCACTGCGTGCAGGACCCCGTGCTCACCCAGCTGTCCATCGACCGGCAGCTCACCCTGATCGCCTTCGAGGTGATGAACCACTGGACCCGGGACGGCTCCGTCGGGCTGCACGTGTTCCACAAGAACAACGAGCTCGCGGGCTACTGCTCGGTGCTGCACGCCTTCGAGCTGTGCGGCATCACCGGTGACTACGGCCGGCCTCTGAACGCCGTCGTCATCGGCTTCGGGGCCACCGCGCGCGGCGCGGTGACGGCGCTCAAGGCACACGGCATCCACGACGTGCACGTGCTGACCAACCGCGCCGTTGCCGCGGTCGGCTCGCCGATCCACTCGGTCCGGATCACCCAGATCGACCCAGAGGACGACGGGGCGGCGCCCACCCACGTCATCACCGACGGAGGCCGGGTCCCACTCGCATCGTTCCTCGCCGAGCGCGACATCGTCGTCAACTGCACGCTCCAGGACACCGCCAAACCGGTGACCTTCCTCCACACCGACGACCTGGCCGGCTTCCGGCCCGGGAGCCTGATCGTGGACGTCTCCTGCGACGAGGCGATGGGTTTCAGCTGGGCCATCCCGACGACGTTCGAGGAGCCGATGTTCACCGTCGGCGGCCACGTCGACTACTACGCGGTCGACCACAGCCCGTCGTACCTCTGGAACTCGGCGACCTGGGAGATCAGCGAGGCGCTGCTCCCCTTCCTGGAGACCGTGCTGTCCGGTCCCCCTGCGTGGGCCGACGACGAGACGATCACCCGGGCGATCGAGATCCGGGACGGCCGGATCGTGAACCCGGCGATCCTGGCGTTCCAGGGGCGGTCGCCGGACTACCCCCACCCGGTAGCCGGTGCTTGAGGGGGAAATACTCGAACGGCATTCAGCCGCGTCGTAGACGTGTAATTTGAATGCAACCGGAGCTAACTGGCGAAGGCAGTTCAAACAGCGCCATTCCCGCACTCGCTCCACGCCCGTCCCCCTGACGGTCGACTCGGCGGCTTCTCGTGCCTAGGGGGACCATGACCACCGGCCGTCGACGCAGTCGCATGGGCGCCAGCCTGTTCGCGATTTACGCCGTCGTGAGCCTGGTCCCGGTCGGTCTGCTGGGCTTCGTGCTCATCCGCGGTTACCACGACGACGGGGTCAGCCACGCTCTCGATCAGGGTCGCGCCCAGGCAGCCGTCATCTCGCAGATGGCCATCGCGCCCGCCATCCGGGGTGCTGACCTCTCCGAGGGGCTGAGCGCGGCCGAACGTCATCGCCTCAGCTCGGCAACCGACCTGGCGATCTTCCAAGGCTCGGTCTTCCGCCTGCGCCTGCTCAGCTTTACCGGGGCCGTCTCCTTCTCCGACGACGGCAGTGTCCGAGGTGCGGTGCCAGCGAGCGACCCGGCATTCCAGGCGGCCGCCATCCGGAGCCGTTGACGCACGCATCGTCGAGGCCGGGACCCAGACTTCCGCCGCCGCGATCCGCGTCCTGCAGCCAGTGATCGCAGAGTCGACCGGCGAGGCGGTAGGCGTCCTCGAGCTCTACCTGCCGTATGAGCCGATCGCCGAGAAGGTCGAGGCCGACACCCGAGGCACGATCATGCGGCTCACCTTCGGTCTCATCGGGCTGTACGCCGTCCTGGCTCTCATCTCCTGGTGGACGACGCGGGCGCTACGTCGACACGCCGCCGAACACGAGCACCAGGCGCTCCACGACCCGCTGACCGGCTTACCGAACCGTGAGCTGTTCCGTCGAGTGGCGGAGGAAGCGCTGTCCCGCGGCCCAGGCGCGGATCGCGGCGCACTGGTCCTGATCGATCTCGACCACTTCAAGGAAGTCAACGACACCCTGGGGCATCCCGCGGGCGACGAGCTTCTCCGGATCGTAGCGAACCGGCTCAGCGAGTCCGTGCGCACCGACGACACCGTGGCGCGACTCGGTGGTGATGAGTTCGGTCTGATCCTGCCGCTCGGAGGCGACCGCGAGGAGACGGTGGCGCTGCTGACCCGAGTCCGCGAAGAGCTGGGTCACGAGGTGACACTGGACGGCGCCACCCTCAGCGTGGAGGCAAGCTTCGGCGTGTGCTTCTTCCCGGACGACGCCGACACGGTGGAGGAGCTCCTGCAGCATGCGGACGCCGCAATGTACAGGGGCAAGCACGGCACGACCGGCGTCGTGGTCTACGAGCCTGCGGTGTCCAGACCGGCGGCCGACGCGCTGGTGATGCAGCGCGAGCTCCGCCAGGGCCTGGAGCGCGACGAGTTGGTACTGCACTACCAGCCCAAGATCGAGCTGAACTCCGGCGAGGTCACTTGCCTCGAGGCCCTCGTCCGCTGGCAGCACCCCACGCGTGGGCTGCTCATGCCGTCGGATTTCCTTGCTGTCGCGGAGCGTTCCGAGCTCATCGACCCCCTGACCAGATGGGTGCTCCGCCGCGCTCTCCTGGACTACACCGCTTGGACGGCCGCCGGTCACAACTGGACGGTCGCGGTCAACGTCTCCGCCCGCAACCTGTCATCGCTGGAGTTCGCCGGAAGCGTTCGGAACATGCTGCTGGACGCGGACGTGCGCGCCGACCGGCTACACCTCGAAGTGACCGAGACGGCATTGGCCTTCGATGCTGTCCTGGCGGGACAGGTCATCAGCGCCCTGACCGCGCAGGGCATTTCGATCTCCATCGACGACTTCGGCATCGGCTTCACGGGCTTGTCCCAGCTGCGCACCCTGAAGGTCGCTGAGGTCAAGATCGATCGCCTGTTCATTGCCGGCCTGCCCGACAACGAGAAGGACCGCGCCATCGTGCGCTCGATCATCGACCTCGGCCACAGGTTGGGATGCCTGGTCACGGCCGAGGGTGTGGAACGACGGGACGTCGCCGACTGGCTCTCGGACGCCGGGTGCGACCACGGCCAGGGATATCTGTGGCTCCGCCCTTCCCCATGGACCGAGGTCGTCCACGTCCCCGGTGCCTCCACAGCGTTGAGCGCCGTGCCGTTACATATCGAGCTGACGCCCGCTGGGCGTGCGGCAACAAGGAGACGATCGACATGAGAATTCCCATCACGCGGCCCCACACGGCCATCGCATGCCTGTTGGTGGCGTTGACGGTCATGTTGACCGCGGCCTGCGGATCCCAAAGCTCCACAGATGGGAAACCGACATCCGAGGCGAAGTTCGACCAGGCCCTCCACGATCGGCTTCCGCCTGGGGTGCTCGAGCGGGGAGTCATCCGGGTCGGCACCGACGCCTCCTACCCGCCCATGTCGACGTTTGCACCAGACGGCCGCACCATCATCGGCATGGAGCCCGATCTCGGCGCCGCGATCGGCCAGGTGCTCGGCATACGTGTCGAGTTCGTCAACAGCGACTTCACCACGCTGCTTGACGATGTAGCCGGAGGCGAGCTGGACCTTGGGATGTCGGCCATGACGGACACCGCCGAGCGAGCCCGAACCGTGGACTTCGTCAACTACTTCAGCGCGGGCACGTCGATCGTCGTACAGCACGGGAACCCGGCCGGAATCACCGACATCCAGGATCTGTGCGGCCACGTCGTCGCCGTCGAGGCGGGGACGACGCAGGTGGACCTGCTAACCCGAACCCAGGCGAACTGCGCCAATGACCCGATCATCATGAAGACGTTTACGACCAACTCCGATGCTCTCCTCCAGCTGCGCACCGGTCGGGCGGTGGCGTTGCTCAATGATCTTCCAACGGCGGTGTTCCTGGCGACCGACTCGCGAACGAGGGCGCACTACCAGCTGGCATCGACGACTCAGTATGAGCCGGGGCTCTACGGCATCCTCGTCGCACGACGTCAGCTCGGCCTGCGGGACGCCGTTCAGGGTGCGCTCGAAGAACTGGTGCAAAGCGGTGTCTACGACGACGTCCTAACCCAGTGGGGCACCCGCGACGGTGCCGTGGATCGGGTGAGCATCAACTCGGATCGTTGACCCGAACGGTCGGGTCCCGGCTCCCTGACGCCAGCCAGGTTTGACGTTTCGGGGACGGTGGGCTCGCGCGCAACTACAGTCGACGACATCCCCTTACGGCGACCTCTGCGCGGACCGGCAAGGCGACCGAGAAGAGGGCGAGATGGCAAGCAAGACCGTGTTCGCGATCACGGCTGCCGTACGCCGACCGGGTTTCGTGTTCCGATGGGTCGCCGCGGTGACGATCAGCCTGACCCTCGTGAGCGTGGTCCAGTACTCCGTGGCCTCGCGACAGCTCGAGGTGACCTTGCTCAAGCATGCGGCACACCGACTTCAACGCTCATATCGAGCACCTGGAAACGAGCCTGGAAGCGGCCGCCACTCCCGAGCAGCGGCTACGGGCCATCACCGTCAGTGTGAACGACATCTCCGGGCACCAGGATGGGGTGGATTACGTCGGAGTCTTCGACGCGCGGGGTGAGACGGTCTTTGCTACGGACGCCGGACAAGAACATCTCGACGCACAAGACCTGGAAGACGTCGTCGGGTCGCAGCGAACCCTCTACCGACCAGACGAGGACGCCGCGAAGCGAAGAGCATCGTTACGTGTTCGTGCTGCCGGTCCGCACGCCCCAAGGGGTGCTGGCGGTCAAGATCGAGCAGCGCAGCGACACCATCGGGCAGGCGCTGGACGACCTGCGGAAGCAGCAGATCCTCGGCCTGCTGGCCATGGTCCTGTTCGCTGCGCCGTTGTCCTACCTGTTGGGCGGGCACACTCTGCGCCGCCGGCACCACGAAGCCGACCGGCTCGCCGGCACCGATGAGCTGACCGGGATCCCTGGCCGTCGGCCGTTCCGTCCCCTGCTGAGCGCCGCCTTGGCGGACCCGGACAACACCACGGTGTCACTGGCGCTCATCGACATCGACCACTTCAAACGGGTGAACGACACGCTGGGTCATAGCTACGGCGACCGAGTGCTGGTCGCGCTCGGAGAGTCGTTCGATGAGCTACGTGCCTCCGACACCGCCTTTCGCCTCGGCGGTGACGAGTTCGCGGTGCTGCTCCCCGAGACGCGCGGACCGCGAAACGGCAGATGTCCTCGAACGCGTTCGCACGACCTTCACGACGCTGATGCCGGGCGTCACCATCAGCTGCGGCGTCGCCTCCGTCAGTCACGAGGACGCGGTGTCGTTGCAGGAGCTGTGGGAGCGCGCCGACTCAGCGCTGTACCAAGCCAAGCGGCTCGGTCGCGATCGCACCGTGGCGTTCTCCACCCTGACTGTCGGCGTCACCGTCGCCGCAGACAAGCTGGACGCCGTACACGACCTGTGCGACAACGGCGTCCAATGCAGCGTTGCCTTCCAGCCGATCTGGGACCTGCGCGCAGGCCGCCTCCTGGGACATGAAGCACTACTGAGGCTTCCGTCCGCCATGCCGCTGGATGGCCCCGCTGAGGCGTTCGAGCTCGCCGACCGGATCGGCAAGGCGGCCGTGTTGGACGCGTTGGCCCGAGCCGAGGTACTTCGTGCGGTCAGAGCCAAACCCTGGCCAGGGGGGCTGCTGTTCATCAACGTGCACCCTGCGGCGCTGCGTGAGTTCGACTTCGATGAGTTTGCCGAACAGGTCATCGCCGCCGGGCTGGCCCGCACCGACATCGTGCTCGAGATAACCGAGCAGGCAGACCTGGACAACCCGAGCAACCTTCGCGCCCTCAAGCGGGCCAGCGCCCGCGGTTTCAAGCTCGCGCTCGACGACCTCGGGGCCGGCAACGCCGGACTTCGCGCGCTGACCCACATCCAGTTCCACATCATCAAGCTTGACCGTCACGTGATCTCCCGCGTCGGCATCGACCCTGCCGCCGATGCCGTGGTCGCCGCAGCCACGACCTTCGTCCGCAACACCGGCGGCTGGGTCATCGCCGAGGGGATAGAGGACACGGACATGCTCGAGGCGGTCCTCGACGACTCCCAATGGCGGGCGGAGACTGCCCCACCCCTCGCCGGACAGGGATACCTACTCGGACACCCCGCCAGCAGCCCGCGGGCCCTGGACACCAGACTCGAGCTCCTCGACCACCCCCTCGAGTCGCTCTGATCGGCGCGTGGTTTCGAGACGGGCGCCAGGGGCGCCCGCCTCAACCACCGTGGGGTCAGGCCCGCTCGAAGACCGCGTCGACTTGTACGTCGACGTACCGACCGACGATGAACGTCGGCACCTTCATGCCCAGGCCTTTCCTGTCGAGCCGGCCAGTCGCCTGGACCCGGATGCGCTCGTCCTCCCAGGCTGTCGGAGTCACCTCGAGTTCCAGCGGACAGCTCGCACCTCGTGCGGACAGCGTCGCCGTGAGCTGCCAGGCCGAGGGGCCGGCGGTGGTCGACTCCGCTTCGACGACGAGCGCGGGGTGTACGGCGGAGTCGAAGAACGCTGGCTTCCTCAGGTCCTTGTCACGGCGAGCGTTGCCGGTGGCGACGGCAGTGACGTCGAGCTCCACCGTGGCTCGGGTGACCCCGCCCTCGGAGCCGAGGACGACCGTCCCGGAGCGCACCGGAATGGTGCCGTGCACGGTGAACATGAGCTTGTCGCTGACGGTGAAGCTGGCTGTGCTCGCGTCGGGAACGATCGACCAGGTGCCGGCGGGGATGCCGGCCGGGGCGAGGTCGCGTGCGGCTTGGCTGGTCATCGCGCACCCGCTTCCTGGGTGACCTCGTAGCGCTCCGCGCGGCTCGGGCCGGGAAGCAGGTCTGGATCCTCGCCAGGCAACAGCTCCGAGGTCATGATCAGCTCGACCATCTTGTCGAGGGTGGCCTCGGTACGGCAGATGGAGAGAATGGCCTTGCCGCCGTCGGGCTGGCGCAGGTGGTACACGGCGACCAGGTCGTCGCGGATCTCGGGGTTCGAGTAGAGCAGCGGCCTGATCCGTTCGTCCTCTGCGCGTTCGGCGGCCGCGAGCACCTCGGGCGATCGCGGACCGTCGAACATGGTGAGTTGGGCGTACATGTGGGTCTCCTTTGGTTGGGCTTTGCTGATGGCCCAAACCCTGCCGCGACCCGGCCGCGGATGCCTCCGTAGCGCTACTGAAAGCGCCACTGAGGTCGGCACGCGATACTGGTGCGCGTGGTCTCCATGTTCGGCCGGTCGGGGCCGCGCGCCGTCGTCGACAGGGCGATCGCCGACGCATTGGCCGGACACGGACGTCTGCTGCTCGTCACCGGTGAGGCGGGTGTCGGCAAGACACTTCTCGGGCAGGTGGCCATGGAGGCCGCGGCGGAACAGGGGCTGCGGATTGCGCCCGGGTACGCCGTCGACGACGCGGGTGCGCCCGTCCTGTGGACCTGGCGGCGGGTCGCGCGACACCTTCCGGAGCTCGATGCGGTCGTGTCGACGGTTGTGGCTCCGGAGGTGGACGACGACGCGGCTCGTTGGGGCGTCTGCGAGGCGGCGGCAACAGCCCTGATCGGCGCTGGGCAACCGGCAGCCCTGCTGGTGCTGCTCGAGGATCTGCACTGGGCCGACTCGCTGTCGGTCGCGGTCCTTCGACACCTGGCCTTCGATCTCGAAAGCTCGCGGGTGCTGGTGGTCGCCACCGCGCGGGACGAGCCAATGACGGCGTTCGGGCGCGCCATGCCTGACCTGCTCCGCAGCCCGGCGACCGTTCCGCTGCCGCTGACCGGCCTCGATGTCGACGCGGTCACCGACTGGCTCTCGGCCGACGAGAAGACGGCTCGGTGGCTTCCCCTGGCCGCCGACCTGGTGAACCGCACCAACGGCAACCCGTTCTACATCCGGCGACTGACCTCCGAGGGACCCTTGCCCGGCCCGGGGAGTCTGGACCGGCTCATCGCCGAACGCAGCGGACTGCGGGGGGTCCTGGTCGCGCCGTTCCTTCGGCTGCCTGAGGAGACCCGCCGTACCCTCACCACCGCCGCGCTGCTGGCCGAGCGTCTCTCGCCGACCCTGCTTGCCGCCGCCACGGGGAAGCCGGTCCCGGAGGTCGCCGACGACATCGCCGTCGGGATCCGGGCCGGGGTGCTGCTGCACGGGCCCACCGGGCTCTCGTTCGTGCACGCCCTGGTTCGCGACGCGGTCGTCGCCCATGCGACCGCCGAAGAGCGCGCACAAGGGGACGCGGCGATCGCAACGGCGATGGAGGAGACCGGAGACGACCTGCTGATCGGGCCCAGCGCGGTGCACTGGGATCGGGCCGGGGGGCCTGCGGCCTCGGCCCGCTGTCGCGATCGCGCGCGTCTCGCCGCGGCCCGCGCGGCAACGGCGCGGGCTCACGAGGAAGCTGTGCACTTCGCCCGGATGAGCCTTCGCCATGCCCGCGCGCTCGGCGCCACGACCGAGGACCTGGCGGAACGTCTGATCGAGCTCGCCCGCTACGAGTGGCTGGCGAATCTCGTGCCCGACGCGATGACCTCGTGTGTCGAGGCCGTCGACCTCGCCGAAGAGTGTGGACGTGGCGACCTGATGGCCCAGGCAGCGCTGGTGCCGCAGGGCATCGGCTCGATCGACGTCTCCCGGGTGGTGGACGGGCTCTGCCGCCGAGCGTTGGAGCTGATCCCCGAGGATGACCTGGAGGCGCGAGCCGGTCTGTTGAGCCAGCGGGCTGTCGCCGCGGCTGAGGAGGCTGTCGACTCGTCGGCGGACGGCCTGTCGGCGGCGGCCCTGGATCTGGCCCGTCAGTCTCGCTCGACGCATGCAGAACTGGAAGCCATCGCTGCCCGCCACTTCGTGCTGTCCTACCCACAGACGATCGACCAACGCATCCCGCTGGCCGAGCGTGCGGTTGAGCTGGGTCGCACGTCGACGACTGCGATGGGTGCCCTGTGGGGACATCTCTGGCAGGCCGAAATCGCCCTCCAGCTTGGGGACCTGGCCGGCATGGACACCTCGATCGCCGACATCGGCCGGACGGCCCGCCACCGATCGTCACCCGTCGGCCGGTGGCACGAGCTCAGGCTGCTGGCGCTGCGCGCTGCCATGATGGGTTCTTTCGACGAGGCCAGGGCACATGCCCAAGACGGCCTCGGCATCGCCGAACGCGTCGGCGAAGGCTCCATGATCGGAATGCACTTCGCCTTCCGGCAGCAGCTGGCTTACATGCGCGGCGACCCCGATGAGCTGCCAGGGGCGATGATGGATGCCCTCGCGCAGGCGCCTCCGATCCCGCTGGTTCAGGTCTCACTGGCGATGGCACAGTGCCTGACCGGTCAGCTCGAAGCCGCAGCCGCCACCTTCGAGTCTCTGCGGGGTATGCCGGACCAGATTCCGCTCGGGCCACGGTGGGCGGCCACCGTGAGCCAGATCGCCCTGGTCGCGGTGCTGCTGGACGACGCCGAGGTGGCCGAGCGCTGCTACCGGCTCCTCGCGCCGATCGGCCACTGGTACGGAGGCGACGGCGGGGGCGCACCGTTCAGCCACGGCTCGAACGAGTACCCCCTCGGGCTGCTGGCCCAGGCGTACGGCGACATCTCGCTGGCGTTGGGCCATTTCGAGCGGGCAGTCGAAGCCGACGTACGACTCGGCGCTCGGCCCTACGTCGCCCTCGCCAGGCTGGGCCAGGCCCAGTGCCTGGCCCAGGAACCAGGACTGGCCGGACCCGTCCCTGCGCGGGAGCTGGCCGACGCCGCGGCCGCCGAATTTCGCCGACTGGACATGCCGGGACCCTTGGCGCAGGCCGAACGACTGCTGGCCGCCCTCCCCGACCGCCTCCCGGCACGGACTGACCCCCCGGGAGCTGGAGGTCGCCCGGCTCGTGGGCCAGGCCCTGACCAACCAGCAGATCGCCGACCGCCTGTTCCTCTCGGTCCGCACCGTCGAGTCCCATGTGCGCGGCGGGCTCACCAAGCTCCACCTCACCACCCGCACCGAGCTAGCACTCTGGGTCCGCGGGCAATGACCCGCCGAAGGCGGGTTTCGCTGACTCGTCGGACTTTTGGGAGGAGCCCTAGCGACGACCGAAAATGCGACGTGTCGGTGACCGCGGGCAGGGCCCGCAACGTCGTACGCCGACCGCAACCCAAGAGGGTTGGTCTGAAACCGCAACCACGCTGATCTGGCAAAGCACTTGTCTGCCGGAGACCCGGCGTAATGGGAGGATCCGGGTATGACCGGATCTCCGGGCGAAAAGGTCGCGCAGGGCCGCGAGGCACTCCGAGCGGGTGATGCGGTCGGCGCGCGGTCGGCGTTCGAAGAAGCTGGAGCCTCGGGTACGGCGCTGGAGGGGATGTCGGCCGCGTCGTACGTGTTGATGGAGTTTCCTCGCAGCATCGACGAGATGGAGCGAGCACACGCAGCCTTCCGGGCCGAGGGCGACGGGCCGGGTGCGGTCCGGTCCGCCCGCACCCTGGGCTATCTGCACGGATCCACGACCGGGGACTGGGCGATCGCCAGCGCCTGGATCGCGCGCGCGAAGACCCTCCTGGTCGACCAGCCCGACTCCACGGAGCGAGGCTGGGTAGCCCTGACCGAAGGCATGTTCGAGGGGATCCGGGCGACCAAGGAACAGCACTACGCACGCGCGCTGGACGTCGGCCGGACCGGATCTGATCATGAGCTCGTCTTCTGCACGTTGGCCTACCTCGGCGCGAGCCTGGTCCACGACGACCGGGTCGAGGAGGGGATGATGCTGCTCGACGAGGCGCTGGCGGGGGTCGTCGGCGGCGAGGTCGAGGACTTCATCGTCATGGAGGAGATCTTCTGCCAGCTCTTCTCGGCGTGCGAGCGCGCCCAGGACGTGCAGCGCGCCGAGCAGTGGATCCGGGTCGGCGATGCGATCGCGGAACGTCGTCGGCTGCCGGCGGTCTCGGCGTACTGCCGCACTCACTACGGCGGCATCCTCACCGCCGCCGGTCGCTGGCCGGAGGCCGACGATGCGCTGACCGAGGCCGTGCGGCTGTGGGCGCTTGGCCGGCGGACGCTGAAGGCCGGAGCGCTCGTGCGCCTGGCCGACCTGCGGGTCAAACAAGGGCGGCTGGAGGAGGCGGAGCGGCTTCTCGCCGGGATGAGCGACGACCCTGAGGCGATGCTGCCGCTGGCGTCGCTCCAGCTCGCTCTGGGCCACAGGGCCGTCGCTCGCGAGACGCTCGAGCGCGCCCTGCAGCGGGCCGATCCGAGCAGCAGCGGCGTCGTGCCCATTCTTGCCCTGCTCATCGACATCCACCTGGCCAGCGGCGACCTCGCCGCCTCGGAGGTCTCGGTGGCCGCGCTGGCGGCCTGCGCCGAGATCCATCCGAGCGCGTACGCCGCAGCCGTGCTCGCCCTCGCCCGAGGACGCATCGCGCTCGCAACCGGGACCGGCGACCCCCGCGCCTGGCTGCGCGATGCCCTGGACGGCTTCGCCACCGCACAGCTGCCGCTCGAAGCGGCTCTGTGCCGGCTCGACCTGGCCCGGGCCTTCGGGCAGGACTCGCCCGAGGTGGCCGTCGCCGAGGCCCGGGCCGCCCTGCTCGAGTTCGAACGGCTCACCGCCGCGCGACAGGTCGATGCGGCCCAGTCACTGCTCCGCCGACTCGGCGCGCGGGTGAGCCCGGCCCGGTCGATCGGGAACACCCTCACCCGCCGGGAACAGGACGTCCTCACGCTGCTCGGTGAAGGCCTCAGCAACCCCGAGATCGCCGAGCGGCTCTTCATCAGCCGCAAGACCGTCGAGCACCACGTCGGCAACGTCCTGGACAAGCTCGGGCTGCGCAACCGCTCGGAGGCCGCGGCGTACGTCGTACGGGCTGGCCGCTCCAAGAAATAGGCCACCCGCGGAGATCGCCTGCCCGGGAGGCGCGCCGCGAGCCGGACTACCGACTGTGCTGCATGCCGCGGACCATGCGGATCTCCCGCACCCCATCCTCGACCTGCGCCGTGCCGTCGGCAACGAAGCCGTGTTTGCGGTAGAACGCCTGTGCGCGCGGGTTCGGGTCGGCCACCCACAGCGCCGCCGACTCCTCCGGATCGACGACCGCCTCCAGCAGCGCCGGCCCAGCATCCGTGCCGTGATCGGCTGCATACACATAGAGCACATACAGCTGCCTCGCCCACGCCGCCGCGGCGTCCAATGGCGGACCCGACATGGCGATCCCGACCAGCTCGCCATCCCGTTCGGCGACAGCCACACGGTTCTCGCGATAGCGCTCGTCAGTCAAGGCGGCAGTCCAAAACCGCTCCCGAGCAGCGTGGAAGCCCGGGTCGTCGAGCACCGCGTCCGACATGAGTCCCCGATACGTCTCCTGCCAGCACCGCACATTCACGCGCGCCATCTGAGCGACGTCCTCGACCCGAGCCGGGCGAACGGTCAACGAGGAACTCACCGCCGAATCGTAGGCCGCCAACCGCCACCCCCGACGCAGTCGCTCCATGAAATGGGGAGTTCCCGGATCCCTCCTCGCTGTCCGAGCCCCACTGTGGGCGGACACCAACCGAGGAGTTCCCAATGACCGTTCCCATGGCCGTGACCTATGACGCCATCGTTGTCGGAGCGCGTTGCGCCGGCGCACCTACCGCCATGCTGCTCGCTCGTCAGGGGTACCGGGTCCTGCTGGTCGACAGGGCCACGTTCCCGAGCGACACCATCTCCACCCATGTCATCCATGCGCCGGGAGTGGCGGCGCTCTCCCGATGGGGCCTGCTGGGCGAGGTCGTGGCCTCCGGTTGCCCGCCGATCGACACCTACGCCTACGACTTCGGGCCGTTCACGATCCGGGGGGTCGCGCGGCCGGTTGACGGACACTCCAGCGGCTACGCACCGCGTCGGACCGTTCTGGACAAGATCCTTGTCGATGCGGCCGCGGCATCGGGTGTCGAGGTGCGGGAGCAGTTCAACGTCGACTCGCTCGTGATCGAGGACGACAGCGTCGTCGGCATCACGGGCCACTCGGATGGCGGCGAACGGGTCGAGGCGAGGGCCCGGATCGTCATCGGCGCGGACGGGAAGAACAGTCACGTCGCCACGGCGGTCAAGGCTGCCGAGTACGAGACCCGGCCTCGACTCCAGTACGCCTACTACACCTACTACCGCGACCTGCCGACCGACGGGATGGAGGTCTTCATCCGTCCCGATCGTGGCTTCGCCGCAGCGCCCACCAACGACGGGCTGACCATGGTCGTCGCCGGGTGGCCGTACGCCGAGGCTGCGGCGTACAAGGCGGACGTCGAGGCGAACTTCCTCAAGACCCTGGACCTGGCGCCGGAGTTCGCCGAGCGGATGCGGACTGCCGAGCGTGCGGCGCCGTTCCTGGGGGGCGCGGTTCCCGGGGTTCTTCCGTACGCCGTTCGGCCCGGGCTGGGCGCTGGTGGGCGACGCCGGCTACAACAAGGACCCGATCACGGCGCAGGGCATCAGCGATGCGTTCAGCGACGCCGAGCGGTGTTCCGCAGCCGTCCACGCGTGGCTCAGCGGCGGGTCGACGTACGACGCCGCCATGTCCTCGTGGCAGCAGGCCCGCGACAACGGCGCCATGCCCATCTACGAGTTCACCAGCCAGCTGGCCACCCTCGAACCGCCGCCGCCGGAGATGCAGCAGCTCCTGGGCGCCGTGCACGGCAACCAGGCGGCGATGGACGGGTTCGTCAGCGTCATTGCCGGGACCGTGTCCCCGGTGGAGTTCTTCTCACCCGACAACATCGACCAGATCATGCAAGGGGCTCGGCGCCCGGTTGTCGTCAGCTAGCTGGAGGCCTTCTCGAGGAGACGCTTGAGCGCCTGGAGGTCCCTGCGGTTGGCGCGACGCATGGCTGACGCCATCACCGGTGCCGCGAGCTGGCCGAAACCGGACGGCTCGCCCTGGTTGCGGAGGGTCATCCGGGTTCCACCGGTCGATGTGTCGCTCCAGGTGTAGGTCGTCTGCATCGGGAACGGTCCTTCGGCTGTGCTCATCACGAAGCGCTCGGCTTCCACCAGCTCGCGGACCTCGTAGGTGTAGGCGATGCGCCGTCCGAGGAAGTGTGCGATGAAGCCGATTCGCGACCCGACCGTGGCTGGTGGCGGGGTCTCCCAGGTGACGGAGCTGATGTTGACGTACCAGCGTGGCGCGTTCCCGGGGTCGCTGGCGAAGGCCGCGACCTGCTCGCGGGGAGCCGCGATCTCGATGGAGGTCTCCACGTCCACAGGCATCGGTCGAGCCTACTCGCGCCCACTCACACCCTGCTCAGCGATCAGGCGTAGCGGGCCACGAAGTTGCTCAGGATCCGCGGCGGCTGGGTCACCACGGCTCCGCTGACGCCGTCGATCAGCGTGTCCATGGTCTCGGGGGCGAAGTAGCCGCGGTGCCGGTACACCCGGATCCGGGTGATGATGCCGGCGACGTCGAGCTCGGGGTGGAACTGCGTGGCGTACAGGTTGGTCTTCACCCGGAACATCTGGACCGGGCAGGCCGGTGAGGACGCCAGCAGTACGGCGGTCGTCGGTAGCACGCTGCAGGCCTCCTTGTGGCCGACGAACGCACTGAACGTCTCGGGCATCCCCTCGAGGATGGGGTCAGCGAGGCCGGCCGCGGTGAGGCTGACCGGGACCGCGCTGATCGGCTCGCCGTACGTCCGGTCGATCGTGCCGCCCTGATGGACGCCGAGCGTCCCGATGCCGTAGCACGCGCCGAGAAAGGGAAAGTCGCGCCCAACCAGCTCGTCGAGGAGCGTGCGCAGCTCGGCCTCGACTCGCTGCTGGGTTGCCGACTTCGTATCTTCTGGGTCGCTGGAGTCGAATGGGCCGCCGCCGACGATGACGCCGGCGTAGTCGTCCAGGTCGATCGCGGGTAGCGGACCCGCCTCGAGCCGTACCCGGTGCAGGTCCCGTTCCTCGAGCCCGCTCCAGCGCAGCATCGCCTCGTACTCGCCGTCGGCCGCCTCGTCCTCGGCCCGCGTGGCAAGGAGCAGGAAGGGTTTCACAGGGAACATGGTGACTGCTCCCCCGCTCGTGCGTGGAGGCACCCTCACGCTCCGGTGGTATGACCGGAGTAGTATTCAGGTATGAAGCTGAGTGTCAGCGTTCCCGAGGACGACGTGAAGGTCCTCGACACATTCGTGCGTACGGCGGGGCTCCCGTCCCGATCCGCAGGGATACAGCACGCGATCCGGTTGCTGCGAATGCCCGAACTCGAACGTGACTACGCCGCCGCCTGGGAGGACTGGGAATCCTCGGGCGAACAGGACGCCTGGGCCGACACTGCCACCGACGGGCTCTAGATGCTCCGCGGTGAAATTCGCCTGATCGACCTCGATCCGGTGCGCGGCAGCGAAGCCAACAAGCAACGCCCCGCCGTGATCGTCAGCAACGACCGCGCCAACGCAACCGCCCAGCGCCTGGGCCGTGGTGTCGTCACCGTCGTGCCTGTGACGAGCAACGTCACCCGGGTCTACCCGTTCCAGACATTGCTGCCCGCCGATCGCACCGGCTTGCCTCGCGACTCCAAGGCCCAAGCAGAACAAGTCCGGTCCGTCAGCGTCGAACGAATCGGACCTCCTTTGGGCCACCTGCCCGCCGACCTGATTGCCCAGCTCGACGAGGCGATCCGAGTGCATCTGGACCTGTGACCACCGGACGCAGTCCGGTATCGCCGACTCGTTGGAAACTGCCCGGAGGAGCGAAGCGGGGGAGGTCGGTTTGCGACGTGTCGGCGCACGCGGGCAGGGCCCGCAAGGTCGTACGCGGCTGGAACCGCAGCGGGCGAACCGTCCCGCCTTGCACAAACTCGCCCTGTGCACGATTGGAACGTCGAAACCGAGCGATTCACTCGTCACAACGGTGCTGATGCACGATTGAGACGACCCAGGCACGCAGCGGGACTAGCCTGATGCGTGGACGGCTTGGCGATGGATGCGACAGAGGACAGTGGTGGTGAGCGATTCGAGTGCGGTTCCTAACCGGGGCGGTTCCCTCACGATTGCCGTCTCCGCCGGACCCGGTCAGCCGCAGACCATTTGGACCCTGACCTGCGATCCGCCGGGAGGCACGCATCCCGACCCGGAGGGGGCCTGCCGGGCCATCGCCGCCGCGCGGCATCCCTTCGAACCGGTCCCGGCCGACATGCGCTGCACGCAGGTGTACGGCGGCCCCGAGACCGCCGTCATCTCCGGCACCTGGCAGGGACGACCCATCGAGGCGTCCTATCGGCTCACCGACGGCTGCGAGATCGCCCGATGGAGGGCGCTCGCAGCCGTTCTGGCCCCCGCCAGCCCGAGCTGACGGGGCTCGATCGCTATCTGATCTGGACCGGCGACCTGACGATCGTCGTGCCCGGAACTCCCGTGGCGTCCATCTCCGTGGTCACCGTGCCGGTGCCCTTGGCGGTGCCCCGAACCGTGAGGCTGTAGCTCACGCTTTCGCCCGGTGACGGGTTCGTCGAGGTCACCCTCTGGTCGGTGGTTGGCAGCACCGCGACCATGTCACCCTGGCCGAGCTCGTTCTCGGCTCCCATCAGGAAGGGCTGGCCGTTCGGGTCGGCCTGGGAGGGCACGCGTAGGCGTAGGTGATGTCCTGCGTCCCGTTGACTCCGATCCAGACCTGGAAGACCCGCTGGTCTCGTCGTACCGAACACGTTGACCCGGTGCTCGATCACCAGCCAGGTGCCCACGCCGTCGGTCAGGATCTCGGCGAAGATGCCGGGGGCGCCGGTGCCGTCGAGGTCGGTCCAGAACGGTGCCAGCACGTCGTTGGGTGGGGCAGGGTCTGGTCCGGGGGCAGGTCGCAGCAGTTGTTGTCCTCAGAGGTGCCGCCTCCCGCGATCAGGTAGCCGTTGGAGTCGACCCCGATCGAGGTGTAGGTGATCCCGTTGAACACGTACGCCGGGACGTTGAAGTTGATGATGTCCTCGTCCCCGACCGGGACCGGGCTGATCCCGAAGTCAGTCCAGCGGAACGTAGCCGGCGAGCGCGCCGTCGGCGACGTCGGGCACACCGGGTTGCACGCCGTCCAGGATCACACCATGGAGCTGTGCGTGGTGGGCGTCGACGATCGTTGCGCCCGAGGCGCCGGTGATCGCCAGGTTCGACGTCGTGAAGGTGTCGAGGTCCGCGGTCTGCTCGTCGAACGTCTCGTTCGTCGCCGCCACCGAACAAGTGGTGGTGCTGCCCTTCGGGATGCTTGCCGGCACGCACGACTGGGTCAGGCTCACGTTGCCCGGCGTGTGGATCCAGGCCACCGGAAGGTGCATCTGCTGCGCGCCATTGTTTCGCTTGATCCGAATCTCCCCGAACTGCTGCACGCCCTGTGGCGCATTGGTGCGGATCGTGATCGTCAATGTCCTGCTCGCCCCGGGCGCCAGCGAGAACGACGACGGCGTCACCTGGATGGACGAGTGCGCCCGCGACTTGGTGGACACCGTGAAGCCCCGGGTGAAGCCAGTCACGTTCTTGACCACCCTCGTGGTGGTCAGCCGTCCGGGCAGCACCGGCGCGTTGATCGACGGCACGTTCAGGTCGACCGCGTGGATCGGGTCGCCGGTCAGCGCCGCATAGTTGGCCGCTGTCTCGTCGAACGTCAGCGGGGCCAGGTTCGACTTGCCGATGTCGATCCGACCGGCACCCATGTCGAACGGGTCGGCGGGCGTGGTCAGGTTCTCCTTGACCACGTTGGTCAGCGACGTCGTCATCAGGGCCGACTTCACCTGGCCCGGCGTCCACGTCGGATGCGTGGCGCGGAGCAGGATCGCGGCACCGGCGACGTGTGGCGAGGACATCGACGTACCGGCGATGGCCTGGAAGTACTCCCCGGGTGGGCCGCCTGGGACGTCTCCGGGGTGGGGGTGTGACCGGCGAGGATCTGCACACCAGGGGCGGTGACGTCGGGCTTGATGAAGTTGCCTCCCGGTCCGCGCGAGGAGAACGCCGCCATCACGTCACCCTGCCCGTCGCGCTTTGCACCCGCCGCGAACTGGCCCGTCACGCCGCTGTGGCCGGTCATGAAGGCCAGGAAGTCGGTGCCGTCGGCCAGGTGGACGGTCGGCAGCCAGTGGTTGTCGGTCTCGATGTCCGCCAGCGTCGGGTTGTAGAGCACCATCCCCGCTGCGCCGCCCTGCTTGACGTTGAAGCCCTTCAGGACCCGGCCGGGGCTACGCTGGCAGGCGACGATCTTGCCGGTGAAGATGCCCGGCGGGCGCCGGGGCGCTACACAGCGCATTCGAGTACGGCGCAGCTGAGGCCAGCACCACCGGCAGCGGGCCCGCTCCTGCGGTGATCGACGCACCGTCCGCACTGAACACGTCACCGTTGGACGCCGTCAGGTTCAGCGTGGTGAAGAACTCACGTTGCTGCGTCGAGGCGGCAACGGTGGTCACCCACGGGGAGAGGTGGTTGACCGTCCCGGCCCCCGGACCGTCGTTGCCGGCGGAGGCCGAGACGAACACGCCCGCGGCATAGGCATCGAGGAAGGCCAGCTCGACCGGGTCGGTCATCGGGTCGGTGCCGCCGGAGATCGAGAAGTTGATCACCTTGACGCCATCGACGATCGCCTGCGCGACCGCCGCCGCCGAGTCGGAGTAGTAGCAGCCGTCCGGCCCGCAGACCTTGTACTCCATCACCCAGGCGCCAGGCGCCATCCCGGCGAGCGGTCCCCGGTCGATGCCGAAGATCGGGGCGCTGGCCAGCGGGTTCCCGGCCGACGTCGACGCGGTGTGCGTGCCGTGGCCCCCACTGTCACGAGCAGTGCCCGCGTAGACGTCGTCACCCTGCACCGCGTCATAGGTGTCGGTGAAGGCGGCTCCGCCGATCAGCTTGTTCTGGCACACGAATGCGTCGTTCGCAGGCGTGAGCGGGTTGTCGCCGAAGTTGCACTCACGGGCCGGGCCCGGCGGCGCAGCAAGGTTGCCCTGGTCGGCGAACGAGGGATGCTCCGGCCACACGCCGGTGTCGAGGTTGCCGTAGATGACGCCCTGGCCGGCGTTCGCCTTCCCGCCGAGAGCCGAGTAGACCGGCCCGGCGTTGAGGAACGCGGCGCTGGCGTCGGTCAGCGGCTGCCGCATGGAGTCTCGCTGCACGGCCACGACTCCGTCGATGCCGAGGATCGCCCGCACCTTGTTGGCCGGGACGACAGCGGCCACGCCGCCGTACACCAGCCGGTAGCTGCGGGTGACCTTGGCGCCCGGCGCCACCTTGGCGAGGCTCGTGGAGAAGCTCCGTTCGTTGGCTGCCAGGTACGACGTGTATGCCTTCGCGGCGCTCGAAGAGAGGTCGAGGCTGTGACCGGTGACCGCGGGGCTGGTCGAGGCGAGGTCGCCGACGCCGCCCGCATAGCTGGCCAGCGAGTCCTGGTCGAGCTTGATCATGACCCGGACCGGTGTGGCGTCGCTGCGACGCAGCAGACCCTGGACTGCTCTTGGCCAAAGCCGCGGTGTCCGACTTGAACCCTTCGATGCGGCTCGAGGGCTGCAGCCCGACGGCGGTCAGGTCGGGATCCGCTGCCGTCGTGGCTGCTCCGCTTCCCGAAATGCCGGCAGTGGTCAGGAACATGACGGAGAGCAGCAGCGCGGATGCGCCGGCCAATCCCCTGGAGTAAGCGCGCATTTCAGTCTCCCGGATCTAGAAGCGCAGGGCCGGGCGCGGAAGAAATCCGAGCCGGACTCCCCGAGCGAACGACACTGCCAGCCATGCTTGGCCCGGGCCGCGGATCGTGTCAACGAAAACAGGATTTCCCTAGGGGCGGACCCGGGACAGGAGCAGTCCAGCCACGGGGACGGTGCGTTCTCACCTTCGGTACGGTGCGCGCAGTGCGACGACCGTACCCGGCCCGTGCGGGTCATGGGGCCGGGTGGCCATGGCGTGGGCGTCGTGCCGCGCCAGCCAGTTGAGCAGCTCGTCGGCCGGCATCGGTCGGGACAGCCCGTAGCCCTGGTAGAGATCGCAGCCCATCTCGGTGACCAGCGACTTCGCGAGGTCGTTCTCGACCCCTTCGGCGACCACTCGCAGCCCGAGGTCGTGGGCGAGGGTGACGGTGGCGCGCACGATGGTCGAGTCGGCGGGGTTCGTCGCAATCCGGAACACGAAGGACTGGTCGATCTTGACCTCGTGGACCGGGAGCTGGTCCAGGTAGGCCAGCGAGGAGTGGCCGGTGCCGAAGTCGTCGATCGAGAGCCGCACTCCGCGGGCCGCCAGGGCTCGCAGCACTGCCAGGTTCCGATCGGCGTCGCCCATCGCGTCGCCCTCGGTGATCTCGAGGACGAGGGACCCCGGCGGGGTGCGCGTGGCGCGCAGAGCGGCGTCCACCCGCTCCACCAGGCCGCGTGTCGGCGATGTCGGCGACGGTGACGTTGACCGAGACATCCAGGTCGCGGCCCGCATCGGCCCAGTCCGCGCGGGCCTGCAGGGCGTGCCCGAGGATGCTGTCGGTCAGGTCGCGGATCAGTCCGATCCGGTGCGCCACGGCGACGATCTCCGGCGGTGGCACGTAGCCGAACGTCGGGTGGTTCCAGCGCAGCAGCGCTTCGAACCCCGTGATCTGTCCGGTGCGGGCACAGGCTTGTGGCTGGTAGAACAGCTCGAGCTCATCCTGACGCAGCGCCACCTTGAGGTCCGCTGCCAGCGCGAGCCGCCTGGCGATCGAGAGCCCGTCCTCGGCCCGGTAGACCTCCACACCGGTGCGGGCGGCTTTCGCGGCGTACATCGCGACGTCGGCCTGGGCGAGGACCTCGTCGCTGGTCAGGGAGGTCCCGTAGAACTCTCTGACACCGATGCTCGCCGAGGTCGTGAGCTCCACGCCGAGAAGAGGTACGGGGGCGCACAAGACCGTCGTGCAGCGCCCGGGCGTGGGTGACTGCTTGTTCGGCATCCATGCCCGGGAGCAGTACGGCGAACTCGTCGCCGCCCAGCCGGGCCACCGTCCCGGTGCTCGAGCTCGTGAGTCGTAGTCCCATTACCGTCAGAAGGCTGTCCCCGGCGCTGTGGCCGAGGGTGTCGTTGACGTCCTTGAAGTCGTCGAGGTCCAGCAGCAGCACGCTGCCGGTCTCGCCGCTGTACGTCGCGGCCTGCACGGCGTCGCTGAAGGCGCGTCGGTTCGGCAGCCCGGTCAGCGGGTCGTGCAGCGCCTCGTGCGCGCGCTCCTTCGCGAGGCGTCTCAAGCGGTCGACCACCTTGGCCTTGTCCAGGGCGACGGCCGCGTGCGCAGCGAGAGCCTCGAACACCTTGAGGTCCTCGGTGCCGAAGGTCTCCTCCTCGAACGTCCGGTCCATGACCAGAAGCACCGCTTTCACGACGTCGGCCGTTCGCAGCGGCACCGCGACCCCATCGCGGGGACCGTACGCGGCCACGAGCTCCGGCGGACCGGCCGCTCGACTCGTGCTTGAGCAGAACCGGGTCTCCGGCCACCGCGGCGGACCACCAGCTGTCGTTGCTGACCACGTCCAGCTCATCGGTGGCGACGGAGCCCGCCTGCCAGGTGAACCATCGGCCGGGCTCCTCAGCCGTGGGCAGTAGCAACAGCTGGGCGGTCTTCGCGTGCAACAGCTCGGCAGCCTGCGACAGGATGCTGGTCACCACCTCGTCCAGATCGGAGGTGTGCCCGGTCGACCCGACGAACGTGTACAGCAGCTGAAGGCGCGTGTAGCCGCGCGCCAGCCGCACGTGGATGCGGTAGCCGAGCACCAGTAGCACGACGACCGCACCGAGCAGGGGCAGCGCCATGGGGCGGGCCACCACAAGGGTGACCACCAGGAGTGCGACGCAGGTGTTCACGAGCGCGGCCGGGATGCCGGTGCGGATCGCCTCGCGCAGCACGTCCGGGGTCGAACCGGGAGTTGGTCAGGCTGATGGCAGCGGTGACCGCGGCGGTCGAGATCAGGTCGGTGACGACCACGGCGGCCGCAACGGCCAGCCAGGCCTGGGCGCCGATCGGGTCCCCGCCCGCGAAGATGAGGTGATACGTCACCAACCCCAGCACGGCCTCGAGGCTGAACATCGCGAGGTTGAAGCACAGTTTCAGTCCGCGCAGACGCGACCACAGCAGGAGCGCGAGCCCGGCGCCGAGGACGTAGGCGGTCACGTACTGCTGGGGGGCCAGAAAGGTCAGCCCGGCGATGGCGGGGATCTCACGCAGCGACAGGGTGTGCGAGCTGCGTTCGGCCGGCAGATGGATGACGAGCACTTCGACCAGCGCGAACAGTGGCAGCAGAATGAACCAGGCCACGGACGGGACCGCGATGTGCGGGTTGGCCAGGAAGAAGGGTACGGCGACCGCGGCCGCTGCCAAGGCCATCAACGCCGCGAGCTGCCACACTCTGCGCTCGGGCAGGGTGCGGCGTGCTCGCGGTTGTGTGGTCATCTCGGGTCAGCTCACATCAGCTCAGGGCAGGCTGTGCCAACTGCGGGCTACCCAGGAGCCGTTGTGCCAGCTGCGGGCCACCCAGGAACCCTCGTGCCAGCTTCGGGCCTCCCATGACTGGTCGTGCCAGCTTCGGGCCTCCCAGTTGGCGTCGGACCATACGGTAGCTGGACCAGGCGATCCCGCTCCACGAGTCGCCGGTCCAGATGGCGGGCTTCCAGTCGTCCTTCGCCCACGCGTTTCCGGTCCAGACGCGGCCGTTCCACGTTCCCCCGGACCAGGCAGTGCCCCGGCTCGAGGCGGCGGACCAGGCTGCCGCGTTCCACGGGGAGCCGAGCGCGTCCACCTCACCGGAGAGCACGACACCGTTGGCAGGGTCGAGCACGTGTACGCCTCCGCGGGAGGCCTCGAGTGACCCAGTTCCCGTCGACTCGGGCAGCAAGCTGGCTGCGTCGGTCGAGGGCACGGTGGCGGTGAGCGCCCCGGCGATGTCGATGACCCCGGCGCCCATTGCCGGATTCGGGTTCTGCACCAAGGGATCGGCCGTCGACATCAACAGTGCCTTGACCTGGTCCGGAGTCAGGGTTGGCCGAGCCTGGAGCATCAGCGCCACCTCGCCGGAGGCGACCGCGGTGGCCTGCGAGGTCCCCGAGCCACGGAAGAACCGGCTCGACGTGTCCCCGGCGACCAGTGCCTTCCGGGTGCCAGGTGTCGACGTACGAGCCTGGCACGCGCAGCGAGACCACGGACTTGCCAGGTGCCAGCACATCGGGGCGACGGCTGCTCGTTGCCCGCGCTGGTGAAGTCTGCAACGACGTCGTCGGCGTGCGTGGCAGTGCCGACGTTGTCTACCGCGCCGACTGCCAGCACGTGCGGGTCGACCGCCGGCATCAGCAGCGACGAAGCTTCGGGCCCTTCGTTGCCGGCCGCGGCCACCACGACCAGACCCGCCCTCCAGGCGTTCTCGACCGCGTGCGCCAGCGGGTCGACCTGCCACGGCTGGACCGACGCCGTGCCGTAGGCCAGGTTGACGACCCGTACGTTCATGCCGTGGTCCTTGCGGTGCGCGGTCACCCAGTCCAGGGCGGCGATCACCTGGGAGACGTCGGCGCCACCGTCAACGGCACCGACCTTCATGTTCAAGAGCTGCGCGTCGGGGGCGATGCCCGCGAACTTGTCAGCGCTCGGCTTCTTGGGGTCGAACTTCTCGTCGCGACCCGCGATGATGGCGGCCATGTGAGTCCCGTGCCCGTAGCCGTCCACGTAGCGGGTTCCTGCGCTCTGGCTGTCGAAAGACAGATCCGGCCCATTCACGACCTTGTGGTCCTTGTCCAGCCCGACCACGGGGGCGATGCCGGTGTCGATCACGGCGACCGTCACGTCCTTGCCGGTCACTGCAGACAACCACGCGGCCTGGATGCCGTAGCCGGCAGTGATGGAGTACAACGACCCGTCGTCCCGGTTCGCGGCCCACGTCCCCGAGGCATCCAACGCACCGATCGAATCGGCGGGCGTGACGTCTCCCCAGTCGGTGTCGATGGGCAACGGAGCCGTCTCCACTGTCGTCGTCCGGCAACTCGTCGTCAGCCTGAGCCGGCACCGCGACGACCATCGCCCAAGCGACGCACGACAGCGCGACTACCGATGCGCGACGGGCCAACGTGCCACTACCTGCCGCATGACGCGGTCCCCCGAGTTTCCCCATGCGCACATCATGGTGGTCCAATCGAGACAAATGCGTCGAATGTCCTTTCCTTTACTTTGGGCGCGGACGATTTCGTCCCTTTCGCGCATCTGCGCCACGCTTAGCCGCCAGAATTGACGTTCTGCTCCGCCGCCGTCATCGGGAGGTCCGATGTCCAACGAGCGCGACACCCTCGTCACCACGAGACGGGCCCTGCACGGGGTCGCCGAGCTGGTCCTCGCCGGACCGCAGCACACCGCGTGCGGCAGCATCAGGCTGCGCGCGACACCCGGCGGCTTCGGGACCGTGCAGACCCCGGACCTGCGGGTGGCGGGCGCCCACCTCGTCGTCGGCGATCTCAGGGAACCGATCGACGGGCACACCGCCCGCTCCCTCGCCCGGGTCGCCGGTGTAGAGGCGACCCGTCTAGACGAGGTCTACTCCGGAGGGCCGGGCGTCACCGAGGACGAGCTGCTCGCCGTCGACGAGCAGTGTGCCCGGCAGCTGGCCGAGGCGTTCGCCGCCGGCGACGCCGCCCTCCGCGCGATCGCCCCCGATGCCGTCCCGGTCCTGTGGCCCGAGCACTTCGACATCGCCATCACTGTCGACGAGGTCAACTACGGCGTGTCCCCCGGCGACGACTTCCTGCCGGTCCCCTACGCGTACGTCGGGCCCTGGTCGGTGCCCGCCGCCGACGAGTTCTGGACCCATCCGTTCGGAGCCGCGCGGGAGCTGTCGGCGCTTGGCGACGCGGCCGCCGTACAGGCGTTCTTCGAAGCCGGACGCGACCACCTACTTCCGTAGTTGGCCGCGCCCGCCCCCAGCCCCCGCCGAGTGTTCTGATGCCCTTCATTCTCTTTGGACGCACGCGCGTCCGGAAAGTTGCCTCCGGTGTGGAGCATGTGTGCCGACCCTCGGCCGCCGGGCGGCTCAGGCGAATCGCTTGGCGATGCCGGGGTAGTCGACGACCAGCCCGGCCGCGTCATAGGTGAGGACGGCGCGGAAGTCACCCTCGGACGCGTAGTCGAACCGGTGATCGTCCAGTCGCCGGTAGGTCTGGTCGAGGCGGCGCACCGTGAGGTCGAGCGCCTGGACGTAGACGGCGGCGGCGACGGTCTCCTTGCCGACCGGCAGCGCCAGCCGGTGGACCGGCAGGGTGTTCGTGCACGCGGAAGCCTCGAGGTCCACGTCGAAGAGACCGTCGAGATGCCGGGCAGGTACGCCGTCCACGGTCCAGCGGCCCTCACCGTCAGAGAGCAGGACGGTCCTGCGTGCCCCCGCCACGGTGTCAGAGGAAACGCGCACCTCACGCGTGCGCCAGCGGTCGTCCACCGTGATCTCGTACCCCACGGCGTACGCCTGTCCGTCCTCGACTGCCGACGTGTGCCCGCGCAGTCGCCCCGGCTCGGCGTACACCACCTCGAACCCGTCGACCGCATCGACGAAGCGCCAGGCAGCGAAGGGCGGAAGGTCGGCGAACATGCGCTACAGCCGAACTGACGGGTCCACTGTCATTCGCCATGGTCAGCTCGTTGGGTCGGTCGGCAGTGTCGGCGTCGGAGTGAGGGTGGGCGTATCCGTGGGCTCCTCCGTCGTGGTCTCGCTTGGACTCTCCGACGGGGACTCGCTGACTGTTTCGGTGGGCTCGTCGGTGGGCTCGTCGGTGGCTTCGTCGGTGGGCGTGGTCGAGTCGGAGGGATCCGGGTCCGGCGTCTGCTTGTCCCGGTCCTGCTCCTGTTTGTTGTCGCCGCCTCCTCTGAACGTGGAGCTGCGGTCGCTGTCGCTGCCGCCGGTGTACGACGACACGCTGCGGCCGGAGATGTACTCGAAGGCGGCGATCGTGATCAGCGCCACGGCGAACGCGGCGGCGGCGTAAACCGCGATCTTCTTCCAGGGCAGCACTGCCAGTCGCTCGCGCCACGCGGGCTTGATGTCCTCCTCCGGGAACCCCTCGAGTACCTCGTCCTCATCGTCGCCGCTGTGGTCGCTGCTGTCGTCGAGTGCCTCGCCCAGGTCGGCTTCGGCCTCGGCGAGCTGTTCCTCCGCGTGCTCGAGATTGGTGGCGGCGGTGGCTGGGCCGGCGCCGCGGCGGCGGGCGCGGCGTACGTCGGCCTGCGCGATCCCGACCTTGTTGAGCGCGGCCTCCTGCGCCTTGGCCACCTTCTCCTTGCTCTTGGCGAGCCCCTGCGCGTAGAGCGCCGTCCCGATGGTGGCCGCGATGCTGCCGACGGCAGCACCGATCAGGGTCCCAGCCGCGCCGAGGGTGGAGAGCAGCACCGCCGACGACACGGCCGCCAAGGCGCCCGCGAGCGTATTGGACCAGTCGAGACCGAGCTTGGATCGAGGGGTGTCATCGCTCATCACCCCTCACCATGCCAGCACTGGCCAACCGCCGGGAAATCGGGGGGCGGAGGATCCGCAGCCGATCGGTGTTGCCGAGGGAGTCTGGCCGGCTAGTTGGTCGCCGGGTAGCGGGCGGTGTAGGTGGTGGCGTTGGCGGGTGTGGTGATGGTGTGGGAGCGGGCGCCACCGTCTGACCAGGATCCGAAGACGCGCGGGAACCCGTCGAACGCCTGGTCTGGGGCGTTGAGCAGCAGCCGGTAGCCGGCCCAGGAGACGAGGCTGCTGGGGGTGGTGCGGTCGGTGCCATTGACCTGGACCCGCCCGCCCGACGGGGTGGTGGCAAAGGACAGAGTGACCTTCCGCGGCTGCAGCTTGCGGTCGGCGCGCGAGGTGAGGCCTTGGGAGTCGGTGGCGACCGCGGTTGCGGTGAGGTAGCTGTTCTGCGCGGCGGCGAGGTCCTCGGGTGCCGGATAGTCAAAGGTGATGGCGGACCCCGTGGCGGGTCCGGCGTAGGGGTGGGTGTGGGTGCCGTGGTGCAGGAGGACCGTCCATTTGATCGCGCTGCCTGGGAGGGTTCCATCCTCGACGTCGGTGGCGCTCGCGGACACGGTGACCTTCTGTCCCACTGCGAACCGGGCGGTCGTGGCTGGTGCGGTGATCGAGATCGTGGGCGGGTGCTCGCCGGCGGCCACGGCCTTGCTGAACGGTGCGGAGGTGGCACCGCGCGAGTCGGTCACGGTGAGGGTGGCGGTATAGGTACCAGCCGCGGGATAGGTGTGGGTCGTTTGTGGCGTGGTCGTGGTGGCCGAGGTGCCGTCACCGAACTCCCAGTGCCACGAGACGACAGAATCGCCGACGTCCGGGTCATGGCTGGCTTCGCCGTTCACGGTGACGTTCAGTCCGTTCGGACGTTGCCAGAAGTCCGCCACTGGGGCGTTGTTGCCTTCCGCGGGACTGACCCGGTGGATCGCGCCACCGCCGTAGTCGAGGTAGTACAACGCTGAGGTCGCGCCGTAGGGGCCGAACGCCAGATGGACTGGTGAGCTCAGCCCGGTGAGGACCTCTTCCTGGGTGAATCCACCGCCGGCCTTCGGGGCCAGTCGGAAGATCTTGCCGCAGACGTAGTCGCCGAACAGGTAAGACCCGCTGTAGGGAGCAGGCCACAGACCGTCGGGAACGAAGGCTCCGCCGGTGATCGACCCACATCCGGTCGCCGCGTGAGAGTAGTCGTGGATCGGGTTTGTGTACGTCGTGGCGCCGCAGTTGGTCAGTGAGCCGGTGGCGCAATGGCCTTCACGGACGTTCCAGCCGTAGTCCGCACCCCTGACGAGGCTGTCGATCTCCTCCCAGTCATCCTGGCCGACATCGTTGACATAGAACTGGTTCGTGCCCGGCACCTGTACGAATCGGTAGGGGTTGCGGAACCCGGAGGCGAACGTCTCCGTGCACGGACCGGTGCCGGTTGCGGCCCGGTCGGCAACGTACATCTCCGCGCCGTCGCCGAGCCCACGTAGGGATTCGTCGAGGGGACACCACCGGTCCGGGTGACGCGCAGGATCTTGCCATTGGGAATGTCCAGCCGTCGGCTGTTGCTGTTCAGCGGACCGCAGCGAGTGGCGTCGTTCAGCGCGCAACCGCCGTCGCCGACGCTGACGTACAGCAACTGATCCGCTCCGAAGTGCAGGTCACCGGCGTTGTGGTTGATCCGCTGCGACGGGATGTGATCGACGATCACCTTCTCACTTCCCGACACCACCAGGTTGTTGTCACCCAGGGTGAATCGGCTCACCCGATTCTCCGGCGTATTCGGCGGGACCTGTCCGCAACTGGCGTGGACGTTGCGCGTCCAGTAGAGGTACAGGTAATGGTTGGCCGAGAAGTTCGGGTCTGCCGCCACCCCCAGCAGGCCACGCTCCCCACCCGAGCAGATCCGCGGCGCCAGGTCCAGGGCCGGCGTGGGCAACAACTGTCCATTGCTCACCACTCGAAGCTGCCCCGTATCCTGGGTGACCAGCATCCGCCCATCGGGCGTCCACGTCATCGCCGTCGGAGCGCTCAGACGAGCAACGATCGAGTCCGAGAACAGCACGTCCCCAGCAGCTCGCCTGCGAGGCCTCTGGAGGGCTCGAGATCGCGGTCAGCAAGCCGATCAGGGACAACGACAACGCTGCGGGCAAGAATCTCATGGCTTTCCGGGCCTTCCACCAGTATTGGACGCAAATCTCGTCTTGCCCGAGATGAACACCGGTGACGTACCGGACGTACGGCGAGGACTAATTGATCAAGGTTCGAAACCAGATTCGCGAGTCATCTAGGGACGCACGGTGAACCCGTCCACGATCACCTTCGTGCCGATGGACGAAGCGTTTTTCGTCCCGAGTGCCTGGACCTTGATGGTGTGTGATCCGCTGCTCAGCCCGGAGTAGATCTTGGCCACCTTCCAGACCTGGCTGGCGGCGTACAGGTCCACCACGCCCTTGTCGACACCATCGATGAACACTCGAGCCCTGCCGGCCGAGGGTCCAGTCGAGGTCACCCAGTCCACGCGGGTGCCCGTGAACCTCATCGAGCAGGTCGACGTCGAGGTCGCGGCCGCCCGGTATGCACCGCCACTGGCACTCGTTGAGCTAATACCATTCCAATCGTCGTACGCGATTCTTGGTGACGTTTCCTGAGTCACCGTGGACCCCACCCGGAATCCGTCAACCATTGTGTTGTACCCCTGCGAGGCGGCGTTCTTGCCAGTCACCACAACTTTGATGATGTGAGCACCCGCCGCTAGACCTGTGTAGGGCTTCGAGAAGCTCTGGGCGCTGGTGGCGTACAGGTCCACAGTCCCCTTCGAGACTCCATCGATGGACACCGTTGCGATTCCCTGGGACGGGCCTTTGCGGGTCAGCCAGGTGACCGCAGTCCCAGTGAACTGGTGGAAAGCGAGGTCGCCTACCACTTTCGACGACCGGTAAGTGCCGCCATCGGCGAGAGCGTCAGCGGTTGCGTCCCACCCGTTCAGCGCAACGCCTGGGCTGCTCTCCTGATAGGTGGTGGCAGTTGAGATTGGTCGCAAACGCTGCCGACACGTTCCTGACGGCGGACATGGTCACGGTGCAGTTGCTTGATACTCCAGTGCAACCCCCACTCCAGCCAGTAAACCTGGAGCCGGGACTCGGAGCGGCTGCCAGAGTCACCGAGTGCCGCTCCCGAAATCGGCGTAGCATCTTGTCCCGCAGGCGATTCCCGCAGGCTGGCTCGTTACAGTGCCGGACCCGGTGCCGGACTTGGCGACCGACAATGAGAACTGGATCCCGGCACACGAGCTGATGTCGAGGTCGTACCTGCCGAGGGATCCATAGTCGGAATAGCCGCTGGTCAAGTCGCGAGCGCCAACACCGTCCACCTCGATGTAGTAGTTGCCGACAGACAGCTGCGCAGTGACGGATGCTGATATTCCGGTTGCGCTGTCGTAGTCGGTTTCTCCCGAGCTCGGGTCGTCTTGGGCAATGAGCGCGCCCGCTGCTGACAAGAGGCGAACCCTGCTGTCGAGATTGGGGCCGTCGCCGACAGGGCCGAGAGAGATGGTCGTGCTGCCACTGCACCCGCGGGTAATCGAGAACACGTCCAGGTCCCCACGGGTCTCGATGACCCCTGATGCGGAAGCCGTTACACCAAGAGGCCGAGCAGCCGCCAGTGTGGATCCGTGGTCGTCCGTCCGTAGCGGCACACCGTGGTCGGCGATCACCCCAAGATCGTCCTCGGCGTTGTTGGCGCCTGGGTACTCGCCTCGACTCCATTGGGTGATGGGCTCGTAATAGCCGGAACCCATAATGGGCCCCCAGTTGGAATGGCCGTCGTAGTAACCCTCAGTAGCCGTTCCGTCATGCCGGAGACCGAGGTTGTGCCCGGCTTCGTGAGACGCGGCGGCCGCAATGTATTTGGGGTTGTCCCACATTGTTTGCGCAAAGACCCACGCCGGTTGATAGTAGCCACTGTTCGAATAGTTGAAGACTCCGACATATGCGACGCCACCGCAGCTGGAGGAGCAAATCTTCTGGTGTGCCTCAACACCTGGCGTGATGAGCACTCGGGTGCCGTAGCTTTCGTCCGTCGAGCCTGTGCGCTCGAGTGCAGCGACACCCGGGTCTTCGGTTGTGACGTCCACGTCGAAGGGGGCGAAGTCTTCCTCTACGCGCTGAAACACGCTTTGGATGACGTCGTGCTCGGCCTGCGACCAAGTAGAAGGGCTTCCGTTCATGTCAAACGGCGGTTGTGGGCTGGTGGACAGCGCGTAGCCGGCGTTCCAGGCTGTCCCGGCGACCACGTGGCCATCGAAGTCGAGGTAGAGAACGCGCTGAGCGCCGGGCCTGACTGTGCAGCTTGAAGGTTTGATCGTTCGGCACGAACGCTGGTCGGGTTCCCCAGCAGCACCAGGATCTACCGGTTCGGGGTCCTTGACGTGCAGTTGACCGGCCTGGTCCAGCCAAGTGGTGTGGTCGGTGCGAAGGAGAGCGGTCAACGCTGATGGTGATGTGCCGTTCCTGGACGCCACCTCAGCCAGGTTGTCGCCTACTTCCCTGATTGCGGCATTCCCGTTGAGGGGCCGATCGAGAACTCGATCAAGCCTTGGCGGGTCAGCGGCGGCGAACGGCAGCGCCGCTATGAGCACAGCGGCTACGGAGCCGAGCGTGCACGCCACGTTGATCGCGCGATTGCGCATTCTGAAATCCCCCACTGTCGAGTTGGTCTCGTGGTCATCGTTGGGCCTCGCCACAATGTCGGGCCAGCGCGAGCGATGCTGAGGGCACCATCTGCGATCGGTCCGGCTGCGGATTGCCTTGCTGTGGCGAGCGCCTCGTCGCTTCCCTTAGCGCCCCCGTGACATGTTCTGCTCGCAACCATGTGGCCCACGGTTGCGCGGCGCAATGGTCTGAACGGGGTGCCAACCCCAGTGACAGCCCCTGCGTCCAGGCGTCGGCGCTCGCGCCCTGGTTCAGGCCGTCGGGGCCGGACGGTCAGGATGGACGATGCCTGCTCAACCGCTGGGGTTCTGCTCAAGTCTGGGTCAGGTCTGAGTCTGCGGCCAGGCGTCGGCGAGCAGCCGACGGGTGTCCTGGAGCAGCTCCGGAAGCGTCTTGGTCTTCCCGATGATCGGCATGAAGTTCTGGTCACCGGGCCAGCGGGGTACGACGTGCTGGTGCAGGTGGGCCGAGATGCCGGCGCCGGCGATCGCGCCCTGGTTCATGCCGATGTTGAAGCCGGCCGCACCCGAGACCGACCGGACCACCGTCATCGCCTGCCGGGTGAGCTGCGCGATCTCGGCGGCCTCTTCGACGGTCGTGTCGGTGTAGTCGGCGATGTGCCGGTAGGGACACAGCATGAGGTGTCCGGGCGAGTAGGGGTAGAGGTTGAGTACGGCGAAGGCCAGCTCACCCCGTCGTACGACGAGGCCCTTCTCGTCCGGCCACGCCTGGATGCGGCAGAACGGGCACTCCCCCTCCGACGAGTCGGCCGGCTTGTTCTCGCCCCGGATGTAGGCGATCCGGTGCGGGGTCCAGAGCCGGTCGAGGCCGTCCGGCTCCCCAGCCCCCGACTGGTGGTGCTCGTCGGCCATCAGACCTGGACGCGCGACTTGACGGCGTCGGCAACCCGGGCGATCGCGTCGTCGATCGGGACGCCGTTGTCCTGGTGGCCGTCGCGGTAGCGGAACGACACCGCACCGGCCTCGATGTCGTCATGCCCGGCGATCATCATGAACGGCACCTTCTGCAGCTGCGCGTTGCGGATCTTCTTCTGCATCCGGTCGTGGGAGTCGTCGACCTCGACGCGCAGACCGAGACTCCGCATCCGCTTCGCGACGTCGTACAGGTAGTCGTTGTGCGCCTCGGCGACCGGGATCCCCTGCACCTGCACCGGTGCGAGCCAGGGTGGGAACGCGCCGGCGTAGTGCTCGACGAGGACCCCGATGAACCGTTCGATGGATCCGAACTTCGCCGAGTGGATCATCACGGGTCGCTGCCGGGTGCCGTCGGCCGCCTGGTACTCCAGCTCGAAGCCCCTGGGCTGGTTGAAGTCGTATTGGATGGTCGACATCTGCCAGGTCCGGCCAATGGCGTCGCGGCACTGCACCGAGATCTTCGGCCCGTAGTACGCCGCACCGCCCGGGTCCGGGACCAGCTCGAGGCCGGAGTCGGTGGCGACCTGCTGAAGCACGGCGGTGGCGGTGGCCCACTCGTCATCGGAGCCCACGAACTTGTCCTTCGAGTCGTCGCGGGTCGAGAGCTCGAGGTAGAAGTCGTCGAGGCCGAAGTCCTTGAACAGGCTGAGACAGAAGTCCAGGAGATGCTTGATCTCCGCCGGCGCCTGCTCGGGAGTGACGTAGGAGTGCGAGTCGTCCTGGGTCATCCCGCGCACCCGGGTCAGGCCGTGCACCACCCCGGACTTCTCGTTGCGGTAGACCGAGCCGAACTCGAAGAGCCGCAGCGGCAGCTCCCGGTAGGACCGCCCGCGGGACCTGAAGATCAGGTTGTGCATCGGGCAGTTCATGGCCTTGAGGTAGTAGTTGCTGCCCTCCATGCCGATGGGCGGGAACATGCCGTCGGCGTAGTAGGGCAGGTGCCCGGAGGTGTGGAAGAGACCCTCCTTGGCGATGTGGGGGGTGCCGACGTAGTCGAACCCCTCGTCGATGTGGCGCTGGCGGACGTAGTCCTCCATCTCCCGCTTGATCACGCCGCCCTTGGGGTGGAACACCACGAGGCCGGAGCCGATCTCGTCGGGGAAGGAGTAGAGGTCGAGCTCGCGGCCGAGCTTGCGGTGGTCGCGGCGTTCGGCCTCCTCGATCCGGTGCAGGTGGGCCTCGAGCGCCTCCTTGGACTCCCAGGCGGTGCCGTAGATGCGCTGGAGCTGCTTGTTCTTCTCGTCGCCGCGCCAGTACGCCGCCGCGCTCCGCATCAGCTTGAACGCCGGGATCCGCTTGGTGGTCGGCAGGTGCGGGCCGCGGCAGAGGTCCTTCCACGCAAGCCCGCCGTTGCGGTCGAGGTTGTCGTAGATGGTCAGCTCACCGGCACCGACCTCGGCGCCGGCGCCCTCTGGCGCAGCACCCTGCTGGTCGAGCTTGTCGAGACCGCCCTTGAGCCCGATCAGCTCGAGCTTGTAAGGCTCGTCCTTCAGCTCGACGCGGGCGTCGTCGTCGGAGACCGCGCGCCGGGAGAATCGCTGGCCCTCCTTGATGATCTTGCGCATCCGGGTCTCGAGCTTCTCGAGGTCCTCGGGCACGAACGGGATCTCGACGTCGAAGTCGTAGTAGAACCCGTTCTCGATCGGCGGCCCGATGCCGAGCTTGGCGTCCGGGAAGAGATCCTGCACGGCCTGGGCCAGCACGTGCGCGGTCGAGTGCCGCAGGATGTCCCGGCCGTCCTTGCTTTCGATCGCCACGCCCTCGACCTCGTCGCCGTCGCTCAGCACGTAGGCGAGGTCCTTCAGCTCCGGTTCGTCGGTCGAGCCTGTCGAGACTCGGGCCGCGATCACGGTCGGGTCATCGGCGTACAACTCCCAAGCCTTGGTGCCCGCAGCCACGGTCCGCTCCGTCACGGTTCGCTCCTCACGCGCACCGGCGTGGATCAGGGCGACCTTGATGTCGGACACGGGTGACTCCTTGCTGAGTACGGCGTGCGGGGTGCACGAAGCCTCGATCGTATCGGCCGATCCCGTGACCGCGCGCCCGGGTTTCAGCTGGGCAATCCCCTCCCTTCTCGCGAAGCCGGGTGGAGTCAGCGAGTCCGGAGGTCGATGACGAACAGGCTGTTGCCATTGCCCAGATCAAAGACCCGGAACTGGCCGCTCGCGTGCCGGAACCTGCCCGATCCACCGGTGACGGAAAGCACAGAGTCCCGATTGAAGAAGAATGAACCATGGATAGAGATCTTGCCGCGCCCGTCTATACGCAGGGCGCCGTCACACATGAAGGTCCGCAGATTCGACATGCACCTTATGGAGTCGGTGCCGATTCGCTTCGGTGAGTTGGGGCGGCGCAAAGCCTCCTCGAACACGAAGTAGTCGCCGGGCCCGAACTGCCCATCACCGTTGGCGTCGACATCCGCCGCGCGCAGTTCATGGGCACGCAGCACCAGTGCCCCACGCCTGGCGGCAGCCCGCTCGATCGAGCGCGACGACCGGGCAGCACTCGCGACGAAGTGGCGGACCAGCCACCGGACCATCGACTCGACGACGGTTCATCGGCGGCTACCGAGTTGCCCCCCGACACCGCGACACCAACGGCGCCCCCCTTTCGGGTGGCGCGATCCCCAGGGATCGGTCGCGGCAGGTGTCGGTACGCGAGTGCATACTGACGCGCGTGGCGAGATTCGAGGACCAGGATCTGACCGATGCCGAGTTCCGCGAGTGCGACCTGACTCGCGCCCGGATGATCGGGGTGGTGATGCAGGACGCCGTGATCGACGGGCTGGTCACCAACCTCGTGGTCAACGGGGTCGAGGTGACGGCATACGTCGAGGCCGAGCTGGACCGGCGGCATCCGGTGCGGTTGCTGATCCGCTCCACAGAGCCTGCCGACCTGCAGGAAGGCCATCGACAGCTGCAGGCTGGCTGGGCGAAGACCATCGAGCGCCTCCACGAGATGCCCGAGGGTTCGGAGCACCAGCGCGTTGGTGGCGAGTGGTCGGCGGTAGAGACCCTGCGCCACCTCGTGTTCGTGCACGACTCGTGGTTCCGGCGCTGCTGCCTGGGATCGCCCCAGCCGTTCACCGCGATCGGGTTGGCGTCCGACTTCGTGCCTGACCAGGAGGAGCAGGGCCTCGATCCAGCGTCGGCCCCGAGCCTCGACGAGGTGTTGGCAGTCCGCGACGAACAGAGCACCGAGCTGGAGCGTTGGTTGGCGACCGTGACGGCCGACGAGCTGTCGGCGACCGCACCGATCCCTGAGGGGCCGGGCTGGCCGTCGTACGCCCACGGGAGGTCGGTGCTCGAGTGCCTGCACGTGGTGCTGGGCGAAGAGTGGGCGCACCACGGCTTCTGCGTGCGCGACCTCGACCTGCTCGAAGGTGCACCGGTCGCAGACTCGTAATCGCTGATGCGTCGCAATCGTGCATCAGCACTGTTGTGCCTGGGGGTTCGGCGGATTCGGGCATCACAATCATGCACGAGCGGAGTTTGGTCAGGGTCGGGCGCGGACCACCAACACGTCGTGGTCGCTGTGCTCGGCGGCCACCACCTCCGCGGAGGGCGAGCCGACGGCGACGCCGTCTCCGTAGACGTGCTGAACACCAGGCTGCTGGTCGGCGGACTGATCGGTGAGAGTCCAGAAGCCGTCGGGTGCACAGGAATCACGACGGTTCACGTCCCCTGCGAAAACAACGAGGCGGGCAGTGGGGCGATCCGGGAGAAACTCGGCGAGCTCGGCGCACTGCCCGTCGTTCGCTCTCGCGTTGGTGGTCGTGGAGCGCGTGCTCAGGTGGGCAGTGCACACGCCCTGGTCAAGAATGGTCGTGACGCACAACCACCGACGCTGCTCGATGCCGTCCTGCGCCTCGAATGCCCGGCTCTCCGAGGCGACGATCGGTGCCTTGGTGAGCACCGCGTGGCCAAAGCTCCCGCGGCCCTCCGGCTGGATGCACCGCAGCGGCTCGCCTTGGTAGATCACCGTCGAGAAGCGGATGTCGTAGTCCATGCGCCGGGCAATCCTCCGCGCATCA
The DNA here is from genome assembly GCA_963844385.1 of uncultured Actinomycetota bacterium. Classification (GTDB taxonomy): domain Bacteria; phylum Actinomycetota; class Actinomycetes; order Propionibacteriales; family Nocardioidaceae; genus Nocardioides. The sequence continues at coordinate 96,610 of CAWJOJ010000007.1, read as the reverse complement.
CCGCGGCACGCCTCGTTGAGAGTGACCGCGTCCGGTGCCGCCTCGCGAATCCGCGTCAACGCCTCCCACACCACGGCGGGGTAGTCCGTCTTGCCGTAGCAGCCAGCCAGCCCGGACAGGCACAGGTTCATCTGCACCAGCGTGAAAGCTGGTGCCCGCGGCTGAGACCCGCTCGTCCCGGTCAGCAGGCTCCACCCGGTCAGGGCCAGGACCAGTGCGAACCCCATCGCGGCAACCACCGGCGCCACGAAGCGTCGCGGGCGGCCGCCGCTGGCACGGCGATTAGCGAGGTTCACGATTCTTTGACGCTACCTGGGTCGCTCCAGAATTGAGGTCGCTACTGCTCGGGCAGCACGTCAGGGTCTTGCTGCTCCCTGCCCCGGCGTGCCTGCTCGCGAGTCCGCCTGCCAACCAGCCGCGTGAAGACCATGCTGGTCACGAGGCCGACCACGGCCACACCCCCGGCGATGGACCCGATCGTCACCAGGCCCTCGGGGCTCTTCAAGACGAGTCCAGTCAGGTACAGGACCAGCCCGATGGTCAACAGCAGGAAGCCGATCCGTTTCTCCGCCAACAGCTGCGCGTGGGTGGAGAGCGCGTCGGGCTCCCCCACCGCGGCGCCCTCCTCGCCGATGTCTTCGCGCAGCTCAACGATCGACTCGGCGTTGTGGGCGTGCGAGAGGACACCCGCACCCACCAGGTCCAACGCCACGCCGCTGACCAGGAGCACCTCGGTAACCAGAGCCACGACGCATCCTCTCACGGGCGCGCCTGCTGACGAATCGAGACGCAGCGAGGAGTGTCGGACTGCCAAGTCTCAACGAAAGTGGTGGACATCGCGGCCCGGTTAAGCTGAGCCCCGAGGTTGTCGCGAGCAGTCGGCGAGTACGTAGATCCGTCCTGACGGGGGTCTTCTTCGAGCCCGCGTGGGAAGTGGCCGGCCCGAACCCTGGACGAGGTCCGGCCCTGACTGCTGGGAGGAGGTTTTCGACCGCGCGAAGCAGACTTAACCAGCCGGCGGGGATGCTGTCGCCAGGAACGGGTACGAGCCGTTGCACATAGAGGTCTAGCGACGAAGGCGGCGATGTTTCGAATGCGCAGCGCAATCGGACTGGTGATCGTGATCTGGCTCATCGTCGGGGGCATCGCCGCGGCTCAGCGCGGGTACTTCAACCCGGGCAGAGATGTGAACTGCAGGACGACCAGCGACACGGTCCTCACCGTTGTGGCCGGCCCTCTCAACTACGTCGGCGTCAACCCGAAGGTGAAGTGCAAGGTCCCCGAGCCGTCCAAGTGAGGTGACAAGGCGACACTAGGGGCGGACCAGGCCGGTCTCGAAGGCAGCGATGACAGCCTGCACGCGGTCTTGCTCACTCACCTTAGGCTCGCAAGATTCTGTCCATCGCCTTTCCCTTGGCAAGTTCGTCGACCAGCTTGTCCAGGTAGCGAATCTTCTGCATCAACGGATCGTCGACGTGTTCGACGCGCACTCCACACACCACGCCGGTGATCAACGACGCGTGCGGATTGAGCCGTGCATCGGCGAAGAAATCCTCGAAGGTCGTGCCCGCGGCCAGGTGATCGGTCAACGCTGATTCGTCGAAACCGGTCAGCCACTCGATCACCTGATCCAGCTCGGCCTTCGTGCGGCCCTTCTTCTCCACCTTCGTCGCGTAGTGGGGATACACCGACGCGAAACTGGTGGTGAAAATTCGGCTCATCCTGGTGAGCGTAGTGCCCTCGCAAGCGCTCGTGGCCCGGTGCAACGGCAGCATCCGACATGCTGGTCCCATGCGATTCACGGAGCATGAACTGACCGCGGCGCTCACGGGAGCCGCCAAGGTGATCCTGGCGACCCAGCGCAAGGATGTTCGCCGGGGCCGGGCCGACATCGACACGGTCTGGGTCGAGATGGACCGCCACCAACGGTTCCAGCTCCTCGACCAACTCGGTGCTCAGATCCTGCCCGTCCTGGTCGCACTGCCGGACATTCAGGTCGCCCCCGGAACACGGCCGACGTACACAGACGCTCAGGTGCGCGAAACCGTCGAAGGCCTGGTCAACGACGGCCCGGGCAAACTGCGCCGAGCGGTCATCGTCAAGTCGCGTACCGCGCTGGTACAGACGGCGCTCAGCCATGTGCCGCCGCGTCGTGATCCCGATGCCCTGACCGTGCCTGACCATCTGTAGCCCTCCGTGGTTGCGGGAAACCGCGCGAGGCTCGGGGAGTGGCGCAAATGGGCGAACTGATACGCGAACATCGGACCCGAGCATCGAGCGAGGCGGGGCGAATCCACCCTGCAACCGCCTCGACGGGTCGGGGTTCGGGAACTTGACGAGCTACGCGCGTGTAAGGACGAGGGTGGATGCGGGCAGGCAGGTACATGTGCGGTTCATCGCTGACTGGGTCGTTGCGCTGGTGTGAATGAATCCGGTTAAGTCCCCGTGTCCACGATTTCGCAGAGACTGCTAGCGAGACAAGACGACACGCGAGGCCAACTATGCTCGCCCCCGACCGGTCCGAACCATCGCGTCAGCTGTCCTCGTCGAGGACCTCGCGCAGCCGGCGCGCGAAGGCCTCGGGTTGGCCTGCGTATCCGAACTCGCCGCCGAGGAAGCCCCCGTGGTGGCTCGGGAACACGGTCGCCTGCTGCCCGAGCAGCTCGGCGGTGGCCACCGCTGCGCGGCCGGTGAAGGTGTCCAGCGACTCCTCGCCCACGGCGATGACGACGCGAGTCGGCGCCGCGACCAGCGCGTCGACATCGGGACGGTAGCTGCTGATCGCCCAGGACCGGTCGGAGAGCAGCGGGTCGTCACGGGAGCCGTCGTCCTCGCTCGGCATCCCGAACTCGGCAGGATCCGGCGTGGGCTGGGCGAAGTAGTCGTCGGTGAACTCGCCTCGCCACGACGTCATGGCGATGAACGCCGCCATGCCGGCGCCCGACCCCTTGGCCTCGTAGACATCCCGAAACCCGGCGCGGGCGCGCTCGGCGGCCTCGGCGTCGGGGAGCACCGGGATGATCGGCGGCTCGTGTGCCACCAGGGTGGTCACGACGTCGGGGTGTGCCGCCACGAGGGCAAGCGCGGACACCGCACCTCCACTGCTCGCGAACATCTCGACCGGGCCAACGCCGAGCGCCTCGATCACGGCGTGTACGTCGTCCGCCTGGACCGTGGGCGCATTCTCGACCCGGCCGTCCTTGCGGATGCTCCGGCCGAGGCCGCGGGGGTCATAGGTGACCACGGTGCGGTCGGGGAAGTGCGACGCCAAGGTAGTGAAGCCGCTGGCGTCCATGGGCTGGCCGATCATGAACAGCGGTGGTCGTCCGTCGGCGGTGGGCAGCGGGCCGTGGACGTCGTAGGCGAGGTCAACCTCGGCGGTGTCAAGCAGGAGCGTCGTCGTCATGGCAGGTCGACTACTCCCGCGTCGAGAACTCATCGAAGCCTGTCGCGAGCGGCTCGATCCAGATCACCCGGAGCCGATGGAGTCGGACACCTCGGTCCGGTGTTCATGCTGAACCCGGACCGAACCGGCGTACCCATCGACGAAGCCGACCGCGACCTCGTACTCGTCCCTGGCTGTGGTGCGCAGTCTGACCGTCCAGGAGTTCTCGGCCACGTGGTGCTCCTCCGCGCTGAGCGACAGGCCGTCCGGATCCACGGCGTAGGCCGTCGCGGCGCCGCGTCGAGCCCGCAGGATGGCGGCATCCCTCGAGGTCGTCGACGACTCCGGTTGACCGGCCACCTCGATCAGGTCGCGGAAGGCGCGGGTCACGCCGTCGAGCAGAGCGTCCGACTCGACCGCCGTCGCCCTGGTCCCGGTGGTCACCAGGAGCCCGATTTCCAGGGCACCCGGACTCGCACCCCAGCTGGTATGCCACCGGTGCTGGTGAAGGGAGTAGTGCCGTGGCGCGTCGGCACCGGCGTACAGGACCGGCTCCAAGGCGGCCAGCGCCCGCCGCTCGTCGAACGCATCCTGGTCGCGGCCGCTGTCAGCCTCCGAGACCGGAAGGTCGAGCAGGAACTGCTGGTAAGCCCGGTCGTCGGGGCCGGCACGATAACCGACCTGGACCCGAACCAGGTCCACCCGGCCGAGCGTGAGCAGCGGGCGCGATGAATCCACCGCATGACTGGCCATGCCCTCAGCGTTGATCCTGGGGCCACGCAGGTCAAGCACCTCGGCCCGGGAGCAGGTCTCCGCCAACGCGTGGTAGAAGGTTTGCGGGGTACCTTCGAGACATGGTTCAGCTGCCGGACCGCGTGTGTGTGCCGATAGAGGTGGAAATGGTGCCGCTCTACCGGGAACCGCCTGGGTCGGCGCGACTACGACGCGAGCGGAAGCGGGAACAGCGGCGCGAACGGCGCGAGAAGCGCGAGTCGCCTGCGGCCCACCGCTCGCTACGCGTCAGGGTCGCGGGCCGCTTCCGATTGTGGGTGTAGGGCACAGCGCGCTAGGCGCGGTGGTCAGGCGGCTCAACTCGCCGCACGCGGTCGGGCGCGAAACCGTTCTGCATGCCCCACGCGACGGCCTGGGAACGCCGAGTCACACCGATCTTGCGATACGCCGACCGGATGTAGGACTTGACGGAGTTGATGCTGACGTAGGCCTGCTCGGCGATCTCCTGGTTGGTGAGACCCTTGGTGATCAGCGCGATGATCTCGGACTCTCTGGCGCTGAGTCCCGCCTCTTGACCTGGCCACTCGCCCGCCCCGACGGTGCTGGCGCTCCCTGTCTCGCTCGGCGGCTGGGTCTCGCTCGGCGGCTGGCGGGTGTCGAGGGGCAACTTGGCTGCCGCGATGCCCTCGACCAGTGCGCCGTTGATCTCGACTGCCTCGCGGTGGAGCTGCGCAGCCGCCTCCAGACGGCGACGCTCCATCTCGGCCCGCCGCGCCCGGTCCGTCGCGTGTCCGATGAGCACGCCAAGCAGTAGCAACGGGAGAATGCGGGACGCCCAACCAGTCGGGGTGAGGGAGGCGTCCCGCACCACCGCCCAGAGCACCGTAAGACCCACGGCGACCAGCCCCGCACCCGTGCCGGCCAGCAGCCCGAACGTGATGGCCACCAGGGCCACCGGCAAGGCGTAGAGCATCGAGTAGGCGTCGGCCGGCGTGCCGTGGAGCAGCCGCAGGGAGAGCACAGCGGCGTACAGGAATCCAGCGACAGTCAAGGCCAGGCCGGGGTGCCGCCGGAACCAAAGGTCTCTCGGCGCCGGCGCTCCCCGCAGCATCGGAAAGACGGTCATGGCCCCAGCCAGCCGCCGCTCAGACCCGTTTGCCACCGGTCGAACATCAGCATCGGTGTCCATTCGTCGGTCGCGTCAGCGAATCGGCCCCGCCCCTCATTATGCGCCCCGGCACGTCCCTGACGCACCGCCGAGTTGCCCAATTTGCAGATTGCCCAAATACCCATGGGAGTCGCGCCTACCCTTGGGGCGCGACTACTGCTCGGGGAGCCGATGAATCAATCACGCAAGGTGCTCTCGACGCTCGTGGCCGTGATCCTGGCCATGTGGGCAAGTGGCTGCGACGTCGAGGACGGGCAGGGCGAACACCCGACGCCGCAGAGCCTCCAAAGCGATCGTCAGACCGATGAAAAGACCGGACGCGACCCCGAGAGTCGTCCCTCGAATGCAGGCAAGAAGGACCGAGACGGCAAGCCGGCAGGGAGTTCACAGCCACCGCAACGGACCAGTCTGGTCACCCGGATCGTGGACGGCGACACCCTTGAGCTCGGCGATGGCGAGATGGTTCGACTGGTCGGCATCGACACCCCTGAGTTCGGACAGTGCGGATACGAGAGCGCGTCCGGGGCGTTGGCGCGAATGGTCCTCGGGAAGCAGGTCGTCCTCGGGATGTCCGACGAAGACCGAGACGGTTACGGCCGACTCCTCAGGTACATCAACGTCGGCGACCTTGACGCCGGGCTACGCCAGATCCGAAACGGCCTCGCCATCGCGCGCTACGACTCACGAGACGGCTACGGATACCACCCGCGGGAGCCGCAGTACATCGCTGCGGACAAGGGCACGAAGAGCCCCGGTTGCTCGAAACCCCAGCCGCTGGTGCAGCAGTCCCCCGGCGCCAGTGGGAACTGCGAGCCCGGCTACACGCCGTGCGTCCCTGTCTACCCTCCGGACGTCGATTGTGCCGACGTGAACGGTCCCATCGCCGTCTCCGGGACAGACCCACACGGCCTCGACGGTGAAGGGGATGGCATCGCCTGCGAGTGACCGCCGAAGCAGGGTTCGGAGCCTGACTCAGGCAGGCGTGAGCGGAATGACAATGGGTGATTGACTGTTATCATCATTGTCAACGGATCCCTCATCGTGAGAGGCGAGTAATGATGGCGCAGGTGACGATCGACGTTCCGGAGGGTCTGTCGACTGCCGAGGCGGTGCGGGTTGCGACCGAAGCGCTCGTATCTCGGGCCACGACCGGGCTGGTTGGCGGCGTTCTTGCGCGCTCTGACCTTCCCGTGGGCCCGGGCCTCCTCGCCCAGGCTGCTCTCCACGACGAGGCGTGGCGCAGGATCGCCGACGAGTACGGGTTGCTCTCTGCCGACGAGGTGACGCTGCTGACTGGCGGGAATCGGGACAAGGCCACTTCGCACACCTCGAACCTCCGGCTCCGCAAGCGACTCGCGGGCGTCAAACGGGGCGGGAAGACCCTCTACCCGGGGTTCCAGTTCACCGACCCGGACGCCGGGCCAGCGGACGTGGCCCCGGCCTGGACCGCTCTGGTCGACGCGCTCGCCCCGGCCCAGTGGCCTCCGGCCGACGTCTTGATGTGGGCCGCGTCGCCGAACTCGTGGCTGGACGGCGCTCGCCCCGCCGACGAGATCCGGAAGCATCCGATCGAGCCGACCGAACTGCTGCTGCTGGCTGCCCATAACGCCCTGCCGAGCGCGGGGCGCGGCACCCAGGTCCCGTGACCGGAAGCGACCCGGACGCTCCTGGCCAACCCGCGGATCCGCTCAAGGAACCTCCGGCCGGTGGCCCGTCGCCGAAGTGCCGGCCGCTCACCGAGACCATCGATGCCGGGAGCATCCTGTGGCGCGTCCACCGCGCCTGGCACATCGGGCCGACCAGCCCTGACCCCGTCCGCGACGACGGAACCCTGTTCAACCCTGGGTACGGCGCCCCGACCCGTTTCGGCCCGTTCACGTCCAAGGCCGGGCCGTCCAAGGGCCGCAGGGTCCCGCTGCTCTACGCGGGCGAGTCGGACCGCGGCGCACTCTTCGAGACCGTGCTGCACGACCAGATGCCTGGCTCTTTCGTCGACCACAACCGGTGGACCACACACGTGCTCAGCGCCATCGAGGTGACCGCTGAGCTCGAACTGGTCTCTCTGCATGGAAACGGGCTCAGGTCATTGGGGCTGTACGCGGGTGACATCACCGACACCTACCCGCGGCTCTACCCGCGCTGCACGAGGTGGGCGGCCTGGATCCACCAGCACGTCCCGACCGCCGCTGGACTCACCTGGCGCAGCCGCCAGGACAACAGCCAACGCGCCTACCTCTTCTTCGGCGACCGGATGGCCGACGGGACGGTCACCATCCCCGGCAGGATGGGCACCGGCCGGATTGAACCGTTGCCGATCGGCCACGGCCCTGGCCTCGACTGGGTCCGCGAAGTTGCGGCCGGCGTCCGGGTGAAGGTTTCGATGTAGCAGTCGGGAACCGATTGTTGAGCAGGATCCGTCGAGACCAGCTCCGAAGATCAGCTCAGAAGATCAGCTCAGAAGATCATGGCCCTCAGGTAGCCCGCCAACGACTCGCACTCGCTGGTGCGGTCCAGGTCATCGACGTAGGCGTGGTCGAACCCTGAGCTACAGGACACCACGTCCCGGCCGGCGTCCGCCCAGAGGGAGTCGTTGCCCGTTCCGCCGGCGACGAGGTCGTCGCCGTCGCCACCGTGGACAGCGTCGTTGCCGTCGGTGCTGACGAGCCTGTCGTTGCCGGGCCCACCCCACAGCTCGTCGTTGCCGATGCCACCGCGTAGCCAGTCGTCGCCCGCAGCGCCCCAGGCGTGGTCGTCGTCCTGTGCGTTGTTCACGAAGTCGTCCCCGTCGCCGCCGTACACGGTGTCGAAGCCGGCGTCAGCCAGCACCCAGAACCTGTACTTGGCCGACAGGGTCGAGCCGTCGACATAGTCGTCGCCGAGCCGCGGCCAGACTTCCAGGAACATCCTGTTGGTTTCGGTGAACTTCGGTGGGATCCAGCACGTCGCTGCGATGCCCATGGGCACCGCCTGCCTTTTACACGCCGTCGGGATGGTTCGAAGCTCCTCGGTGCCGGTGTCGGCGTAGCGCACCTTGCCGTTCGCGATGGTCACCGTGAGGTGGCTGTCCTGCTGTCCGGCGATGTATCGCCAGCCGCCCGGGGTCCACTCGATCATGGCGGCGTCCTTCAGCGGGATGACCGGGCCGCCATCACCCAGGAGCTCGGTCGGCGGATAGTAGTCCGCATGCGCGATCGCGGTCATCGACGTGGTCGCCGCGAAGGCGGCCAAGACCAAAAAGAAGCGAACGGAACTGCGGAACATGGGGATCCTCCGAGGTAGGTGATCCACAGGCTAAAGTTCTCCATCCACCCTTTTTAGTTTTTGGTACTAAAGCTCCAATTTAGGACCACTCGGCCCGATGGAGGCCGCGATTGAGGGTGCGATCGGACCCAATTCGGGCTATGCCGAGCGCGCCGACCGGGCATTTCTTGCGGTGTCAGCCCTGCATGTCGCGGTACCGCTTCGCCTGGGCGAGCTTGTCCCGGAGCAGCTCCTCGGTGACCTGGCGGCTGGCTGTCGGAGGCCACACGCCAGCCGGACTGGCGCTGTACAGGCCGGCGTAGGCAGCAGTGTCGCGCTGGTAGCGCCAGCCCTCCGCCAGCGGGCCGACGTCGTACGCGTCGAAGCCCAGCTCGTCGAAGAGCTCGGCCACCCACTTCTTGGCGTCGTCGTCGTCACCGGCGATGGCCAGCACGCTGCGCTCCGGGCTGCCCGACTCACGGGCCAGGTCGATCAGGTACTGGAAGTAGATGTTGTTGAACGCCTTGACCACCTTCGACTCCGGCAGATGAGCCTGGAGGAGCTCGCTGACCGTGGTCGACTCGTCGTCAAGCTCGGCGATGTGACCGTCGCGCTGCGGGTAGTAGTTGTTGGTGTCGATGACGACCTTGTCGCGAAGGGCCTCGACCGGCACCTGTCGGTAGTTCTTCAGCGGGATCGTCACGACGACGAGCTCGCCCGCTTCCGCCGCTTCCTCAGCGGTCCCCGCCCGGGCGAGGTCGCCGAGCTCGGCCACCAGGTCCACGAGCGTCTCGGGCCCCCGACTGTTGCTCAGGACCACCTCGTGGCCCGCGTCGACCGCGAGCCGGGCGACGGTGCTGCCGATGTGTCCGCTCCCAATGAGTCCAATAGTTGTCATGGGGAAGCCAACGGCCAGCGGCGGTGAGTCATTCCGGGCCGGCGGGAGACGTTGCTCACTGCGGAAGGCGGTACACCGAGATGTGCGACGTGGACTCGGAGGTGAACTCCGTGCCCGTCCAATCGGCGTGCCTCGACTCGAGCTCGAACTCCGCCAGCTGCGCCATGAGGTCGAGCTCAGCCGGCCAGATGTAGCGATGCGGGCTACGGAAGACCTTCGCCTGCGCGCCGTCACCGAATCTGAAGTGGTGGGAGACGATCCGTTGGTGCAGGACATCAAAGGTGTCCACGCCGACATACCCGGGCTCGGCAACGAAGACTGTGCCCTGCTCACCCGGCGGCAGCTTTCGCAGGCTCGGCACCCCGAGTTCGATCACGAACCGGCCACCGGGCGTGAGGTGACGGGCGGCATTGCGGAAGCAGGCGACTTGTTCGGCTTGGGTCAGCAGGTTGGAGATCGTGTTGAACACGAGGTACACGAGGCTGTAGTCGCCGGGGACGCGCGTGGTGGCCATGTCGCCGACGACCACCTCGATCCTCGCCTGGTCAGCCTTTGTGCGCAGCTGCTCGATCATGGGACGCGAGAGCTCGAGGCCGGCGACCTGGATGCCGCGTTCGGCCAAGGGGATCGCTACCCGTCCGGTGCCGATGGCGAATTCGAGAACGCGCCCGTCACCCGCAAGCTCGGCGAGGCGGTCGACCGTCGGCCCCAGCACCTCGGGCGCGAACATTCCGGTGCCTGGGGTGTCATACCGCTGGGCGGCATCGACGTCCCAGATCTCTTCCTGTCGCATGGCTCCGACGATGTCAACCGAGGCCTACCGCGTCCAACTGTTTTTCAGCTGAGTGCCACGCCTGAAAGTCGGTGTGCCACCCGCAAGCACCGCGGCCGTGACGACCGCGGTGCCTGCCAGAGCCAACTTCTGTGGAGATTCGTCAGCGCAGCCGGTAGGCACCGATCACGGTCTGATCGGTGACGTTGCCCTGGGCATCAACCAGGTGAGCCTTCAACGACACGGTGTTCGCGCGCTGTGGAGTCCTGAAGGTCGCCTTGTAGGTGCCCTTGCCGGTACGGGTGACGGTCGCCTTCCGCCAGGTCTTGCCGTTGTCGCCGGAGACCCGGATCACCACTTTCTCGATGCGCGGCAGGGCTGCCCTCGGCTGCGCGTCGACAACCACCGGCAGTACAGTCACCCGTTTGCGTTCCGCGACGTTGTGGCGGTTCACCTTCGGCTGGTACCCCACCCCGAGCATCGACAACAGCTTCCTCTTGACCGTCGCGGACGAGGTGAACGTCCAGCTCAGCGCCGTCCTGGTGCTGAACTTCGAGTACGTCTTCCGCGTCTGCGAGGTCTTCAGCGTGTACGTCGCCTTCTTCGCCGGCAGGCCGCTGGTGTAGATGTAGCCGAAGTACGGCGACCTGGCCACGACCTTGCCGTTGCGCATCAGCTTGCTGGACTCGGAGTCGGTCAGACCCCAGCCCTTGTTGCCATCGGCATCCGACAACCAGTAGGCCGCGAGCAGGAGCGAGCCCTTCAGCCTTCTGGCGATCGCTGGCGTCGGGGTGAAGGCCGCCGCGTTGAAACGCTGGTGGTACCTCTTGCCTGCCTTGTACTTCCGCTCCGGCGACAACAGCTCGGTGACCGTGACCGGGAACGGGTCGTCCGGATCCGTGCTCGGCGTGATCTCGCTGACGTCCGACTGCCAGCTGACCGGTCTGTTGTCCAGGAACAGCTTGGTGGTGGTCGGAGTGTCGTACCGCAGCACGATCGCCCAGCCACCGCCCAGGTACGGCGCGTTACCGAAGACGACCCGCTCGACCCGCCGGTCCGAGGTCGCGTTGATGCTCTGGTGGACCACGGCCAGATTCTTCGACCTCACCTTGCGGACGAAGCCGGTCGAGAAGACGCCCGGAGTCGTGTCGATCTGGCCGTAAAGGTACGGCGACTGGTTCGTGTTCCGCTTGGTCCACTGCGATGCCACATGGCCGGTCATCTGTTTCGGCGGTAGCGACGGACCCACCTGCGCGGTGTGCACGCCGGAGAAGTCAAACATCAGATACGACGAGCTCAGCCCACTACGTCCGTCCGCGGAGTTGCGAGAGTAGCCGATGTCGATGAGCGCCGGCCTGGCGCTGGCCCTGGGCACGGTGACCTTCACCCGCTTCGTGGTCCGCGCGTCGAGCACCACCGTGGTCTTCTTGGTCAACTGGATGCTCGGCTGGACGAGGATGTGGAGGTCCGAGCGGGCGCTCTGATCGCCCTCCAGGTGGTACTCGCCCTTCGGCAGCCGGACCGTTGTCGTCTTGCCATCGAAGAACTCGAAGTAGTCACTGTCCAGACCGAAGAGAATCCCGAACCCCTGGTCCGGCTTGCCGTCCCTGCCGATGTTGCGGATGGTCAGCTCGTAGCTTTCCCTCTCCTTGGTCACACCGATCGCCGACACCACCCTGGTGTCAGGGCCCCTCGCGGTGACCCGGCCGGAGTAGCCGCCGTTCGGGCCGCCATGGTTCGTGTTCGACGTGACCCGCACCGACGCGGTCCCGCCGGCCGGCACGGTGACCCTGTCCGCGCTGAGCCGGAGCGCACCGGCCGGAGCGGGAGCCCGTTTCGGACCCTTCAGCGTCGCGGTCAGGTTCAGCGTCACCGGCTGGTCGCCGAGGTTGCGGTAGGTCAGCTTCCTGGTCACCGGGGTGTCGTCCTGGTGCGGCCACCTCGCGGTACCGAACGACAGGCTGCCCGGCTTGGTGATCACGGTCTGCCCGATGCCCTGGGCGACGTCGATCCGACCGGTGCCCTGCTCGAAGGCCGACTGGTCGGCGGCCGGCTTCGCCGAGCCCATCAGCGCGCCCTTGAGCTCACCGGCCTCCCAGCCCGGATGCTGCTGCGCCAACAACGCCGCCGCCCCCGCCGTGTGCGGGGTAGCCATCGACGTCCCCGACAGCCTCAAGTACTCCTCGCCCACCGGGTCGCCGATCCACGACTCCTCCGCCTTGGCAGCGACGATGTCGACACCGGGCGCGGTGACATCAGGCTTGACCGCTCCGTCACCGACCCGCGGTCCCCGACTGGAGAACTCGGCCAGCTCGTCCTGCTTGTCCACCGCACCGACGGTCAGCGCGGCGCGGGCGCTGCCGGGCGAACCGACCGTGCCCTCACCAGGACCCGCGTTGCCGGCCGCGATCACAAAAAGCGTCCCAGTCTGCGCGGTCAGCGAGTTCACGGCCTCCTCGAGCAGGTCCACCCCCGGGGTGTCTTCACCGCCGAGACTGAGATTGACAACCTTCGCGTTCACCACCGTCGCGGCCCACTCCATCCCACCCAGGATCGCGGACTCGCTGCAGCCACCGAAACGGTTGCACACCTTGCCGTCGTACAGCGTGGCGTCCGGTGCGACACCCTTGTACTTGCCGTTCGAGGCCGCCGCGGTACCGGCAATCGTCGAGGCGACATGGGTGCCATGACCGACCAGGTCCTCGGCCGACTCCTCGGTGAAGTTCTTCGCGCCCGCTACCTGGGTGGCCAGGTCAGGGTGCGAGGTGTCGATGCCGGTGTCCAGTACGGCGACCCTCACGCCCTCACCGGTGTAGCCGGCCTGCCAGGCCGCCGGTGCACCGATCTGCGGCACCGACTCGTCCAGGCTGATCTCGCGCTTGCCGTCCAGCCAGACCTTGTCCACCCCGGCAGCCGAAGTGACCTCGGCCAAGAAGGCGCCGGCCTCCGCCTTGTCCACCTTCATCGCCGCGCCGTTGACGACCGGCAACTGGCCGGTCACCGTTGCGCCCGGCACCGCGGACCGCTGCTGTTGGGCCTGGCCCGTATACGTCACCAACACCGGGATCGCCGTGGTCGACCCATCGTCGTACCCAGCCTCGACCAGGCCAGTCACATCGAACAGGCGGCGATCCAGACGACCACTCGCGAGCTCGACCTGCACGTCGGAAGGAACGACATACAGATGCTCCCCGACCCGATGCGTGCTGAACCTGAGGCCGTCACGACCAGGTCCCGGCTCCACCGCAGCCTGCGCCGGGTCCCCGCCAAACAGAGTGACCCGATCACCGGTCACCAACGTGACCCGCACGTCAGCCGCCCGCGCCGTACCGGACTCCGCCTGGTCTCCAGGTTGAATTAGCGATGGTTGAACCGGTGACGGTTGAACCGGCGACGCCTGTGCCAGGCCGGACACCCCGACACTCAACGCCACGACCGCGGCAACGGCCAGGCCGAAGCATCGCGATTCTGAAATGGATCGCACGATGAATCCCTCTTCCCGCTCGGTTGTCCCCACGTGTGCCGACCGGCCCCCTCACCCAAGCCGAACCGATCTGCAACTTATCGCGAAAAATGTCCGGACTGTGCCAATTCGTCGATGCGGGTCGAAGCCTGCGTCACGAGCGGCCGCTCCGGGGCCTCGAGCCCAGCCATGTCTCCGGGAGCACGCTCACCCGGACCACGCCGGGGACCGTGGCGGTGGCGGTCTTCGCAAGATTGCTCTCGTGCGGTCCGACCGGACCGGTCACCGTGGCCGCCCCGTCAATGACGTCGACGAGCCAGTCGACACCGAGGTCACGGAACAGGTCGTCGACCTCGTACTCGATCCGCTCGTCTGCACGAGCGAGCACCCGCACGATGTCGCGGCGACTGACCACGGCCACGACCCGGTGTCGCTCGTCGACGACCGGGAGGCTCTTCACCGCGTTGTCCGTCATCAGCCGGACGGCACCAGCCAGGTCCGTGTGAGCGGTGACGGTCAGGGCTCGGAAGCTCATGACGTCCTCGACAAGATGCGGGGGCGGATCCGGTTCCTCGTCCGCGCCCGGCAGCAGATGCGCCCGGTCGTCGGGAAGGATGAGCGGGCGGATGAGGTCGGCCTCGCTGAGGACTCCGGCGATGACCCCGGTGGCGCTCACGACCGGCAGCATCGTGATCGAGTGCCGGTCGAGGAGCGCCAGGGCTTCCTTGACGGTGGTGTCAGGCCGGACCGTCACCGGTGCACGTGTCATGACTTCGCTGACCAACATGACGTTCTCCTTGCTCGTAGTGTCTTGAGCCTGCGGCAGGAGTTGCTCCCGCAACAGCATCGTTGGTCGCCGCGCGACGGGCCCTTGGTCCCGTCCTCACTACCCTTGGCGCAGCACTGGCTCGTCGCCGAACAGTGCGACTTTGATGGCGCCCGTCTGCGCGGCGTCCCCGAACACGTCGTACGCGTCCTGGATCTCGTCCAGACCGAACCGATGGGTGACCAGTCCGGGGAGGCCCACCTTGTCCGCGGCGAGCAGCTCCAGGAGCGAGGGCAGGCGCCGGTGCCGAGTGCCCAACAGCACCCCGCAATGGGACCTTTGGCCCTCATCGATGGCAGCGGGCCACCAGACCGAACCGACGACCACTTGGCCCGTCAGGTCGGGACCAACGGCACATCAGAAAAGAACCGCTGGCGCGCAGGATGGGCACATGAATGAACCAGTCGAACTCGCCTACGAGAAATGCCGGGAGCTGATTTCCGGCTGTGTCGTGGGCCGGGTTGCGGTGTCGACGCCGACTGGGCCACGGATCGTGCCGGTCAACTACGCCGTCGTGGACGACGCCGTCGTCTTCCGTACGACGCCGTACAGCCTCCTCGGGACGTACGCCTGGAACACCATCCTGGCTTTCGAGATCGACAACATCGACTACGAGAACGAACGCGGCTGGAGCGTGGTCGCCGTCGGTCGCGGAACCATGGTGGAGGACAGGGACGAACTCGCGAGGATCCGGTCCTTCTGGGATCCCCAGCCCTGGGTCGGCGGGCCGCGCCTGCTCTACGTCATGCTGCGCTGGGACGAGCTGACCGGTCGCCGGATCGGCGCGAGCTGGAACTACACCAACGAACCGTCGGTGCAACGCGCCGTCGTGTGACACATCAGGGTGCTGCCACATTCGGTGTCCGGCTGACACTATGGGGCCATGAACTCGGGCGGTGACGCCAAGGGCGTGCTGGCGCGGGAGGCGCGGGCCCTGCTGGATGCCGTCATCGCGATGAGCTCCGACCTCGACATGCACAACGTGCTCGACCGGATCGTGGTGTCGTCGTGTGAGCTCACCGGTGCCCAGTACGGCGCGCTGGGCGTGATCGGCACCGACGGCTTGCTCTCGGACTTCATCGTGCACGGCATCGACCCAGCCACGCGAGCCCGGATCGGCGAGCTGCCCCGCGGCCGAGGAATCCTCGGCCTGCTGATCGACAAGCCCGAGGCGATCCGGCTCCCCCGGTTGCAGGACCATCCCGCGTCCTTCGGCTTCCCCGTGAACCATCCGCCTATGACGACCTTCCTCGGCGTACCCGTACGCATCCGCGGCACGGTCTTCGGCAACCTCTACCTCACCGAGAAGGCCGGTGGTTCGGGCTTCACCGAGCAGGACGAAATCCTTGTGCAGGCTCTGGCGAGCGCCGCCGGCTTCGTCATCGAGAATGCTCGCGCCTACGCCCTGAGCGAGCGCCAGCGCACCTGGCTCGAAGCGTCGTCCCTACCTCAACGCGGCGCTGCAACGACCGCTTGCGATCAGCGAGGCCCTGCAGCACGTCGCTGTCGGCGCTCAGGCGGTGTCCGGTGCCCGCGCCGTCGGCGTGCTTCGAGTCGACGACTCCGGTGTCCCGAAGTTTCTGGCGTCCGTAGGTCGCGACCGGGAGCGGTTGCCAGCCCTGGCCGAGCAACACAGCACACTCATCGTCGAGGTGGAAGGCGGCGGCGAGGTCGGCATGCTGGCGTTGCCAGAGGGGCACACCACGATGGTGCTGCCGTTGCGCGGTCACCTGTTCGGTTCGACGGTGCTGCTTGTTCTGCTCGAGACCCAGCAGTCCATGCTCAGACAGCCGGCCAAGGAGTACGAGCTGATCATGTCGTTCGCCGAGCAGGCCTCCCTCACCCTCGACCGCGTGCAGGCCCGCGCCGACCGCGAGGAGCTCGCGATCGTCTCCGATCGCGACCGGATCGCCCGTGACCTGCACGACCTGGTGATCCAACGCCTGTTCGCCACCGGACTGCAGCTGCAGGGCATCCGGACCCAGGCCATTCTCCCAGCGGTGCAGAAACGGCTCGACCGCGCCGTCGAGGACCTGGACACGACTATCCGCGACATCCGCTCCACGATCTTCGAGCTCCAGCATCGGGACCAGACCACGCTGCGCGCCGAGGTCCGAGCCCTTGTCGAGGAATACGTCCCGGTGCTGGGATTCACGCCGTCCGTGCGCACCAGCGGCCCGGTCGACACGGTTGTCGACTCTGTGGTCGGGGCGCAGCTGCTCGCCGTACTCAGGGAGGCGCTGTCCAACGTGGCCAGGCATGCGGGCGCCTCCCGGACGAGCATCGAGCTCGAGGCGGAGCCGAGCGGCGTGCTGCTCCGGGTCACCGACGACGGTGGCGGACTCCCCGCGAGCCGTCACGAGAGCGGGCTGCGCAACGTGCGCCGGCGGGCATCGGAGCACTACGGTGCCGTTCGGCTCAGCACTGCCGAGCCACACGGCACCGTGCTCGAATGGCAGGTGCCACTCGGCCTGCACCAGTCCTGACGGACTGGAACCAGGAAGGGCTGTGGGCCGATACCTCCCCTCACTGTGACTCTCGGCGGGGGCCTGGATGACGCGGCTGGATGACGTTCGCATGCCATCAAGGAGCGGGGACGCACGCGAGCTGGCCGTCACGGCCGGCTCAGCAGCCGCGTCATCCGTGGATTTCCCAAGGGTCTTTACCTTTGCACTTCCCCAAGGCCTGATCGGCTCGACCGAGGACCTTGTTCGGCGACACTTACTGGGAGGAAACCATGTCCAAAGCCGCGATGAAACCCACAGCCCTCATAGTTGCCCTGGCAGTCATGCTGTCGATGGCGCTGACCTCGGGCGGCAACGCGACCTCCAGCCCGGCTGCGCCAGCACAGGCAGCCGCCGAGGGGTTCGCCGGATCGAACGTCGCCCACAACGCCATGGGCACCATGAAAGCCAAAGTCGTGGGAACCACCGGCAACGGCCGCACCGTGACCGGCAAGTTCTTCCCGCTGAAGTTCCGCAAGGACGACGGCCGGATCAAGGTCCGCGGGCTGCTCAACGGTGTCGTCCACAACCGCAACGGCACGATGAGCACGTTCTCGGCGATGCGGACCATGCGCGTCAAGAGCATCAACGGTGTCCCGGCGCACGCACGGAGCGCGGATGCGGCCGCTGCCCTGGCGAGGTGCGACATCCTGCACCTGGTCCTGGCCCCGCTCGACCTCGACCTGCTCGGGCTGCAGGTGCATCTCGACCGGGTGCGGCTGGACATCGTCGCGGTCTCCGGACCAGGGAACCTGCTCGGCAACCTGCTCTGCGCCGTGGTGGGGCTACTCGACGGTCCCCTCGACGGTCTGATCGGCAGGCTCACCAACCTGCTCAACCAGATCCTGGCGGCCCTCAGGCTCGGTCTCTGATTCACGCGGGGGTCGAGGTGGCGCGACGTGGTCGCGCCACCTCGTTCTTGTGTTCAGGTCTCGTCAGGGGCCTGGTCGCGTCCCAGCCGGGCGTCCATGAAGCCCCGTTGGGACATCTCGAACGAGGCGATCAGCTCGATCAGGAGCACCGATGCTGGTCGAGCGACGCTTTGGGCCTCGTCGAGGTCCCGGACCGTTGCGAGGACTTCAAGGAACACCTCGTTGTGCACCCGGACCACCTCGAGCAAACCAACGGACTCACGCATTGCACCGCGACCAAGCTCGTACGCCGACTTCAGGCCCGCCTCATCCTGCTGTGCCAGATACCTCAGCATCAGCGGCGCGTAGTCGAGGCGAAGCCGGTTCAGGGCGTCAACCATGTGCCGCGCCCGAGAGCAGTCGTGACGCGGGCTTGGTATTCACGACTGGCTTCACGACGGCAAGCACTGCAAGCCCTCTTCGAGGTCGAGCGCGGTCCGGACCCAGCGGCATCTCCACCGCCATCTGCACCATCGCCATGGCGACTTCCGGTGCGATGCCGACGATCACCGTCTCTGCCCCCCGCAACCGTGCCATGTACGCGAGGTTGCCGAGGGTGCTCGCAGCGAATGAGTCGAGCACGTCCACTGCGGCGACGTCGATGAGGATGCCTCGCGATCTCTGGAGGCCCACCCGGTCCAGGAGGTCCTTTTGCAGGCGCATCAGTTGTTCGTCGTCGAGTGCTGTGTGGATGGAGACGATCAGATTCGGACCCTGCGTCAGGATGGAGGCGGGCAGCGGGGCCTGGGCGCTTCCGGATCCACTAGTGATGCTCATCAGACACCCTCGACACCCTGAAGCCGAGTTGCCGTTCGGCTTCCTCGATCCCTCCCTGGAGGTCGCCGACCGTGTGCATCTTGCTGAGGTCGACCCCGATCGTGACCAGCGTCTGGGCGATCTCGGACGACAGACCCGTGATGATCACGTCCGCACCCATGAGCCGAGACGCCGTCACCGTGTTGACGAGCGAGTTCGCCACGGCTTCGTCGACGTCGGGGACACCGGTGATGTCGATGACCACCAACTTGGCGCGATGAGCGCGGATCCCGTGCAGGAGCTGCTCGGTCAGCTGCACTGCGCGCTGCGTGTCGAGGATGCCGATGATGGGCAGGATCAGGAGCCGTTCCCGAACCTGGAGGACGGGTGTCGACAGCTCGAGGAGCGCGTCCTGCTGTTCCCGGATGACCCGCTCCCGCTCCTCGACGAAGCTCACCGCCACGGTGTTGGCAATTCGGTTCGCTGCGGGCTCGTAGGCGTCCAGCACCTTGTTCAACAGGTCGAAGTCCTCTCGATACTTCTCGAACAACGAGCGGGCGAGCACGTCCCGCAGCAGCAGCACGATCCCCACCACCTCATGGGTCTCGACGCCGCGCGGAATGATGCGTTCGGAAAGATCGCGGGCGTAGTGCTGCAGGGCTTCGACGCTTCCCGTCTCCAACACCTCGACATAGTTGTCGTAGACCGATGTCGCCTCGGAGAACACCTCTTGGGCGGTCATCGCGGACAAGAGGTGGGCTCCCGTGATCCGCTCTGCCCACTGTTGGCGCAGAGGAGTCCGACGTGCTCGCAGGTGCGCAACGAGCTCCGGCAGCAGCGCCTCGCCTTCATCACCGTCGGGCCGCGACGTACTTCGGCGTTCTCAGAAGTCTCGGTCATGTCGCTGTCCCTCTCGTTCGTGCTCTAGGAATGGCTCGTTGCTTCGACGTCACGGCAACCACTTCTCCATCGTCACCGTGGTGCCCTCGCCGGGAACCGACACGAGGTCGAACCGGTCCATCAGGCGCTTCGCGCCGGGTAGGCCGAGCCCGAGCCCGTGGTAGGTGCTGAATCCGTCCTGCATCGCCTGAGCAGGGTCCTCGATCCCGGGTCCGACGTCGCGGGCAACGACGTTGACTCCGCGCCGATGGTCGGCCGTGATCACGGTGATGACGACCTCTCCGCGCTCGGCGAACTTGACGATGTTCCGGGCGATCTCGGATATCGCCGTCGCGATGAGGGTTCCGATCGGTGCCGGAGAAACCGACCGAGGCCGCGACCTCGCGACCCTTCTGCCGTGCCTCGACGACGTCTGCGTCCCTCGACACCGGGACGCGGACCGCACCCTCCGCCGCTCGTTCGCCGCGGTGCTCGAACAACAAGATCCTTCACCCGTGCGCACGCCGCGCAGGCCAGCAGATGACCGCTCACGTCCAGCTCCCGCTGACGGCGCCGGTCCCCGCTCGACAGCGCCCGGAGGACGGGTCTGCAGCGATCGGTCGGCGGCTCGATGCGCTTCGGCCACCAGCAGGTACTCGACCCGCAGGTTCGCGCGGGCTCGGCTCGAGTCGAGCGGCGACGGCTCCAGGGGTCGATCCACGCCCAGCGGCCATCGAGATGGTGTCTTGGCCGTCCACCTCGTGAGCCATGAGCAGGTCCCGGTCCGCGGCCGGAAGCTTGGCCAGCGCGGCACGTGACACTGAACCGCTCCTCCTGCCGGAGTAGGTCGGCCACCGGGGACTCGGCCTCGGTTCCGTCGACGAGCAGGTGGGATCGTTCCCGTGCCCGGTCGTTCTTCTCGGCCATGGACGCCACCAGGTTGCGGGCCGTGACCGATGCATAGTGCGGAAGCTTCTCAGGCTCGAACCGCGATCGGGCGGCCATCACCCGGACCAAGGTCTCCTGGACCAGATCGTCCACGACGTGAGGATCCTTGACGCGGGACGAGATCACCCGGCGCAGCATCGGAACGAGCTCGATGAACGCCTCGTCCTCGTCGTGCGAGCCGTGGTCGCCGTCTGCTGGTCTGGCCTCGGTCACCACGACCGCGCCTCCCTCCACCAGCGGGCTCAGTGTGACCTGCGCCACTTCGCGAATCGTATCCCACGGTCCTTCCCGGATGCCCAGTCCCAGCATCAGCGGGCGCGATGCGAGCTGGTGCCGTACCTCTCCTCCCCTATGACCCTCGACGGCCGGCGGCATGACGCGGGCGGCTCTGCGCGTGGAGCCCACTTCTCGGGGCGGACCGCCTTGCGGAGCATTCGTTCACCCCCTGTCCGAGCCGAAGGCCGCGTCATCTGGCATCGGTCGAGCAGTCATGCAAATGCGTGGCTCTCGTTTAGAAGGTCGCGCGTCGGGCACCGGATCGTCGCGGGCGCCCGGCTTCGGTCTCGGAGAAAGAGGGGTGACCCAAGACCGTGGAGGTGGAAGTGATGGCCGTGCACCGAACAGACGCTGCGAAGTGGAGCCTGGCGATGCACAGCGACGACAGCAACATGTGCTCCTTGGTCAATCTCGGCACCCAACCGGCCGTCGACGTCACGGTCAAACTCTTGGAGGGTGCCGATCAGCGGTATTGCGGGATGGTCGTGTTCGGGCGCATCGATCCAGGTTCGGCCGTCAACGTGTTCAGGTACAGCGCGGATCTCGAGCTACCACCGTGGGACCGGGTGGCGGTGACCTGGCGCGAAGACGGAGGACGATTTGCACGCCGGCGCGTCCACCATTGGGAATCCGCCAGCGAATCCGCTCCATCCTCGAGCGAATAGCGCCAGGGACAACACAGACCCCTAGACGACGCTCCTCGTCGGAGTTCGCCTAGGAAGGGCCGCCCGCGGTGACATCCCCCGTCCCGCGGGCGGTTTCGGCGTCTAGCCCGCAATCCGGCGTACCCAGCCGCGTCATGCCTGCGTTGGCTACGGGTCTTTATGGTGAGCGGCCTCAACCCGATCCTCGGCGCGGTCCGTCCCAGCAGGGCACCGACAGCGTCGCCATGGACCCGCGCCCGGCAGTCCGCGGAGCTGCCGGGCGTGGCATACATGTGGCGCACAGCGTTTCGAGCTCTGGCCTCCACATTTGCTAGGGTCCACACCGAGTCAGTTCAGGACTCACCGGACGAGGGAGCCGTACCCGGCAGGCGACAAGACGGCCAGTAGGAGCCCCTCATGTCCTGGTTGGTCCTCATCCTCTCTGGCGTTCTCGAAGCCGTCTGGGCCGTTGCGCTCGGCAAGTCGGAGGGGTTCTCGCGAGTCTGGCCATCCGTCGTGTTCTTCGTGGCCCTCACCGCCAGCATGGGCGGTCTGGCCTACGCGATGCGCAGCCTTCCCACCGGAACCGCGTACGCCGTCTGGGTTGCGGTGGGTGCGTCACTCACGGTCGCGTTCGGCATGATCTCGGGGTCGGAGCCCGTCAGTGCCACGAAGATCGTCCTCCTGCTCGGCCTGGTCGGCTGTGTGGTCGGCCTCAAGGTGACGCACTGAGCCGCCTCGGCTAGCGTCGGGACGGTCCCGGTCCTGAGAGCCGAGGAGGTCGCGTGGTCCGCGTGCCCCACGAGAACGTCGCCACCGTGCTGGTCGACCCCACAGCCCTCCGTGAAGTCGAGCTCGACCTGATGACCCACGACCTGTGGGTGTGGCCGGTCGCCACGGCCGGCGTACACGTCGACGGCCCTCGGGCCGCATTCCAGCTGCGCCGTCGCCTGGTCGAGGCTCGACGCGGCGCCTGGGACCTCGCCGCGAACTGGACGCCGGTGTGGGTCGCCTTCGGCGCCAGTTGGTACGACGGGGCAGAGCCGCTCCCGTGGCCGGCCCACACCGCGTTGTGGCGCACGCTCGAGAGCCACGCCGACCACGTCCGCTACCGTCTCGGCCTCGGCGGGGTGCCGCGCCTGGCCGTGGCCCGCGAGGGCGAGCCGTCGGGCGGGTCCCGCGGCTGAGCCGTCCCGACCGCCTACGCTGGCGCGGTGCCGCGTCCCGCCACCAGCCCCACTCGACCTGTCGTCCTCGTGCTGGTGGTCGTCGCCCTGTTGGCCGCGCTGCTCGCCGCGCTCGCGGCCGCAGCTGTGCTCGTGGCCACCCGGGCTGAGGACCCCTCCCCCGGGCGCACCAGCGGCGACGCCTCCGCCCGACCGGTCGCCGCCCCTCGAACGGCTGCCCCACTGCGCGGAGAGGTCCTGGGCACCCTCGGCGTGGTCTCCTACAACGCGCTGCGTCACCTGCGGCTGGAGAAGGCCAGGTCCGACTGGGACCGGATCACCGGCGACCCCCGCATCGACCTGATCGGCTGGCAGGAGTCGAAGTCATCGGCGTTCCGCGAGCTCTACCCGCAGTACGTCGACGACGGCTGGCAGACCTGGCACTACCCGACGGCAGCAGGCCCGCTCGCGCTCGCGGTCAGCTGGCGCACCTCCGAACTGGAGCTCGTCGACGTCGCCTGGCGCCAGATGCACCGCGGGCGTAGCCGGCGGGAGGTCGACACGCCCTTCCCGGCCCGCTGGGTCGTCACCGCCCGGTTCGTCCACCGGGCAAGCGGCCGCACCGTGACCCTGCTCAACACCCACGTCAACCAGGCCATCGAGACCGGCGACCGCTTCCGGCGCAACCTGAACGCCCGCTTCGCGAAGGTCCACCTCGCGACCATGGCGCGCATGTGGGACGACGCCCCCGGCGACGTCGTGGTCGGCACGGGCGACTACAACTTCGACCACGTCGACGACGCCCGGGCCCGGCCACGCGGTGGGCTCACCCGGGCCTTCGCGGGCCACGCGACCTCGTCGTGGGAGGCGCTCGGCCTGCGCGGCACCATCCCGACCCGCTACACCCGCTACATCGACTACGTGTTCCTGGCCGACGACACGGTCCGTGACGCAGACGACCGGGCCGGGGAGGGCGGCGCCGCGCAGTTCGCATGGCACCGCGTGCTGCGGGGCTACCGCTCCGACCACCACCCGGTCCTGGCCCGGCTCCGGATCTACGACGGCGCCTGACCGCGGGCCGTCATTGCGCGCCAATTGGTCGACAACAGCACCCGGACCCGGCTCGCGGACCGTCATTTCGCGCCAATTGGTCGACAACAGCACCCGAACCGGCCCGCGGGTCGTCACTTCGCGCCAATTGGTCGACAACAGCACCCGAACCGGCCCGCGGGCCGTCACTACGCGCCAATTGGTCGACAACAGCACCCGAACCGGCTCGCGGACCGCATTACGCGCCAATTGGTCGCGACAGCACCAACCCTCTGTCGTCACTACGCGCCAATTGGTCGACAACAGCACCCGGACCAGTCGCAAGCCGCCCTCCCCCGCTTCGCTCCTCCGGGCAACTTCCGACGAGTCGGCGATACCAGTCTGCGACTGGTGCCCGGTCAGCCGCGGAGCACCTCGTAGGTGAGGTGGGTCGCCACGGGCGACGTCTCGACCCCGACCTGGCGAAGCCGGTGCCGACCCACGGAGTCGAAGAGCGGCGTACCTGCGCCCAGCACCTCCGGCGAGAGGTGGATTCGCAGCTGATCGAGGAGGCCGGCGGCCAGGCAGCCGGCGATGGTGCGGCCGCCACCCATCACGAAGACGTCCCGGTCGCCGGCGGCGGCCCGAGCCTGCTCAACCGCGGCGGCGGGGCCGTCGAGCACGAACGTGAAGTCGTGGGAATCCGCGAGCCGGACGTGGTCCGGCTGGGTGCTGGTGACGACGAAGAAGGCCGGTCTTCCATCCTGGTCCGCGCCGTACCCACGTTCGGCGCTCCATCCGCCGGGACCGTCCACGGTGTCGAACAGCTTCCGGCCCATGATGACCGCCCCAGACGCGGCGGTATGCCGCTCGAGTACGCCTCGGTCGACCGGGTCCTGGCTCTCAAGGGCCCACGCGTGCAGGCCCTCGGCATCACGGCCGAGGCCGTGCTCGAGGTCCGCGCCTGGCCCCGTGACGAACCCGTCGAGGGACATGGTGATGTCGCCGATGACTTTGGTCATGACGATGTCGACCCTGCGGGCCGTCCGGACTCATCGGTGCAGGCTGGATTGGCTGTATAACGAGGTATAACAAGGGCATGGACCTGCGGGTCGGCGCACTCTCCATGACCGTCGCGATTGCAGGCGTGGCCCTCGCCCTTGCCGGGTGCGACTCCGACAGCGGCCAGGGCACCGTGGAGAAGCCGAGCAGCCCCGCGACGAGCACTCAGAGTCCGTCCACCGTCGCCGATCCCGAATCCTCTGTTGCAGGCTCCACCTGCCACCGCGCGGAGTTGCAGCAGGTCTCGAGGCTCGAGTGGCCCATGTCCGTCGTCTCGTCCCAGGTCCTGAGTGCTGGTGACGAAGCCTCGGCTGCCGCCTCGAGGCGGCTGAGGAACAACATCGACCGGACGAGAGAGCGCCTCGACAGCGACTGCGAGCCGCCTTCCACCAGCACCCAGGAGTTCCTCAGGCGAGTTGACGGGCTGACCGATACACCGCTGGACGGGAACTCGCTCGACACGGTCCTCGCCGCCTATGCAGCCTGGGCCGGCGGCATCGGGAAGGGCCGGCCGGCCGAGGAGCTCATCGCAACCCGGCAACAGTGTCTCGCCCTCGCGCGTCGCGTCAGGCTGGGATACGCCGTGTGGTGGGAACCCACCGCCGCCGGTAAGGACATCTGGATCCAGCTGATCGTCCACAACAACAGTGACGAGGCACTCGGCATCATCATCCGCGGCAGCCTGTGGGCCTGGCACCCCGACCCGGCCTGGTCCCCCGAGCGCAACTTGCAGATGCACCGCGGTCGCCTCGCCGAACTGTTCATGTGGGGCGGCTCGAGCGGCGATGAATTCTCCGCAAAGCCCCAGGCCCGCACGACCTGGTTCGTGGGCATCGGGGAGTTCTACAAGGTGCACATGGCCAGCGATGGCTACTTCTTCGACATCCGCCCCGAGATGTCCGTCAGCACTCCTGACGTTTGGGGGTGCTCCCTTCCCGTGGTTCGGGAACGCTGATCCTGCTGCTTGGCCGGCCTTGGGCACTGCCCGCTCGAGCCGCCTATGGACCAGCCGTGCTATGGACGCACGGACGACCGGAAGAACAAACTGATGGCGCCGCGCAGATTGAGCGCAACCCCTTGCTCCCTGGGAGAGCTGTGATGGTCGCCGATGCCCGCATTGCCCGCCGAATGGCCGGTTTGTCCGTAGCTATGGTCCTTGGCGTTGAGCGTCGGCCCAGCCGCATTCGCAGCGGTCATCAACGGCACGCCAGGTGACGACAACATCACCGGAACCGCAACGGCGGACACGGTCTGGGCGCTCGGAGGCAACGACGTCGTTCACGGTGCCGGCGGCGGCGATGTGCTTCACGGAGGTCCTGGCGCAGACACGTTGAACGGTGACGCGGGGTTCGACAGTCTGCGTGGGGACTCGGGCGCCGACACGCTCAGTGGCGCTGCGGGCTCCGACAAGCTCTTCACGTTCGGCGACGACGTCGCGTACGGCGGCGACAACATCGACCAGTTCCGAGTCGGCGCCGGCGATGCCCGCGTGTACGGCGACGGCGGAAATGACCAGATCATCGTCTTCGGCGTCGGCAACTCGGTGATGAATGGCGGAGCGGGTGGGGACCAGATGATCATCGAGGCGAACGGCCTCGGCAAAGTACTCAACGGTGGCGAAGGCGACGACAGCCTCTTCGCGTCGTCCGACGGCCCGACGCTGAACGGGGGCGTCGGGGACGACAACCTGGGCCTGCGTTGGGAAGGCGTGCTCGCCGGAGGCATCGGGGACGACATGCTCTTCGCCGACGACCCCGAGGACCCGACGCGGGCAGTAGTGCGCTGCGGCGCAGGCTTCGACCACATCGAGGTCGACCTCGCGGACGAGTTCGGCGCCGACTGTGAGGACGTCACCGTGATCATCCAAGGCGACGACCTGGACAACACCATCGTCGGAACGGCGTACAGCGACGACATCCGTTCTCTGCGATGGCGACGACCACGTCGAGAGTCTCGCAGGGAACGACGGCATCGACCTTGGCGGAGGCCAGGACTCGTGGATGCGGGCGCAGGGGATGACACCGTGTTCGCCTATTGGGGCTCGCACTTCAACATCATCGGCGACGTCGACGACGTGGTCTGCGGCAGCGGGAACGACACGGCATACGTCGACGACGTGGACACCGTGTCCGCCGACTGCGAGACGGTGCACGTGTTCATCGCACCGAAGGCTGAGCCCGGCCAGCCGATCTCGGCTCAACGCGTCGGTCCGCCAACGCCAGACGACGGCCGCCCGGGAGACCTCTCCCAGTGGACGGCCGTCGTCGGCGTGTGCGCGGTGACGATGGTTACCGCAGAATGCTGTGTTCCTTCACCAGCCCGGTCTTGGCCCAGGCCCGGCCGAATCCCCAGGTGTCGCCGGCAAGCGTGAGGCCCAGGACGACCACGCAGATCGCGCCGATGAGGTGGTCGTCGACCACCGGGTTGTTCTCGAGCGGGAGGCTCGCGGCGTACATGAACAGGTACATCAAGGCGCCACAGGCGGCCCCGACGCGCATGCCGATGCCGAAGGTCAGCGCGATGCCGATGCCGAGCAGTCCGACCATGAACAGGACGTTCACCCAGGTGTCGCCGGCCATCGAGTTGAACACGCCCTGGAACGGGTTGTTCGGTGACACATGGCCGAGGAAGCCCTCGGTCGGGCTGCCGCCGTTCAGCCAGGCGCTGTCCTTGGCGAAGAAGTCGGTCCCGGTCTTGACGCCGGCCTCGGTTGGTCACGGCACCGGTGCTGAAGCCCAGGGCGAGCAGCTTGTCGAAGAACGCCCAAAGGAAGGTGATTCCGAAGGCGATCCGAAGCACAGCCAGCGCCTTGTACGTGGCACTGTGCGTGGCGTTGTCGGTGCCACCCGCGGCCAGGCCCGTGGACTCGGTCGCGTTGTGCGTCGGGTGCTGGTCCCTGACCTGGTTGTGGATGGTACTCATCTGACACTCCTCAGTTGTACTGGATGTTGTCTTCCAGACAACCGGTCGCAGCGCGCTGCGGGCAGGGGCCAGAGTCGCGAGGTCAACGGGCCATTGGTCCCGATGTGACGGGACCCCAGGGTGACTCGCGAGAGCAGCTCAGCCCGTCAGGTCAGGAGCCGCGTGGCGAGTACGGCGGCCTGGGTGCGGCTCTCGAGCCCCAGCTTTGCCAGCAAGCTCGACACGTAGTTCTTCACGGTCTTCTCGGCGAGGAACAGCCGCTCGCCGATCTGCCGGTTGGTCAGACCCTCGGCGATGAGGGTCAGGATCTCTCGCTCGCGTTCGGTCAGGTCGGCCAGCTCCGCGGCCCCAGGCGCGCCGTTTCGGATCCGGTCGAGAACCCTCGCGGTGAGGACCGGGTCGATCATGGACTGGCCGGCTGCCACGCGCCGTACGGTGTCGAGGAGGTCGTTCCCGGCGATCTGCTTGAGCACGTAGCCGGACGCGCCGGCGAGGATGGCGGCGAAGAGCGCCTCGTCGTCGTCGTAGGACGTGAGGATCAGGGCGTTGATGCTGGGGTCGATCGAGCGGATCTCACGGCAGACGTCGATGCCGCTGCCGTCGGGCAGCCGCCCGTCGAGGATCGCCACGGCGGGACGCAGCGCAGGGATCCGGCTGATGGCCTCGGCCGCCAGCCCGGACTCGCCGACCACCTCGATATCGCCCTCAGACTCGAGCAGGTCACGAAGGCCACGGCGGACAACCTCGTGGTCGTCGAGAAGGAAGACAGTGATCGGTTTCATTCAGCCAGTTTGTACCCGCTTGCCGGGTTCGGCGAGCCCGGGGACGAAAGTCCCCTCGGTTCGCGACGTGCTCCCCTGATCCGCGCCGGGTGCGCGGGGACATGGTGGAGGAGCCCCGCGTCCATCCGAGGAGACCCATGACCAAGACCGAACGCGTCCACAGCACGGTGACCGGCCGACCGCTCGACCCTGCCACGCTCGAGCGGATCGACGCGTGGTGGCGGGCTGCCAACTACATCTCGGTGGGCCAGATCTTCCTCATGGAGAACCCCTTGCTGCGCAAGCCGCTGCAACCCGAGCACGTGAAGCCACGACTGCTCGGTCACTGGGGTACGACGCCCGGCCTGAACTTCGTCTACGCGCATCTCAACCGGGCGATCATGGCCCGCGACCTCAGCATGATGTACGTGATCGGCCCGGGCCACGGCGGTCCTGGCCTGGTCGCCTCCGCCTACCTCGACGGCACCTACAGCGAGGTCTACCCCGACATCGGGATCGACGAGGACGGGCTCGGCCGGCTGTTCAAGCAGTTCTCGTTCCCCGGCGGAATCCCCAGCCACGTCGCGCCGGAGACACCCGGCTCGATCCACGAGGGCGGCGAGCTCGGCTACTCGCTGTCGCACGCCTACGGTGCCGCATTCGACAACCCCGACCTCGTTGTCGCGACGGTCGTCGGCGACGGCGAGGCCGAGACCGGACCCCTCGCGACCAGCTGGCACTCCAACAAGTTCATCGACCCGCGCCGGGACGGCGCGGTGCTGCCGATCCTGCACCTCAACGGCTACAAGATCGCGAACCCGACCGTGCTCGCCCGGATCCCCGAGGAGGAACTGGTCTCGCTGATGCGCGGCTATGGCTACACGCCGTACGTCGTGTCGGGAGCCGACCCCGCCGAGATGCACCAGGCGTTCGCCGCAACCCTCGACCACTGCCTCGACGAGATCCGGGACATCCAGCAGGAGGCGCGGGCGGGCGGCACCACACCGGCGACCCGCCGTCCATGGCCGATGATCGTTCTGCGCAGCCCCAAGGGCTGGACCGGGCCGAAGGAGATCGACGGCAAGCAGGTGGAGGGCTCCTGGCGCTCCCACCAGGTGCCGTTCACGGACGCCCGCGCCAATGACGCACACCGGGCCGTGCTCGAGGACTGGCTGCTGAGCTACCGCCCCGACGAGCTGTTCGACGAGACCGGCGCCGTCGCCGACGAGATCCGCTCCCTGCACCCGGTCGGTGACCGGCGGATGAGCGCGACGCCGCACGCGAACGGCGGTCTCCTGCTTCGCGACCTGCGGATGCCCGACTTCCGCAGGTACGCCGTCGACGTGGAGCACCCCGGCACCGGTGCCGTCGAGTCGACCCGGATCCTCGGCGGGTTCCTGCGCGACGTGATGGCCGAGAACTCCGACAACTTCCGGATGTTCTCGCCGGACGAGAACAGCTCCAACCGCCTGCAGGACGTCCTCAACGTGACGAACCGGACCTGGAACGCGGAGACCACGCCGGAGGACGACCACCTGTCGGTCGACGGCCGGATCATGGAGATCCTGTCCGAGCACACTTGCGAGGGCTGGCTCGAGGGCTATCTGCTCACCGGGCGGCACGGCCTCTTCTCCTGCTACGAGGCGTTCATCCACGTCATCGACTCGATGTTCAACCAGCACGCCAAGTGGCTGAAGGTCACCAACGACATCCCGTGGCGGCGCCCGATCGCGTCGCTGAACTACCTGCTCACCTCGCACGTGTGGCGGCAGGACCACAACGGCTTCTCGCACCAGGATCCCGGCTTCATCGACCACGTGATGAACAAGCGTGCCGAGGTCGTCCGGGTCTACCTGCCGCCGGACGCGAACACGCTGCTCTCGGTCGCCGACCACTGCCTGCGCAGTCGCCAGTACGTCAACGTGATCGTGGCCGGCAAGCAGCCGGCCCCGCAGTACCTCCCCATGGACCAGGCCGTCGTACACACCACCAAGGGCATCGGCATCTGGGACTGGGCGAGCACCGACGGCGGGGAGGAACCCGACGTGGTGATGGCCTGTGCGGGCGACGTACCGACCATGGAGGCCCTGGCCGCCGTCGAGATCCTGCGCGACTCCCTTCCGGACCTGCGGGTCCGGTTCGTGAACGTCGTTGACCTGATGCGGCTACAGGACGAGCGGGAGCACCCACACGGGCTGTCGGACGCGGACTTCGACGCCCTGTTCACGACGGACAAGCCGGTGATCTTCGCCTACCACGGCTACCCGTGGCTCATCCATCGGCTGACGTACAAGCGGACCAACCACGCGAACATCCATGTGCGCGGGTACGTCGAGGTGGGCACCACGACCACGCCGTTCGACATGACGGTCCTCAACAAGCTGGACCGCTTCGACCTGGCGATCGACGTCATCGACCGGGTCCCGCGGCTGCGCGGCACCTCCGGGGCCGTGCGCGAGGCGCTGAAGGACAGGCTGGTCGAGCACGGCATCCACATCCGGACCTTCGGGGAGGACCAGCCCGAGGTGCGCGACTGGCAGTGGGCGCCGAGGGAGGGCTGAAGCCGTGGCGGACGCCGCGTTGTCAACGGTGCGGCGCCACCTTGCTCCCGATCGACATTTCTCGGCAGGGACTTTGGTCCCGACCTGGCCGGGATGAAGGCCTCTATCCGGGCGAAAGGGGACAAAGGAGCATGGAGATAAGTAGTCCGGAGAGTGCCCAGGCTCCATTGCCTCTCCTGAAGGACAACGTTGAGAGGACGCGCGCGATGAAGGCTCTGGTCGTCTACGAGTCGATATTCGGCAACAGCCGGGAGATCGCCGAGGCGGTGGCCGAGGGTTTGTCGGGACACCTCGAGGTGGAGCTGCACGAGGCCACTGTGGTCCCGACGCCGTCATCGATCGGCCAGGACCTGATCGTGGTCGGCGGCCCCAAACACGCCTACGCCCTCAGCCGGCCGCGCACCCTTCGCGAAGCCGTCAAGCACGTCGCGCACTTCCGGTCGCGACTCCACGGACTGCGCGAGTGGCTGTCCCAGCTGCCCTGCAGCTCGGAGTCGCCGATGTTCGCGGCGTTCGAAACCAAGGTCGCGAGCGTCCGCCACCTGCCCGGGTCTGCAGCCAAGAAGGCCACCCGGATGCTCCAGGCGCTCGGCTACACCGTCATCGGCAGAGAATGCTTCTACGTCGCCGAACCAACCGGCCCGCTGTTCGACGGCGAGGCCGACCGGGCGAGGCAGTGGGGATCCGACCTCGGTGCCCGAGCCGCGGCGCGCGTGCGGACCCAGGAACTGAACCTTCGTTCCTGAGCGTCGGTAGCACCCGCGTCGACATCGAGAAGTGATCAGGACGCCGGCCGACGGTCGGCCTCGAGCGCCCGCGTCAGGGCGTCGAGGATCAGGTTGAGCCCGAACTCGAACTCGTTGCCGAAGTCGTAGCCGGGCTGGACGTAGTACGACGTGGCCATGTCGACGAGGTGCGGGAACTCGCCGGCGGACATCAGTTCCATGATCGGTTCGGCAACCTCGGCGGCGCCGTCCGGACCCTCGAACGGCAGCGAAGCCTCCTGGACTGCGAACCCGTACACGAAGGCGTCGAGAAGCGCGTAGGCGTGGGCGGTCAGCTCCAGCGAGAAGCCCCCCGCGCGCAGGGTGCCGAGCATCGCATCATGGTGAGCCAGCGTGGCCGGGCCTGGCGAAGTGCGCGACTCCAGGAGCGGGATCGCCCAGGGATGGAGCCTGAGGACGCGACGGGCCGAGTGCGCTCGCCGACTGACCTCCGAACGCCAGTCGCCGCCCACCGTCGGCATCTCGATCTCGCTGAACACGATGTCGACGATGCCGTCCAGGATCTCCTCCTTGTTCGCGACGTGGTGGTAGACCGACATCGGCTTGACGCCGAGCTCCTCGGCGAGCGAGCGGATCGTCAACGCTCCGATCCCTCCCCCGTCGGCCACCGAGACCGCGCCGCGCAGCACGCGTTCTCGGCTGAGCCCAGGGCGACTCTGCTGACGAGCGGACTGGCGAGCGGACTGACGACTCCTGCTGGCTGGCTCAGTCATGTCTCTCCCGGGCGTTCGCGTTTTCGTACTTTGTACTGTAGCGTAACCGTACTAAGTACCAAATCCCTTGAAAGGCCTAAGATGACCAAGCCCGCGACCAGCCTGGAGAGCACCGACATGAGCCAAGACGCGACAGGTCCGGCACCCGCAGGCACGATGCGGGCGATCGTCCAGGACAGGTACGGCGAGGCCGACGTACTGCACCTCGCCGAGATCGCCAGGCCTGAGGTCGCCGACAACGAGGTGCTGGTGCGAGTGCACGCTGCCGGCCTCGACCGCGGCACCTGGCATCTGATGACCGGCAAGCCGTACCTGATCCGCATCCTCGGTTTCGGTCTGCGTAGACCCAAGAACCCGGTCGCCGGGTTCGACGTCGCCGGCACGGTCGTCGCCGTTGGCTCTGCGGTGACCCGGTTCTCCATCGGAGACGAGGTGTTCGGGATCGCCAAGGGCTCGTTCGCCGAGTACGCCGCGGCTCTCGAAGACAAGCTCGTTCGCAAGCCGGTCGACCTCCCCTTCGAGCAGGCCGCGGTCGCGGCGGTGTCGGCAGCCAGCGCTCTCCAGGCCCTGAGCGACGTCGGCAAGGTTGCACCAGGCCAGAAGGTGCTGATCATCGGAGCATCCGGCGGCGTCGGCAGCTACGCCGTCCAGATGGCCAAGGCGTTCGGCGCGGAGGTCACTGGTGTGTGCAGCACAGCGAAGGTCGACCTGGTGCGCTCCCTCGGCGCCGACCACGTCCTCGACTACACCGTCGACGACTTCGCCGACGGCTCTCACCTCTACGACCTGGTCCTTGTCATCGGCGGCAACTCCAGCATCCCAAAGCTCCGCCGAACCCTTACGCGGACCGGGACGTTCGTCATCGTCGGTGGCGAGGAAGGCGGCCGGTGGACCGGCGGATTCGGCCGGTCCCTGCGGGCGGCCGCGTTGTCGCCGTTCGTGCGGCAGCGGCTGGCCATGCTCGTGGCGAAGGAACACTTCAGCACTCTCGAGCGGGTCGCCGAGCTGATCGAGGCGGGCAAGGTCACGCCGAGCATCGACCGCACCTACCCGTTGGACCGCGTCCCGGACGCGATGCGCCAACTTGCGGCCGGGAACGTTCGCGGAAAGATTGCGATCACCGTGCTGGGTTTCTGACTCCCGGTCGGGTGTGAACGGCTGCCCGTACAGCGACGTACCAAACGACCTGATCCGCCACGTCGGCAGGCTGACGACACAGCTCGCGTGTTCGGTTAGGTACGTCGGTGTCCGGCAGGGCCCCAGCGGCGCACCCCCTAGGGCTCCAAGATGACCCTCCTGGGTCTGCGCAAGTCCAGCCGCACGGGCGCACGATGGCCTGAGAAAGCAGTGCTATCCAGGGAAAGGGCAATCTCATGTCAAAGCGAGCAACGGGCGCCGTGGTCGCCCTGGCTGCCATGCTGATGGTCGCGGCCACAGCGTCGCAGGCGATCGCCACGCAAGGTGAACCGGTCCTCGCCGGCGAGCTCAACACCGAGACAGACGCCACATGGTTCTTCAACACGAACACGATCGGCGGCTGCGGTATTGGTGGGTTCTACGCGGTGGTGGCGTGCGGCGGCGTCTACGCCGAGAGCGACGGGACGGACATCGCCGTGTCGGCGCAACATGCGTCACCGGGCGGTACGGCCGTTCGTGGCCAGGCATCGGCCGGTGGAACGGGAGTCAAGGGTCAGAACACCGGGACCACCGGGATCGGGGTCTGGGGCCAGACGCCGGGCACGGGCTCAGCCGTCTACGGGGAGGCCACCGGAACCGGCGTCGGCGTGTTCGGCGACACCACGAACGGCACGGGCGTGATCGCGAGGAGCACCAACGGCACCGCTCTGAACGTGACCGGGAAGGCCAGGTTCAGCCGCAGCGGCACCGTCGTCGTCGCGGCCGGGAGTGCAGCCAGGACCGTCGCCCTGGCCGGCGTGACGACCGCCAGCATGGTGCTCGCCACCTCCCAGCAGAACGCCGCCGTGTTCGTGAGGTCGGCAGTGCCGGCAAACGGTTCGTTCACCATCCGGCTGTCGGCCGTGGCGCCAAGCGCCGGCCTCAAGGTCGCGTACTTCGTACTCAACTAGTCGGGTCCCACTCGCTCGCCGAGCGGTACTGAGCAACGCCGGGGTACATCAGGGTCAGGACTAGTGGTTTCCCTGATGCGCCCCGGGCGCCGGTCGGCGCAGGATCTAGACCAGAAAGGTCCAGGAAATCGGGCCAGGGAGCGATGAGTTTATTCGCAGCCGAGGGTCGGTATAGGTATTACAACGGCAGCCGAGAAAGGGAGGTGAGCACCATGGCCGCATCGATCAGCATCGAGCAGGAGTCCGGCACTTCCGCAGGTCGGGTGCACCCCCACAACGGCTACTACGCCGGAGACTTCGGCGCCGTGTGGCACGTCGCGCCAGCGGCCTGGGGCGCACCGATCGCCGCGTTCGACCCCGAGCCGTCGTAAGCACCAGTACGCGGGTGCCCCTGGACCAGCAAGCTCCCCGGGCGAGGCGTCAGCCGTGGTCACAGGTTGCCCTCACCAGATCAGCGACGACGTCGGCGAGCTGTCCGGTCTTCGCCATCACGGCGCGCTGCCGGCGAGCGCCGGTGCCGTGGGCAAAGACTCGCTCGATCCCGTCGACAACGAGCCGCTCATCACCCGTGGCGCGCAGGGCAGGGCCGACGTAGTCGACCAATTGGTCGACAACCTCGCGTGCCGGCCTCGGCCGGGAGACATGCGGGTCGAGCAGCTGGCCGCTGATTCCCTCCCTCGAGGCCTGCCAGGTGGCGAGCCGCAGCAACTCGGTCGACGTCGACGGCGGAGCCTCGCCGGCGGTCCACTGCGCCGCGGCGGTCTCGACGAGCCCGCGACAAAGGGCCGCGACGAGCACGGCGTCTCGCGCATCCAGGCAGACGTCGGCGACCCGGATCTCGACGGTCGGGTAGTGATGCGACGGGCGGGCGTCGGAGTAGATCATGGCCTCGTCGAGCAGGACGCCGGTGGCGAGGACGTCGGCCACGCGAGCCCGGTAGTTCGCAGCGGTGACGAACACGTCAGGGGGCCCGGAGATCGGCCACCTGACCATCGTCTGAGAGCGAAAGCTCGCGTACTTGGTATCGGTCCCCTGCCAGAACGGGGAGTTCGCGCTCAGCGCCAGGAGGGCCGGGAGCCAGACCCGGATCCGGTCGAGTACGCCGATCGCCTCGTCGTCGGACTCCACCGACACGTGGACGTGGCAGCCGCAGGCCAGCTGCTCGGTGGCGGTGAGCCCGAACCGCTCGGCCATCCGCTCGTACCGCGTCTCGTGCACGAGCTGGGGCTCGACCGGGAACGGTGACGTTCCAGTGGCGACGATCCGGGCGCCGGCCTCGCGTGCGGCCGCATCGGCCTTTGCCCGGCGAGAGCGCAGCGCGGCTTCCAGCGCGGCCATGTCCGACTCCGGGGGCGTGTCGGTCTCGAGCTGCTGCTCCTGGAGCTCGTGCTCGATCTTGCCGCCCACCATCTCGTCGCTGCCGGCATCGCCATGGTCTGCCGCGATTCCCAGCACCTGGGAGCCCACCGCTCGGGGACGGTCGGAGCGCGCGTCGACCAGCAGGAGCTCCTCCTCGACACCAACGGTTCGCACGGGTGCAGCCTTTCAGCACGGTGGTCTGTGCACAGTTGTCCGGTACCCAAGTCGCGAGAGTCTCGAGAGAATGCAACCCGCGCTCGCCACCGGACCAGTGCCCCGCACGGAAGGACTTGATGCATCTTGTGTCGCCTGCTCGGTTATGTCGCCGCTCGCCCGATCTCGGTCGAGGAGGTGCTCGGCAAGCCCGGGCTCGAAGGGTTCACAGCCCTCACGGCTGTGCACGGTGACGGCTGGGGCATGGCCTGGCAGGAGTCGGGCGATCGTCCGCCCAGGAGCATCGCGTCCCCCGACTCGGCGCACCGCGACGCGACGTACGCACAACTGGCTGCGAGTCAGCTCGGCCGAGCGGGGCTCGTTCACCTGCGGTGGGCCACTCCCGGTCTCACGATCTCACCGGAGAACACCCACCCGTTCGTCGACGGAAACCATGCCTTCGCCCACAACGGTCACATCTCCCCCATCGACCGGCTCGAGGACCTGCTCACCCCGGAGTCGCAGGCACAGTTGCGCGGGGACACCGACAGCGAACGCTACTTCCGGTTCGTGCTGCAGTGCATTGCCAAGTGCGGTGAGGACGAGGCCGGCGTCAGCCACGCCCTCGACGTACTCGTTCGCGAGTTTCCCGACGCCAGCCTGAACGCGCTGATGTTGTCGCCCCGACATCTGTTCGCGGTTCATGTCAACAGTCGCGCCGTCGCCGCCCCCTGCATTGCGACGGATGGGCGAGACCGCGACGGGAGTGCCGCCCCGGCACGACGACGAGTACTTCGCCATGGACTACCGGCTGACCCCGGACGCCGTCCACGTCATCTCGAGCGGCCTTGACCAAGAAGGCTGGACTCCCGTGCCCGAGGACACCGCAGTGAAGATCGACCTGGAAACCCGTGAAGTGGAGCGCCTCTACCCTTGAGGCTCGCGAGTCAACCCGCGGTCTCCGACAGTCTCGGAAAGCACCAGCTTGCGTACGTCGTCGGCGCTGGGCAGACCGAGTGCTTGCTGGGCCAGGATCGCGCACCGCTCGACGTCGAGCTCACGGACAGCCGCCTTGACCCTGGGTACGGCGGGCGGCGAGACGCTCAGCTCCCTGACGCCCAGCCCGATCAGCACCGGGATGGCCAGCTCGTCGGAGGCAGCCTCACCGCAGACGGCCACGTCGATGCGACCGCGTGCGACCCGGCAGACCTGGTCGATCAGCTGGAGGACACCAGGGTCGAGAGTGTCGGAGAGGGCGGCCACGGCGCCGTTCCCGCGTTCGGCCGCGAGCGCGTACTGCGTCAGGTCGTTGGTGCCGATGCTGACGAAGTCGACGTACGGCAGGAACGCCTCGATCTTCAGCGCCGCCGAGGGGACCTCGATCATCGTGCCGATGTGCAGACCGTCCGGGAGGCCGGACGGTCCCGCCGCCTCCATGAGGACCTGACGCGCCTCGATCATCTCGGCAGGCGTCGACACCATCGGGATCATGATGCTGGTCGGGGACCGCCGCGCCGTGTGGCAGATCGCCGCCATTTGGTCGCGCAGGAGTTCACGGTTGTCGAGGCTGAGCCGGATGCCGCGCTGGCCGAGGAACGGGTTGGCCTCCACGGGCATCGGCAGGTACGCCAGCGGCTTGTCTCCCCCGACGTCGAGAGTCCGCAGAGTGATCCGCCGACCGTCCATCGCCTCGGCGATCGCGGCGTACTCGCGCTGTTGTTCCTCGATGTCGGGGGCGGTGCTCCTGTCGAGGAACAGGAACTCCGTACGGACGAGTCCGGCGCCGTCCGCCCCGGCCGCGAGCGCCGCTCGGGCGTCGGTCACCGATCCGAGGTTGGCGGCCACGACGACGGACGTGCCGTCGCGGGACACGGCCGGGTCCGCGGCGAGAGCGAGCTGACGGTCGCGTTGGTCGGCGAGCTCCGAGGCGCGACGCCGGTACTCCCCCAGTCAGCTCCGGCGACGGATCGAAGTGCAGCTCGCCGCTGCCGCCATCGAGGACGACCGTAGTGCCTTCGGGGATGCTCAACACCTCGGTGCCGGCAGCCACGACAACGGGGATGTCGCGGGCCCGGGCCAGGATGGCGGCGTGCGAGGTCGGGCTGCCATGGGCGAGCACCACTCCGGTCACCAGGCCGAGATCCAGGCCGGCCGTCTCGGCGGGAGTCAGGTCGCCTGCCACCAGGACTCCCGCCGCGGTGATCTGTCGGTCGGGTTCTCCCGTCAACGCGCGCAGCACCTGGTCGCCGACCGCGTGGACGTCCGCGGCCCGCTCTCGCAGGTAGGGGTCGGGCAGGTCTGCCCACTCGCGTTCGACGTCGGCCAGGCAGCCCGCCCAGGCGGCCACCGCCCCGATGCCCGTGCCGACGCGGGCCTTGACGTCGGCGAGCATCTCGGCGTCGGTGAGCAGCGAGAGATGTGCGTCGAAGATGCTTGCCTGCTCGGCACCCACCTGTCGCGCGGTGACGACGCGGACCTGCTCGATCTCTCGCCGTACGGCGGCCACCGACTCCACGATGCGTCGCCATTCCGCGGCCGGCTCGCCGATCGGGTACTGCGCGACGTCGACGGGTACGGCGGTCAACCGGCGAACCGGGCCGATCGCGATCCCCGGCGAGGCGGGAAGCGGACCCGTTGGCGGAGCCGTCGAGGGCGGAGTCGACGTGCCCGCCACCTCCTCGGGAGTTTCGTCGAACCGGCGCCCCGCGAGCGCGACGAGATGCTCGACGGCCTCCTGTGCCTGGGGGCCGCAGGCGCGAACCTCGACCTCGTGCCCCAACAGGGCTGCCAACGTCGCGACTCGGCTCAGGCTCCCGGCCGGGACCGGTCCGACGCCGGTGGTGAGGTTGCGCAGCTGGACCGACGCGTCGAGGGCACGCACCTCGCTGACGAGGCGGGCGGCGGGTCGGGCGTGCAGCCCGTGCGGGTTCTCGACCGCGAAGACTCCGATGACCTCCACCGCGCCGACCTCGTCGGCATCCGCGGGGGCGTCGGCTGCCGGCGCTGACAGGTGCGAGGCCTTGCCCATCAGCGCGTCGCGAGCCTCGGCCGCGACCTCGGCCCGGCCGGCCCCACCCGCAGCCGCCACCGCAGCGACGATGAGGCCCTCGACGATCGGGGCCGGCGAGAGAGTCACGCGGTCCCGGATCGAAGGGTCGCGCAGCAGGTCGAGCGCCAGCTCGGCGCTCAGCACGGCGCTGCCGAGGTCCATGAGTACGACGACGCCGTCTGCGGCCGTCCGCCCGCTCGATCGCCTCCATGATGCCGACCGCGTCGGTGCCGAAGGTCGTCTCGTCAAGACCGGCGGCCACCTCGATCCGCTGCGGACGGCCGTGCAGCATCTCCGCGGCCAGCGCCACCGCGGCACCGGGCCAGCGCGCGACTGTGGGAGACGACGACCAGCCCGACGCCATGCTCGGCGTCCGACTTCGGTGAGTCTCCCGAAAGGCTCTGTGTCATGTCTGCTGCACTCCGCTCGCTCGTCGATTCAGTCACGTGGATGGCTCAGAACGGCGTCTCGGTCGCCGCTTCGAGGAGGAGGGCCACGGTCGTCGCGCCGGGATCCTGATGCCCCACGCTGCGTTCGCCGAGGTAGCTGGCCCGTCCCTTGCGCGCCAGCATCGGCGTCGTCGCGTCCCGACCCGCTGCGGCGGCGTCCCGGGCGACCTTCATCGCGGTGGCCAAGCGATGCGTCCTCGCCGAGTGCGCCTTCCAATGGCGTCCACGGCGGGCGCCAGCGCGTCGTACATCGTCTTGTCACCCGGCCCGGCCTTGCCCCGATCGACGACGCCGCCGAGCCCTGCTCGCAGGGCTGCCGCGACGTCGTCCGCGGAGGTCGTTTCGGCGGCTGCCGAGTGAGCTGCCCATCCGCATGAACAGCGTCCCGAACAATGGCCCACTGGCACCCCCCACCGTCGAGACCAGCGTCATCCCCACCTTGGTGAAGAGTGCACCCGCCGTTTCCTGCGGGCTTTCGTCGAGCGCGGCCACGGCGGCCTTCATGCCCCGGTCCATGTTCGACCCGTGGTCGGCGTCGCCGATCGCCGCGTCGAGCTCGGTCAGGTGGTCGCGGTTCTCAGCGACCAGCCGGGCGAAGCTGCGCACCCAGAGCTCGAGGACCGCCGTGGTCACGTTCTCGGACATGGTCAGATGCCCCATCTCAGTGCTGCAGTGTTGACGGGCGCGTCCCACAGGGACAGCAGCTCGTCGTCGACCTTGAGCAGCGTGATCGAGGCGCCGGCCATGTCCAGCGACGTGATGTAGGAGCCCACGAGCGACCGGGCGATCGGCACGCCGTGCCCGCCGAGGATCTTCTGGACCTCGTTGAACAGGACGTAGAGCTCGATCAGCGGGGTGCCGCCGAGCCCGTTGACGAAGGCGATGACGGGGTCGCCCTTGACGAACGGCAGGTCCGCGAGAATCGGCTCGAGCAGCAGCTCGGCGATCTCGCTCACGGGCGCGAGCGGCAGCCGCTCCCGGCCGGGCTCGCCGTGGATGCCGACGCCGAGCTCCATCTCGCCCTCGCCGAGCTCGAAGGTGGGCTTGCCGGCAGCCGGCACGGTGCACGACGTGAGAGCCAGGCCCATGCTGCGACCGTTCGCGTTGACGGTGCGAGCGATCTCCGCGACCTGGTCGAGGTCGCGACCCTGCTCCGCGGCTGCGCCGGCGATCTTCTCGAGCAGGACGGTGACGCCGACCCCGCGGCGCCCCGCGGTCCAGGTGCTGTCCTGCACGGCGACGTCGTCGTCGGTGACCACCGAGACGACGCGGGCGCCGGTCTCCGCCGCCGCCAGCTCGGCCGCCATCTCGAAGTTCATCACGTCGCCGGTGTAGTTCTTCACGACGTGCAGAACCCCGGCGCCGCCGTCCACCAGCTTGGTGGCCGCCAGCATCTGCTCGGGCACCGGCGAGGTGAACATCTCTCCGGCGCACGCGGCGTCGAGCATGCCCAGGCCGACGAATCCGCCGTGCAGCGGCTCGTGCCCCGATCCACCGCCGGAGATGATGCCCACCTTGTCCTTCTTGGGGGCGCCACCGCGGTAGATGATCTTGTTGTGGTGATCGACCTGGAGCTCGGGGTGAGCTCCTTCGATCCCGCGCAGTGCCTCGACCACGACATCGTTCGGGTCGTTGATCAGCTTCTTCATGAGAGTCCCTTTCCGGGTTCGGTGTGCGGGGTGCGGGGTGCGGTCAGACGTTGCTGGTCGAGCGTGCGGTTGCCTCGAGGTCGGGATCGCCGAGGTCCACGCCGGCGAAGGCCTCCGCTCGGTCGGCGGGGGTGCGGCTCAGGGCTCCGTAGAGGAGCGCGGCAAGGACGCCGGCGAGTACCTCGGCGGCCAGGTAGACCGGCGCCTGCTCCCACTTCACGTCGCCGCCGGCGAGCTGCTGGACGAACATCGGTCCGACGGTGCGAGCGGGGTTGATGGAGGCGCCGGTCGCGGGGGCGACGGGGATGATGACCGCGAACACGACCAGGCCGATCGCGACGCCGGCGAACCCGGCTGCGGCCTTGCGGTGGATGACGCCGAAGATCGTGAACACGAGGATGAAGGTCCCGACGAACTCCGCGGTGAAGGCCTGGGTCACGCTGATGTCGCCGTACGACGCGACCCCGAGGCCGACGTCGCTGGCCGTCTTGCCGAGAACCCCGATGATCGCGGCCGCACCCACGATGGCGCCGACCACCTGCGCGCCGATGTACGCCGGCACCTGGCTCCACGGGAACTTGCCCGAGGCGGCCAGGCCCAGGGTGACAGCCGGGTTGATGTGGTTGCCGCCGATGTGCCCGAGTGCGTAGACGGTGGCGATCACGACCGTGCCGAACGCCAGGGAGATCATCCCCAGGTCGGCCATGGTGAACGGCGCGTCGCCGTTGACCATGAGGGTGGCGGGGACCGACCCCACCCCGATGAACACCAAGAACGCCGTCCCGAGGGCCTCAGCGCCCAAGCGCTGGAACAGATTTGTCTCGTCAAGCATGGCCGTGTCCCTTCCAAGATAGCCGAATACTGTTCGGCATTGTCGAATGTGTTTGGGAAACTACTCCTGTGGTTCACTGTTGCGCAAGAGTTTTCGTGAACTGAGTCACATCGGGAGGGAACAAGCCGTGATCCAGTCGGTAGACCGGGCCATCCGGGTCCTGACCGCGCTGCAGGGCGCGCGGCGGATGAGCCTGTCCGAACTGGCCGCTCGCCTTGACCTCGCGCCGTCGACCACGCACGGCATCGTCCGCAGCCTGGTCGAGCACGGGATGGTCGTGCAGGAACGCGGCTCCAGCCGCTACCAGCTCGGTCCCGCCGTCCTCCGGCTCGGCAACGTCTACCTCGACACTCTCGAGCTCAGGTCGAAGGCCATCCCGTGGGCCGAGGACCTCGCCCGCCGTACCGGGCTCGCGGTGCGCACCGGGGTGCTGCTCATCGACGACGTCGTGATCATCCACCACGAGCCTCGTCCCGACGGCAGCCGGCAGATGCCGGAGGTCGGCATCGTCATCCCGGTGCACGCCAGTGCCCTCGGCAAGGCGCTGCTCGCCTTCCTGGCCGAGGACGAGAAACGCGTCCTCACCTCCGGGGAGCTCCGCAGCATGACGGGTGAGACCATCACGTCGCCCGAACAGCTGCGCGACCAGCTGGACGAGGTCCGCTCCGGCGCCATCGCCCTGGAACAGGACGAGGCGGTGCTCGGGGAGAGCTCGCTGGCGAGCCCGATCTTCGACTCCTACGGCGAGGCCGTGGGGGCCATCGGCGTCGTCATCCCGTCCGGAGCAGACCTCGCGCGCCACCCGGCCAGCGACCAGGTTCGGGAGACCGCGCGCGCAGTCTCCCGCGAGCTCGGCGCGGCATCGTGGCCTCCGCGACCAGCACAGGGAGCAACGCGTCCATAGACGTGGTGGTACGGCGTACGGCGTAGCCCCTCAGGCCTCGTGCCCGGGCTCGAGGTCGTCGACCTGCTGAAAGCCCAGCGCAGGCCCGTCGCTCTCCGTTCGTGGCCTCGATGGGGTCCAGCAGGAAGCCGGTGTGGTCACCCAGCTCGAACCTGTCCAGCACCCGTCCCACGAACCGACGGCTGCACTCCTCGAGCAGCGGCACCCCGTCCGTTCCGGGGCTCCACTCGACGCGCGCGAACTTGTCCACGTCGTCACCGGTCTCCCCACCGAACAGTTCTGCCAGAGCGCCGTCGTCAGGTTCCAGCACGTGTACGGCGAGCACGTCGGCGCCCAGGGCGACTCGGTGGGTGCGGTTCTTCACCGAAAGGCAGACCAGCATCCGCGGCGGGTCGATGCTGGCCTGCGTGGTGAAACCGACCATGCAGCCGGCCCGCTCCCCCTCGTGCGCCGCGGTCACCACGAACATCGGGTAGTCGAGGCCATCGACCAGTTCGGCGAACTCTTCGCGGTCCACGGCTGCGATCGTCGCACAGCACGTGTTCAGACACCGGTTTGTCAGCAGTGTCGGCGCCGGGTACCGCGCCGGCATGAAGGCAGTCACCTGGCAGGGCAAGCGCGACATCCGGGTCGAAGAGGTCGAGGACCCGAAGATCATCGAACCCACCGACGCGATCATCCGGGTCACGTCGACCGGGCTGTGCGGATCCGACCTGCATCTCTACGAGGT
The DNA here is from genome assembly GCA_963844385.1 of uncultured Actinomycetota bacterium. Taxonomy (GTDB): domain Bacteria; phylum Actinomycetota; class Actinomycetes; order Propionibacteriales; family Nocardioidaceae; genus Nocardioides. The sequence goes on along the minus strand of CAWJOJ010000007.1, from coordinate 52,997 downwards.
GCTGGGGCCGTTCATGACGCCCGGCGACGTCCTCGGCCACGAACCGATGGGCATCGTGGAGGAGATCGGCTCCGAGGTCCGGTCACTGAGAGTGGGCGACCGAGTCGTCGTACCGTTCAACATCAGCTGCGGCAGCTGCTGGATGTGTGAGCACGACCTGTACAGCCAGTGCGAGACCACCCAGAACCACGACCAGGGCACGGGCGCGAGCCTCTTCGGCTACAGCTCGCTCTACGGCCAGGTGCCCGGTGGGCAGGCCGAGTTCCTTCGGGTGCCGTTCGCGGACTTCGGTCCTGTGAAGGTCCCCGAAGGCCCACCCGACGACCGCTTCCTGTTCCTTTCCGACGTCCTTCCGACCGCGTGGCAGGCGGTGAAGTACGCCGGCCTCCAGCCCGACGACACGCTGCTGGTGCTCGGAGCCGGGCCGATCGGCGACATGACCGCACGGATCGCCTCCCATGACGGGCACCGGGTCATCGTCGTCGACCGGGTTCCCGAGCGACTCGAGCGGGTCCGCAAGTTCGGCGCCGAGACCATCGACCTGAACGACGCCGGCAAGGCGAAGGACATCGCCGCCGACCTACGGGCGCGGACCTCGGGCCGCGGCCCGGACGCGGTGGTCGACGCGGTCGGGATGGAGGCGCACGGGTCTCCGGTTGTCGAGACGATGACCAAGACGGTCGGTCTCCTGCCCGGCGCCGTTGGCAGACCGCTGATGAAGCGCGCAGGCGTCGACCGGATGGCTGCCCTGCACCTCGCCCTCGAGGCCGTCCGCCGCGGGGGCACCGTCTCGATCAGCGGGGTCTACGGAGGCTCGATGGATCCGATGCCGCTGATGCAGATGTTCGACAAGCAGATTCAGCTGCGGATGGGGCAGGCGAACGTACGAGCCTGGACCGACGACATCATGAGCGTTCTCGAACAGGACGACGACCCACTTCAGGTGGAGTCGTTCGCCACCCATCACCTCTCCCTCGATGAGGCTCCCGAGGCCTACGCGACCTTCCAGAAGAAGGCCGACGGCATGGTCAAGGCAGTCTTCCGGCCCTGAACGCCGCCGTTGGTCACCGGTGCAGCGGGGGCATCGTGCTCCCCGCCCGCATGTGCGCCCCCGAGAACAACGCCCCGAGGGCGTCCGCGGCGGTGTGCTCCGGCTTCCAGTCGAGCTCGTCGCGGGCCCGGTCGGTCGCCATCACGGGCAGCCGCACCAGCGCGTCGAAGAGCTCGGCCGGCACCGGCGCGAGCCTGGTGCGCCAAGCCGCGTCCAGCGAGGCGCGCACGGCACCGACAGGCACGTCCAGGGTGCGCGCGTCGAGCAGTTCACCCAGTTCCTCACGCCGCAGCACCCCGTCCCCTGCGAGGTTGAAGGCTCCGGTGACGGGGCGCTGGATGGCGGCGACGATGGCGCGCGCCACGTCGCCGGCGTGAACTGCCTGGAGCCGCAGACCCCGCGGTACGGGGAGCAGTGGGATGTGTCGCGGGTCGAAGAACGTGGGGCGAGCCAGCGTGCCCCCGAAGATGCGGCTCTGCTCGCTGGCCGCCGACCGCTGGAACACGAACGCCGGACGGATCCGGACCACCCGGGTCTGCGGGTTGGCGACCTCGAACGCGTCCAGGACCCGCTCGACGTACGCCTTCTCCCTGGCGTACCCCGCAGCCGAGGCACCATCGGTCTGCCAGCCCTCGTCGAGCGGGTCGTCGTGGTCGACGGGCGAGTAGGCCGCGATGGACGAGGCGCACACCACGGCCTCGACGCCCTGTCGAGCGACTGCGTCCAGCACCCTGCGCGTCCCGACGGCGTTGGCCGCCCACGTGACCTCGGGCCGGCGAGTGGGCTGGAACATCCAGGCCAGGTGGACGACAGCGTCGGCACCGGCGAACACCTCGTCGAGGTCGTCTTCCCGCACGTCCGCGGCTCGCCACTGCACCGACCCGTTGGGAGCACGCTCCGGGACGGTCGGCCTCCTGCGTGCCACGGCGAGGACGTCGTACGTCGCCGCCGACGCCAGCTCTCGAAGAACGGCTGAACCGATGTTTCCGGAGGCGCCGGTAACGACAACTCTCATCTGGCCGCGGTACCCGCCGCCGGTCGGTTCAAACGACGGTCCTGCGCAGGAGGCCGACCCGTCCAGGTTTCAGTTGTTGGCCGGCGCCGACGAGATGGCCTCGACCAGGTCGCCGAGTCGCTCCTCCGGCAGGTGCTTCGCGACGTCCGCCTGCGACAGGATCCCGATCAGCTCGTGGCCGTCGATGACGGGGAGTCGCCGAACGCCGTGGTCCTTCATCGTGCTGAGGGCCTCCTCGACGGAGTCGTCGGCGCCGATGGTCACCGGCTTCCCCTCAGCGAGTTCGGAGACCTTTGTCTGGTTGGGATCGCGACCGTCGGCGACGCACTTCACGACGATGTCGCGGTCGGTGATCATTCCCTTGAGCCGGTTGTCGTCTCCGCAGATCGGCAGCGACCCCACGTCGAGGTCCCTCATCCGACGCGCCGCGTCGGCCAGCGTGTCGTCGGTGCCCACGCACGAGGCGTCCCCGGTCATTACTTCACGAGCCGTAGTCATGGCTTCCTCCTCGATTGGACTTGGGTCGACCCGGTACCCCAAGATCGCTCGGGCATTCCGACAGCCCGCGGAAATGCCGACTGGTTCGCCGCAACGGCGAACGGGCCCATGAGTGGCCCGTCCGCGAGCCTCGATCGGTGGAAGCTCAGTCAACGATCTCGCAGCTGGTCCGGTTCTCGACGCCTCGGCAGGTGTCGGACCCGAGGCCCATCTGACCGGTATCGACGCCGAGTCCCGCGTTGAAGACGTCGGGGCCAGCGGATCCGAGCAGCGTGTCGTCGCCGCCGCGGCCGTTGAACCGCACCCGGTCCATGTTGCGAGCTTCGACCCGCTCGCCCACATCGCGCCCCACGACGAGCCAGTCGCCCTCGAACCCGAAGAACGTGAGCCAGCGCATCTCCGCGCCGGTGACGCTCACCGTCGCGTCGCCCACCGTGATCGTGCCCGTGCGCCAGTTGACGGTGGCCGGGGTACCGGTGCCGTTCGCCAGAAGGAAACGGGTGTCCGTGCCGGGTCCGAGGTTCCAGGACTGATCGGCGGTGCCGAGGCGAGCGGTGAGACGGTCGTTGCCGTCCCCGGCGTCGACCAGATTGGCCCCTGCTCCGACGCTGATCTCGTCGTCGTCGGCGTTGCCGATGAAGCGGTCGGCGACGCTGTCGCGGCCGGCGGTCCGGTCCTGCAGGATGTCGTCGCCTGGGCCGCCGTAGAAGACATCGGCGCCGAACCCGGCGGCTTCGTAGTCCGCCCCGTAGCCCCCGTGGAGGACGTCGTCGTCGCGGACGCCGTCCGCGCCATCGGGCTCGAGGGAGTCGGGTCCGTCCTCTCCCCAGAGCACGTCGTCGCCTGGGCCGCCGCGGAGCGAGTCCGGACCGGCCCCGCCACAGAGGACATCATCACCGCCGCGTCCCTCGATCTGGTCGAACCCGCCCAGTGCCACGATCACGTCGGGGCCGTCGGTGCCGTTGAGGACGTCGTTGCCGTTCGTGCCGAGGATGGTCGCATCTGCCGCGGCGCAACCTGGTGGCGGCGGGGTGGCGACAGCGGGTGGCGCCACTGCCCCCGCCGGGGCCAGCAGCAGCAAGGTCAGGGCACCCGATGCCAGCGTCAGTCGCGGCTTCACAAGGGAACACTCTATCCGGCCCGTCGTACGCGAAATGGACGTCGATTCCGCGGCCGAATGGCGACCAACCAGCGATCTCGGCCAATCCAAGAATGTGGCGTCATGCTGGCGTTGATGGCGCGTCTCATACATGTGACCCACAAACCGCTGAAGGTGCCTAGCCCCCGCGCCACGAGTTTGGACTTCCTGATGTCCGGTGAACCCGCAGTTGCCGCCTCCATCACCGCTCTCGCGGCCAGGGGTTTCGAGGGCGTGCAACTGACCTTCAACGCGCTGAGCCCCTGGCCCTCGCTCATCCGGCTGAGGGTCATCCCGGACAAGTCTCCCGGAGCCGCCGGCGTCATCGCCAAGACCGTGTTTCGGGTCGACCCCGGCGCTGTCAGGATCTGAGCGCAACGAGCCGGACATATAGGACCATCGGCCCTGTCGGCCCGAGCGGCAGACCCCTAGGCTCTGATCAGAGGTTGCCGTCGTTTCCGGTGCGCCTCAGCAGGCCATAGAACCGCCCACGGTCCGGATCCGTGAGCGGTTCTATGTGTCTCGATCTGTGTATGGGGGATGCACCGAATTGAGCCGAAGGCGAGCGCCCAGGCCCAGTGACGCCGTAAGCCAACGGTGCCGCGATTTGCGCGTAGTGTGAAAACGATCGAGATTGGCTGGCCCAAGACCCCGGCAGGCCCACGAGAGGTGGAGCTGTGCGCATCAACGGGGATCACGTTTCTGGCGTGAGCTGGACTCGGCGGCACCAGCGTCGTGGCTGGCATCGTGCCGACGCCAGGTGATGAGCGCCCAGTGGGTGCGCTGAACCTGGCAGCGGATGAGCCGCTTCAGGTCGGTGACCTGCCCCGCGTGATGGGCCGGCTCCAGCGGCTGTGTCGTGCGGCTCGACGAGACCTCTCGTGCTGTGGCGTGGGGGTCAGCGTGGTGTCGGGGACCGGTGAGCTTGTGAACGTCGTTGCCTCGAGCCGGACCTGCGCATGGGTCGAGGAGCTGCAGTTCAGCCTGGGCGAGGGACCGTTCCTGGCCGCGTTCGCCGCCCGCCGTCCGGTGTTCGTACCGAACCTGATCGAAGCCGCCACGACGAAGTGGCCCGAATACGGCCCCGCTGCCCACGGCCGAGGCGTGCGGGCCGTCTTCGCGTTCCCACTCCAGGTCGGGGTGGTCCAGCTCGGCGCCCTGGACGTGTATCAGGCCGAGCCTGGTGCGTTGTCGGCGCGCGCACTGGTCCGCGCGCTCACGTACACGAACATGGCCCTGCAGATGTTGCTGGACGCGCACGACGACGCGACCCGTGAGGCCGCCAGCATCCTGGTCGGGGAAGCGACGAGCTACGACGTGCACCAAGCGCACGGGATCGTGATGGCCCAGCTCGGCGTTGGAGCCGCCGAGGCGCTGTCGCGGATGCGGGCCCACGCCCACGCCCACGAACGACCACTGAAGGACGTGGCCACCGACATCATCGATCGGACCCTGACGTTCGACGTGGCCATGCCGGACAGTCAGCAGTGATCTAGTCCGTTTTGCACCGATTTGCAACGTATATTCCCAAGGAGCTTCCACGGGCGTAACGTCGAAAGATGGACTTCCTGATGTCGGGTGAAACGGAAGTCCGCGCGGCGATCGCCGCCCTCGCCGCGCAGGGGTACGAGGGCACCCCAGTGAAGTTCAACGCGGACACCAGCTGGCTCTCGCTCACCTGGCTTTCAGTCACCGGGAGCGCGTCCGACGAGTCCGCCCGTTCAATCGCGAAGACCGTCCGCGGCGTCGACCCAGGCGCCATCCGGATCTGAGGCTCTGCCTACCCGTCTAGTCCAGTCGAGCGGTACACCGCAAAACCCGGCGAAGCGCGGCACCTCCTGCCTACGATCGCGACCTGAGGTTTGGCGGGTTGTCCACTTCGCCCTCGTTCAAAACTTCGGCAGACAGAACCGCCCACGCAGGGAGGCGTGAGCGGTTCTGTCGTTTCCGCGCCGAGAAGGTGACTCAGTCCGTCGCCTCGATGATCAGGTTTGTCGCGGTCGCGATGGCCACGTGGGCGGTTGCGAAACCAGCGTCGCGGAACGCGGCCGTCAGCCGGGCCGGTCCGGCCTGCGCGCCGAGCGCGGCGCCGCCTTCGGAGACGCTGTGCGGCACGCACAGTGCCGAGCTACCCACGTAGAACACCCCTGCGATCGGGTTGGCCAGGTTGGCCTCGAGGGTGTCCTCGGCGTACGGCTCGACCGCGACGATCCGTCCGCCTGGGGCCAGGACGCTCCGGGCGTGGGCCAGCGCAGCGACAGGGTCGCCGAAGTCGTGGACGGCGTCGAAGAACAGCACCAGGTCATGGCTGCCGGCGTAGGACGTGGCGCCGGCGACCTCGAAGTGGACGCGGTCGGCGACCCCGGCCTCCTGGGCCGCGGCCTGCGCGAGGCGGATCGACTCCTCGTGGTAGTCCACGCCGACGAAGGTCGAGTTCGGGAACGCCTCGGCCAGCATGATCGTCGGTACGCCGAGGCCGCAGCCGACGTCGAGCACGCGAATGCCTGACTGCAGGCGCTCGATCAGACCATCCACCGCAGGCAGCCACTCGGTGAGCAGTGAGTTGCGGTACATGGTGCCGTAGAAGCTGGCCACCGCGCTGAACAGACGCGGGTCGTGCTGGTGCCAGGCGATGCCCTCGCCGGTGGTGTAGGCGTGGGCGAGTTTGTCGACCGCCGCCCACACCGCGGCGATGAGCTCGAAGCCGGCCATCATGGCGGCAGGGCTCTCCTCCTCCGCGAGCACGGCCGCGGCCTCGGTCGACATCGTGAAGGACTCGGTCGCGGCGTCGTACGTGACGTAGCCGTTGGCCGCTTGGGCCGAAAGCCACTCCTGCACGTAGCGAGGGGTGATGCCGGAGCGCTCCGCCAGCTCGGCGGTGGTGGCCGTCTCGAGGGAGGCCAGCGCCTGCCACAGACCGAGGCGGTCGCCGAGGTAGACGAGGATCGCGTTGTACGCCGCGGCTTGGTCGGCCGCCACCTTGCCGGCGAACTCCTCGAGCTTGCCGAAGTCGAGGACTGGTGCGTCGAGCTGGGTTGTCATCGTTTGTTTCCTTTCGTGGGGCGCCGGGCGGCGCCGTCGATGACCACGATCGGGGTTGTGGCTGCCAGCGCCCTGTCACGGTCGGAACGGTGTGGTGACAGCCCCGTGACAGGACGTCGCGAGAGCATCGGGACATGGACAACCTCGGCACCGTGTTGATGATCTGGGCGCACCCAGATGACGAGACCTACCTCGTCGGAGGGCTGTCGGCCGCGCTGACCGATGCCGGGCACCGCGTCGTCTGCGTCACCGCTACCCGCGGGGAGGCTGGGGTTTCGAGTGCAGGAACCGCGCCCGTCGACGAGCTCGCACAGATCCGGGCGGCTGAGCTCGAGGCCGCCTTGCGCATCTTGGGCATCGAGGAGCACATCTGGCTGGACTACCCGGACGGTGGCTGCGCGGACGTCGACGCGGTGGAGGCGGCGGATCGGATCGCCGTGGTCCTCGACGACGTACGCCCCGACACGGTGATCACCTTCGGTCCGGACGGCTTCACCGGTCATCCCGACCACAGAGCGGTGAGCCGATGGGCCGACCTCGCCGTCGCCCGAGCGTCCAGGCGGCCTCGCTTGCTGCACGCGGTCGCCTGGGAGGAGGCCGTCGACTGGGAGCTCGCGGAGGAGTTCGGTGTGTACGAGCTGGGTCGGCCGCGGGTGTGCGCCGACGACGCGCTGGCCGTCCTGCTGGAGCTCGAGGGGGTGGCGCTGGACCGCAAGGTCGACGCGTTGCTGCAGCAGGTGTCGCAGACCGGCGGGTTGGTGCAGGCGATCGGTCTGGAGCGGTTCCGAGCGTGGGTCGCCACCGAGTGTTTCGCCGAGCCTTTGTCCAGGTGACGGAGCCATGGCGTCTCGGGCACAGTGCAGTGGTGGACCGCCAGGACCTCGCCCTCTGCGTGGACGTGCTCGGGCCCGTGGCGCTACGCGTGCGGGGCGGAGAAGTCGGCGTGCCCGGCGTACGTCGCCGCGCCCTCCTGGCACTGCTCGCCCTTGAAGGGGAGCGCGGCCTGAGCACGGAGAACCTGGTTGACTCGCTGTGGCCCGATGACCCGCCGGAGAACGCCGTCCAAGCCCTGTACAGCCTCGTCTCCCGCCTTCGCCGCCATCTCGGCCCGCTGGCGGACCGGCTGGAGCGGCAGGCGAACGGATACCGCCTGCGTCTGGAGGCCTTCGAGCTCGACGCCGACGCCGCCCGGCGGCTGGCTGCTTCGGACCCGAAGTCGGCGCTGGAGCTGTGGCGCGGGCCCGCGCTGGTCGAGTTCCGGTCCTTGCCCGCGTTGGAGATCGCCACGGTCGGGCTGGATGAGCTGCGCCTGAAGCTGGTCGACGACGTGCTCGATGCACGCCTGGCGAGCCGCGACCACGACGTGGCCGTGGAGGCCACGGAGGCCGCGGCCGCCTCGCCGCTGCGGGAGCGCACGGCGCTGCTGCACGTGCGCGCGCTGGCGGCGGACGGTCGGACGGCGGAGGCGATGAGCGCCGCACAGTCCTTCCGACGGAGGCTGGTCGACGAGACCGGGCTCGATCCGACGCCGGCGCTGGCCGAGCTGGAGCAGCAGGTGGCCGCCGGGTCCGTCCAACGGGCCTCCGTCGTACGCCGGGTGGCCAAGCCGGACGGCCCGATGGTGGGACGGCAGCACGACCGAGAGGAGGTAGTGCGGCTTCTCAGCGCACACTCCGTCGTCACGCTCACCGGCCCAGGGGGCGTCGGCAAGACCCGGCTGGCGGTCGACATCGCGTCGGGCTCGCCCGTGCTCGGCGAGGCGGTGGTCGTCCCGCTCGCCGTCGTCGACCGCGCCGACCGTGTCTGCCAGACGGTCGTGTCGCACTTGGGCCTGCGAACCTCCGGGGAGGCCCGGCCTGACCAGATCGCCGCAGCGCTGGCCGACCGCGAGCTGCTCGTCGTCCTGGACAACTGCGAGCACGTGATCGAGGCATGCCGCGAGCTGGTGATCGCACTCAGGCACGGCGCGCCCGACGTACGAGTGCTCGCGACGTCGCGAGTCACGCTGCAGGTGCCGGGAGAATATGTCGTGCGGCTGCAGCCGCTGCCCGTGCCGAGGGACGTCACGGACCTGCCGTCCCTGCGGCGACAGTCCAGTGTGCGCGCCTTCGTCGAGCACGCGCGCCGACGGCGCACGGACTTCGAGCTCACCGCGGAGGAGGCACCGGACCTGGTCGAGGTGCTGCGACGGCTGGACGGGCTGCCTCTCGGGATCGAGCTGGCTGCGCGCCAGGTGGCGGTGATGCCGTTGCGAGCCGTCCGTGAGCGCCTCGACCGGGCACTCGACCTGTCGACCGGGCGGCAGGGTCTCGAGCAAGAGCGGCAGCTGACGCTGCGGACGACCATCGAATCGTCCTACCGCCTGCTCACGGCGGACGAGCAATGGCTGCTCCGGGCGATCGCTCCCTTCATCGGTGGCGTCGACCTGGCGACGGTCGAGTCTCTCGCCGAGCACCTGGACGGCGACCCGCTCGACCTTCTGCACCGCCTGGTCGACTCGTCGCTGCTGGTGGCGGACGCGGAGAGAGCGCGCTACCGGCAGCTGTTCATCGTCCGGGTATTCCTGGACGACGAGATCGCGAGGCTCGGCGAGACCGAGGAATCACACGCGCGGTTCGTCGAGCGGTGCCGCGTCATCGCCGAGGACATCGGTGACCTGATGCACGGGCCCGCCGAGGCGGTCACCAACCGGCGGCTCCGGGAGGAGGTGGACAACCTGCGATCCGCCCGCGACCTCGCGCCAGTCGACACCAGAGTGGCGATCACCGTTGCCGTGGACAGGGTCGTCACCTGGCGTGACCTGCACGAGATCTGGGCCTGGGTGGTGGAGCTCGCCGAGGACCCGGCGCTCGCCTCCCACCCGCAGCGGGCGACGATCCTCGCCGGCGCAGCCGAGGCGGCGAGGCTGATCGGCGACTTCGACACCGCCGAACGTCGTGCCGACGAGGCGATCGCGGCGGCCGACCCCGACACACAGCTCGCCGCGGTCAGCCGTGCGTGGAGCGTCCGCGCCGTTGTGGCCCACTTCCGCGGCGAGTTCGCCATTGCCCACGACGCCTGGCTGCGCGCGAGCCGAAGATGCGGGCGCGGAGGCGAGCGCCTTCGTCGGCTCGGCCGCCCTCGCCGCGGCGTACGAAGGTGACCCGGTCACCGCTCGCCACCTGCTCGACCGAGCACGGTCGCTCGCCACCTGCGGCTCACATCGCGCGTTCGTCGCGTACGTCGAGGGCGAGCTTCGCGCGTCGACCCAGCCCGAGGAGTCGGTCTCGCACTACGTCGAGGCGATCGAGGGTGCCGCCCGGGTCGGCTGCAACTTCGTGGAGGGCGTCGCACGGGTGTCGCTCGCCTCCACCCAGGCCCGCATCGGTGACGTGCCGGGTGCGGCCGAGGGCTTCGGCTACCTGATCGCGTTCTGGCGGCGCACCGGTCAGACGACCCAGCTGTGGACCACGGCGCGCAACGCAGCGGGGCTGCTCGCGGCGGCCGGCCGATCCCGTACCGCGGCCCTGCTGCTGATCTGCGCCGACGCCGCACCCGGTGCTGCGGCGGTCGATGAGGAGATCGCCAGGTTCAGCGGGCGCTCCTACACGCCGATCGAGGGGCTTGTGGGTGCCAAGGAGCTGGACGAGCTCAGAGCCGAATCATCGAGGCTCGGTCACGCGAGGATCCTCGACCGCGCCCAGGCCGAGCTGGAGGACCTGGCCCTTACCCGCGGCGGAACGCGTTGACCCAGTAGTAGGGCTGGACCTCGTCCAGGGTTCGGGCCTGCCACTTCGTGGCGTCGGTCGGGTCGGGGACGGCTACCTCGACCGTCCCACCCCAGTGGAACAACCGCTCCTGACAGATGCCGCACGGGGTGAGGACCACGATCGGGTCCTTCCCGGAGAGTCTCGACACGCAGACGGAGGCGGTGACGCGCTTGCCCAGCTTCTCGGCCTCACAGAGGGCGCCGGTCTCCGCGCAGAGTGCGCCTCCGCCCCACTCGGGTTCGAAGAAGACCCCGGTCAGGACGGCGCCGTCGTCGGTGTACATCGCCGCGGCGATGCCTTCCGCGTCCGGGTACCGGGTCTCGAGCAGATCGCGTGCCGCGTCCACGAGCCCCTGGTCCAGCCGCATCTGGCCTCCTCGGGTTCGCGTTCGCCGGGTGCGGGATCGGAAATTCGCCTCTGATCTGCGGAGACTCTGTGGGCGATACTGGGTTCGAACCAGTGACCTCTTCGGTGTGAACGAAGCGCGCTACCACTGCGCCAATCGCCCTCGTGGTGCGGCGAAACCCTAGCGCATCGCTCGGCCTTCTCACATCCCGGGGAGCTCGGGGATGACCCCGCTGATGCCCTGGACCCAGTCCCAGCCGTTGATGGCGAAGGATGGCCAGCCCTGGAGGGCGACGTACGCCGTGACCGCCGCGCCGCCACCGAGACCGACGACAGAAGTGCCGATTATCCGGCGTCGGCGCTGGGCGGGATTGGATCCGGTCTTCTCCGCGGCGGCCTTCGCCTTCTCCGTCATCCAGTGGGTTGCGCGCCGGGCCCAGGGCCACTCGATGGCGAGGATGCCGAGCCCGACGGCCATCGCCACGAGGCCTGGTCCGGGGATCACGAGCATGACGACTCCGGCGGCGAACACCGCGACGCCGACGAGCGTGATGACGACCTTGGTGAAGATTCGAGTGACGCGATTCTTGTGCATGCGGCGGTGCAGCCGATGCGCCCAAGACTCCCCCGGCGCCGCGTCGTCCTTCACAAGTGACCCCTTCCCGTGTGGACGAGATTAGCCGCCCGGAAATAATGGCCGGTTTGCCGCGTCATGGGCCTGACGTTGCAGCGTCTCTCTGGCATAACCAGCGAAAGATCCGGAAGGCAGTGAGCCCGATGAACGAACACCAGCCAAACGTGTTCACCGATGTCGTGACGCAAGACATCACGATGGAGTGCGTCGACGCTGCGGGCACTGTCACCACGCTGGATGCGACCCTCGGTTACAACCCGGCGGACCCCTTCGCGGTGACCGCGACCTTCTTCACCAGCACCGGCGACGTCGTCTGGACCTTCGCCCGCGAACTTCTCTCCCAGGGCCTGACCGACCCGGCCGGCGTGGGCGACGTCCACATCTGGCCGTGCCTGGACGCCCTCGGCCGAGCGACCGTGATCATCGAACTCTGCTCCCCGGACGGCGAGCTCGTCGCCCAGACCCGCACCCAGGACATCTACCGCTTCGTGAGCCGCACGCTCGCAGCCGTTCCGGCCGGGGCCGAGAGCAAGCACATGGATGTCGACCAGCTCATCGAGCAGCTCATCGAGGCCGAGCTCAGCTGATAGCCCCGCGCATGCGCCCCGACCCGTCACGGGTCGGGGTTTTCTGCTTCCCGAGCGGTCCAGGTCTTCAGCACGTCGGCCGTGATCGGGCCGGGCGCCGGCAGGGTGCGGTCATCGAACTGGTGGACGCCCTGCACGTCGCGGACCGTCGAGGCCAGGAAGATCTCGCTGGCGTCCTCGAGGACCGAGTAGGGCTCGTCGACCTCGCGGGCGCCGTACCACTCGATGATCAGGGCGCGGGTCACGCCGGCCAGGCAGCCGCTGTCCAGGGTCGGGGTGCGCAGTTCGCCGTCGACGACGTAGAAGATGTTGGAGCCGGTGCCTTCGCACACGTTCCCCGCGGTGTTGACGAAGATCGCCTCGCTGGCCTCGGCCGCGTGCGCGTGCGCGAGCGCGATCACGTTCTCTGCGTACGACGTGGTCTTGACGCCTGCCAGCACGCCGCGCTCGTTGCGCGGCCACGGGAAGGTCGCGACCTTCGTCGTCGGGGCGTACGGCGTGGCCGGGGCCGCCACGACGATCACTGTCAGGGGCGCGTCGCCGCGTCCGCTGCCGAGCGGCGCCGGACCGCCCGTGACGGTGATCCGGATGCGCCCGCTGGGCAGGTCCTGACCCTCGAGAGTGGCCGAGATCCCGCGCCGTACCTCATCGGTGTCGACCTCGGGCAGACCGAGGGACCGGGCAGACTTCTGCAGCCGAGCCAGGTGGCGGGTGAGCGCGAACGGAATGTTGTCGACGACCTTCACCGCCTCGAAGACCCCGTCGCCCACCGTGAGCCCATGATCGGTCACGCCGACCGCCGGCTGGGTGGGGTCCGCCAATGTCTGACCGTTGATCCACGCGCGCATGACCCCAATCTAACGGGCGGACACGCGCCGCCCACCCGGATTTTGCCTGGGTCTGGGCATCGGCTAATCTTCTCACGCACCTGACCCCAGGGTCGGATTGCATGCGGACGTAGCTCAGTTGGTAGAGCGCAACCTTGCCAAGGTTGAGGTCGCGAGTTCGAGCCTCGTCGTCCGCTCGGAGAGGTCCTAGACTCACGGTTGGCCTCCACGGTGGAGTGGCCGAGAGGCGAGGCAACGGACTGCAAATCCGTCTACACGGGTTCAAATCCCGTCTCCACCTCGATCGCCCAGCACAGTTTCCACGGGCGGCGCGGGCGATTGGCGCAGTGGTAGCGCGCTTCCCTGACACGGAAGAGGTCACTGGTTCAAACCCAGTATCGCCCACCAGACGTTTCCGCAGGTCAGACGCACAATGAAGCCCCTCAGCCGGCCAGGCCGAGGGGCTTCTTCTTTGGACTGAGTGACTAACTGAGTGACTAAGTCGCGGCGTCGCCTGCTTCGGTGTCCTCGCCGGGCAGCTCGAAGAGAGTGTCCATGACCTGGGTCCCACCCGTCAGGATCGGCCGCAACTGCTTCCGATAGACCGTCTCGGTGACCTTGGTACTGCCGTGCCCGACCAGGCGGGCGATCTCTTCGAGCGGTACTCCCGCGTCACTCATCAACGAAACAAAGGAATGCCGCAGCTCCCGCGGAGTCCACTCCTCCGGGTCGAGTCCCGCCCTACTGCACAGATTGCGAAACATCCGCCGCACGTTGGCCGAGTCCAAAGCGGTCCCGTTGCTGGTGCAAAACACCAGGCCACGCTCGTCATACCGGCCCTGCTCTTGCATCGACGAACGATGCCTCGAAAGAGCCTCGACAGCATGGCTCGGCAGCGCGAGCGTGCGGCGTGACAGCCGAGTCTTCGTGTCGCCACCCGCCCGAACCGAACGCCACACCCGCACGCTGGGCGGGACCGGTGGGTCGGCCTCCGCCACGCCGGCGAGGTCGACGTGGTCCCAAGTGAGGGCGCGTAGCTCCTCGTTGCGAATCCCGATCAGCATCCCCAACGTGACGTAGGCACCCAGCGGGCCCTCGTCGCAGGCAGCCAGCAGGGCGCGCGCCTGGTCGAGCGTCATGGACTTCGACGGCCGACCACCTTGTCCAGTCGGGGCCGTGCAGAGCAGAGCCACATTGCGCCCAACGAGATCGCGGGCCTCGGCCCAGCGGATCGCCCGCCGCAGGATCGACAGCACCCGCTGCAACGTCGACGTGCTCAGCTTGTGCCGTCGCGCCGCCAGCATCCGGTCCACGTCATGGGCCCGGAGGTCGCGAAGCCTCTTCTTGCCGATCAGCGGGATGATGTGCGAACGCGCGAGGTGCTGGTTCTGCTCCAGCGTGCCCTGCGCCCGGCCGTGCAAACCGTGTGCGAGCCAGGCCTCTACGACTTCCTCGACGGTCACACCGGCGTGAGTGACGTCCAGCCCAAGGTCGACCTCACGCAGCAGCTCCTTGAGCTTGCGGTTCGCCTCGGTCCGCGTTATCGAACTGAACCGCCGCGTACGCCGCTTCCCGCGGGAGTCGTACCCGACGGTGACGGTGCCGATCCATCGTTGGCGAGCGTCGTCCCAGTGGATCCCGCCCTCACCACGGTTACGCCGCGCCGTCATGTCCTGCGCTCCCCCGCAACAACCGCCCTACGTACTCGTCCAGGGAGCGAGCCGGCACCCGACGACTCTTCCCGACCTGCACCGACCGCAACTGGTTCGACCGAATCAGCTGATAGACCCGATCGCGGCTGAGGCTCAACAGCTCCGCCGCCTCCTCTACGCGATAGAGGACCCGCGGACGGTCTAACGCAACCTCTCGCTTCATGTTCGACTCCTCGAGAGCCAAGGTCGAGGTGCCGCGCGGCCTCCCGACGGTTGATGGTCAGGTCACCCACCTGCTCGTCAAGGGCACGTTGTGTCACTTCGTGACTTCGCTGCGCTCCGCCCTTGACGACCAGCCGGGTGACCAAAGTCGGCTGGTTATCGGGAGGCCGCGGAAGAGTGGTGGCCGGGCTCGCGAGTGCGGGAGATCGCCGCCGACATGACCGCCGAGGCAGCCTGGTCGAGATCGAGGTAGCCCCGACCGACGTACACCCAGGAAGACACCAGCTCGAACCCGTCGGGTGCGTCGTCGCCCTCGTCGAGCACCTGGCGGATGTCCGCCTCCGGATCGAGACCGGGGTCCCTGCGGAACGCCCGCCTGGCGCGACGGATCTGGCCGAACGTGACCGAGTAGGCCCGCGACTTCGTGATCGGGTGCCCCCGATAACCCAAGGTGGCGAAGTTGTCACGCAACCGCGCATACGCCTCCCCTTCGCCAGCCAGTCTCGTGGCGGTCTCGATGATGCGAACAGCATGCGGCGAGGCACCGACACTCCGTGCATGGATCACCGACCGCACCCGCGCCGGCAGACCGAAGTCCTCGGTGGCCTTGGTCAGGTACTTCGCAAGATACGCGGCAACCTGCTCAGGATGCACGACCCTCGTCTCGCGACCCGAGTCCCGGTCTGCGCCGCCGGTGATGGACCGGCAGTCGATCTGGTTACCCCATCGCAGCCGGTAGACGGTGCCGTCTCGCAGCGGAGCAGTGTCCAGCCGTACGGCGGCCGCGGCTGCCCGGATCGCGTCCTCGAGGTCAGCGGTTGTCAGCGGAAGCGTCGTCTCGGGGCCATCCGGGCCGTCCGGGCCGTCAAGTCTGATCGGGACGTGCACGTGGATCAGTCCCCGGGCCTGGAACTCTGCGACCTTCGAATAGGCCACCCGACACCGGCTCCTGAACGCCTTGACCGATAGTCCGGCCGTGGCGGCCAGTCGGCGTTGAAGCGCGATGGTGAAGCGACGCCACAGCTCCGGAGCGTGCCACTGCCACAGCACGTGGCCGGTGTAGTCGTAGCACTCCCAGCACAGCGGCTGCCCCAGTTGATCGTCGTTCTCCGAGTGTCGACGGCTGCACCACAACGCGCGACCATGCGGACACACTGGCTTGTCCCGACGCGCTCGGCAGGGACCCTTCTGTCGCAGCCCGTGCACCGCCCCGAATGAGGGCGCCGTCAGCGTCGCGAACGTGCACGGATGCTCGGCTACTGCCGCGGGCACTCCCTTGCCGCCGGCCAGGCCGCACACGAGCAGATGCCAAGCGTCGCCCTTGTACTCATGACTGCACGTCGGACAGACCGACGCCCTGCGGTTGCCGCAGCGCACGTAGGTGTGCCCGTCCAGCTCGTGGGCCGAGGAGTACCGCTCGAACAGCTCGCCAGTGGCGGTGTCGACCAGCATTGTCGACCCCCGCAGCCGTACCGGACGTGTGCAGCCGGCACCCCGCTTGATCGCGGACTCGACCCCCGCCTCCCCGAGCAAGGCAGGTGCCAGAACTTCCTGGCCGCTCACGCCGCCGCTCCCATCTCCGACTTTCATGCCGCGACCCTCGGATTTGCGACCCCGCGGAGTGTCCCGTTGGGAGACGCCAAAGCGAACTCAACCACCGTCCCGACCGAGACGCCGGCCTTCAAGAGTCGATGTATCTCGTCGCGGTCATTTGCGGTGGTCCCGGCCCAGATCCCGTACTCCTCTCTCAGCAGCGCCGTGGCCAGACAGGCCTCCCTGACTGGGCAGGATCGGCAGATGACCAGGACCTCACGGGGAGCAAACTCGCCTACGTCGGGGAACCATGCGTCCGGGTCAGCCTGAGCACATGGCGTGTCGGCCCACCAACCCGGCGGCACCAACTCTGCGAGCTGGTCACGATTCTCGGTCGACAGGCGTCCGGTCGGTTGGGCGAAACCCAGAGTCGAATTCTCGGTGACCGCGGCGCTGGTGTCGAGCGAGTTCATGCCGCACTCACCTCCCCACCCCGACCCGGCCGCGGTCTCTTCGCGGACGGTTGCTTCTGCACAAGCTCGTCGGGCACGACGGTGGTGAGCCGGGTCGGGGTCGCGTGGGTGCGGGCAACGGCCCGGATCGCGTCGTCGGAGGCATATCCGGCCCGAACCCGGACCGGGTGGGTGCCGTCTTCTGGGAGCACGAACCCCGTGCCCGGCACGTCCCGGGTAATCCGATGGCACCAGGCGCCCGACTCGACCGCGACCTCGCCGAGCACCATCGCCGTCTCCGAAAGGTCCTTCAGCCGGAGCGCGACCATCTGCGTGAACAGGCCGCGTGAGGGGATCACCTCTTTGCGTGGGTCCTGCAGACAGGCGAAGACCATGAATCCAGGCGCGCGTCCCTGCGAGCACAGCAGGTTGATCGCCGCCTCTGCGCGGCGCTGCAGGTCCCGCTCCGGGCAGTACGCCGTCAAAGCGGCAAGCTCGTCGATCATCACCACGTGTAACGGCTCGGCCACAGTGGCCCGATGTGACCGGACCCGACCGGCGTAGGCCCGGGTGCGCTCCTGCATCCAGCCCACCAGCATCTCCAGCGCAGCAACCGCCTCGGCCGGGTTCGTCGCCGTGGATGTAAACAATGGCTCCCCCATCCGGATCTCCATGCCGCCCTTCAGGTCGATCCCGTGCACCTGCACCCGGCCCTCACGTACAGCAGGCGCCAGGGCGAACGCGAACGACCAGAACACGGAGCCCTTCCCAGCACCCGAGCAGCCGGCAACCAACGTGTGCGGA
Source organism: uncultured Actinomycetota bacterium (assembly GCA_963844385.1). Taxonomy (GTDB): domain Bacteria; phylum Actinomycetota; class Actinomycetes; order Propionibacteriales; family Nocardioidaceae; genus Nocardioides. Next base: position 35,448 of record CAWJOJ010000007.1, on the reverse strand, counting down.
CCCAGCGCCAGTCGCCACGGCATGCCGTCCTCCCGACGCCCCAAGGCGACGAACGCCAGGTCGGACGCCGGATCTCCGACAACGGCCGCGAACGGCGCCCGGAGCTCGTCACCAATGGTCAGCGTGAGCCGCACGTCCTGAACCCCATGGGGCTCCACCCGCAACCGAGTCGCGCCGACACCAACCCGGATCGCCTCGGCTGCCTGCTCGAACGTCCGCATGGTCTGCCCCATCAGCGGCCGGACGACCACCTGAACGTGTGGCCACCTGACCGCTTTACGAACGAGCCGCGGGATCTGCAACCGGTGGCTCACCTGACTGTTGCGCAACTGTGGCGGCAGCTTCACGGACACAGCCAGACCGCAGCCCTCACACACGCCACGCCACCGCCGACGTATGCGGAACAGCTGCCGCCTTCCCCGAATCGGCCCTGCTACGCGAAGGAACGTGAGCGGAGATCGGACTGACCACCAGCGGAGGATCACGAGGAAACCAAGACAGAGCCCGGCCCAGATGAAACTGTCCGGAGCCGTCAACCAGAGAAGGGCAACCAACACGACAGCGCGACCTGTGGAGCGACGAGCAAACCGTCCAATACGTCGCATCCACCACCAGGCTTCCTGACGGCAGCCTCGCAACACGCTCATGACGGTCACGAGGCGTCACGCTCCCCCGCCCGGAACCTGGCCGCGAGGTCGTCCAGCAGCTCGATGGCCTCCGCGACCGACGTGCGCGCCACTCGTAGCGTCTCCTCCACCTCACCGCCGGGTGACGACGCAAGTTGGCGTGCCTCCCAGTGCAGGTTGCCGTACACCTCGTCCAAGCGGGCCATGTGCCGACGGACCGCGGCCGCCGCCTCATCGTCGGACCGGGCGTCGAAGAATCGATACCACTCGCTCAGCCTCCCGAGCCGGCTCATGAGTCGTCCTCGGTCACCCCGACCACCAAGCCGGACGCCGTTGACGTCGGCCTCCCAGGTCGAGTCAGACGCATCCCCGCGGAAGTGGGCGACGTACTCCTGGCACCCGGCCTCATGCCGTAGCCGCGCGACTTCTTCGACGTCCGGCACCAACAGCACAACCCGAGGTGGCCCGACAGCAGGCGAACGGGCAGACAGCTCCACAACGTCCGCCGAAGGGCCCACGACTTCCACCGCCCTGCAGACCGCCGCACTCAGATCCCCGAAGACCCAGTCATTCCAGTCCTGCGCCTCCTCAGCGAACTCGACGTGCATCACGCAGCCGCCTTGCTCTCACCCGGCTTCGGTGCCGTCTTCGCCGGCTCGAGCAGGCTGTCGGCGCTCCAGTACTCGGTGAACCCGCCCGCCTTGTTGGTCCGCACCTCGGCGCGAAGACCAACGAACCCGACCGGTGACAGCGGCGCCAGCTTGGGCTCCTCCTGCGCATCCACGGTCACCTTCGCCGTCACCGTCGACCTCCGACCAAACGACGTCTGGATGTAGAGCACCTCAACCGCCCACAGCGGCATTCCCGTGCCCTCGTTGCGTGCCTGCTTGTCCGAGGGACGGCGCTTGCCCTCTGGCGTCTCCTCCCACTCGAACATCGGCTCGACGATCCCCGTCGCCGTCATCGGCTGCCGAACGCTGTCCACTGCGTAGCTGGGCATATCGCCCTCCTGTTATCCGAATCTCCTGACGGTTCGTCAGGACTGACCCGAACAGGTTCAGCGGAGAACGAGGGCGCAACCCGCACACGACGACAACCCGCACAAATGTGCGGATCCGCGAGACCAGCTCGCCGAGCAGCGCGCGTCCTGTCGTGCCGTCATCCGGCGGTGTGGTCTGCCCACTCATGGTTTGCATTCTTGTTCCGTTTCACATCGGGCACCAGCATCGACGGAGAACCAATCACAGAGCAGCACCAGCACCCCGAAGACGTGGGCGGCCGATGGCGACAACTCACCCCAAGCGCGCCATACTCCCGCAGCGTGTGGAGATCGTGGGTCTGCGTCCTGCGAGGCTTCTCCCCGTTGCGGAACGCCCGAACTAGGGTCGCCCTCAGTCTCAGGGTGACATGCCGTTATCGCGGTGGTTGGGGGTCCTGATCATCTGGTGTCTGGCTCGTAGGGGTCGCTGCCGACTTCGCTCTGGCGTTCATCCGTTTGTCGGCATCAGGTGTGACGGACCGGCCAGGCGTGACTTGATAGGAGCGTGGCATCGCCCCCACTGAGGTTGGTCCGCCGACCGGCCCGACCTGTCCCTCGAAGGTCCACGACCCGGTCCTGGCGACGTGTCCGCACTCGGGGTCGTTGAAGTGACCCGGGCGCCGTACCCGCGCCTACCAGGCGCTGGGTCGGCCTGTCGATACCGTGAGGCATGTCCGAACAACCAACTGCCGACGAGCGCCGCGATGCCACCACCGGAGAGCTTCTTAACGAAGATGACATGGAGGACGACACCATCAACGACGCCCCACTTCCCGCCCGCGTGTTCCACTACACGGACGCGGGCGGTCTGCTGGGCATCGTGAAGACCGGCTCGTTGTTCGCCACTGACTTCCGTTTTCTCAACGACCACTCCGAGCTGAGCTATGCCTATGAGCTGGCGCAAGCGGTAGCCGGTGAGCTACTGAAAGAGTATTCAGGGCCAGTCGAGAAAGCCTTCCTAACTGCCGCAACGCAGGACTGGCCGCACGTCTACCGCGAAGGTCCGTACTACCTCACCTGCTTTACCGAACTCAAGAACTCGCTCGGCCAGTGGCGCGCCTACTCGGGTCGACAGGGCTACTCGCTGGAGTTCCCCGGAGACATGTGCTCCCGGTTCGGGGGCTCCGAGAAGGTGAATCGCCAGGCACCCGGCAACACACTTGTTCGTGTCGAGTACAAGGTGAAGGTACAGAAGAACTACATCCGGAACCTTTTGCGCCGGGTCATCAACAAGGTCTGCTCGGCCTCTCACCTCAAAGGCGTTGGCTCTCTAGCTGAAGCGGTACGTCCCATGGTGGGCTGGTATTGGCCTCGCATCGAACGGGTCGCGTACCGGTTCAAGCACCCGGACTTCGCCGTCGAGAAGGAGTGGCGGCTGGTCACGTGGTGGGGGAAAGAGGATGAGGAGTACAGACCCGGCGACCTTGGCATCACGCCGTACACCCGGCACCAACAACTCCGATCCTGGACGTTCAACCAGCAAGCGGGCCAGGGCAACCTCCTGCCAATTGTTTCGGTGCGGCACGGACCCACGCCCAATCCCGTCGAAACTGTCTACGCCCTCGACCGCGTCCTCAACCGACACGGTTACCCAGACACTCTGTGCCGTCGCAAGGGCAGCAAGACACCAGTGCGGCTTTGATGCGGCATACCGTCTTCGGCCCGACGAACGGCCCGAGGACTCACGACCGCAGTTCGAAGGTGACCTGAGCCGTCAGGGCTGCCCGTGCGGCGGCCTCGGCTGGCCTGAGCGTCTCGTCCAACTCTTGCCACGGGGTCAGGTAGTCCGTATTCACTTCGCCAGGGACCGTGCGGCCCTCGTATCGATTGGAAGCTCCAGCCTCAGATCGATAAGAGTGTGCGCTGAGACCACGGCCTGGACCGCACGCTCCCAGACCGCCATTTTCTCTCGCACGGCGTCCGAGCCGTATGCGTTGACCTTCGCGGTCACGCTGATCTGATTGTCGACTGCAGGAAGCTCTGGTTCCGGGCCCGGCGGGATCATCTTGCGCCGGACGCTTGCCGCCCACACGCCCATCTTCTCCGCCATCTCCAGCAGGGCGATGTAGGCGTCGGCCAGCCGCTCCTGGTGACGATCACGGTCGGCAAGCTCGCGGACACTCTGGCGGTCTTTGGCGCCACCGACGTAGCCAACGAGGACCCCGGCCAGACCGACGATGACCCCGGCCACAATGGCCACGACTGAGACCACCTGATCAGCGTTCATCCGGGCATCGTGCCGCACGCGCCCCCGCCGCCGGCGCCCAACCGCCAGGCACCATCGGGAGATGAGGCACACGTCTACGCCCGACGAGCGACCCTAGGCCGAGGTGCTGGTCGACGGCGCCTGGCGGTACGGCGAGGTCCGCTTGTGGACCCACGAGCGCGACGGGTCGTGGTCGGCTCAGGTCACCTGGTCGCGGGCGGTCGGCGAAAACCTGATCGACACGTTCGCGGCCGACGAGGTTCGGCCGGCGACGGATCTAGGGTGATCTGGTGGGGAGGGCATCGCGGGCCAAGCAGGACAGGGGTCCGCGTCGGAGCCGCGCCGACCTGCTGGCGCTTCTGGACGAACAACTAGGTTTCCTTCGACTGTCCGCCAAAGCATTCGACGAGGGCGTCGAGGCCGAAGCGAAGCGCCTGGCGATGGTGCTCCGTGTTCTCCTCCACGACACGCGCCTCTCGAAGTCGCTCCTGGGGCAACTGAAGGTGCAAGACCGGCTGATGTTTCTAGACACGGCTGAACCCATAAACCCCAATAACGCGCTCCCGACCCCCGGCCTGGTGACCATGCTGGCCACGGCAACCGGCGACGGTGGCGACTTGCAATACATCGCTCCCCTCGAGATGGAGCGGGCGTCGGGGCCAGCCCAGAAGATTCCATTTGCCGGTTGGTGGAACAACCCGGTTATGAAGGTTGACGGCACATGGTCACGGCACTCGCTGGTGGTCAGATCCCTGGCGAACCGCGAAGGCGGAGGGCACGTCGACCCCCACCTCGACGAGCGATACGAAGCCATCGCCAAGCACAACGCAGTTGGGTGGACCGCTCTCAGCGCCGGCAGCGAGGAGCCGGCCAGGGGCGACGTCGTCGCCGCCGCGGTGCGACAGATCAGCTACGAGGTGCTGGAGTCGCTGACGGACAGCCCGCTGCTCGACATAGCCGGTGATCCTGCCGAACGGGCTGCGCATTAAAGGCCACAAGGGCGAGGTTCCCCGACCTTGGATACCGTCTGGGCAGCGCGGCTGTCCGGATCTCGTCCGCAAGACGTCCACAAACAGCCACCGCTGTTCAACGGCTCCAAACGGAGTTTGCGCAGGTCAGAGGCACTTTGCGCGGCAAACCCTCAGGTCAGAGACCCCCGCGCGGTGAACATCCGCAAGTTCGTACTCAAGACGCTGCGCGTCCAGTACCTCGTCGCGCTCGGAAGCCGCTACCTGAGCGCGATGAGAATTCTCGCCGGGTCGAACTGGGCGGCGACGTAATCCCCGGTTCCCGAACGCAGGGCACCAGGCCTTTCTGGGTTTGGGTCCAAGATCCTTACGCCCAATCCGGCGAGCCTGGCCAGGCTCTCGGGCCAGGCGGGATGTCTGGAAAGCGACTCGTTCACGAAGGGCACAGCCACGATGGGAGTGCCCGCGCCGAGTGACTCTGCAAGCAGACTCAACGGCTGGGTGTCAGCGACACCTAGGGCCCATTTGTTCGCGGTATTGAATGTCATTGGACACACCACGACGGCGTCTGGCCGAGCAGGCTTTGGTTCGTCGGGGCCACGAAACCCTGAGGCCGCCTCATCGAGCCAGGCTGCGGCGGCTGGCGTCGCGAGGAGCGACACCGTCCACCCTGCGTCCGCCATTGTCGACGCGACATCTCGCGCGCGGCTGGCAAGCGGCGCGCCGCAGACCACGAGGCTCATGTTTGGCACTCAAGGGAGACTAGTCGAGCACTCCCGCTCGGACGGCCAGGTCGGTGAGTGATGAGGTCTGTGTCCGGCCTGCTCGGTTCAGCATTTCCCGGATCAGCTCGCGGACGATCACGTTGTAGCGGACGGCCTCGGGGGCGACTCGTTCGGCTTCCAAGAGATGAAGGATCGCTTCCGCGTCACGCTTACGCTGAGCCTGTGCCCACGCGAGGTCGAGGTGGAGCTGCGCTCGGCGACTCTTCAATCCCTCCGGAAAGCTCGTTGTGTCAACGTTTGACGCTGCGCGAACTGCCTCTGCCGCGTCACCCATCTCGGTTGCGACGCCAACCCTGTGGAGCGCCACGTTCGTCGGACCGAATGCGGTCCAGGCGTAGTTGCCGTCGTGTCCAAGCAGTCCGGCCAGATGGTTCGCTCGGTCGAGCCGTGCCCATGCCTCGTCGCGATCCATGCGTCGTGCCGCGATCACCGACGCGATGAGCCACAAGGCACCGGCTACAGAGACCGCAGATTGCTTGTCCGCCCGCGCGCCACGCTCCGCCTGCTCGGCCATGCTCACCGCAAGGTGCTCAGCCTGTTCTGAGCGGTCTGCGCGAGACAATGCGCACACCACTTGGTAGGCCGCCATTCCTCGGGCGACTGTCGACTCGGCTTCGATCGCCTTGGTGGCCGCTCGGTCAGCTGCGAGGAGTGCGAGGTCGGTCGCACCGAGCTTGGTCAGCAGCTTCGCGGCCACGACGTAGGCGGAAACGTAGTCCAAGGCAAGGTCAGAGGCTACGGCCTGACTTCCAGAGCGCACGGCGTGGTCGGCGCGCGACAGCATGGCCGGCAAGCCGTTGATCACCTGCTGGTAGTTGGCCGCCTGGTATGTGCGGTGCGCACCGGCGACACTCTTTCGCAGGGCAACCAGATCGACCGACTCCCACGAACCCTCATGGAGCAGGTCCTCGTAACGGGTGAAGAAACTACGCACCGTCTCAAGCCCCTGCGCGGCCGGGTCCCCGTTCGGTGCGTACTGCCAGGGCCGGCCAATCAGCTTTCGGGCTCAACTCGGAGCACCCGCGAAAGGTCGAGGATCACCGTCAGGCTGTCGACGGAGCGGATCCCCCGTTCGACCTGGATAACCACGACTCACTGCGTCCGACCAGCCCCGCCAAGGCAGCCTGGCTGATGCCCCGCCGTCGACGATACGCGCCTATCCGCTCCCCAATGGCCCCGGAAACCATGATTCGAGGATCTCACAAGGCACCGACAAGGCTAAGGGCGACCTGCCTTGCCTGTGCATCAATGTTCGGAATCATGCGCCGCAGCCAGCCTCACGCCGTGTGCCGGACGCTTGGCCGCCAAGTCGGGTCCGGACTACGGTTCGGGCAGAGCCGCGGAAGCTCTGCGACCAGGTCACGTTCCTTGACTTCGAGCTCGCGCCAGTGTGGTGCCCCACCAACTCACTGGGCGCCCGCGTCCCGTCGGTATCCTGCACCGTCGATCGAGTGGAAACCAGTGCGCTCGCTCTAGGGCGCATACCCCAGATCCTGGCCACGCAACGGACGCCACAACCTCCTCGACTTGGCATGTTTCGACGAACGACTCTGCCAGTGAGTCGACCGTCTGCACATGCCGTCAAACGGCCGCCGAAGCCTCGACCGGTGAAAATCGGCGAGATCCCCTGCCTCGTCGATGGTCCACCCCTGCCGCGTGTCTTCTCGATGCCCGGTCGAAGTGCCGCGAAGGTTGGGCGTCACGGCCCGGGGTCATCTGCTCTTCCAGTGCATGTCATCACCAGGGCCTCGTCGGTGCGCAGCCTGAACTCGCGATCGAGACATGGAGTCGCTAGACCTCCGGACCTGAGTCTCGCCGGGACCTTGTTTCTAGTCACCCCGTAGAAGTTGATACCCCCATCCGGCCGTCAGCAAAACGCTCCACGAGGCAGGCGCTCAACGGCGCGACCGGCGGTCGCGCGGCTCCGTTCGAGAGGATGAAGGCTGGATTCACCACTACGGGGTCGTCGTCGATGATCCCGATCATCTTGTGTTCACCTTCCGTAGGTCGCCCGGACGCGACCGGCCGCTCCGCTTGGGGGCCATCGAAGGGTTTGGGCCATACCCTTGCAACGTGGTGTCTTTGGTGAAGTCGAAGCAGCGGGTCGCCGACCACGGGGAGGTCTTCACCCCGCCTGGATGGTCGAGGCGATGCTCGACCTGGTCAAGGCCGAGACCGAGCGCATCGACTCTCGCTTCCTGGAGCCGGCCTGCGGGTCGGGCAACTTCCTCGTCCCGGTGCTGCGGCGCAAGCTCGCCGCCGTCGAGCTGAAGTTCGGCAAGAGCGACTTCGAGAAGCGCCACTACGCGCTCCTCGGCCTGATGTGCATCTACGGCATCGAGCTGCTGGACGACAACATCGCCGAGTGCCACGAGAACCTGCTCGAGGTCCTCGCCGACTACCTCGGCCTCGACGAGCGCGACGACCTCGTACCGCGCCGCCGCCTACGTGCTCTCACAGAACATCGTCCACGGTGACGCCCTCACCATGCTCACCGAGCGACGGCCAGCCGATCACCTTCGCCGAGTGGGGCTATCTCGGCAAGGGCAAGTTCCAGCGGCGCGACTTCCGGCTTCGACACGCTCACGCAGATGTCGTCCTTCGGTGAGGACACGCTCTTCGCCGACCTCGGCAAGCACGAGATCTTCATGCCGACCACGAAGGCTACCCTCAGCCGCTGACGCTGAAGGAGCTGGCCGAGTGACTGAGCAGGCCGCGTTCGCGCTGCGCGGCCGCAACCCCGACGTGCTGACCTGCATCGCGAACCTCTCCAACGACGAGGTGTTCACGCCGCCCGAGTTCGCCAACAAGATGCTCGACACCCTCGCCGACGCGTGGGCCGCCGACAACGACGGCGCGAACATCTGGGCCGACCCGACCGTGAGGTTCCTCGACCCGTTCACGAAGTCCGGCGTCTTCCTCCGTGAGATCACCAGTCGGCTCACCGAGGTCTGAAGGACGAGATCCCCGACCTCGAGAAGCGCGTCGATCACATCCTGACCAAGCAGGTCTTCGGCATCGGCATCACCCACCTCACCAGCCTGCTCGCCCGCCGCAGCGTCTACTGCTCCAAGTGGGCCAACGGCACGCACTCCATCGCCAAGTCGTTCGACGACGAGGACGGCAACATCTGGTTCGAGCGGATGGAGCACACCTGGGTCGGCGGCACCGAGTGGGTCGTACCGCCGACGCGAGGGCAACCGGTCAAGAAGTTCACCAACGGCAAGTGCAGTACTGCGGAGCCAGCCAGAAGACCCTCGACCGCGGCGAAGGCCTCGAAACCCACGCCTACGCCTTCATCCACACCGACGACATCAAGGCTCGGATCGCCGAGCTGTTTGGAGACGACATGCAGTTCGACGTGATCATCGGCAACCCGCCGTACCAGCTCGACGACGGCGGGTTCGGCACGCAGCGCGACGCCGATCTACCAGCTTTCGTCGAGCAGGCTAAGACGCTCGACCCGCGCTTCGCTGTCGATGGTCACCCCGTCGCGCTGGTTCGCGGGCGGCAAGGGCTTGACGAGTTCCGCGAGCGGATGCTCACCGACAAGCGGCTGCGCGAGTATCGTCGACTACCCGAACGCTCACGACGTCTTCCCGGCGTCGAGTCAACGGCGGCGTCTGCTACTTCCTCTGGGACCGCGACCACGACGGGCCTGCGAGGTCACGACGCATCTGGGAGGGCGAGCCGACGGCGACCAGCCAGTCGCCCGCTCCTCGACGAGTTCGACATCTTCGTTCGGCGCAACGAGGCGGTTCCGATCCTTGCGAAGGTCGTGGCGTCGAAACGGGCGAGCACGATCGCTCGAGCGCTCGCGTCTCGAGCCGGACAGCCCTTCGGGCTGCCGACACATCTTCCAGGGCAAGCCGAGCCAAGAGCGTCGGCAAGCCGGTCAAGCTCTATCGGATCGGCGGAAGGGTCACGCTGGGTCGCACGAGTCGCAGATCACGATGAACGCCGGCTGGGTCGACAAGTGGAAGGTGCTTCGTCGACAGCGGCGTCCAGGACGGCAACGAGCGACAGCGAGTCGCGACCAGGTTCCTCAGCACGCCGTTCGTCGGCGAGCCGGGCACCGCCTGTACCGAGACCTATCTCGTTGCATCGGTCGCTTCGACGACGAAGCACGAGGCGACGAACGCATCGTCAGCTACCTGCGCACCCGTTCGTTCGGTTCCTTGTGTCTTCTGCGCAAGATCACCCAGGACACCACGCGCAGACGTCTTCGCCTTCGTGCCGGACCTGCCGACTGGATCGAGCGTGGACCGACGAGAAGCTCTACGCGAGGTACGGCATCACCGACGACGAGATCGCGTTCATCGAGTACAGGTGATCGCGTCCGATGGAGCCTCGACGAGACGTGGATGAGTAAGCCCATCGAGGAGATCCTGCCCGAAAGCCGGAGGCTCGGCTCGCGCATCTACGCCTACTCGATCGACGACGACGCCCACGAGGGTCTGCTCAAGGTCGGGCAGACGACGCGCGACGTGAAGCGCGCGTCGAGCAGCAGCTCAAGACCGCGCGCGATCAAGACTACACGATCCATCTCGACGAGCTCGCCGAGCGCGAGGACGGCACGCGTTTCTCCGACCATGAGGTGCGCGCGCGCTCAAGGAGAAGGGGTTCGAGAACGCGTCGAGCTGGAGTGGATGCGCTGCACAGCCGACGACGTCCAGACCGCGATCACCGAGCTGCGCACCGGGCAGCAGCTCACCGGCACCCACCACGAGACCTTCGCGATGCGGCGCGAGCAGGCCGAGGCGGTCAACAAGACGCACGCCTACTTCCACTCGATCTGGAAGGAGGACATGCACGCCGTCCCGCGCTTCCTGTGGAACGCGAAGATGCGCTTCGGCAAGACCTTCGCCACCTATCAGCTCGCCAAGAAGCTCGGCGCGACGCGGTGCTCGTGGTGACCTTCAAGCCGGCCGTCGAGGACGCCTGGCAGACCGATCTCGAGTCCCATGTCGACTTCGACGGCTGGCAGTACCTCTCCAGGCCACCGGCAGCGACCCGACGCAGGTCGACACGAAGAAGCCCGCTCGTCTACTTCGGCTCGTTCCAGGACCTGCTCGGCCGCGACAAGGCCGGCAACATCAAGGCCAAGAACGAGTGGCTCCACGCCGATCAACTGGGACCTCGTCGTCTTCGACGAGTACCACTTCGGCGCGTGGCGCGACACCGCCAAGGAGCTGTTCGAGGGCGAGGACGACACCGTCGCCAAGAAGGAGACTCAAGCTCGAGTACAGCCGCCGACCTCGAAGTCTTCAACGAAGAGCTCGACGAGCTCTCCGAGCAGGAGACCGAGTTCCTGCCCGATCACCACCAAGGCGTACCTCTACCTCTCCGGCACGCCGTTCAGGGCGCTGGCGACGGGCGAGTTCATCGAGGAGCAGATCTTCAACTGGACCTACACCGACGAACAGCGAGCCAAGGAGGAGTTCGCCGCGAAGCACCCGGACAAGTGGAACCCGTACGGCGCGCTGCCGCAGATGCGCCTGCTCACCTACCAGATGCCCGACGAGCTGCTCGCGATCGCCAGCCAGGGCGAGTTCGACGAGTTCGACCTCAACGAGTTCTTCGCCGCGACGGGCACGGGCGCCGGCGCCGAGTTCAAGCACAAGAACGATGTGCAGAAGTGGCTCGACATCATCCGCGGCGCCTACGCCGCCGACCCAGGTCGACAACCTCAAGCTCGGGGCGCAGCGCCCGCCGTTCCCGTACTCCGACGTCCGGCTGCTGCCGTACCTGCAACACTCGTTCTGGTTCCTGCCGAACGTCGCCGCCTGTCACGCGATGGCGAACCTGCTGGCCGAGAAGCAGAACGTCTTCTGGCACGACTACAAGGTGCTCGACCGTCGCCGGCGCCGGCGCCGGCATCGGGCTGGCCGCGCTGCCGCCGGTGCGCGAGGCGATCGGCAACGGCCACGACACCAAGACGATCACGCTGTCCTGCGGCAAGCTCACGACCGGCGTCACCGTCCCGCAGTGGTCGTCGATCCTGATGCTGCGCAACCTCAAGTCGCCCGAGACCTACTTCCAGGCGGCGTTCCGGGTGCAGTCGCCGTGGTCGATCAAGAACCCCAACGGCGACGACCCGAACGAGGAGGAGATCCTCAAGCCGGTCTGCTTCGTCTTCGACTTCGCGCCCACCCGCGCGCTGCGCCAGCTCGCCGAGTACGGCGCCGGGCTCTCGCCGGAAGCAGCCAACCCCGAGAACGCCGTCGAGGAGCTGGTGTCGTTCCTGCCTGTGCTCGCCTACGACGGCTCGCACATGACCCAGATCGATGCCGGCGGCATCCTCGACATCGCCATGGCCGGCACGTCCGCCACGCTGCTGGCACGCAAGTGGGAGTCGGCGCTGCTGGTCAACGTCGACAACGACACCCTGCGCAGGATCCTCGCCAACCCGAGGCGCATGGAGGCGGTCATGAACATCGAGGGCTTCCGCGCGCTCGGCGACGACGTCATCGAGACGGTCATCAACAAGAGCGAGAAGGTCAAGGCGACCAAGAAGGAGAAGGGCGACGACATCACGCCGAAGGAGAAGAAGGAACTCACCGAGGAGGAGAAGGAGTACAAGTCCAAGCGCAAGCAGATCCAGGAGAAGCTGATCAAGTTCGCCACCCGGATCCCGGCGTTCATGTACCTCACCGACTTCCGCGAGAACACCCTCAAGGACGTCATCACCAAGCTGGAGCCCGACCTGTTCAAGGCCGTCACCGGCCTGACGGTCGACGACTTCCACCTGCTCGTCCCGCTCAACGTGTTCAACACCGAGCAGATGAACCAGGCCGTCTTCGCCTTCCGCCGCTACGAGGACTCCTCGCTCTCCTACACCGGCATCGACAGCCACGAGGGCCTCCGCCACTTCGGCCTCTACGACACCGTGGTCGCGCGTGAGGAACTGGCGCCCAACACGTCAAGTGACTCGATGACGCTTTGCAATCAGTGCGTTGTGGAGGCCCAACTGCGGGTGGAGCACCCCCCGGGCTCGCCGTGACCAACCACGACAAGACCTCACCCACGCCCGCTGCGAAACGCCGGGATGGGGTTCCTTCGAGTTCTTCTCTTGGCCTGGACGGTGCCGCCCGACTACCCCTCACCGTGACGGCATGCAGAGATCCGAAAAGCTAGTGAGAGGTCGCCTCTACCGCCTGCGAGCCCCCGCAGCGCGGTGTCCGACAAGCCGTTCATCAAAGGTCCGCTACTACGGCAAGTCTCACCGGGGCAAGGTTCAGGTTCGGCATGAGAACGGCGAACCTCGCGGGACTCGACGACTGGGTGAGGACCGGCAAACTGGTGTGCCCTTGGGGGGAGCGCAAAGCCGCAAAGCGGGACGAAAGAGCGATCCTTGACGTTCCCATGCCAAGGACCGCCCCGAGTCCGGGCTAGGTGGTCTCCGAGTTGGACTGTTCCGCTCCCCACCGCAGCTCGCGCAGGGTCTTTCCGGAGCGCTGATGCGTCCAGTTCGCCCAGCCGTCGATCTGAGTGCCCACCACATTCCCCAGCGCGGGCGACGGCGACGAACAGGTCGCCGTTGACAGTGAGCCACCCCGATGCGGTGACCGTTGCCTCGAATCGGTCGCCCTTCCTCGGACGCTCATGGAACAAGACGTCGCCGCCGGACATGAGTCCTGCCTCCACCAGCGCCCGCAGCTTCCCCATCCGGATCTGCGCGAACGTCGACCTTCGTCGCAGCCGGTGCGTCCTTCAGTAGGAGCCTACGAAGCACGTTGTTGGGTTGCTCGAACCCCTTCGCATGCCGCTCCGGCTTCCGCATACACATCGTCGTCGATCTCGATACGATGCATGTCAGTGACCTCGCCTTTCCGTTCGCCTCTAATCTGGATAATCTGACAGTTTTCAGATTAGCGGGGAGGGCGGGGTCGCGCAAGCGTTTGCTACGAGTCAGTCTGGCGCGGCCCGAGGTCGAGCGCTCGGCACTCTCCCGTCGTACGACGATCAGGGACTCCACCAACAGCGCACCCAGCCGCCGTGGCGTCCCTGCCTTGAGCGCGAGGTTCACCAGGACCACGGCGGAAAGGTGCACGGACTCCCGTGGCAAGCGCCTGGCCCGGATGAGAGGCTACCTCGTGGCGACCGAGGAAGCGACCTGCTGGCCCCGCGAGTGTTCGTGTCCTACTCGTCCGGGACAGCGCCGCGCACGTCGATTGGGTTCTCCTACTCGCTACCCGACTGCGGGAAACGGCGTCGACGTCGTGCTCGACCGCTGGGACACGGGCCTTGGAAGCGACTTGAGCCTCTTCATGGAGCGCGCAGGTGACACGACTACCGCGTGCTGGCCATCTGTACTGATCGCTACGTCGAGAAGGCAAACGCCGCCGAAGGGGGCGTCGGCTACGAGCGGAAGATGATTACTCCGAGCCTTATAAAGGACCTGCACGGCAATCGCGTCGTACCCGTCCTGCGCGACAACCCAAGGGGTGTCCTGCCTCGGTTCCTCGGCGCAGCCAAGTACGTCGACTTGCGCGACGCTGATCCAACGAACGAGCGATACTTCGAATTGCTGCAGGAACTGCACGGCCTGCAACCAACGCCCAAGCCGCCCTTGGGCCGGAATCCGTTCCTTGCCTTTCCGCCGGAAGAGGTGGCTGCTGCCCTCCGGCAAGAGAAAGATCCGGCCCGATAGAACGTCATGCCCGCGCTCGAGGCCGAAGTTACCTTTGACTACAGCAACAATAACGGCCGGGTATGTGATCGGAGCAGGCGCAACGTTCATTCACTTTGGCCTTCGCCAACTCCGCGTACGGAGCGATCAAGGTGCTGTCTGACCCCGACGACATCAAGACCGTTGCACTCGCGCGTGGGGTAACGAATCCGAGCCAGGTCCAAGATGCGTCGGGCTACGACGCGTCGTCTCGGGTCCGAACAATCAGAGTCGGGGACGCTGCCATCCTCCGCAACGTGAACAACTACTGGGTACAGGTATCATCGATCAGGTGTATGTCCGCGACACCGGGCCCACCGGGGAACCACAGGTGACCTTCCGCTACTCGATTCCCCCGGTCCCTTTGTCCGGGGTTCTCGAACGGCGACCACGCCTGACCGAGCGCCGCGCGAGTCGAAGGTGTGCAAAAGCTGACGGCCCAAACAACGAAGCCCCAGGTCAGCGAAGCTTGCCAGTCGAGTCACGTCGGGATCGCGAGCCAAGTCAGGGCGGCGAAGCCCATGGATGTCTATGAGCCGAAATGCTCGACAGCCTGCCAGGGCCTGCCCTGCACGTCGCACCGAACAATCGCCGCTTTCCGCCCACGATGGGAGCATGACCGGTGCCGATTGGGGCTGATCGACGCTCGTCGAGAGACGATCGGGTGAGGCCGCCGGCGACTTCCCGCCGACCCCCCGACGGCTCATGTTTACGGGAGGCAGCGGGTTGTCCGCCAGGCTCCGTTCACGAGATCCCGTCCCGCAACGCACCCGCTCCTCAGCAGACTGTCAAGTATCAAGTGGAGCCACACTGTCAACCGTCAGGCGGAGTCGAATAGGTGTCTGTCTGTCTTGTCGTGAGAACTTTCTTCACTCCGTTAAGGCGCCGGCTCCGCCGGCGCGGCGCCTCCGTGCCGGGCATGCGGCCTGCGGCCGTTCCGGGCGCGGGGCGCCGTATCAGGATACGGTCGGCCATAGATTGCGAGCCGGTGACAGCGCCGCCGTTCACCGCTCTTGCCTTCTCTAGCGCTCATTTGCTGTCCGTCCCGGGCGCCGCTCGCCGCCCTCGGCCACCGGCCCTTCTCCCGCATCGACTCACAAAGGATGCAAGCCGGTCGCCGCGGCCTCGCGAATACGAAGGCCCAGCATAACGAGGTCAGGATGGATGGCCGCACCCGAGCGAGCCAGCTCTTTGGCGCTCTTACTGACTTGTTCGACAGATATCCGCATACCGCGAGCGCTCTTAAGCCACTGCTTGAGATTCAGCGCGCCGTCGGTCGATCTCAGGGTTCGCCATCGACGGATAAGCTGCTCCCACTTTCTCCGATCCCCGGATTGAAGCAGGTGGGAGGCAAGTAGCAAATCACGTCAGGCTCCGACAAGCTGCAGATTGAGATCCGACGAAGCTGGCCACGTTGCCAAGCGATCTGGCCCATGTCGCGTAGCCATTTGCACTCGCCACCTGGCATGTCTTCGATCTCCCGCAAGATCCTCTTGCAAACGTCAGTCCGCCCGCTGGCTGCGGCATCCTGAAATCGGGTCCACGCATCAAGCAAGGTTGTTTGGTCGAGATTGTCAAGGACCAGCAAGACATTGGCATCCGTGTAGTCGAAGATCATTGGCGCGTTCAACATCGCGGTCAGCGCCTTGGCGCCGTCGATGGGAAGGACTCTCGCGTAGCCAGCGTCCAAGTCGTCCCCCAGGAGGGCCTCGACTACCGCGCGGTCGTGCGGTCCCTCGACGAGCACGAAGACGCGGGTGAGCTTGTACAGATCCGCGAGTGTCAGGCCGAGTTGATCAGCAGCAGTTCACGGTCGATCACGGAATGGCTCGATGGAGTCTGGGTACGGCAGACTGGCGGCGTCCAGAAGCATCTCGGCGACATGCCCGACCGCGACACGCGGATCGTTGAGCAATGAGGGCGAATGCGTCGCGAGAACTGCGGGTACGCCAGATGCTGCTAGTCGGCTCATAGCCTCCGGTAAGCACCGCTCAGCACTGCGATGAAGACCCCTTTCGGGTTCGTCGGCGAGCAGGACACCGCACCCTATGCGTCGTGAGGCGTCGACCAACGCAACGGAGATTGCGGCGACGATCCAACGTCGTTCCGCCCATGACAATCTCGTCAAAGGGATGACCCGCTCGCCTGCCCTGGTTGCCCAATGCGGCGGTTTGCCCATGAGCCACTTGTTTGGGTGTCCCAGAACGAAGCATGGAACAGGGGCCGACGGCAAGAGGCCGTTCAAGATCTCGCCGGAGCGCTTCTCCAGAGACTGCACGACTTCAAGCACCTGGCTCCGGAACTCGACCTCTCGGCCTACGAGTGCGTCGATGATGCCGTCTTCAGCAGCCGCGCCAGTTACAGGATCATGAAGCAAGTCGACCGTTGCCCTGTCGACGTCCGGCCAGTCGCCGTCCGTCAACGAGTCGATCGCTGCAATAGGAAAGTCATCTAGTTCACCTACACGCATCACAGGCAGGCCGGCCCACTGCGGCCAGTCCGCGAGCCTATTGTGTGTGACGGGCAACCACCCAGCGACCGCCTCGGCTTTGACGATGTCGTCGTCGCTAAAATCAGGTCTCGGCGCTCGCCGTTGAACAAGACACCTGGATCTCCGTCGGCATCGACACCGGGGGCTTCGTCAACCAGTCCACGTCGGCTTCGAAGACAACTCGGTATCCCTTTTGAGGCGACATACTTGCAGCGGCTGAAATCGCCCACCGAGCCATCCGGTCTCCGATTGGCATCATCACCAGGTCGACTACGTCCCCGCTTAGCTCGCTGAGATCTTGTCTCAGTAGGTCGAAGACAACCTCTCCCGCGTTGCAGGCGAGTCGTGCTTCAACATGTTCCTCGAGCAAGGACGGAAGATGGTGCAACAACTCACTCCAGCCAATCGGATCCGCGCCCAGGTCGATAGCTCTGAAGTCGTCTGCAATTGACCGGGCCTTCAAGGCGCCTTCGCGCACGGCTTCGACTAGCGATGTACCCCACCTCCAATTCAAGAGCTGGTCGCAGTCAACACGCACGTGCAGGAACACCATCCCTTCGGCTGGACCGCGCCCCGTCAACGCCGACCGAATTCCCGTTAAGATACGTGTTTTGCCGGCGCCGTTGACGCCGTAGAGAGCACATGCGGCCTCAGGTAGGGGCACGTGAACCCGTCCAATGGGTTCAGTCCCCAAGATGGTGACGCCGAGTAGCTCGCCAACAGCCCCCCACTTCATTGCCACTGATCCCCCAACGTTTACCCGGTGGAGCCCCTAGGTGCACCCGTCTTCATCGCTCCAGTCGGATACCGGAGCGGCGGACAGGTACATCTTGATGCCAGCGCCACGCTTTACGCCACGTCCATCACCACGAAGACGGGCGATGTGGCCCGACAACCATCGGAGGGCCAGAGCGAAGTTCGTGCAGCTGCCAGAGGCCAAATCACCGAGATTCCGGGCACTCGCCAAGGATGGCCGACGATTTTCAGCGGGTTCGGGGTTCGAGTCCCTGATGGCGTACAAACCTGCAGGTCAACGGCCTGCGATCCGTTACGGTGCGCCGAGTAGTGCACTCTATTTCGGCACCCTGCCGGCGGTCGCCTGAACGGCCTGGGGTGGCGTGGCCGCCGAAGGCACACAGGGACATCGACGGCCGCGCCCGCCTGAACGGCGACGATCCGCCGTGACAGGCCGGCCTCGTTGAGCACTGTCGCCGTGGTCTTGCGCAACGAGTGGCTGGTGATCCAGGCCAGCTCGCCTGCGCCTCGAGCACCTGGTGTGGCCCAGTGCGGAGATCCGAGTCCGGGTGGGGCCATATCCAGCCCTCGGAGATCAACGGACGAGTGGACCAAATTGGCTGACCTCACTTCTTCCAAATGAGATCGACAAGGGGCACCATCATCCGCGGGCATCACAGCTTCCTCAGCCCGCAAACCTGTCGACGGACTTGCGGGCCCCAATCGCGCGATCAGGGAATGAGTCCGGCTTCCTGCATCTGACTCAACCAGTAGATGACCGAGTCCTCCGTGTCGAAGCAGTCCGCGAACCCGGCCTGGCGCAGCTTGATCGGGCTCATCACCCGGTCGAACTGCCGTTCCTTGCCATAGGCGAAGGTGAGATCCGCCGTCTGCCAGGAGGAACCGACCAGATCTGCCATGCTGCGGTCCACGAGGCCATGGCGCTCCACGATCTCGGCCCATCGTGACGACAGCCTGGGCATCTCCTCCGCGAGCCGCATCGGGCTTGGATCCCCCACCGGCATGTCGAAGTGTGCGGCGATAGCAGGCCAGAGGTCGGCCCACACAATGACGTCACCGTTCACGACGTTGAAGGTCTCACCAGCAACCGAAGGGGTTGTCGCGCAGAACTCGATCGCCCGCGCGATGAGCCGACTGTCAGCACAGGCCGTCACGTAGATGCCTCCTCCCGGGAAGGAGAGTGGTCTCCCCAGGTCTCGCATCAAGGTTGCGTACACCCCGATCGCCGCAATCACGTTCATCGGGCTGGATAGCGCGCGCCCAAGAATCAGCTGCGGCCGAAGGACATTGAAGCCCCAGGTCGCCGCCGCAGCGCGTTCACGGAGCAGGTCCTCCTGCTGCCAGTAGAAGATCTCGTGGGACATCCGCGGCCAGCGTTCCTTGGCCGGCACTGGGATCCGCCCCAGGTGCGAGCCGTACGCCTTGCCACCCTGCAGGATGGTGAGGTGCTGCAGCGCGCCCTGGGTTTCGACGTTGTCGAGCAGGTTGCGCAACATGATCAAGTTCGTCTCCTGCTGACCGGTGCTTCGCCAGCCGGCTTCGAGGTCCTCGTTCTCCTGCAAGGCGGCGTACGCCACGTGGGTGAAGGCTGGAGCGGTGCCGAACGCGGCCCGGCACGTCTCGGCGTCGGTGAGGTCTGCGGCGAGATGACCGGTCGCGACCCGGGGACGCGGGATCACGCCGTGACAGTGTCCACACCTCCCAGTCATCCTGTCCGGAGAAGTGGTCGACAGCGGCAGCCCCGACCAGGCCGGTCGCGCCGACCACGAGTATCCGCCGCTTCTGCATCGCCATCCCTTTCCTGAGCCTCCGTGCCGTTGCCTAGAATCTCGCGCCGGGCTCGGACTCGACGATTGCGACCAGGTCCTTGAACCGCTCGGGAACGATGTTCGGATGCCCGACGACGATGACGGACTGAAACAGCACTTCGAGCACCTCGCGGGCCGAGGCTCCCTGACGCAAGGCGGTGCGCATGTGGTGGCGTGTCTGGACGATCTCACCGATGGCGAGGGTGTTGCCGACCATGCAGAGCAGCCGAGTCCGGTGGTCCAGGACGAGGCGGCCGTACATGTCGGCATATCCCAGGTCGTAGAAGGCCTGGGCGAAGTCCTCGTCCAGACCGCCGATGAACTGGGCGTTGTCCAGCGTGTGCTTCGGTCGCAGTTGGAGAGCAATGCTGATCCCCTGCCAGCCGTACTTCTCGATCAGTACGTCGGCCCGGGGATCTGCGGCATCCTCGGGGTCCCAGAGACCACGCTCGTCGTCCAGCGACCTGGCCGCCTGCGGACTCACCGACCCCGAGGCCACGTGACCGAGTTCGTCGAGGAGTCCGGCCGCAGCCGCCTCCTCGATGAGGATCTCGAGGGGCTCGTCCGTGATCGGCTCGCCACCATAGATCGCACACTGGAAGATCACCTCGAGCACCTCCTTCAGGTCGACCGAGTTCGCGATGGCCGCGGCGATGGTCTCGCGGAGCCGCGCCGGGCGTCGCGCCATGGTGAACTGGCCGGTCATCACCAAGAGCCGGGTACGGGCGTCGAGCGTGTCACGACCGTAGAGACGCGCGGCGTAGCGCAGCCACGAGTGCGCAAAGGCAGGGTCGAGCTGGTTGCGCTGCTCGAAGCGGGCCCGGATGTTCGGCTGGAAGCGTTCGACGACCTCCAGCATGGCGTCGCGGTCAGCGGCGACATCGGTGTACGATGGCGGTGTGCGGCATGAAGGCAATCCTTTCAATCTGTCCCGACTATCGGGACAGTGACCCAATAAACGGGACAATACTCGGAGTTAGTCCCCTTGCGCAACTCGGGGCCGCTCGGGATCGAACAGCTGGGCGAGGTGCAGTCCTGGGGTCGTCATGAGGTCGGTGGCCTGCGTCCGGCACGAGAAGCCGTCGGCAAGGAACACGCTTTCGGGCCCGGAGGCCCGCAGACCCGGCAGGAGCTGCAGCTCCGCGACCGCGACGGAGACGTCGTAGTGCCCGGCTTCCATGCCGAAGTTGCCGGCCAGCCCGCAGCATCCGCCCAGCTGACGAACCCTGGCGCCGGTGCGAGCCAACAGGGCGGCATCGGCGGTCCATCCCATGACCGCGTGGTGATGGCAGTGGGGCTGCGCCACCACCTCGGTGTCGTGCAGGTCCGGTGGCTCCCAGTCGGGGTCGTCGGTGAGCACCTCTGCGAGCGTGCGGACCCTGGCTGCGAGCAGGCGCGCCGCCTCGCTACCGAGCAGCTCCGGCGCGTCATGCCGGAGAGCTGCAGTGCATGACGGCTCGATGCCGACGATCAGGCCGGTAGGCGCCTGGTCGGTGAGCGTGCGGACGGTTCGCTCGAGGATCCGGTGCGCACCATCGAGCTGACCGGTCGACAGCCAGGTCAGAGCACAGCAGGCATCCTTGTCCGTCAGCGCGACCTGGTAGCCCGCCGCTTCGAGCACCCGCACCGTCGACATCCCCACTTCGGGCGAGAACACGTTCGTGAAACTGTCGACGAACAGCATCAGCCTGCGGTCAGCAGCCTGGGCGGGAGGTGCGGGGCGTTCGTCGAACCAGGCCCGGAACGACTGCTGCGCGAACTGCGGGGTGCCGCGCCGCCGGTCGATGCCGGCCAACCGCAGAGCCAGGGACTTGAGACCGGGTGCGGCCAGGACGACATTCGCGACCCGTGGGAACCGTCCCGCGAGGCGGGTCCATCTCGGAAGCTGCCCCAGGGAGTAGTGGGTGCGCGGCCGCAGGCGGCCGCGATAGGTCTGGTGCAGGGCTTCGGACTTGTACGTGGCCATGTCCACGCCGGACGGGCAGTCGGACAGACACCCCTTGCAGGACAGGCAGAGGTCAAGGGTCTCGTGCAGGGCGGGGTCGCCCCACTCCTTGACGTGTGCGCCGTCCATCAGCTCCTGCAACGCACGGGCCCGGCCACGCGTCGAGTGCATCTCCTCCGACGTGGCCGCATAGGAGGGGCACATGACCGACCCGGATGCGGGCGTCGGAACCCGACACTTGCCAACACCCGTACACCGGTGCAGCGCCTGGCTCAGGTCACCGCCGTCCGCGGTGTAGCCGAAAGCCAGGTCCGTCGCTGTGCGACGCGCTGGAAGGCGGAGATCCTGGTCGATCGGTGCCGGATCGACCAGGACGCCAGGATTCAGCAATCCGTCGGGATCGAAGACGTGCTTGACGGCGCCGAACAGGCTCAGCACCTGGGGGGAGTACATCGTGCTCAGCAACTCGCTGCGGGCACGACCGTCGCCGTGCTCACCGGACAGGGACCCGCCGTATCCCGCAACGAGTGTCGCTGCGTCCTGCATGAACGCCCGGAACCGTTGCGTGCCGTCAGGCTCGTCGAAGGCGAAGTCGAGCCGCGCGTGGACACACCCGTCTCCGAAGTGGCCGAAGGGCATGGCCGTCAGCCGGTGCTCGGAGAGCAACCTGTCGAAGTCGCGCAGATAGGCCCCGAGGGCGTCGACCGGGACGGCTGCGTCCTCCCAGCCCGCCCATGCCGGCGATCCCGAGGGAGCCCGGCCGGCCAGACCCGCGCCATTCTCCCTGATGCCCCACAGCGCGGCGCTCTCGTCCTCGTCCTCGACGACCTTGGCACCCAAAGCGTCCACTTCGCTGACGAGCCGCCGGGCTCGCTCGCGACACTCCGCGTGGCTGGTGCCGGCGAGCTCCACCATGAGCCACGCGCTCCCGGGCGGGAGGGGAGGCACCGCTCCCGGACCACGCCTTGCCTTCACCACGTCGGTGATGCGCGAGTCCAGACCCTCACATGCGGTGGGGGCGAAGGTCAGCACCTGCGGGGCGGCGTCCGCGGCTCCCGCGATGTCGCGGAAGCCCAGCACGACCAGCACCTGAGCCTCCGGCTCGGAGACCAGATCGAGAGTCGCTTCCGTCAGCACACCGAGGGTGCCTTCGGTGCCAACCAGGGCCCGGGCCAGGTCGAAGCCGTTCTCGGGCAGCAGGCGGTGGAGGGGGTAGCCCGAGATCTGGCGGCCGAACTGTCCGAGCTCTGTTCGCAGGACCGCGAGGTGTCGATCGGTGAGCGCCTGAAGACTCGCGACGCCGACCTCAAACCCCGACGTCACGGTCCTGTGCGCCGTCGCCGCGCTCGGCCCGGAGCGTCTCCCCCGTGCCGGTGACCAGGGATACCGCGCGGACATTGTCGGAGGTGCGCCCATACCCGAGGGCCCGGCTCCCGCATGCGTCGTTGCCGATCATGCCGCCCAACGTGCATCGGCTGTGGGTCGAGGGGTCGGGCCCGAAGCGGAGCCCGAACCGGGACGCATCGCGCTGGAGGGTGTCGAGGATGACCCCCGGTTGGACGCGGGCCGTTCGCGTTTCTCGGTCGATGTCGACGATGCGGCCGAAGTGCCGACTGAAGTCGAGGATCAGCCCGGGGCCGATTGCATTGCCGGCAACAGACGTTCCCGCGCCGCGCGCGGTGATGGGAATCCCTTCCTCGCGCGCGACACCGACCGCGGCCAGCACGTCCTGCTCCGAACGAGGAAAGGCGACGGTCTCGGGACGCACGCGGTAGAGAGAGGCGTCAGCTCGAGTACACCGCTCGGGTAGTCGCGTCGGACCGGACGTCGTCGATGCCGGCAGCGCGGAGCGCGCGGGCCAGGGTAGTCACGCTGGAACCTTTCGTTCTCGGCGCGACCCAGGCGCCTAGATGTGCTTGACGCCCATCGCGGTCAGCGCGGCGGACAGTTCACTTGCCTTCTTCCGCACGTGCTCGCCGACGACGTCAAGTCCTTCGCTGGGTACGCGTGAAGCTGGAATCGCGACGGTGAGCCCACCCACGACGACCTCGCCGGAGATCAACGGTGCCGCGACTCCGTCAACGCCGACGACGCGCTCCTCGAAGCTGACCGCGAACCCGAGCTCGCGAGCCCGCTTCAGGTCCTCACCCAGGGCGTCGACCGTCGTCGGCGTACGTGGCGTGAATTCGTGGAGGTCGAGAACCGAGAGGTCGAAGTCGTCGAGCGCAGACAGGATTGCCTTGCCCACGGCGCCCGCGTGCAGAGGAAGGCGGGTACCGAGCGCCTGCACGTGTCGGACCAGGTGGTCGCTCTCGACGCGGTGCACGAACGTGGCGAACTCCTCCCCATGGGAGTACGTCGCCAGGTAGCACGTCTCCCCCACCTCGGCGACGAGGTCGCTCATGATGCTGTCGACGACCTTGAGGACCGGCGTCACACCGAAGACCCGCGCGGCCAGCTCGAGGAGCCTCGGGCCGACCGCGTAGCCGCCGTCCGGTCGCTGCTCGGCGTGGCCGGAGTCGGCCAGGTTCTGCAGGATGCGGTGGGTGGCGCTGCGGCTGTTGCCAGTCGCCTCGGCGATCGTCCGCACGCTGAGCGCACCGGCGGTCTCGGTCAGTGCCCACAAGGTGTCGAGCACCCGCTGGGAGCTGGGGATCGATGCCGGTGCTGCCGTGTCTTCGGACGGGTCACTGGTCACAGGATGCCCTTTCGCTGGGAGGCTGACGGGTCCCGGGCACGATATCCCGTTGCTCGGCCGGCGAGCCTTCGACAGGCATGTGTCAGGCGGGGACGCGGGTACGGAGACCGATGATCTCGCGCGCCTCGTCCGGACGTGGCGATCTCGCGGCCCAAGAGGGTGGCGATGGTGACGATCTTCTCGACCAGGCGGGCGTTGCTGTCGGCCAGGACACCGGGTGAGAGATACGGGTTGTCTTCGTAGCCGACCCGAACATGCCCTCCCAGGCCGATCGCCATGGCAAGCAGGTTCCATTGCCTGGTTGGGCTCATCACGCTGACGTTCCAGTTCACGCCGGCGGGAAGCGAGTCGACCATGTACTGCAGCGCCCGCTCCTCTGGAGGCGTCCAGGAACCACCGGCCCAGTCGATGAAGAGCGTCGTCCACACCGGGTCGTCCAGCAGGGCTTCCTGCTGCAGCCTGCGCAGGTTCCACAAGGCACCGCTGTGGAAGGACTCCACCTCCATCTTCACCCCATGCTCCGCGGTCACCCGGGCGTAGTCGCGCAGCTCGTCCAACGGGTGCAGGGCATAGATTGCGTGGGGCGGGTAGTCCTCGTCCGGCTGGAAGTACTCGTCGTGGGAGTTGAAAGCCACCGACATCATGTCGGGACCGAGCTTCATCAGCGGGATGCGGTCCTCGAGGCGGGCACCCGCTATGCCGTACTGGATGATCCCGTCGGCCTCGGTCACGGATCGAGGTCGTCATCTCGTCCCAGCCGTCGACGTCGAGGCGGCTCAGCTTCTTGCCGTCCGCCTGGATCTCCGCCTCCAGGCTTCGGACACCATGCAGGTGCGCGATCGAAGCGCCGGCCGCCAGGCAACGAACGTACTCGTCGGCGATCGCGGTGGTGTTCTCGCGTGTCGAGGGCAGGCAGTAGTGGTTGGCCGGATAGGAGACCCGAGAGTCGCAAGCCGCCGTGATGATCAGTTTGTCCATTTGAGTGCTCCTGATAGGCGAACCGAATGTGTCCCGTCAAGCGGGACGGCGTCCCGTTCAACGTTAGCGGTCGAGACCGTCCTGGTCAACCGGGCCGTCGCGGTAGGTGTTCTGCGAGCTCGCCCAGACCAGGAACAGCGATCCGGACGGTGTCGCCGGGCCGCAGCCGCACACCGCGCGCCTTCCCGACGCCGGCAGGGGTCCCGGTCAGGATCACGTCACCCGGCCGAAGCGTGAGGATCCCGGACAAGAACACGACCAGGTCCGCAACGGAGTGGAACATCGATCCACCGACGTCCTTCTGCACCAGGTCGCCGTTGTGATAGGTCTCGATCTCGAACTGCTCCGGGGGCGGAAGGTCCCCAGCCGGGACGATGGCCGGCCCCAGGGCCGAGCCCGCATCCGTCGACTTGGCCGCAAACCAGTCGACCTGGAACCGGTCCGCAAGCGTGGCCGGCTGCAGGTCGCGGGCCGAACCGTCATTGCCGAGGGTGTACCCGGCGATGGCGTCCATGGCCTCCGCACGAGACGCGCCACGAGTCTCTCGTCCCACGACCGCTGCGATCTCTCCCTCGTAGTCAAAGAACTCCGACAGCGCCGGCAGAGCCGTCCGGCGACGATGGCCGACGAATGCCGAGATCGGCTTCATGAACACGATGGGGCGCGGAGGGCTCGCCCCGCCCGCCTCGGCAGCGTGCGCCGGATAGTTCTGAGCCACGCAGAAGACACGCGAAGCGGGAGCGATGGGCGGCAGGAGCTGCAGGCTGGCTCCACGTCGACCGTCCACGTCGACGTCCATGTCGAGAACGCCGCGGGGGGGACGGAGGACCGAAGCCAGGTCCGACGAGACCGTCGGGAGCGAGTCATCCCCCAGCCCCAGAGGCCGCACCCGACCGTCGTCGAGCAGGCCGAGCCGGGGTCCGGAGCTGGTTGCGAAGCGCACTATTCCGCGCACGATGTTTCCGCCTTTCGGTGAGGGCGCCGAGCAAAATTTGGTGCTTGACACCTGAGAACCGCCACCATAGTGTGTGGGACACCGTCCCGGCAATCGGGACACCGCGCCTTTCTTCGAGTGGCTCGCCACCGCAGATCTTCTGGAAGGAATCGACCATGACTGGACGACGGAGGATCACCAAGAACTGCTTGGTGACAGCCACTGCCCTGGCCTGCTTGGCCCTGAGCGCATGCGGGGGCCCGGCTGCGCCGGAGGCCGCCTCGAGTGACACTGCCCCGATCAAGGTCAAGGTGCTCTTCGCGAGCGCGATCAACAACACCGCCATGATGGTTGCGGCCGAGAACGGCTACTGGCGCGAGCAGGGTCTCGACGTCTCGGTCCAGGTACTCGACAGTGGCGGCGAGATCGCAACCGCCGTGATGAGCGGAGCTGCCGACATCGGCGCCGGCAATGCCACGTCGAGCATTCCCCTGGCCCGCGCTTCCGGGAACGAACTGACCCTGGTTGGCGCGTACCACAACAACCCGATGAGGGTTGCCGGCGCCGAGCACGTGGCGGTCCTCGCATCTGGACCGACTCCGGGATTCGTGAAGGCGACGCGAAGTCCATGAACGGCAAGTCCGTGGGGGTCACAGTGGGCACCACCCCCGAGAACTACCTCAAGGCCTACCTGGCGGCCAACGGCATGAGCATGGACGACATCAAGCCAGTCAACCTGGCAGTGCCGGACATGGCGACCGCGCTGTCACAGGGAACCGTCGACGCGGTTGTGCCGTGGGAACCGCAGGTCAGCGAGATCCTCCGCACCCAGGAAGACGTGAAGACAGTGGTGCGAGGAGGGCCCTACGGCCGCAGTGTCGTGGGCGTGATGGTCACCGACCAGTACTTCAAGGATCACGCCGACATCATCGAGAAGTACGTCGTCGGAGCCTGGCAGGGCGACCAGTTCACGCGCGAGCACCCCGAGGAGGCAGCCGTGATGGCTCAGCGCTACATCTCGAACCTCAACCTCGAGGATGTCAACGTCCGCGATCGAGCGAATGACCTCCGACTTCGACCCGCGGATCTCCCCGTGCACCAAGGAGTCCGTCATGCGCGAGCAGCAAGCGCTCATCGACGCCGGCAGCCTGGATGCGCCGAAGCCCCTTGCCTACGACCGACATCGTGCAGGTGGACTTCATCAACCAGCTGATCGCCGCGTCACGATGAGCTCTTCTCGGACCTGGGGTCGCTCCCAGCCACCGCCGCCGACTGCGGATGAGGCCAGACTCATGAACCAGGTCAAGCTCATCGAGCAAGAACAGGAAGCGAACACGGTCAGAAACCATGACGTCGCCCCCGGAACGCAAAGCACTGCTCGAAGCAGTGCATGTCGGCCACGAGTACCAGGCTCGCGGAACCACGGTCGTCGCCCTCGACGACGTCAACCTCACGATTCGCGACGGCGACTTCGTCACCATCGTCGGGCCCAGTGGCTGCGGCAAGTCCACCCTGGCGAGCATGTTCGCGGGCCTGGTCACGCCCACCCAGGGCCAGGTCCTCTATCAGGGCAAGCCGATCCGTCGGGGCATCGCGTGAACGCGGCATGGTCTTCCAGGAGCTCGCTGTCCTCCCCTGGCGCACGGTGGAGGCCAACATCGGCCACGGGCTCGAGATCGCCCGTGTGCCCAAGGCCGAGCGCCAGCGGCGCGTGAAGGAGCTTGTCGCCATGATGGGCCTGGAGGGCTTCGAGCAGAAGTATCCGCGGGAGCTCTCGGGCGGTATGCGGCAACGGGTCGCGGTCGCACGGACGTGGGCTCCCGAGCCCCCGGTGATCCTGATGGACGAGCCCTTCGCCGCCGTCGACGCAATCACCCGCCTTACCCTCCAGGAGGAGCTCATCCGCTCGGCCAAGACCACGAAGCGGACAGTCGTGTTCATCACGCACAGCGTTGACGAGGCAGTCTTCCTCGGTGACTACGTGGTTGCCATGACGAACCGACCCGGTCGCGTGCTGGAGATCGTGCCGGTCGACCATGAGCCCGGTCAGCGCACCTGGGAGAGCATGGCGGCCAACCCGCGACTCCAGGGCATCGTGGCCCACGTCTTCGAGCTCGTCCGCGGTCGGGCGAACACGGCGCGGCACACCCGGAGGAGCACAGCCTCGACGACCGCCCGTCATGGAACCACCGGTTCGCCGACCACCCCAGTTCCAGACCTGCGTCCGACTCAGGCCTGGTGGATGCGCAGACCGGGAATCTGGGCACTCCAAGCCGTTCCTTTCGCCCTTCTGCTGCTGATCTGGTTCGCAGCCTCCGCCAGGATCGGCAACGACAGCGTGCTGCCCTCCCCGACCACGGTTCTCGACGCGATGGGCGAGCTCATCGCGCGGGGCGTGCTCCCGGGCGCTGCGCAGACGAGCTTCACGACGCTGCTGGTCGGGAGCGCGATCACCATCGTGGTCGTGGTGCCCCTTGCCATGCTCCTCGCACTCAGCCCCTGGGCAGCCGGACTGATCCAGCCCCTGGTGCGCTTCATCAGCAACGTGCCGGCGATCGCCCTCATCCCGCTGTTCATCGTCTGGTTCGGGTTCTCGCACCAGGCGGTCTTTGCGACGGTGCTCTACACCGCAGCCATTCCCCTGCTGTTCTCCGTCCTCACCGGCGCCCAGAAGATCCCCACCGTCTATGCCAACGGCCTCAAGCCGTTGGGCGCCGGGACCCTGCACATCGTGCGCACCGTCTACTTGCCCGGAGCGGTGCCGGGGATCGTCGTGGGCATCAGGCTGGCGATCGGCTACGGCTGGCGGGCGGTCGTCGCCGGCGAGCTCATCGTCGGTAGTGGCGGCCTGGGCGAGCTGTTGTCCCGTGCCCGCTCGTCCAATGAGGTCGACGAGATCGTGGCCGTGATGATCGTCATCGCAGTGCTCTTCCTGGTCATCGACCGACTATTCCTCTTCCCCTGGGACCAGATCATCGCCAGTCGATGGTCTTCCCTCTAGGAGCCCTGGTGACCATGCAGAATCCGCTGCCGAATTTCCGGGCCCGCCCAGAAACCCTCAGGACCGCTCCTGGCCGTGACCCTCATGCTCGCGCTCTGGCTCGCGCTCACCCGAGCCATCTGGCCTGTCGCAGAGCACACTTCCCGATCCCGGCTCGGTCCTCACCGCGTGGTGGGACGCGCTGACCACCAATCAGCTCCTGCCCGACGTCCTGGTCAGCATGAAGCGCCTCTTGCTCGGCTCGGCCGCCGGCATCGTGACAGGGGTCCTGTTCGGAATCGCGGTCGGGCTGAGTGCCCCGGTGCGCGTCGCACTCGAGCCGCTGGTCAACGCCATGTCGGGCATCTCCGGAATCGCCTGGATCCCGCTGGCGCTCGCCTGGTTCGGCACCGGCCTGACCATGTCGACGTTCGTCATCTGGAACGGCATGTTCTTCGTGGTCTTCGCCAACACGGCGCTCGGAGTCTCCCGGGTTCCCGTCGCGCTGAGCCAGTCGGTTCGAACGATGGGCGGTAGTCGGTGGGAGGTGTTCCGATCGGTCACGATCCCCGGCGCGCTCCCTGACATCTTCACCGGCGTGCGGGTCGGTCTGAGCTTCGGCTGGAGGAGCCTGATCGCGGCGGAGCTTCTCGGCGCTCCCGAGGGCCTGGGCCAGTGGATCAACGAGGCCGCCGCCTTGTCGCGCTCGGACCGGATTCTGGCCGGCTGCATCACGATCGCGGTCCTCGGCGTACTGCTCGAGCGTCTCGTGGTCACGGTCGCCGCCTCACGCACCGTCGTGCGGTGGGGAACCATTACCGACGCCGGATCGAGGAGGGCATGATGAGCCGACGAATGGCGATCGCACGAGTCGTCTTCGGATGCGTTCTGGTGGCGGTTCTCTACGGTGCGCCCTACGCCGCGGGCGTGGCGACGGCGTCCGGTCGGCTCGAGAGCTGCCTGGCCGAGCGGGCCGGCGGCTCGGATGTCGTGGTCGTGCTGGACTTCGTTCCCGGCCCGTCGGAGATCGAGAAGCTCCAGGCCTATGGCCGGTACGGCGGCAGCGGCGGCGACATGCACAACGTCGTACTCCTGGGCGTTCCCGGCCAGAACGTGCGCCTGCTGTCCCAGCTGTACTGGGTCGAGAGCGTGAAGCCGCTTGACGGCTGCTGAGCCACGGCCATGTGCACCGAGCCAGCTGTCGTCACAGAAAGAGATTCCATGAGAGACCAAGTGCCGACCTATGCCGAGCTCCTCGCGCGATCCGACGGCCCACCCGGGTCCGCCTGGGGCGTGTTCGGTCCCGAGGACCAGCTCGGGACGCTGAACTTCCTGGGTGAACGCACCACACTGAGGGCGCGCGAGGCGATCCAGAAGGGCGAGGTGTTCAACCTCGACTACGAGCTGACCGCCTTCGATCCACCGGTGTCGCCGAACCGCCGCCCGGTGGATCATCAGATCCTCTCGCGTCACGGCGGAAACGTGCGGGACGACTTCGTCAACGACTTCTTCCTGCAGGTGAGCTCGCAGATCGACGGACTGCGTCACCACCGTCACCCAGTGCACGGCTTCTACAACGGAGTAGCCGACGACGCGATCGTGGCCGGCGAGCCAGATCTGGGCATTCAGCACGCCGCCGACCGCGGCATCGTCGCTCGAGGAGTCGTGCTGGACGTGCAGCGCCACCTTGCCGAGCTCGGCCAGCCACTCGACCTGGGAACCCCCGAGGCTCTCACCGTTGCGATGCTCGACGATGTCGTCCGCAAACAGAACGTGACTCTCGAGCCGGGCGACGTGCTCCTGCTCCACACCGGCTGGGCGGAGTACTGCCGCGCCCTTACCCCCGACAAGCGCACGGAGCAGCCTGCAAAGCGCCAGTTCTGTGGCCTTGCCCAGTCGCGCGAGATGTTGGCATGGCTGTGGGACCACCAGTTCTCCATGATCGCGACCGACACGGTTGCCGTGGAGGTGATGCCCAGCCTCCCGTCGTCGCCGTTCGTCCAGAACGTGCTGCACATGATGCATCCCGAGATGATCGCGCTCCTCGGCATGTGGCTCGGAGAGCTGTGGAAGCTGGACGCCCTGGCCGACGACTGTGCAGCCGACGGGGTCTACGAGTGCATGATCGTGGCGAAGCCGCTCAACCTCGTCGGCGGAGTTGGCTCACCACCAAACGCAACAGCAATCAAGTGAGCCGAGAGCTGAGATTCGTCGAGCCAGGCTCACGAGAACATCGCCCACTCCTGGACCTGGGGCTTCTTGATGGTGGCGTCGTCGGTTCCCTCGAAGATGTGAGCGCGGCTGCGCTCAGCCGCTTCGATGACCGCGGCCACATCGGGGAACCTGAGTTCGCCCTCCGACTTCACCACAGAGCCGTTGATGATGACGGTGTCCACATTCCCGGGATGGGCAGAGGCCACCACATTGGCGATGGGGTTGTTCAGCAAGGTCAGGTTCAGTGGATCCGACTTCAGCATGACGAAGTCAGCTCGCTTGCCCGGCTCCAGCGAGCCAACCTGGTCGCCGAGGCCGCATGCTGCTGCACTCAGAATTGTCGCGGATCGGAAGATATCCGCCGACTTGATGTCCCAGGTCCAGATGGTTTCCCCCGAACGATAGGCAGCATCGGACAGACCCCCTCGCGTAGCCGTGAGAAGACTGCGCATCGCCGCGAACATGTCACCGGTCACCGCTACCAGGCTGTCGGTCGACAAGGCCGGCTCAATCCCGTGCTTCTGCATCCTGACCGTGGCCGGAAGTCCATGACCGCAGAGCATCTCGTGATCGGGAGAGATGGAGACATGTGTGCCGGTTTCGGCAATCCTGGCGAAATCCGTATCCGTCAGGTTGTTGCAATGAACAAGAGTCAGATGGGGGCCGAGCTGGCCAATGTCGTCGATGTCCTGGACCGGGTCGAGGCCCTCGTCCCCCCATCGCGTTTCTGTCCAGCAACCACCTCCGAAGCCACCATCCATTGCGACGTGCAGATCGAGCTCCCTTGCGAGTTCGAAGTCGTGTTGCAAGACCTCCAGAGTCGTGAGAAAGGGCGGTCGCACCTTCATCCCGAGAGTGACCCGCGCATCGTCGTCGCGCAGGACACTGTTGCGCAGCCGACGGACATCGGCCGGGTGTCGGCGGCTGCTGTTGCGATACCAGGAATCCACTTCCAGATCGTTGGGTTCCCCGTGGCAGAACAGGACCCTCAGCCCACTGTCCACGTGCGCCTGGATCGCGGCGTCGGCGTGCTCGGGCGAGTTCATGATGTGTGCGAGGTCGGAGATCGTGGTCACTCCGCCGTTGATCGCCTCAAGATCCGCCAGCAGGATCGCCGCATAGACATCTTCGGGGCGATAACGCGCCGCGAGCTGCCCCCTTGCCACAGACCGGTACTCCACAACGGTCTGATCGGTGCTGACACCGCGCATGAGCGACTGCCACGGATGCCTGTGCGAGTCAACCAGCCCCGGCATAACCAACATCGCACGCGCATCGATTTCGGTCTCGCCGGCATAGGGACGGAGACTCGGGCCGATCTCTGTGATCCGACCCTCATCAGTGAAGCGAATGTCCAGGCGTTCGGCCATCGGCTCTCTCTCGTTGACCGAGAGCACCGTTCCGCCCCGGACCGTCGTCACCCGATTTGCCATCGTCACTCCTACTGTTCGGTGATCGACCCTGCTGCCCAACCTCCGCGTTCTCACCTAGCGGGTTGCTCCACGGATCTTCCTAGTGTCCCGATCTATAGGGACAGCGTCCCGTTCGTGCAAGGCCGATTCTGATGCTCTACCCAGCAGCAAGCAGCTAGATCGCCTTCGTCCGCGACATGCGCGAGGAAGGCAGCCACCTGGCCATCGTGGTCGACGGGTACGGCGGCACCGACGGCATCGTCACCCTCGAGGACCTCGTCGAGGGCTCATCGGCGACATCCGCGACGAGTACGACGCGCCGACGAGCCCCTCCCCACACTCGACGAGAGCCAGCCGCACACCAACGGGGCAGGCCTCGTACATCAGCGCGACGGAGTGGATCACTCGGCACGAGGCCGCGGCGATCCTCGAATGCTCACCAAGCCAGGCTGGCCCCTTCTTCACCGCCCGCTCACTGTCGCTGCGCTCGGACAAGCCCCGCAGCGGGAAGGTGCCCACGCTTGCCCGCGCCGAGGTGCTCGCCTCCCGTGGGCAGCTCCTAGTACGTCCTCGCCAGTGGGCGTGACCTTCGCCCGTCATCCGACCTTTCTGCCTCGACGTAGCGCCGGCGCGCTCGCCCCAGGCCACTTTCCACCCGGGGCGGCCGACACCACACTGGGACCATGGCCGACGGATCCTGGCCCGACTCGGCGCGCGGCAAGCGCAATGCGCTGATCGTGGCCAGCGACGAGTACCAGGACGCGGGCCTCAGCGAGCTGCGCGCGCCGGCCGCCGACGCCGCCGCCCTGGCCGCGGTGCTCAGCGACCCGGAGATCGGAGGCTTCGACGTCCGGACCCTGCTGAACGAGCCGGCACACGTGGTGAACGAGGCGGTCGAGGACTTCCTCACCGACCGTTCCCCCGACGACCTCCTGCTGCTGCACTTCTCCTGTCACGGCATCAAGGACCAGGGTGGCGAACTCTACTTCGCGATGACCAACACCAAGCTCCGACTGCTGGGTGCGACCGCAGTCGCCGCCGACTTCGTGAACCGGCGGATGACCCAGAGCCGGTCGCGCGCATCGTCCTGCTCCTCGACTGCTGCTATGCGGGCGCCTTCGACCGCGGGATGCGGGCCCGCGCCACCAAGGAGATGGATCTGGAGGAGCGCTTCAGCGGACGGGGACGAGCCGTGATCACGGCGTCCGGCGCCGTCGAGTACGCGTTCGAGGGGGGCGAGCTGACCCAGGCCGGCGACCCGGCTCCCTCGGTCTTCACCGCCGCGATGGTGCGGGGTCTCGCCACCGGGGAGGCGGACCGCGACCAGGACGGTTACGTCGACCTCGACGAGCTGTACGACTACGTCTACGACGCCGTCCGCGACGTCACCCCGCACCAGACCCCGGGCAAATGGACGTTCGGGGTCCAGGGCGACCTCGTCATCGCCCGGCGCAACACCCCTGTCACCGAGCCGCCGCGCTGCCGCCGGAGCTCCAGCACTCCCTCGACAGCCCACTCGCCGGCGTTCGCGCCGGCGCGGTGGCCGAACTGGGGCGGCTGCCGCCGGGCGGCACCAGGGACTGGCCCTGGCGGCACGAAAGGCGCTCGAGGAGCTTGCCGGAGGACGACAGCCGCACCGTCGTCGCCGCGGCCACGGCCACCCTCGGCGCGTCGACCGAGACTGTCCCGGAAGGCCCCACCGGCGCGACGTCGGCGATCGGGCCCACGGACACGCCCGAGGCGACCGCGCCGGCCGACGGCCCGCCGACGGCCATGACGCAACGTCCTCCAACTGCAGGAACGACGACGCGGTCGAGGATGCGGTGGTGGCCCGCGACCATCCGAGGGCGAGTGATTCTGGCCTCGCTCGCGGCCGGCCTCCTGCTCGTCGGTGGACTGGTCACCTGGCGGGTCCTCGATCACGCCGCCCACTCGACCACCACCCCCGCGTCGTTCGCCGGCGAGTGGAAAGGCACGAACGTCGACGAGGGCGAATTCACGGCCACGCTCACCGAGGAACTGCAGAGCGGCGAGCTGTTCAACGCCACCTTCGGGTGCGGCAGCGGCAACCTGACCGTCCGCGACGCCACGGACTCGCAGCTGACGATGCGTT
Organism: uncultured Actinomycetota bacterium; assembly: GCA_963844385.1. GTDB lineage: Bacteria > Actinomycetota > Actinomycetes > Propionibacteriales > Nocardioidaceae > Nocardioides. The sequence goes on along the minus strand of CAWJOJ010000007.1, from coordinate 824 downwards.
TCAAGCCCGATTACGCGGAAGCGGGAGGATGCGGCCAGTGGACGGTGGTCTTCACCCACCTCTCGCACGGCGCGCTGAGCATGAAAGTCGATCCGGACGACGCCGACCGGCCAGCGTTCGAGGTCAAGATGAGCCGGCAGGAGTGAGGTCGGATCAGGCGGTCGCGGCGACCGGCTCGACCACAGCCACGCCCGCGTCGTCAACCCCGACGAGGCCATCTACGACCCGGAGCGCACCCGGCTGTTCTCCGCCGCGGTCGCGAACCTGCGCGAGGACCTCGCGCTCAGCGACCAGTACGCGGAGCAGTCGCTGACGGTGTCCTGGGACGACCTGACCGAATTCAAGGTGTGCGTGCTGCCCGGGCTCACCGTCGAACTCACCGAACCCGCCCGCGGAACACCGGAGGTCAGGATTATCACCGACCCGCTGGACCACCTCCAGGTGCGACCTGCAGGTTCAGTGAAGCTCGGTGGCGTTCTGTCGGCCAAGGCACTCCGGTACACCTTCAACCAGTAGGTCGGCCACCGGCTGTGGGATTGGGTCACGTTCCATGACTGCGTGCCGAGGCCCAGGTTATCTCACGTCTACGCGCGCCGACTCAGGGAACAAGGCGAATCAGTCCACCTGGCAGATAGGTTCACGCAATTCACGAGCTGACCTCTGGGTCATTGGCAAAGAGGTCGCTCCCGGCGTCGTTCCCCGCTCAATGACTGGCCCCGGGTTCGCATCGAGCGGCCAGCTGCAGCTGCTTGCAGGCGCAATGTCAGCAGACATCCTCCTGACAGCAAGCAACAGCCGCTGGCCCGGTCCTTTCCGCCCCCCAA
>CAWJOJ010000006.1:0-17729 GCA_963844385.1 uncultured Actinomycetota bacterium | reverse complement strand
GACCCGGCCTGCCAGACCAGCATCGACACCAGCGGCGGGCTAGGGGCCGACGACGCGGAGGCAGGCGCCGGAGATGAGGTCGCGTACCTGCTCCAGAGTCATCGGACCGCCAGGTCGGTACCAACGCCACACGCTGACCCCCATGGAGAGCACCACTGTTGCCATGGCGTGGGGATCGCGCTTCGGGAAGTCTTTGGCGGCCATGCCCCGCTTCAGAAGTGCGGTCCACTCCTTCTCGATGTCGCGCACCAGTCCGCGGGCCCGCTGCCGCTCGGCCTCCTCCTTCGCGGAGGGGCGAGGCGTGGCGAGCAGGTCCATGTGGCTCTGCAGGATCCGCATCTGCAGGACCTCGCGCGGGCTCACGTCGTACGCCGCGGCGATGGCGGCCTCGAGAGCCTTGTCGGCGGGCGTGACGTCGGCCGTGACCTCGCGGAAGCGCTCGAGCGAGCGGGTGAGCTCCAGGCACATGATGGTGAGCAGACAGTGCGCCTTGGACTCGAAGTAGTGATAGAGCGCGGTCTGGCCGATGCCGACCTTGTCCGCGACCTTTGCCCACTTGGTGTGCTCGTAGCCGTCCTTGCCGAAACTTTCGATCGCCGACGTGAGAATCAGCGCCCGCTTGGAGCGCGGACCGTCCGTTTCGGGCAACGTCTGCAACATGTGTTCACCCGTCCCACGTTCTGTCCACGGCCCTGGTCGAGCCCTGCCCGCGCCCATGCTAGCAAGATGAGATGAACTCAAGTCACTCTGCGCGCCGCGCCGGCGAGCCGCTCGACCAGAGCCTCTCGACAAATCCCGGCTGCGGAGACCCAGACCGTCTCACCACCCCGCAGGGCATCGACGACGTGCAGCCCGGCGTACGCCGTAAGCCCCAGCGCGCCGACCTCTCGACACGTCCGGCTCAACCGCACGCCCGTTCGTCGTGCGCGCCTGCTACGGCCATAACGGGACCTTTGGGCCCCGACCACCGACGGACTCGAGATATCCAGAGGCGTCCGCCCGACGCTCTCCCCACATGATCTCGAACACCAGGCGCGAGATCTTCCACGTGCCCTCGTGGCGGGTCAGCTCGTCGTGGTAGCGACCGACCAGGACGCAGACGTCGTCGTCGCCCTCGAACTTCTGGTACGACGTGTGGTACACGAGCGCGGACGCCGTGTCTCCCTGCACATCGACGTGGTAGACGCTCAGCAGGTGGTGCTGCCACACGCAACTCTTCGTCGCCTCGCGGATCCAGCCGATCACCGTGTCCGCTCCCTGTGCGGGCTCGGCGTTGCCGTACTGCGCCCAGAGGTCGGGATGCAGGACGTCCGACAGCCGATCCGGATTCGCCGAGTCGATGCTGGACGCATAGCGGTAGAGCGTGTCCTCGATGAGGATGCGGTCCTCGACAGTGGTCATTGGTCAGTCTCTTCTCCTTCAGCGGGTTCTGTGTCTCTCGCATCAGATGTTCGCTCCGAGCCGGTAGCCCTCGGCGATGGCATGGCCGATCCGGCGCGGTGTCACGCAGTCGCCGATCGTGGTCAACGTGTCATCCATCTTCGTTGTCCGTTGCAGCACGTCGTCAGCCAGTCGCGGCTGGTGCCAGACCACGAGCGTCGGCTCGAGAAGGACCTCGCGGCCGCCGAACACGGGGCGCAGAGCCATCTGATCGGTCGGATCGTCGGGGACGACGAGCCGGTGGGCGACGTGCATGGTCACCCCGGCCTCCCCGAGACGTTGGAGCAGTGGCCCGACGCTCTCCGTCGGGACGCGCGGCGCGAGCGCCGTCAGCGCCGTCGCCACGGTGACCGTCCAGCCCCGCTGGGCGAGCGCCTCGGCGGCGCTGTAGGCCGGCCAGAAGCCGTCGCCCTCGTCGTACACGACGGCACGCCGGGCTCCTGAACCGGAAGCTGGTTCATGAGGACCTCGTCGACGGAGGCCGCGCCGCGGGACCGCAAGCCCCTGGGAGCGGAGCGACCTTGGACCCGGTCGCGAGGACGACGTGGTCGGCGATGCCGGTGATCTCCTCGAGGTCGTCCAGCGAGATCGGGGCCCCGAGGTTGACGTCGACCTTGAGTCGCCGGGTCTCTCGTTCCAGGTAGTCCACGATGTCGATCAGGGTGGCGCGGTGCGGCGAAGCCGCAGCGATTCGCACCGCGCCGCCGAGGCTGGTGTCACGCTCGAACAGCGAGACCCGATGCCCGCGCTCTGCGCTCACGCGAGCGGCCTCAAGCCCCGCCGGACCGCCGCCGATGATGTAGATCTCCTTGGCCCGGGCAGCCTGGACACCTACTCCAGGCAACCGGCCTCGACCTACCTCGGCGTTGACGGCGCAGTGCAGGTGCGGGTCGAAGGCTCGGCAGTCCTGGTTGATCCCCAGGCAGCCACGGATCTGGTCGAGGCGACCAGTCTGCGACTTCACGGGCAGGTCCGGGTCGGCGATCAGGGCGCGCGCCATGCCGATCAGATCCGCATGGCCGGCCCTGATGGCGTGCTCGCCGGTGGCGACGTCGCGGATGCGTTGGCCGACGAGGGTGGGTACGCCGGTGGCGGCGCGGACCCGGGACGCCGACGGGATCGCCACCGCGTCGGGACCGGTGGAGTCCTTCACGTACTTTCCCCGAGTGCCATGGGTGATGCTGAAGTAGTCGACCGCGCCCAGGCCGGCAAGATCCTCAGCGATCCGCACGCAGTCGTCGATGTCCATACCACCGGGGATCTCCTCCTCGCCGCTGAGCCGGACGCCGAGAGCGAAGCCGGCCGGGGTGACGGAGCGCATCGCCTCGACGACCAGATGCAGGAAGCGCATCCGGTTCTCGAACGAGCCGCCGAAGGCGTCGGACCGCCGGTTGGTCAGTGGCGACAGGAACTGTGCGGGCAGGTAGCCGTGGGCGGCGTGGATCTCGACGCCGTCGAGCCCGGCCTTGACGAGGTTCTCCGTGGACACCCGCCAGCCTTCGATGATCTCGTCGATCTCCCTGAGCGTGAGCTCGTGTGGTGGGTAGGCATCCCGGACCGACTTGATGGGTGACGGCGCCATCGGTGGCTGATCCGACTCGCCGCCGAGGAACTCGCGTCCCAGGTGGCACAGCTGTCCGACTAGTCGGGCACCGTGGCGGTGCACGGCGTCGGCCTTCTCCGCCATCGCCGGCACGACAGCGTCCAGGTACCCCTCGACCAGCTTGCCGGACCTCAGCGCTGACGTCGGGTGTACGACGGTGGCCCCGGCGACGATCAGCCCCACCCCTCCGGAGGCGAGACGCTCGAAGTACTCAACATCCCCGTGCGTGGGGATCCCCCGGTCCACAAGGCTGGTTCCGGCCGGTAGGGCGACGAGCCGGTTCCTGAGGTCGAACCCCCCGAGCCGGAACGGCGAGAAGACGTGCGGAAACTGGTCGTCCATCCTGCACTTCCTTAGCTCGGGCAGCGAACTTGCATCAGTGCGTGCCCGGTCCAGTTCCGCGTCGCACGCCGGCGGTCACGGACTCGGGGAGCTGACGGCTGGGGTCGACCGAGATGGTCTTGTAGTGCAGGAACTCCTGGTAGGCGGTCGGCCCGTGCTCACGGCCGATGCCGGACTTCTTGTAGCCGCCGAAGGGCGAGCCGAGGTCGGCCGCGAACGTGTTGACCGAGAACGTCCCGGCCCGCACCTTGCGAGCGACCTCGAAACCGTGAGCGTCGTCAGCGGTGAACACGGCACCGGACAGACCGAGCTCGCTGTCGTTGGCGATCCGGATGGCGTCTTCCTCACCGTTGTGGGCGATCAGCGAGGCCATCGGGCCGAAGATCTCCTCCCGGGAGACCCGCATGGAGTTGTCGGCGTCGGTGACCAGGGTGGGCTCGAAGTACCAGCCACGATCCAGGCCGGCCGGTCGACGACCGCCGGTGGCGATCGTCGCCCCCTCCTTTCGGGCGAGCTCGACGTACTCCTCGACGCGATCGCGCTGTCGCTCCGTGACCAGTGGGCTCATGACGGTGTCGGCCTCCATCGGGTCGCCGATCTTCAATGACCTGAAACCCTCGACCAGCGCCTCGGCGTAGTCGTCGTACTGCGCGGCCGGCACGACGAGTCGCGTCAGCGCGACGCAGCTCTGTCCGGCGTTCGTGCCCACGCTCGCGCCGATGAGCACTGGCAGCGCGTCCTCCAGCTTCGCGTCGTCGAGGACGATCGCCGCCGATTTGCCGCCGAGCTCCAGCACGCACGGCTTGATGAGCTCGCCGCACGCGGCGGCGATGCGGGCACCGGTCTCGACCGATCCGGTGAAGCTCACCATGTCGACCCCCGGGTGACGCACGAGGTACGCCGCCTCGGGTGCGCGGGCGGCGACGATGTTGATCACGCCCGGCGGCAGGCCGATCTCCGCGCAGATGTCACCGTAGATAAAGGTCGCCAGCGGGTTGGGCTCGGTCACCTTGACCACCGCGGTGCACCCGGCGATGAGTGCCGGAGCGACCTTCTGCGGCACGGCCGGGAACGCGAAGTTGTAGGCAGGGAACGCGGCGACGACGCCGACCGGCTCCTGCACGACCAGGCTCGAGCCGGCCATCGGGATGATGCTGCCGCCCTCGGAGCTCGCCGCGAGGGGGCCGAGGTCGCTGACCCGCACCTCGGAGGTGTCCAGGTTGCGGCCGATCTCGGCGTTGTAGTTCAGGCTCATCACCGGAGAGACGACCTGGTAGACCTGCGAGAGGAAGAGCGTGCAGCCCAGCTCCTCGGTGATCAGCTCGGCCAGCTCATACTGGCGCTTGGCGATCGCGTCGGCCATTCGCGTCAGGTAGTCGGCCCGCTCGGCCGGGGTCAGCCGGGGCCACTCCCCCTCGTCGAACGCCCTGCGTGCGGCCGCGACAGCGGCGTCGATGTCCGCCTTGGAGGCCGCCGGGACGTGACCGATGATCTGCTCGGACCTCGGCGAGATCACGTCGAACCGGTCGTCGGACTGGGCGGCGCGCCAGGCGCCGTCGATGAAGAAAGCCTGGTGATCATACTGCTCATGGATGACCCTCCGCTCGGTGACGGGCTTTCGGGCCCGCTTGACTCGGCCCACCGGAGTGAACTCAGTTCGATTCAATTTACTGGAAAGTGATGACGGCCACAAGGGCCGACACAGGACGGCTCATCCTGCGTGACGGCCCTTCCATCCCACCTGGGACTAAACCCCGCCGAGGTCAGGACGTTGCGAGGAGGGCAGGCGCCAGGACTTCCCTCGCCGATGCGCCGAGGCGGTCCCAGAGTGTCACCCTGCCCTCCTGAAAGTTGTGGCAGTGGTAGCTGCCCGCCAGCACGAACAGGGTGATGTCGACAGAGCTCTTGTAGAACCCGACCTCGTCGCGCGGGCGTTCCGCAATGTCGAATTCGCCAAAGGCGATCATCACCGGCGCAGCGACTTTGGCCGCATAGGCGCCGGTGAAGCCGACATGGAGAGCGTCGACGTACGTCTCAGCAGCCCAGACGACGGAGTTGGCATTATCCGCCGCCACGATGTCAGCCGGGGCCTCCGGCCCGTTCAGCCAAACCTGGTGCGGCGCACTTGTCGACGACGCCGTATCGTGCCTCCCACTGATCACCCCAAAATCCCTTCGCCTGCTCGACGGCCGTGGCACGAAACGTCGGGTCGTCGGCATTGTCGACCGCCCGATCCTTGGCTCCGTGTGTGAACCCGAGAACGGCAATTGCGTCGTAACTTCCCCAGCGCGCCTGCTGGATCGCGACCAGGCCTCCGCCGATCGAGTGACCCACGCCGATGATCTTCGGCGAAGCGACGGGGGGCAGGTTGCGGACCAGAGTCCCGTCGCCCAGGGCTGCTCGGATGACCTGCACTGCCCCATGCGCTGCGTCGGCGAGCGCTTCGTATGTGCACAGGGTGCCGTCTTCTGGACGCCCGCTGTCTCCCACGCCAAGGGGGTCAGCGGTGATCACGATGAACCCCTGTGCGGTCATGTGCTCGGCGAAGCTGTAGCCGGTGCGACCGGGTACGTGGACGTCCCAGTAGTCCCGGCCATAGGACCCTCCCGGCCAGCAGATGAGGACCTGAACATCCTGCGCATCCACGTCGTCTGACGCAAACAACGTAGCGGCCAGATCCAGTTCGCCGACACCCTCCGGGGTGGCGGTCGACGGTAGGGCCAACCGTAAATTCATGCTCAACATTTGCAGTTTCGCTTCCTTCTGTAGCGGCAGTGCTTGCGGCATCCGGTCCTGGCCGGCGCGCCAGGCACTATCGACCAAGACGGCCTCATCGACGCTAGTCACGGACAGGCCGGTTCGAAGGCGCCGGACAACATGGTGGCCCGGCGCCTTCGGCTCCGTCAGTTGACGAGCCACAGCGCCTTGAACTGCTCCTGGTAGCCCTCGGGACCTTCCCAGTCGTACGCCGGAGCGAGCTGTTCTGCTGCCTCTGGGGTGTCGACGATGTACGTCGGCAAGGCCTGCATCTCCTGCTGGTAGCCGTCGGGCACGGTGCCGCCGTCGACGAGCCGGAGAGCGGCGTCGACCATCTCCCAACCCTAGTAGACAGCGGGGTAGGCGACCCAGGCGGCGTCCAGGCTGTCGCCCTCCACGAGTGCCTGGAACTGCTGCGGACCGCCGCCGTTGCCGATCAGCTTCACCTTGTCCAGACCCGCCGCTTCGAGGGCTTCGGGCACCCCGATCTCGAGGTCCGCGAAGTTGAACAGGACGTAATTGGTCTCGGGGTTCGACTGCAGGTAGGCGACGAGCTTCGGGACGACCTGTCCGCCGGCCAGGTCGTCGACCGTCAGCTCCAGCTCACCGGTCGAGCAGCCCGGGCAGAACTCGTCCACAGTGTCGTTGATGCCGGCGACCGTGGTCCCCAGCGCGGGGAAGGCCGGGATCGTCACGGTCACGATGTTCGCCTCACCGCCGGAGTCCTTGATTGCCCAGAGCGCAAGGTTCCTTCCGTCGGGTGCGGTGGTCTGGCTGCAGATCGCGGCGTACGTCTCGGCCGACGGCTCCTCGGGTCCAGGAGCGCAGGTCACGACCGGAATGCCGGCCTTGGCGGCAGCCTTCAGCTGCGACTCGACCGCCGCCGACGGGATGCCGGTGATCGCGATGACGTCGGGGCTCTGCTGGATCGCCGACTCGATGCCGCCGCCAGGGTCTGCGGACTTGAACACGAGGCTCTCGAAGTTCCAGCCGGCCGCCTTCACCGCCGCCTCGACGCCGCCACCGATCTTCTCGCAGATCGGCAGCTCACACTGGACCCAGAAGAACGTCTTGCCGGCAGCCGGTGGCTCGGCGAGCGGCGTGGTGACGTTGATCTTGGTCGGGGGGCTCGTCACCGGTTCGGGCGCCGAAGCGGCGTCCGCCGATGCGTCGCCCGAGCTGGTCGTGGCGTCGGAGTTCCCGCACGCCGCCAGCCCGAAGGCGAGCAGCATCGGGAGTGACACACGCGCAATGCGCTGCCAGTTCTTCATCGGAGCTCCTAGATCAATTTGAATTCAGTTTGGTTTCGAGATGTGAAGCTACCGAGATCCGTCACCGGAGGGGACGGTGCCTGCTCAGCCCTTCTTGACAGGTTGTTTGTCAGGCTCGAGCAGGGATGCCGAGCTGGAGTCGGCCGAGCTCTTCGACCGTGAGGCGGTCCCCCGTGATCTCGCCGACGAACCGACCGTCACGCATCACCAGGACGCGGTCACAGGTGTCGCAGAGCTCGGCATCGTCCGACGAGGCGATGATGACGCTCGCGCCGTCTTGCGCGACCTCGCGGGCGAGGGCGTGGATCACGGCCTTGGCGCCGACGTCGACGCCCTGGCTGGGCTCGTCGAGCAGCAGAACCTTCGGTCGTCGCCGCAGCCACTTCGCCAGCACGACCTTCTGCTGGTTCCCGCCGGACAGCAGGGCGAAGATCGCCTCGGAGCGGGCCGGTCGCACGTCGAGACGCGCGATCCAGCCTTCGGCCTCCTGCGTCTCCGCGGCGCGCCTCAGCCGGCCCAGCCGCGTGGTGAACCGTCCCAGGTCGGTGAGGCTGAGGTTCTCGCGCAGGGTGGATTCCAGGACCGCGCCCTCGGCTCGGCGGTCCGCGGGGACCAGCGCGAGCCCGGCGCGCATGGCACCGCGAGGATGAGCAGGAACCGGCCGGCCGTCCAGGAGCACCTGCCCCGCGCGGGCGGCGGCCCCGAAGATCAGGGGCAAGATCTCCTCGCGTCCCGACCCGGTCAGTCCGGCTATCCCGATGACCTCGCCGCGACGTACTTCGAGGTCGACGCTGTCGACCACGGTCCCCCTGAGTCCGGAGACCTTCAGCGCCACCTCACCCGAGGTTCGCGCCACGCGCTCGTGCGGTGGACGCAGCTCCTCTCCGCCGATCATGGCCGAGACCAGCTCGTCCTGGTCGATGTCAGGGACGTCCCAGGTGCCGACGCGCCGTCCGTCGCGAAGCACGGTGACCCGATCGCCGATGGCGAAGATCTCGTCGAGCCGGTGCGAGACATAGATGACGCCGAGGCCCGCCGCGCGGACCCGCCCCAGCGCGGCGAACAGGGTCGCCACCTCTTCCCGGGGAAGCGAAGCGGTCGGCTCGTCCACAACGAGCACGCGCGCCGACTCCCAGTCCCACAACGCCCGGGCAATGGCCACACCAGTCCGCTCGGCCGCTCCGAGGTCGGCAACGGGTCGGCGTACGTCGAACTGGTAGCCGAGCGCCTCTATCCGGCGCTCGATGTCCCGGCGTTCTGCGTCCCAGCGGATCCTGCCGCCCCTGGCGGTCACGAGGTCGCGCCCGAGCATCAGGTTCTCGACCGTACTGAGAGTCCCGACCAGGCCGAGGTCCTGATGGACGAAGCGGAAGCCGGCGTGCCGCGAGTCCGCGGTCGAGGCCAGGTCGACGTCGTCGCCGCCGAGCCGGATCTGGGCGCCGGGGTCGGCCTGGTGGTATCCGGCAAGGACCTTGATGAGCGTCGACTTACCGCAGCCGTTCTGACCGACCAGAGCGTGGATCTCCCCGCCGCGCAGGTCGAAGTCGACCTCGGCCAGGGCCCTGGTGGACGCAAAGGTCTTCGACAGGCCGCGCACCGACAGCAGGGGGCTCCCCGGCTGAATGCTCGCGGTTGCCTGCACCGTCGCCACCTCAGGCCACCGACTCGGCGGCCGGTGCCGCCCGGGACTCGCGCAGCTTGCGCACCACCGGCCGGCTCGCGACGGCGACAGCAATGATCAACGAGACGCCCTGGAAGACAGGCTGGCTCCACACCGATGCGGAGGCCGTCGACAGGGCGAGGCCCTGGATCCCGAAGGCGAGCGCGAAGTAGGCGATCAGCGTGCCCCAAACGTTGGGGCGTTGCGAGAGCTGGGAGGCTCCGAGGAACACCGCGGCTACCGCAGGGAACAGGTAGCCGGGACCGATGCTGGACGAGTAGAGCCCGCTCTGCATGGAGAAGACCACCCCGGCGATACCGGAGATCGCGCCGCTCGCGATGAAGACGCACCACAGCACACGGTCGGTGGCCACGCCGGCCAGGCGCGACGCCTCGGGGTTGCCGCCGGTGGCGAGCAGGTAGCGCCCGATGGGGGTGAACTCGAGGACGTACCACATCACCAGCGCCAGCAGCAGCAGGATGAAGACGACCTTCGGAACACCGAGGAGGTCGCCGGTGCCGAAGCTCGACCAGTAGTCGGGGAGGTCGCCGATCATCTGGGTGTTGTTCGACAGCAGCAGGACGGCGCCGGCGAGCACCTGGCTGACGCCCAGGGTCGCGATGAACGAGTTGACGTGCAGCTTCACGACGATGAACCCCGAGACCCCCCCGCAGAGCGCGGCAGCGGCGATCGCGACGAGCGCGGTGACAGGCGTCGGCAGGCCGCTGTGCAGCGAGAGGTAGATGACGAGGCCCAGGGACAGCGACATCACGGCCCCGATGGACAGGTCGTAGGCGCCCGCGGTGAGCGGCACCAGGAACGCGAGCGCAAGGATGCAGGTCACCACTCCCGAACGGAAGATCAGCGAGAAGGTGACGTCGGTCAGGAACGTGTCGGGGCTGAGGAACCCGAACAGCAGGACAAACACTCCGAGCAGGTAGATCGCGCTGATGCGTCTGGGCGACAACATGCTCAGAAACCGTTCCGGACGGATGCGGCGACGCTGTGGTCGTGCCGGATCGGGTGGCGTGCTGACCGGTGTTTCGACCGGGGTGACCTGCCGTGTCGGTGCCATTTCTTGTCTCCTCACGGAACGGCCCTGCTGCCGAACTGAAAAGTAGAACTGAATTGAACTCGTGTCAATAGTCACCTTTGCCGAAGACCCACCAGGGGACTGCATCAGCACCCCAGGGGCCCGTCGAACCCACTCGAACTCGTGTTCAGGCGCGCGGCGCGCCATACATGGGGGTATTGCGGGTGGTTGTGAGCGGAGCTATAGTCCCGGTAATTGAACTGAACTCAGTTTCCGCACAAGTCGATCGCCACGCGTCGACGGCGCGGCAGGCGAGAAGCGAGGACGCGATGAGCATGACCACTCCGGCAGCAGGCGACCAGACCGAAATCTCCGGGCGGGTGCCCAGCGGATGCCCCGTCATCCACCTGGACGCCTCCCCTCCGCTGGCGGTCGGCAGCCACTGGAAGAAGGCCAACGAGCTGCGGGAAACCAGCCCCGCGTTCTTCAACACCCACGCCCAGGGGTACTGGGTCTTCACGCGCTACGAGCAGGTCCGCGAGATGTACCAGCACCCGGAGATCTTCTCCAGCGAGTCCATCACCCCGTGGGATCCGGAGCCGGCGTACCGATTCGTGCCGACCCAGATCGACCCGCCCGACCACGCCAAGTACCGGCAGCTGATCAGCCGCTGGTTCGCCCCCAACGAGGTCAACCGGATCACTCCGCAGGCGCACGAGATCGGCCAGCGCCTCGTCGCTGGGCTCGCGCCGAAGGGTGGGTGCGACTTCGTCGCCGACTTCGCGATGCGGCTGCCCACCGAGATCTTCCTGACCATCATCGGGGTGCCCAACTCCGACGCCGACCTGTTCGTGCCCTGGGTGGAGGACTTCTTCGCCGGCTTCGGCGGTGACCTCGAGCAGCAGCAGGCGATGGGGGCGGCGCTCGGCGGCATCCGGCAGTACTGGGTGGACGTGCTGGACGCCCGCCGCGAAGAGACCGAGCCCCGCGAGCACGACCTTGCCTCGCTCCTGCTGCACTCCACCGTGGACGATGAGCCGCTGGGTGACGCGCTGATCCTGGACATCCTCACCGTGTTGGTCCTGGCCGGCCTGGACACCACCCGGGGGCAGCTGGGCTACCTGTTCCGCCACCTCGCCGAGAACCCCGACGACCGGCACCGGCTGATCGCCGAGCCGAAGCTGATCCCGTCGGCGGTCGAGGAGTCGCTCCGCCTCTACACGATCATCTTCGGCGACGGGCGCAAGGTCGCACACGACACCGAGTTCCACGGCTGCCCGCTCAGCAAGGGCGACATGGTCTACGGGCTGGTCTCCGGCGCCAACCGAGACCCGCGGGTCTACGAAAACCCGGACGAGTTCATCGTGGACCGCAAGGCCAACAACCACCTCGGCTTCGCCGGCGGACCGCACCGCTGCCTCGGCGCGCACCTGGCCCGCCGAGTGATGCAAGTCGCCGTCGAGGAGTGGCTCAAAGTCATCCCCGACTTCCAGGTGGTGACCGAGGACCCGCTCATGGAGCGCGGCGGCGGCGCCATGATGACCCTGCTCAGCCTCCCGCTGACCTGGGAGGTGCCGGCATGAAGCTGACCGTCCACGCCGACCTGTGCAGGGGACACGGGCGCTGCTACTCGCTCGCCGAGGACCTGCTCGACTACGACGACGAGGGTTACGTGACCGCCCGCGGCCAGGTGCTCGACGTGCCTGCCGGCCAGGTCGACGACGCGCGCAACGCGGCGGCCTCGTGCCCGGAGCGGGCCATCACCCTCCTCGAGGACTGACTAGTGGTCAAGCAGGTCAAGCAGCTGGACCGGGTGATCATCCGTTTCGCGGGTGACTCTGGCGACGGCATGCAGCTCGCCGGCGACCGGTTCACCCAGGAGACCGCCTCGTTCGGCAACGACCTGGCCACGTTCCCCAACTTCCCTGCGGAGATCCGGGCGCCTCAGGGCACGCTGCCGGGTGTCTCGTCGTTCCAGGTGCACTTCGCCGACCACGACATCCTGACTCCGGGCGACGCTCCCGACGTACTGGTCGCGATGAACCCGGCCGCGCTGAAGGCGAACATCGGCGACCTGAACAAGGGCGCCGCGATCATCGTCGACACCCACGACTTCACCACCCGCAACCTGGCCAAGGCCGGCTACGCGGAGAGCCCGCTCGGGGACGACTCGCTGGCCGAGTTCGCGCTGCACAAGGTCGACATGACCGGCATGACCGTCGAGGCGGTCAAGGAGTTCGGCTTGTCCCGCAAGGACGCGGCTCGCGCGAAGAACATGCTCGCGCTGGGCCTGCTGTCCTGGATGTACGGCCGCCCGACCGAGACCACCGTGGCGTTCCTGTCCAAGCGCTTCGCGAAGGTTCCCGACATCCGCGACGCCAACATCACCGCGTTCAAGACGGGCTGGAACTTCGGCGAGACGACCGAGACCTTCGTCGTCCAGTACGAGGTCAAGCCGGCCGTGATGCCGCCCGGCACCTACCGCAACATCACCGGCAACCTGGCCCTGTCCTACGGCGTGATCGCGGCCAGTGTGCAGTCTGGGCTGCCGATCTTTCTCGGCTCCTACCCGATCACCCCTGCGTCGGACATCCTTCACGAGCTGTCCAAGCACAAGGGCTTCGCGGTCACCACGTTCCAGGCCGAGGACGAGATCGCCGGCGTCGCTGCCGCGATCGGCGCGTCGTTCGCCGGTCACCTCGGGGTCACCACCACCTCTGGCCCCGGTATCGCGCTGAAGAGCGAGGCGATCGGTCTGGCGGTGATGACCGAGCTCCCGTTGCTGGTGGTCAACGTGCAGCGCGGCGGCCCGTCGACCGGCCTGCCCACCAAGGCCGAGCAATCCGACCTGCTGCAGGCGATGTTCGGGCGCAACGGCGAGTCGCCGGTGCCGATCGTCGCCCCGCAGTCGCCGGCTGACTGCTTCGACGCCGCGGTCGAGGCCGCCCGGATCGCGGTCACCTACCGCACGCCGGTGATGCTGCTGTCGGACGGCATGCTCGCCAACGGCTCGGAGCCGTGGCAGATCCCCGACGTCGCGAGCCTGCCGACCATTGACCCGAAGTTCGCCACCGGCCCGAACAAGGCAACCACCAACTCGGCCGGCGATCCGGTCGAGGTGTTCCTGCCCTACCTGCGCGACGAGGAGACCCTCGCTCGTCCGTGGGCAATCCCCGGCACCGCCGGTCTCGAGCACCGCATCGGCGGCCTGGAGAAGGGCGACGGGCACGGCAACATCTCCTACGACCCGGCCAACCACGACTTCATGGTCCGCACCGCGTCAGGCCAAGATCGACCGGATCGCCGACTCGCTCCCGCCGCTCGAGGTCGACGACCCCAGCGGGCAGGCGAAGGTCCTGGTGCTCGGGTGGGGTTCGACGTACGGCCCGATCGGCGCCGGCGTACGCCGCGTCCGTAAGGCCGGCTTCAACGTCGCCCAGCCCACCTGCGCCACCTCAACCCGTTCCCGAACGCCTCGGCGACATCCTCAAGGGCTACGACAAGGTGCTCGTGCCCGAGATGAACCTCGGCCAGCTCTCGATGCTGCTCCGCGCGAGGTACCTCGTCGACGTCGTCGGCTACAACCACGTCCGCGGACTGCCACTCAAGGCCGCCGAGCTCGCCGAGGTGATCACGACTCTTTGCGACGAATACGACGTGCCGCGCACCGGCTGAGCCCGCAAGTGCGATACCGGCGATGAGGCAAGGTTGGTGACCAGATGACCACCGTCGAACTTCCCTTCCCCGGCCTGGCAGGCGTGCCGAATGCCGAAGAGCCCCAGACCGGGAAGGAGTTCACCTCCGACCAGGAGGTGCGTTGGTGCCCCGGCTGCGGCGACTACGCCGTCCTCAAGGCCGTCCAGTCGTTCCTGCCCGACCTCAACCTGCGCCGGGAGAACATCGTGTTCGTCTCCGGCATCGGCTGCTCGTCGCGGTTCCCCTACTACCTCGACACCTTCGGGATGCACTCGATCCACGGCCGGGCGCCCGCGATCGCGACCGGCATCGCGACCGCCCGCGAGGACCTGTCGGTGTGGGTGGTCACCGGCGACGGGGACGCGCTGTCCATCGGTGGCAACCACCTGATCCACGCGCTTCGCCGCAACGTCAACATGACGATCCTGTTGTTCAACAACCGGATCTACGGCCTCACCAAGGGCCAGTACTCCCCCACCTCAGAGACCGGCAAGGTCACCAAGTCCACGCCGATGGGCTCGCTGGACCACCCGTTCAACCCGGTCTCGCTCGCACTGGGCGCCGAGGGGGCCTTCGTGGCCCGCACCATCGACTCCGACCGCAAGCACCTCACGTCGGTCCTGTCCGCGGCCGCCGCCCACCGCGGCACCTCGTTCGTCGAGATCTACCAGAACTGCCCGATCTTCAACGACGGCGCCTTCGACGCGATCAAGGACAGCGCCACCAAGGCCGACGCGATCATCCCGCTGGTCCACGGTGAGCCCATCCGCTTCGGCGTGCCCGGTCAGGACGGTCTCGGCACGAAGGGCCTGGTGCGATCGGCCAACGGCGGCGTCGAGGTGGTCTCCACTACCGAGACCACGGACCTCCTCGTCCACGACGCGCACAACCCGGACCCCACGATGGCGTTCGCGATCTCCCGGCTGACCGACTCGGGCTACCTCAACCAGGCCCCGATCGGCATCTTCCGCTCGGTCGAGCGCCCCACCTACGACGACCAGGCACGCGCCCAGGTCACGACCGCCCGCGAAGCCGCACCCGGCGAGGCGCCCGCCAGACTCGCCGCGCTCATCGGCGGCGGAGACACCTGGACCGTCGTCTGACCCGCATGTGAACCGCACCTCTGGACGATGCGGATGCCTGCACCGGGGTATTGCGGGTGGTTGTGAGCGGAGCTATAGTCCCAGTCAATTGAACTGAACTCAGTTTTCCGTACAAGTCGATCGCCACGCGTCGACGGCGCGGCAGGCCAGAAGCGAGGACGCGATGAGCATGACCAAACCGGCAGCGGGCGACCAGACCGAAATCTCCGGGCGGGTGCCCAGCGGATGCCCCGTCATCCACCTCGACGCCTCCCCTGCGCTGGCGGTCGGCAGCCACTGGCAGAAGGCCAACGAGCTGCGGGAAACCAGCCCCGCGTTCTTCAACACCCACGCCCAGGGGTACTGGGTCTTCACGCGCTACGAGCAGGTCCGCGAGATGTACCAGCACCCGGAGATCTTCTCCAGCGAGTCCATCACCCCGTGGGATCCGGAGCCGGCGTACCGATTCGTGCCGACCCAGATCGACCCGCCCGACCACGCCAAGTACCGGCAGCTGATCAGCCGCTGGTTCGCCCCCAACGAGGTCAACCGGATCACTCCGCAGGCGCACGAGATCGGCCAGCGCCTCGTCGCTGGGCTCGCGCCGAAGGGTGGGTGCGACTTCGTCGCCGACTTCGCGATGCGGCTGCCCACCGAGATCTTCCTGACCATCATCGGGGTGCCCAACTCCGACGCCGACCTGTTCGTGCCCTGGGTGGAGGACTTCTTCGCCGGCTTCGGCGGTGACCTCGAGCAGCAGCAGGCGATGGGGGCGGCCCTCGGCGGCATCCGGCAGTACTGGGTGGACGTGCTGGACGCCCGCCGCGAAGAGACCGAGCCCCGCGAGCACGACCTTGCCTCGCTCCTGCTGCACTCCACCGTGGACGATGAGCCGCTGGGTGACCCGCTGATCCTGGACATCCTCACCGTGTTGGTCCTGGCCGGCCTCGACACCACCCGGGGGCAGCTGGGCTACCTGTTCCGCCACCTCGCCGAGAACCCCGACGACCGGCACCGGCTGATCGCCGAGCCGAAGCTGATCCCGTCGGCGGTCGAGGAGTCGCTCCGCCTCTACACGATCATCTTCGGCGACGGGCGCAAGGTCGCACACGACACCGAGTTCCACGGCTGCCCGCTCAACAAGGGCGACATGGTCTACGGGCTGGTCTCCGGCGCCAACCGAGACCCGCGGATCTACGAAAACCCGGACGAGTTCATCGTGGACCGCAAGGCCAACAACCACCTCGGCTTCGCCGGCGGACCGCACCGCTGCCTGGGCGCGCACCTGGCCCGCCGGGTGATGCAAGTTGCCGTCGAGGAGTGGCTCAAAGTCATCCCCGACTTCCAGGTGGAGACCGAGAACACACTCATGGAGCGCGGCGGCGGCGCCATGATGACACTGCTCAGCCTCCCGCTGACCTGGGAGCCGCCGGCATGAAGCTCACCGTCCACGCCGACCTGTGCCGGGGACACGGGCGCTGCCCAGGCCGACCTCCCTGGCGCGGCAGCAGCGCACGCCGCGCCTCGACGAGGTGAGGTCATGACCCTGCTCGTGGTCGGGGCCTCCGTCGCTGGCATCCGCACCGTGCAGGCCCTGCGACTCCAGGGGTACGCCGGCGCCGTGACCGTCATCGGCGAGGAACCGCACCACCCGTACGACAAGCCACCCATCTCCAAGCAGATGCTCGCCGCCGAAGGGACGGGCAACCCGGTCCCCTTGCTGGACACCGAGGAGCTCGTGGGACTCGACATCGACCTTCGGCTGGGGCTCCGAGCGACGGCCCTCGACCCCGTCGCCCGCACGGTGTCGACGGACTCCGGCGAGAGCTTCGCGTACACCCAGCTGGTGATCGCGACAGGCGCCAGCCCACGCATGCTTCCCGGTACGGACGAGCACACCGGAATCTTCACGCTCCGCAAGGCGGACGACGCGTTCGCCGTACGCCGTTGCCTGAGCGACGCCCGGCACGTCGTGGTCATCGGCGCGGGGTTCATCGGCGCCGAGTTCGCCTCGGCAGCAACCCGCTACGGCGCGGACGTGACCGTGGTCGAAGCGCAACGGACCCCTATGGGGACGCTGCTGGGCGAGCAGGTCGGCGAGCACCTCGGAGGCTGGCACGCGCTGAACGGCGTGCGCCTGATCTCAGGTGTGGCGTTCGAGCGCTTTGTCGGGGACGGCGGTGGCGCTGTTGCAGCCGTGGTGCTGGCAGATGGCACCACGTTGCCGGCCGACCTTGTTGTGGTCGGAGTGGGAGCTTGTCCGGCGACTGACTGGTTGGAGGGCTCAGGCCTCCCACTCCGTGACGGCGTCGAGTGCGACGAGCGGCTTCGGGTCGTTGGCTGGCCCGACATCCACGCCGCCGGCGACG
This sequence comes from uncultured Actinomycetota bacterium, assembly GCA_963844385.1. Lineage (GTDB taxonomy): Bacteria > Actinomycetota > Actinomycetes > Propionibacteriales > Nocardioidaceae > Nocardioides. Next base: position 476 of record CAWJOJ010000006.1, on the reverse strand, counting down.
TCGCCCGCTGGCCGCATGCCTTCTACGAGTCGGTCGTGCGGATCGAGCACTGGACCAACGCCAACGAGCACGCTGCGATCGTGGCTGCTGACCTGACCGGCGCCGGGGCGCCCCGGGTTCAGGTGCCCTACGTCTGGTCCGACCAGTACGGCCACCGGCTCCAGATTGTCGGATTTCCCCGCGCCGGGACGGCGCTGCTCGTACGCGGAACCTCGGACGACCCCGTGCTGGCCCTGTACGTCGACACGGCCGGCCAGGTCGTGGGCGCAGTCGTTCAGGACGATCCCCGGGCGCTGATGAAGTGCACGAAGGCCATCGCGGCACGATCCGACGCCCACGAGCTCAGCGACGCGCTTGGGCCCAGCCGACGTACATGACCTCAGGAGCAGCTCGGAGACAGCGCTCGGCATCCATACCCTGGCCCGGGAACGGGAAGCTGGCGCCGCTCGGTTGCCAGCTGCGCGGCCAGCGGCCAG
>CAWJOJ010000005.1:0-19772 GCA_963844385.1 uncultured Actinomycetota bacterium | reverse complement strand
GTCGTACACCTCGAACTGTTCAGGGTCTGACGGCAGCCCATCCGATCCGAAGTCCTGCTCGACGACCAACATGGCGAAGCGTCCATCCGGTGAGAACCTGACGTAGCCGGTTTCCGGAATTGTGATGAGGTCTTCGCCGGATTCGACATCGAACAAGGTCGTGGTCGACTTGGACGACGTCGCCGCGTGCCCGCCGCTGACGTCCGGGTAGAGCGAACCCGGCAGACGGTCGACGGGAGTGACTTCGCCGGTGTGCCAGTCGATGGAGTACGTCGCGTCATCCATGCCGGCGTAGATCTTGTCGCCGGACAGCGCCACCGGTGGGGCCTCCCAACCACCCCACGTGAAGTCGCCGTCGACGGGCACACGGATCACCTCGGTGTCGGTCTCGACGTTGCGCAGCACGACAGCCCACCCGTCGCCGTCCTTGTCGCCATAGGCGAGGTAGGGACTTTCAGGATCCGTGGAGGGCACCCGGTCACCGAGGTCCAGGTCGAGCTCGGAAACGTCGCCGGAGGGCTCGACGAGCGAGTAGTGCGAGGGCCCGGGGTCGTCGGAGTAAGGGTTGTTGCCGGTGCGCACGATCACCCCCGCCGAGGTGTAGTAGAGCGACTTGACCTTCTCGTCGAGAGTCACCGTGTAGTCGTCGGTGTCGCCGAAGTGGATGGTCGACCCGACGGCATACGCTCCACCGTGGACATAAGCACCCATGGCCGGATCGAGTTCCACGACGCTCTGGCTATCGTCCCCGATCTGGTTGGCCGCGATCGCAGAGCCCCCGACGACCACACCGACCACCGCGATCGCTGCTGCGCCGGTTGTCAGCCGCTGGCGGCGCCGGATCCGGTGTCCGTGTGAGAGCACTTCGGTGGCACGTGGTGCCGGGATGTCGAGGGCGTCGGCTTCGCCGTGCAGAAGGTTGGAGAGTCGTTCGGTCATGACGAGTTTCCTAGCGTGAGGGGGATGACGGCTTCACCCAGCAGCGTGCGCAGCCTGGTGAGCGCATCCGAGGTCTGGCTCTTGACCGTGCCCTCGGCGCAGCCGAGCGCCGTTGCGGCCTGCGCGACGGAGAGGTCCTCGTAGAAGCGCAGGACGATCACCGCTCGCTGTCGCGGGGGAAGCTCGCGCAGGGCGTCGATCACGACGGGCCTCGTGCTGTGGTCGGTGTCGTAGCCGCTCTCGGGCAACTCGGCCGAGGCGAGCTCGTTGCGCCATGACTTCTTGCGGAACCACTCTGTGGCCGTGTTCACGAGGACGGTCCGCGCGTAGCCGTGGGCGCGGTCGAGGTCGCGCACCTTCCGCCACGAACCGTAGGTCTTGGCCAGCGCGGTCTGCACCAGGTCTTCGGCCAGGTTGCGGTCGCCGAGCAGCAGGTACGCCGTCCGGTACAGCTTCGGCCAGGCGACGTGGACGAACTCCGTGAACTCCGCGTCCGAGGGTGGTCGGGGCATCCGGTCCTCCTTCTCTCACTGTGACAGATGCGGCGTGTCCTGGTTCGGTTGGTTCGGGGCTGTGGTTGCGGTCGGTCTTCGACCGGCGCGCCGAGTCGTGCCCAGTAGTCGAGGCCAGCAGCCTACGGCGATTCGGGTGTTTCAGCCGATGCACGAGCACCGTCTGGTGCAGAATTGCGCTCAGCGGGTGCAGTATCGGTCTCAGGCACCGCGTGGTTGCGGTTTCAGACCAACCCGCTTGGTTGCGGTCTGCGTACGACCTTCGGGCCCTGCCCGGGGTCGCTGACCCGCTCTCGTTCAGTCGTCGCTGGCGCTCCTTCGTGTCGACGAGTCGGCGACTTACCGGACTCCGTCCGGTGTCGTGCACCTTCTGTTCACTTGACACCGCCACACTTCGCGCTTGTGACAGCTCCCTCTCCCGCGCTTCTGCCGAGCCTGTTGGCAGCTGATCGGGCGCCCTCACCTCGCACGCTCGTGGACGTCTTCCGCGAGGTGGTCGAGGCGTTCCCGGACTCGCTTGCCGTCGACAGCGGCGTCGGCGTACTCACCTATGCCGAGCTCGACGAGGCGGCCCGTGAGATCGCCGAGCGGCTGGCGGAGCTCGGCGTGGGCGTGGGCGACAAGGTGGGGGTGCGGATCAAGTCCGGCACGACCGACCTCTACGTCGCGATCCTCGGGACCCTGCTCGCGGGCGCGGCATATGTCCCGGTGGATGCAGACGACCCGGACGAGCGAGCCAGGGTCGTGTTCGCCGAGTCCGGTGCCGCGGCGGTCATCGGGAACGAGCTGGTCGTGGCGCCGACAGGCCCGGCGGCGTCCGGACCCGTCGAGCCGGCGGACCCGACGCCCGACGACGACGCCTGGGTGATCTTCACGTCCGGATCGACCGGTACGCCGAAGGGCGTGGCCGTCACCCACCGCAACGCGGCCGCGTTCGTCGACGCCGAGTCCCGGATGTTCCTCCAGGCCGACCCGATCGGACCCGACGACCGGGTGATGGCCGGGCTCTCCGTCGCCTTCGACGCCAGCTGTGAGGAGATGTGGCTGGCCTGGGCGCACGGTGCCTGTCTCGTGCCGGCGCCACGGTCACTGGTCCGCTCGGGCGTCGACGTGGGGCCCTGGCTGGTGGCCAACGACATCACGATCGTGTCCACCGTCCCGACCCTCGTGGCCCTGTGGCCCGCGGACTCGCTCGAACGAGTCCGGTTGCTGATCATGGGCGGGGAGGCGTGCCCGGCGGAGCTGGCGGCCCGGCTGCAGCGAGAGGGCCGTGAGGTGTGGAACACCTACGGCCCCACGGAGGCGACGGTGGTCGCGTGTGGCGCGCTCCTCGACGGCACGGACCCGGTGCGGATCGGCCGGCCGCTCGACGGCTGGGACCTCGCCGTGGTCGATGCCGACGGCTACCCCGTGCCCGAGGGCGCGTCAGGCGAGCTGATCATCGGGGGAGTCGGGCTGGCCCGCTACCTCGACCCGGAGAAGGACGCCGAGAAGTACGCCGCGATGCCGACCCTCGGCTGGGACCGCGCCTACAGGTCCGGGGACGTCGTACGCAACGACCCTGCCGGGCTCGTCTTCGCCGGGCGTGCCGATGACCAGATCAAGCTGGGCGGCCGGCGGATCGAGCTGGGCGAGATCGACGGCCAGCTGCTGCGCGTGCCGGGCGTCGTCTCGGCGGCCGCCGCGGTCCGCTCCACCAAGTCGGGCAACAAGCTCCTCGTGGGCTACGTCGCGGTGGACGATGGTTACGACGCGCCCCAGGCGATGGAGCTGCTCAGGCACCGCCTGCCCGCGGCGCTCGTGCCACGGCTTGCGGTGGTCGACTCCCTTCCGACGCGTACGTCGGGCAAGGTCGACCGCGACACGTTGCCGTGGCCGCTCCCCAAGTCGTCGCAGGCGTCGGCCGGGCTCGCGGGCACCCAGGCCTGGATCGCCGAGATCTGGAACGACGTGCTCGGCGCCGACGTGACCTCGCCCAAGGACGACTTCTTCGACTTCGGGGGTGGCTCGCTCACGGCCGCCCAGGTGGTGAGCCGGGTGCGCGAGAAGTTCCCCGAGGTCGCCGTCGGCGACGTGTACACGCAGTCCACCGTCGCCACGTTCGCCGCTGCCCTGGACGAGATGGGCGACCCGATGGTCAGGTCGGACCGCCAGGTCGTCCCGATCCGGCTCAAGACGCAGATCGGCCAGCTCCTCGCCCTGGTGCCGTTGCGCAGCCTCGCGGGGGCGCGTTGGCTGAGCTGGCTGATGCTGGGGTCGACCGTCGCCCAGCCGTGGCTGGGGTTCCTGCCGACGTTCCCGGTCTGGCTGCTGATCCTCAGCTCCTGGTTCTTCCTGGTGCCGCCCGGCCGGATGACGCTGGCGGCGGTGCTGGCGCGGGTGGTGCTGCGCCGGGTCACCCCCGGCGACCACCCTCGCGGCGGCAAGGTGCACCTCCGGATCTGGCTGGCGGACCGGATCCAGGACGAGCTGGCCGCAGCCGGGCTCGGGGGCGCCCCGTGGTTCCCCTACTACTCACGCCTGCTCGGAGCGAAGGTCGGCCACGGTGTCGACCTGCACACGCTGCCGCCGGTGACCGGCTTCCTGACCGTCGGCAAGGACGCGGCGATCGAGCCCGAGGTCGACCTGGCCGGCTACTGGATCGACGGCGACGTCGTGCGGGTGGGCGAGATCCGGATCGGGGCGCGCGCCCGGATCGGCGCCCGCAGCACCCTCGCGCCCGGTGCCGACATCGGCAAGGAGGCCGAGATCGCGCCGGGCTCGCTGGTCCTCGGCGAGGTCCCGAGCGCGGAGTTCTGGTCGGGCTCTCCCGCCGAGCGCCAGGCCAAGGCGCGCGGCCCCTGGTCGAGGCAGGAACCCCCGAAGGGAGGCCGCTGGCTGGGCATGTACGGCGTCGTCGCGCTGCTGATCGCCAGCCTGCCCGCGGCTGCACTCGCTGCGGGCGGCGCAGTCCTGTGGCCCGTCGTACACGACACCGACTCGCTTGCCTCCCTGGTGTGGACGGCGTTGCCGTGGCTGCCACTGGCCGCGTTCGTCGGGTACGTCGTCCTGCTCGGGCTGATCGTCGGGCTGGTACGGCTGTTCGCGATCGGGCTCGAACCCGGTCACTTCCCGGTGCGCTCGGCGGCCGGCATCCGCATCTGGGGGACGCTGCGGGTCCTCGACGAAGCCCGCACCTGGCTGTTCCCGCTCTACTCCAGCGCGCTGACGCCGGTGTGGCTGCGCGCGCTGGGCGCCAAGGTCGGCGCGGGCGTCGAGGCGTCCACGGTGCTGCTGATCCCCAAGTTCGCCCAGGTCAACGACCACGCGTTCCTCGCCGACGACACCTTGATCGGCGGTTACGAGCTAGGCGGTGGCTGGATCCGCGTCGAACGGGTCAAGATCGGCAAGCGCGCCTTCGTCGGCAACTCCGGGATGGTGTCCGCCGGTCGCCGGGTGCCCAAGTCGTCGCTCGTCGCCGTCCTCTCGGCGGCACCACAACGGGCCGTCGCCAAGGCGGGGTCGTCCTGGCTGGGCAGCCCGCCGACCAGGCTTCGCCGGTCGGCCGGGAAGACCGACACCAGCCGGACCTACGAACCGCCCAACCGGCTCAAGCTCTACCGCGCGCTCGTGGAGACCTTCCGGATGGTGCCGATGCTGCTCGGCGTACTCCTCAACCTCGGCGTCGCCGTCACGTTGCTCGCGTTGCTGGACCAGAACTTCTGGGCGGCACTCCTGCTGGCCGGGTTCGTGATGATCGCCGCGGGACTGGCCGCGGCCATCGTCACCCTCGTGGCGAAGTGGACGATCGTCGGGCGGCACACCACCGAGGACCACCCGCTCTGGTCGGGATTCGTCTGGCGCAACGAGCTCGCCGACACCTTCATGGAGGTGCTGGCCGCCCCCTGGTTCGCCTCCGTCACGCAGGGCACGGTGGCACTCAACGTGTGGATGCGGATGCTCGGCGCCAAGATCGGCCGGGGCGTCTGGTGCGACAGCTACTGGCTGCCGGAGACCGACCTGATCCACCTCCACGACGGGGCGACCGTCAACCATGGGTGCGTCGTCCAGACGCATCTGTTCCACGACCGGGTGCTCAGCATGGACCGGGTCACGCTGCACACCGGCGCGACCTTGGGACCCAACAGCGTTATCCTTCCCGCCGCGACCATTGGGCGGCATGCCACAGTTGGCCCGGTGTCGCTGGTGATGCGTGGGGAAGGTGTCCCCAGCAGGACGAGGTGGATCGGGAACCCGATCGGCCCCTGGGAGGATTCCTAAGTGTCAGACCCCTACGTTCCCGGCCACGGGGACGCGTCGTACGACGTCGTGCACTACGACCTGTCCATGTCCTACAAGCTGGTCGGCAACCGGATCGACGCCGAGGCGATTCTTCGCTGCGTGGCGATCGAGGACCTCACCTGGTTCGCGCTGGACCTCCGTGGCCTCTCGGCGTCGAAGCTGCTGGTGGACGGCAAGGCCCCCACGAAGTACACCCACCGCGCCGGAAAGCTGGTCGTGAAGGTGGCGCGCTCGATCGCGGCCGGTCAGCGGTTCACCGTGCGCGTGAGGTACTCCGGCAACCCGCGACCGGTGTCCTCGAAGGTGCTCGGCGACGCCGGCTGGGAGGAGTTGGAGGACGGCGTGATCGTGGCCGCCCAGCCGCACGGCGCGCCTTCGTGGTTCCCGTGCAACGACCGGCCGGACAACAAGGCCACGTACGCGATCTCGATCGCCGCACCCTCTGACTACTACGTCGCCGTGAGTGGTGAGTTCGTCTCCACCGACCGGTCCGGGTCCACCACCACCTGGCACTACGAGCAGGCGGCGCCGATGGCGACGTACCTCGCGACCGTGCAGATCGGGCGCTACTCGGTCGTCGACCAGCCGGGCCCGGTGGCGCTGCGCGTCGTCGGCGCGGAGGTCACGGGCGCCGACTTCGACGCGTCGTTCGGGACCCAGCCGGCGATGATGGAGTTCTTCATCGACCGGTTCGGGCCCTACCCGTTCGCGTCGTACACCTCGGTGATCACCGAAGACGATCTCGAGATCCCGCTGGAGTCCCAGTCCCTTTCCACGTTCGGGCGCAACTTCGTCAGCGGCGAGTGGGACGCCGTCCGCCTGATCGCCCACGAGCTGGCGCACCAGTGGTTCGGCAACGCCGTCACGCTGAGCAGGTGGAAGGACATCTGGCTGCACGAGGGCTTCGCCTGCTACGCGGAGTGGTTGTGGTCGGAGGAGTGCGGCCTGGACTCCGCCGCCGAGCGGGCCGAGCACTACTACGAGAAGCTGAGCGGGCTCAGGCAGGACCTGATGCTGGGTGACCCGACACCGGAACTGATGTTCGACGACCGGGTGTACAAGCGCGGCGCGCTGACTCTGCACGCGCTGCGCGGCTCGGTCGGCGACGACGTGTTCTTCGAGATCCTGCGGTCGTGGGTGGTCAAGCACCAGGGCGGATCGGTGACCACCGAGCAGTTCATCGAGCACGCTTCGACGATTGCCGGCCAGTCGCTGGCTGAGCTGTTCGACGCCTGGCTGTTCCAGACCGCGCTGCCCTCTAAGCGATCTAGCGCGTCGCGAGCGCCGCGACGAACCCGTCCGGAGCCGGTACGTCGACCAGCTCACCATCGAACGCGGCCAGGTTCACCTCGGTCATCGGCCGGGCGAGCCCCACGCCGTACGCCTTGAGGATCGCCTCCTTGGCGGCCCAGACGCGGGCCCTGGCAAGACTCTCGTCGGCGACTTCGCCGCGAGCCAGGACCAGGTCCGCCGCCCAACGCGACTCCACGCCGGTCACCGACTCGACGTCCACTCCGACGGCGCTGACCCCGGCGCTGACAAGCGACACCGCGGTGAGCAGGTGCGGTCCTGCCCGGGACAGCGACACGTGCAGCTCGCGTCCCTCGTGCCTTGCCCAGGGCCGGCCGTGGTCGGGTGATCCGCAGCTCGGGCAGAGTCGTCCGGTGCTGACCGCGCCATCGCCCAGGACCGCGCCGATGTGGCTGGCCAGCGCAGCGTCCCCTCCCACGTCGGACGGGATGCCAGCGCAGGTCCACGGTCACGGGCGCCATTGTCGCCTCATAGGATGGGCGCATGCCTGAAACCCCTGGATCGAGCACGTCGCGCAGCGACCGTGTCGAGATCTCCCGGGACGAGGTCGCCCACCTGGCGGACCTCGCCCGGATCGACCTGTCCGATGCCGAGCTCGACCACCTGGCTCCGCAGCTGACCGTGATCCTGGAGTCGGTGGCCTCGATCCGCGGGATCGCCGGCGACGACATCCCGCCGACCTCGCACCCGCTCCCGCTCACCAACGTCTTCCGCGAGGACGTCGTCCGTCCCGGCCTGACCGCCGAGCAGGCCCTCTCCGGCGCTCCCGCACAGGAACAGCAGCGCTTCGCCGTCCCCCGGATCCTGGGAGATGAGCAGTGACGGGGAACGGAGCAGAGCGAGGAACGAGCGAGCGACGTGACCCGTCACTCGCGAGAACTCCTGTGACGGGGAACGGAGCGGACTGGACCCGCCAGGACCGCAGCCCAGCTCGTCGACGCGCTCGCGGCAGGGGAGACCACGTCGGTCGAGCTGACCCAGGCCCACCTCGACCGGATCGCGGCCGTCGACTCGGCAAGTGCACGCGTTCCTCCACGTCGACACCGCTGGTGCTCTTGCTGCCGCACGCGAGTCAGATGCACGTCGGGAAGCGGGCAAGCCCGCCAGCCCACTCGACGGGGTGCCGATCGCGGTGAAGGACGTCATGGCGACGGCCGGGCTCCCCACCACCTGCGGCTCGCGGATCCTCGAGGGCTGGATCCCGCCGTACGACGCGACGGTGGTCGCCCGGCTCAGGGCGGCCGGGCTGCCGATCCTCGGCAAGACCAACATGGACGAGTTCGCCATGGGCAGCTCGACCGAGCACTCCGCGTACGGCACCACCCACAACCCGTGGGACCTCTTGCGGATCCCGGGCGGCTCGGGTGGCGGTTCGGCTGCTGCCGTGGCCGCCTTCGAGGCGCCGCTGGCCGTCGGCACCGACACCGGCGGTTCGATCCGGCAGCCGGGAGCGGTCACCGGAACGGTCGGGGTGAAGCCGACGTACGGCGGGGTGTCGCGCTACGGCCTCGTCGCCCTGGCCAACTCGCTCGACCAGGCCGGCCCGGTCACCCGCACCGTGCTGGACGCCGCGTTGCTGCACGAGGTGATCGGTGGGCATGACCCGCTCGACTCCACCTCGGTCGACGCGCCGTTGCCGCCGCTGGTCGAGGCGGCCCGCCAGGGAGCCGACGGCGACCTGACCGGCGTCCGGATCGGCGTGATCAAGGAGCTCGGTGGCAAGGGCTACCAGGCCGGCGTGCTCGCGAGGTTCCGCGAGTCGGTCGCCCTGATGGTTGATGCGGGTGCCGAGGTCGTCGAGGTGTCCTGCCCGAGCTTCGTGCACGCGCTGGCGGCGTACTACCTGATCCTGCCGGCGGAGGCGTCGAGCAACCTCGCGAAGTTCGACGCCATGCGCTACGGCCTGCGGGTCCTGCCCGACGACATCGACGACCCGTCGGCGGAGGACGTCATGCGCGCGACCCGCGACGCCGGGTTCGGCGACGAGGTGAAACGCCGGATCATCCTCGGCACCTACGCCCTGTCCAGCGGCTACTACGACGCCTACTACGGCCAGGCGCAGAAGGTCCGCACGCTGATCAGCCGGGACTTCGACGCCGCGTTCGAGCAGGCCGACGTGCTCGTGTCGCCGACCGCGCCGACCACCGCCTTCAAGATCGGCGAGAAGGTCGACGACCCGCTCGCGATGTACCTCAACGACCTTGCGACGATCCCGGCCAACCTGTCCGGCGTCCCGGGCATCTCGGTGCCGAGCGGGCTCGCCGACGAGGACGGGCTGCCGGCCGGCACCCAGGTGCTCGCCCCTGCGCTCGCCGACGACCGGGTCTACCGGGTGGGCGCCGCCCTGGAGACGCTGCTGGTGAAGAAGTGGGGTGGCCCGCTCCTCGACCAGGCCCCTCAAGTTGAGGAGGCGCGCAGCGCCCGTCTCGAAACCAGGAGGGCGGGCAGTGAGCGACACCCTGCTGGCCTTCGAGGAGGCTCTCGAGAAGTTCGACCCGGCGCTGGGCCTCGAGGTCCACGTCGAGCTGAACACGAACTCGAAGATGTTCTGTGGCTGCCCGACGGAGTTCGGCGCCGCGCCCAACACCCAGGTCTGTCCGACCTGTCTGGGCCTGCCCGGCGCCATGCCGGTCGTCAACGAGAAGGCCGTCGAGTCGGCCATCCGGATGGGTCTCGCGCTGAACTGCGAGATCGCGGAATGGTGCCGGTTCGCGCGCAAGAACTACTTCTACCCGGACATGCCGAAGAACTTCCAGACCTCCCAGTACGACGAGCCGATCTGCTTCGAGGGCTGGACCGAGGTCGAGGTGGACGGCGAGACGTTCCGCATCGAGATCGAGCGGGCCCACATGGAGGAGGACACCGGCAAGTCGTTGCACGTCGGCGGCGCCACCGGCCGGATCCACGGCGCGGAGTACTCGCTGGTCGACTACAACCGCGCCGGCATCCCGCTCATCGAGATCGTCACCAAGCCGATCATGGGCACCCGCGAGAAGGCGCCGTTGGTGGCGAAGGCGTACGTCGGCCAGCTTCGCGAGCTGCTGCTGGGCCTCGGCGTGAGCGACGTACGCATGGAACAGGGATCGCTGCGCTGCGACGTCAACCTGTCGCTGTCACCCAAGGGCGACGGGGGACTCGGGATCCGCACCGAGACCAAGAACGTGAACTCGCTGCGGTCGGTCGAGCGGGCGGTCCGCTTCGAGATGCAGCGCCACGCGGCCATCCTCGACGCCGGCGGTTCGATCCTGCAGGAGACCCGGCACTGGCACGAGGACACCGGGGTCACGACGTCCGGTCGCGAGAAGTCGGACGCCGAGGACTACCGCTACTTCCCGGAACCCGACCTGGTGCCGGTCGCCCCGACCCGCGAGTGGGTCGAGGAGCTGCGGGAGACGCTTCCCGAGCCTCCGCGGGTACGCCGCGCCCGGCTGCAACAGGACTGGGGCTTCTCCGACCTGGAGATGCGCGACACGGTCGGTGCCGGCGCGCTCGGCCTGGTCGAGGAGACCATCGCCGCGGGTGCGCCGCCCCAGGCCGCCCGAAAGTGGTGGCTCTCGGAGATGGCCCGCCGCGCCAACGAGGCCGGCCAGGAGATCGCCGACCTCGGCGTCACCCCGACCGACGTGGCCAGGGTCCAGGCGCTGGTCGACGAGGGCAGGATCAACGACAAGCTCGCACGTCAGGTGTTCGACGGCCTGCTGGCCGGTGAAGGCACGCCGGACGAGATCGTCGCCGCCCGTGGGCTGGCGATCGTGTCCGACGACGGCGCCCTCGGCACTGCGGTGGACAACGCGATCGCGGCCTTCCCCGACGTCGCCGACAAGATCCGGGCCGGCAAGGTGGCCGCCGCGGGCGCCCTGATCGGCGCGGTCATGAAGGAGATGCGCGGCCAGGCCGACGCCGGCCGGGTCCGCGAGCTGATCCTCGAGAAACTGACCTGACTGGGTGGTCCTGACTCTAGGGGAGTCCTAGGGTCACGGTGCCGTTGCCAGCCTGAGGACACGGGTACAAGGTGGGGTCAAACCTCGGCGTGCCGACCGCTGAGTCAAGCCCCGGCCGACACCGTCGCGACGCCAACTCAGGTTGAGGAGATTCGCGTGTTCCGGTCCAGCTTGCGCTCCAGTTTCCGGTCGGCAGCCCTGTCGTGCACCCTCGTCCTCGTCGCGTCCGGCGTGGTCGTCGCGGCCACGTCTGCCGCACCCACAGCCTCCGCGCCCGCGACCCAGTCGGCGGCGCCGAGTGCCCCGCCTCAAGGCAAAGCGGTGTTCTTCGCCTCCGACGGACTGCGCCAGGACCTGGTCGCGAAGTACGCCGATCAAGGGCTGATGCCGACGATGCGGTCCTTCCTCCGGACCGGGGTGCGCGCGAGGGGCAACGGCATGCTCACCCAGGCGCCTCCGAACACGGGTTCCGGGTGGTACTCGCTGGCCACCGGCGCCTGGCCCGGCGTACACGGTTCGACCAACAACACGTTCCACAAGAACGGCGACCCGTTCGCAAACCGCACGAGTGCCTTCGACCCCGGCATTTTGCAGGCCGAGTCGATCGCGCAGGCCGCTGAGCGGGACGGCCTCAAGGTCGCCCAGGTGGAGTGGGCAGGAGGCCGCAACGCCTCGACCCAGGGGCCGACGATCGACTTCCGGGGCTTCTTCTCCGGCCGCGGCGTGGCCACCAACTTCATCGGCGGGCCCGACGACGCGCTCTTCGACGACCCCGGCTTCATCTCGGCGTTCGGGCTGCAGTTCGACCACCCCGACGGCTTCGGCAGCCAGGCACCGTTCCCGGGCGCCGAACCGGCTCCGGCGACCGGATGGACCGACGTACCCACGTCCCACAGCCCGGCGATGGAGATGCGGCTGCGGGTGCTCGACTTCGGGGTCGACAAGTACGGCCTGAACGCCTACGTGTACGACAGCACGGACGACGGGGCCACCAACTACGACCGCGTCCTGTTCTCCCCGACCAAGGACGGGGACGACGCCGTGGGTGACCTCGAAGAGGGCGAGTGGGCCGACGTCAAGGTCACGATCGACGGTGGCGCCCTGGACGGCAAGACCGCCGGGATGCTGGTCAGGGTCGAGGAGCTGTCGGCCGACCTCTCCCGCGTGCGCCTCTTCCACACCTCGGTCACCCGCGCGAACGCCAGCTGGCCCACGTGGCCGGGCGAGCCTGGATACACCGAGTTCGACGAGTTCCTCGCAGCCGAGTTCCCGACGGCCACCGCCGCGGACTTCGCCGTGCTCGAGGCCGGCGTCGTCAGCGAGGAGACCTACGTCGAGCAGGGCCTCTACTGGTCCACCGGCCACTGGCCGATGCTCGAGTACGTCGCCGACACCTACCAACCCGACCTCCTGCTGGTCGGCATGCCCGTCACCGACGAGTTCCAGCACCAGTTCCTCGGACTGGTCAGCCCGAAGCTGCCGAACGGCGACGCCAACCCGGCCTTCGACGACGTGAACCTCGACGGCAACCGGGACCACCGGGTCCGCGCCCGAGCGGGCTTCATCCGTCAGGCCTACCAGGAGTCCGACCGGACGCTGAGACTCGCCCGTCGCCTCGTCGGTGCCAACCCGACCACGTTCGTTGCCTCCGACCACGGCTTCGCCCCGCAGTTCCTGGCGATCGATGCCAGCAAGGTGCTCATGGACCTCGGGCTGCTGTCCACCCCGCAGACGTCCAACTGCCGACCGGCAATCGGCGAGACCATCGGCAAGGCGAAGGCGTGCTGGGCCGGCGGCACGGTCCAGATCTATCTGAACCTTGCCGGCCGAGACCCGGCCGGCGGTGGCTTCCAGCAGGTAGCGGCCGCCGACGAGGCGGCGACGGTGGCACAGATCAAGGCCGCCTTCCTCGGGCTGACCGATCCCAACGACTGGACCCACGACGGCCAGCCGGAGGGATGGAAGGTCATGGACCGCGCCTTCACGAAGGCGGAGGCCCGATACATCCCGAACGGGCCGCGCACGACCACCGACATGGCACATCCGACCAGGACCGGCGATCTGGTCGCGTTCTCCTACCCGCCCTACCAGTTCGACGCGGCGACGCCAGGCACCCTGATCTCGCCGTCGCACTTCTACGGCCAGCACGGCTACGTGCCGGACGTGAAGAACCTCGAGGCGAACATCAACATGCGGGCGACGTTCCTCGCCGGCGGTCGCGGGATCGGCAAGGGCAGGGTGACCGCGAGGACGATCGACCTGGCCCCGACCCTGGCGTTCCTGCTGCGGATCCCCGAACCCCAGCACAGCCAGGGCAGGGTGCTGCGGAAGGTGGTCAGGAGCGGCTTCTCCTACAAGCCGATCTCGATCGTCGCGCTGAACGACTACCACGGGCAGCTCGAGCCGACCACCCGCGCGTACGACAACGGCCTGAACGCCACGGTCGGCGGCGGCGCGTTCCTCGCCACGATGTTCGACGAGGAGCTCTCGTCGCTGCCTCCGAACGGCCTGATCCTCGCGGCCGGCGACAACGTGGGTGCCTCACCCGCCAACTCCGGCCTGCTGGAGGACATGCCGGCGATCGACGTCGAGAACGCCTGGGGGCTGGATGCCACGTCGTACGGCAACCACGAGTTCGACTACGGGATCGCGCGGCTGCTCGCGCACCAGGCCCGGGCGGACTTCCCGTTCCTCGCCACGAACATCGTCGACGCCGACACCGGCGAGCTGCCCGACTGGGTGACTCCGTCCAAGGTGTTCAGTGTCAACGGCGTCAGGGTGGGTGTGATCGGAGCCGGCCTGGAGGAGACCCCGGAACTGGTGTCGGCGGGCGCCACCGCCGGTCTGGAGTTCCTCGACGAGGGACCGCGGATCGCCGCCGAGTCCCGGCGCCTGGCCCGGCGCGGGGTCAAGGTGCAGGTGGTGGTCATCCACCAGGGCACCGCCAACGGCAGCAACGCCGTCGGGAACACGCCTGCGGTGCCCTGGGACGGGCCGATCCTCGGGATCGCCGACCAGCTGCAGGGCACCACGGTGGACGCCATGATCGTGGGCCACACCCACCGGGTCTCCAACCTGATGCGCGGCGACATCCTGATCACCGAGGGCGTCAACGCCGGGGCCAGCTACTCGGTGCTGCAGCTCATGGTCAAGGGCGGAGACGTGGTCTGGGCAGGCGGGGCCACCCGGGTGGCCAAGACCCTGGGCGTCGCACCGCGCGCCGACGTACAGGCGATCGTCGACGCTGCCAACGCCGAGACCGACGAGCTGCGCAACCAGGTCATCGGCACCCAGGCCAACGACATCCTGCGGGATCCGGACCGCCTGAGTGAGTCCGAGATGGGCAACATGGTGGCCGACGCGATGCGGCCGAAGTATCCAGGCGTGGACGCGGCGTACACCAACTCCGGCGGTCTCCGCGCCGACCTCGTCTGCTCCCCGCCGAGCGCCGGCGAGGCGGCCTGCGAGATCACCTGGGGTGAGGTGTTCTCGGTGCTGCCGTTCGGCAACCGCACGGTGATCCTGACGCTCACCGGGGCACAGCTGGAGCAGGCCTTCCTGAACGGCTTCTCGCCGGTCTGCGACTCGCTGATCGCGACCGGCCGGTTCCCGCAGATCTCCGGGCTGCGGGCCACGTTCACCTGCTCCGGCACCACCCCGACGGTGACCGGCATGTGGAAGACACCCGACGGGGCGCCTGAGACCGCGATCGGTCCGGCCGACACGGTGCGGCTCGTCACCAACGACTTCATGTTCACCGGAGGCGATGGCTACACGATGTTCGCCGCCGGCACCGATGTCTTGCAGCCTGGTGACGACCTGATGCAGATCGCCGTGGACTACATCGCCGACAACTCGCCCGTGGATCCGGTCGAGGAGGGTCGGATCACCGGACCGTAGCTCGACCCGGCTCTTGTTGACAGGCCAGCAGCGCCGACCGGCTCTTGTTGACACGTCACGTGTCAACAAGAGCCGGGTCGGCGCGCTATCGATGTCAACAGGAGCCGGGTCGGCGACACCTCGGTGATGCTCAGGGGACAGTCAGCCGGCCCTGATCTCGAGGATCCGGTCGTCGGCCTCGGCGGGGTCGCCCCGACCATCGTGGTTGGACGTGGTCACCCACAGGTTGCCGTTGGGCGCGACGGCCACCGTGCGCAGCCGTCCGTACTCGCCGACGAAGAAGTCGGTCGGGTTGCCCGCATCGGCGCCGTTGACGTCGACCCGCCACAGCCGTTCTGCCTTTCAGCGACGCCATCCACAGGTGACCGTCCGTGAACGCCAGCCCGGACGGCGAGGCCTCCGAGGTCCTCCACACCACCAGCGGCTCGGCGTACTTGCCGTTGCCGCCGGTGCCCTCCACGAACGGCCACCCGTAGTTGGCGCCCTTGACGATCAGGTTGAGCTCGTCCCAGGCCGAGGCGCCGAACTCCGAGGCCCACAGCCGGTCATTGTCGTCGAACGCGAGGCCCTGCACGTTGCGGTGCCCCCAGCTCCAGATGGGGGAGTCCTTGAACGGGTTGCCGGGCGCCGGCTCGCCGTCGGTGGTGATCCGGAGGATCTTGCCGCCCAGCGAGGACCGGTCCTGCGCGAGGTCGGCGTCGCCGGTCTCGCCGGTGGAGGCGTACAGGTAGCCGTCCGGACCGAACGCGAGCCGCCCTCCGTCGTGGATAGTCTGTCTGGGGATGCCGTCGAGGACCACGTCCATCTCGCCGAGCCGCTCGCCGTCGTACGTCGTCCGCAGGATCCGGTTGTCCGACTCCGTGGTGACGTAGAGGAACACCTCGTGGTCCTCGGCGTAGTTCGGCGACACCGCGACTCCCAGCAGCCCGGCCTCACCCGTCGGGGCCGCCTCGGGCACGGTGCCGACCTCGGTGACCTCGCCGTCGCGGATCGACAGCACCCGCCCACTGTCCCGTTCGGTGACCAGCGCCGACCCGTCCGGCAGGAACGCCAGCCCCCACGGCACCTCCAGCCCGGACGCGATGGTGCTGACGACCTTGGGGTCTCTGTCGGCCGGGGGACGTCGCTTGGTGCAGCGGTCTTCGCGGTGCGGGTCGGCGCATCGGTCGGGAGCTGGACTGGCGGCTGATCTTCCTCGGCTGACTCGCAACCGGCCAGCAGCCCTGCACCGAGCACGGCGACGATCACAGCGGCCCGCAGGGCGGCAGCCGGCCGCGGCCGATCATGGCAGTCGCTCCAGGAAGTCCATCAGCTCGTCCTGGACGATGCCGGGCTTCTCCATCTGGATGAAGTGGCTCCCGGGCAGCTCGACGTACGTCGACTCGGCGAGTCGCTCTGCGGCCGACAGCATGTCCTTCGGCCCGGCCAGCAGGTCGTACTTCGCGGCGATGAAGACGGCGGGAACCGTGATCCCGGACAGGGAGACCCGCTGGTGTTGGTGCGTCCGCAGGGCCATGTGGAAGTACCAGTCGATCGGGATCGCGAGGAAGTCCTTCACCGCTCGAGCGGTCATCTCCGGATCGGCGACCGGCAGCATGAATCCGCTGTGCGACACGAGGGCCGTCGCGCGGCGGCCGACGGGCAGTCGGTGTGCGATGGGATTGAGCAGGATCCCGGCGTACCGCATGGTCCGCGACAGGTTGACGGTGATGGCCTGACGCAGGAAACGCGGCAGGCGGGTCGGCGCCAGCATGGTCGCAAATGTTCCTCCCGGAACGCCCGCGACGGCGAAGAGGCCGCTGACTCGGGAGGGATGGCGCTGCGCGAGTTCGAACATCGTGTTGACGCCGATGGACCAGCCGATGACCGGCACCCGGTCCGCGCCTGCCGCGTCGAGCACCGCGACCGCGTCCTCGACGAGCTCCTCGACGCCGATCCGGTTGCGGTCGACCGGCCGCTCCGATCCGCCGATCCCACGATGGTTCCAGGAGATCACGCGGACCTGACAGTCGGACCGGAGAAACGCCGGCCAGGTCCAGGGGCCGGTGCCGAGACCGTTGCAGAGCAGCACCGTCGGGCCCGCGATCAGGCAATCGGGATCGTTGGTCCACGCCTCGAGGCGGGTGCCGTCGGCGCTGACCACCCCGTAGTAGAACGGCTCGATCGTGGTCGCGGTGCGGCCGCGAGGCCCGGCGGTGGCAGACATGCGTGAATTGTGCCCCAGGCCGCCTACCCGCACCGGACGGCGTGCGGCGAGTTGAGCAGGACGGGTCGGGTCAGCGGTGTGCCGTGCGTCCTATCGCCGGAAGCGGCGGAGTAGTTGAGGTGGCCTCGGTTCGCGATCGCGGGACCGGCCTGGCATAGCGCCCCAAGAACTCCTCCACGTCACGCGCCTGCGCGGTGCGCTGCGCCATCGCCGTACACGCCACCATCGCGTTACGCCGCGCCTGCAACTGGCTGTTGGCGGCCCAGTGCCGAAGCGTCTGCCACGGAGCAATGATGTTCTCCATGCTCAGAGACTAATCCGCCCACAGGTCAGTGACGTCAAGCGCGGATGACATCTGTGTGAACGGGTAGGTGTCAGCCGGCGTTGAACGCCTCCACGACGTAGCTCCGGAATTGCAGGTTGGCGCGGTTGTTGCCGCCCGGGAGGACGTCGAACCTCCACAGGCCACGTGGTAGTCCGGTCCACACCATCTGGACGCTGTGTGTCTGGACACCGGCCGAAACGTTCTGCATGAAGGTGTGACCCGGGCTGCCGAACACCTGCTGGCCCACGGTGCAGGGGCTGGCGAGACCGCCGGTGCCAGTGCAGGTCGCTCGCATGTCGATGTGGATGAAGTCGCCCGCAGTCGAGGTGCTGACCTCGCTGACGAAGTTCGCCGTCACCGCGCCCGGACACACCTTCCTGATGTTGACCGTCGCCGCCGCCACGTTGTCCGCCGTCGAGTCGTCCGGCGGAATCAGCGTGCTCGACTGGGTGTCGTAGCCCATGCGGCAGCCGCCCCCGGTCGACTGGTTGGTGATCCGCGCCTGGGCCTGCGCCGAGGGCGACGTTCCGCCCCTGTCGTGATCTGTCCCGAGGCCAGCGCCGTAGGCAACGGCCCCGGTGATGACCAGGGCGAGGGCGCCGGCGAGTGCGGCCAGTCCCCTTCTGCTTCCCCGAGACAATGAGATGCGCTTCATGTGTCCTCCAGCGTGCAGGTGGATCCGGACGAGCTCTCGGCCGGGCACGACGGGGTGGACGCACGCATCACCAGGTCGGCAGGACGCCCGAGGCTGACGTCCAGACCGCCGTGACCCCACGATGGTCCCGTTGAGACACGACTGCCATAGCCACCACGGAGGGTTTGCGGGTGGCCCGTTCACCAGTCAGTCGGGCACGGGTTCCCCCCAGCACCCTGCCCGACCGCGTCGCACCGATGCTGGCCGCCACGACACAGCCCATCGCCAACCATTGGATGGGGCTGAGGAACTCGCGGAGCAGCAGCATCGCGGCCCGGGCTGCAGCAGCAGGCTCGAGGCTCATCAGGATGCCGAATGTGGCAGGCGGGAGCCTGCGCAGCGCGGCGAGCTCCAGGCTGTAGGGAACGACCGAGCTGAGCAGGCCGACCAACGCCCCCAGGGCCAGGATCCGGGCGTCGAGGACTGCGCCCGCGCCGTCGACGGCGGCGAACGGCAGCAACCCGACACCGGCCACGATGCTCGCGACCGCGAGCCCGTCGAGGCCCGGCCAGCTGCGCCCGGTCCGCGCGCTCAGCAGGATGTACGCCGCCCACGCGGCGCCGGCGAGCAGCGCGAACAGCACGCCCGGCAGGTTCACGTCGCCCGAGGCTCAGCAGGCCGAGCAGCAGCACCCCGACCGCGGCCAGCCCGACCCACAGCAGGTCGCGGGCGCGGCGCGACCCGAGGACCGCGAGGGTCAGCGGCCCGACGAACTCGATGGTGACCGCGATGCCGAGCGGGATCCGGGCGAAGGACTGGTAGATCGCCCAGTTCATGACCCCGAGCGTCACGCCGAAGCCGATCACCACCACCCAGTCCTGGCGGCTGCGACCGCGCAGCGCGGGCCGCGCGAGCAGCCCGAGCACGACGGCGCTCGTGACGAGCCGCAGCCACACCATCGAGGTGGGCGGGACCTCGTCGAAGAGGTTCTTCGCGATCGCGGCCCCGAGCTGGACGGACAGGATCCCGATGACGACCAACCACACCGCACGCTGCAGGCCACCGGGCATTGGCTCAGGATGCCAGCCGGCCTACGGCTCCCCCCCGCACCCGGTCGCCCTGAGCCGCCGTCCGAGCCACGATCTGATGTTTAGTCCGAAGACCCTAGGTGTGTGACCTCGCGCAACCGCTCCAGCAGTCCCTGCAACGTTTCGAGATCCCTGATGTCGAGAGACTCCAGAGGTGATGCGGCCTCCAGTGCCTCGCTCAGTTGACTGCGGAAGTGTGTCCCGGTTTGAGTGAGCTCGACCCGGCGAACCCGGCGGTCTCGCGGGGCGGCCACGCGGTGCAGATAACCGTGGCTCTCCAGCCTGTCGACAAGGCCTGTGGCGTTGGACTGGTCGCATCCCAGACGAAGGGCGAGATCGCTCATGGTCAGAGGCTCGAGTCGAGTGTCCCTGTCGATTCCGCGATGGCGCCCTTCCTGCCCTTCTACGGGGCCATGGAACTCGTAGGTACCTCCTGGGCCGGCGGCAACGTCGCGCCTTGGCTCGCCCACGTCGTGATCGTCATGGCAGTACTGCTGGTTGGAACCGCCATCGCTTGGCGACGCGCCACCTGGTTCCGACCGCTGACGTCGAGGCCGACGGCCTAGCAGCTACCGGATCGGTCTTGATCGGCGGGGCGATCTCATCGGTGCTGGTCATCCAGGCGGCGGAGCAAC
>CAWJOJ010000004.1:0-20695 GCA_963844385.1 uncultured Actinomycetota bacterium | reverse complement strand
GGACGCCTGCAGTTGCTGGCGTCGCAGCCGGGGACCGTCACACGGAACCCCTGAGCAGGGGTCGCTCGAGAACAGGGTCTCGGTCATGGCGGGCCAAGCCATCGACGCCTGGCGCAAGGTCGCCCGCCCTCGCCTGAGCAGATGGAAGCCGCGACGATCGACTCGGCGCTAGTGCCGTAGTCCCCGCCGCGCGAAGTCGACGGCTTCGGCGAGCAGGGTCTGCCACAGGTCCCGGTCGACGGTGGGGATGGACACCCACTCACGGAAGACCTTGCCAGCGGGGGCGAACGGCTCGCCGCCGCCGTTCGTTGACCAACTCGGTGACCCGCTGGTGAGGCAGCTTCACGACCAGACCGCCGGCCTTGTCGTCGTAGGAGGCCAGGAACCTTCCGGCCAGCCGCACGCAGGGGCAGCCCATCATCGTGGCTCGGCCGATGGCCGGGTCGTAGAGCAGGTCGTCGGTGAGCTCGGTGTAGAGGTCGCGGGCTGCATCCTCACGAGGGTCCCCGCCGGACTGCTCCGACGGGGACGTGTCCTTCGCGCTCGCGCCATCAGGCCGCCGGCGGGGTGAAGACGCCGAACTGGTTGCCGGACGGGTCGCGCAGGTAGGCGAACTTCGGGGCTCCCGGGCCGGGGTCGAGGAACTTGCTCACCACCGAGCCACCGAGGTGCCCGGCGTCGGCGCAGGTGGCCTCGACGTCGGCGACGAGGATGTAGAACACCGCGTGGTCGGGCATCTGCCGGCCGGTGCCGAAGATGCCGCCCATCGGTTCGTCGGCGCCGGAGGCCTTGATGTTGCGGTAGTCCATGCCGCCGGACGCGGCGGGCCGTCGGCCTCGAAGGTCCAGTCGAAGAGGCTGCCGTAGAACTTCTCGGCGCTGTCGGGGTCGCTGGTGGCGACCTCGAACCAGGCCAGGGTGCCGGGAGCGGGGTTGGTCATGGGTGTCTCCTTCTGCGTTCGGATCACCCGCCGGAGCGGCGGGCTGCCCCCACCTGTCCGGGACTCGCGACAGCCCTATGTCGGTGTTTGGCAGAGGATCTCGGGGACCCAGCGCCGACGCCGGCAGCTTCGTCTCGTGGCCGTCGACGATCGGCTCCCGGACGACGCGTTGCGGGCGCGCGAGCGCCGGTGCCCGCTCGGCTCGGGTGACGCGATCCATGCGGAAGACCCGGTCGTCCCGTCTCAGGTGGCACCAGGCGGTGAGGTACGAGCCGTTGGGACCGACCACGACCTGCTGGGGCTCGATCTCACGCTCGGTCTCGATGCCGCCGACGTCGATGTAGCGGATGCGCAGCACCTGGTTGTCGCGCACGGCCCGCCAGATGGTCTCGGCGATCTCGGCGTCGGGGTCGGGCGCGGGTTGGACCAGGAGCCTGACCTTCTCGGCGGTCGCACGCGCCTCCTCCAAGGCCCGCTCCGGCATGGCGGCCACGATCTTCTGCAGCGCACTACGGGCGTCGCGCGTGAAGAGCACGTGCTCGCTGCGGCTCAACGCCACGGCGACCGCCGCCGCCTCGCGCGGGGTGAAGTTGAGCGGCGGCAGGCTCATCGAGCGGTCGAGCGTGTAGCCCCCGGTGCGTCCCTGCTTCGTGGCCAGTGGGATGCCGGCCTGCCCCAACGCGCTCAGGTCGCGCTCGATGGTCCTGACGCTGACCTCGAAGTGCTGAGCCAGCCGCCGCGCCGTACGGCCCCGAGGTCCTGCGGCCCGCAGCTCCTCGACCAGGGCGTACAGGCGGTCGATGCGGTTCATATTCGGAGCGTAGACGCGGGCGGGGACAATACTGAGATTCGCTTCCCGGGCTGTCCTGATCAGCCCCCGGTCGTTCGTCAATAGAGCAGAGCGGGATGGCCACGCGAAACGAGGAGTCCGGATGAATCAGTACCTGCTGTCGGTATACGACGTCGAGGGTGAAATGGCGGGGCCGTCCACCCCCGAGGAGATGCAGACGTTCATGGGACGGGTGATCGCCCTGGAGGAGGAGATGGACCGCGCGGGCGATGTGGCTGGCCGCCAGGCTTTCGGTTGTGACCGGTTGGTCCACACTGACGATCCGCATCCGGTTGCGACTGGGCAGGGAGGACGGCGGCTGCCCCGAGCACCAGAGGACCCGCGAAGCTGAGTCCCTCTTCTGGCGTGCCCGCCGACTCCGTCGATCTACCGGATCCAGATCGGCGCTGACGCCGAGGTTTGGTGACCGGATGACGTCGGGGTCATGGCACGGACCCGAAGCGCGTGGCGGTAGTTCCAGCGCAGGTTCGTCCTTGCCACACCGTACTCGTTGGTGTAGTAGTGACCCACCCTCACCCATCCTGAGGCGGTCCGCTTTTGAAGGACTACGTCCTCGTAATCGTCACCGAAGTATCCATTCGGGTACTCGGACTTGCTCCCGAGTTTGAACTTGAGCACCTGGCCGTAGGACGCCGTTCTGTCGTTCACGGCTATGGTCGTGCGGGAGTACGGCTTGCGCATCGTGAACGGAGCCTCAGTGAGCAGCTCGTCGCCGTATGGGCCCTCGTAGAAATTGAGTTCGGCCGTAATGGTGTAGCGGCCCGCCATTTCGAAGCTGCACAGGTGCAGACCATTGTCGGATCCACTTGCGGTGCCCGAGGACGGGTCTCCCTCGTCCTTCCACAGATATCCAGAGGTAACCTCGATACCGCGAGGATCGTAGAGGGTGGCCACAAGACTCCAGTCGTAGGCGGCCTTCTCGGGGTCAATGTGATAGTCGAAGGGCTGGTAGCGGCAGCCCTCATACAGCACTCCATTGATGCCGCTTACGTAGCTCGCGCCACCAGCTTGGACGGCGTTTGGCGCCGAGACGAGACCCATGAGCGCAAGCATGAGCAGGAGCAGGAGCACCCGTCCCGCGCGCGCGTGTGTGTTTGTCACAAGTGGTCCTTCTTAACCGAGGCCAAGCCTCAGAAATGACTGCGTTCGCGGCTTGAGTGGATTTCTCCCCAAGTGTCGCTCAGCGAGAACCGGCCTGTGCACAAAACTCAGAACTGGTTGGAGAAGTCTTAATGGGCCCTGCTCAGTGCGAAATATTGTCCTCAGGCCACGAACAGGATGACCACGTCCGCCACGCACACCGGCCGGTCGGCGGCGTCGCAGCGCACCGACACGCGCACGGTCAGCTGGGTCGAGCCCGCACGTGGCTCGACGCCGACGATCTCGGCCGACGCCTGCACGCTCGAGCCGACCGGGACCGGCGCGGGGAACCTGACCTTCTCCAGGCCGTAGTTCACCGCCATCGAGATCGCCGCTGACCTCGAGGAGCTGACCGAGGAAGAACGGCACCAGGGAGAGCGTGAGGTAGCCGTGCGCGATGGTGGCACCGAACGGGCCCTCCTTCGCGCGTTCCTCGTCGACGTGGATCCACTGGTGGTCGTGGGTGAGGTCGGCGAAGCCGTTCGACCTGCGGCTGGGTGACCGGCGTCCAGGCGGTGGGTCCGAGCTGGGCGCCGATGGACTTCGGCGAGCTCGGCGTACGCAAGGGTGCGGGCAGCGGTGATGGTCTCAGGCATCGGCAGTGATCCTTTCCGGGGTTGCGGGTACGGCGCCCTGGCGGAGCCGGCGCTTGGCGATCGCCCAGCGGTGGGTCTCGGACGGGCCGTCGTAGATGCGGAACGGCCGCACCTCGCGGTAGTACTGCGAGAGCAGGACATCCCGCGAGATGCCCAGCGCTCCACAGATCTGCAGCGATCGGTCGACGACACGTCCGACCGCCTCGGCGACGAACGTCTTGGCGATCGAGCTCGACTGGGCCGCACTGCGTCCCTCGTCCAGCTCCGCGCAGGCCTGCCAGATCAGCAGTCGGGACGCGGCGATGTCGATCTCGGAGTCCGCGATCATCGCCTGCACCATGCCGAGGTCACCCAGCCGCGAGCCGAACATCCGACGCTCCGTCGCGCGGGTCACCGCGATCTCCTGGGCGCGTCGGGCGATGCCGAGCCAGCGCATGCAGTGCGTGAGACGCGCCGGAGCAAGCCGGACCTGGGCGTACTCGAAGCCCTTGTCGACCTCCCCGAGCACCGACTCCTCGCGAGACGAAGACGTCCTCGAGCTCGAGCTCGCAGTGCCCTCCGAAGAAGGCCTGTCGAGCGTGTCGATGTGACGCGTGATCCGTAGGCCGGGTGTGCCGGCGTCGACGAGGAACATCGTCGCGCCGCCGCGGTCGCCCGGGTGTCCGGACGTGCGGGCCATGCAGATCGTGTACGCCGCCCCGTCGGCGCCGGTGATGAACCACTTGCGACCGTTGATCAGCCAGCCGCCGTCGGTGGACGTGGCGACGGTCGCCAGAGCGGCGGGGTCGGACCCCGCCCCCGGTGCCGGCTCGGTCATCGCGAAGCACGACCTGACCGCTCCCTCCGCCAGTGGCTTGAGATACCGGACCTTCTGCTCTGCGGTTGCGACCGCCTCGAGGAGGTGCATGTTGCCCTCGTCGGGTGCGGCGATGTTGAGAGCGAGCGGTCCGAACAGCGACCAACCGGCCTCCTCGAACACCACCGCGCGGGCGCGCATGTCGAGGCCGTGCCCGCCGTACTCGAGCGAGACGTGCGGAGCGAACACGCCGGCCTCGCGCGCCGCCTGTTGCAGGTGCTGGCGCAGCGGCTCGCCCCCTGCGCTGGCGACACCGGAGAGCCGCTCCTCCTCGGGCACGGCGACCGCGCGAACGAACGCTGCGGTTCGCGCCGCGAGGTCGGCGACGTGCGGGTCGGGGGTCAGGTCGATCGTCATGGGTCAGTCCTTCGGGGTGTGGGTTATCCCAGGGTCTCGGCGAGGGCGAGCGCCCGGTCCGCGATGCGAACCGACCTGCTCGCCCCGGGCCGTCATCCGGTCGTCGGAGCTCTCGCCGCGAAGGTGCCGCACGTAGAGCTGCTGCATGATGACCGCGGTCTTCCAGCAGCCGAAGGCCTCGTACCAAGCGACGTCGCCGCGGGTCAGGTCCTGCCCGGTCCTCAAGGCATAGTGCTCGACGACCTCGTCGCGCCCCGGAAGTCCGACGTTCTCCACGCCCGGGACACCGTCGGCCGGCGTCGCCCCGTCGGGCCAGTAGTTCAGCAGCGTCCCGAGGTCGGTCAGGGGGTCGCCGAGCGTCGCCATGTCCCAGTCGAAGACCGAGGTGACCACGTCCGGAGAGCCCGGTGTGAACTGGCAGTTGTCGACCTTGAAGTCGTTGTGCACCAGGGCTGGGCGCCCGGACGTGGGGAGGTGTCGGGCAGCAGCTCGCCGACCCGGTCCATGGTGCCGCGGCCCTCGGTCGCGACCGCCTCCCAGCGGCGCTGCCACCCGCCGAGCTGCCGCTCCAGGTATCCCGCGGGGCGGCCGAGGTCGCCGAGGCCGCAAGCTTCCGGATCGACCAGATGCAGATCCGCCAGCGCATCCACCACTGCGAACCCGATCCGACGACCCGGGTCCTCGCCCACCGACAGCTGCTCCGGAACCCGGTCCCACACCACGACCCCCGACCGGTACTCCGAGACCAGGAAGTGTGCGCCGATGACCGACTCGTCGGCGCAGTAGTGCAGCCCCAGCGGTGCCCGCGGGTACGCCGCATGCAGCCGCGACAACACGGTGTGCTCCCGGCGCATGTCGTGGGCCCCGGTCGCGATCACGCCGAACGGCGGCCGGCGGACGACCACGGCGTCCTCACCGAACCGGACCAGGTAGGTGAGGTTGGCCGAGCCGTTGGGGAACTGCAGGACCGAGAACGCGCCCGATGCCTGTGGCAGGTGCCGGCGGAGGTAGGCCTCGAGGGATGCCCAGTCCAGCTCCTCGCCGGGCCGAACCTCGGTGACCTCCGGCCCGGCCACAGATCTCACGCGGGCACCTCGTCCCGCACGTAGGAGCCCGGCGCCGGCACCAGCACCGGATGCGCGGCGTCGCCCAGCGTTGGCGGAGCAGCGACGAGGCGACCGGACCTGGCAACGTTCCAGTCGGCCCACTGCTCCCACCACGACCCTGAGCGCTTCTCGGCCGCGTCCAGCCACTGGTCGGCGGACTGACCCGCGTTCGCTGCACCGGCGAAGTAGGTCGCACGGGGTTGCCGGGCGGGTTGACGAGGCTGGCGATGTGCCCGGCGTTGCTGAGCACGAACGTGGTCTCCCCACCGAGAAGCTGCACCGTCCGGTACGTCCCGCGCCACGGCGTCAGATGGTCGTTGATCGCCCCGGCCACGAAGGCGGGCACCGTGATGCTGGCCAGGTCGATCGGGCTGCCGAGGCAGGTCATCCCGCCCGGCGTGACGAGGGGGTTGCGCTCGAAGATGTCGAGGAACTGCCCGTGCAGTGCCCCGGGCACGTTCGTGCCGTCCGCGTTCCACGACAGGATGTCGAACTCCGGCGGGTCGAGGCCCATCAGGTAGTTGTTGACCCAGTAGTTCCACACGAGGTCGTCGGGCCGCATCCAGCTGAACACCGAGCCCATGTTGGCCGCCGTGATGACACCGGCCCGCCGCGAGTTCCACCGCGCCAGGGCAAGCAGCCGCGCGGAGCTGAACGCACCGATCGGCGCGGTCAGGCCGAAGTCGAGCAGGGTCACGGCGAACGCCACGCTGTGCACGGGAGACTCGCCGGTCGCAGCCAGGTGGCTGAGCACACCGGCGGTCATGATCCCGCCGGCACAGAAGCTGATCGACGTTCACGTCGTCCGCGTTCGTCAGGTCGCGGACCTCGCGGATTGCGGCGTCGATCCGCGCGGCGTACGTGTCGAGGTCCCAGTCGGACTGCCCCGGCGAGGGGTTTCGCCAGCTGAGCATGAACGTCTGCAGACCGCGGCTGGTCGCGTACTCCACGAAGCTCCGCCCCGGAGCCAGGTCGAGGAAGTAGTACCGGCCGATCGGAGGGGGTACGACGAGGACCGGCCGTTCGTACACCTCCTCGGTTGTCGGGGCGTACTGGATGAGCTCGGCGACCTCGTCGCGGCTCACGACTCCGCCGGGCGTGACCGCCAGCTGCTCGCCGACCCGCAGTGACCCGCGCTTCACCATCGACGGCATGCCGCCGTTGGTCACCAGGTCGGTCGCCCAGTTGCGGGTCCCGCGGACAACGCTCGTCCCGCCCGTTTCCAGGAGACGTTTGAGCGCCGCAGGGTTGCCGGCGAGGAAGTTCGTCGGTGCGGCGGCGCTGGTGAGGATGCCCAGCAGGAACCGCGCCTTGGCCGCGCGACGCCAGTCGTCCTCCTCCATGCTGTCCACGACGACGTCGACGGACCGGCACCAGGCCAGGTAGGACTGCAGCAGCCGCCGGATAGTAGACGTTGTCGCTCCAGGTGGCGTCCCTGAACCTCTTGTCACCTCTTTCCGGTGCGAGCTCGGAGCGGCCCAGGCCGATCCGGACGAGCTCCGCACCCAGCGAGACTCCGGCGCGCGCGGCCGCGCTGCAGCCGATCAGGACCCTCCCCAGTGATCCGGTCCTACCTGCTCCAGCGTGACTTTCCTCTGTCATTGGTCCCTCCGCCTACGTGATTCATCATGAGAAGTTCTTGGTGCACCGCTGACGGGCGAGACCCGGTCTCCCTCAGATCCCAAGCAGGTCAGCGATGCGCGCGCGGTGGACCCGCGCCGACCCGAACACGGCTTCGTCGCCGAGCGCCCGCCGTACGAAGAAGTGCGCGGAGTGCTCCCAGGTGAAGCCGACACCGCCATGCAGCTGGACCGTCTCGTGTGCGGCCCGGATGACCGCGTCGGTGCAGGTCGCACCGGCCACGGCCGCCGCCAGCTCTGCGGACGCCGGGTCCTGGTCCCATGCGGCCGCGGCGTAGCGAGCCGCGGACCGCGACCGCTCGAGGTCGACCAACAGGTCGGCGAGACGATGCTTGACGATCTGGAAGGAGGCAAGCGGACGCCCGAACTGGTGCCGCTGCTCGACGTAGGTGCGGGTCATCTCCAGCATCGCGGCCATCGTCCCGACCTGTTCGGCGGCCAGCGCGACCGCGGAGAGAGTGCTGAGGTCCGACACCACGGCGGACAGGTCTTCGGGACCGGCGACCAGGTGGGCGGGCGCTGCGTCGAGGTCGATGCGAGCCTGCCTGCGGGTCAGGTCCAGGACCTCGAGAGCGGTGCGCCTGGAGACGCCTTCGTCGCGCAGATCGACGACGTACAGCGACTGCTCCCCCGCCTCCGTCGCTGCGGACACGACGAGAAGCGCGGCCGTCTCCCCGTGCAGGGCGCGACCCACGCGTCCCGACACCGTGTGCGAGGAACCGTCTGTCGACGCCGTCAGGTCGCTGTCGGAGTGCGCACCCAGCGCCACCGTGGCAACCAGCCGGCCATCCAGCACCCCGCTGACGATCTCGTCGGGCACCGCGCCGGCGGGCGCCGCGAGGACCGCCCGCACACCGAGCACGGCGGACGCCAGCAGCGGTTCGGGGAGCAGTGCCCGCCCCGCTTCCTCGAGTACGACGGCCAGCACGCTCAGGCCGAACCCGAGCCCGCCACGGTCTTCAGGGACGGCCAAGGAGCTCGACGTTCATCTCGTCGTTGAGCATCGACCACAGCTCGGTCGAGTAGCCCTCCGGACTGTCGGCGGCCTCGCGGACCTGCTCGTGCGACGCGTGGGTCTGCAGGAGGTCGCGCATCACCTTGCGCAGGTCCTCGTGCTCGGCGACCGGAGCAAGGACGGACGCATCGGCCTCGGGCCACGGCTGGACGCTCACAGTTCCTCCTCCACCAGGGTCTCCTGGGTCTGTCCGAAGTAGGCCTCCTCGGCCGTGGCAGCGAAGCCGTCGACGCTCGAGCTTCCTCGTGCGACCACCTCGCCCTGGCGCAGGACCACCACCTCCGAGCAGGTCTTCAGCGCGCGGTTCAGGGACTGGTCGAGAATCACCGTGGTGATTCCCTCCCGGGCCAGCGTGTTGATCTGGGAGAAGACCTCGTTGACCATCACCGGCGAGAGTCCGAGCGCAGGCTCGTCCAGGATCAGCACCTCGGGCTCGGCCATCAGCGCCCGGGCGATCGCCACCAGCTGCTGCTCGCCGCCGGACAGTGCGCCCGCCGAGATGTCCATCCGGGTCCCGACGCGTTCGGGCAGCCATTCGGTCAGCTCTG
Organism: uncultured Actinomycetota bacterium; assembly: GCA_963844385.1. Lineage (GTDB taxonomy): Bacteria > Actinomycetota > Actinomycetes > Propionibacteriales > Nocardioidaceae > Nocardioides. Next base: position 11,647 of record CAWJOJ010000004.1, on the reverse strand, counting down.
CCAGCCGGCGCCGCATCCTCGTGCGGCCGATGCCACTGGCGTACGCCGCCACCTCGAGGTTCTCGCGTACCGACAGCGTCTTGAACAGCGCACGCCCTTCCGGGACGAGACTGATGCGCGCTTGCGACGTACGCGAGCCTGCACTGGGCTTGAGGGATCCGTGCAGGATCCGGCCGAGCGTGCTCTTGCCGGCGCCGTTGGTCCCGACCACACCGAGAACCGTGCCCTTGGCCACCGAGAGCGCGATGTCCTCGAGTGCCCGCACGCCGCCGTAGTGGTGGGACACCGACTCCAGCGCGAGGACGGTGGTGTCGCCCGGTCCGCTTCGACCGGCCGGCGCCTCGAGGTCCACCTCGCCGAGGTACGAGCTACGCACGGTCGGGTCATCCAGGATCGTCTCGGGTGTCCCCTCGGCGATGAGCTGACCGAAGTCGAAGGCGACCACCCGGTCCGCGACGGCGAAGAGGTCGTCGAGGACATGGTCGATGATGACCACGCAGACGCCGTCCGCCCGCAGCCGCCTGATGTGCGAGGCGAGGACCGAGCGCTCCTCGGCGTCGAGCCCGCCGAACGGCTCGTCGAGGATGAGCAGGCGCGGTGACTCGGCGATGGCACGGGCGAGGTCGATCCGCTTCTGGGGTCCGAACGACAGGTCCGCGGGCCGCCGATGGCCCAGGCCGGCCAGCCCGACGGACGCGAGCAGCCGGTGCACCCGGCGCCGGTCGGCCGTCGTTGCCCAACGATTGACCACGAGCACGTTCTCGGCCACCGACAGCTCCGGGAAGAGCTCGGCATGCTGGAACGTACGGCCCAGCCCACGCGACCGTCGCCTGGTCGGCCGTACCTTGCGAAGCTCCTTGCCGGCGAAGTTGATGCTGCCCTCGACGGTTGCCCCTCCGGCGATTCCGGAGAGCGCGTTGACGAAGGTCGTCTTGCCCGCCCCGTTGGGACCGATGACGGCGACCACCTCGCCGGGGGTGAGGGTCATCGCGACTCCCTGGACCGCCTTCAGTCCGCCGAAGCGGACTCCGAGACCCTCGACGGTCACGAGCGTGCCCTCGTCGGTCCCGTCATCGGCGTCCGTCGGCTGTCGGCGCCGGCTTGGCGGCGGCGTACGCCGTCTCCTTGCTGCGCTCCATCCGCTCGGTCCAGCCCGTCCAGCGGTCCACCCGCCCGACGATCGCAGGCACGACGCCCTCGGGCAGGAAGATCAGGGACAGGATGAGCAGTCCGCCGAGCAGGTAGGGCTGGTCGATCGAGAGCGACGACGCCACGCTCGGCGCGGACGCCAGGAAGGCGCCGCCGAGCACGGCACCGATCAGGCTGCCGGTACCGCCGAGGACACTGGCCGCGATCAGGTTGACGGCGAGGACCAGGGAGAAGGTCTCTGGGCTGACGAAGCCGGAGACCAGGCCCAGCATGACTCCGGCCAGTCCGGCCACTCCCCCGCTCGCGGCGAAGCCGATCGCGGACTGAGCCTCCGGCGCGATGCCGATGGTTCGGGCGACCACGGGGTGGGTCTTGGCAGCGACCAGCCGCAGGCGGATCGACGACCGTCGGACGGCCTCGGCGCCGGCCAGGCAGAGCCCGAGCGCCCCGATCACGATGTAGATCGCCTCGGACGACGACGGGAAGATGTCACCCAGCGGCGTCGACACGATGTTGACCGGGACCCCTTGGTCGCCGTTCGTCACGCCCTGCCAGACGTTGATGATCTCGAGGCAGACCAACGTGAAGGCAAGCGTCAGCAGCGCGACGTACAGCACGGAGAACCGCGAGCCCACGAAGCCGAGGAAGGCTCCGATGAGCGCACACGCGGTGACGGTGAGCGCGATCGTCAGCTGGAGGGACCACCCGTGACCGGAGCCGTAGGCCATGGCGTAGGCGCCGATCGCGACCAGCGCGGGATGGCCGATCGACCAGATGCCCGTCCAGGACGCGAGCAGGCTCAGCGACAGCACCATCAACGCGTAGACGGCGCCGAGGCCGATCGTGAACTCCGTGTAGAGCGGGATCGCGCCGGACCGCAGGACGAGGATGGCCAGCACAGCGGCGAGCGGCCCCGACAGCAGTCGCACCCACGGCCAGATGCGGTGCCAGGCCGACGATGTGGTCGGGCGGACCTTGGGAGGTGCCGGCGGAGAGGTTCGCACGGCGTGTTCTTCTTGCGGGTTCACCGTCGGGTGGCTTTTCTGGGAGATGTCGAGGTTCATGGGTCACACCCTCACGAAGGCTTGGCGGCCGAACATGCCCTGCGGGCGGACGAGGAGCACGAGCACGGCAACGGAGAAGACGAACGTGTCGCGGAAGCTCGCGGAGACGTACACCGCCGCCAGGTTGTCCAGCACCCCGATGACGAGGCCGCCCACGACGGCGCCGGTCATGCTGGTGAGCCCGCCGAGCAGGATCCCGGCAAACGCCCGGAAGAGGACCGGAGCGAGCACGACCGGGGTCAGGCCGGCGTTGGGCGCATAGAGCACCACGCCGAGGGTGGCGAGCCCGACGCCCAGCGCCCAGGCGATCCGGGCGATCTTCTGGGAGTTGATGCCGAGCACTCCTGCGGTCTCCGAGGACTCGGCGACTGCTCGCATGGCCGACCCGAGCGACGTACGACGGAACAGGAAGGCCACGCCGGCCATCGCGGCCACGGCGACCCCGATGATGATGAGGTCCTGGATGTTGATCCGCGACCCACCCACCTGCAGGGTGCCCTCGGCGAGCCGGGGGAAGGCCCGGGGCTGTTCACCCCAGTGCCGCCCGACGAAGTGCTCGACACTGATGGCCACGCCCATCGTGACCACGAGGGCCGCGAACAGCCTGCCCTCACCCAGAGGGCGGATCAGCACCTCGCGGACCACCAACCCGAAGGCGGAGGCGAAGAACACGGCCACGACCAGCGCCAGCGCGAGGGCGAGCCCCGCGTCGTACGCGCTCAGCGCGACGTAGCTGGCCGTCGTCGCCATCGCCGCCATCGCGAAGTTCATGACATCCGTGGACTGGAAGATGATCACCAGTCCCAGGCCCACCAGCCCATAGACGGCACCGTTCGCTACGCCACTCAGCACGGTGATGAACAACTCGTCCACGTGCCCTCCTCGGTGTTGCGGAACCAACCGGTCCCTGAACTGACTTAGGTTCAATTTAGGGCAGTTTGCCGGTGGCGGCAACCCCGGGCTCTCGACAACTTTCAGAACTTGAACTAAATTCAGTTCTGTGACCACGACAACCATTGCGAAGTACTACTCAGCCATCGATGCCGGTCGGATCGACGACGCCCTCGCGCTGCTCCACGAGAAGGTGAGGTTCGTCATGGTGCTCCCCACCGGGACCCGCCGTGGACAGGGCAGGGAGGACATGGGCGGCTATCTCGCAGGGCGCGGGCGTGCCCGACAGGAAGCACGTCGTCCTGCGCGAGTCCGGCGACGACGACGTCGAGTTCCTCTACGGCGCCGTCACCGAGGGGCCCGACACGACCGGGCGGTTCCTGTCCGCCGTTCGGCTCGGACCGGACGGCCTCGTCGCCAGCTATCAGGTGACCTTCGACCTCGAGCTCGACCTTCTGGAGGACCGATGACAATGACGCCTTTCCTCGACCGCTGGTTCGAGATCATGGACTCCGACGCTCCCGAGAGGGTGCTGGACCTGATCACCGACGACTTCACCATGTCGGTCCAGTTCTCCAAGGGCGCGGGCGGCGCCGCGGAGTTCGTGGGTGATCGCGCCGGACTCGTGGCCTACCTCGCGCAGCGCGAGCGAAGTGTCCTGGTCCACCACGTCACGCATGGCGCCCGTTGATGGCGACGTCGAGCTGGTGCTCGGGAGGACCACCCGCAACGGCTCGTTCGAAGCCTCGTTCAACGCCTCCGCACTTCTCGATGCCGAGACCGACCGATGCCGGCGCCTTCTCATCTGCCGCACACCCGGAGTGGAGTTCCCTCATGCCTGAAGCGTTCATCGTCGAAGCCGTCCGCTCCCCCGTCGGCCGTCGCGGCGGTGGTCTGAGCGCCGTACACCCCAACGATCTGGGCGCCCACGTCCTCCGGGCGCTCCTCGAACGTGTCGACGTGGATCCAGCGGCCGTCGACGACGTCATCTTCGGCTGTGTGGACCAGATCGGTGCCCAGGCCGGCAACATCGCCCGGAACTCGTGGCTTGCCGCGGGGCTCCCCGAGACCGTGCCCGGCACGACCCTGGACCGGCAGTGCGGCTCATCGCAGCAGGCCGTGCATTTCGCTGCCCAGGCAGTGATGTCCGGGTCCCAGGACCTGGTGATCGCGGGCGGGGTCGAGGTGATGAGCTCGGTGCCCATCGCGAGCGCCGCGCTTATCGGCCAGCGCGAAGGCATGGGCTTCCCGTACGGCGGTGACGGCTGGGCGCAGCGCTTCGGCGACCAGGAGATCTCCCAGTTCCGCGGCGCCGAGATGATCGCCGAGAAGTGGGGCATCACCCGCGACGCCATGGAGGAGTTCGCACTCGAGAGTCATCGCCGAGCACTCGCAGCTGCGGACTCCGGATGGTTCGCCGACGAGATCGCGCCGTACGCCGGAGTGGTCGCCGACGAGGGTCCCCGACCCGACAGCACGAAGGAGAGGCTGGCCCAGCTCAAGCCTCTGCGTGACGGCGGCCGGATCACGGCCGCAGTCTCGAGCCAGATCTCCGATGGGGCCGCAGCACTGCTCGTCGCCTCCGAGACCGCCGTCCGCGCGCATGGGCTCACCCCAGTTGCGCGAGTGCACGCGATGGGTGTCGTCGGCTCCGACCCGGTGCTCATGCTGACCGGACCGATCCCGGCGACGGACCAGGTGCTTCGCCGAGCGGGACTCACCCTGGACGACATCGACCTGTTCGAGGTCAACGAGGCGTTCGCGTCCGTCGTACTCGCCTGGCAGAGCGAGACGGGGGCAGCACCGGAGAAGACGAACGCTCTTGGAGGTGCGATCGCACTCGGTCATCCGCTCGGCGCCACTGGCGCGCGGATGATGACCACGATGATCCATCACCTCCGCCGGACCGACGCTCGTTACGGCCTCCAGACCATGTGCGAAGGCGGAGGCATGGCCAACGCCACCATCATCGAGCGTTTGTGATGACCGAGAGCGTGCTCTACCGCGAGGTCGCCGGCGTCGGCCACATCGAGCTGAACCGTCCCGCGGTATCGAACGCGGTGGACCTGCCGACGGCTCACGAGCTCGACGCCGTCATCGACCGAGCCGCAGGGGACGACGCTGTGCGTGCCGTCCTCATGACGGGCGCCGGCAAGCGGTTCTGTGCGGGAGGAGACGTCGCCACCATGGTCGCGGCACCGGATCGGGCGGCGTACGTCCTGGCCCTGGCCAGAGCCCTGGACGGCGCCCTTCAAAAGCTGGCAGCGCTCGACAAACCCACGGTCGCTGCGGTGCAGGGTGCGGTGGCCGGCGCCGGACTGGCAGTCATGCTCAGCTGCGACGTCATCGTTGCGGCGGAGTCCACGAGATTCGTGACCGCCTATTCCGGGGTCGGGCTGACGCCGGACTGCGGAGTCTCCTACCTCCTGCCGCGCGCCATCGGTCAACAGCGCGCCCTGGCCCTGGCCCTCACGAACCGAGCCCTGTCCGCGCGTGAGGCGCTGGAGTGGGGCTTGGTGACGGAGGTCGTCGAGGATGCCGTCCTGGAAGAGCGCGCAACTGCTCTGGCGGCGGAACTGGCCGCGGGCCCGTCCTTCGCACTCGGACAAGCCAAGCGACTGATCCGCGCTTCCTGGGAGATGTCGCGCGCCGCAGGTCGGAGCCGAGGAAGCCAGGACCATCGCCGACGCGGTGAGCACCGAAGATGCGTCCAGGCTCCTCGAGAGTCGGCTCCGCCCTCGATGAGGACGATGGTCTGTCAGGCGACGACGCCGAAGCCGCCGGTCCAGGAGACCTTCTCGGTGACGGCGAGCGTCAGCTGCAGGAAGCCGAGGGCCTCGAGCTCACGGGCGCGGCGACAGCGCGCCGGCGTCGAGGGCGCGCAGGCCGCCGGCGGCGATGACGCCGGCCAGCAGGGCCTTGGCGTCCGCGTCGTCGCCAGCGATGAGGACGGTGGTGGGCACGGGTCCGACGGTGCCGGAGGCCAGGGTGGCCGCGAAGGTGGTGTTGAACGCCTTCAGGACGCGCGACTGGGGCAGCGCGGCGGCGATCTCGGCGGCGGCCGAGCCGTCGGCCGGGACGGTCAGGGAGTCGAAGGTCTCGAAGTTCAGTGGGTTGGTGATGTCGACGACGACCTTGCCGGCGAGCTGGTCGGCGCGCTTGGCGATGACGTCGGCCACCGCCGGGTAGGGGACGGCGAGAACGACGATGTCACCGGTCGACCGGCTTGTCGGCGTCGGACTGGTCGAGGACCTCGACGGTGTTTCCGCCCTTGGTGACGATGCTGGAGATGGCCTGGCCCATGTTGCCCTTGCCGATGATGCTGACGTGCGTCATGAAGTGCTCCTAGATCGGGAAGTATCGGTTTAGTTGTTGCTACAACTATCACCGTACACCAAGAAAGTTGTTGCGACAACTATTTCCTGAGAGGATGACGCCGTGGACACGCACTGGCTCGACGATCAGGAGATGGCGGCCTGGGTGCGCCTGGCCGCAGTGCTCGAACTGCTGCCCGGCGTCCTCGACTCCCAGCTGCGACGCGACGCCGAGCTGACGCATTTCGAGTACTTCGTCTCGCGATGCTGTCGGAGGCACCGGAGCGGACCCTGCGGATGACAACGCTGGCGATGCAGACCAACGCGACGCTGCCTCGCCTCTCCCATGTCGTACGTCGGCTGGAGGACCGGGGTCTGGTGGAACGGTTTCCTTGTCCGCAGGACGCCAGGGCCACGAACGCCCGCCTCACGCCTGCCGGCTGGAGCAAGGTGGTCGAGGCTGCGCCGGGGCACGTCGCCAACGTTCGGGAGCACGTCATCGACGCGCTGACCCCCGAGCAGGTTCGGCAGCTCGCCGGCATCGCCGACGCCATCCTGGGCAGGCTCGACCCGGACGGCACGATGACCGCGACCTTCAACCGCTATCCGGTCCCAACCGAGGTGCGCTGAACAGTCGGAGTCAGGTAGCGGAACTTCTCCCCAGGTGAAACGGCCACTGCATCCGGGACCAATGTCCTCTCCATAGCCGACCCATTCCCCTGCCGGTCCGTGGGCACCTGACCGAGGCTTGTCGGACCAGATCCCATCGGAGAGATGAGCTCATGACCGCCAGTCGCCAGGAAACAACACCGAGCCCGCTGCGACGCCCGTTCGAGGAGATTCTGACCCTTGCTTGCCGCGCACCCAGCGTGCACAACACCCAGCCGTGGCTGTGGCGGCTGAACGGAAATCAGCTGCAGCTCTTCGCCGACGGGTCTCGACAACTCACCCAACCGACCCGGAGTCTCGTGATCTGATGCTCAGCTGCGGGGCCGTGCTTCACCACGTCCAGGTATGCCGCCCGGGGCCTCGGTTGGTCGCCAACTGTGCGCCGGTTCCCCGATCCGAACAACCCACGCCACCTTGCTTCGATCACTCTCGAACCTTCCCTTGCGACCCGCGAGGATCTCGACGAGATGCTCGCGCTGACCGCACGCCAGACCGACCGACGAAGGTTCACGTCCTGGCCGGTTCCGTTCGAACGACTGTCCAGCCTCGCCGCGACGGGCACCGAATGGGGTGCCCAGGTCGTCCCGGTGCTGGATGAGTCGGTCCGCAAGAAGCTGCGTCAGCTCACCCGCCGCGCCGACGACGTACAGGCCGCCGACGCGCACTACCTGGCCGAGCTGGCCGACTGGAGCACGCGCACCGACCAAGGCGTTTCGCCGGCCTCGGTTCCCGGCCCCTACGAGGGCAATGATGACCACAGGTTCCCACCTGGCACCCTCCCGGACCCGGCTCCCGATGACCACTGTGCCCTGGAAGGGCTGCTGCTGGTCTGCACCTCCTCGGACGACGACATGTCACGGTTGCGGGCGGGCGAGTCGATGAGCGCCATCTGGCTTCAGGCAGTCCGTGGCGGGCTCTCGGTGGTTCCGCTCAGCCAGGCGCTGGAAGTCGAGGAGACCCGCCGCGTCGTCGAGACCGAAGTGCTCAACGGCCGGGCGTTCCCCCAGATCATCCTGCGGGTGGGCTCGCTCCCGGCCGCGCGCAGTGAACTCCCTTCGAGCTCGCGGCGCGACCTCAGCGCCGTACTGATCCGGGCTTGAGTCGAGCGCACCGCGGGCTCGATGTTCCGACTTTGACAGCTGTATCGGCGTCCCGCATCGGGCGCCGATGCGCACGAACGAGAGGTGATGAGCGCATGTGCCCCGAATTGGATCGCGATGCAGAAGCGAGCGTGAATCTCTACTGGCTGCCACTCGGCGCCGGCGGCCATTTTGTGCGCTGGAACGGTCGAGTCTTCGAAGCCATCGTGGCTCGGCACCAGCATCGCCCCGTTATGGATCTCTACCATGCGGCCCTGGAAGTGCGGCTCGGTGGTCAACGCTACGTGATCGAAATGGGGCCCGTGTGGCAAGGAAAGGACGCTGACCGCGGGGTCGTGGCCGAGGGTCCGGTGGGAGCCCGGTTCCTGGGCCGATCCGCACTCTTCAGATATGAGGTGCGTCGCTGGCAGGGAGGCGCCATCCCCGACATCGCGGAGGCCGTCGACAGCCCGCAGCGAGCCAGTCAACAGCGCTGCGTCGCTCGGCGGCTGCTGGATCTCGTGCCTGAGGTGCCCACGTTCGTCTGGGGGCGTGACGAGCTGAACGCGGGCGACATGTGGAACTCGAACTCCTTGGTCGCCTGGCTGCTGGCCCGCACCGGTCATGACCTCGCGTCGATTCATCCTCCCGCGAACGGCAGGGCGCCCGGTTGGGCAGCCGGGCTGGTCCTCGCCGAACGGCAGATGGCGCCGGTCGGCGTCGACGGGCTTGCTGGCCGGCACGACTTCGTCTGACTGGCCCAGCGAGGTGGTCACCCGATGTCCCGGCCGAAGTGCCCCGCCGGCTGTCGATCCGCTACGTCGGGCACCTATGGCCCTGACCGACATCCCACCATTGCCCAGCGGCGTACGTCCTCGGTCAGCGGGGAGGATTCGGAGGGACTCTGACTGGAGTGCGCTGGCCAACGCCTTCCTCGTCAAGGTCCATTGGTGGCTCCACGACTGAACCGGGGCGAGAGTCCTCTCGAGGACCTCGAGCTGAGAGTCCATCGCGGACAGCTCGGCCCGCAAAGCCGCGATGCTGAGGCGTTTGGCGTGGAGCTCCTCGATGAGGACGTCCAGCTCGTCGGAGATCGACGGAACCTCCTCGACGAGCTGTTCGAGGGCGGTCAGCAACCGGGTCACAGTGGCCGAGACCGGACCCGGCAGGACTCCCATCGCACCGCTTCCCGCCGAGGCGACAAGTTCGGCCAGAGCTCGCGCCTGTTCGACCAAGAGGTCAGCCGTCGCTTGAACCAGTCCATGCCCTGATGGCGTTCGCTTGCTCGCACGGGTCATAGCCCTAGGCTCGCCTCGCGATGCCGAACTGCACAAGGGTTGCAGTCATCGATGTACGTCGACGTGCTCGTGTTGCTGCCCCGGAAGCGCGTGGCTCGGCTAGTGTCCTGTCAGGTTGATCCGTTCGCATAGTCGTGCTCTGGGTGCGTGCATCGCCAGGCGGCGGAGCGCAGGACTGGCAGCGTCAATTCAAGCGATCGCTAACGCAGCGAGGTGCGTGCGCAGGGTGCGAACATGCCACGGATTGGCCTGACAGGATACTAGTGCTCGGCGTGGCTCGCCATCAGGTGCTGCCCCCACGACCGGGCGCGTTCGAGCTCGCCGTCGACCAGGGGCCCTGGCGTGTCGGTCACGAAGAAGCTCATCGGGGCCGTCGCCATCCCGAACCCGCGCCGCCGCAGCGCCTTCGCCGCCTTCTTGGCTGCCGAGCCCGGCAGATGCCTCACCTTCTCGACCTTGGTGTCGAACGTGGCGAACCTGAGTTCCTGGCCGGTGCCCAGCTGATCGATCCACTCCCGGATGCCCACGTCGGTGGCTCCTCCTTCGGCGGCACCCTGCCGTGCAGCGTCTGCCCGAGTGGAGGGACGGCTCATCCCGAAGGCGTGCGTTGGACCACCCACCACGATCAGGTCCACCTCGGCGGGCACGGTCGCCGGAGCCTCGTGAACATCGACGACCTGGGTTCCAGCGCCGAGTCCGTCGGCCACGGCACGGGCAACGTCGCGGGTGTTCCCGAACGACGACTCGACCACAACAACTGCGTTCATGACTGCTCCTTTGTTCGACACTCCACCCTCGCCGACCCACCCCACGGACCAACAGCGGAGGAAGGCCCGGGCAGCGGGGACGAATGGCCCGAACGCCTTGCCGCGTCCGCGCGCCATGCCAGGGTTCGTGCCGGATCCGGTGCCCGGCGGCGGGCATCGCCGCACTGGCGGATCAGCCTTGTGGCAGCCGCTACGTGGGTCCTTCGGCCCTCCAGGTGAAGCCCTTGGCCCTGACAAAGACAGTTCCCCCGGACCACGCTTGATACATGACAAACAACTTCCCCCGGGGCGCCGTTGTCGTCGGCGTCGACGGCTCCACGCACAGCGACCAAGCACTCGTGGCCGCGGTCGAGCTCGCAAAACTCGAGCACCGGCCACTCCACGTCGTGCACAGCTTCGATCCGCGCCCAGAGGGTCTACGCTCGGCACGGGCTGCCGCCCGACTTCGACGAACTCGTCAGCTCGATCAAGCATGAGGCCCAGCACGTCGTAGAGACGGCACGGGAGCAGGTCACCGCAAACCGCCCCCGAGGTCGACCTGACGGTCGAACTGAGCACGGTCGACGCCCGCGAAGCCCTCCAGGACGCCTCCGCGACCGCCGCCATCGTGGTGCTGGGCTCCCGCGGCCGTGGACGAATGAGCAGCCTCATCCTCGGCTCGGTCAGTCTCTGGGTCTCCCAGCACGCACACTCTCCAGTCCTGGTCGTTCGTCCCTCCCACGGGGAACACCCGTCCCGGATCATCGTCGGCACCGACGCCACCGAGGTCTCAGCTGATGCGCTGGACTTCGCCTTCGCGCAGGCGTCGCTCCGAAACCTGCCGCTGACCGTGGTCCATTGCTTCGACGACAGCTTCGCCGGTGGCTACGGGCTGACCGGGGTGCCGGACGAGGACCTCGAAGGACTTCCCGGCGAACGGCTGGCCATCGCAGAGTCGGTGGCCGGGCTGCGCGAGAAGTACGTCGACGTGCAGGTCGACTTCGAGCTCGGCCGCGGCCCGGCGGCGGCGTACCTCACCCACGCGTCCGAACGGGCCACCCTGCTGGTCGTGGGCTCACGGCACCGCTCCACTACCGGCGCGCTGCTCTTCGGCGCTGTCAGCCGCACCGTCGTGGAACACGCCTCCTGCTCCGTGGCGGTCGTCCCGGCACCACCGTCCGAGCCCAGCTGACATGTCCGTGTCCGCCGCACATGCGCACCATCTCGAGGAGGTTGAGTCCATGACGAACGAACCGGTGGTTGTCGCCTATAACGGCTCTCACCACAGCAGCCTCGCGCTCCACTGGGCCGTCGAGTGGGCGGCATCTCCTCAAGCGCCCGCTGGTTGCCGTGGTGGCGGATCCGACTCCGCTCAGACACAGCGGGGCCGCTGGCTGGGACGAAGTACACGATGGACCGGGTGCGGGCTCGGGCCGA
>CAWJOJ010000003.1:0-13463 GCA_963844385.1 uncultured Actinomycetota bacterium | reverse complement strand
CGTGGTGTTGTGCACGACCCGCAGCCAGGCCGAGGAAGCCCAGCGGCGGGGGAAGCCCTGCTCGGTGGTCTCGGACTGGCGCTGCACCCGGACAAGACCCGTGGTCGACCTTCGGGAGGGCCGGGAGGGTTTCGACTTCCTCGGGTGTCATCTGCGCGCACGGATGTCGGGCCGGATGTGGGAGCAGTACGGCAAGGTCCGCTACTACCTGCACCGGTGGCCCAGCGCACGGGCGATGAAGAACGCCCGAACCAGGGTCAAGACCATCACGTCGAGGAGCCGGGTCGGGGTGGACCTGAAGGACACCATCGGTGCCCTGAACCAGTTCCTACGGGGCTGGGGATGCTACTTCCGCACCGGCAACGCCGCCACTAAGTTCGTTCAGCTCGACCGCTATGTGGCCTGGCGGCTCAAACGCTTGCTGATCAAGCGTGGGGTCGCAACCTGCGGGCCGGGCCGACAGGCCGGTGGCACCGGCCTAGTTCCACGACCAGGGCCTGCACCAACTGTCCGGCACCATCCGATACCCGAAGGCGGCGTAACCATGTCCAGAAGATCATCGGTAAGCCGTATGCGGGAAAACCGCACGAACGGATTGAAAGGGGGATGGGGAAACATGCCGGCAATGGCCATGCGCCCCTGACTACCAATGGTCGCACCCGTGATTGTCGCCGAGATCGTCCGCTCCGGATTCGTGGAGGGCCACCACTAGGATCCGTGGTCGCGCTCGACGCCGCAGGCGAGGTCGAGTGGTCGGTGGGGCGGTGGATGCCCCGATCCTGCCCCGATCCAGCAACAAGCCGATCCAGGCGGTCGGCATGCTCCGCGCGGGGCTGGACCTGCCGCCGGACCTCTGGCTCTTGCCTGTGCCTCCCACTCCGGAGAGCCCTTCCACGTCGAGGGCACCCGACGGATCCTGGCCGCCGCCGGTCTCTCGGAGGCCGACCTGCAGACCCCGCCGGGCTACCCCTTGGACGACGCGGCTCGCGACGACCCCATCCGTGGCGGTGGAAGCATGTCAAGGATCCTGATGAACTGCTCGGGCAAGCACGCAGCCATGCTCGCGACCTGTGTCGCCAACGGCTGGGACACGGCGACATACCTCGCTCCCGGGCACCCACTTCAGCAACAGATCCTCGCCTCGTTCGCCGAGCTGACCGGCGAACCAGCGACCTTGGTCGCCGTGGACGGATGCGGCGCCCCCTCCTGCCGGTCTCGTTGACCGGGCTGGCCCGGGCCTTCCGCCTGCTGGCCATCGCGATCGACGGCCAGGACGTCGGGTCGCCGACGCTTTCCGGCAGTATCCCGAGTTGGTGAGCGGTACGACGCGCGACGACTTGGCGCTGATGCGGGCGATCCCGGGCGCGATCGCCAAGGCGGGCGCCGAGTCGTGCTACGCGGTCGCGCTCCCGGATTGCCGGGCGTTCGCGTTGAAGACCGACGACGGTGCCCCGCGGGCGCGGCCAGTGCTGATGGCCGCGGCCATGCGCAGATCCGGCATCGACAAGGAGCCCGGGGTCGACGGGGAAGCCGTGAACAGGACGGGCGAGCTGGCGCTCCACGGCGGCAACGTGGCCGTCGGCGAGATCCGGGCGTGCTTGACCGCTCAACCGGTAGGTCACTGCAGCTAGCAACCGGAACCTGAGAAAAGCCTTACAGAATAGGCTCTCCTTCCGGCGATGTGAACGGGATCACACGGATCCAGTTTGCATTTGCTTGCTCCAGCTAGCACGATGGGGTGCATGGCAAAGGGAAAGGTCGCGAAGACCGTTGAGTCTCTCGGTGACTATCTCAAGGAGCAGCGGGCCGAGGCCCGCCTCTCCCTGCGGCAGCTCGCCGAGCAGGCCGGTGTCTCCAACCCCTACCTGAGCCAGATCGAGCGCGGCCTACGCAGGCCGTCCGCCGAGGTGCTCCAGCAGATCGCGAAAGCACTGAGGATCTCTGCGGAACAGCTCTACGTCCGGGCGGGGATCCTCGACCCGGACGAGGATCCCGCGGGTTCGGTCGAGTTGGCGATTCTTGCCGACACCGGCCTGACCGAACGGCAGAAGCAGTCGTTGCTCGACGTCTACAACTCTTTCCTGGCCCTCAACGGGGACCGGGCTGAGGACTGAAACCGATCAACAGGCCCGGAACTCTCCGGGTCACACATCACCGAAGGAGATTCGACGTGGCCAAGGCCAAGTTCGACATCAAGACCGAAACCACCCGCTCGCTGTACGCCTACGTCGGCGTTGCCGACCTCGCTGTCGAGGCTGTTCGCGACTACTTCGCGAAGGCCGTCGACGCGCAGAAGGACGTCGCCAGCAAGGTTGCCGACCTCGACTACAAGCCCGCCGCGCTGCGCGAGCAGGCCGTCACCGTCGTGAACGCCCGGGTCGACGCGCTGAGCGCCGAGGCCAAGGCCCGTCGCGCCAAGATCGAGGCCCGCGTCGCCGAGCTGCAGACGCAGCTCGAGGCCGAGGCCAAGTCGCTTCCCGCCAAGCTGAACGACACCTACGCCGACCTCGCGGAGCGTGGCGAGCGCCTCGTGGGCCGGATCCGCAGGCAGGAGTCCACCAAGGCCACCGTGAAGTCCGCGAAGACCACGGTCGCCAAGGCGAAGACCACCAAGACGCAGGCCACCAAGGCTGCCGAGTCGACCGTCAGCGACACCAAGACCGCTGCGAAGCGGGCGACCAAGTCCACGAGCACCGCGGCGAAGCGGAACACCTCCTCCGCGACCAGCAGCGCCAAGGCCACCGCAACCGCGGCCAAGAAGACCGCGGCCAACGCGGCTGACGCTGTCGGCGACGCCGCCGAGAAGATCGGCGACTGATCACCCCAGCTCGCCTCGTTTGATCGAGCGAGTCGTTCGTTGATCGAGCCTGTCGAGATCATCGAGCCCTAGCGAAGGCCCCCGAACCAACGGTCCGGGGGCCTTCGCATGTGCGGCGAGCGGGTGGATCCCCGGATCTTCGGCCTAGACTGGGCGGGTGCCCGATGTGTTCATGTTCGAGGGCTACGTCGCCTTCGCCGTCCTGATCGCGCTGATCGCCCTCAAGGCGTTCGCGTTCGTCAACGCGTGCCTGTGGCCCGCCGAGGCCTACTCCGCCGCCGACAAGCTCACCAAGAACACGTGGCTGGCCATCCTCGGCATCGCGCTCGTGCTCCAGCTGCCGTTCCTTGCCGGCGCGTTCTTCAACCTGCTCAACCTGGCCGGAATCGTGGCCGCGATCGTCTACCTGGTCGACGTCCGCCCGGCAATGTCGGCGCTCACGCGCAGGTAGTCCTCCAGCGCCTCGAGCGCATCGACCGGGGCGAATCCGGTCGCCTCGAGCTTGCCGAGGTCCAGCATGCTCCTCAAGGGGCGCGGCGAGAGTGCCTTGCCCGCGGCGTACTCCTCGGTGCTGATCGGGGTCACGTCGGCTTCGTCGCGGCCACTCAGCCGGAAGACCGCCTTCGCGATGTCGGCCCAGCTCGTGGCCGGGCCACCGTTGCTGACGTTGTAGGTGCCGTATTCGGCCCCGCTGTCGATCAGGTGCCTGGTCGCGCGTGCGAGTTCGGTGGCGAACGTGAGTCGGCCGACCTGGTCGTCGACGACCTTGGGGCTGACCCCCTTGGCTGCTAGATCCTGCATCGTGCGAACGAAGTTCTTGCCCTCGCCGATGACCCACGACGTGCGGAGCAGGTAGTGGCGCGGCGCCGTCGAGGCGCCGAGGTCACCGGCGGCCTTGGTCTGGGCGTAGACGCCCAGCGGCGACAGCGGTTCGTCCTCGGTGTGCGGATCACGGCTGCCGTCGAAGACGTAGTCGGTCGAGTAGTGCACGAGCGTGATGCGGTGGTCGCGGGCGATCGTCGCCAGTCGGGTGGGCCCGGTGGCGTTGACCGCCCAGGCGGCCTGGCGGCCCTCGGGCGTCTCGGCGCCGTCGACGGCTGTGAAGGCGCCGGCGTTGATCACGACGCCGTAGTCCTGCCACGGCCAGGCCGCTATCGCAGCGGCGTCGCGCAGGTCGAGCTCGCGGGTGCCGACCGCGTCCGCATCGGGGTAGAGGTCGCACAGGGCGCGCCCGAGCTGCCCGTGCGCGCCGAGGATCAGGGTCCGTTTCGGCCGCATCGGCGTCACGGCGTCCAGCGTCGGGGCGTTCTGGTCCTTCTCCGAGATGTCGGCCTCCGCCAGCGGGATCGGCCACGGGACCGCGACTGTCGGGTCTGCGGGGTTGAGCGCGGGGTACGTCGCGCCGGGACGCCAGTGGTCGTTGACCAGATAGGTGTACGCCGTGGCGTCCTCAAGCGCCTGGTACGCGTTCGCGACGCCGCGAGGTACGAACACCGCGACCGTCGGGTCGATCTCCGTGTGGAACGTGGCGCCGAAGGATGCGCCTTCGCGCAGGTCGACCCACGCGCCGAAGACCCTGCCGGTGGCCACGGAGACGTACTTGTCCCACGGTTCCGCGTGGATGCCTCGAGTCACGCCCCGGCTGTTGTTGAGGGCGACGTTGTTCTGGACCGGGCCGAAGTCGGGCAGTCCGAGCGCGACCATCTTCTCCCGCTGCCAGTTCTCCTTGAACCAGCCCCGGTTGTCCTCGGGCAGCGGCAGCCTGAGAACGAGCAGGCCGGGGATCGGGGTCTGCTCGACGGTGAGGTCCGCCATCACTGACCCTTCGCGGCGTACGACGCCTCGGTCAGCTGCTTGTTCGGACGCCACCACTCCTCATGGGCCTGGTACCAGGCGATCGTGTCCGCCAGCCCTGCCTGGAAGTCCGCGTGCCGCGGTTCCCAGCCCAGCTCGGTGCGCAGCTTGGTCGAGTCGATCGCGTAGCGCAGGTCGTGGCCGGCGCGGTCGGCCACGAGGTCGAAGTCGTCTGAGGACCGCCCGAAGTGGCGCAGGATCATCCCGACCACCTCGAGGTTGTTGCGCTCGCCATCGGCACCGACGAGGTAGGTCTCGCCGATCCGGCCGTGGTTGAGGATCCGCCACACGGCCGAGGAGTGGTCCTCGGCGTGGATCCAGTCGCGGACGTTGAGGCCGGTGCCGTAGACCTTGGGCCGCCCCCCGTCGATGACGTTGGTGATCTGGCGGGGGATGAACTTCTCGATGTGCTGCCACGGCCCGTAGTTGTTGGAGCAGTTGGAGATCGTCGCCTTCACCCCGAAGCTGCGCACCCAGGCCCGGACCAGGTGATCCGACCCCGCCTTCGCGGCCGAGTAGGGGCTGCTCGGGTTGTACGGCGTGCTCTCGGTGAACCGGGTCGGGTCCTCGAGCTCCAGATCGCCGTACACCTCGTCGGTGGAGATGTGGTGCAACCGGGTCCCGTGCCTGCGAGCGGCTTCCAGGACCTGGAAGGTGCCGACCAGGTTGGTCGTGATGAACGGACCCGGCTCGGCCAGGGAGTTGTCGTTGTGTGACTCGGCTGCGAAGTGGACCACGGCGTCGTGCGCGGCAACCAGCGGGTCCACGACCAGCCCGTCGGCGACGTCACCCACCACGAGCGACACGCGGTCCTCGGGCAGACCCTGGAGGGACTCGCGTGAGGCGGCGTACGTGAGCTTGTCGAGCACCGTGACCTGCGCGGTGGTGTGGGACATCAGGTGGTGCACGAAGTTGGAGCCGATGAAGCCGGCCCCACCCGTCACGAGAACGCGATCCATGCGGGGATCCTATGCGTTGGCGTTGTCCGAACCGGCACGTCGAGCCTGCGCCCCTAGGCTGGGCGTTATGCGTGGAATCATCCTGGCAGGCGGCACGGGCTCCCGGTTGCATCCGATCACCCAGGGGATCAGCAAGCAGCTTGTCCCCGTCTACGACAAGCCGATGATCTACTACCCGCTCTCCACGCTCATGCTGGCGGGGATCCGCGACATCCTGGTGATCACGACGCCGCACGAGGCGGACGCCTTCGCCCGGTTGCTGGGGGATGGCTCGCAGTTCGGGATCTCGCTGTCGTATGCCGTCCAGCCGAGCCCCGACGGGCTCGCGCAGGCGTTCCTGATCGGCGAGGAACACATCGGCGGCGAGGCGGTCGGGCTGGTGCTCGGCGACAACATCTTCTACGGACCCGGCCTCGGCACCCGCCTTCGCCGCTTCGACGACGTGGACGGAGCAGTCATCTTCGGCTACCAGGTAGCGAATCCCACGGAGTACGGCGTGGTGGAGTTCGACGACACCGGCAAGGTGCTGTCGCTGGAGGAGAAGCCGGCGCACCCCAAGAGCTCGTGGGCTGTGCCAGGGCTGTACTTCTACGACAACGACGTGGTCGAGCACGCTCGCAGCCTTGCGCCGTCCGCGCGCGGCGAGCTGGAGATCACCGACCTGACCCGGGTCTACCTCGAGGTCGACAAGCTGCAGGTGGAGCTGCTCCCGCGCGGCACCGCCTGGCTCGACACGGGCACGTTCGACTCCCTCAACGACGCGAGCAACTTCGTGCGCACGATCGAGAGCCGGCAGGGCACCAAGATCGGGGCTCCCGAAGAGGTGGCCTGGCGGATGGGATTCCTCTCCGACACCGAGCTGGCCGATCGAGCCGAGCCGTTGCTGAAGAGCGGGTACGGCGCGTACCTGCTGGGTTTGCTGACCGAGTAGGTTTGTCTGCAACCAAACGGTTGACAAAGCCGTCGATCGTGGTCTACCTTCTTACTCAACCAATCAGTTGAGGAGACGGAGATGGCCGATCAGCTTTCCCGGGTGTTCCAGGCCCTGGCCGATCCGACTCGGCGCGACATGGTGGCCCGACTGGCGTCGGACGATGCCACGGTCGGCGAGCTCGCCGCGCCGTACGAAGTCAGCATGCAGGCGATCTCCAAGCACCTCAAAGTGCTGGAGGAGGCCGGGCTGGTCTCGCGAAGCCGGGATGCCCAGCGGCGACCGGTCCACCTCGAAGCGGAGGTGTTCGACCTGATGACGAAATGGATAGAGCGATACCGCGTGGAAGCCGAGGAGCGATTCCGCCGCCTCGACGACGTCCTCGCCCGCATGGACGAAGACGACAACCTGACAAACGAGTCCCGGAAAGGGGAAGCATCATGACCAGCACCACGAAGCGTGAGACCACCATCGAGGCCGACCCGAACCTCCCGACGATCACGATCACGCGGGAGTTCGACGCGCCACCCGAGAAGGTGTTCCGCGCCTGGACCGAGCCCGGGCTGGTTGCCCAGTGGCTGGGGCCGAGGTCCACCACGATGAAGATCGACCAGTGGGATGCCCACACCGGCGGCGGCTACCGCTACTCGGCCGAGCGTGACGGCGAGGTGATCGCCTCGTTCTACGGCTCCTTCCACGAGGTGCGCCCCAACGAGCGGTTGGTGCAGACCTTCACGTTCGAGGGCTACCCGGACGGGGTGAGCCTGGAGACGATGACCTTCGAGGAGCTCGAGGGCGGCCGCTGCCGGATCATCGGCTTGTCCGTCGTGGACTCGATCGAGGCCCGGGACATGATCATGTCCAGCGGCATGGACGTCGGCGTCAACGAGGGCTACGAGAAGCTCGACGAGCTCCTGGCAGCCCAGGAATGACTCCGCCCGAGGAACACCGCTGGATCGCGGCGGTGTTCACCGACCGGGTACGGGGGGTCTCCGACTGGGAGGCCCCCTCCCCGGTCGAGGGCTGGGTCGCGCGCGACGTCGTCCGACATCTGGTGGAGTGGTTCCCGTCGTTCCTCGAGAACGGCGCGGGCGTCCGGCTCGCCAGCGGACCCTCGGTCGACGAGGACCCGGTCGCCGCCTGGCAGGTGCATGCGGACGCGGTGCAGGCCCTGCTCGACGACCCGGCCACCGCCGGCAAGGTGCTCAGCAACCGCCACACCGGCGACGTGCCGCTCGACAAGGCGGTCGACATGTTCTACACGTCCGACGTGTTCATGCACACCTGGGACCTGGCGCGGGCGACCGGCCAGGACGAGACGCTCGACCCGGCGAAGTGCGCGGAGCTGCTCGCCGGGATGGAGCCCATCGACGAGCTCCTCCGGTCGAGCGGCCAGTACGGTCCTCGGGTCGAGCTGCCGGACGGCGCCGACGTCCAGTCCCGGATGCTCGCGTTCATCGGTCGCGACCCCCGCTGACGTCAGCTCGGGTAGGCGTCACCGGCCCGTTGCCGGGCCGCCCAGGCGGACTGGACCATGTCGCGCAGGTCGTGGCGCATCGCCCAGCCGAGGTCGCGGGCGGCCAGGTCGCCGGAGGCCACGATCCGCGCCGGGTCGCCCGGACGGCGACCCTGGACCGCCGGGGTGAAGTCGTTCCCGGACACCTCGCGGATCGTGTCCATGATCTGCCGCACCGAGCTGCCGTTGCCGCTGCCGAGGTTGTAGATCGGCTCGAGGTCATCACCCGCCGAGAGCTTGCGCGCCGCCTCGACGTGGGCCAGCGCCAGGTCGGAGACGTGGATGTAGTCGCGGACGCAGGTGCCATCGGGAGTCGGGTAGTCGTCGCCGTTGATGTAGGGCGTGCCGCCGCGGTAGAGCACGTCGAAGACCAGCGGGAACAGGTTGTGCGGACTGGCGTCGAAGAGGTCGGGGGAGCCCGAGCCGACGACGTTGAAGTAGCGCAGCGACGTGTGCTTGAGCCCGTGGGCCCGGCCCGCGTCCCGCAGGAGCCACTCACCGATCAGCTTCGACTCGCCGTACGGCGACTCCGGGGCGACGGCGGTCTGCTCGGTCACCACGTCGACGTCGGGAGTCCCGTAGGTGGCGGCGCTCGAGGAGAAGACGAACTTGTCGACGCCGACCGTCTTCATCGCCCGCAGCAGGATGATCGTCGCGGTGACGTTCTGCTCATAGGTGTGGATCGGGCGGGACACCGAGACCCCGGCGTACTTGAAACCGCCGATGTGGATGACGCCCTCGACATCGTGGTCTCGAAGCGTGCTCTCGACCGTTCCTGCGTCGAGCAGCGAGGCCTTCACGAACGGCACGTCTGCTGGGACGAACTCGGCGAAGCCGGACGACAGGTCGTCGAGCACCACGGGTGACAGGCCTGCGTCGACCAGCGCCCTGACGACGTGCGAACCGATGTATCCCGCGCCGCCGGTGACAAGCCAGGTCATGTGCTCTCCCTTGTTGGTGCGCATTCGGTTGTGGAGTCGACAGGATAATCGCCCCGACCGGGCTCGCTCGCGAGTAGGGCGGCGTAGTCTCCTTCAGATGCGTCGACTGCTCGGAGTCCTGACCGCCTCGGTTCTCTGTGTCACCCTCGCGCCTCCTGCCGGCGGGACGACACGGCCCGATGATCTCGACCCAACGCGCGGGTCGTCGGCCGGCCCCTTGACCGGTCGGGTGATCGTGCTCGACGCGGGGCACCAGCTCGGCAACCACAACTTCCCGAGGAAGATCAACCGGCTGGTGCCGGCCGGTGGCTTCAAGAAGGCCTGCAACACGACCGGGACGGCCACCAGCGGTGGCTTCGCCGAGGCGACCCTGAACTTCCGGGTGGCCCGGCTGGCACGCGGGCGGCTGCTCGAGCTCGGCGCCCGCGTGATGATGTCGCGCTGGACCAACCGGCAGGACCGATGGGGACCCTGCGTCGACGTACGCGGTCGGCAGGGCAACCAGATCGAAGCCGACCTGAAGATCAGCATCCACGGTGACGGCTCGTATGCCGCCGACGCGCGCGGCTTCCACGTCATCGCCCCCACCGACCGCGCACCCTGGACCCACGACATCTTCCGCTCGTCGAGGTGGCTCGCTCGGGACGTGCGGGCCGCCCTGAGGGCACGTGGTGTCCCTGTCGCCAACTACACCGCGGGCGGCGATGGGCTCGACTTTCGAAGCGACCTCGGGACGCTGAACCTCAGCAACGTCCCGACTGTGATGGTGGAGCTCGGCAACATGCGCAGCCGCGTTGACGCCCGACGGATGACGAGCCGGTCAGGGCGGGCGACGTACGCCCGAGCACTCGTCGCGGCGTCGCGCGCCTTCCTAGACGAGTGACAATTTTACTTGTGAGCGCGCCCATCGGTCGGCTCTGACCGCCTACGGTGTTGAGCATGCGCGTCGACTGGGTTCCGGTCTCGGCGTCCGCCTTGGTGGCCGGAGCAACCGCCCTTGCCCTCGGGGCGATCCTCCTTCCGACGGGCGGCGGGGACTCATCAGAATCGCTGCAACTCGCAGAGCAGAACGACGGCCGCTGGCTGGCAGTCGCCGGGCTGTTCTTCCTGGCCTCGGTGGCGTTGACCCTCGGCCTGCCATCCATCCTGACCTTGTTCGATCCGACAGGGCAGCTGGCTCGGGATGACCGCTCTGGTCGTGTTCGCGGTCGGATGCATCGGTACGGCGGGCTATGCCATGCTCCTGGCGTTCTTCCGGGCCCTGGTGCGCACCGACGCAATCAGGGATCAGGCGTTCTCGGACGTGACTCGCGACGCCGGCCTCAACGCATTCCTCTACGGCTGGATCGCAGCGTTCTATCTCGGCGAGGTGTTGCTGGCGGTCGCCCTGCTGCGCGCAGGGACGACGCCGACCTGGATCCCGTGGACGCTGATCCTCCACGTCGGGACGTTTCCGCTGGCCCCGATCCTGCCGGAAGGGCTTCAGGCAGGCACGGTGCTGATCATGGCCGTGGGCTTCTCCGGCATCGCGATCACCGCCAACAATGCCGAGGTCGGTGTTCGCGTCAACAGCTGACGGCTACTTGGCGGCCTTCCGGGCACGAGAAGCCGTCTTGGCGCGCTCGTGCGCGTCGAGCACGAGCTTGCGGATCCGGACCGAACCGGGTGTGACCTCGACGCACTCGTCCTCCCGGCAGAACTCGAGACACTGCTCGAGCGACAGCCGCCGCGGCGGGATCAGCTTCTCGAAGTTGTCGGAGGTGGCAGACCGGATGTTGGTCTGCTGCTTCTCCTTGGTGATGTTGACGTCCATGTCGTCCGCCCGCGAGTTCTCGCCGACGATCATGCCTTCGTAGACCTCAGTTGTCGGCTCGACGAAAAGGATGCCGCGCTCCTGGAGGTTCGTCATTGCGTACGCCGTGGCCGCGCCCTTGCGGTCGGCGACCAGCGAGCCCTGTGACCGCGACCGGATCTCGCCGGCCCACGGCTCGTAGTTCTCGAAGATGTGGTGGGCGATGCCGGTGCCGCGGGTCTCGGTCAGGAATTCCGTCCGGAACCCGATGAGGCCGCGAGCCGGCACCAGGAACTCCATCCGGACCCAACCCGTGCCGTGGTTGGTCATCTGCTCCATCCGGCCCCGGCGAGTGGCCAGCAGCTCGGTGATGGTGCCGAGGTACTCCTCCGGGGCGTCGATGGTGAGCCTCTCGACGGGTTCGTGGATCTTGCCGTCGACCTCGCGGGTGACCACCTGGGGCTTGCCGACGGTCAGCTCGAAGCCCTCGCGCCGCATCTGCTCGACCAGGATCGCCAGCGCCAGCTCGCCTCGGCCCTGGACCTCCCAGGCGTCGGGGCGGTCGGTCGGCAGGATCTTGAGCGAGACGTTGCCGACCAGCTCGCTGTCGAGGCGGTCCTTCACCAGGCGCGCGGTGACCTTGCCGCCCTTGGTCCGGCCCACCAGCGGCGAGGTGTTGGTGCCGATCGTCATCGAGATGGCCGGTTCGTCCACATGGATCAACGGCAGTGCGACCGGGTTCTCGGGGTCGGCCAGGGTCTCGCCGATGGTGATGTCGGGGATCCCGGCAACGGCGGCGATGTCACCCGGCCCGGCTGACTCGCCGGGCTTGCGCTCGAGCCCTTCGGTGACGAGGAGCTCGGTGATCTTGACGGTCTTGATCGAGCCGTCACGCTTGATCCAGGCGACGTTCTGGCCTTTCCTCAGCGTGCCCTCATGCACCCGAACGAGCGCCAGGCGGCCCAGGAACGGCGACGCGTCGAGGTTGGTGACGTGTGCCTGGAGTGGCGCGCCCTCGGTGTAGGTCGGCGCCGGGATCGTCTCGAGGATCGTCTTGAAAAGCGGCTCGAGGTCGGGGGAGTCCGGCTGTCCGCCGTTGTCCGGGACCTCCAGGGACGCCCGGCCGGATCTGGCCGATGCGTAGACGACCGGGAAGTCGAGGGCGTCCTGGCTGTGGTGGTCGTCGAGCAGGTCCATGAAGAGCTCGTAGGTCTCGTCGACGACCTCCGAGATCCGGGCGTCGCCGCGATCCACCTTGTTGACCACGAGTACGACGGGCATGTCGGCGTTGAGCGCCTTGCGCAGCACGAAGCGGGTCTGGGGCAACGGGCCCTCGGAGGCGTCGACCAGCAACACGATGCCGTCGACCATCGACAGGCCGCGCTCGACCTCACCACCGAAGTCGGCGTGACCGGGGGTGTCGATGATGTTGATGGTCATCGGCTTGCCGTCGGCCGCCGGGCCCGCGTAGTGCACCGCAGTGTTCTTCGCGAGAATCGTGATGCCCTTCTCGCGCTCGAGCTCGCCCGAGTCCATTGCGCGGTCGGCCATGCCCTCGGCCTGGTGCTCGGTGAACGCACCGGCCTGGCGGAGCATCGCGTCGACAAGCGTGGTCTTGCCGTGGTCGACGTGCGCGACGATCGCGACGTTGCGGAGGTCGCTGCGGGTTTCGGACATGGTGAGGCGGTGTTCGCTTTCGTGAGGAGTCGCTGCCGGACAGGCGGGCAGACCAGTGGGTGAGTCTACCGGGACAGGAGTGCCGCAGTTGTATTGACGCCTGGTAAGCGTAAGTGATAACTTACCGTTCGTGATGACTTACCAAGATGGCCTGGCCGCGCTTGGTGACCCGACGCGACGCGCCATCTTCGAGCTGTTGGCCGAGGGGCCCACGCCGGTCGGTGCGCTAGCCGCTCGGCTACCGGTGAGCCGGCCGGCGGTGTCCCAGCACCTCCGGGTGCTCAAGGACGCCGGCCTCGTCCGTGACCGCGCCGCCGGGACCCGCCGG
The DNA here is from genome assembly GCA_963844385.1 of uncultured Actinomycetota bacterium. GTDB lineage: Bacteria > Actinomycetota > Actinomycetes > Propionibacteriales > Nocardioidaceae > Nocardioides. The sequence goes on along the minus strand of CAWJOJ010000003.1, from coordinate 647 downwards.
CTCTACCAGCTCGACCCGGACGGCGTGGGTGAGGTGCGTGCCTACCTCGACCGGTTCTGGGACCAGGCCCTGGCCGACTTCAAGACCGCCGTCGAACGCGACACCACCGAGAAGGACACCCCCGAGGAGAACTGACATGACCGTGCAGACGATTGCGCCCGTGCAGAAGGCGATCACCGTGAAGGTGCCGCAGCAGCGGGCATTCGAGGTGTTCATGTCGCGGATGGGCAGCTGGTGGAATCCGGGTCACCACATCGGCGACAAGCCGTTCGTGGACATTGTCATCGAGCCCCGGGTCGGCGGGTCCTGGCACGAGCTGGACGCCGCCGGTGGGACGTGCCCGTGGGGAGAGGTGCTGGCCTGGGAGCCGCCGAGCCTCGTCGTACTCGGATGGCACCTCGACACCGAGTGGGAGTACGACGCCGACCTGGTCACCGAGGTGGAGGTGCGCTTCGTGGAGGTGGACCCGACCACGACGCGGGTGGAGCTCGAGCACCGCAACCTCGACCGCTTGGGCGACCGGGCCGCGGAGACCCGTGAGGCGCTCGACGACACGGCTGGCTGGGCCGGCCTGCTGAAGCTGTTCGCGGACGTGGTCTGAAGCCCCTGGCAAATCGCTGGGCAGTCTCTGGGCAATCTGTGGGCTG
>CAWJOJ010000002.1:0-51508 GCA_963844385.1 uncultured Actinomycetota bacterium | reverse complement strand
TGCAGCGTCTGGGCAATGAGGAGGGGGCGAGGTAGGAATTGAGGCATGAGGTGTTCCTTCGTTCCGGCGTACGTCCTCGAACAGCTCGCCAATGCTGCCGAGCTCGGACGCACCGTCGACTCCGACGTCGTCGTCGCGAGCCGCGAGACGTTGGTCATCGACGCGGCGTTCCGCCAGCGGCGGCAGGCGCGCCCGCGGCGGAGTGTCGACGAGACCGGGACCGGGGGGTGGGTCGTGCACACCGCCAACCACGGGACGAGTCTGCCCGGCACCCCCGTCCGTTCGCAGGACGAACCGGCGGCCGGCGACGAAGGGGTTGACGAGGCCTGGGTCGGTATCGAGGCGGTCCTGGCCATGTTTCGTGAGGTCTACGGGCGGGCGTCCTACGACGACGCCGACGCGCACGTCATCGCGACCGTGCACTACGAGCGGGACTACGACAACGCCTTCTGGGACGGGACCCAGCTCGTCTTCGGCGACGGTGACGGGCGGATCTTCGACCGGTTCACCAAGCCGGTCGACGTTCTGGGCCACGAGTTCACGCACGCGGTCACGGAGTACACGGCCGGTTTGGTCTACCAGGGCCAGTCGGGCGCGCTCAACGAGTCGGTGTCCGACGTGTTCGCGTCGTGCCTGAAACAACGCCTGCTGGGACAGACCGCAGCCGAGGGTGACTGGTTGATCGGCGCCGGGTTGCTGTTGCCCGGCATCAACGGCAGGGCCCTGCGGTCGATGTCCGAGCCCGGCACGGCCTACGACGATCCGCTGCTCGGCAAGGATCCCCAGGCCGGTCACATGGACGGCTACATCGACACCACCGACGACAACGGCGGGGTCCACCTCAACTCGGGGATACCGAACCACGCGTTCCAGCTCGCGGCCGTGGCGATAGGGGGGTCGGCTGCCGAGGGTGCCGGGAAGATCTGGTACTCCGCGCTGCAGGCCGTCGATGCCGACGCCGACTTCGCGGCGTTCGCCGCTGCCACGGTCGCGGCAGCGGGAGACCATGCCGACGCGGTTGGGCAGGCCTGGTCCGACGTCGGCGTGGAACCGGGGCCGAACGGGGGGCGGTTCGCACGTACCAGGCGGGAGCGAGCGTCCCGCGAACGTCGTGGAGGTACGTCGCTCCGGGGGGTTCGCGGGCCTGACCACGAGCGGATCCGTCGACCTCGACGCCGACGACCAGCGAGCTGCCGAGGCGCGGTCGCTGGTGCACCGGATCGACTTCCGGCAGGCGAAGTCCGGGCTGCCGCACCCCGACGGCTACGTCTACGAGTTCCGGTTCGGCGACGCGCAGGTCTCAGTACCCGAGCAGCACGTCAGCGACGACCTGCGGCGGCTTGCCGACCTCGCCCTGGACCAGGGCCGCAGCTGACCAGGAGCGCGTCAATCGGCCAGTGCCCGGTCCAGCGCCGCGGTGACATGCAGGGCCGTCGACAGGAACAGCGGCAGCTCGGAGTCCGCCGGCTTGACCAGCAGCTCCAGCTCGGTGCAGCCCAGGATGATGCCCTGCGCGCCGTCGTCCCAGAGCTCGTCGACCAGGCCGACGACTGTGCGGCGCGAGGAGTCGAGCACCCTCCCGTGCACGAGCTCGCCGTAGATGATCCGGTTGATGGGCTCGTGGTGCTCCTCGTGAGGCACGATGACCTCCACCCCGTGCCGGGCGAAACGCTCGGTGAAGAACGGGTGCTCCATCGAGAACGACGTGCCGAGCAGCGCGACCTTCTTCAAGCCGCTCGACTTGACGGCAGTCGCCACGACATCGCCCAGGTGCAGCAGCGGGATGTCGATCGCCTCCTCGACCTGGTCGGCGACGCGGTGGAAGGCCGTCGTACACAGCAGCAGGAAGTCGGCTCCGGCAGCCTGGACGCCCCGCGCCGCCACGGTCAGCAGATCCGCGACGTCGTCCCACCGGCCCTCCTCCTGGAGGGCGGTGATCTCGGCGAACTCGACCGACGTCATCACGGTGCGCGCGGAATGCAGACCACCCAGTCGTTCCTCGACGCCGACATTGAGCAGCTTGTAGTACTCGGCACTGCTCTCCCAGCTCATGCCGCCGACGAGTCCGATGTTCTGCACACTCCGATCCTGCCTGCTCGCGTCCGGCACCGCCACCGCCGGACGCCATCCAGACGGGTGTTGTCCTCCCCATAGGCGGGTGCGAGACTGGCGCGCGGCAGGGTTGGCAACGGCATCAGGAGGCCACGTGAACGTCCGGATGAAAACCGCCATTGCAGCCCTGGCTGCATTGGCTCTCACCACGGTTGGGCCCGTCGCGTCGACCCAGGCGTCGGGGCACCAGCCCGGCCACGCGAGCAAGGGCGCCAAGATCTACACCCTGGTCCCGTCCACTCCGGACAACAATCCCGAAGGCGTGGCCTGGGACAGGCGCAGCAGGGCGTTCTTCGTCGGGACCGTCGGAACGGGCACCATCTACCGCGCAACCCTGCGCGGGGACACGCTGCGACCGTTCATCACCCCCGACCCGGCCGACCCGGCGGACTCCGCCATCGGGATGGAGGTCTCCCGGGGCAAGCTCTACGTCGCTGGAGGCCCGACGGGCAGCATCTACGTCTACCGGATCAGGACCGGTGCGCTGTTGGCGCGCTTCGAAACCGGAGCGGGCGGCTTCCTCAACGATCTCGTCGTGACCCGCGAGGGACACGTCTACGTCACCGACTCCTTCCGCCCGATCCTGTGGCACGTCACGCCCCGCATGCTGCGGGCCGGCAGCGGGACACCGCGCAGGATCAACGTCGAACCGGAGATCGCCTATGAGCCGGGCCAGTTCAACCTGAACGGGATCGTCTCGCGGCACGGAGGCCGGGAGCTCATCGTGGTCAACTCGTTCTCGCAGTCGCTGTACCGCATCCGGTTCCACGAGCACCGCCCCCGAGGCATCCGCAAGATCGACGCCCCGGAGCTGGAGGGCGACGGCATGCTGATGGACCGCGGGCGACTTCTGGTGGTGACCCCGGACCCGGCACGCGTGGTGGTGCTGAACCTGAGCCAGCGACCACCTGCGCGCTCGGATCGCCTGGGTGCGCACCCACCCGTCGCTGCGCGGACCGTCGACCGTCGCCCGGACGCGCAACCGCTACCTGGTGGTCAACGCGGACTTCGCCACGGGGACACTGCCGTTCACGGTCTCGTCGCTGGTTCGTCAGCACCGCTGATCACGGGCTGATCAACAGGGATAGGCGAGTACCGGCGCGTCCACTGCGACGCCGACCCGGTCGCCCGGGACGTGGATCGGACCGGCAGCGATCCGGGCAGAGACGGAGATTTCGCCGAGCCGCATCCGCATCGTGAGGTAGGGGCCGAAGAAGCCGACCTCGTCGACAACGGCCTGGGGCAGGTCCTGGTCGTCCACAATCCGGATCTGTTCGGGCCGGACCACCACGCGGACGTCGCCATCCGCCGGTCGCGGCTCGGCCACCTCGAGGACGCCGAGCGCACACACGGCCACGCCGTGGCCGAGCGTTGCTGGGAGCACCGTTGCGCCGCCCACGAACGACGCCACCTCGACGTCCACCGGGGCGGCGTACAGGTCAGCCGGGGCCGCGACCTGGGCGATCCGGCCGTGCCGCATGACCGCGACCCGGTCCGACAACGACAACGCCTCGCCCTGGTCGTGGGTGACCATGACCGCGGTCGTGCCGGCGGCACGGAGGACCCGCGTCACCTCCTGGCCCGTGGACGCTCGCAGGGCCGCGTCGAGCGAGGAGAACGGCTCGTCGAGGAGCACCACCCGTGGTTTCGCGGCCAGGGCTCGGGCGAGGGCGACCCGCTGTTGCTGGCCACCGGAGAGCTGGTGGGGATAGGCGGCGATCACCTCAGGTGGGAGATCGGCAAGGTCGAGCATCTCGAACAGCCGGTCGTCGGTGCGTTCCCGCCGCGGCAGCCCGAAGAGGATGTTGCCGCGGACGTCGAGGTGTGGGAACAGCGCGCCCTCCTGCGGCACGTAGCCGACCCGCCGCTGCTGCGGTGGGACCTGGGAGTCGCGGGTCGCGACCGCCTGGCCGTCGAGCAGCACCTGTCCGCCGTGCGGATTGAGAAAGCCCGCGATGATCCGCAGCATCGTGGTCTTGCCGCATCCCGATGCGCCCAGGATCGCCATGATCTCGCCGTCGGCGATCTCGAGATCCACGCCATCGAGCACGCGCAGCGTTCCGAAGCTCCGGCTCAGTCCGGCGATCGACACGGCGCTCACGGTGTGACCTGTTGAGCCGGTGCACGGGAGGGTGCACGAGTCGCCTGGCGGCTGAGCATGTAGGTGGCCGGCACGGAGATGAGGATCAGCAACAGACCGTACGGCGCGGCCGCGCCGTACTGAACCGACGACGACTTCGACCAGAACTCCGTAGCCAGGGTCGACGTGCCGATAGGGGACAGGAGCAGGGTCGCAGTGAGCTCGGTCGACACGGCAAGGAAGACCAGCGCCGCCCCCGCCGCGGCGCCGGGCCGGATCAGCGGCAGGGTCACCCTCCGCATCGTCGCCCACGGCCCCTGGCCGAGGCTGCGCGCAACGTCCTCGAGCACCGGAGGCGCGTGCTCCAGACTGCTGCGCACGCTCACCACCGCCCGCGGGAGGAACAGGATCGCGTATCCGATCAGCAACAGGGGCAGGGTCTGGTAGAGCGGTCGGACCGTCCGGATCGACACGAAGACCAGGGCGAGTGCGACCACGATCCCCGGCAGGGCGTGTGCCGCGAAGGTGCAGCGCTCGATCAGGTTGCCGACCACACCTCGATGACGAACCGCCAGCCAGACGACGGGGATCGCCATCACCGTGGCCACGGCCGCGGCTCCCAGCGCCAGGCCGGTGGTCGTGACGGTCGCGGACACCAGCTCGTCGATGGGAAACTCTGTCGACGACCCCACCCGCATCCAGTGCGCCAGGCTGAGCATGGGTACGCCGACGGCCATCGCCACGAGCAGCCCGGCGCCCGCCAACGCCAACGGCGTCAGGCGGCCCAGCCGGTAGGGCTCGATGGGTCGTGCGGTCCCGCTGCCGACTTTCCACAGCGCGACCTCGCCACGCAGTCGCAGCTCGACGAGCAGGAGCAGCAGGCAGCCCAGGAGCAGGACAGCGGCCAGCATGTTCGCGGGTGCACTGTTGAATGCCGAGCGGTACTGGTCGTAGATAGCCGTGGTCAGCGTCGGAAAGCGCAGCATCTGCAGGGCGCCGAACTCGGCGAGCACGTGCAGGCCGACGAGCAGGCCGCCGCCGAGTACAGCCGGCCGCAGCCCCCGAAGCACCACGGAACGAAATGTCATCCAGGGGCTCTGCCCGAGGGAGTAGGCCACTTCCTCGAGCGCAGGGTCCAACCCACGAAGGGCTGCGACGACCGGCAGGTAGACCAGCGGGTAGTACGACAACGTCACGATGAGGAGAGCGCCGACGTAACCCTGGACGTCATGGGTCAGCGACACCCAGCCGTAGCTGTTCACGAACGCAGGCACGGCGAGGGGTGCGACGAACAGGATTCGCCACACCGACCGGAACGGGAGGTCGGTGCGTTCGACCAGCCATGCGCAGGCCACCCCGAGCACCGTGCTCGCGGCCACCACGCCGACCAGCAGCTTCAACGTGTTGAGCACGAGCTCTCCCACCCGCGGCCGGACCAGCACGTCCCACGCAGCAGACGGACCGAGCGACACGGCGTACGTGACGACGTACGCCAGCGGCACCAGCACCAGCGATGCGATGGCGGCGCCCACGAGGACGAGGAGCAGCGGCGGGAACGGGCGACGGTCCCGCCTCGACGACGTTTCCCGCGGCGAGGCCGCGGGGAGCAGAACCATCAGAGGAAGCCGGCTTCCTCCATGAGATCGACGACCTGGGGCCCGTTCAGCTGGGAGACGTCGACCTCCGGCGGATCGAGGGAGTCGAGGGGAGGTACGCCGCGTTCGAGACTGACGTCGGGGTTGAGGGTGTACTCCAGCGCGTAGCTGTCCGCGATGACCTGTTGTCCGTCCGCCGACGCGAGGTACTCGACGAACTCCCGGGCATCGGCCTCGTCGTCCGTCGAGGCGAGCACGCCGGCTCCCGAGACGCTGATGAAGGCACCGGGGTCCTGGTTGCCGAAGAAGTGCAGCTCCGAGCTGTCGCTGTTCTCGCCGGACTCCTCCTGGTCGCGGAACCAGTAGTAGTGGTAGATCACTCCGGCCTCGATCTCACCGGCGTTGACCGACTCGAGGACGACGTTGTTGCCGTCGTACACGGTGCCGTTGCTCTTGAGGCCGGCGAGCCAGGCCCGGGTGGCCTCCTCGCCCTGGGTCACCAGCACCGCGCTGACGATCGCCTGGAAGTCAGCACCGGTGGGGGAGAACGAGATGCGTCCCGCCCACTCGGGGTCGGCCAGGTCCATGATCGAGGCGGGCAGCTCGTCGGCGCTCAGCTCGTCGGTGTTGTAGACGAGCACGGTCGAGCGCCCGGCGAAGCCGGTCCAGTTCCCGTTGTCGGGCTGGTACTGGTCCGGGACCAGGTCAAGGGTCGTCGCGTCGAGCTTCGTGAACAGGCCCTCGCTGTCGACGAGCGACATGGCAGGGGAGTTCTCGGTCAGGAACACGTCGGCCGGCGAGCCGTCGCCCTCCTCGACGATCTGGTTGGCCAGCTCGAGGTCCGAGCCGTTGCGCAGGTCCACCTCGATGCCGGTGTCCTCGGTGAACTGTGCTGCGACCTCGTCGATGAGCTCTTCGTGCTGGGCGTTGTAGATCACCAGGGACGGCTCGTCCTCGCCGCACGCGGTGAGACCGGCGAGCGCAGGCGAACCCAGCACGAGACCGGCCGTCAGTTGCTTCGAGACGCGCATCCAGCTTCCCTTCACGAGTTAGGTGAGCCGAACCTTACAACGAGATTGGTCGGAGGTAAGCCTTGCCTAATACCATGGGACGATGTCCACGATCCCCGAGTCGCGCCGCGCCGACGCGCGTCATGAGGCGGTCCGGTGGCCTGGTCTGGCTCCAGGACTCACCGCCTCGCTCCGGTCGCACGGCGACCGGCCCGCGTTCGTGGGACCCGGCGTACCCGGTGGGGTGATGTCGTACGCCGTCCTGGCCGGCCGCGTCGACGAGTTCGCTGCGCGGCTCGGCGCCGTCCGGCGACTGGTGTTGATCGAGGGCGCGAACACCGTGGACGCCGTGGTGGCCTATCTAGGTGCTCTCGCCGGTCGACATCCGGTGCTGATGGCAGGACCGGGGAGCCTTGCTTCCCTCACCGCCGCCTACGACCCGGACGTGGTGGTGGGACCCGACGGGGTGACCGAGCGCAGGCCGGGCACGGCCCACGAGCTCCATCCCGACCTCGCGTTGCTGCTCTCCACCTCGGGGACGACGGGTTCGCCCAAGCTGGTGCGGCTCTCCCACGGCAACCTCGTCGCCAACGCGACCGCGATCGCCTGCTACCTCGACCTCAGGCCGGACGACGTCGCCGCAACGACCCTTCCGCTGCACTACTGCTACGGGTTGTCTGTCGTGAACAGCCACCTGGTCGCGGGTGCTGCGCTGCTGCTGACCGGCGACTCGGTCCTGGACCCCGCGTTCTGGCAGGCGTTCCGGGCCCACCGGGCCACCTCGTTCGCCGCGGTGCCCCACACGTTCGAGCTGTTGGACCGCATCGGTTTCGCCGACCTGCACCTCCCATCGCTGCGCTACATCACGCAGGCCGGTGGACGGCTCGCGCCCGACGACGTACGCCGCCACGTGGAGCTCGGCCAGCGCCGCGGCTTCGACTTCTTCGTGATGTACGGCCAGACCGAGGCCACCGCCCGGATGGCCTACCTACCACCAGATCTCGCCCACGAGGCGCCCTCCGCGATCGGCATCCCGATCCCCGGCGGCTCGTTCACGCTGGACGCCGTATCCGATCAACCCGGTCAACCCGGTCCGGGCGAGCAGGTGGGCGAGCTGATCTACAGCGGACCCAACGTGATGATGGGCTACGCCGAATCGCCCCACGACTTGGCGCTGGGGCACACCGTCGACCGCCTGCACACGGGGGACGTGGCGCGCCTGCGATCCGACGGGCTCTACGAGATCGTCGGACGCCGGAGCCGGGTTGCCAAGGTGTTCGGGCTCCGCATCGACCTCGACCACGCGGAGCGGGTGCTGGCCGGGCGAGGTGTGATCGCGGCGGCCGCGGACGGCGGCGACAGGCTCGTCCTCGGCGTGTCCTGCGGAGCGCGACCGGTCGATCCCGCCGAGGTCGCCTCGCTGGTGCGTGAGGAGTTCGGGCTTCCCGCCTCCGGGCATGTTCTGGTGGAGTTGCCCGAGATCCCGCGGCTGGCGTCCGGCAAGACCGACTACCGGATGCTCGCGGAGTTGGCGGAGCAACGTCGGACCGACGAGGAACCGGCTCCGCGGAAGGCCCGGCACCGACGCGCTGCTGGCTCTGTACGCCGAGTTGCTGGGTCGCCCGGACGCGCGGCCGACCGACTCGTTCGTGTCGCTCGGAGGCGACTCCCTCTCCTACGTCGAGATGTCACTCCGGCTGGAGCGACTGCTCGGCAGTCTTCCGCCCGGATGGCACACGACCCCGGTCGCGGAACTCGTCGCGGAACCGGTCCGGCGCTGGCGCGGCACTCTGCTGGAGTCCAACGTGCTGCTGCGTGCGTTTGCCATCGTGAGCATCGTCGGGACGCACGCCAACCTCTTCACGATGCTCGGGGGCGCCCACCTGCTGCTGGGGATCGTGGGCTTCAACTTCGCCCGGTTCCAGGTGACCTCGGCCCCGCCCGCGGAGCGACTGCTCGGCATGCTCCGCAGCGTCGCGCGGATCGCCGTACCGTCGGCGCTCGTCATCGCGACCGTCAGCCTGTTCGTGGATGGGCTCGGCTGGCGGCAGATCCTCCTCGTCAACGGGCTCACCTCGCGGACCTGGACCGAACCCGGCTGGCACTACTGGTTCATCGAGGCACTGGTCCACATCCTGCTGCTCATGGCGCTCCTGCTCGCAATCCCTGGTGTCGCCCGACTCGAGCGGCGCTGGTCGTTCGGGTTCCCGTTTGCGCTCGCGGTCGCCGGGCTGCTCACCCGCTACGGCGTGGTCGGGCTGGGCGGGACCGACGAGATCCACCGCGCCCACGTGATCTTCTGGCTGTTCGCCGTGGGCTGGGCCGCGGCCAAGGCGACCAGCCAACGACACCGCGTCCTGCTCACCCTGCTGGTCGTGGCGTCGGTCCCGGGGTTCTTCCAGGGGTTCGAGCGCAACGCCTACGTCGTGGTCGGCATGTTGATCCTGCTGTGGTTGCCCCTGGTGCGGGTCCCGCACGTGGTCGCGCGGGTCGCCGGCGTGCTCGCGGGCGCGTCGTTGTGGATCTACCTCGTCCACTGGCAGGTCTACCCCCATCTCGAGTACCGGATCCCCTGGCTGGCCACCGTGCTCGCCCTCGCCGCCGGCGTACTCGCGTGGCAACTGTGGGCGGTGGCTGTGCGCCTGCCCGGCTCGCTGCGCGCCCGTCGGGAATGAAGTACGGGCCTCCGCTGGTTGCTGCCTCTGGAGGATTACGTACGACGAAAGGTGCCGCTGTGCCCCGAGTGGCGATGATCAGCCTGCACACGTCACCGCTGGACCAACCCGGCACCGGCGACGCCGGCGGCATGAATGTCTACGTGATCGAGCTCGCCAAGCGCCTGGCCGACCGCGGCATCGGCGTCGACATCTTCACCCGGGCGACCTCGTCCGCACTGCCGCAGACGGTGGAGGTGTCCGATCAGGTCCTCGTCAAGAACATCCATGCCGGCCCGTTCGAGGGCCTCACCAAGGGTGAGCTCCCGGGCCAGCTGTGCGTGTTCGCCCGCGAGGTGCTGCGTTCCGAGGCGGGCCAGCCGGTGGGCCACTATGACGCCGTGCACTCGCACTACTGGCTTTCGGGTCAGGTGGGCGCGCTGGCGCGCGATCGTTGGGGGGTGCCTCTGGTGCACTCCATGCACACCATGGCCAAGGTCAAGAACGCCGCGCTCGCCGAGGGCGACACGCCCGAGCCGGCCGTCCGACTGATCGGTGAGGAGCAGGTCGTCGAGGCGGCCGACATGCTGATCGCCAACACCGACAGCGAGGCCAAGCAGCTCATCGAGCTGTACGACGCCGACCCGGGGCGGGTCGAGGTGGTGCATCCAGGGGTGGACCTTTCCGTGTTCGCGCCGCGCTCGCAGGCCGCCGCCCGCGCCCGCGTCGGCCTGCCGGCCGACGCTCACGTGCTGGTCTTCGCCGGACGGATCCAGCCCCTGAAGGCACCCGACGTGCTGCTCCGGGCCGTCGCTCTGCTTCTGGAGGAGTCGCCCCAACTGCGGTCGCGGCTCGTCGTACCCGTTGTCGGCGGGCCGTCGGGCACTGGCCTCGAGCACCCGGAGTCGCTGGCCCAGCTCGCCACGTCCCTGGGTCTCGACGGGGTGGTCCGGTTCGTGCCCCCCGTGCCGCAGGCGGAGCTGGCCGACTGGTGTGCGGCCGCGACGCTGGTCGCCGTACCCTCCTACAACGAGTCCTTCGGCCTGGTCGCCGCGGAAGCCCAGGCGACCGGGACCCCCGTCCTCGCGGCCGCGGTGGGGGGCCTGACCACGGTGGTCCGCGACGGCGTGAGCGGCCTGCTGGTCGACAGCCATTCGGACCGCGACTGGGCCAACGCCATCCGGCGCATCATCACCGACGACGCCTTTCGGGCGTCCCTGTCCGTCGGCGCCATCGAGCAGTCGCACCAGTTCGCGTGGGAGCGCACCGCCGAGCGCACGATCGAGGTCTATGGTCAGGCCGCGAGGGCGATGCGCGAGGAGCTGGTGGGATGAGTTCGGCTGTCGACAGCGTTCGGGCGTGGTTGGCGGACAGCGAGATCGAACACAAGGAGATCTCCGACGGCGTCTTCACGCTGAGCCTCCCCGGCGAGAAGAAGCTGTCGACTCCGTGCCGGATCGATGTCGGCCCACACTCACTCGGCGTGCACGCGTTCGTGTGCCGCAACCCCGACGAGAACCACGAGGGTGTCTACCGGTGGCTGCTCGAGCGCAACCTGAGGATGTACGCCGTCGCGTTCGCCGTCGACGCCGCGGGCGACATCTACCTCGACGCACGCCTACCGCTGTCCTCGGTCGGACCCGACGAGCTCGACCGGCTGATCGGTTCGGTGTTGTCCTATGCCGACGGCTCGTTCAACACGATCCTCGAGCTCGGCTTCGCCTCGTCGATCCGCAAGGAGTGGGAGTGGCGCAAGCTGCGGGGCGAGTCGACCAGGAACCTCGACGCTTTCCGGGGCTGGCTGGAAACCGGCCCGCCGGGATAGTCCGAGACGAAATGGCCCCTCGAAATCGGCGTGTCGAGGGCCATTTCGTCTCGGACTACCGCCTCACGCCGGGACGCGCCGGGGCTTCCGACGGGAGATCAGGACGCCGACCACGCACAGGGCGCCACCGAGGTAGGCAAGGGGCTGCGGGGTCTCGGACAGGACGACCCAGGCAAGCGCGATCGCGATCACGGGGACGAGGAACGTCGTGATCGACAGGCGAGCGGCACCCATCCGCTTCAGCGCGTATGCCCAGGTGCTGAACGCGAGAGCGGTGGGGAACACGCCGAGATAGATGATCCACACCCAGGTCGACAGCGATGCGTCGGCGAGGTCGGCGAGTCCGCCGGCGAACGGGATCGAGCTCACGATGCCGATCAGGCAGGACAGCAGGACCAGCTCGAACGGTGGGATCCGGGCCGTCAGTGGCTTCTGTGCCACGACCCCGATCGCGTAGCCCACCGCCGCCACTATCGGTCAGCACGACTCCCCACACATCGCCCGAGCCGCTCTCGCCGTTCGCCAGGGAGATGATCGCGACGCCACAGAACGCCACGGCGACCCCCACCACGACGTACGGCGTGAGCCGCTCGCCGAGGAACATCGCTGCCAGCAGGGTGACCAGGAGGGGACCGACCTGGATCAGCATGGCGGCGGTGCCGGCGTCGATCCGCCGCTCGGCCTCGTTGAGGGCCAGGTTGTAGACGCCGAACCACATCACGCCGCAAGCCAGCAGCAGCGGCCAGTCCTGGCGTCGCGGCCAGGTCGGCTTCCTGCGGCTCACGAGGATTCCCAGAACAACTGCCGCGACACCCAGGCGAGTGATCGTGAGGGCGCCCGGGGTGACCGAGTGGCCGAGGTGGCGGATCGCGACGAAGGCGGACGCCCAGAAGAAGAGGGTGCACGCCGCCGCGGCAGCCGGGAGCCAGGTGCGGGTGATGGGAGACGCCTCGGTAACAGTCACCCGACAACAATAGGTATGACACCGTGCCCAGCACACGCGGTTTTCGGACGTCGTACGACGAGATCCCGCCGCACTGCGTCCGCGGCCGACGGCGAGGCGCTAGAGGTCGAGCTTGTAGCCGCACCCTTGGCAGGGCCGAGGGCTAGAGGTCGAGCTTGTACCCCAAACCGCGGACCGTGACGAGGTACTTCGGCTCGCTCGGGTCTGGCTCGAGCTTGGCGCGCAACCGCTTCACGTGGACGTCGAGGGTCTTGGTGTCGCCGACGTAGTCCGAGCCCCAGACCCGGTCGATCAGCTGGCCCCGGGTGAGCACCCGGCCCGGATTGCGCAGGAACATCTCGAGCAGCTCGAACTCCTTGAGCGGAAGGCGCTGCTCCCGGCCGTCGACGGTGACCACGTGGCGCTCGACGTCCATCCGCACCGGCCCGGCTTCGAGCGTGGCGGGCGCCAGGTCGGGCTCCGCACCACGGCGGAGTACGGCGCGGATCCGGGCCACGAGCTCGCGCGGCGAATAGGGCTTGGTGACGTAGTCGTCCGCGCCGAGCTCGAGGCCGACGACCTTGTCGACCTCGTCGTCCTTGGCGCTGACCATGATCACCGGCACGTTGGAGGTCGCCCGGATCTGGCGGCAGACCTCTGTCCCGGGGATGCCCGGCAGCATCAGGTCGAGCAGCACGATGTCGGCACCGCCACGGTCGAACTCCGTGATGGCGTCGTTGCCGTTGTTGGCGATGGCCACCTCGAAGCCCTCCTTGCGCAGCATGTAGGCGAGGGCGTCGCTGTAGCTTTCTTCGTCCTCGACGACGAGTACCCGGGTCACACGCGTGCCTCCTGCTCTTTGCGGGGGAGGGTCAAGGTGAACGTAGACCCCTGACCCTCGACTGACCAGACGCGGACCTCTCCGCCATGGGTGGCCGCGACGTGCTTGACGATCGACAGGCCGAGCCCGGTTCCTCCAGTGGAGCGGTGCCGGGCCGGGTCGACACGGTAGAAGCGCTCGAAGATCCGGTCGATCTCGCCGGGCGGGATGCCGATGCCCTGGTCGGTGACCGAGATGTCCACAGTGCCGACCTTCCCGCTCGCCGAGACGAGAACCGACGATCCACAGGCGGAGTAGGCGACGGCGTTGGCGACCAGGTTTCCGACGGCGACCATGACCTGCTCGGGGTTCCCCAACACCTCCAACCCGCGCTCCCCGGAGGCCACGACGCTGATCTCCTTCGCCGACGCGTCGATCGCGCTGGTGTCGATCGCGGTGGCGATCACGTCGTCGACGCCGAGCGTCTCCGGAGCCTCGAGCGGGTCGTCGCCCTGCAGTCGCGACAGCTCGATGATCTGCTGGACCAGGCGCGACAGCCGGTCGCTCTCCTTGAGCATCCGGCCGGCGAACCGCTCAACCGCCTCGGGGTCCTCGGATGCGTCGTGGACGGCCTCCGACAACAGGCGAATTGCGCCCACGGGAGTCTTGAGCTCGTGACTGACGTTGGCGACGAAGTCCCGGCGGATGGCCTCCACCCGGCGCTCCCGGGTTCGGTCCTCGACGAGGGCGAGGACTAGTCGCGCTCCCAGCGGCGCGACCCGGGCAGTCACGTTGCGTGAGGACAACCCGGCTCCGCGGGTGATCACCAGTTCCGTCTCCCGGATCTGGCCGTCCCGGCGTACCTGTCGCACGATGCTCGCGAGCTCGGCGTCGACCATCTCGTTGCCCCGGACCAGGCTCAGGGCGTAGGCGGGCGCGGAAGCCTTCAGCACGACATCGTTCTCGTCGACGACCACAGCGCTGCTGCGCAGGACCGAGAGGACGGTCGCGACGCCCGGTGGTACGGCGGGCGCCTCGGCGGCCGGAACCGTGTGTTGTTGACGGTCGCTGATGAGCCAGGCGAGGACGGCGCCGCCGCCGACGACCGCCCCTAGAATCGCAGCAAGAAATGCCTGCGTCGTCGGATCCACGGTCCGATCGTACGCAGGGTTTCATCTGCAGTTCGCACACAAACCCCTGCTCAGGGCGTTGTTCACTCCCAGTTCACCGGTTCGCCCCGGCTGGTCACCTGGTCCATTTAGGGTCTCGCCCATGCGTGAGGCCTACACCGACCAACTTGATTCCATCTTCTCCGACCTCGTTTCGATCGCCCGGCGGGTCCAGCGCGCCGTGCACGACGCCACCGAGTCGTTGCTCACCGGCAACGTCGGGCTCGCCGAGCAAGTCATCACCCGCGACGCCATCATCGACGTCGCTCGGGAGCGGGTCGAGGACCGCGCGTTCTCCCTGCTCTCGCTGCAGCAGCCGGTCGCCGGCGACCTGCGCACGATCGTGGCCGCGCTGCGGATGGTCACCGAGCTCGAACGGATGGGCGACCTCGCCGGCCACGTGGCGAAGGTGGCCCGGCTGCGGGTTCCCGGGGTCGCCGTACCCGCCAGCGCGGAGCCGACCATCCGTCGGATGGCAGAGGTCGCCGAGCTGATGGTGGACCGGGCCGCCGGCATCATCGAGAACCGCGACGTCGAGGGGGCGGCCGACCTCCGCAAGGCCGACGAGGAGATGGACGACCTGCGTCGCAACAGCTTCCGGGAACTGCTCGCCAACGACTGGCAGCACGGTGTCGAGGCCGCGGTCGACGTGGCCCTGCTCGGACGTTACTACGAGCGGATCGCCGACCACGCGGTGTCGACCGCCAACCGGGTGATCTTCGTGGTCACCGGCGAGCACCCACCAAAACGCGCCCACTGACCCGTGAGCGGGGCTTGAGCGACCGGTCGGGCCCTACCAGCCACCGGTCACTCGACTCTGTGGCCAACCTCGTCAGCGGCCCTGGTTCGCCACGGCCGCGGCGGCCTCGGCTGCGGCCTCGGGGTCGAGGTACTCGCCACCCCTGACGGTCGGCTGCAGACTGTCGTCGAGTCGGTAGATCAGCGGCATGCCGGTCGGGATGTTCAACCCGGCGATGTCCTCGTCGCTGATCTGGTCGAGATGCTTGACGATGGCCCGGAGGCTGTTGCCGTGGGCGGCGATGAGGACCGTCTTGCCGCTCTCCAGATCGGGTCGGACGCCGGACTCCCAGTGGGGCAGCATCCGCGCGATGACGTCCTTGAGGCACTCGGTGCGGGGCATCTCGGCCCCGAGGTCGGCGTACCGCGGATCGCCGGCCTGGGAGAACTCGTCGTCGTCCGCGATCGGCGGCGGGGGTACGTCGAAGCTGCGTCGCCAGAGCATGAACTGCTCCTCGCCGTACTCCGCCAGGGTCTGCTTCTTGTCCTTACCCTGGAGGGCGCCGTAGTGGCGCTCGTTGAGGCGCCAAGAGCGGCGGACCGGGATCCAGTGCCGCTCGGCCGCGTCGAGGGACAGGTTGGCCGTGTTGATCGCTCGCCGCTGGACGGAGGTGTGGACGACGTCCGGAAGGATGTCGGCCTCCCGCAGCTGCTCGCCACCGCGGACGGCCTCGGCCCGGCCCTTGTCGGTGAGGTCAACGTCGACCCAGCCGGTGAACAGGTTCCTGGCGTTCCAGTCGCTCTCGCCGTGACGGAGGAGGACGAGGGTGTAGGTCATGTTTGCTCCGAAGGCTGGGCCTTGCTGGGACTACTAGTGGGCGGATTCGCTGGCGGTGGGCTCACTGGGCGACTCGTTTGCGGTCGGCCCGACAACAGATCCGCCGCTGACGTCGAGGCCGTCGTACTGGTATTCGTCCGCGACCACCGGGATGCTCATGTCGATCGCGTCGGTGTTGTCGAAGGTGATCTTCACATCGACGTACTGGCCGGCGGAGAACTCGCCCTTGACCGCGATGCTCGGGTCGTCGGCCAGGTTGACGAACGCCCGGGCAGGGACCTCGATCGGGGTGAAACCGGAGATCTGCAAGGCCGCGTCGTCCGTACCTCCGGCGATCGCTTGTACGACGGTGTCCGTGTCCTCCTCGTTGTTGGAGAACGTGGCGATGAAGGTGCCGCTGCCCTCCTGGGCGGACACGACAACCGCGCTGAGCACGTCGAGTGGACCCTTGCGGTAGTCGACTCCCTCCGACGACTGGTAGATCTCGTCGGTGGCGTTGCTGAAGCCGCACGCGGACACCTGCGCCGCGAGCAGCAGCGACCCGGCAGCGAGGGCCAGGGAGCGTCGCTGGAAACGGATGTGGGGCATCGATCAGCCTTCGCGTCAGTGACAGGTGCGTGCGCTGCACATGCTAGCGGTGTCGCGCCGTACGGCGCCCGCAGCAGCCCAAATGTCCGATTCGTGGCCGCGAAAACCCTTGCCCACCACAACAATGCCTTGTCTGTCAAGCCCGGATTGTGCCTCTGACCTGCGCAAACGTGGAAAGACACGCCCGGGATCCGTGTTAGACTGGTCACCTGGAAAGGGGTTCACTGCATATGACTTTCACCGTCGGCGAAACGGTTGTATACCCAAATCACGGAGCAGCGGTCATCGAGGACATCGAGACCCGAACCATCAAGGGAGAGGACAAGAAGTACCTCGTCCTTCGCATTGTCGCTCAGCAGGACCTCGTGGTCCGCGTCCCGGCCTGCAATCTCGACCTGGTCGGCGTGCGTGATGTCGTCGACAAGGAAGGTCTGGAGCGGGTTTTCGACATCCTGCGGGCCTCCCAGGTCGAGGAGCCGACCAACTGGTCGCGCCGCTACAAGGCAAACCTTGAGAAGCTGCACTCCGGTGATGTCATGAAGGTGTCCGAGGTCGTCCGCGACCTCTGGCGCCGCGAGCGTGATCGTGGGCTGTCGGCCGGCGAGAAGCGGATGCTGGCGAAGGCGCGCCAGATCCTCGTCTCCGAGCTGGCTCTGGCCGAGCACACCAACGAGGACAAGGCCGAGGCCCTTCTCGACGAGGTTCTCGCTTCCTGATCCGTCCGTCGAAGGACCCCCGGGTGACCGGGGGTTCTTTGCATTTCGCCTGCATTTCGCCGGACGTCATACGTTGGGGTCGTGATCAGCCCCGACTATTTCGCCGACGACTCCGCCGACGACCCTCCGGTCCAGCCTGCTCTGGGCTGTGTGGTCGACCAGGACCGCGGGGCGTTGCCGTATGCGCTGATCCACGGCGAGTCGCTGATCGCGTGTGCCTCCTGGGCACTCGGTGACGCCGGCGTCACCGCGGTCGACTACGCCACCACCTGGACCGGCATCCGGGCCGCGGGCGAGCCCTTCGTGTTCCACGACGTGCTGTGTCCGATGGCGCCGGCCGCGTTCATCGGCGCGTGCGTCGCCCGCGCCGTGGCCTCCGATGCGGTGGTCGTGGCGTTCCGGCCGGTCACCGACACCGTCAAGGTGGTCACCGACGGCTTCGTCGGCGAGACCGTCGACCGAACCAACCTGAAGGTAGTGGCCTCGCCGATCGTGCTCCCCGCCTCGGCGGTCGCCGCGTTGGCCGAGTTCCCGTCGTACGACTTCGTGGAGCTGGTCGAGGCATTGTCCGAACGGTTCACTGTCGAGTACGTCGAGGCGCCCACCGAGGCGCGCCGGATCTCCTCCGAGGCCGACCTGGCCGTGCTCGAACTGTTGACGGGGGGATAGGCGGTCACTCCATATCGGCTATCGCGGCGGGGCGAGGCGGACCGCGAGGTCGAGATCCTCGGCAAAGGTGATCTTGAGGTTGGCTCGGGTCGAGGGTACGGCGGCGATCTGGACATCGGTGTAGCGCTCGACGCAGGAAGCGGTGTCGGTGCCCTCGTAACCGTCGCGGGCGGCGGCTCGGTGGGCGGCGAGTAGGTCGGGCGCCCGGAATGCCTGTGGAGTCTGGACGCCGACCAGCGGGTCGCGGCAGCCCAGACCGTCGGTGGTGACGAGTCCGGTCAGCGGTACGACGGGGACGGCTCCGCCATGCAGCCGGGCGGCGGCGATCGTCGACTCGAACAGCGGCCGGCCGGCAAGGGGCCGGGCACCGTCGTGGATCGCGACGACGTCGATCGTGCCGGACTCGATGTCGGCGGCCAGCACCGACAGGGCGTTCCCCTCCGACCGGTGCCGGGTCTCGCCGCCGTCGAGGATCGTGACCTCGTGGTCGCCCAGATGCGGAGCCACCGCGTCGGACACCACCCCGGTCTCACCGGGCTTCACGACCAGCATCACGCGGCGTACGTCGGGCAGCGCGAGCGCGTCGCGGATCGACCAGACCAGCACCGGGGCGTCGAGTAATGCGAGCAGCACTTGTTGACCGACGCACCGGACCTGGTGCCGGAGCCGGCAGCGAGGATCACGACGGCTGCAGGCATGGACCGAGGCTAGCGGTCGCGTCAGAGCACGATAGCCAGCACCACCAGCACGACCGCTCCGACGGCGGCCACGGCGGCGAGGACGCCGTACAGGCGCGCATCCTGGCTGGCGTCCTTCAGAAGGTCTGCCTCGGACTTCGTGGAGATGAACAGATCACCCTTGCCCTCCGGCTTCGCGACCTGAAGTGCTCCATCGCGGTCAGACGCCTCGCCCTGCACGAAGATCGCGGTGTCGGGCGCAAGGATCCATTCCTCGTACTCGTAGCCGAGGGTGTCGCCGTCGCCGCTCCCGGAGAAGCTGAACGAGAACGAGCCGATCTTCACCTCGGTGCGGTCCTGGTTCTCCTCGCGGAACTCGCTGAGTGCCTTGCGGGCGCCGTCGACCTCGCCGCTGGGGACGACCGTGATCTCACCGTGGCCGTCGCGGAGCACGAAGGCGTCCGGAGTGACGTTCTCGGTCATCACCTCCTCCCGCGTGGAGGTCCGGCGGTTGCCCTTGCTGTCTCGGCTGACCTCGCGGTACTTGCGAGTCACCCGGTGCCGGTGCCAGACGCACGGCGACTTCGACATCTCGGACGTGAGCAGTCCGGAAGGTCCGGCCACGGTGCGGCCGGCAAGCTCGACCTGCTGCCGGAACGCGCCCGCTCCGGCGGCCGACGTGGCCGCCTCCTGCAGCGACCGCAGAGTGCTCGTGGTCGTGGTCTCGGTGAGATACATGCTGCGATGCCGCGCTTTCGCGCGCCGGGACAGGAAGACCATGCCGCCCGCCAGGAGCGCGGCCACCCCGGCGCCGATCAGGTACCAGATCATCTGTCCCCCTCCGTCGGCTCCCGATGCTAGTGCTGCCGCGGTGGTTGTGAGGCCGTGAGAACAAGTTGACACCTGCGTGAAACAAACGCGCACGAACGCGAAACCTCGGTTGCGCACAGTGGTCTCGACAGCACGACGACGAAGCGAGGACCCGTGACCACCACCACCTCAGCAGCCCCGCAGGGCGCCGTGGCAGCCAAGGGCGGCACCACCATCGACGACTGGCGTCCCGAGGACGAAGCGTTCTGGGACAACGGCGGCAAGCGAATCGCCCGACGAAACCTGATCTGGTCGATCTTCTCCGAACACCTGGGCTTCTCGGTCTGGCTGCTCTGGAGCGTGAGCTCGGCGATGCTGCTCAAGGTCGGCTTCGACTACACGGCGCAACAGCTGTTCGTCCTGGTCGCCGTCCCGAACCTGGTCGGATCGCTGATCCGGCTGCCCTACACGTTCGCGGTGCCGAAGTTCGGCGGCCGCAACTGGACGATCATCAGCGCGTTGCTGCTGCTCGTCCCGACTCTGCTGTTCGCCTACTTCGTGCAGCGCCCCGAGACGCCCTACTGGGTGTTCCTCCTGATCTCGGCGACGGCCGGCCTGGGTGGCGGCAACTTCGCCTCCTCGATGGCGAACATCAACTTCTTCTACCCGACCGCCAAGAAGGGCACCGCCCTTGGCCTCAACGCGGCCGGCGGCAACGTCGGCGTCGCGTTCATCCAGTTCTTCCTCCCGCTCATCGTGGGCGCCGCCGGCATCTTCGGCATCGTCGGCGCGAGCACGGGCGGGCTGCACCTCGAGCGGGCCGGCTACCTGTACGCCGCACTCGCGCTGCTCGCCGCCGTTTGCGCGTACCTCTTCATGAACAACCTGAGCGCAGCCAAGTCGAGCCCGCGTGAGCAGCTCGTCGTGGTCAGGAGGAAGCACACGTGGGTGATGTCGTTCCTCTACATCGGCACGTTCGGCTCGTTCATCGGCTACTCCGCTGCCATGCCGCTGCTGATCAAGCTCAACTTCTGGGTGCCCACGCCCGACAACCCACTGGGTCCCGGGACCGGCATCAACTTCGCGTACTACGCGTTCCTCGGCGCCCTTGTCGGCTCGATCGCCCGCCCGTTCGGTGGCTGGCTGGCCGACAAGTACGGCGGGGCGCGGGTCACCTTCTGGACGTTCGCCGCGATGATCGCCGGCACCCTCACCGTGCTGTGGACGCTCTCCCAGCTGACTCCCAACCCGACGAAGGACGCGGCGATCGCGACCGACAACCAGTCCTGGTTCCCGTGGTTCCTGCTGGCCTTCCTGTTCGTCTTCGCCGCAACCGGCATCGGCAACGGCTCGACCTACCGGATGATCCCGTTGATCGTGAAGTCCGAGGCCGGCAAGGCCGCCACGCCCGGCACCCCGGCGTACGACGAGGCGATGAGCAAGGCGACCAAGGAGTCCAGCGCGGTCATCGGTATCGCCGGCGCGGTCGGTGCGCTGGGCGGTTTCCTCATCCCGCTGACGTTCGCGGCGCCGTGGGTCGACGACCCGGTCGACGCGGTGAAGGGTGCGTTCCTGGTGTTCACGACGTTCTACGTCGTCTGCCTGACCGTCACGTGGTTCGTCTACACGCGGCGTACGTTCCTGGTGGCCCGGGTGCCCAGCCTTGCCGAGGCCGGCGTCTGAGTATGAGCAGCGGCGGCGTGGCAACCCACTGCCCGTACTGCTCGCTGCAGTGCGGCATGCGGGTGGTCGGGGGCCGACGCCCGGAGGTCGAGCCATGGCCCGAGTTCCCGGTCAACGAAGGCGGACTGTGCCGGAAGGGCTGGACCGCGACCGAGCTGCTCCGCCACCGTGAACGGCTGACCACCCCGCTGGTCCGGCGCGATGGAGAGCTCCAACCGGCGACGTGGGACGAGGCGCTCGACCACATCGCGACCAAGCTGGCCGCGTTGCGCGCCGAGCACGGAGCGGACTCGGTGGGCGTCTTCGGCGGCGGTGGCCTGACGAACGAGAAGGCCTACTCGCTGGGCAAGTTCGCGCGGGTCGCCCTCGGCACCAGCCAGATCGACTACAACGGCCGTTGGTGCATGTCGTCGGCGGCGTCGGCGGCGATGCGGGCGTTCGGGATCGACCGCGGTCTGCCGTTCCCGCTCGCGGACGTCGAGCAGACCGACGTGCTGGTGCTGGTCGGCTCGAACCTCGCCGAGACCATGCCTCCGGCGGCCCGGCACCTGACGGCGATCCGCGCCCGCGGCGGCAGGGTCGTGGTGATCGACCCGCGCCGGACGGCGACCGCCGACCGAGCAGACGTGTTCCTCCAGCCGGTGCCCGGCACCGATCTCGCCCTCGCCCTGGGGCTGCTGCACCTCGTCATCGCAGCCGGCCAGGTCGACGAGGAGTACGTCGCCGAGCGCACCACCGGGTTCGAGGACGTACGGCGCTCTGTGGCCGCATGGTGGCCCGAACGCGTGGAGCGGACGACCGGCGTACCGGCCTCGGAACTCCGTGAACTCGCCACCCTGCTCGGGACGTCCGGCAAGGTGACGATCCTGACCGCCCGGGGTGCCGAGCAGCACGCGCAGGGCACCGACACTGTGCTCGCCTGGATCAACCTGGCGCTGGCCCTCGGCCAGTGCGGGCGGCCGCACGCCGGCTACGGCTGCCTCACCGGGCAGGGCAACGGGCAGGGTGGCCGCGAGCACGGACAGAAGGCCGACCAGCTCCCCGGATACCGGATGATCGACGACCCGGCGGCCCGCGAGCAGGTGGCCGGGGTCTGGGGCGTGCCTGCCGACTCGCTGCCCGGGAAGGGCAGGTCGGCGTACGAGTTGCTGATGGCGTTGGGAAAGTCCGACGGCCCCAAGGCGCTGCTCGTCTTCGGGTCCAACATCGTCGTCTCCGCCCCCAACGTCAGCCGGGTCAGCGAGCGGCTCGACGCACTCGACCTGCTGGTCGTGGCCGACTTCGTGCTCTCCGAGACCGCGGCCCGGGCCGACGTCGTACTCCCCGTCACGCAGTGGGCCGAGGAGACCGGCACGATGACCAACCTCGAGGGCCGGGTGATCCTGAGGCAGCGCGCGATCACGCCTCCGTCCGGCGTCCGCAGCGACCTCGACATCCTGGCCTCGCTTGCCGATCGGCTCGACTCGCCGGCCCCTTTCGCGACCGAGCCGGAGGACGTCTTCGAGGAGCTCGGCCGCGCGTCGGCGGGAGGCAAGGCCGACTACAGCGAGATCACCTACGACCGGATCCGCGACGAGCACGGCGTCTTCTGGGGGTCGCCCAGGATGTTCGCCGACTCCTTCGCCCATCCCGATGGCCTGGCCCGCTTCCACGCCGTCGACCACCGAGGACCTGTCGAGCAGCCGTGTGCGGAGTATCCGGTCCACCTGACGACCGGGCGGGTGCTGGCGCAGTACCAGTCCGGGGCGCAGACCCGCCGGATCCGTTCGCTGACCGACGAGGGCGCCTTCGTCGAGATGCACCCGATGCTCGCCCGGCGGATCGGAGCGATGGACGGCGACGTGGTGCTGGTCCGGACCCGGCGCGGCGAGCTCAAGGCGCCAGTACGCGTGGTCGCCACGATCCGGGAGGACACCGTCTTCGTCCCGTTCCACTGGGTCGGCGCGAACCGGCTCACCAACGACGCCCTCGACCCGGCCAGCCGGATGCCCGAGTTCAAGGCGTGTGCCGCGGCGGTGTCGACATGAGAGTCGTGATCGTGGGCAACGGAATGGCCGCGACTCGACTCGTGGAGGGATTGGTCTCGGCGGGTTTCGCCGGCAACATCACAGTCCTGGGGGATGAACCCACCCCGTCGTACAACCGGATCCTGTTGTCGGCGGTGCTGGAGGGCAGCCACCGCGCCGACGCCCTGATGCTCAAGCACCCGAGTTGGTACGACGACCACGGCATCGATCTCCGCCTGGGCGCACGGGTGCTCGAGATCGACCGCGACCTCCACGAGGTGGCGCTCGTCGACGGCACCCGGATCGGCTACGACCGCCTGGTGCTGGCGACCGGCAGCATCCCGACCCTGCCGCCCATCCGAGGGCTGGTGCAGATGGACGGACAGCTGCACCCGAAGGTGCACGCCTTCCGAAGCCTGGCGGACTGCCACCGGCTGGTCGAGGCGCTGCCCGCGGTCGAGCGGGCCGTCGTGGTCGGTGGGGGCCTGCTCGGGCTCCAGGTCGCCCGGGCCCTGGGCGTCCGCGGCGTCGAGACCGAGCTGGTCGAGGGCGCCGGCCACCTTCTGCACCATCAGGTCGGCGAGGGAGCCGGACGCGTCCTCGAACGTGACCTCCGGAAGCTCGGCACGCACGTCTACACGGGCGCGCGTGCGGTTCGGCTGACCGAGGCCGGGCTCCGGCTCGACAACGGCTACACGCTCGACACGGACCTCGTCGTACTCACCGCCGGCGGTCGGCCGTCGACGGCCTTGGCCCGGGGCGCGGGCCTGATGGTGCGTCGCGGAGTCGTGGTGAACAGCCAACTCCAGAGCGTGACCGACGACGACATCTTCGCGATCGGCGACTGCGCGGAGTACCGCGGCCGCACGACCGGCTTCGTGCCGCCCGCCTGGGAGCAGGCGGGAGTGCTGGCCCGCCACCTCGCCGGCGAGCAGGCGTCGTACGACGGGTCGCGCAGGGTCGCCCGGCTGCGAGCGACCGGGCTGGAGGTGGCCGTGCTCGGTGACCCCGAACGCACGGACGGCGACGTGGTCGAGCTGACCAACCCGATCATCGGCTCGCACCGGCGCCTGGTCGTCAGGGACGGCGTGCTGGCGGCCGCCGTGCTGATCGGTGACCTCTCCAGGATCGGCCTGATCACCCAGCTCTACGACCGGCGAACGGTCCTCGGTCCCTTCGAGCCGGGCGAGCTGCTGCTGCCCGAACGGCCCGACGAGCACACCGTCCTCGTCGACGAGTCGGAGGTCTGCGCGTGCGCGGGCGTCAGCGCCGGCCGGATCCGGGCCTGCAACACGTTCGAGGAGGTCCGCGCGACGACTCGCGCCACGACCGGGTGCGGGGGCTGCGGGCCGACGGTCCGCGAGCTGCTCGCCGACAAGGACCGTGAACAAGCGTTATCACGCGCGTAACAAACGTAAAACCGCCCCAACACATCCGGCACCTACCTTCAGTGCATCCCGAAAGGACCACCCGATGACCCACCTCCGCAAAACGCTGGTCGTGGCCGGCAACGGCATGGTCGGCCACCGGTTCGTCCAGGCTGCGGTCGAACGTGGGCTCACCGAGCGCTACGACATCGTGGTGGTGGGTGAGGAGCCGCGCCCGGCGTACGACCGGGTGGCACTCACCAGCTTCTTCTCCGCCGAGAGCGCGGACGAGCTCTCGCTGCTGCCATCCGGCCAGTACGACGACCCGCGGGTGCGCCTGCTGCTGGGGAACCGGGTCGATGCGCTGGACCGCAAGTCCCGCAAGGTCACCCTGTCGGACGGCGAGGTGATCGCCTACGACGTGCTGGTGCTGGCGACGGGTGCCGCGCCGTTCGTGCCTCCCGTGCCGGGGCGCGACCTGGCCGGGTGCTTCGTCTACCGGACGATCGAGGACCTCGAGGCGATCCGGGCCGCCGCCGACGCGGCTACCCGTGGAGCGGTCATCGGCGGCGGGCTGCTCGGGCTCGAGGCCGCAAACGCTCTGGTCCAGCTCGGGCTGGAGACCCACGTCGTGGAGATGGCGCCGCGGCTGATGCCGGTGCAGCTCGACGATGCCGGTGGCACGACCCTGGTCCGCCACATCGAGAAGCTCGGTGTCTCCGTGCACGCCGGGGCCGCCACCGCGTCGGTCGTGGGGGCCGACGGGCTGGTGACCGGGCTGGAGCTGGCCGGCGGCGACACGATCGAGACCGAGATCGTGGTGTTCTCCGCGGGCATCCGTCCGCGCGACCAGCTCGCCCGTGACGCCGGCCTCGAGGTGGCCGAGCGGGGCGGCGTACTCGTCGACGAGCAGTGCCGAACCGCCGACCCTTCCGTCTTCGCGATCGGCGAGTGCGCGGCTCCTGGCGGGCGGATGTACGGCCTGGTCGCTCCCGGCTATGCGATGGCCGAGGTCGTCGTCGACGCCCTGCTCGACGGCGCCGCGACGTTCACCGGCGCCGACATGTCGACCAAGCTCAAGCTCCTCGGCGTCGACGTCGCGTCGTTCGGGGACGCGTTCGCCACGACACCCGGACTCGCTCGAGCTCGTGTATGCCGACGCCGTGACCGGGGTCTACAAGAAGCTGGTCGTCTCGTCCGACGCCACCAGACTTCTTGGCGGGATCCTGGTCGGCGACGCGTCGGCGTACGGCGTGCTCCGACCCATGGTGGGCAGCGGCATCGCGCTCCCGGACAACCCGGAGGAGCTGATCCTGCCCGCGTCCCGGACCTCCACCGGCGTGGGCGGCGGTGTCCAGGCGATGCCGGACGACGCCGTCGTCTGCTCGTGCAACAACGTGAGCAAGGGATCCATCCGGTCGGCGCTGGTCTCGACCGACGACGACCATGCCTGCGAGGACGTCAAGTGTGTGAAGGCCTGCACCAAGGCGGGCAGCACGTGTGGCAGCTGCGTGCCGGTCGTGAAGAACCTGATCGAGGATCACTTCGCGTCGGTCGGCAAGGTCGTGAGCAGGGGCATCTGCGAGCACTTCGACGTGAGCCGCCAGGAGCTCTTCGACCTCGTGACCGTGCACGAGTACAAGCGGTTCGACGACATCGTCGAGGCGCACGGCCGCGGTCGCGGCTGCGACATCTGCAAGCCCGCGATCGCCTCGATCCTGGCCAGCCAGTTCAACACGCACGTGCTCGGCGACGAGACCCGCGAGCTCCAGGACACCAACGACGCCTACCTCGCCAACATCCAGCGCAACGGCACCTACAGCGTCGTACCCCGCATCCCCGGCGGCGAGATCACGCCCGAGAAGCTGATCGCGATCGGGGAGGTCGCCCGCGACTTCGGCCTCTACACCAAGATCACCGGCGGGCAGCGGATCGACCTGTTCGGCGCGCGGATGGAGGAGCTGCCGCTGATCTGGACGCGACTGGTCGACGCGGGGTTCGAGTCCGGCCACGCCTACGGCAAGGCGTTGCGCACCGTGAAGTCGTGTGTCGGGTCCACCTGGTGCCGCTACGGCGTCCAGGACTCGGTGCAGCTGGCGATCGACCTCGAGCTGCGCTACCGCGGGCTGCGTTCGCCGCACAAGCTGAAGGGCGGCGTCAGCGGCTGCGCCCGGGAGTGCGCCGAGGCCCGCGGCAAGGACTTCGGCGTGATCGCCACCGAGAAGGGCTGGAACCTGTACGTCGGTGGCAACGGCGGTGCGAACCCCGCTCACGCCCAGCTGCTGGCGTCGGACCTGTCGACCGAGGATCTGATCCGCTACCTCGACCGGTTCCTCATGTACTACATCCGTACGGCGGACCGGCTCCAGCGCACCGCCGCCTGGGTGGACTCGC
The DNA here is from genome assembly GCA_963844385.1 of uncultured Actinomycetota bacterium. Classification (GTDB taxonomy): domain Bacteria; phylum Actinomycetota; class Actinomycetes; order Propionibacteriales; family Nocardioidaceae; genus Nocardioides. Next base: position 24,814 of record CAWJOJ010000002.1, on the reverse strand, counting down.
TCGACGGCGGCCTCGACCGGGTCCGCGAGGTCGTGGTCGAGGACTCTCTCGGTCTGGGGGCCGAGCTCGAGGCCGCGATGGCCCGGCACGTCGGGTCGTACTTCGACGAGTGGAAGGCGACCCTCGAGGACCCGACGAAGCTGGCCAGGTTCGTCTCGTTCGTCAACGCCCCCGGCACGCCCGACCCGAACATCTCCTTCTCGACCGAACGCGGCCAGATCCGGCCCGCCGTCGCCGACGGGCCGGTCGATCTCGGAAGCACCATCGCGGTAGGAGTTCCATGAGCCCAGTTGAGGAATGGCAGCAGGTCTGCCGGATGGCCGAGCTCGAGGTCGAACGAGGAGCGACGGCGCTCGTGCACGGCCAGGCGCTGGCCATCTTCCGGACCCACGGCGATGAGGTCTTCGCACTCGGCAACTACGACCCGTTCGCGAAGGCATCGGTCCTGGCGCGGGGGATCGTCGGCTCGAGGGGCGACATCCCGTTCGTCGCCTCGCCCATGCACAAGCACGGCTTCGACCTGCGGACCGGACAGTGTCTGGACGACCCGGGCGTGCACGTGCCGGTGTACGCGGTGAAGATCGTCGATGGTGTCGTGCTCGTGGGCCATCGCAAGGCCGCCACGGCGGACGCATGACCGCTCCCGAAGAGCCATTGGCCGGCTACCGGGTCGGGGTGACCGCTGCCCGGAAGGCCGACGAGCAGACGGCGCTGCTGACGCGTCGCGGTGCCGTCGTCGAGTGGGCCCCGGCGCTGTCGGTCGAACCCAACCAGATCAACGAGGTGGCCCTGCACGCCGCGACCGTCGCCGTGCTCGCGGAGCCGGTCGACATCTTCATCGCCACGACCGGCATCGGGATGAAGTCCTGGTTCGCGGCCGCCGAGTCGTGGGGTCTGTTCGAGAATCTCCAGGCCCATCTGGGTTCCGCCGAGATCCTGGCGCGCGGGCCCAAGTCCGTGGGTGCGCTGCGCCGCCGGGGCCTCCGCGAGCTCTGGTCACCGGAGTCCGAGTGCTTCGAGGATGTCCTCGCGCACCTGCGTGGTCGCGACCTGACCGACCGGAGGATCGTCGTACAAGAGCATGGGCAGTCGCTGTCGGTCGTCGCGCATGCGCTGCGGCGCCAGGGTGCGAAGGTCCGGGTCGTCACGGTCTACCGCGTCGAGGGGGCACTGGACCCGGCGCCGCTGTTCCGGATGATCGACCTGATCGCCGAGCGCAGTCTGGACGCGGTGACGTTCACGTCCGCCCCGGCCGTGGCCGCCCTGATGGAGGTCGCCGCCGCGGTCGGTCGGCGCGACGAGGTGATCGCGGCCTTCCAGGCCGACGTGGTCGCCACCTGTGTCGGCCCGGTGACCGCGGCCGCGTTCGAGCTGTGGGGTGTCCCGACGATCCAGCCCGAGCGGTCGCGGCTGGCGGCCATGGTCAAGGTGCTGGAGACCGAGCTACCCCTGCGCCGATCCGGTACGACGGTGTCGGTGATCGGCCATACCCTGACCCTGCACGGCGAGACCGTCCTGCTCGACGGGGTTCCGGTGCCGCTCTCGGCCGCCCCGCTCGCCGTACTCCAGGCCCTGGCGGTCAACCCCGGCCACGTGGTCTCCCGGCGCGACCTGTTGACGAGCCTCCCGTCGGGTCTGGCGGGATCCGAGCACGCCGTCGAGATGGCGGTGGCCAGACTGCGGGCCGCCGTCGGGACCCGGCTGGTGGAGACCGTCGTCAAACGTGGATACCGGCTGGCCGCCTGACCCGACCCGGCGACCAGCCACTCCACGGACGACCGGCAGGAGGGATCCGGGTCAGGTGCTCGTGGGCTTCGCGTAGGCCGCCACGCCAGTGTCGAGAATGACGCAGGGCTCGTCGCCCACGGTCCAGGCGTCATGCCCGGGGTCGAGGTTCACGACGTCGCCAGGGCCGATGCTGATCTCGGTCCCGTCGTCGGTGCGGATGGTCATCTGGCCGGACAGGCAGAAGCCGGTGTGGTGGGTCTGGCAGGAGTCGGTGCCGGCGATGGGCTTGACGTCGTTGGACCAGCGCCAGCCCGGCTCGAAGACACCACGGCCGAGGGTGAAGTCGCCGAGGGTGACGACATCCATGTGGCCGTGATCGGCGAAGGCGCGTCGTTCGTTCGGGGTGTCGATGTTCTGTTTGTCGGACATGGTGTCTCGCTCTCGTTGGTCTCTGATTGTCGGTATGTGATGTTGTTCGCCAGCCGCAAACACTTCCTGGTGCCGTGCTTTGCGCCCGCGCCGCGGGAGTCCTGCGCCGGACTCCGCTCCATCAGCCGTTCGCAGGCACCCGGTTCACCGTGCAGACGAACATCCTCAGGATGTTGCCGGTGTCGACGGCAGTGCTGTCGGCGAAGGCAAGCCCGAGCTCGCTTGTCGAGTCGATGACCGCGTTGCCGTTCGCATCTCCAGAAGCCAGTGCGGCGGCGTACCCCGACGGGAAGGCGAGCTCGTGCACTGCCCATCGGCCGCCGTTGAAGTCCGTGTCACCGGGCTTGGCCTCGGCGACGTTGCTCTGGGCGCCCCCGAACGAGTAGATCGCGTCATAGGTCGACGCCGGCGCACCGGTGCCGGACAGGTCAGTGGGCGTGGCGACCGTTCGGTAAAGCGAACCGTCGATCCAGAACGCCGGCCCGCTGACGCCGGCCTGAGCGGGTGCAGCCCCAGCGAATGCGGCGAGGCCGAGACCGGTGAAAGCGACGACGGGGGCAATGAGGCGGGTGCTGCGGAACATGTGTCCTCCAAGGGTTCGCCGGGCGCGGTCGCCGGGCTTGTTCCAGCGAACCGCTCCTGCGGCGCCAGGACCATGACGGCAGCATTAGGGAACTCTTACCGAGTGCTAACGAGGTGCCCCGATCGGCCAGTCTGGGGTTTCCAGGTGTCTTTCCGCGGCGGAGAATGGTCAAGGCCTGCGAGTTCACCCGCGTGGAGCCGCCCATGCTGATCCTGATTGACGACCTCGACCACTGCGTCACGACAAGGGTCGCGACACCATGGGAGCGGTTTGTCTCGCACGTCCGAGCGGCAAGCCTGGACCGTGACCTGGCCGCGGGGGCGTCGCCCGATGCCTGCCCAGTCCTCGCACTGCGGGCACAGGCGCTCGTTCAGCCCTCGATGCGACGCCTGCTGGCCGGCAGGGTGCGGCAGGTGCTGGAGGAGGCACAGATGATGCTCCCCTTCGGTTCCTGGACCCGCGAATACCCGTGCAGCGCGACCGCGTCCTGGATGCGGACGACGCGCTGCGCCACTGATCGAGCGCCTCCTTCTCCCAGGTCCGGTGCCCGCCCGCGGCGTGGCCGTGGCCCGGCTCGTGCTCACGGACGGCGCCGGCCCGCTCTACAACCCGAACTGTCCGGACGACCTCCGCGGCAGAGTCCTCGCCGCCGTTGAACAGCTCGAACCCCTCAGCAACTGGTGAACCGCAGGGGAAGCGGGGCTCGACGCCGACCCGACGCAGACGACCGACTGTTGACTCGGTAGCGGAAGGCAGTCAGAGATAGCGCAGCCACAGGTACGGCACGCACACCAGGATCGTGACAAGCGTGACGACCAAGCCGTACTTGGAGAACTCCCAGAACCCGATTCGCTGGCCCGCACGTTCGGCGATGCCGAGCACGACGACGTTGGCGGAAGCCCCGATGGCGGTCGCGTTGCCGCCCAGGTCCGCCCCGAGCGCGAGCGCCCACCACAACACCTCGCCTTCGGCGCCGTCGCCCCGCGACGAGCTCCTCCACGATCGGGCTCATGGTCGCGACGTAGGGGATGTTGTCGACGATCGCGGACAGCACCGCCGACCCGCCGAGGAGACCCATTGTCTCGAGCCCGAGCCTGCCGTTCGTCGCGTCCGCTGTCGCCTGAGAGAGGTTGCCGATCACGCCGGTGTCGACCAGCCCGCCGACCATGACGAACAGCCCGGCGAAGAACACCAGGGTCGGCCACTCGACATCCGCCAGCGCCTCGGTGGGAGTCACGTCGGTGATGATCAGCAATAGTCCGGTGCCGAGCAGGGCCACGACCGACGGCTCGTAGTGCAGCACCGGAGTGCAGCACGAACCCGGCCAGCACGAGGAGCAGGACCAGCATGGACTTGACGAGCAGAGGCCTGTCCTTGATCGCCTCACGCTCGTTGAGGGTCATCACGGACGCCGCCTTCTTGGGGTCGTAGGTGAAGTCGGCGCGGAACAGGACCCGGCAGAGGAGGCAGAACACCACCATGAGGAGGACGACCAGGGGAGCGAGATTGAGCAGGAAGTCGTTGAAGGTCAGGCCGGCGCGGGCGGCGATGATGATGTTCGGCGGATCGCCGACCAGGGTCGCGGTGCCGCCGATGTTCGAGGCCATCACCTCCGCGATGAGGTACGGCGCCGCGCGCAGCCCGAGCCGCTCGCACACGAGGAACGTCACCGGCGCGATGAGCAGGACGGTGGTGACGTTGTCGAGCAACGCTGATGCCCCTGCGGTCATCACGCACAGCATCACCATCAGTCGGTAGGGCTTGCCCCGTGCGCGCTTGGCGGACCAGATGGCGACGTACTCGAAGACCCCTGTGCGGCGCAGCACCGAGACGATCATCATCATGCCCAGCAGCAGGAAGATGACGTTCCACTCGATGCCGGTGTGGGAGTCGAAGAACGCCTGGTCGGCGTCGGAGATGTGCAACAGCAGCATCAGCGCGGCGCCGCAGAGAGCGACCTTCGTGCGGTGGACCCATTCGGTGGCGAGCAGGACGTAGGCGACAACGAAGATGAGGACGGCGAGGGTGGCCACGGGCGGCTCCGGGAGCAGGTCGGTCAACGGGGTCGGTCAGGACGACGCCGACCAGACTTCCCGGCACACCACCTGCAGCGTAACGGTTGCGCGGCCCTGGCAGGATCTGGCAGGAACTGGCGCTAGCCTCGAGGATGTGCAGGCCAGGGAGCTCGCGAAGCCGTATCCCACGATCCGGATGGACACACCCGCGGCCGACGCGGCGCGTCTGCTCGCCGAGCGGCGCCTGCCGGCGTTGATCGTGGTCGACGCCAACGAGCACCCGCTCGCGATCCTTCCCGGGTCCCAGGTCCTCCGGCTCCTGATCCCGCTCTACGTCCAGGAGGATCCGGCGCTCGCGCGGGTGCTGGACGAGGCCTTCGCCGACCGGATCTGGGAGGCCCTGGACAAGAAGGTGGTCGCCGACCTCCTCCCGCGTCAGCGAGTCCCGCTCCCGGTGGTCGCACCCGACGACACCGTGCTGGAGATCGCGGCGATCATGGCTGCCAACCGGTGCCCCCTGGTCGCGGTCGTCGAAGAGCGCAGCAAGACCGCTCCCGCTCCTCGGCGCGGTCAGCGCGGCCGAGCTGATCGACCGGCTGCGGCCAGCGGGCCCGTCTGAGTCCGCCCGATGGCCAGGCTGTAGCCGCTCGCCTCAGGTGCCCTCGACGACCTCGTAGATCTTGTCGGCTACCAGGCCGTGGGCTTCGCGGTGCACGGCGATCGCGGCGTCGGCGTCGGGGGCCTCGACCAGGCAGAAGACCTTGCCGTTGGCCTCGTCGACCCAGTACTGCTTGTACGAGACGCCGTACTGGGCCTGGGTCTCCAGGTCGGCCTTGTGTGCCCCGGCCACGTCGGTGGCCGTGGCGCCGTCGGGTAGCTGCTCGTGTACGTCCATGAACAGTGGCATTGCTGCTCCTTGCCTCGGTGGTTGGTCTGACACACTGAGTGTCATGCCGCAGGTCCCGGCAGAGAATGACCACCCAGCCGCGTTTCCTGACCGGGAGCCCACGTCGGCTCTCGCCGACGCCCTGTCCCGGCTGCGGCTGAAGGGCGCGATCTTCCTGCGCGGCGAGTACACCGAGGCCTGGGCCTACGAGTCGATGCCGTCGGCCGACGCCGCGGCCCTTCTCGCCCCCGATGCCAACCGGGTGCTGCTGTTCCACGTGATCGCGTCGGGCCGGTGCTGGATCGAGGTACCCGGCGGCGAGCGGCACTGGGCGAACGGCGGCGACGTGATCGTGCTGCCCTACAACGACGAGCACAGCATGGGCGGCACGACGAGCACGGGCGCCGTGTCCGTCGCGACGCTGATCGACCCGCCGCCATGGGACCGGATGCCGGTGATCCGATACGGCGAGGGCGGGAGTCGACACACGTCGTCTGTGGCTACCTGATCTGCGAGGACCCGATGTTCGACCCCCGCCTGCGGGTGTTCCCGCCGGTCTTCGTGGTCAGCCCGCCTCCGGGCCCCGCCCGGGACTGGGTGCAGGCCAGCATCGAGTACGCCGTGCAGCAGACCACCGGGTCGGCGTCGACCGCTTCGAGGCTCCGCCACAGATTCCCGAGCTGCTGCTGGTGGAGATCCTCAAGCTCCACCTCGCGAGCGCTCCGGCGGCCGACCGAGGCTGGGCCCGAGCGGTCCGCGACCCGGTGCTGGTTCCGGCGCTCGCCGCCATCCACGGCTCGCCCGAGCGCAAGTGGACCGTCGCGAGCCTGGCACAGGAGGCCCGGGTGTCCATCTCGTTGCTCGACGAACGGTTCCGTGAGGTTCTCGGCCTTGCCCCGATCCGCTACCTGACCGGCTGGCGCATGCACGTCGCCGAGGACCTGCTGCGCTCATCCGACCTCGCCGTGGCCGCCGTGGCCCGGCGGGTCGGCTACGACTCCGAAGAAGCGTTCAGCCGCGCTTTCAAGCGAGCACACGGCCAGGCTCCCAGCGTGTGGCGCGTCCAGCGACCCTGACGACTGACAACCCACTGGGCTGCCGCGCAGGCGGCGTGAGTCTTACCTGTGCCGGCTACGGACCACAAGTCGGGTCGTTTGGTGTTTTGGCCGTACTCGGCTGATCTTCCGTCCCACCCGTAACTGCCTGGGTCCTGCGATGGGTGGCTGGGTCAAGGGGCGCGCAGCGCTCGCGGCAGCGACGCCGCAGGCGCCCTTGAGGCGGCCACCCAGTCGCAGATCATCGGTGGGCTGCCGAGGTGGGACGGAAAGCGGAACCGGGCATTGGTCAACGGGAGTGGGTTGATGACCTTCCTGCAGAGTCGGGGTGGAGATGTGATCGTCATGGGTGGTCATCTGCTGAGCGTGAGCTGTCGGCGCGGGGCGAGGGCAGCCGTCTTCCTAGGTCCACGGTGCCGTCGTGGCACCGGCGACATGATGATGGATTGGGTATCTCCCGCCGCGGGAGACGCGACCGCTCATTCTTTCAAGGCCGTCGCGTTGGCCCTGCGCGGCAGGGCGCGAGCGGGCATGACAGACGCACGGATGGAGCTGGCCGCGTTTTGCACATCGGTTGATGATGGCGCCGCTGCCCGCACCGTTTCGCAACGCTGTGGTGACCACACCGTCAGGTCACACCTGGAGAAGGCGTCCTCACCGCGATCGGTGAGGATGTGGCAGGCGTGCCGGACGATCTTGCGGGCCTCCGACAACGCGGCGCGTTTGCCGTCGATGCGGTCCTTGACCTTGGCGTAGTAGCCATGGTCGGGCGCGCGGCCGAGGGCATGGGTCTTGCCGGCCTCGTAGAGGCACCAGCGCAGCACCGGTGGTCCCTGCCGAGACAGGTGTCCTGGCGAGCGTTTCCCGGCCGAGGAGTACACGGTCACGTCCAGGCCGACGAAGCGGACCGCCTTGCGTGCCGAGGAGAACCGGTCGGCGCCACCCAACCAACAGGTCAACGCCAGCGCGGTGATCGGTCCCACGCCGTAGAGAGCATCGGTCAGCGTCTTCGCGCCACGCACATGACGAGCGATGCCAACCAGTTGCCGGCGGATCTGCTCGAGCTGCCTCTCGGTGGCATCGAGCATGTCGATGCCGGTCGCGATCTGCACCTGCCCGGCCGTCGACAGTTGTCCAGCAGCACCTCGACGAGCCGCTGGCGGCCCTCCACGGTGCTCACCCCACCTGCGACCAGATGCTCGGCGCCCTGATGGAACAAGACCGCATGGATCCGCTGGACCCAGGCGGTATGTTCACGCCGCAGGTCCTGATACAGCTCCAACAGCGCTCGATACTCCAACACCTGCGTTGGTGGGATGTAGCACTCCGGCAGCCGGTCTTCGCTCAACAAGGTACGGATCAGCCTCGCGTCCGCCCGTCAGTCTTGGCCCGCCGCTTGCGGCCACGCGCGGCCGCTGTCTCGGCCGGGTCGGCCAGATGCGCGGCGACGCCGGCACGCTGCAGCTCCTCGATGACATACCGCCAACCGGTGCACGCCTCCGCCGCGAACGTGACATCGTCACGGCCGACGACCGCTCCAGCCACCCCGCCAGTCGTCGACGATCAGCCGCGACGATCTGGCCGCACTCCACCTCGCCGGTCACGGTGTCCAGATAGTCGAAGGTGATCTGCTTCCGGTGGACATCGAACCCTCCTACGATCGACATCAGGGACCTCCTCAAGCTCCATACACACTGCGTGTCGTACGCACCTGATGCCCAGCATCACCCGGTGCGTCTGAGTGGGGAGGCCCCCTCACGCTGGCCCCGCGCATGTCATCTTCTCGGCGTCTAGTGTCAAGAAGGGCTGGGACGGGGGATGAGTGCGGTGGCGATCGCGGCGATGCCCTCGCCGCGACCGGTGAGCCCGAGCCCGTCGGTGGTGGTCGCGCGCACCTGACGGGGGCACCGACCGCCGCGGAGAGGGCGGCCTCGGCCTCGCCACGTCGCGGACCCAGCCTGGGGCGGTTGCCGATCACCTGGATTGCGACGTTGCCGATCTCGAAGCCCGCCTCGCGTACCCGGCGTACGGTCTCGGCGAGCAGGGTCGCGCCCGACGCACCGGCCCATGCCGGCTCCGCCGTACCGAAGTTCGCGCCCAGGTCGCCGAGTCCGGCGGCCGACAGCAGCGCGTCGCAGGCGGCGTGGGCCGCCACGTCGGCGTCCGAGTGCCCGGCCAGACCTTGCGGCTCGTCGGGCCAGGCAAGCCCGGCCAGGTGAAGCGGTACGCCGTCCTCGAGCGCGGTGGACGTCGGTGCCGATGCCGACGCGCAGGCTGTCATTCACACCCATGATCATGCCTGAGCGACAATCGAAGGTGTGACCACCACCTCACCCCACGACTGCGGGGGTTCGGCTGGGGAACGGCGGGCTTCCTGACCGGCTGCGCCGGCCTCGGCGCCAGCCTGCTGGCGGCCGCCCTGATGGCGCTATCCGAGTGAACCCGGTGGTGGCGAGTCGCCGAACTGATCATCCGGATCACCCCGGGGCCGTGGCCGAGTTCGCGATCACTCCGAGTCGGGCAGAACGACAAGCCGTTGCTGGTGACCGGTGTCCTCCGCGGGCTGGCGCTTGCTTCTGGTACGCCGGCCGGGCCGCCGCCCGCTCGATGGTTCGATCGCAGATCGTCTTCCTGGTCCTGGCTGCGATCGGCGCCGTCGCCGTACTGACTCGCCCGCACGCCGGAACGATCGACATGGTTCCGGTCGTCGTGGGCGGTACCTCGTCTGGCTGGCGCTCCTGCCCTGGCTCGTCCAGCCCTTGCGACACCGCGCGAGGACGGATCCCGGCGTACCTTCCTCATCCGGGCCGGCGTCGTCGTCGTCGGCGCAGGCGTGCTCGCGAGCCTCGGCGATTTCCTCGGTCGCGGACGGCGGCAGGTCGAGGCGATCCGGCGCCTGTTGAAGCTGCCGATCACCGAGCGTGCCGCGCCGCCCGCCGCGCCGCTGGCGTGGACGGCCTGGCTCCCGTGGCGGACGCCGAACATTGATTTCTACCAGATCAGTACGACCATCGTGTCGCCCGCCATCGACCCCAAGGACTGGAAGCTGCGGATCCACGGGATGGTCGACCAGGAGATCACGCTGACCTATCAGGACCTGCTCGACCGACAGATCACCGAGGCCTGGATCACCCTCAACTGTGTCTCCAACGAGGTCGGCGGCGACCTGATCGGCAACGCCTGGTGGAGCGGGGTCCGGATCGCGCGACCTGCTCGCCGAGGCCGGCGTACAGGCGCGGCGCCGACGCGGTGCAAGCAGACCTCCGAGGACGGCTGGACCTGCGGCACTCCGCTCGAGGCCCTGACCGACGACCGAAACGCGATGCTCGCCGATCGGCATGAACGGGGATCCGCTGCCCGATCGATCACGGCTTCCCCGTGCGGACGATCGTGCCCGGACTCTACGGCTACGTGTCGGCGACCAAGTGGGTGGTCGACCTCGAGGTCACCAGGTTCGCCGACTTCTCGGCCTACTGGACCGAGCGCGGCTGGTCGGAGCGAGGTCCGGTCAAGCTGGCGTCCCGCATCGACGTACCCGCGCTCGAATTACGACGGTGGCCGTCGGCATCGTGACGTTCGCCGGATCCGCGTGGGAGCAGCACACGGGCATCGCGGCCGTCGAGGTCTCCCTGGACGGCGGGCCCTGGCAGGCGACGACCTCGGGGGGTGCCAAACAATGACACCTGGGTGCAGTGGATGGCGTCACCTGACGGTCGAGAGCGGCGACCACGGCTGCGGGTCCGGGCGACCGACAAGCGCGGGCAGGTGCAGACCGGCGCCGATCGCCGACGTCCGTGCCCGATGGCGCGACCGGTTGGCACGACCATCGAATTCAGCGCCGGCCGAGATCAGCGAGCACCCGCCACTCCTTGACCGGTGACGTTCAGGCTCCATGACACTGCGACCGGCGAAGTCCGCGACTTCGTCCCTCTCGAGGAGGGGAAGGCCGGCATCTACCTGTGCGGCCTGACGGTCCAGTCCGAGCCGCACGTCGGCCACATCCGCTCGGGCGTCAACTTCGATGTCCTCCAGCGCTGGCTGCGAGCCACCGGCTACGACGTCACCTTCATCCGCAACACCACCGACATCGACGACAAGATCCTGATCAAGTCGGCCGAGCAGGGGCGACCCTGGTACAACCTCGCCTACGCGATGAACCGCGAGCTCCAGCGCGCGTACGACGCCCTCAACGTCGCGCCGCCGACCTACGAGCCCGCTGCCACCGGCCACGTGCCGGAGATGCTCGAGCTGATCACCGCGCTGATCGCGCAAGGGGCACGCCTATGCGGCCGAGGACGGGTCGGGGGACGTCTACTTCGACGTGCGGTCGTGGCCGGCGTACGGCGAGCTGACGCACCAGAACATCGACGACATGGAAGCCGCGACCGACGCCGACCCTCGGGGGAAGCGCGACCCGCGTGACTTCGCGCTCTGGAAGGGCTGGAAGAAGGAGTCGGAGCCGGAGACGGCGGCGTGGCCGTCGCCGTGGGGGCCGGGAAGGCCGGGCTGGCACATCGAGTGCTCGGCGATGGCGGGCAAGTACCTCGGGAAGGCCTTCGACATCCACGGCGGCGGTGTCGACCTGCGCTTCCCCCACCACGAGAACGAGCAGGCCCAGTCGCGGGCGGCCGGGCACCCGTTCGCGTCGTACTGGATGCACAACGCGTGGATCACCACCTCCGGCGAGAAGATGAGCAAGTCGCTCGGCAACTCGCTGCTGGTGCCGGTGGTGCTCGAACGCGTGCGCGCGATCGAGCTGCGGTTCTACATGGTCGCCGCGCACTACCGTTCGCACGTCGAGTTCTCGTACGAGGCGCTCGACGAGGCGGCTCAGGGGTTCCGCCGGATCGAGGGCTTCCTCGACGCGCGCCTCCGAGGTGCTGGGCGACGTGCCTCGTCGGCGGCGAGCTCGTGCAACGGAGTTCGTCGCCGCGATGGACGACGACCTCGGCACCCCCGCCGCGATGGCGGTCATCTACGACACGGTGCGCGAGGGCAACAAGCTGCTGGCGGCCGGGCCGTCGGACGCACTCACGGAGGCGGCGACCGCCGTACGCGCGATGCTCGACGTCCTCGGGCTGGACCCCGCAGACCCGGCCTGGGGCAGCGCGTCCACGGCGACCACCGACAAGCTCACCAACGGCGGTCGACCAGCTGGTGGCCGGGCTTCTCGAACAGCGCGCGGAGGCGCGGGCGGCCAAGGACTTCGCCGCCGCCGACGCGATCCGCGACCGGATCCAGGCTGCCGGCATCGAGATCGAAGACACCCCCACCGGACCGAAGTGGTCCCTCGATTCAGGAAGCCACTGACATGGCCGGCAACTCGCAGCGCAAGGGCTCGATCAAGAAGACCGGCAAGGGCAACCCGACCGCGGGCTCCGGTGGCCGCGTGAAGCGGGGGCTCGAGGGCCGCGGCCCGACGCCCAAGGCCAAGGACCGGCCCGTACCACAAGGTCTACAAGGAACGAACGAAGACCGAGCGGGCCAATGCCGCGCGCCCCAAGCGCAAGGTCATCGGCGGCGACGCCGAGTGGGTCGCGGGGCGGAACTCCGTCGTCGAGGCGCTTCGGGCCAAGATGCCGGTGACCGCTGTGTACGTCGCCGAGGGTGCCGAGCGCGACGCCCGACTGCGGGAGGCGTTCAAGCTGTCCGCAGACGCGGGCCTGGCGCTGATGGAGGTGCCCCGCGTCGGAGCTGGACCGGATGACCGGCGGCGCCGTCCACCAGGGGCTGGCGGCTCGGGTGCCGGCGTACGACTACTGCCCACCCGAACGACTTCATCGACGCGGCAGCGGCGGCCGGTGAACCGGCCCTGATCGTGGCGCTCGACCAGGTGACCGATCCGCGCAACCTCGGTGCGGTGGTCCGCTCGCGCGGCCGGTTTCGGCGCGCACGGCGTACTCATCCCGGAGCGTCGGGCCGCGGGCATGACCGCGTCGGCGTGGAAGACCTCGGCCGGTGCCGCCGCGCGGGTCCCCGTCGCCCAGGCGGTCAACCTGGTCAGGCAGCTGAAGGCCTACCAGGACGCCGGCTGCATGGTGATCGGCCTGGCCGCCGACGGCGACGTGTCGCTGCCCGACCTCGACCTGGCCGACGGACCCCTGGTCGTCGTCGTCGGCTCCGAGGGCAAGGGCCTGTCCCGGCTGGTGTCCGAGACCTGCGACCAGCTCGTCTCGATCCCGATGTCGAGCTCCCTGGAGTCCCTCAACGCCGGTGTTGCTGCGTCCGTGGCCCTCTACGCCGTCGCCCAGGCTCGATCTTCCTAGTCCGCGAGCTGGCAGTTGTGGCCCCGCGAGCTGGCAGGTCTGGCCCCGCGAGCTGGCAGTTGTGGCCCCGCGAGCCGGCAGTTGTGGCCCCACGAGCTGGCGGTTGTGGCCCCGCGAGCCGTCAGTTCGGCCCCGCGAGCCGGCGTTCGCGGCCCACGACTCGCCACGTGAGTAGCGGCGGTTCCGGACGGGGGTTCGGTCGCGCAGGGCGTCCCGGACTTCGGCCAGCCACCGTTCACAGGTGTCCCGCTTGAAGTCGGACTTCCGGACCACGATCACCTCCCAACCGTGTTCACGCAGCCAGTCCCGGCGCTTCCGGTCGGCCTCCTTGCGCTCGTCACCCTCGTGGAACTCCTGCCCGTCGTACTCGATGGCGATCTTGAGCAGTGGGTACGCCAGGTCGACCCGAAACCGCGGCACTCCTCCGTCGTGAACCCAGAACTGGAGCTTCGGAAGCGGGAGCCCGGCATCGATGATGGTCATCCGGGTCCAAGACTCGCCGGGGGATTCGGCGTACGGCGACGCGTAGCCGACGAGTTCGCGCAACTGCTTCACCCCTCGTCGGCGGTGGTACCGCGGCAGGTGGCGCTGGAAGTCGGCGAGCGTCACGTCGCAGTTGCGCATGAAGGCGTCCAGTGTCGCCAGCGCAGCATTTCGACCGTGAAGACACGCGAGGTCCATCGCCGTGCGAACTGCGCTGGTGACGAGCACGCCCTCGACCTCACAAATTTCGTCCTTTCGAAGGTCGCGTTGTCCGCCTGAGGTCCCGCTGCGACGGACCCGACCGTTGCCGGGCAACGACACGACCTCGAGCGCAGGCAGCAGTTCGAGCTCGCGATGGTCGAGGCAGTCGATCCCATGCAGCCAGGCGGCGCTGCGATCGCACAGCACTGTGTGCTTCTGCATCACGAGCGCAGCACATCGGGCTCGGGTCGCGATCGAGTCGGGGATCTCGGCAGGGCAGTAGACGCCACGCAGGACGCGGCGCACCTTCCCTTCCCGGACCGCGCTTCGCAATTTCTTCCGCGAGATGCCGAGGTCCGAGAGCTCGGCGACCGTGAACGGTCGATCAGGCAGGTTCGTCATGTCGTCGGGACTGCCCGATCAGCGGAGCCTCGAATCAGCCGTCTTCGCGCCCTGTGGACAACACCTCGAGGCTGGGGCCACAGATGACGGCTCGCGGGGCCAGAACTGACAGTTCGCGGGGCCACAACTGACAGTTCGCGGGGCCAGAACTGCCAGCTCGCGGGGCCAGGGGATCAGAAGTAGTCGCGGATGTGGAGGGGGCGGCCGCCGAGGAGAGTGTCGAGGGTGGCGTCGTGGGCGGTCGGACCGGTCAGGAGCCCGGCCATCCGGATGTTCGCGCAGGTCTGGGCTCCGGCGTAGGCGAGGGCGAGGCCGCGCGGAGTGAAGGTCGGCAGACCGTCGACAGGGTTCCATCCGCTCGCACTCCGTGGCACCTGTCGCGGACGAGCAGTCGGTAGGCGCCGTTCATGGACTCGAGCAGATCGCCCGTGACAGCGAAGGCCACCTCGGCCGCGCCGGGCAGCGGGATCGCCGAGAAGGCGCCGGGAACGTCGTCGACCCGAAGCATGTACAGCTCGCTCCCCACCACCTGCCACGCGACAGTCGGTAGCGAGAGTCGCGCCACATCGCGGCCGGACGTCTCGATCCTGACCTTGCCGGTGACGCTGCCGAAGCCGCCGAGGAACCGCCACAAGGCCGGGTAGGCCCGGGCGTCGGTGGCCAGCAGGTCGCTGACCGCGACCGTTGACGTGTCGCCGTGTCCGCTGCCCCTCTGCCAGCTCGCGTAGCCGACCACCACGTTGCTTTCGTCGAGCGCAAGAGTCACCCCCGTGAACGCGGCGATGAAGTCGTCCGCGCTGGCCGGGAAGGAGACTCCGCGCCGGGTGAGCGGCCCGTTCTGCGCGCGTGCCCAGGCGTCGTACACGCGGCGTACGGCGTCGAAATCGGCCGCTGCTGCACGCCGAATGGTGATCCCCTTGACCGGGCGGACCGCAGCCAAGTGCCGCGGTCGGCACCTCGACCGAGTCGTAGGAGCTGACCAGCTCGTAGCCGTAGCGGCGGTAGATCCCCGGTGCCGTCGGGAACAGCGTCGAGATGACCTCGCCGCGGTCGCGACCATCGGCGAGTACGGCGCGGAAGACGTCGTCCAGCAGCCCCTGCCCCCGACGCTCGGCCACCACGGTCACAGCCGCGATCCCGTTCGTCGGCACCTCGGCGCCGCCGAACCAGGAGTGGTACTCGCGGCCGACGACCCGCGCGACCAGCTCCTCGCCGTCGAAGGTGCCCCAGTGGTGCCGACCTACGCCCGGGAACTCGCCCGGCGCCGGCGCCGGCACACCCGGCGGGCGTACGCCGAACGCCTCGCTCCCCAGTCGCACCGCCTGCTCGAAGTCGTCGACGGTCAGGAGGCGGGTGACGCGAGGCATGGCGACGAACCTACGACATCGGATGCCGGATTCTGGCACGCGGCGAGCAGTAGAACGCGTGATCAATCATGTCGATAGCATTGACTTATTGATCAGATGCAATCACGCTGGTGCATCATCTGACCTCACTCCGACGAGCGCCGATGCGGCGACCCGCGGCCCAGGAAAGCAGGCTCTTCATGGCCACCGTCACCTTCAAGGGAGCCTCCCGTGTCTACCCCGGATCCGACCGCGCCGCCGTCGCGAACCTGGATCTCGAGATCGGTGACGGCGAGTTCCTCGTGCTCGTCGGACCGTCGGGCTGTGGCAAGTCCACGACCCTGCGCATGCTGGCCGGGCTCGAAGGGGTTGATGAGGGCTCGGTCTGGATCGGCGACTCCGACGTCACCCATCTCGCGCCCTCGAAGCGGGACCTGGCGATGGTGTTCCAGAACTACGCGCTCTACCCGCACATGACCGTGGCCGACAACATCGGCTTCCACCTCAAGATCGTCAAGGTGCCGAAGCCCGAGATCCGGCGTCGGGTCGAGGACGCCGCCAAGGCGCTCGACCTGACGGAGTTCCTCGATCGCAAGCCGGCCAAGCTCAGCGGCGGTCAGCGCCAACGCGTGGCGATGGGCCGCGCGATCGTGCGGGAGCCGCGGGTGTTCCTGATGGACGAGCCGCTCTCGAACCTCGACGCCAAGCTCCGGGTGCAGACCCGCAGCCAGATCGCGACACTGCAGCGCAAGCTCGGGGTCACCACCGTCTACGTCACCCACGACCAGGTCGAGGCGATGACGATGGGCGACCGGGTTGCGGTGCTCAAGGACGGCGTGCTGCAGCAGGTGGACACCCCGGCCCGGCTGTTCAGTCATCCCGTCAACATGTTCGTCGCCGGCTTCATCGGGTCGCCCGGCATGAACCTGTTCCGCACCAGCGTCGAGGACGACGCCACGGCGATCTGCGGCTACCCGATCGAGCTGAGCAGGGAGCAACGGGTCGGCCTCGATGGAAACGAGGCGGTGCTCGGCGTACGCCCCGAGGGCATGGTGCCCGCCAGCGACGGCAACGGCATCCCGTGCACGGTTGACGTGATCGAGGAGCTCGGGAGTGACCGTTTCCTCTACTGCTCGGGTGCCTTCCGCACGGCCGACGCCGAGGGGGGCGGCGACGGCGCAGCCCTGGTGACCGCCCGAGTTCCGGGCGGTGCCCCGATCAACGTGGGCGACAAGGTTGCGCTGTGCCCAGTCCCGGGCCAGGTCCACGTCTTCTCGCCGTCGAGCGGTCTCCGCCTCGGATGACTCCGAGGACCGACGTGACTGCCGAATCCGCCGACCAGGCGAGTCGCTGGCAGATCCTGCTCGACTCGTTGGCCCTCCGGCAGCGGTTGTCGGTGGCCGAGGCGGCAGAGCTGCTGGGTGTCTCGCCCGCAACCGTGCGCCGCGACTTCAAGGAGCTCGCCCGCCAGCAGCTCGCGACCCGCACCCACGGTGGTGTGGTCGCCACCTTCGTCGCCTACGACCTGCCCGCCCGTTATCGGACGGCCCCCGGAGAACCCCGGGAACGTATTGCCCGGGCCGCGGCGGGTCTGATCGAGCCGGGCCGCGTCGTCGGGTTTCAACGGCGGTACCACCACCAGTGCCACCGCGCGCCATCTCGCCCAGCGGGCCGACCTGCAACGTGGCGGCGAGGCCATGACCGTGGTCACGAACGCCCTCAACATCGCCGGTGATCTCGTGCTGCGCCCGCACATCCGCACCGTCTGCATCGGAGGGGTGGCCAGGCCGGAGTCCTACGAGCTGCACGGCCCCTTTGCTGCGCGGGTGCTGGCAGACCTGTTGCTCGACCATCTGATCCTCGGAGTCGACGGGGTCTCGTCGGCGGAGGGGGCCAGCTGCCACCACCTGGGAGAGTCGGGCATCAACGCCGAAATGGTTGCCCACGCTCGGCAGGTGACCGTCGTCGCGGAGGCGCACAAGCTCGAGAAGGACGCACTCTCGCGGATCTGCGGGATCAACAAGATCGACCGGCTCGTCACCGACGAGTCCGCCGAGCCGTCGCACGTCGCTGCGTTCCGTGCGGCGGGGGTCGAGGTGACCCTGGCCTGAAGCGGCGTTCGCCGGGCATCGCGCTGCTGGATCGGCGCAGATAGTTAGGCTCGGTGGAATGAGTCCCCCGTCGGCACGTGCTCTTTCGGGGTACTTCGCCGTGTGGCTCGTGATTGCCGCACCGCTCACGGTGTGGCTGTTCCTCCACAGCAGCACCGCCACCGTGATCGCCAGCCACGACGCTGTGCTGCGGCCCACCTACGACGGCCACGTCACGTTGCACACCGGCCCATTCCTGCCGGACGTGCGTGCCGCCGCGCCAAGCAGGGTCGGCGTCGACGTCACGCTCGGCAAGACGAGAGCAGGATCGCGCGACGAGCTCGTACAGCGCTATGCCTTCATCGCCAGTCAGCCCGAGGCGCAGATCGCCAAGGTGCGTGGTGCGCTGCGCGAGCTGGCGTACGACGCTGCCCTGCGCGGCGCCGCCCTTGCCCTGCTGCCCGTTGGCGCCTGGGCTCTGCTGGGATCGAGGCGCCGAGTCGTGGTCCTTCGCCGCGCACGATCGTGGCCGGGTGCCGCCGTGGGTGTCGCCCTGCTCGTGCTCGGGATCCTCGTCTGGCAGCCCTGGGACTCGCCGGACCGGACCATGGAGGATGACACGACCTGGCAGTCACTCGACGACTACCTTCTCGGCGTGACGCTGCCGGCCGAGGCGCAGCGGCTGGAGATCAGCACCGACATCACGACCGACGAGACGCGGCGGCTGATCGAGAGCGCGATCAGCACGTATGACCAGAGCAAGACCTTCTATGCCGACGCGGCCGAAGCTGCCAGCGAACTCGACCTCCGCAAGCCCCTGAAAGGGGAGACGGTCGCGCTGTTGGTGTCCGATCGCCACGACAACATCGGCATGGACCCGGTCGCCCGCGCGATCGGCGACGCGGGCGGCGCGACCGTCGTACTCGACGCGGGTGACGACACCTCCACCGGCGAGC
This sequence comes from uncultured Actinomycetota bacterium, assembly GCA_963844385.1. Classification (GTDB taxonomy): domain Bacteria; phylum Actinomycetota; class Actinomycetes; order Propionibacteriales; family Nocardioidaceae; genus Nocardioides. The sequence goes on along the minus strand of CAWJOJ010000002.1, from coordinate 6,374 downwards.
CGTGGGAGGCGTTCAGCCTGGACTCGCTTGTCGAGCAGTTCGACGACTTCGAGAAGTACGCCGTCGCGGGCAACCACGACCACGGGTCGTTCGTGAGTGAGTACCTGCGCGACCGGGGCTGGACCACGCTCGACGGCGAGGTGGTCGACGGACCGGGCGGCTCGTTCATCACGGGTGTCGACGACCCGCGTTCCAGCGGGCTGGGCAACTGGCGCGACGAGTCGGGGCTCTCCTTCGACGAGCAGGCAGAACGGATCGCTGACGACGCCTGCGAGTCGGAAGAACGGATCAACACGCTGCTCGTCCACGACGCCGACTCCGGAGCCCCGGCGCTGGCGCGCGGCTGCGTCGACCTTGTCCTGTCGGGTCACGTGCACGTTCAGGTCGGCCCCACGAAGGTCCGCGGTTCCAACGGCCAGGCCGGTTACGCCTACACCAACGGCACGACCGGGGGCGCGGCGTACGCCATCGCGGTCGGCAGCAAGCTTCGCCGGTCTGCGCAGGTCACGCTGGTGACCTACCGCGACGGCCGGCCGGTCGGGCTGCAGCCGGTGGTGCTGCGGACCGACGGCCGGTTCAGGGTGGGTGCCTACCTCCCGCTCGACCTGTCTTGAGAACCCTTAGGATCGGGGACCGTGACGACCGCCGTTGATCGAATTCTGCCCACCGACGAGGCCGAGGCGCTGCTCGACCTCACCCACGACATCTGCGCGAAGGAGCTCTCTCCCCACGTCGCGGAGATGGAGGAGCGGGCGGAGTTCCCGGCAGCGGCGTACTCGGTGCTGGGCCGCAGCGGGCTGTTGTCGCTGCCGTTCGCCGAGGAGTACGGCGGTGGCGCGCAGCCCTACGAGGTGTACCTCCAGGTCGTGGAGGAGATCTCGGCGGCCTGGCCGAGTGTCGGCGTCGGCACCAGCGTGCACTCCCTGACCGTCAACGTCGCGGCCACCTACGGGTCGGACGAGCAGCGCGCCGAGTGGCTGCCGCGGATGCTGTCGGGCGACTGGCTGGGCGCCTACTGCCTGTCCGAGCCGCAGGCCGGCTCCGATGTGAGCGCGATCAGGACGAAGGCGGTCCGCGACGGCGACGACTACGTCGTCAACGGCACCAAGCAGTGGATCAGCAACGGCTCCTGCGCCGACTACTACATCCTGTTCGCCCGGACCTCGGACGACCCGAAGCGTGGCCTGTCCGCGTTCCTCGTATTCGCGGACACTCCCGGCATGACCTTCGGGGCGCCCGAGAAGAAGATGGGCCTGGCCTGCGACGTCACTACGCAGGTGATCTTCGACGGAGCCCGGATCCCGGCCGCACACCTGATCGGCGAGGAGGGCCATGGGATGAAGGTCGCCCTGTCCGCCCTCGATGCCGGACGCCTCGGGATCGCGGCCGTCGCCACCGGCATCGCCCAGGCCGCCCTCGCCCTGGCGGTCGACTACGCCAACGAGCGCGAGCAGTTCGGCCAGAAGATCGGCGAGTTCCAGGGCCTGCAGTTCATGCTGGCAGACATGGCCGCCGACGTGGAGCGAGCCCGGGCGACGTACCTTCACGCGGCACGACTCAAGGACGCCGGCCGCGCCGTACTCGCGGCAGGCCAGTATCGCCAAGCTCAGCGCCTCTGACGCGGCGATGAGGGTGACGATCGACGCCGTGCAGGTTTTCGGCGGCAACGGCTACACCCGCGACTACCCCGTCGAACGGCTGATGCGGGACGCCAAGGTCACCCAGATCTTTGAGGGCACCAACCAGATCCAGCGGATGGTCATCGGCCGCGACCTGCTGCGCTGACGACAGCTGACCACGGCGTCAGCTGCTCACGGCGTACCGCATCAGCACGTTCTGGGAGCCGTCCAGCTGACGGACCTCGGCCAGGCTCAGTGAACCGGCTGGCGGCGAGGTGAACGCAGGCACGCCATCAGTGAGAACGGCGTTGCCGACCATGAGATGGAGCTCGTCGACCAGACCGTTGGCGAGCAGGTCGTTCCACATGGTCGTGCTGCCGAAGATCAGGATGTCGCCGCCATCGCCGCGCCTGAGCTCGGCGATCTGCTCGTGGGCGTCGGCTCGAGGCACGATCCGGGTGGTGTCCCGCCACGGCCCGGTTGCCTCCTCGGTGAGGCTGTCGGAAACGACCACCTTTTCGATCTGATTGTTGATTCGGGAGATCTCACGCTCGTCCTCGGGCTGGTCCTCGTCGTCGGCCACCCCGGGCCAGTAGCCGACGAAGCCCTCGAACGTGTTGCGGCCGAGCAGCACGGTTTCGGCGGATCTCATGCGTTCGACGTTGTAGGCGCTGAACGACTCGTCCAGCGGAAGCACCATGAGGTTGCCGCCGGGTCCGGCGACGTACCCGTCGAGGGACATCAGGTTGCACACGATCACTTTTCTCATCACCACTCCTGGTGTTCGTGGCGCCGACTTGTCCGGCGCCTTCACCTCTCATGAGTCCGCTGCCGTCGCGAACTCATCGGTTCTCCGCGAAATCGTCAGGAAACTCTGCCGGCAGCCCGAACAGCTCGTGGACCTCGCGGATCGAGGAACGCGGTGATCTCGGCGATCCGGTCGCCCGCGACGGTGACGACGATGACCGCAGCGAGCAGGTACGGCGCCCCGTCGGACTCGGCCTGGTAGCACCCGAACGCGAGCTGGCCGTTCGCCTCGGTCGGGACGAGCCGCCAGCTCGTGGCAAACATCCGCTCGGACATGAACCGCCCGACGCTCTCGCGGCCGTCGAACCAGGCCGGCAGAGGCGGCATCGAAAGGCGCGCGTCCTCGACGAGCAGGTCCAGCAGGGCGGGCACGTCGGAGCGTTCCCAGGCGGCGACGAACTGCTCGACCAACCGGCGGCGCCCCGGCTCCCCGAGCGTCCGCAACTGTTCCTTCTGGGTCGGCCCCAGCACCTTGCGCGCCAGCGCGGACCGAGCGCGCTGCAGGGCGCTGTTGACGGCGGCGACAGTGGTGTCCAGCACGGCCGCGACCTCTGCCGCGGAGAAGGCCAGGACCTCGTGCAGGATCAGCACCGCTCGCTGCCGAGCCGGGAGGTGCTGGAGGGCGGCGACGAACGCGAGCTCTACGGCCTCGCGCGCGTCGTACCGCGCGGCCGGATCGGCGGGGTGCTCCCCGCCCGACGCCACACCGGGGTAGGGCTCCAGCCAGATCGGCTCAGCCACCACGTCGCCGAGGTCGTGTGGCGAACCAGTGGGCGGGCCGTAGTCCAGCGACAGCAGCCGCTTGGGACGCCGGCCGCCCAGCTTCAGCGCGGCATTCGTGGCGATCCGGTAGAGCCAGCCCCGAAGCGAGCTGCGCCCCTCGAACCCGGCAAGGCCCTTCCAGGCGCCGAGCAGCGCGTCCTGAACCGCATCGTCGGCGTCGTGCACCGAGCCGAGCAGCCGGTAGCAGTGGGCGTGCAGCTCCCCCCGGTACGGCGCGACCAAGTCGTCGAAGGCCGCCGAGTCGCCAGCCCGGGCGCGATCGATCAGCTGTCCCTCGTCCACGGCACTGTCCATGGGTCAGGGACTGCCCTCGGAGATCACCTCGGGTGTGGCGAGCGCCTCGTCGGGGCGGCTGACGAGCACGTTGTCGATGTAGTCGCGCGCCGTGTCGAAGATGCCCACCTCGGCTCCGGCCCTTTCGGAGAGGTACCAACGGTGCACGAGGATCTCGTGGAAGATCTCAGCGGGTTCGAGCTTGCCGCGCAGCTCCGCCGGCACCATCGCCATGATCGGCTCGAAGATCGTGTCCAGCCAGCGGTTGGCCACGATCGCCCGGTCCTCGCTGCCGAGGTCGTAGTGGGCGGTGAACGCCGCCATGTCGTTGAGCAGCCGTCGGGCTTGGTTGTCCTCGACGTTCATGCCGGTCAGCGACTGGAGCTCGCGGCAGTGATGGCCGAGCTCGACGACCCGCGGGCGGATCTGCACCCGGTCCCCGTCGAAGTCGGTGACGATGTCGAGCTCCTCGACGTCGAAGCCGAGGTCGTTGAGTCGTTCGATCCGCTGCTCGATGCGCCAGATCTCACTGGAGTCGAAGTCCTCCTCCAGGGTGAGCTCGCTCCACAGCTCGTCGTACCGGGCCCGGATCAGCTGCACGATCTCGTGCGCCCGGACGTCGCCCACGACCGAACGGCTCGCTTGCAGGTCGAGCAGCTCGGCGAACACGTTCTCGCAGCCCACCGTCACGTCGTGCTCGCGCATGGCGTCGGACAACGAAGGCTGGAGCTCGCCGGTCTCGGCATCGACGAGGTACGCCGAGAAGGCGCCGGCGTCGCGGCGGAACAGCACGTTCGACAGCGACACGTCGCCCCAGAAGAAGTCGCTGAGATGCAGGCGCACCAGGAGCACGACCAACGCGTCGACCAGCGACGGCAGGTTCTCGGCTGTCAGGCCGTGCGAGAACAGCGAGCGGTAGGGCAACGAGAACTTGAGGTGCTCGCGTCATCAAGTGCCGCGGGAAGCTCCTCCCCGGTGGTCGACAGCCGACCCGCCACCACGCCTTGCGGAACGACCGCGGGCAGGCCCATCCGCTGCAGGTTGCGGAGCAGCCGGTATTCGCGGAACGCGATCTCCTCGTTTGTCTCCTTGACCGCGTAGGTCCGGTCACCGAGCCGGACTATCCGTACGACGTGCCGCGAAAGGCCCCGCGGTAGCGGCACGACGAACTCGTCGGTCCACTGCTCCAGCGGCGTACTCCACGGCAGCCTGACGATGGCCGGGTCCGGTCGGTTCGCCACGATCCGCAGGGGCATCTGCACATCATGCCGCGAACTGGCAGTTGTGGCCCCGCGAGCTGTCAGTTCTGGCCCCGCGAGATGGCAATTGTGGCCCCGCGAGATGGCAATTCTGGCCCCGCGAGATGGCAATTGTGGCCCTGCGCGGCTGCATCATCGGGCCAGAGTTGCCGTTTCGTGGGGCCACAACTGCCGGTTCGCGGGGCCACAACTGACCGCCTCGTGGGGCCAGAACTGCCAGCTCGTGGGAACACACGCCTGCGGGACCGAGGAGCTGTGGGGCCAGCGCGTCGGAGCGGATGGAGGGACAGAGGGACCGTCGGATGCGGGTCCGTCAGCAACTCAAGCCTCCCGGCGTTCGAGGATGACAGGGCCCGGGCCCCGGTCGGCGAGCATATCGCCGGGGTTGTAGAGGGCGCAGGTCTTCAGGCTCAGGCAGCCACAGCCGATGCAACTGGTCAGCTTGTCGCGAAGCCGCTCGATCCGCACGATCTGCTCGTCGAGCCGGGACTGCCAGGTCCGGCTGAGCCGCGCCCAGTCGGCCTTGGTGGGGGTGCGGTTGTCCGGAAGGGTCGAGAGCGCCTCGCCGATCTCCTCCAGGGACAACCCGACCCGCTGGGCTGCCCTGACGAACGCCACCCGGCGCAGCGTGGACTGCTCGTAGCGCCGCTGGTTGCCCGTCGTACGGACGGAGTGGATCAGCCCGCGCGACTCGTAGAACCGGATCGCGGACGTCGCCACCCCGGATCGCTGTGACAGCTGGCCGATCGTGATCTGGACCATGGCGGACGAGGCCCTCCTTGACTTCAAGTGAACTTCAACTTGTTCCATGGTGACATGACGACAGCAGAGATCGAAACCAGGACCACAGTCGGCAACGGGTACGACGAGGTCTTCCGCCTCATGGGCTTGATGACCGGCGACGAGAAGCACTCGGCGGCAGCCACCTCGACCCTCGACGTGATCTGGGTGCTCTACGACCGGATCCTCGACGTGACTCCGGAGACCGTGGGTGATCCTGGCCGCGACCGCTTCTATCTCTCCAAGGGCCACGGACCGATGGCCTACTACGCCACGCTCGCCGCCAAGGGCTTCATCCCGGAGGACTGGTTGACCGGCTGGGCAGGCTTCGACTCGCCGTTGGGCCACCATCCCGACCGCAACCTGGTGCCGGGCGTTGAGATCTCCAGCGGTTCGCTGGGGCACGGCCTCCCACTTGCTGTGGGGACGGCGCTCGGGTTGCGCGCGCAGGGCATCGGATCAAGGGTCGTCGTGCTGGTCGGTGACGCCGAGCTCGACGAGGGCAGCAACCACGAGGCGCTCGAGCTGGCTGCCGCGCTCGGGCTGGATGCCTTGACAGTCGTGGTCGTCGACAACCAGTCGACCAGTTACGCGCAGCCAGGCCGAATCGCCCAGCGCTTCGCCACCGAGGGCTGGCACACCGCCACCGTCGACGGCCGATCACACACCCAGCTCGAGCACGCCCTGTCCTTCCGTCCCGGCCGCCCGAACGCGGTCGTCGCCCACGTGGAGTCGAAATGACCGATCCTCGCAAGCAGTTCGCCGCGACCGCAGCCGACCTCGTCGAGAGTGACCTCTCGGTCGCACTGGTGTACGCCGAGATCTCCGGCCAGTTCTTTGGCGAAGTCGAACG
>CAWJOJ010000001.1:0-330964 GCA_963844385.1 uncultured Actinomycetota bacterium | reverse complement strand
ACGATTCGGACATTCCCAAGTTGCCGGGTTCGCTGGACTATGGACGAAAGATGTTCCGCACTCGCAGGCTGGCCGTGATCCTCGTGGCTTGGGTGACCCCGGTCTCCTGGATCGCAGTCGCCCTCCTTGCCGGGCCGTCCGACGGGACAACCATCTCGACGCCGACGGCGTCCTTCGGCGCGTCCCGGTGGGACGACTCCGTCACCGTGCTCCGGACGTACGGCGAGACCCCGTTGCGGGCGGACGATCTGATCCTGACCGTCGACGGCCGGAGCATGGCCGACTGGGTGGCGGCAGCTGGGGCCGTCGACCGGGAAGCTGGTGAGGTCGTGACCTACCGGATTCGGCGCCCCGCCGAGGGTCTGGACCGGATCATGGAGGTCGACGTCACGCTGGCGGCGTACCCGTTCGCGGCCGCGCTGGGCGACAATGTCGCAGCCGTGGTCGTCGCGATGGGGGTGCTGCTGTGCGGATCGCTGGTGTTCTGGTTCCGGCCAAGGGATCCGGCCGCCTGGGCCCTACTCGGCGTCGGTATGACGTTGCCGGCCGGACTGACCGCGTACCCGTTCGGGCTCAGCGTGATCGACTTGGCCGGCGCGCGCGGAGTGTGGCCCCACGTGGGCGGCGAGGTGCTGTTCTCCCTGGGAATGGGCTTCCTGCTTGTGATGGCCTTGACTTTCCCGTGGACCCGGTCCTGGATCCGGCGTCATCCGGCAGCGAGCCTCGTCTTCCTCGCCGTACCCAGCCTCGGCTACGTCACCTGGGCACTCGTCGCTACCCAAGGTGTCCAGTCGGAGCTTGCGCGCCTCCAGTCACTCATCACGATTGCGGCTCCGGCGCTCCTCGTCACCGTGCCCCTCGTGATTCTCGCGCTCGCCGACGGCTACGCGCGGGCGCCTGGGCGGGAGGACAGGGTCGCCATCCGGCTCGTGCTGCTGGGTGTCGTCACCACCGTCTCGATCCGGGTGCTGCTCGGCGACCTACCCGAACGCCTGACCGGCCGGCCCCTTGTGCCGTGGTTCGTGCTGGCTCTGCTGCTAACACCCACGGTGCTGGCATGTCTGGTCACGGCGATGCTGCGCTTCCGGCTCGCCGAAATCGATGCAGTCCTGCGCCGATCACTCGTGCAGCTCCTGGTCGTCACCTGCGTCGGGGCGGTCTTCCTGGGAGCGGTAGGAGCGGTCAACCTGGCCACGGAGACCTCGGTCGAGTCCATGCTCGTCGGCGGCGTGGTCGCTCTCCTCCTGCTTCCTCTTGCTTTCGGGCTTCGCAGATTCGTCAGCGGGGTGGTGTACGGCGACCGCGAGTTCCCCTATCGAGTCGTCTCTCAGCTGCGGCAGTTGGAGCCCAGGACCACTCCAGACGACGCGCTTGCCGAGATGCTGTCAGTGCTGTGCCGCAGCCTGCGCCTGTCTTACGCCGCGGTCGAGATTCACGGGCACTCCACGGACGACCCGGTCTCAGCCTCCATCGGGGAGGCACGCGGGGAGCCGACGTCCGTCGAGCTTCAGGTAGCCGGAGTGACCGTGGGCCAGCTCCAGCTAGAAGTGGAACCCGATCGCCAGCCCTTCGGACCCCGCGACCGTCGCCTGCTCGAGGACGTCGGCAGCCAGGTCGGCGCGCTCGTCCAGGCCGTCGCAATCAACCGTGAGCTGCAACGCTCCCGAGAACAGCTGATCGCGGCGCGTGAGGAGGAGCGGCGCCGAGTACGCCGTGACCTTCACGACGGGTTGGGGCCCTCCTTGGCCACGATGGTGATGAAGCTCGAGGTGGCCCACGACCTCATCGACGAGGACCCGTATGGTGCGGCGCAGCTCGTCGGCCAGTTCACCGAGCAGACCCGATCGGACATAGGCGAGATCCGGCGGCTGGTCGACGGGCTGCGACCGCCGGCTCTCGATCAGTTCGGCCTCGTCTCGGCGCTGAGGCAGCGCGCCGAGGAGCACAATCTCGCGGCCCGCGCAGCAGACGACACGATGCTGTGGACGATCCGGGGTTCCGACGACGTCGAGCCCCTGCCAGCCGCCGTCGAGGTGGCGGCGTACCGCATCGTGATCGAGGCGGTGAACAACGCGCTCCAACACAGCAAGGCACCCAACTGCGAGGTCGAGCTGCGACGGAGTCCGGACGCACTCGACATCGAGGTGCGCGACGCGGGCGCCGGCCTACCCGCCGCAAACCGTCTGGGTGTAGGCATCGGCTCCATGCGGGAACGCGCAGAGGAGCTCGGCGGCACCTTCGAGTTGACTTCGGCCGCGGGCCACGGCACTCGAGTCCTGGTGCGGCTACCGCTGGTACCGATCGACGAAAGCCGGAGGTAGACCATGGACAGGCTGCGCATCCTCGTGGTCGACGACCACGAGGAGTTCCGGACCGGCCTGAAGGCCCTCCTGGCCGCGTCCACCACCAGCGAGGTGGTCGGAACCGCGACGAACGGCGTCGACGCGGTGAGCGCCGCGTTGACCCTGCAGCCCGACATCGTGCTCATGGATCTGCAGATGCCACGGCTCAACGGCATCGAGGCCACCGAACGGATCGTCGGGTCCTCGCCGCACATCGGGGTGCTCGTCCTGACGATGATGGAGGACGACGACTCGGTGTTCGCGGCCGTCCGGGCTGGGGCCAGGGGCTATCTGCTCAAGGGCGCGCGGCGGGCGGAGATTGTGCGTTCCATCGAGGCCGTGGGTGCGGGCGAGGTCATCTTCGGTCCCGGTATCGCAGAGCGGGTGATGTCCTACTTCAGGGGCGTCCCAACCCGGCAGTCGACGGCACGGCTCTTTCCGCAGCTCACCGAACGCGAGCGGGACATCCTCGCCCGCATTGCCGAAGGCCACGAGAACATCGAGATCGCCCGACAGATGGGAATCTCCATCAAGACCGTGCGCAACCATGCCAGCAACATCTTCACCAAGCTGCAGGTTGCGCACCGGGCGCAGGCGATCGTCATGGCCCGCGAGGCGGGACTGGGTTAGCCGGGCTCAGCGACAACCACCGTCGAGCCGGGCGTCCTCCCTCGCGTCGTTGCCCAGCAGTTTGGCCTGCCGGGAGTCGACGTACACGACACTGGCTCCGAACTGTGTCCCAGTCGTGCCGTCGAGGACGCACGTGGTGACCCGGCGAAGCTTGACCTGGGTGACCGCCTGGGCGAATCGATAGAGGTCGGTCGGCGACAGGTCGGTATCCAACTCGGCCAGCGCTTTCAACGCGCCGCGCTCCATGAACCCGACGTCATCCTCCTGCGACTGGAGCCGCAGCAGGATGCCCTTGAGCAGCGCCTGGTGGTTGGCCGACCGGTCGAAGTCGCTGCGCGGAAGCTCGTGCCGAGCCCGAGCGAAGCTGGCTGCGTCCTGCCCGTCGAAGTCGTTCCGCCCCTCCGTCACCGTGATCGGGTACTTGGGGTCCTCGAACGCGAGGGGAGAGTGCACCGACACACCCCCGATCACGTCGACCATGGCCGCGAAGCCCTCCAGCCCGGCAGTCAGGACATAGTCGGGCTGGATGCCAACCAACTCGGCGACGGTGTCGCCGACCAGTTCCGGTCCGCCGTCGGGCAGCGTTGCATTGATCCGGTCGAGACCATGGCCCGGGATCTCGAGCCACGAGTCGCGGGGGATGCCGATCGCGGTCGCCGCGCCGGTCTCGAAGTCGATTCCGATCAGCTGGATTGCGTCGGCGTTTCCGCTGAGCACGTCCTGGCCGGGGCGGGCATCGGAGCCGACGGCTACCACCCAGACCACGCCGGACTCGAAGTCCACCGCTTTGGCATGCTCCAGGCCGATCAGGCTGAAGGCTGCGTGCTGCGCCATCGCGTCCGGTATGCCCAGCGCCGCGATGGACAGCACCATTGCGAGTGCCACTCGTCGTGCCCTCACGGTAGGGCCCCGTCGTGCGGCGTCACGTCGTAGCCGAAGACGACCCAGTTCCCGCCCTGCCGGACGAGCATGAGCCTGCCCTCGAGGCTGAACGGCCGCGGCTGGTCGTCCTTGCCGGTGGCCTCGAACGCGAACGACACGTTGGCGGTGGCACCCACCACGCCCTGGCCGGCGACCAGGCAGGAGATGCGCGCGTTCAGCTTCGTGGCACCGACCTCTGCGGCGTCGGAGAACCGGGCTCCGGTGAGCAGGTCGATGTCCTGCGCCGCCTCCCGCGCCGCCCCGCTGGTGAACGAGTCGAACGCGCGGACGAAGTCGTCACGCGGATAGTCGCCCAGGAACCCCAGGACGATGTACGTCGACAGCACGTCACCGATGCCCGTCTCGACCTCCGTTCTTTCGGTCTCGTCGAGCTCGTCGGCCCCGGAAACGATCTCGACCTCGAGAGCGACCGGTTGCGGGTTGGGCTCGGGGTCCTCTGACTGACCGTCCGTGCACGCGCCCGCGATCGCGGCGACGAGTGTCCCTCCCAGCAGGCAGCGCATCAGGACGCCGGGCCGTTGCTGGTCGCTGCGATGGGCCATGGCACTCATGATGACGGATGCGCAGCTTCCGCTGGCGGGTCAACTCGCGAGGACGCCGTTGACCCGGGGTAGGTCAAAGTCGTCGACGTTGTCCTGCGCGGGTCTCCGCGTTCCGGCCGGGCCGCGGGCGAACACCCGCAGCAGGTTCGACGTGACGATCCTGACGAAGCGGCTGGTCCTGCGCCCCAGCGGCCGATCGCACTCGTCGACCAGGGCGCACACCCACCTCAGTGTGCCGGCTGAGAAGACGGCCGCCCCCTCGGGCGTCGTGTAGTAGACCGACTGGGTCGACGTCGTGATGCCTCGGCAGCTGAACGTCGAGTGGCTGAGGATCTGCAGAGGTCGCGGAGTCGCCGAGTCGGGGTAGACGCGGTCCGACTCGGGGCCGACCAGGTCGGCGATCGCGTCGCCGTACTTCACGCCGGTGCCCCGGAACCCCCACCACTTCGGAGACACCACTCGGTAGTCGGTGTCGACCGGGTAGCACTCGTAGAGCATCCCGATCAGGTCGTTCTCCGGATCCGCAGCGGGCTGGTCGCGGAAACGGGCCGTCGCGTGCCGGGGTTGCTCGTCGCGCAGAGGGTCGAGGTAGGCGTTGTCCCGGTAGCCGACCATCAGCCGTCCCTCCAGCCGGATCCGCCAGTACATGGTGTTGGCACCCAGGAAGGCAAGGTTCGTCCCGGAGTCCCGGGCGGCCGCGACTCGCTTGCGCATCGTAGGGGTCCAGTACTCGTCATGACCCAGGGACAAGTAGCCGCGGGCGCCCTCGAGCGCGTCGGGGCGTGCGTCCAGGTCCAGGTTGGCGAAGTAGGACAGGGGCACACCGAGCTTCTCCGCGCGGACGACGGCCGGCACAGCGGACTTGCGGAAGTCGTTGACACCTCCCACGCCCCACCAGGGGCGGTCGAAACTGACGGCCCAGCTGCGCCGGTCGCCGTCGGGGCCGTGGTACAGGCTGTACCCACCCCACTGGTTGTAGGCCTGGTACGTCGTGAACGGGGCGACCATGGCGAGTGTCCCGGCTGCCGACGGCGATGAGACGACGTACGGCACGTGCACCTGCCAGCCCGAACGAGCCTTCAGCTTGAACAGGTAGAACCCTGGCCGCCAGCCAGTCGTGTCGACCGTGACGTTGCGACGCCATCGCGCAACGATCGTCCTTGTGTCGTACGGCGCAAACGTGGCATCCGGCTGGCGGCCCCCGGGGAGCCGACCAGACCTCCACACGAGCAGACCGGTCCCCTCGTCGTACGCGCCCATGCGCCACGCCTGCACTCGGAACGATCGAGCCCCGGTGGAGACCTTGAGACCAACCTTGGTGCCAGGAGTTGCGCTGATGCGCGTCGCATATCCCTCGATCTGTCCTGCCGCTGCCGGCTTGGTCAACCGCCACTTGTCTGATCCGGTCATGGGCTCTGGCTCGACAGCAGCCAGCTCAGGAACGGGCGGGCGAGGTCGTCTCACCCCCGGGGGCGTCCGCCGGCTTTGTGGCTCCGCGTCCGGTCCCGCGCACGCGGCCAGAAGGAGAATCGGCACCATCGTCAAGGCCACCACGTTCAACGAACCCACCTCGCTTCATCGGGGATTCGACGATGCGCAGCTGGGACGGCGACTCACGGTGGCCGGAGTCCCGGTCCGGGCGGATCAATGGGAACGCCGGGCCCGGGTCGGGAACGATCTGAAACGATGCCTCGATGAGCCAGGTCCCAGCAGCGTCGCGCGCCCTGCGCGTGCTCAGGTTCCTGGCCAGCCAGCCCGACCCGGTCCCGCTCGACCGGATCATGCGTGCAGTCGACCTGCCGCGGAGCACGGCGTACCACTTGCTCAACGCGATGATCGCCGAGGGCTTCGTGGTGCATCTGGCGGACGAACGCCGCTACGGGCTCGGGGTCGCGGCCTTCGAGGTCGGCAGCGGGTTCTCCCGGCAGGAGCCTCTGCAGCGGATCGCCCGGCGCCGCCTCGCGGAGCTCGCGGACCGCACCGGGCAGAGCGCGCATCTGGCCGTGCTGCACGGCCGTGACGTGCTGTACGTGGTGGAGGAACGGGCGCCAGGTCGCCCGCCGCTGGTGACCGATGTCGGGGTCCGACTGCCCGCGCACCTGACCGCAAGCGGGCGGGCGATCCTCGCCGCGTTGCCGGCCAACCAGGTCCGCGCGCTGTATCCCGACCGGACCTCCTTCGTGGACCGGCACGGCAGAGGGCCGACGTCGCTGAGCACGCTACGGACCCTGCTGTCGGAGACGCGTCAGCGCGGCTACGCGATCGAGGACGGCGAGGTGACGCCCGGGTTCGCCAGCGTCGCGGCCGCCGTACTCGACCACAACGCGCATCCGGTCGCGGGCATCGCGGTGACGTATGCCGGCGACCCGCTGTCGAACACGGACGTCGCCGGCATCGTCGAATCGGTGCTGCGGAGTGCTGTCGGCGTGACCAGGAGGCTGGGCGGACGGCCGCCCCGATGAGCGTGGCCGGTATCCACTAGGACGTCGCGAGGACCATCCGCTTCGCCCGTCGCCGGGCACCGGCCCACTGACCGAGTGCCACGATGCCGAAGCCGACGGCGAAGATCCCGAGGGCCACCACGCCGTACGACACCGGGAACTCGTCGGTCGTGAAGGCGGGGTTCTTGCCGCTGCCCGAGGGAGTCGAGCAACAGGTAGAGCGTCTGGAACGTGAATGCCCACAGGTAGGCGATGGCGTAGATCGTGTTGGCGGCGAGCCGGGACTTCACGAAGAAGCCGAGCGGCAGGGCGCACAGGACGGTGATGACCGCGATCATGCCCGGCCCCTCAGTCCAGGACCGGCACGGGCCGGCGAGCGGGCGAGAACATCAGCACCACCGAGGTGATGCTGATCAGGACCGAGACGCCGACGAGCAGCTTCAACCAGGCCGGGACGTCGACGAAGAAGGCAGGCAGTGACGTCAGCATGTTGAGGATGACGGCGCCCGCGGCCACCCGCAGGGCGGGCTTGTTGCCGCGCCAGGCAGCGACGACCGCAACCAGGCCGACGACGCCGAGGATGGTCCCGAGAATCAGGATCCCGAACGGAGGACCGACCTCGCCGTCGGGCGTGGGGGTGAGGACGCTCGGGACGGCGATGAGGCTCAGGAAGCCGGCGAGCAGCAGCCCGATCTTCTGACGGGCGGACGTGTGGTTCATGGTGACTCCTCGGGTTGTTCGATCTGGATGCCCTCAGACTGGGCTGGGCCCGATTCCCGCCACAGGAGGGATTCTCCCTCTCCGCTTCCTCAGTGGTCCCGACGACCCGGGACAAACTTCCCGGGTCAGCCGCGCCGGTTCAGCCCCATCATGAAGACATGACCGTTCGCCTGGTGATCGCCGATGACCATCCGGTCGTCCGCGGCGGCCTGCGCGCCCTGCTCACGACCATCGAGGGGTTCGAGGTGGTGGGCGACGCCAGCCGACGGCGAGGCCGCGATCCGCGAGGTGCAGCTGTTGCGGCCCGATGTGGTCCTCATGGACGTCCGGATGCCCGGCGTCGACGGGATCGAGGCGACCCGCCGGATTCGGGCCAGCGTGCCGGAGACCGCGGTGCTGGTCCTCACGATGTTCGACGACGACGCGACCGTCTTCACCGCGATGCAGGCAGGCGCCCGGGGCTACTCTGCTCAAGGGGGCCGAGCAGGACGACATCGTGGGTGCGATCCGCGCGGTCGTTGCCGGTCAGGCCATCTTCGGTCCGGGCATCGCCTCCCGCGTGCTCGACTTCTTCGCCGTCCCACCCGTCACTCCGGCGGCAGAACCATTTCCGCAGCTCACTCAGCGCGAGCGCGAGATCCTCGCCCTGCTCGCAGACGGCAGGCGGACCTCGGTGATCGCCGAGCAGTTGTTCCTGTCCCCGAAGACCGTCAGCAACAACCTGACCAGCATCTTCGCCAAGCTCGAAGTGGCTGATCGGGCGGCCGCGATCGTCCGAGCCCGCGAGGGTGGCCTCGGGAGTGGCCGGTGACGACCGCCATCGCAGACCCGATCCTCATCGTCCTCGCGCTCGTCGGCCTGTCGTACGTCGTCAGCGGCGTGGCGCTGCTCGTCGTACGTCGCGCCCGGACTGCCGGCGCGCTGCTGTCGCTGGCCGGCGCCGCCGGGATGGCCGGTGCGGTGCTCGGCGGGACCGGTCACCCCGAGCCCGCCTGGTTCGCACTCTCCGCCTGCGGCGGACTGCTCCTGCCCCTGACGGTCACGGCGTACCCCGTGCTGCGGTGGCAGCATCCGGTCGACTTCGTGGCTCTGGCGACGATCGCGGGCTGCGGGGTCCTGGGCACGCTTCAATGGAAGAACGATGCTGTCGGCGGTGCGTTCGGTCTTACGATCGGCGTCGCGCTCTTCAGCCACACCTGGTGGCGGCTCGAACGCAGCGCCGACCAGGAACGACGGGCTCTGATGTGGATGGCGCTGGTGGTCGGGGCGTCCTCGCTCGTAACCGGGCTGGCGAGCTTCGCGTCCGAGGCATCCGTCGCCTCAGCGCTCTCGCTCGCTCTGTTCGCCCTGGTCGGGCCCGCGCTGTACGTCGGAGTCGCGCTGCCGGAGATCGTCGACGTGCGCGGTCTGGTCGTTCGCGTGGTCGTGCTCTCGGTCGCAGTTGTCGCGTACCTGACCTTGTTCGTCACGTTGGCCTCTTTCCTGGAAGTTGTGGCGGACCGTCCGCTGAAGGTCGGGGCTTTGGGCCTGGTCGGTGCGCTGGTGGCGATGACCTTCCAGCCTCTGCAGGTCATGCTGCGTGGCGTCATCGACGAGATCCTCTTCGGATCCCGACCCGACCCGCTCGGAGCGGCCAGCGAGGTCGCCGGCCGGATCGGTGACGACCCGCTGCTGGCGCTTCGGGCGATCCGTGAGGCTCTCGTCCTGCCGTACGCCGCGCTCCGGGTCGACGGCGCGGATCTTGCCGTCTCCGGGACCGCCACCACGCACACCCAGTCGTTTGTTCTCGAAGGCTCCTCCGGCGAGCTGGTCGTCGGGCTCCGGCCGGGAGACCTGACCTTCTCCAGCGACGACGAGCATGTCCTCCGCCTGACCGCTCCGCTGCTCGCGCAGACCCTGCGGGCCCGGGCCCTCGCCGCCGACCTGCAGGAGTCGCGCGGCCAGACGATCGCCGCCATCGAGGAGGAGCGTCGCCGCTTGAGACGCGACCTTCATGACGGCCTCGGCCCGCGACTCTCGGGCATCGCCTTCACCTCCGACGCGGCGCGCAACCTGATCCGCACTGACCCAGCCGCGTGCCGATGAGCTGCTGCGGACGCTTCGGGCCGAGACGGTCACGGCCATCGAGGACATCCGCCGACTGGTCTACGCGATGCGGCCGCCTGCTCTCGACGAGCTCGGACTCGTGCCCGCCCTTCGCCAGCAGGCCGCTGGGCTACAGACCCTCGACGGTCCTTTGGTCGTCACGGTCGTCGCGCCCGACGACCTACCGGAGCTACCTGCCGCCGTCGAGGTCGCCGCGTACCGAATCGTGGTCGAGGCGCTGGCCAACATCTGCCGGCACACGAGCAGCCCGACCGCCAATGCCTGTCTCGATCTCGTGCCGGCAGGACTCACGATCGCGGTCGAAGATGAGGGCGGGGGGTCCGGAACCGACTGGACCCCCGGCGTCGGACTGGCATCCATGCGTGAACGCGCGACCGAGCTCGGAGGGACGTTGACCTTTGGCTCCGCCGACTCCGGGGGACGCGTCGAAGCGGTGCTGCCGCTGGGCCCGTCCGCTCGGTGAGTCGTCGCTAATTCCGCGAGTCGTCGTAACTTACGACGACTCACCACCCGGCCAGCCCGCCGAGTCGTCGCTAATTCCGCGAGTCGTCGTAACTTACGACGACTCGGCGGGAATCAGCAGTGGCCGATGTCGGCAGCAGGACCCGCCGCCGGTACCGCTCTGGTCGGCGGAGAGAGCGTGCTGGATGACGTAGCCGGGAGAGCGCGGAACCAGAGCGAACCGACGGCCGAGATCGTGCCCCGGCCGACCCAGCCACTGCTCCACTTGCGCCAGGTGTCGACGCCGTCGCGGGTGACCCACATTCGGGCCTGGGTACGCGTAGTGGCGTTCCGGGCGTCCACCCGGTTGTAGATCCTCCAGCTCGCACCGCCGTCGACCGAGACCTTGCACGCCTGCGCCTTGGCGCCATTGAGCCTGTGAACCGTGGTCCAGGACTTGGCTACCTGCTTTCCGTCGGAGCCTCCGTCGAAGCGGCTGAAGGCGACGCCGCAGCGGGCAAGGTGACTGCAAGCGCCGCCAGGGTGCCGACGACGGCGGTGGTCAATCTGGTCATTGGGTGCTCCGAGACGAGTTCGCGACCCGATCCGGACGACCGAGGTGGTGCTTGGAATCCTAGGCACGGATTCGGGCGTTTTGTGGAGAATACAAATGTCGGTCCAGGCCCTCGTCGGCCACGCGTAGCTACCCGCAAGTAGGATTTCTCACACGGACACCGGCTGACCAACGCTCTTGCGGCCCCTAGTCTGGGTCGACACGTCGAGGCAATCCGGCGGCCCCCGCCGGCAGGTTGGAGTGACTACGTTGGTTCTCACGTTGATTCTCGGTCTGGCGATGACCGCGATCGCGCTGCCGATTGCGGGGCGACGGGTCTGGTTTCTCTACCGGCTGATCACGAGTGGACAACCCGCCCCGGACCGGGTGGAGAACGTCACCAAGCGCGCCGGCGAGACGGTCAAGACTCAGCTGGTCGAGGTGCTCGGCCAGAAGAAGCTGCTGAAGTGGTCAGTCCCCGGCGCCGCGCACTTCTTCGTGTTCTGGGCGTTCCTGATCCTCGCCTCCGTCTACCTGGAGGCCTACGGCTCGCTGTTCCAGGAGGGCTTCCACATCCCGCTGATCGGCCGCTGGTCGGTGCTGGGGTTCGCGCAGGACTTCATCGCCGTGATGGCGTTCTTCGGCATCGTGACGTTCGCGATCATCAGGCTGCAGAACTCCCCTGCGAAGCTGGGCCGCAAGTCCCGGTTCAAGGGGTCGCATCTGGGTGGCGCCTGGCTTGTGCTGCTGATGATCGTCAACGTGATCTGGTCGATGTTCCTGTTCCGGGGTGCCGGCGTGAACACCGACAACTTCCCCTACGGCGGCGCCGCGTTCATGTCCCACGCGGTCGGCGAGCTGCTCTCCGGTCTGAGCGAAGACACCAACAAGGTGATCGAGCACGTCGGCCTGCTGATCCACATCGGCGTGATGCTGATCTTCCTGATCCTGGTGCTCAACTCCAAGCACCTGCACATCTTCGTGGCCCCGTTGAACGTGATGTTCGGTCGCCGGCCCGTCGCGCTGGGCGCAGTGGTGCCGATGACCTCGGCCGGCAAGCCGATCGACTTCGAAGATGTCGAAGACATGGACGAGGACACCGTCCTGGGCATCGGCAAGATCGAGGACTTCAAGTGGAAGGGCATGCTCGACTTCGCGTCGTGCACCGAGTGCGGCCGCTGCCAGTCCCAGTGCCCCGCCTGGAACACCGAGAAGCCGTTGTCGCCCAAGCTCCTGATCATGGAGCTGCGAGACCACGCGTTCGCGAAGGCGCCGTACCTCCTCGCGAGCAGTGACGAGAAGCGCGCGGCCCTGCCGGGCGACGTGCTGACCGAGGCCGAGCGGCCGCTGATCGGCGACGAGTCCGTCTACGGAGTGATCGACCCCGACGTCCTGTGGTCGTGTACGTCGTGTGGCGCCTGCGTCCAGCAGTGTCCCGTCGACATCGAGCACGTCGACCACATCGTCGACATGCGGCGCTACCAGGTCCTGGTCGAGTCGAACTTCCCGGCGGAGCTCAACCAGCTGTTCAAGGGCCTGGAGAACAAGGGCAACCCGTGGAACATGTCCGCCACCTCGCGGCTGGACTGGGCCAAGGACCTGCCGTTCGAGGTCAAGGTCGTGGCGGCGACTCCGATCGAGTCGCTCGACGACGTCGAGTGGCTGTTCTGGGTCGGCTGCGCTGGTGCCTACGAGGACCGCGCCAAGAAGACGACCCGCGCGGTCGCCGAGCTGCTCGACACCGCCGGCGTCTCGTTCGGCGTACTCGGCAACGGCGAGACCTGCACCGGCGACCCGGCCCGCCGTGCGGGCAACGAGTTCGTCTACCAGGGCCTGGCCGCGCAGAACGTCGAGACGTTCAGGGAGCACAAGGTCAAGAAGGTCGTCTCGACCTGTGCGCACTGCTTCAACACGCTGAAGAACGAGTACAGGGACTTCGGCATCGAGCTCGAGGTGGTGCACCACACCCAGCTCCTCAACCGCCTCGTGCGCGAGGGCAAGCTGACGCCGGTGACCACGGGCGAGGGAGCGGCGAAGCGCTCGATCACCTACCACGACCCGTGCTACATCGGCCGCCACAACGGGGTCTACACGCCACCGCGTGAGCTGCTCCAGGTGCTGCCCGGGGCCGAGCTCGTCGAGATGGAGCGCAACTCCGAGCGCTCGTTCTGCTGTGGAGCCGGTGGGGCCCGGATGTGGATGGAGGAGAACATCGGTGAGCGGATCAACGTCAACCGCACCAAGGAGGCCGTCGGCACCGGCGCCGACCAGATCGCGGTCGGCTGCCCGTTCTGCCGGGTGATGTTGTCCGACGGGCTGACTGCCGAGCAGGCCGCCGGCAACGCCCGCGAGGAGGTCGAGGTCCTCGACGTCGCCCAGATGCTGCTCGCCTCGGTCAAGGGCGAGGTCGCCACCCGTGTCCGCAAGCCAGCGCCCGCAGGCTCCTCGACCAGCGTCGCAACCAAGCCGGAGCCCGAGGCCGGCGACGTCACCCAGACCCCCGACACGGTCACCGCGACCGAGGACGTCGGACCTGCGGCCAAGGCCAGCGGCGGCTCGTCCCTCTTCGACACACCGACGACTGAGCCCGCTCCCGCCGAGACCGAAGCCCGCCTCGCTCTTCGACAGCCCCACGAAAGAGAACCAAGCCCGGGTCGCTCTTCGACAGCCCCACGACCGAGCCCGCCCAGCCGAAACCAAGCCCGCGTCGCTCTTCGACAGCCCCACGACCGAGCCCGCCCCAGCCGAAACCAAACCCGCGCCGTCGACCGGCGGTTCCCTGTTCGACCTCCCTGCCGATGAACCATCGGCAACGCCGACCCCCAAACCCGAGCCCGAGCCGGCGGAGAAGGCCGAACCGGTCGAACCCAAACCCGCAGCGACCGGTGGTTCCCTGTTCGACATCCCCAGCAATGCACCCGAGGCGGCACCTGAGCCCGCGCCGACCGAACCTGACGAGCCCACCTCCGCTGACCAGGAGCCCGAAGCCGAGCCGGCTCCCGACACCGATGCCCCGGTCAGGTCGCTGTTCGACATCAAGGCCGATGCCGAGGCCAAACCCGAAGCCAAGGCTGAGCCCGAAGCCAAGGCTGAGCCCGAAGCGAAGGCGGAGCCCGAGACGGGACCAGCGGATGACCCGGACACCATCCTGGACACGGACGACACCGAACCGGAAGCGGAGGACAAGCCGAAGAAGGAACCCGGTTCGCTGTTCGACTACTGACTCCGAGCCAACGCGGTTGATCGGTTCAACCTGGTTGAACCGATCGGCCGCGAAGGCGTTATCCACAGCTCGGCCACCTGTCCCTGGCCACCGCACGTGCCACGGTCAACGATCTGGTCATGTCCGCGCTCGAATCACTCCTTGTCGATCAGGCAGGCGTGATTTCGCGCAGGCAGGTCATCGGACTCGGACTCACGCCGACCGACATCAGCAGGAACGTCCGCCGCCGGCACTGGGCGCTCGTCCATCCGGGCGTGTACGTCGACCACACCGGCCCCCTCACCTGGCACCAACGAGCCTGGGCGGCGGTGCTGTTCTCCTGGCCGGCCGCATTGAGCCACGACTCGGCCTTGCGAGCAGGCGACGGACCTGGGCGTAGGGCTCGCGACGAGTCGACGATCCATGTCGCCGTCGACCGCAATCGCAGTCTCGTCGCGCCACCCGGCGTGCGGCTGCATCGGATGAGTGGCTTCGGGCAACGCGTGCGGTGGAACCTCGGCCCACCCCGGATCCGCTACGAGGATGCGGTGCTGGACGTCGCAGCAGATGCCGCCTCCGATCTCGACGCGCTCGGAGTTCTGGCAGATGCCTGCGGATCACGGCGTACGACGGCCGCGCGGTTGCTCGCGTCGCTCGGGGACCACCGACGAATCGCCCGCCGCGACTGGCTCGATTCCGTTCTGCGGGACATCGCCGAAGGGACCTGTTCGGTGCTCGAACACGGCTACCTCACGCGCGTTGAGCGGCCGCATGGTTTGCCTCGCCCCCGCCGACAACGGCCCGCAGTCTCGGCGCGGGGAGGCAGTTTTCCGCGATGTCGACTACGAGGATGTATCGGGCTGATCGTCGAACTGGACGGACGCGCCTTTCACAAGTCGGTCGCGGACGCGAGCAGAGCGGGTCGGCATGATCCTGCGGCGCCGCGGTTGGCCGGGAACGCCAACGAAGTGCCGACTGTGCGGTTGATCGGTTCAATCTGGTTGAACCGATCAACCGCGCAGGGAACCGATCGTGAGCCTCCGCCGGTCATACGGTTGTGAGCATGGACTTCAGCGAGTACGTCGCTGCGCGCCGACCGACCCTGGTGCGCTCCGCTGTACTCCTGGGCTGTGACCTCCACGAGGCCGAGGATCTCGTGCAGACCACGCTCACCAAGGTGCTCCGGTCGTGGCGCCGGGTGTCGAGGGCAGACCGGCCGGATGCCTACGTCTACCGGATCCTCGTCAACGCCTTCCACGACAGCCGCACCCGCAGGTGGCGCGGCGAGCTGCCGACTGCTGACCTTCCCGACACACCGATCCACGACGTCGACCTGGAGACCGGGCTCGCCGTACGACGGGCCCTCGCAGCGATGTCGCCGGAGCATCGCGAGGTCCTCGTGCTGCGCTACTACGCCGACCTGTCCGAACGCGAGACGGCCGACGTCCTGAAACTTCCCGCCGGGACCGTCAAGTCCCGCACCGCGCGAGCCCTCAAGGCCCTCTCCGCGGACCAGAACATCGTGAGGAGCGCGTGATGCTCACCGAGTCCGAAGCCCGTGACCTGCTGGCCAAGGCCGCCAACACCGTCGAGGTCGCCCCCGGCGCGCCGATCGAGAAGGCGCCGAGGACGATCTGGCCCATGCTTGCCGCGGCCGCGGCTGTCGTCGCCATCGTCGGCACGACCGCTGCCGTGGTCGGCCACACCTCCGATGACGCCGGACCCCCGGCCGTCGACCCGACGACCGCCACGGCATCACCCAAGCCAGTCCTGGCACCCGACCAGATCCCGTCCGTCTTCGCCTACGACGCGGACAGCGCAACGCGACTGCTCCAGAGCAGCGGACTCGACGTGACCACGAAGCCCGACTACAGGTGTGGCACGACAGGTCGAGCCACGCAAGACGAACCCGGCGGTCGGCGCTCGGTTCCAGCCGGGCGACGCCGTGACGCTGTACGTCACCCAGGTCCCTCCCAACGCACGCTGCGCCGAGCCCGCGAACGAGGACTTCGCCTGGCGGTTCCTCGACTTCGCCAACGGCCGCGGCCCGGCGCCCGCGTTCGCCGATGAGGTCACCCTCTACGTCGACGGCGAGAAGACCGGCGCCCTGACGTCTGCCGAGGCGGCCGACCCCGCCAACTGGGGCGGCACCTCCGCGATCTCTGAGATTCGGGAGCAGACAGCGGTCGTTCAACAGATCAACGGCACCTGGCTCACTCCGACAATGTCGGCCCGAGGCCTCCCCAGGGACGACAGCGCATTCCTGGCACCGGTTGAAGATCGACCGGCCTTGAGATTGTCGGTCGACTTTCTCGTCGACGGGACCTTCCACGTCCCGCTCACGGTCGACTTGTACCGAACTGATGGCCGCATCGACACCGTTGTGACTGAGACCGAGAAGCCCCTCTTATGATCAGTGCTTGCCCATGATCGGCGGTTCGGTGTCGTGCTCGATGTGGTCGGGTACGACGATCGGCCTGATCTTGGCCCAGGCGAGGAACCCCAGACCGACGGCGAGGAGGACGAGCCCGGCCCACAGGTTGGCGTTCACGTCGCCGGTCTTCTCGGGGGCGGTGTCGCCGAACAGTCCCATCAACGACAGGATCACGCCGTAGAGCGCGAGCAGGAATCCGATGACGTTCCGGACGTCGAAGGCGCCGGCGGTGTGCTTTTCGTTGGTTGCCATCTTGATCTCCTCAGAAGACCAGGTTGAGCGCGATGACCATGACGAGGGCCACGGAGGCTAGCGGGACGGTACGGCGGAACCAGGGGTACGACGCCTCGTGGGGGTCGGTGCGCTGCTCCACTGGCGTCACGGAGTAGACCAGTCCGACGAGTTCGGAGTCGGGTTTCGGCCTGGTCATCAGGGACACCACGATGCTCAGCACCACGTCGACGACGAAGGCGGTCGAGGCTGACAGGAATGCCGCGCCCTGACCCGGAAGGTCGAGCGGTCCCCATTCGTTGGTTGCCCACACCGCGACGGCCGACGACGTACCAGCCACCAGGCCGACCCAGCCTGCCGTCGCCGTCATCCGCTTCCAGAACATGCCGAGGATGAACGTGGCGAACAGCGGCGCGTTGAAGAACCCGAACAGCGTCTGGAGGTACTCCATCATGTTGGAGAAGTTGCCTGCGATGGAGGCGGTGAAGATGGCGATGACGGTGGCCCCGACCGTGGCGATCCGGCCCACCATCAGGTAGTAGCCGTCCTCCCGGTCCTTGACGATGTAGTCACCCCACAGGTCGTAGCTGAAGACCGTGTTGAAGGCCGAGATGTTAGCTGCCATACCGGCCATGAACGCCGCGAGCAGGCCGGTGATGGCCAGACCGAGGAGGCCGTTGGGGAGCAGGTCACGCATCAGGTAGATCAGCGCGTCGTTGTAGGCGACCCCCTCACCAGAGGCGCCACCCGGCGGCGCGCCACCAGCCTTCAGGTCGATCATCTCCGTCACCAGAACTGCCGCGATCATGCCGGGCACGATGGTGATGAACGGTACGAACATCTTCGGGAATGCACCGATGACCGGCGTCTTGCGGGCCGCTGAGATCGAGTCCGAAGCCATCGCCCGTTGGACCTCGACGAAGTTGGTGGTCCAGTAGCCGAAGGACAGGACGAAGCCGAGGCCGAACACGATGCCGATGACGGACCAGAGCGGCGATTCGAACCCGGACAGGGCCTGGCCCGGCCAGGAGTTCAGCTGGTCCTCGGCCGGGGGGGCTCCGCCCTTGCCAGCGGCATCGGTGATCCTGTCCTCCAGGCCGCCCCAGCCACCGATCCTGTGCAGGCCGATCAGGGTCAACGGGGCAACGAGGCAACGATGACGAAGAACTGCAGCACCTCGTTGTAGATCGCGGCCTTCAGGCCACCGAGGGTGATGTAGGAGAGGACGACGAACGCGGCCAGGATCAGGGCCACCCACAGCGGCCACCCGAGCAGGGCGCGCACGATGGTGCCCAGCAGGTAGAGGTTGATGCCGGCGATCAACAACTGTGCCAGCGCGAACGAGACCGAGTTGACCAGGTGGGCGCCGGGACCGAACCGGCGGAGCATGAACTCCGGCACAGAACGGACCTTGGACCCGTAGTAGAACGGCATCATCACGACGCCCAGGAAGAGCATCGCCGGGATCGCCCCGACCCAGAAGTAGTGGACCGTCGGCAGCCCGAACTCGGCGCCGGAGGCCGACATGCCCATGATCTCGACCGCGCCGAGGTTGGCCGAGATGAACGCCAGACCCGTCACCCAGGCGGGCAGCGACCGCCCGGACAGGAAGAAGTCGAGCGAGTCGGACACCTGCCGGCTCGCGAGCCAGCCGAGCCCGAGGACGAAGGCGAAGTAGGTGAAGAGGATCAGGTAGTCGACCGCATTCGCGTCGATCAGCGTGTCGGTCGCGAGCGTCGTGATGCCCGGGATAACAGCCATGTGTTGCTCCGTTCCGAGGTCGGTACGAGGGCGGCTCCGCGCCGTACGAGCGCCCGTACCCACATCGATGCCTCATCTCACCTGACACCAATTGATGTCACATAAGGTGTTGACATGACATCACGGTGATGTCAGTGTGGTGCACATGGACATCACGCCTTACGTCGACAGCCTCCGTCGCGATCTCGTTGCCGCGGCCGAGGCCGGCAGCGACGAGATCAGGGCCGCCGCCGAGCGCCTCTCCATGGCGCTCGACCCAGCCGCCCGCCTCGCCCTCATGGAGGCCCTCTCCCACGCCGCAGCGGAGATCACCGCGGAGCTCCCCGCCGGCACGGTCGACGTACGCCTCAACGGACGCGAGCTGGACTTCGTCGTCACCGCACCGGTGAGCGCGCCCGCGCCGCCGAGCCCCCCTCGACCGCCCAGCGCCGAAGACTTCGAGGCTGATGGCAACCTGGCCCGGATCACCCTCCGGATCCCCGAGTCGGTCAAGGCCCGGGCCGAGGAGCTTGCCGCTCGCAGCGGCCAGTCGCTCAACACCTGGCTGGTCAGCGTCGTCCGGGTGGCCACGTCCGACGAGGCAATCGACGTCGACATCGACCTGTCCAGCATCCCGTTCTTCGGAGACGCGTTCGGCAGAGGCAAGGGCTCAGGCAGCCGACGAATGACCGGCTGGGTCTAGCCGACTCCCGGACACAGCAAAACCACTCAAACACCGCAACGGGCCAGCGCGCACGCTGGTCTGGCGGCCGAACACACCCTGGAGATGACATGTTCAAGGCATTCGAGACCCACAAGCGCACCAGGCTGTACGTCGAGATCGGGCGTGGCTCGGTCACGGCTGACGCGACCGACACCAGCGAGTCCACCGTCGAGGTCACCGGCGAGCACAGCGACCAGGTGATCGTGGAACAGAACGGGGACCAGATCTCGGTCCTCGCCCCCAAGCTCCGCACCGGCTTCTTCGGCGGCGAGGCCAACCTGATCGTCACCGTGACCGTCCCGACCAACAGTGAGCTCTCCGTCAAGACCGGCAGCGCCGACATCCACGCCTCCGGCACGTGGAGCACCACGCAGATCAAGAGCGGGTCCGGCCAGGTCAGGGTCGATTCGATCGACGCACCCGCGGTTGTCGAGACCGGGTCAGGTGACATCTCCGTCGGACGCATCCTGGAGGAGGCCCGGATCAAGAGCGGCTCGGGAGACGTCCACGTCCAGGAGGCCGGCAGCTCGACCGCGGTCTCCGTCGGCTCCGGCGACGTCGCGATCGGCCAGGCGGCCGGCCCGACCGTCGTGAAGACCGGCTCGGGAGACCTCCGGATCGCGACCGCCGACGGCGACGTGTCCATGTCCACCGGTAGCGGCGACGCCGTCGTCGAACGGCTCAACCGCGGCAAGTTCTCTCTCAAGGGTGCTTCGGGCGACGTCGCGGTGGGCATCCCCGCCGGAATCCCGATCTGGACCGACATCTCGTCGGTGAGCGGTCGGGTCCGGTCCGACCTGGACGGCGCCGGCTCCCCCGAGGACGGCCAGGACTACATCGAGCTCCGCGCCAAGACGGTCAGCGGCGACATCACGCTCAAGCAGTTGTGAGAGGAGGAACAGCCATGTCAAGCCTCATCGAAATGGAGACCCGTCAGCTCATCGACGAGCGCGTACGCCGGGCCAGGGAACCGCACCTGCCTCGCACCACGCGGCGCCACCAGCTGGCAACCCGACTCCGCAAGCTCGCGACGCAGATCGACAACTGAACAAGCAGCGATAGTCCGAGACGAAATGGTCCCCGACACGCCGATTTGGGGGCCATTTCGTCTCGGACTACCTCTCTGTCATTGACCTGTCACGACCGCATCGCCACGCCGCGCCGCCAGTAGCCCATGAAGGCGACCTGGCGCCGATCCATCCCGAGCTCGTTCACCAGGTGGCGGCGGAGTCCGGTGACCACACCGGCCTCCCCGGCGATCCAGGCGTACAGGCCGTCGAGATCATGGCCGACGGTGACGGCGTCGCCGATCTCCTCGCCCGAGGACGAGTACGTCGGGGTCTCCCACAGGTCAGGGTCGACCACGCCGGGTTCCGCCGGCAAGGCGCTCACCGGCTCACCGAGGTGCGCGAGCACCGCCTCGGACAGACGCTCCCCGAGCGGAGCGCCGTTCCGCGGCAGCCAGACGACCTCCATCCCGACCGGGCAGCGGAGGTCGAGCACGTCGCCGGTCTCGGGCACCTCGAGAAATGCCGCCCCTTGAGTCCCGTCGGGCAGGTCGTCCAGGATGCTGCTCACCGCCGGTACGGCGGTCTCGTCGGCCACGAGCAGCAACGATCTCGCGTCGTCGGGCGCGAACTCGATCCCGCCGAACGGCAGGCCGCGGCGCGGGGCGATCGTCACCAGCCGGTCCCCGACTGCCGCCCGGGCGGCCCAGGCCGAGCCCGGCCCGGTCGCGTGTTCGGCCAGGTGCAGCACGAAGTCCACGACGATCCGGGTCTGTTCGCCCGAACCCCGGGTCGAGCGGACCGTATAGGTCCTCATGTGCCCCCGCTCCGCCTCCGGAATGGCGAGCCAGGTGCTGAACCACGACTCGTCCGCGCCGGCAAAGGAGGCCAGCTTGCCGGCGTCGTTGGGGAAGACCAGCTTGATCCGCTGGTCGTAGAGCGGACCGTCGACGCCAAACTCGGAGAGCGCGGCTCCACCCAGCTCGACGCGGACGAAGTTCGGCGAGATGCGGTCGACGGCTACCACCTCCACCTCGTCCACGATCATCGGCAGGTCGCTGGTGGCAGTCATGGTCATCGGGATGCCTTTCCGTGGTGGCGCCCCACCGGAATGACCAGCGGGGTATGGGAAACGGGATCGGTGATCACGTGGTTGTCGAGATCGAAGACGGTGCGCACGGTGGCCTCGGTGACGACCTCGGCCGGCGTCCCCTCGGCCACGATCCGCCCGTCGCGGAGCGCGACGAGATGGTCGGCGTAGCGCGCTGACAGGTTGAGGTCGTGCAGGACCATCACCACGGTGGTACCGCGGCTCTGGTTGAGATCGACCAGCAGGTCGAGCATCTCGACCTGGTGCGCAACGTCGAGGTACGTCGTCGGCTCGTCCAGCAGCAACAGGTCGGTGCCCTGGGCCAGCGCCATCGCGATCCAGACGCGCTGGCGCTGACCGCCGGACAGCTCGTCGACCACGCGCTCCGCGAGATCGGCCGTGTCGGTGAGCGCCAGCGCGTCGGCCACGGCCGTCTCGTCGTCGCGGGTCCAGCGCCGGAACGCCCCCTGGTGCGGGTGCCGACCCCTGCCGACCAGGTCGACGACCGTGACGCCCTCGGGGGCGATCGGATTCTGGGGAAGCAGTCCGAGCGTGCGGGCGACCTGTTTGGTGGACCGGCGGTGGATGGCTTCGCCGTCGAGGAGTACGGCGCCCGCCGTCGGGCGCAACAGCCGCGCCATCCCGCGCAGCAATGTGGACTTCCCGCTGGCGTTGGCGCCGACGATGACGCTCACCCGATGGTCGGGGACCCGGACGGACAGGCCCGTGATGATCCGCCGCTCGCCGTACCCCAGCGAGACGGAGTCGGCGACGAGCCGCGCAGACCCGGAGACCATTTCAACGGCGGTCATGCCGCCCTCCTTCCAGTGCGGCCGCGGGCCAGCAGCCAGAGCAGGAACGGCGCGCCGAATGCGCCGGTCACGACGCCGACCGGGAAGTTGGTGTCGGCCAGCAGGTAGTCCGCGACGTAGTCGGCCCCGACGACGATCACGGCACCAGTGATCGCGGCACCGACCAGGGTCGTGCGACCCGAGTTCAACGCACGGGCGATGGGGCCGGCGAGGAACGACACGAAGGCGATCGGCCCGGCGGCGGCCACAGCGACCGCAGTGAGCAGGACGGCCAGCAGCAGGAGGGCGTCCGCACGACCAGGCCTGACACCCAGCCCGGCCGCGGTGTCCTCCCCGAGTTCGGTCACCCGAAGTGACCGCGCGAGCCAGACCAACACCGGCGTCAGGACGAGCAGGATGCCGGCCAGCAGCCGGAGGGTGGGCCAGTCGGCGCGGTTGACGCTGCCGGTGAGCCAGCGCAGGGCGAGCTGCGCGTCGTACACGTCGGCGCGGGTGAAGAGGTACTGGATCACCGACTGGAGGGCGGCCGCCATCGCGATCCCGACCAGGACCAGCCGAAACCCACCGACCGTGCCCGCGACCAGCCGAACGACCACGGAGACCGTGACCGCGCCGGCGACGGCGGCGGCCGACACCCACGGCCCGGTCTGGTCGAGCGTGACGATCGTGAAGACGGCTGCCGCGCTCGCGCCGACGCTCACCCCGATGATGTCGGGGCTGGCCAGAGGATTTCGCAGCGTGGTCTGGAAGATCGCGCCCGCGATCCCGAACGCGGCGCCGACGAGGACGCCGAGCAGCGCTCGCGGCAGCTTGCTCTCCATCAGGATGTACGACGCCCCGGGGATGTCCGCGCCAAGGAGAATCCGGAAGAAGTCCGGGATCGTGATCGTGTAGTCACCGAGCAGGACCCGGGCGGCGAACACCAGCACCAGCGTGAGCCCGAGCCCGCAGATGACCATGCGGCTGCGGCGCGCGGGGCCTCGCCGCGCCCGGCGGACCACCGCCACCCGGTGGTCGAGCTCTCCCGGTGGTCGAGCCTGTCGAGACCATCCCCGTCGATCGCTCGTTCCAGCACGGTCATCACAGCCCGCCCATCCGGCCTCGCCGGACCAGACTCAGGAACACCGGCACGCCGACGATCGCGGTCATGATCCCGACCTGGACCTCGGTCGGGGGCAGGATCACCCGTCCAACGGTGTCCGCGGCGACGACCAGGACCGCGCCGTACCCCATGGACAGGGGCAGGATCCGGATGTAGTCGGAGCCGACGACAGCCCTGACCGCGTGCGGCACGATCAGGCCGACGAACGCGATCGGTCCGGCCAGCGCCGTAGCCGCGCCGGCGAGAAGCACGATCGCGACACCGACAACCAGCCGGTCGATGGCGGTCGAGCGACCGAGACCTCGAGCGAGATCGTCGCCCAGCGCGAGGGTGTTGAGCAGACGGGCGCTCACCAGCCCCAGCACGGCGCCGACGACGAGGAACGGCAGCCCCGTGAGGAGTACGTCGTACCCGCGACCGCCGACCGTGCCCACCTGCCAGAAGCGGAAGGTTTCCATGGTCTTCTGGTCGGTGAGGAGCAGACCGGTCGTCCAGCTGGTCAAGGCCGCGGTCAGCGCAGCGCCCGCGATCGCCAGCTTGAGCGGGGTGGCGCCGTCGCGTCCGAGCGAGGCGATGGCATGCACTGCGAGCGTTGCCGCCGCGGCTCCGGCGAACGCGAACCACATCCGGCCCGACAGTCCGGCCACGCCGAAGGTCGAGATCGCCAGCACCATGGCGAACGAGGCGCCGGCGTTGACCCCGAGGATTCCGGGGTCTGCCAACGGGTTACGCGTCAGTCCCTGCATGAGTGCACCGGCAAGGCCGAGTGCGGCCCCGACCGCGAGTGCGAGCAGCGTGCGAGGGAACCGGGCCTCAGCGATGGCGTGTAGCGGGTGACTGCCGTCCAGCACCGCGGCCGGGCCGATCGTGCGCGAGCCGACGAACACCGATCCCAGGGCGACGACGGTGATCGCGGCGAGCAGGGTCACCAGCGTCCTCGTCGCGGCCGGCCGACCCGTCGCAGCGGGTCGGCCGGCCTGGACGGTGTCCAGGGATCGCACTACGCGCCGTCGACGGCCTGAGCCACAGCCGGCACGAAGTGCTCCATCGCATACGGGATGGCCAGCGGCGACGGGGCGGACAGGCCCAGTGCCGACGTCTTGTCCACCGACGCCAGGACGTGTCCGTTCTTGATGCCGGGGATCTCGCCGAGCAGTGGGTTCTTCGAGAACGCGGCCAGGTCGCGGTCCGTCTCGGCGTACGTGATGAACACGTCGGCGGCGAAGTCGGCAGCCCGTTCGGCGGAGACCGTGCCGTAGAACTCCCCGGGCTTGCTGATCTGCTCGATGATCGGGGCGTTCACCATGCCGACGTCGGTCAGCAGCCGCGGCCGGTTGTCCTGCGGCGTGTAGTAGTCGATCTTGGACATGTCCGTGGTGGCGAGGGATGCGAAGATGAAGGACTTCCCGACGATCTGCGGGTTGTCGTCGGCGGCTTGCTCGATGGCCTGCTCGGTCTGGGCCGCGACCTCGGTGGCCTTCGTCGACCGGCCCAGAGCCTTGCCGACCATCTCCAGCGAGTCCTCCCAGGTGGTCACCCACGGGTCACCGGGGAACGCCACGACCGGGGCCAGCTTGGAGAGCTTGTCGTACTCCTCCTGGGTGATCCCGGAGTTGGTCGCCAGGATCAGGTCCGGCGCGAGCTTGGCAATCTCCTCGATCGGTGCGCCGTCCGCGTCGCTGTAGCGCGTCGGCTGCTCGCCGTCGAGTTCGGCGAGCTTGTCGTCGAACCAGGGCGTCGACATCGCGTCGTTGCCGCCCCATGAGACCTGGATCGCGCCGACGGGCACGACGCCGAGCGAGAGTACGACGTCCTGGTCGGACCAGCCCAGGGTTGCGATCCGCTTCGGCTCCTGCTCTATGGTCGTTTTGCCGTAGGCGTGGTCGATGGTGACGGGGAAAGCTCCCGCATCGACGTCGGAGACCGCTTTGGGCGTCTCGTCGGGGGTGTCCGTCGAGCCGGTCGAGCAGCCGGCCAGGGACAGGGCCGCGGCCGCGAGAACTGCGACCATGGTGCGCCTGCGCATGTGATCCTTCTTCCAGTCGGTCATCACTAAGGTAAGGCTAACCTAACTGGACAGCAAGGATTCAGTGGGTCACAGCGTCTCCGATTCCCGGGATCGATGCAGACCCGACCGGCTGGAGACCGTCGACGTCACGGACAATGTCGCCATGGGTCACCTCGACAAGCTCGACACGCCAGCTGACCGGCCGGATCGCCGTTTCACTCGGTACGTCGCTCTCGGCGACTCGTTCACCGAAGGGGTCGGCGACCTCGACCCGAGCCTCCCCAACGGGGTTCGCGGCTGGGCCGACCGGGTGGCAGAGGTATTGGCCGCCCGGTCCCCGGAGTTCACCTACGCCAACCTGGCGATCCGTGGCCGCAAGCTCGACGGCATCCTGGGCGAGCAGCTCGAGCCGGCGCTCGCCATGCGACCCGACCTGGTCACGATCTACGCCGGCGCCAACGACATCATGCGGCCACGGGTCAACATCGACGGCCTGGTCGAGAAGTACGCCGAAGCCCTCGGCCGAATCTCCGCAACCGGGGCGCGGCTGGTCGTGTTCACGGCGTTCGACACCGGGGGGTCGGCCATCTATGCCCCGATCCGTGGCAGGTTCGCGCTCTACAACGAACTGTTGCGGGCAGCCGTCGACGATCACGGCGCGACGCTGGTCGACTTCTGGCGGATGCGGGTGTTCCGCGACTGGAGGCACTGGGATCCTGGACCGGTTGCACCTCAACGCGGCCGGTCATCAGCGGATCGCGATCGCCGTGCTCGACACGCTCGGCGTGGCCCATGACCTGGCGCCGCTGGCCCTGAACGACATCCCGTCGGCGTCACGCCGCGTGCGAGTCCAGCAGGATCTCGACTGGGCGCGTACCCACGCCGTACCGTGGGTGCACCGGCGCCTCACCGGACGATCGAGTGGTGACCTGGTCAGCGCACGCCGCCCGATGCTGGCCCCCATCGACTGGAGTGCGACGCCGTAGCAGGTACGATTCTCCGTGCCTGCGAAGTGCACGCGGATGTAGCTCAGTTGGTAGAGCGCGACCTTCCCAAGGTCGATGTCGCGAGTTCGAGTCTCGTCATCCGCTCCAAGCCCCGCCGAGTCGTCGCATCTTCCTCGAGTCGTCGTAACTTACGACGACTCACCACCCCGGCCAGCCCGCCGAGTCGTCGCATCTTCACTTCCGCGAGTCGTCGTAAGTTACGACGACTCACCGTTCCCACCCCCACCGAATTACAAGCTTGTGATTCTTACGGCGTGTCGCTGCCATGGGTCTGATGTTGCTTGTGGGACACTTGACGACTTTTGGGGTTATTGTGGACAGTGGTATCCACCACACTTCCCGCCCACTCGATCGAGGTCTTCCCCATGCCCCGTGCTACTCGGCAGCGCGCCACCGGCGTCACCGTCGCCATCGGTTCCCTCGGTCTGGTCCTGGCGGCCGCTCCGTTCCTGCCGCGAGGCGGTGGTGACGAGGCCGCGGTACTGCCGTCGGCGGCCGACGAACGGGCTTCGCTCGCTCATGCCACCGCCGGGCAGAGTGCGCTGACAGCGGCCGCCGAGGCGGAGATCGACCGAGTCGTCAACCAAGGTCTGACCGCCGGGCTGACAGCGGGGCTGACCGACAACGGCAGCCAGAGCATCAGACTCAGCACCGCGTCACTGGTGGCGGCACAGATCCGGTGTGCGGACTTCGAGGGCCAGCGTTACTGCCTGCACCAGGGCTGGACTGACCAGGCCCAGAGCGAAGTGGTCGCCAGCGTGACCGCCGAGGCCACCCAGGCCAGCCTTCAGTCGGCAAGCCAGACCAGCGGCACCGGCGACGCCGACATCCTCACGACCCTCCAAGCCTCCGCGCGGCTGACGCCCGACGCTCGGGCTGCCGCCGAGCGTGCTGAGCTGACCGAAGCCGCCAAGGCCGTCGCCAAGGTGTGGCTGATCCGGAACCAGATCCAGGGTGTCCCGCTTCCACCGGGATTCCTCGACCGGCATCCCGAGATCCAGATGCAGGCCACCGACACCAACACTGGCACCGACCAGACCAAACTGCCGAACGCCGAAGCAACCTCGTCCCCACAGTCGTCCAGCTCAACAGCGACTTCCACTCCAACCCCGTCGGCTGTCGAGACCACCAAGTCGTGGGGCGACTACCCGCAGAGCGCCAGGGTTCTCAACCGAAACGATGTGGCCGAGCAAACCCGCACCTACTACTGCGGACCGACCTCCATGCAGATGATCGCCTGGGGCTGGACCGGCAGGGCGCGGAGCCAGGAGCACTGGGCGTCCAGGTTGGGTACGACGTCAAGTGGTTCGGCGATCAGCGAAATGGTGCGGGTGACAAATGAAGACACCGGCTGGGACAGGCAGGACTACGCCGGGCCGTACATCGTCCTGGACATCGGCAACTGGGACTATGGGCAGTGGTGGCTGCTCAACATGCGGCACCTGTTCGACTACAAGGCGCCGCTGATCCTCCACCCGATCCTGCTCAAGGAGTTCTACCCCTACCTCGACGACGACGCGTCCGGTCACTTCCAGGTCGGCCGGGGCTACAAGAAGAACGGGGACAACATGAACCTGATCGGGTTCTTCGAGCCCTGGAACCAGAATCGCTTCGACCCCTCGGAGCCCTACATCAACCGAGTGCAGTGGCGCTCCGCCTACCGGAGCTACCGAGGCAACCAGGCACACTCGATGCACAACATCGGGGTCTGATGCCCGCTGCACGGATCGCGCTGGTCGCGAGCGCCCTCACGTTCGCCCTGACCTTGGCCCTGACGGGTTGCACCGGCGGCGACGACGAGCCGGAATCTCTTGACACGACCAACTCGGGAACTCCCGACCCGACCCAGGCCAGCGAGACGACCGCCAGCCCGACGACCAGCCCGACGACGAACCCGACTGCCGTCCGCCCCACTGGCGGTACGTCGGACCAGCCCGCAAGTGGTCGAGGCAACGACCAACGTCTTCGACTGGCAGTCGCTCGACGCGACGACAGGGGACAACGTCACCAAGGTCGGTGAGTCGACGGTCACGGTGGACCAGGAGCGGTCGCAGATCTCCATCGACGGCCCGAACGACGCGTCGTCGATGGCCGCACCGGACGGGTTCAGGTACAGCGACGTGATCTCCGACGGCACTCGCGTGGTCGTGGTCGCCCAGGACAAACAGGAGCAGAAGCCGGGGCGGGCGACCGTGATCGACCCGGCCACGGGCGACATCAAGACGATCGACGGGAACTCCGACGTACCGACCACCAACGGCGGCGCGTGGGCAATCGGCAACGGCTTGGTCTACCACGCGACTGTCGACGGCTCCGGCAGCTACTGCCTGGCCCAGACCGACCTGGCCTCGATGAAGTCGACGGTGACGTACTGCGCTCCCAAGCAGAGCGGCTTCTCGACTGTGGTCATCTCCCCCACTGCCACCGCCCTGCTCACCTTCGGCGGCCAGCCGCAGTGCCGGACACCCGCTCAACTCGAAGGAACCCAGGCGGTGCCGATCGAGGGCGTCACCGAGTGCAAGGGCTGGGACGGCGCAATCACCCCGACCGGCGCAGTCTGGTCGGTCGTGAAGAACGAGAGCCGGATCGAGCTCGGCGAGTTCTACGCAAGCAGTGATGGTGGCTACTTCGAC
The DNA here is from genome assembly GCA_963844385.1 of uncultured Actinomycetota bacterium. Taxonomy (GTDB): domain Bacteria; phylum Actinomycetota; class Actinomycetes; order Propionibacteriales; family Nocardioidaceae; genus Nocardioides. Next base: position 302,257 of record CAWJOJ010000001.1, on the reverse strand, counting down.
CTCGGTGTCGGTACGACGGGCACGCTGACGTGGTGCGGCGACTCGGCGTACTTCGTCCGCGACGCGCAGAAGGACGTCGACAAGGCTCGCCTTCTCCGCTGGACCCCCGAGAGCACCCTGGAGGTCGTCTACGAGTCGCCGGGCGAGGGCGCGGCCTTCCTGGCCGAGCCGCGTTGCGCCGGCAACATCTTGTCGATCAGCGCGTTCGGCGAGGGGGGCGACGAGCAGGTATGGACCACAGTTCCCTGACCTGACGGGGGGGGGGGGGGGGGGGGGGGGGGGGGGGGGGGGGGGGGCGGGGATGGGCCGGGGGTCCGGGGGGGGGCGGGGGGGGGGGGGGGGCCCGGGGTACCCGCGCCCGTGAGGGAGGACACTACGCTGGCGAGGTGTTCACCGGGTTCCCTGTTGCAGCACTGGACTTCTACGACGACCTCGAGATGGACAACACGAGGTCGTTCTGGGAGGCCCACAAGCACGTGTACGACGAGGCCGTCCGCGGGCCGATGACGGCACTGGTCAATGAACTCGAGCCGGAGTTCGGGCCGGCCAAGGTCTACCGCCCCTACCGCGACGTCCGGTTCGCGAAGGACAAGACGCCCTACAAGACCAACCAGGGCGCGCTCGTGGCGACCGGGCCGTCGACCGGGTTCTACGTCGACGTCTCCGCCCGCGGCGTCCGCGTCGGGGGTGGCTACTACGAGGCCTGCGGTGAGCGCCTGGCGGCCATTCGAGACGCCATCGCCGACGACCGGACCGGCCCGAAACTCCAGCGTGCGTTGAGGAAACTCGAGAAGGCGGGCTGGGAGATCAGTGGCCAGGCGTTGAAGACCGCGCCTCGCGGCTACGACGCCGGGCACCCGCGCATCGAGCTCCTGCGCCACAAGCAGCTCTTCGTGGCCAAGCTCTACGGCTTCGAGAAGTTCATCCACACGCCCGAGCTGGTCGACCGGGTCCGTGCCGACTGGCGCGCCCTGAAGCCAGTGCTGACCTGGCTCCGGGACGCCGCCGGGGAATAATCCCTTTCCTCCCGCGACACGTTATGTTCACAACGCGGCTGCTCGGTCGTGTCACCGTGGAGGCATGCCACGTCGCAAGGTGTACCTACACATCGGCCTTCCGGAGACCGGAGCGGCCTTCATCGAGCAGGCGCTGCTCACCCACGCCGAGGGGCTGGCGGCGGCCGGCGTCGACGTCGCGGCCTCCTCGACCGAGGAGCTGCTTCGCGCCGCTGTCGAGATCCGTCGCGACCACAAGGAGTGGGGCTACCAACGGTCGGACGTCGAAGGCACCTGGGCAGAGCTGTGCCGCCGCGTCTTCAGGTCCAAGCGCACCTCGGTGCTGAGTCTGGAGCTGGTCGCCGCCGCCAGTGCGAAGCAGGTCGACCTGCTGCTCGACGGGGTCGCCGGTCGTGAGGTCCACCTCGTCGTCACCGTCCGCGACCCGGGCAGTCAGGTGGCGGCAGGCTGGGAGGAGTCGATCAAGTCCGGCGGATCCGTCTCGTTCACCACCTTTCACGAACGGATCATGGACGCGAATCGGGCGCACGCGCAGGCCCGCGGCTTCTGGGCCGGCCAAGACCTGGTCGAGGTCCTCGACCGGTGGCGTCGGGTCGCCGCGGATCGGGTGCATCTGATCGTCGTACCCAAGCAAGCGGACCCTCGCGCCTCGATCTGGGCGGCGTTCGCCGACGTCGTCGGGTTCGACGCAACGCTGTTCCCGTCCGACGTGGCCCGGTGCAGCCAGCGCGGCCTGGGCACGACCGAGGTGGCCGTGCTGCGTGGGGTCAACGAGGCCATCGACGGGCGGATCGACGGCCAGCTGCGGCGCACCGTCGTGAAGAAGTACCTCGCCGACCGGGTCCTCGGCGACACAGCCGCTCGGCCCGCGGCCCCGCCTCCCGAGCTGTACGACGACCTGCTCTCCCGGGCCGAAGCCTGGCAGAAGAAGATCGCCAATGGCGGGTACGACGTCCGCGGCGATCTCGACGACCTGTTGCCCAATGAGCCGGAGAAGTCCGCGATCTCACCGGACGAGGTCAGGACGAAGGACCGCCTCCGGACCACGACCAACGCGCTGGCCGACGTGCTGGTCGAGGTGGCCCGGCTGCGAGAGCACAACGAACAGCTCGAGATCCGCAACGCGAAGCTCTTGCGCAAGCGCAAGAAGCTCAAGCGGAAGCTGGCCGCGTCCGAGGCCGCTGACTGACGGGACTGACTGGACTGACGGGCGGAGTCAGTGCGGCTGCCAGGCGTCCTCGTCGGCTGTGCGGCTGGTCACCGCCTTGGGCAGCTTCCCCTCGGCCATGTGCCGCAGCGTCACCTGCTCGAAGACGTCCCGCAACGACCGTCTCGCGGCGATCCAGACATGCTGGAGCACAGCGGCGGACTGGTTGTAGCTGACCGCCTCCGGCCGCAGCCCGTAGACGGACACCAGCGGTCCGTCGACCGCGCGGATCACGTCGGCAACGCTGATCTCTTCGGGCGCCCGGTTGAGCCGCCAGCCGCCTGACTGCCCTCTCTGCGACACCACGACGCCGGAGCGGCGCAGATCGGCGAGAATCGCCTGGAGGAATCCGTGCGGGATCTCCTGGAGGCGACCAAGCTCCTCCGCGCTCACGGGAGCCCCGTCCGTACGACCAGCCATCTCGATCAGGGCCCGTAGGGCGTAGTCGGACTTCGCGGAGACTCGCATGGCGACAGTCTGACAGATATGTGCACCGGATCAGTCAACCAAGTCGTGATCAGGCTCGAACGCGCGGTCCGGTGGGGGTGCATCCACCGGACCGCGCGGATCGCGCTGGGAGGGGTCGAACTCCCAATACCTAGTAATTTACTACATTTTATCGAAATAGCCAGACGCAAGCCGCACAGTGACTTGCGCCACACAATGTGACCCACCAGTACCGCCGTTTTCCTTGCGAACCCAGCATCAGGGATCCATACTTAAGTTACCGGCTAGTAGCCGATCCCGAGACGGAAAAGGTGGAGCAGTGAGCCACTACAAGAGCAACCTGCGCGACATCGAGTTCAACCTGTTCGAGGTGTTGGGCCGCAACGAGGTCCTGGGCACCGGGCCGTTCGCCGAGGTCGATGTCGAGACCGCGAGGTCCATTCTCAGCGAGGTCGACCGACTCGCCCGCGAGGACCTGGCTTCCTCCTACGTGGACGCGGACCGCGAGCCACCCGTCTTCGACCCGGCGAGCAGCACGGCGCCGCTCCCGGAGTCGTTCAAGCGGAGCTATCGGGCCTGGATGGACTCCGAGTACTGGCGCCTGCAGATCCCGGAGGCGCTCGGCGGCACGCCTGCTCCCTCCAGCCTGAACTGGGCCGTCGCCGAGCTGGTGCTCGGGTCCAACGCGCCGGTCTGGATGTATGGCTGCGGACCCGCGTTCGCGGCGGTCGTGCACCGCGCCGGCAACGAGCGCGACCAGCGGATCGCCGAGATCATGGTCGAGCGTGAGTGGGGGGCCACCATGGTCCTCACCGAGCCGGACGCCGGTTCGGACGTCGGCGCCGGTCGCAGCAGGGCCACTCCCAACGAGGACGGCTCGTGGAACATCGAGGGCGTCAAGCGTTTCATCACCTCGGGTGAGCACGACCTGAGCGACAACATCGTCCACCTGGTGCTGGCCCGTCCCGCCGGGGTCGAGGGCGTGGGCGGACCCGGCACCAAGGGCCTCTCCATGTTCATCGTGCCGAAGCTCCACTTCGACCACCAGACCGGTGAGCTGACCGGCGAACGCAACGGCGCCTACGTCACCAACGTCGAACACAAGATGGGCATCAAGGTCTCCAACACCTGCGAGATCACCTTCGGCGACTCTGGCACTGGAGGCGGCGAGCCCGCTCAGGGCTGGCTGCTCGGCGAGGTTCACGACGGCATCGCGCAGATGTTCCAGGTCATCGAGAACGCCCGGATGATGGTCGGCACGAAGGCGATCGCGACCCTCTCGACCGGTTACCTCAACGCGCTCGAGTATGCCAAGTCGCGCGTGCAGAGCGCCGACCTGACCCAGGCCGCCGACAAGACGGCGCCTCGGGTCACGATCACCCACCACCCCGACGTACGACGTTCGCTGATGACGCAGAAGTCGTACGCCGAGGCGATGCGCGCCCTGGTGCTCTACACGGCGTCGTGGCAGGACAAGGTCCAGATCGCGACCCATCGTGGCGTGCGCGACGAGCAGGCCGAGGCGGTCAACGATCTGCTGCTCCCGATCGTGAAGGGCTACGGCTCGGAGCGTTCGTGGGTGCTGCTCGGCACCGAGTCGCTGCAGACCTTCGGCGGCTCCGGCTTCCTCCAGGAGTACCCCATCGAGCAGTACGTCCGCGATGCCAAGATCGACACCCTGTACGAAGGCACGACCGCGATCCAGGGGCAGGACCTGTTCTTCCGGAAGATCGTGAAGGACCAGGCCAAGGCCCTCGGCTTCCTGGCCGGCGAGGTCGAGGGCTTCCTCACCTCGGAGGCCGGGAACGGTCGGCTCAAGGTCGAGCGCGGTCTGCTCGCCCAGGCGCTCGAGGACGGCAACGCGATCGTGGCGACGATGATCGGGCAGCTGATGTCGGCCGACACCAGCGTCGAGGGTGGCGACCTGCGCAACATCTACCGGGTCGGACTCAACTCCTCGCGCCTGTTGATGGCCCTCGGTGACATCGTCTGCGCTTGGCTGCTGCTGAGTCAGGCGGAGGTCGCGTTGAGCAAGCTCGCCGGCGAGGTGTCGGGCAAGGACAAGTCGTTCTACGAGGGCAAGGTCGCGGCTGCCCAGTTCTTCGCGCACAACGTGCTGCCCAAGATCTCGGCCGAGCGGGCGATCGCCGAGTCGGTCGACCTGTCGCTCATGGATCTGTCCGAAGACGCGTTCTGACCCCACCAGCCGGTCGAACTCAGCGACCAGTAGCGACCAGGGCCGCCCCGGAGACATCCGGGGCGGCCCTTGCGCTCTGGGGATCCCTGACCCGGACGGGTCTGCCGCCGGACGGCTGGGCCGCCTAGCGTCCTGCGTGGAGGTGTTCCATGACCGACCCAGCCCTTCGGCTGCAGGGATCCATGCGACCTCGGGCCTGGACAACACCAAACCGGCAGGCTGAGCCATGTTCGCCGTTGTGAACACGATGACCCTCGCCCGGGGACTCGATCTCAGGCTGATCGCGCGGATGCAGGACCAGCTCATGGCCGACGGGGCAAGCGTCCCCGGCTTCCTGGAGGCCAACTTCATCCAGGTCGCGGCCGACACGGCCGTCATGGTCGTGATCTGCGAGAACCCGGAGTCGGTGCAGGCCGTTCATGACGAGATCGGCCTGCCGTGGATCCGCGAGAACCTTGGGCCCGTACCTCGCCTCCGCCGACCGCAAGCTCGGACCGGTGCTGGCCAGCAGCCGCCTGAGCTGAGTTGCCGTCGCGATAATCAAACGCTTGTGCGACTCGCGGTTGACATCCGCACCAAGCCCCGGAATGGTTGAAGGTTCGCTACGCGAAGGAGTGCAGACATGGGTATCGGTATCGGAATCGCATTGCTCGTCGTCGGGCTGATTCTCGTCACCGGCGCCATCGACCTGCCGAACGGCATCGACAAGGCCATCGCCCAGGACGCACTCGGCTGGATCTGCATCGTGGTCGGCGTGCTGGCCATCGTCCTTGCCCTCGTCATGAACGCCCAGCGCTCGCGCACCACGCACGTCGAGGAACGCCGCATCGAGTAGCCGCCGATGGCGGTTCCCGCGTGAACCTCAATCCTGCGTCAGGCCGAGTCATCGTCCGTGAGCTCGTCGTCCTCGAACGTCTTGCCGGTGAACTTCTCCAGTGCTGCGGCTGCGGTCGCCGAGAGCTTGAGGGCATCGCGCAGGACGTACCGGGCGTTCCTCCCACCGGGGGCTGGGATTGCTCGGAATGCCTGGCGCGAGCCACGACGGCGTACGCCTCGAGCGTGGCCATCTTGCGGAACCAGGCACTGACCGCGTCCCAGTCCTCCAGCGGCATCTGGCGGGCGACGTCGCTCTTGTGCGTCTCCCAGGCCGCGAGAGACGGTGCGAACGGCGCGGACCAGAAGAGCCCACTGCGGTTCGCGCTGCGCAACCGGACTCGCGCCTGGACGGTGTCCGCCAGCAGGACGCGAGCCATCACCTGTGCGTCGCGCTCCCGCTCCTCGCGCGCCTGGCGTTCGCGCTCCTCCCGTTGGGCCTCGGCGTGCTCGGCGTTCTGGCGCAGCGTCCTCACCCCGAGCGTCCAGGCGACCCAGGCACTGAGTCCGGCACCCAGCAGCCCGCTGACGAGCCCGATCACGACTGCTTGCACACCGGGCAGCCTGTCAGGGTCGGCGTCTCTACGTCGAGCCACCGAGCCGAGCGGCAACGATGAGCGTCGCGCTGCCGTCGGGTGTGACCCGGACCGGAACGCCCCAGTCCTGCTGATGCATCCGGCACGCCGCACCGTCCCCGCCGCCCTCGTCGCAGGTGGCGGCGCGGGCGGCGACGTGGAGTACGCCGTCACCGACCTGCGGGTCGACCTCGAGGATCCTGGACAGGTCGGTCGTCCGGCCGTCACCGGACCGGATCAGCGAGGGCGGGGTGGCGGTGACGATCAGCTGCGAGGCGGGACCGAACCGGTCGTCGACCTTCTCCCCCGGTGGCGGGGTGAACGCGACCGTGAGCGTGAGCGACGTCCCGATCTCCGTGACCGGGCGCCGGCTCTGCGACGCCGACCCGTCTGCCTTCGCGTCCGACGCCTCGACCGGCACGATCCGGTGCGCTGTCGACTCGACGACCAACAACTCGCCGCCGGCGACCACGAAGCCGGACGGCTCGGCAAGTCCGGTCGCGATCGTGGTCAGCTGCCCGGAAGCCGGGTCGAAGCGTCGTACGGCGCCGTTGTAGGTGTCGGCGACCGCGATCGTCCCGTCGGGGAGCACGGCGACGCCGAGCGGGTGCTGGAGGAGGGCTTCCTCGCGGCCGCCGTCCCGGAAGCCGAAGTCGAACAGCCCATGCCCCACAACTGTGGATACCTCCAGCCCGGCGTCGGTCGCGGCCATCTCGAGCACACGTAAGGAGGAGGACTCGGGGTCGACGATCCAGAGCCGGTCGCCGTCCGCGGCCAGGCCACTGGTCTGGGCGAACCACGCCTCCGCCACGGGTCCGTCGACCAAGCCCCTCGTTGGTCGTGCCGGCGGCCACCTCGACCGTGCCGGTGGCCGGGTCGAACGTCCACAGCTGGTGGATGCCGGCCATCGCGATCCACACGCGGTCCTGCCACCAGACCACGTCCCACGGGCTCGACAGGCGGGAGGTGTCGTCGCCCTGCATCCACTGCCTGCCGTCGCCGGCGAGGCGCCGTACCTCTCCGGTCTCGAGCGTGATGCCCCTGAGCTGGTGGGCGACCGTGTCTGCGACCACGACGTCGTAGCCCACGTCGGCCGCCACGTCGTCGGGGAGCAGGCACAGCCCGTTGGGTTCGCGGAAGCCTCCGATCCGGCGTACGACGTGGCCGTCGCCGAATCCGCTCAGTTCGACAAGCTGGTCGTGCCCGGCGTCGGCGACCAGCAGGTTGCCGGAGGGGAGCCGAATCGCCTTCGCCGGGAAGCGCAGGTCACCGGTCTCCTCGACGGGCGCGACGTAGGGCGAGTCCCCAGGCTGGAGCGTCCCCCGGGACCGGTGCTCCTCGACCAGCGTGCCGAGCAAGGGCGTCGATCGCGTGCGCGTGACCCTCGCCGGCGTACTGCGCCACGACGTAGCCTTCGGGGTCGACCAGCACGAGCGTCGGCCACGCCCGGGCGGCATAGGCGTCCCACGTCACCAGATCCGGGTCGTCGAGCACGGGGTGGGTCACCGAGTAGCGGGCCACCGCGGCCACGAGTGCCTCCGGGTCGGCCTCGTGCACGAACTTCGGGCTGTGTACGCCGATCACCACCAGCTCATCGGCGTACTTCTCCTCGACCGGTCTGAGCTCGTCGAGCACGTGCAGGCAGTTGACACAGCAAAAGGTCCAGAAATCGAGCAGCACGAAGCGGCCACGCAGATCACGGAGCCGAAGCGGGCCGTCGGTGTTCAGCCAGCCGCGACCGAGGAGCTCGGGGGCGCGGACGCGGGCTGTCCTGCCGGGCGGTGAAGGGGTCACGGCCTCATTGTGCTGCCAGTCGCCAAGCCGGCTCGGGGACTCTCACGCACGAGGTAGGTCCTTCATTTCGAGCGCTGTATAGCACGTCTAGCAACGTATAGCATCGGCGCGGCTCATCGTGACGTTGCGTGCTGCACCGAGCACAAGTGCGGGGTTCCGACCTCCGGGTGTGCGGGCACCACCTGGAATGGGGGTGCCAGCACGATCGCGGTCGAACGTCGCGAAGCGTTGACTGGAGAAAAGTTGTTGGGAATGGCCGGGCCGGTTCATCACATACGCACAGGCACATTCACACAGAAGGCGGTGACAACGATGGACACGACCCAGCCGACATGGGCCACGACAGGGCAGTTGAGGGAGATCGCCATCGGGCGCATCGCACCCGTCTGCCGATGCGGTCAGGACCTCGACGTCTGCACGGGCAACCACTGCCCTCGATGCGGGATCACGTTGTTCCACGCAGCATCGACCCCGCTGGCAGCCTGAGCGTCAACACGAGCCGGGTCGGCGCCTCCCCGCGTCAACACGAGCCGGGTCGGCGCACTCGCGCACGCGTCAACACGAGCCGGGTCGGCGCACTCCCCGCGTCAACACGAGCCGGGTCAGTCCAGGATCCGGTCGTCGCGGTGGGCGGCGAACCAGTCGACCTGCTTGGCCATCCGCTCGCGGGCCTCGGCGTCGCGAGCGAGGCCGTAGACCGTGCCGGGGAAGTCCAGGCCCTCCTGGATCGCCCAGATCTCCTCGTGCTGCCCCGGCGGCAGCACGGACGCCGGGTCTCCGACGGCTACCCATCCGATGGGCACGAGGGAGTCGGGAGGTAGCACCGTGTTGACGTGGACCACACCGTGGATCCGGACCTCGCTTCGCGCTCCCACGACGGCACCGGGGAACAGGGCGCACCCGGTGGCCAGGAACGCGCCGGCGTCGATCCGGGCGCCGTTGACGTGCGCGTGCGGTCCGACCAGGACGTCGTCGCCGATCACGACGGGGTGCGCGCCGCGGCCGCGGATCACCGCGTTCTCCATGACCACGCAGCGCGCTCCCACGGTGACCGAGCCGTCCTCGGCCGTGAGCACGGCGCCGTGCAGGACCCGCACGTCCCGCCCGAGGGTCACGTCGCCGCTGACCACGGCGGTCGGCGCGACGTAGCTCGTGGCGTGCAGCGTTGGAGCAACGCCCCTGTGTTCGACCAGCATCCGGCCACGCTCGCAGACAGATCGGCCTCCTTCAACAGGGCGGCTCATGGGAGGGTGTCGCCCATGAACGATCAGGAACGCCTGGCGGGGTACGTCGACGTCTGGTGGATCGCCATCGACGACTTCACCAAACTGCTGGAGACGATCCCGACCGAGCAATGGGCGACAGAGACCGACCTGGCCGGATGGGACGTCAGGGCGATAGCGGCACACACGGCGCATCTCGAGTCGATCCTCGCCGGCGCCCCCGAGGAGACCGTCGAGGTCGGGGAGCCCGACCACGTGACCAGCTTGATGGGGCTCTACACCGAGCAGGGGGTCGTGGCCCGGCGCGAACGCAGCACCGACGAGCTGATCAACGAGATCCGCTCCGCCGCCACCAGTCGGCACACCGCCCTGCTCGCCGACCCGCCTACCGACGGGGCCGCCAAACCGCCCCGCATCTTCGGCGGGATCGGGTGGGACTGGGAGCGGCTGCTTCGCAACCGCCCGCTGGATGTCTGGATGCACGAGCAGGACGTCCGACGGGCCGTCGACCGGCCCGGCAACCTGGACTCGGCACCGGCCCAGCACACCGCCGACTATCTGCTCGAGAGCCTCGCGCGGGTGCTCGGCAAACGGGTGGCGCCACCGGCAGGCACGAGCGTCGTGCTCGACGTCAGCGGCAGCGCTCCACGCGCAGTCGAGATGGGCGCCGACGGGCGTGCGGTCGAGGTGCCGCTGCCCGAACAGCCGACCGCCAGGCTGACCATGGATCGCGAGACCTTCATCGTCATCGCCGGCGGCCGCCGCGACCCCGAGCCCGGCGCGGTCGCGATCGAGGGGGACGAAGCGCTCGCGGGCACCCTGATGGCCATGATGGCAGTCACACCGTGAGCGGTTGGACCCTCGACGAGATGCCCGACCAGTCCGGGCGCACCGTGGTCGTCACCGGCGCGACCGGCGGGCTCGGCCACGTGGTCGGCCTCGAAGTCGCGCGTCGCGGGGCGCGGGTAGTGCTGGCCGCCCGCAGCAAGGACAAGCTGAAGGCGACCCAGCGGGCGATCGAGGAGGCGGTTCCCGGCGCCGAGATCCACTCGCTGGTCGTCGACCTGTCCGACCTGGCCAGGGCCCGCCGCGCCGCCGAGGTCGCAGCCCGGTTCGGACCGCTCGACGTCCTCGTCAACAACGCCGGCGTGATGGCGACTCCCGAGCAACGGACCGTCGACGGGCTCGACCTCCAGATGGCCACGAACCACTTCGGGCCCTTCGTGCTGACCGGACTGCTGCTCCCCCAGCTCGTCGCCTCGGGAAACGGGCGGGTCGTGACCGTCAGCTCCAACGGCCACCACATGGCCCGGGTTGCCCCCATCCAGGACCCGCGCCTGCCTGAAGGTCGGTACTCCCGCTGGGGTGTCTACGGGCAGAGCAAGCTGGCCAACCTGCTGTTCACGTACGAGCTCGAGAAGAGACTCACCGCGAAGGGCCTCCCGGTGCACGCACTCGCGGCCCACCCCGGCTACTCGGCCACCAAACTGCTCGCGACCGGCCAGACGGGCCGAGCACGCGGCGGGCTGGCGTCGATCCTCAACGCGACCATGTGGGCAACCGCGCAGCCGGCCAAGATGGGCGCGCTCCCGATCCTGATGGCCGCGACTGCCGACCTGCCCGGTGGCACCTACTGCGGCCCGGGAGGCTTCCACGAGTGGCGGGGCCTTCCTCAGGTGGTCACCAGCAGCCGACTGTCGCGAGACGAGTCCGCGCAGGCCAGGCTGTGGGAGATCAGCCAGGCGACCACCGGACTCCGCTACCCGTGACGTAGCCCCACCAGCATCAGCGCGAACTGGAACCAGGCGAAGGACGGGAACGCGATCAGCGTGGGATCCCATTTGTCATAGATTGGCACCTACAGACCCGACTCAACACGAGACTCTTGGCGAAGGTGGGATAGAGATGGTGAGACGTTCTCTGCGCTCGGCGGCACTTTCGGCGGCGCTATTGACCTCGGTCGTCGCGCTCGCGACATCTGCAGTCCCGGTCCCGCACGCCGAGTCCGCGCTGCCGCCGGGTTTCGTCAGGACACACCTTCGTCCGCGGCTTCGTCGACCCGGTGGACATGGTGTTCACACCCCACGGCAGCATCCTCGTGACCGAGCAGGCGGGAAGAGTGCGGCTCGTCCATCGGGACCGGACGCTCACCACCTTCCTCGACATCCGGGCGAAGGTGGACCACAGTCCAACGAGCGAGGGTTGATCGGCATCGCCCTCGACCCTGCCTTCAGCACCAACCACTACGTCTACCTCGACTACACGATGAAGGCGACGACCTCCGAGCCGGTGCACAACCGGGTGGTCCGCGTGACGGCGCAGAACGGCAAGGCCGTGCCGGGCAGCGAGACGGTGCTCCTGGAACTGGACGCGCAGACCGACCCGCACCACGTCGCCGGATCACTCGCCTTCGGCCCGGCGGGCAGGCTCTACGTGACCTCAGGTGACAACTTCACGGGAGCCAACTCGCAGAGCCTGGCCAACCTGCACGGCAAGGTTCTGCGCATCAACAAAGACGGCACCATTCCGGTCACCAACCCGTTCTTCGACCAGGCCACCGGGAAGAACCGCGCGATCTGGGCGCTGGGACTGCGCAACCCGTTCAAGATCACCTTCCGGCCCGGCAGCGCCACCATGTTCATCAACGACGTCGGGCACAACCTCTGGGAGGAGATCAACTCGGGTGTCCAGGGCGCCAACTACGGCTGGCCGATCTACGAGGGTCCGGAATCGGACCCGTCGTACAGGCCGCCGCTCTTTGCGTACGCGCACGGCGAGACCGCGACCACCGGGTGCGCCATCACCGGCGGCACCTTCTACGACCCCGAACACCGACAGTTCCCGCCGGGATACGTCGGCGACTACTTCTTCGCCGACTTCTGCACCGGCTGGATCCGGCGCTACGACCCGGTGACCGACGCGACGAGCCCATTCGCCCCCGAGCAAACGACCAGGCTCCGGTCGACCTCGAGGTGGGCAGCGGCGGGTCGCTCTACGTGCTGAGCATCCAGACCGGGGGTTCGATCGACAGGATCCGGTATGTCGGCTGAGCTGCCGCCGAACCCTGCCGCTACACGTGGCGGCGGGACTGAACGAACCGGAACCGGCTCGCGACGTACGCCGCGTCGGTGTACGACGCGTTGGCGGCCGGGTTCGCGCCGGTCCCGTGGAAGTCGGAGTAAGCCGCCGACTGGTTCACGAACACCGCCCCGGTGAGGTTCTCGGACAGGGCGACCCCCGCGTCGAGGGCGGCGTCCCGCATCCGCTCCAACACGTCAGGTGACGTCGAGTAGACCGCGGCGGTCATCGCACCCTGGCGCTGGACCGTGTCGCGGAACAGGTCGATGGAGGCATCCGTGCCGGGCGTCGAGATCAGGTAGGCGACCGGGCCGAAGCACTCCTGCTCGTAGACCTCAGCGTCGTCGGCCGTCAGGCCGATCAGCGTCGGCGTGCGGACGGTCGCATCCTCGAAGGCGGGATGAGCGACTTCGCGGCTGGCGACGTACACCTCACCATGCGCGGGCGCGGCGGCAAGCCGCTCGAGGACGCCGGAGTTGACCACGCCACCGAGCAGCTCGACGGCGCGCGCGTCCTCGCCGAGCAGCTTGTCGAGTGCGGCACCGATGCCGGCGGCCACCTCGGCCGGCGTCTTGGTGCCGTCGTCGGTCTCGATCCCGCCCTGCGGCACGTAGACGTTCTGCGGTGCGGTGCACATCTGACCCGTGTAGAGCGCGAGCGAGAACGCCAGGTTCTGGCAGACCCCGCGGAAGTTGTCGGTGGAGTCGAGGACGATCGTGTTCACGCCGGCCTTCTCCGTGAAGACCGTGGCCTGGACGGCGTTTGCCTCCAGCCAGTCGCCGAACGTGTTGCCGCCGGTGAAGTCGATGAGCTTCACCCTGGGATGCAGGGCGAGGGCCGCGGCCAGCTTGTCGTCGGGCTCCTCCGCAGCGAGCGTCACCAGGTTGGCGTCGAAGCCGGCCTCGGAGAGCACCTCCTGGCAGACCTGCACGGTGATCGCCAGCGGCAGCACCGCGCCGGGGTGCGGCTTCACGATGACGGGGTTTCCGGTGACGAGCGAGGCGAACAGCCCGGGCCACGAGTTCCAGGTCGGGAACGTGTTGCAGCCGATCACCAGCGCCAGGCCACGCGGCACGGCGGTGTAGGTCTTCTCCATCCGCAGCGGCTCCCCGCGACCCGGCTTCTCCCAGAGCGCCGTCGCCGGGACCCGTCCCATCTCCTGGTGGGCGTAGGCGATCGCCTCGAGAGCACGGTCGAGAGCGTGGGCACCGCCGGCCTGGAAGGCCATCACGAACGCCTGCCCGCTGGTGTGCTGGACGGCGTTGGCGAGCTCGAAGACGCGCGCATGCAAGCGATCGAGGATCTCCAGGCAGACACCGACCCGGGCCTGCGGACCTGCGTCGCGCCACTGCTTCAAACCCTGGCCGGCGGCCGTGGCAAGTGCCTCGACGTCTGCGGCCCGCGGATACCTGACGCCCAGCTCGAAACCGAACGGCGAGCGCTCGGTGGCGACCGTCCCGTCGGCGCCCGGTGTGGACAGCGGGAAGTCGGTGTCCAACCACGCCTCGAACGCCGCCTTCCCGTCGTCGGCGGCGCTCTCGCCGTACACGCGTGGCGAGGGTGACTCGTCGAAGGCGGAGAAGTACTCCCGGCTGAGGCAGGCAGCCACCGCCTGGTCGAGTCGGTCCCGGTGCTTGTCGAACATGGCGTGAGCAGTCATGACCCCAGCCTCGCGCCCGTCTGACGCCTACGCAACTCGGGCCGCTCGATACGGTGGGGCCGTGCAACGGGGCGAACGGGGCGGGGGTACGACGGCGGCGGCCGTGGTCCTCGGCTGCGCCTTGATCGGCGCCGTGGCCGGCTATGCCACGTCGTACGCCGGACACCAGAAACCGGCCCAGCTGCCTTCCGCGGTGCCCCTTCCCGCGACCTCGCCGTCCGTCCCCACCGATCCACCGGTCATCATCGTCCCGGACTCGGACAAGTACGCGCCGCTGAGCACCGACCTGACCTATGTGACCCGGTTCATCCGCCAGGCCTCCCCGCGATGGCAGTACGACGCGCCCAGCGGCTGGGAGCCTCACGAGACCAGCAGTGGCATCCGCTGGACGCTTCCCGAGAACCCGAAGCACACCTACTCGCTGCGCGTCGTCCCCGTCTCAGTGCCGATCACGACCGGCAACCTGGCGAAGTACCGGTTCCAGGCCGTCCGCGGATCTCCCGCGTACGAGCAGGTCGAACAGCTGTCCATCGACGACCACTCCGTCTCCTTCACGTATGTGGTCGACCAACACCAGACCTACCAACACTCGTACTGGATCTCCCTGCCCGGCTCGGAGATCGGCGTCTTCGAGATCACCGTGTCGGGCCGGATGCGCGACCAGGCCGGGTCTCGATGCGATGCTCGACCACGTGCTGGCGTCGACACGCCCGGCCAGCTGATGCCGGTCAGCTGATAGCGGGCTGAGATCGGTTCACGTCCCGGAGGCGCTCACATGCCGGGCGTGGCGATGCTGTCGAGGACGGTGTTTGCGGTCGCGCGGTCGTCGCTGCGGACCTGTATCCACAGCAGCCAGTTGGTCGTCACCCGGATCACCCGCTCCACGATCACCCCGGGGCAGTCCGAGTGCACGACGGTGACAGACCGGTCGCCGTCGATCCGGTCGCGCTGCGGCTCGGCCTCCTCCGAGCAGTCGGGGTGGCCCGGCAGCTCCTCGGGAAGCTCGTCGCCGGGCAGCACGCCCACGAAGACCCCGGGTTCGTCCTCGTCGCCGCCGACGGAGATGGCGGCATAGGTCACGGTCTCACCAGGCGGTTTCCAGCCCTGCTCGGAGACGCGCGTCTCCCACGATCGAGGCACCTCGACCGAGATTGTGCCCTCGGCGTCGGTCAGGGTCACGAGGGGATCCGATCGCTGTTCGACGGCGTACGCCGTCCCCGCGCCGACCAGCAGCGCCAGGAGCCCGGCCACGACCAGCGGCCAACGCCTGCGGGACGGCGGGGAGATCCCGTCGGCGTCGACGTCGGTCGGCTTGGCCGGCTTCGGCGATGGCCGCGCGCCGACTGCGGTGAGCTCGCGATCACGCAGTGCGCGCGCCGGTGCGCCCGGAACAGTAGCGCCCGACGCGGCCGAGCTCAGCGCCTCGACGAAGGTCCGCACGTCCGGCCAGCGGTCGTCCCGGTCCGGCGAGAGGGCTCGGGCGACGACCTCCTCGAGTGCGGCTGGATAGGCCCGTCCCGGCGTGCCCATCGGCGGCGCCGGCGCCGGGTCGGCCGCGGCGGCCAGGCTGGCGTGCCCCCACGGCGGCCTCCCCGTGAGCACCAAGTAGGTCAAGGCCCCCAGAGAGAACTGGTCGGCCCTGGCGTCCAGGGACTCTCCACGCGCCTGCTCGGGCGCCACGAACGACGGGGTGCCGCCGATCATCGTCAGCCGCGACGACATGTCCAGCGACTTGCCGAGGCCCAGGTCGCCGAGCATCGCGCGCATGTCGTCGGGACCGCCGGCATCGTCGGTGCGGAACAGCACGTTCTGTGGCTTCACGTCCCGGTGAAGTACGTCGCGCCGGTGCAGCGCGGTCAGTCCGAGGCCGATCTGCCGGATGACGTCGATGCCCTGCTCGGCAGACAGCGGGCCCTGCTCCAGCCGATCGGCGAGCGTGCCCTGGTCGGCGTACGTCATCACCAGGTAAGGGCGTCCGTCGTCGAGCTCGCCGGCGTCGTGGACCCCGACGACGTGGGGAGTGTCCACCTTCCGGAGGTACCGGCCCTCCTCGACGAACCGGCGCCGGACATGGGAGTCCTCGGTCCAGTTGTCGGCGAGGACCTTGATGGCGACCGGCGAGTCGAGCTGCTCGTCGTAGGCCAGCCAGACGGTTGCGAATCCACCCGAGCCGATTCGCCGTCGTACGACGTAGCGACCTAGGCGATTCGGAATTGGCACCCCTGCATTATGTTGCAGGTGAGAAACGGGGAGGCCACAGGGATGACCAGCGCCGACGACCACCGCGACGATCACCGCGACGATCACCGCGCTCCAACCGCCGACGAGATCGACGCACTCGCGCTGGCCGCGCGCGACGGGGACGCGCAGGCTCTGGAAGACGTCATCCGTCTGCTCCAGCCGCGGGTGCTGAACATCTGTCGCGGGGTGCTGCCGTACAACCCCGACGCCGAGGACGCCTGCCAGGAGGCGCTGATCAACATCGCGAACAAGATCGGCTCGTTCCGCGGCACCAGCCGCTTCACGACCTGGGTGCACGCGGTCGCGGTCAACAGCGCCCGGTCGACGTACCGGCGGATGAAGAACCAGGCAAAGCCACACTGGTCCGCCGACGACGTCCACCTCGAGCAACCCGACCCGCGGACCACCAGCGTGATCGCCGGCACCCGACTCGACCTGCTGGAAGCGATGGAGATCCTGGAGCGCGACCACCCCAGCTTCGTGACGCCGCTGCTGTTGCGCGACGTCTACGGCCTGTCCTACAACGAGATCGCGGCACAGATCGGGGCTCCGCTCGGCACGGTGAAGTCCCAGGTCCACGACGGTCGCCGACTGGTGCGGCCCCTGCTCCGCATGGCCGAATGAGACCAGCCGGATGAGACTGGCCGGATGAAGCTGCGTCCGATCGAGCCGCGCGACCACGCGTTCGTGCTCGAGCTCAACCGGCTCCACGAGCGCCTCACGGCCCCGCTCAGCCAGACTCGGCTGCTCGAGCTGCTCGGCTGGACCGACCGGGCGGACGTGATCGAGGCCGACGGCACGCCGGCCGGGTTCGTGTTCACGTTCGCTTCCGGCACGTCGTACGACTCGGCGAACTATCTCGAGTTCGGCCGGCTGTTCCCGGAGTTCACCTATCTCGACCGCATCGTGATTGCCTCGGCGTTCCAGCGCCGCGGTCTCGGCAACGCGGTGTACGACGACCTCGAGACCACCGCTGGGTCGCGGATGGTGCTCGAGGTGAACATCGACCCACCCAACGAGCCGTCGTTGGCCTTCCACGAGGCGCGCGGCTATCGTCGCTTGGCCGAGTTCGGTCCTCCGGACCACAGGGTGCTGCAGATGAGCAAGGAGCTGGGCTGACATGAGGGCCAAGGTGGTGGCGGTCGCTGCGGCCTTGGGGCTGGTCACGGCAGTGGTGGTGGCGGTTGTGGTCGTCGCCGGATGGACCGGCAACGACGAGGGCAACGCGAATCTCGGGCCCGGACTCGATCCCAGTTCCGCGACCTCGCCCAGTGTGGTCGACCCAGATGGCCCATCGTACGAACGGGCGCAGAGCAAGCCCGTGGAGGACAGCTACTACCCCGACCAGGGCGACCCGGGAGTCGACGCGCTGCACTACGGCCTCGACCTGGCCTGGGATCCCGACACCTCCACCCTGACCGGCGTCGCCGACGTCACGCTCCGCGCCACCGCAGACGCCGACCGGCTGCAACTCGACCTGCTGGATGCACTGGAGGTCGAGAGCGTCACCGTCGACGGCGTGGACGTCGGGTTCAGCCAGGACGACAACCACCTCGTCGTCGACCAGGCCGTGGCCACGGACGAGCACTACGCCGTGCAGGTCTCCTACGCCGGCACCCCAGCCCCCGTGCCCGCCCCGTCGAAGCGCAGGGACGTCAACACCCTCGGCATGACCGTCACCCCGTCGGGCGAGCTCTGGACGATGCAGGAGCCGTTCGGTGCCTACACCTGGTATCCCGTGAACGACCAGCCGTCCGACAAGGCCTACTACGATTTCACGGTTCGGGTTCCGCAGGAGTGGGTCGGCGTCGCGAACGGCGTGCTCGAGTCCCGGACCGTCGAGGACGGCCACACGGTGACGACCTGGCACCTGTCCCACCCGGCGGCGTCGTACCTCACCACCTTGGCAGTCGGTGACCTCGTCGAGACCAAGGACGAGTCCGCAAGCGGGGTTCCGATCAGCTACTGGACTCCCCGCGGCGACGAACGCGCCTTGCGCGCGGTGAGGCGGGCGCCAGAGATCCTGACGTGGAACGAACAGCACCTCGGGCCCTACCCGTTCGACTCGCTCGGTTTCGTGGTCGTGGACTCCAAGTCGGCGATGGAGACGCAGACCATGATCACCCTCGGAAACAACGCCTACACCCGCTCGGCGCCTGTGATCCAGCATGAGATCACCCACCATTGGTACGGCGACCTCGTGACGCCCACCGACTGGCGAGACGTGTGGCTGAACGAGGGGATGACGATGTTCGTCCAATGGGCCTACGAGGCAGACCGCGCGGGCATCAGCATCGACGCGAAGCTGGCCGAATTTATCGACCTCGAGAGGCAGGTCCGGCTCGAGTCCGGGCCGCCCGGCGCAATACGACAAGGGCGAGTTCGGAGCCGCCAACGTCTACTACGGCCCCGCGCTGATGTGGAACGAGCTGCGCCACAACGTCGGCGACACCGAGTTCTGGCGCCTGGTGAAGGAGTGGCCGACCGTGTACGCCGACGGCAATGCCACCCGAGAGCAGTTCTTCGACTGGGTCGAAGACGAGACGGGCCAGGAGCTGAGCGCGTTCTTCGAAGACTGGATCATGGGCAGAACCACACCGTCCTGACGACGCAACACGTGAAGGAAGTGACATGAGAACCGCAGTCGTGACCGGGGCCAGCAGCGGAATCGGCGCGGCCATCGCGCGCCGGCTCGCCGCCGACGGCTTCCACGTCTTCTGTGCAGCCCGGCGGCTGGACCGGCTCGAGGCGCTGGTGGCCGAGATCGGGGGGACGCCCATCGCCTGCGACACCACCGCACCCGACCAGGTCGCCGAGCTCGCGGCGGCCGTCGGCGAGCGACTCGACGTGCTCGTGAACAACGCGGGTGGCGCGCTGGGAGCCGACCCGGTCGCCGACGCGTCCCCAGGCGACTGGAGTGCGATGTTCGAGGTGAACGTCCTCGGCACCCTCAACGTCACCCAGGCACTGTTGCCGGCACTCGTCGCCGGCGGCGACGGCCTGGTCGTCAACGTCACCTCGACCGCAGCTCACGAGGCCTACGCGAACGGCAGCGGCTACACCGTCAGCAAGGCGGGCGTCTCGGTGCTGACCCGGATGCTTCGCCAGGAGCTGCTGGGCCAGCCGCTGCGGATCACCGAGGTCGCTCCCGGGATGGTTGCGACCGAGGAGTTCGGGCTGCGACGGTTCGGCGGCGACCAGGCCCGGCGCGACGCGACGTACGACGGCGTGCCTGGCCCACTCGTGGCGGCCGACGTCGCCGACACCGTCGGATGGATCGCCGGGCTGCCCTGGCACGTCAACATCGACCTCCTCGTGCTCAAGCCCCGAGACCAGGCCAGCCAGTACCAGGTCAATCGGGTTCAGCGCTAGGAGTATGCGGGCGGGGTCTCGACAGGCTCGACCACCGACGCTGACCCAAGGTTCAGCCCGACTGCTGCGACAGGTCCGCCGAACGGCATATGGTCAGCACGTGTCCACACCGCAAGCCGCTCCCGTCCGGATTGCGATCGTCAACGACTACGCGATCGTCGTCGCCGGGACCGCCGCCCTCCTCGCCCCGTATGCGCGACCGGATCCGAGGTCGTCGAGCTCGACAGCCGACTGCCAGTGATCAGCGACGTGGACGTCCTGCTGTACGACACCTTCGGCCAGGCCCAGGGTGACCGCGTCGACTTCACCGGCCTGGTCCGGGGCTCAGCTCCCCGCGTGGTGATCTTCAGCTGGGACCTCGACCCGAGACTCGTCGCCGAGCGATGAAGAAGGGCGCCTCGGGCTACCTGTCGAAGGGTCTGACCGCCGAGCAGCTGGTCGAGAGCATCGAGAAGGGTGCATGCCGGCGAGATCGTCCTGCCCAGCGAGTCAGCGAAGGCCAGCACCTTCGTCGTGGGCGGACTGGCCAGGTCAGCGACGCCGCGACTCAGCGCCAGGGAGTCCGAGATCATCGCGCTGATCACGCAAGGGCCTCACCAACCAACAGATCGCCGAGCGGGCCTACCTCAGCATCAACTCCATCAAGTCCTACATCCGGTCGGCGTACCGCAAGATCGGTGTGACCCGTCGTTCCCAGGCCGTCGCGTGGGGCATGCAGAACGGTTTCGAGCCCGACCGCATGCGGCGAGTTGAGCCGCCTGACCACCGCTCGTAGCCCGTCCTCGCCAGTCAGGCGACGCCCGCCGTGCATATGGTTTGCAGGTGCACGATCCCGACGATGACACAGTGCACCAGCCGACAGAGACTCTGCGGGTTGGCCCCTCTCGGCCACCGTTGTCCGAGAAGGTCCCTACTGCGTGGCGACGACACGTCTTGGTCTTCCTGGCCTTCACGCTCGGCGTTGCCGCCGGCGGCGGCGCCGTGCTGTCGTGGCAGGAGCAACCGGCGCCACCACCCGCTTTTCGGGCAGATGAGCACGGCGTCGAGGTCGTGCTCTTCGAAGCCGTACCGCCCCGCAGGCACCCAAACGGGCGGCAATCCGAGGTCAGCCCGCTGCACGTCGACAGCGCAATCGTCCTGTCCGAGGGGCTGCCTTCGACCATCACGGGGATCGGCGCCCTCGACCGCAGTCTCGACGTCCGCGTTCCCGCCCTACCCCTGACAGTCTCGCCAACTAGTCGATTCCGGTCGGTCAAACTCAAGATCAGGGTTCGCGACTGCGAGGCCGCTACCCGATGGACACCACGCGAGCGGCCCTTCACCATCACCTGGCGGGATCAGTACGGCGAGGCGCACCTGGACAGGGCCGGCGACTTCGGCAGCTCCGTGGCCAGCTCGCTGGTCCGCTACATCAACTCCGTGTGTGACACCCCACCCAAGAGGTGAGTGATCTCAACCGATCTGACCCGACCCATCACGACAACCTCTGCAGGGCGTAGCCGACTCCCTCTGCCAGCGACATGGCGGCGCCCTGCGCCAGTGAGTGCTTCAGCAGGTCTGGCGGCAGGCCCGCGGTGATCGCGGACAGCGTCTCGTCGTACTGCGTGCGTTCGTCGGGCGGCCACTCACCCCCGGCCCGCTCGAGCATCGCAGTCGCCATCCCGTTCAGCCTCGCGGCGCGATCGAGGTCGCCCTTGGCTGCGGTCACCGCGGCCAGGCCATTCAGGCACCAGGCGAGGGACATTTCGTCCCCTCGTCCGGCAACGATCGCCACTACCTGGCGGGAAAGCTCCTCTGCACGGTCGAGGTTGCCGAGCTGGCGCTCGACCATGCTCAGGTTGGCAGACTCTGCCCAGACGACGAACTCGTCGCCGGTGCGCCGACCCATCTGGAGTCGGGCCGACATCACCTCACGAGCCCCCTCCAGGTCACCGGACATCTGGAGCGCAACGCCCAGGACGTGGAGAGCACTCGATCTGCCTGGCTCGCTGTCATCCAGTCCGTCAGTCAGGGTGACCGCCCGGCGCAACAACCGCAAAGCCTCCGAAACGTCCGTGTTCAGTGCGACCCGAGCCAGGCCGCCGAGCGCGAGCGCCTGGACTGACGAATCGGCAAGCTCCTCTGCAAGTGCCAGAGACTTCGCGAACCGTTGCTCGGCCAGCTCATAGTGACCGGCCCAGAACACGAGGTAGCCGTGGTCGTGAACTGCCTTGGCCCGGGCCGCGTCGTTGCCCGTGCCACCACGAAGCGCGCGGTTGAACCACTGGTCACCGTCGTCGATTCTCTTGCTGAAGATCCAGAACGGGACCAGCGCCGACGCAAGACGGAACGCCACCTCCGGCCGTCCGCCGTCGAGGCACCAGTCGAGGGCTTGGAGCATTTCGGAATAGCGCTCCTCAACTGGAACGGCAGCTGCCGAGTCCTGGCTGCGCAGTCGTGCGCGGGCCTCCTCGGCGATTTCCACAAGGGCGTCGGCCGTCGCAGCGTCCACCCATGGAGCATAGGGGCCGCAGCAGAGAATACGGATCCCTTGGATACCATCCTCGCCACGGGAGGCGGTAGTGATCGAGACGTCGCTTTGGGAGGCACTCGTGGCCCGGCGGGCGCACCACGTCCGCGTCCGTGAGTCCATGATGCGAGTGATCGACACCGGCCCCGTTCGACACCAAGATGATCCGCAGACACCGGTCCTGGTCTTCCTTCACGGCAATCCCACATCCTCGTTTCTGTGGCGCCACGTGATCACGGCTCTCATGGACCGGTTCCGATGCGTGGCCATCGACCTGATCGGGATGGGCGGTTCCGGCAAACCCGACCTCGACTACACCTGGGCAGTCCATCGCGACTACCTGGCAGAGGCTCTTGCGCAGCTCGATACCGAAGGCCGAGCCATCCGGCTCGTGATGCATGACTGGGGCGTCGCACTGGGGTTGGCCTACGCCCGCGGATACCCCGAGCGTGTGGCCGGCGTGGCGATGATGGAGGGACACCTGCGGGCCTTGGGCTCCTGGCAGGACTTCGACGAGGCAGGCCGCGACGCTGTTCCGCGAGCTCCGCGACCCGGTTCGGGGGCGACGCAAGATCGAGGAGGAGAACTTCTTCATCTCGACGGTCCTGCCCAGTGGGATGGACCACCAGCTCACCGAGGACGAGCGGCTTGCCTATGCAGCGCCGTTCCCCACTCCTCGCAGCCGGCGTCCGATCTGGGCGTGGGTGACCCAGATTCCGATCAACGGCGACCCTCCCGACGTACGGGATGCCCTCGATGCAAACCTCGCCTGGCTGGAATCCACCCAGACACCACGCCTACTCCTGCACGCCGATCCCGGCGCCATCATCGACAGTGCGTACGCCGCCGAGATCGCCGCCCGGTGCCCAGGGCTCACCACCCGCACCGTCGGGCCAGGACTTCACTTCCTGCCCGAGGACCAGCCCAAAGCCATCGCCGAGCAACTCGCCACCTGGATCCAGAGCTGAAAGGAGCCGCCTCACCGGGCACTTGACCCGGTGAGTCATTCCGCCGCCTGGGCTCTCCCAGCAGGGACAGGTCCGGCCAGGGGCACCGCCGAAGCCGATAACGTTGAGTCGTGTCTCGCAACCGGACCCTCGCGTGCGTCTTCGCACATCCAGACGATGACGCGTACGGGGCTGCGGGGAGCGTCGCGCTGCTCGCCAACGAGCCAGACTTCCGGTTCGTCCTGGTTCACGCCACGTTCGGCGAGCATGGGGACATTCGAGACGGATTTCCGGCCACGCGAGAAACGCTCGGATCCATTCGCCAGTCCGAGGATGAAGCCGCATGGCGCGCCCTCGGCCGCGTGCCCGACCGTCACGAATGGCTAGGTCTGCCGGACGGCGGCGTCGCTGGGGTTCCCTTCGATGACGTCGTCTCGGCGGTCGCGCGGATCCTCGACGAGGAGGATCCCGCGGTTGTCGTCACGTTCGGCCCCGACGGCATCTTCGGGCACCCGGATCACATCGCGATCGGAGCAGCCACGGACGAAGCATTCGCGCGACTCCGTTCCCGGAACAGGTCTGGCTTCCAACGCCTCGCGCACGGCGCGGTCCCCCAGTCCGTGTTCGAGCGATGGAACCGCCAACGCGCCGAGCTCGGGCTTTTCACCTTCGACCCGACGCAGACCTACCACATGCGTGGCGTCCCGGACGAGCAGATCCGAATCACCGTCGACTGTCGAGAAGCCGCCAGCCGCATCGTGGCCGGCCTTCGCGAGCACAAGAGCCAGCTGCACGTCATGTCCGACGACCCGACGAACACCGCTCAGTGGGAGCGGCGCGTTGGGCGGGAGTGGTACGCGATCGCCTGGCCAGAGCGCGAACGCGATGCACCCATGCTGACCGGACTTTTCGAAGGTCTCACCTGACTCCCGCCCAACCATCAGTGTTAGCGGAGGGCTGTCAGCCGGCATCCTCCAGAGCGACGGAGGAACGGGTACTCGGCGGGACGGGCAGGCCGTAGTGGTCGCGGAGCGTGGCGCCGGCGTACTCCCGGCGGAACAAGCCCCGCTGCTGCAGGATCGGCACCACCTGGTCGACGAACACCTCCAGGCCCGACGGGAGGACGGCGGGCATCACGTTGAAGCCGTCGGCTGCCTCCGTGAGGAACCACTCCTCGATGGTGTCCGCGACCTGCTCGGGCGTGCCGACCACGCTGCGGTGGCCGCGGCCCCGGCCGAGGCGGAGCAGCAGCTGGCGCACGGTTAGGTGCTCCCGACGGGCAAGCTCGACGGTCAACCCGTAGCGGGCCTTGTTGCCCTCGAACTCGCTGACCGGCCGGATGTTCTCCGGAAGGGGTGCGTCCAGGTCGAGCTGTCCGATGGGGACGCCGATGTCCTCCGCGAGCCGGCGCAGCGGGTGGTCGAGCACGACGAGGTCGTCGAGCGTCCGTTCGATCGCGCGCGCCTCGGCCTGGGTGCCGCCGATGATCGGCATGATCCCCTGGAGGATCTTGAGGTGGTCGGGGTTACGGCCGACCCTCAGGGTCTCGGCCTTGAGCTCAGCGTAGAACGCCCGTCCCTCGTCGACGGCCTGCTGTGCCGTGAACACGGTTTCGGCGCACGAAGCCGCGAGTGCGATGCCGGGAATGGACGAGTCGGACTGCACGATGACCGGCCAGCCCTGCTCGCTGCGACCCACGTTGAGCGGGCCACGCACCCGGAAATGGCTGCCGACGTGGTCGAGGGCGTGCACCTTTGCCGGGTCCGCAAACACCCCCGAGCCCCTGTCGGCCACGATCGCGTCGTCCTCCCACCCGCCCCACAGCCCCAGGACGACCTCGAGGAACTCCTTGGCCCGGCGGTAGCGGGCGGCGTACGTCGGTGCATCCAGGGAACCGAAGTTGGCCTCGGCGTCGAGGTCGGCAGACGTGACCACGTTCCAGCCGGCCCGCCCGTGACTGATGGCGTCGAGGGTCGCGAACCTGCGGGCCAGGTTGTACGGCGCCTCGTACGTCGTCGAGGCGGTCGCGACCAGCCCGATCCGCTCCGTGGCAACGGCCATCGCCGAGAGCAGGACCACGGGATCGAGCACCTCAGAAGGCCGGCGGGCGGGGTCGGACATGATCGAGGGGCTGTCGGCGAAGGACACCGAGTCGAGCCGGCCGCGCTCGGCGATCCGCGCCAGATCCTGGTAGTGCGCCACTTCCCGGTTGACCATCGGGTCGCTCTCGGGCAGCCGCCACGAGGCCTCATGGTGGCCGGTGCTCATCATGAACCCGTTGAGCACCATCTGACGTGACATCACTTCTCCTTGCTCGGACTCGCCAGTCTCAACGCAACCTTCGCGCGGCGAGTCCGCGGAACCAGCAGATTCGGTATGCCCTATATTTAACTGATTTACTCGACTTTTCCTAGTGATCCCCTCACCCGCACCGTCTGCTGGTTGGGCAGGCACCCGTTGCCGCAGTTCCGCCCACAGCGATATTGGGCCGGCTGGCCTTGTCGAGCGCAGTCCCACCCGGCTTGGCTGGCGGCATGAGACTTCTGGTTCTGGGTGGCACCGTCTTCCTCTCCCGAGCCGTCGCCGAGGAGGCGGTACGGCGCGGCCACGACGTGACCTGTGCCTGTCGCGGCAAGTCAGGCTCGCTACCCGGAGGCGTCGAGCAGGTGACGGTCGACCGTGACCACGCGGACGGATCCGAGCTGGCGGGCGACTGGGACGCCGTGGTCGACGTGGCCCGCACCCCGTCCTGGGTACGCAAGGCGGTGACCGCGCTCCCGGACGCACACTGGGTGTTCGTGTCGACGGTCAACGTCTATCCCGACAACGGGACCCCCGGCGGGACGCCCGCGACGCTGGCTGTGCGCGATCCGCTGACGACGGATGAGGATCCGTCGTCGAGCCCCGAGGCGTACGGCGCGATGAAGGTCGCGTGCGAGCAGCTCGTCGAGGCCGGTGCGGCGACGTCCATGGTCATCCGCCCAGGCCTGATCGTCGGGCCGGGCGACCCGACCGGCCGGTTCAGCTACTGGCCGGACCGGATCGCCGACGGCGGCGAAGTCCTGGCTCCGGGTGCACCGTCGGACCCGGTCCAGGTGATCGACGTACGCGACCTCGCAGCCTGGATCGTGGACAGCGCCGAGCGGCGCCGGACCGGCACCTACGACGGGGTGGGCCCGCGGCTGACCCGTGGCGAACTGCTCGACCAGGTGGTGACGGGGGTCGGCGGGACAATCGACACGCACCTCACCTGGGTTCCTCAGGACTTTCTCGAGGAGCAGGAGGTCGAGCCGTGGGTCGGGCCAAGGGGCATCCCGCTCTGGCTGCCGCTTCCCGAGTACGACGGGATGCTCGCCCACGACCCGATGCCGTCGTTCGACGCCGGACTGACCACCCGCCCGATCGCGGCGACGGCCCGCGACACCCTGTCCTGGCTACGCGAGGAGGCCGAGCCGACGCTGACCGGCCTCAGCCGCGAGGACGAGGCCGGCGTACTCAAGGCGTGGCACACCCGGACCGCGTGACGAGGCCGAAGGTCTAGGTCGCGCCGGCGCACGCGAGGGTCGCGGTCAGGGCGGCGCTCTTCATCGCGGGCGACATCTCGGACTGGTCCTTGTCGTGGAACACCATGTCCTCGTCGAAGAAGCCGTCGTCGATCATGACCTGGAGCCCGGCCTCGTCGACCCACTGCTGGGCCGTGCATTCTGCCTGGGCCTCGGTCAGCCCGCCCGTGGTCTGGAGCGCCTGGGAGAGGCTGGCGACCGCCTTGTCTCGGTCGCCATCGGCGGTGGGTGGTGTCAAGGGCGGTACCGGCGTGAAGCTCTCGCTCTGACTGGTGGTGGGGTCGGACTCCGGATCGGTCTCGGGATCGTCGCGATCCGTCAGCGCGAAAGCGGCCGCTGTGGCGCCTACGACGGCTACCAGGGCCAGGGCTGCAACCAGGGCGGCGAGTCGGCGACGCTGCACTGGGGACCCCGAGTCGCCCGGGCTCGGCGTGGACCGATCTGAAGCCACGGCCTCGGCCTGCCCTGAACCAAGGACTGGGCCAAGGACTGGGCCCGCCGCAGGTCGTCGCGGAACGCGGCCGCCGACGCGTACCGGTCCTCGGGCTGCTTGGCCATTGCCTTGCGCAGGATCCGGTTGGTCTCCACGATCACCGTGCTGTCACCGCTGAGCTGCGGGATCGGCTCCACGAAGTGCGACGTGGCGATCTGGTAGTCCGACGTCCCGCGGTACGGCGCGGTGCCGGTCACCGCCGCCCACAACAGGCAGCCGAGCGAGTAGACGTCGGACTCGACGCCGGCGGTACCCGCGGTGTGCAGCTCGGGTGCCATGTACGACGGCGTGCCGGCGACACCGCTGCCGGTCATGGTCTCGGAGCCCGCCCTGCGTGCGATCCCGAAATCGCTCAGGTAGGCCTGATGTGAGTCGTGGCGGTGTCTGAGCAGCACGTTCGCCGGTTTGATGTCGCGATGGATCAGGCCCGCGGCGTGCGCGTCCGCGAGTCCGGTCGCCACCTGTGCGATCAGGTCCAGGGCGATCGGCAGCGATGGAGCGCCGTACTTCTGCAGCCTCGCGGCCAGGTCGCCGTCGGGGATCAGCTGGGTCGCGATGTAGAGCCGTCCGTCGACCTCGCCGTACGTGTAGACGTGCACGACATGGGCCGAGTCCAACGCCGCCAGCGCCTGTGCCTCACGCGTGAAGCGGGTCCGGAACTCGTGATCGTCGGCGAGATGCGGTGCGATCACCTTGATCGCCACCGGTCGGTTCAAGCCGATGTCCAGTGCCGCGAAGACGACGCCCATCCCACCGCCGCCGAGCGTCCGCTCGATGCGGTAGGGGCCGATCATCTCCCCGGGCGCGGGGTAGCCGGGCTGCACAGGCACGAGGCCGTCCTACCCCGCTTCCGGTCCGTTCACGCTGCTGATGCTCAGAAAAGGAGCGCCGATGCCGGGTCCTCGAGGATGCCGGCGACATCGGAGAGGAAGCGTGAGCCCTTCTCCCCGTCGATGTGCCGGTGGTCGAAGCTCAGCGCGAGCGTCGTGACCTGGCGGGCGACGATCTCGTCATCCACCACCCACGGCTGCTTCTTGATCGCGCCGAAGCAGATGATCGCCGACTCGCCCGGGTTGATGATCGGGGTGCCGGCGTCGACGCCGAACACGCCCACATTGGTGATCGTGAACGTGCCACCGCTCATCTCCGCGGGCTGGGTCTTCCCCTCGCGCGCGGTCGCGGTGAGCTGGTTGAGAGCAGCCGCGAGGTCGAGGAGGGAGAGGCTCTGCGCGTCCTTGACGTTGGGAACGACCAGCCCCCGCGGGGTCGCGGCGGCGATGCCGAGGTTGACATAGTTCTTGTACACGACCTCCTGGGCGGCGTCGTCCCAGAACGAGTTGATCTCCGGCGTACGCCGCATCGCCAGCATCACCGCGCGGCTCAGCACGAGCAGCGGCGAGACCTTGACGTCCTTGAACTCGCGGCGCTTCTTGAGCCGGTCGACGAACTCCATGGTCGCGGTGACGTCGATGGTCGTCCACTCGGTCACATGGGGTGCGGAGAAGGCGGATTGCACCATCGCCGACGCCATCATCTTGCGGACGCCCTTGATCGGTTCGCGGACCTCTCGCTCACCGGAGGTTGAGGGCGCCCTGGCGCCCGTCTCGAAACCGGAGGCGGCGCCCGCACCGGCGGCCTGCTCCACATCGGCCCGCGAGACCGTGCCGTTGGGGCCAGTGGGTGCGATCGTGGCGAGGTCGACACCGAGGTCCTTGGCGAGCTTGCGAACCGGCGGCTTGGCCAGCGCGCGCTCGGAGACGGGGTCCGCCGACGCGGCGGCTGTCGCGGGGACCGCGGGCTCGTCCTGACCGGCCACGTCAGGGGACGGACCGGGCTCGAACGTGCTCTGCACCTGTGCCTGGGTAGCCGACGCAGCCGCGTCGACCGGGGCCGCGGTGCCACGGCGGGCGCGCCGTAGCGGGCCACGGTCCACCTTGTTGCGACCCACCAGGCTCTCGCCCTCGCCACCACCGCTGGCAGCAGGGTTGGAGAGGTCGATCTCCATCTCGGCCGGAACGGGAGCGGGTGCCGCGGGTTCGGCCGGCGCCTCGTTCGGGTCGCCGACCGCGATGATCGGCGTCCCGACCGCGATCGTCTCGCCCTCGGGCACGTGTAGTGCGAGCACCGTGCCGGCGTACGGCGACGGCAGCTCGACCAGTGATTTCGCGGTCTCGATCTCGACAATGATGTCGTTGATCGCGATGACGTCGCCGACCTTGACCTTCCACGAGACGATCTCGGCCTCGGTCAGACCCTCGCCGACGTCGGGCAGCTTGAACTCAGCCATGGATCAGAACACTCCTCAGAAGGACAGGGATCGGTCGACGGCGTCGAGAATCCGGTCGAGGTCAGGAAGGTAGTCCTCCTCGATCCGCGACGGCGGGTAGGGCGTGTCGAACGCGCCGACCCGCAGCACCGGCGCCTCGAGCGAGTAGAAGCACTGCTCGGTGATCCGGGCCGACACCTCCGCACCCATGCCGAGGTTGACGTGTGCCTCGTGGGTGACGACGGCGCGGCCGGTGCGGCGTACGGACTCCAGGACCGGACCCATGTCAAGGGGCGAGAGCGTGCGCAGGTCGATGACCTCGATCGAGTTGCCTTCGGTCGCGGCTGCCTCTGCGGCCTTCATGGCGGTCTTCACCGTCGGGCCGTAGGCGAGCAGGGTGAGGTCGGTGCCGCGGCGGACGACGCGCGAGGTGAACAGCGGCTCCGGCGTGGCGGAGTCGTCGAGCTCGGCCTTGTCGGCGTGGTACTGCCGCTTCGGCTCGAGGAAGATCACCGGGTCGTCGCTGGCGATGGCCTGCTGGATCATCCAGTAGCCGTCGACCGGGTTGGAGCAGGCGACCACCTTCAGGCCCGGCGTGTGGGCGAACTGCGCCTCGGGCGACTCCGAGTGGTGCTCGACCGCACCGATGCCGCCACCGAACGGGATCCGGATCACCATCGGCATCTTCGACTTGCCCATGCTCCGGAAGTGCATCTTGGCGACCTGGCAGACGATCTGGTCGTACGCCGGGTAGACGAAGCCGTCGAACTGGATCTCCACGACGGGGCGGTAGCCGCGCAGGGCCATCCCGACCGCCGTACCGACGATGCCCGACTCGGCCAGCGGCGAGTCGATGACGCGGTCCT
The DNA here is from genome assembly GCA_963844385.1 of uncultured Actinomycetota bacterium. GTDB lineage: Bacteria > Actinomycetota > Actinomycetes > Propionibacteriales > Nocardioidaceae > Nocardioides. The sequence goes on along the minus strand of CAWJOJ010000001.1, from coordinate 271,930 downwards.
CGCCGAAGTCCTTCTGGAGGCCGTCGGTGATCCGGAAGACGCCGCCGAGCTTGCCGACGTCCTCACCCATGATCAGGACCTTGGGGTCGTCTTCCATCGCCTTGCGCAGGCCCATGTTGAGACCCTTGGCGAGCGTGATCTTCTGTGTGTTCGCGGCCATGTCAGCGTGCCCCCTCGAAGGAGTCCAGGTAGTCCGCGAAACCGTCGCGCTGGATGGCAAGCTCCTCGGTCATCTCCGCGTACACGTGGTCGAAGATGCTCAGCGGCTCCGGGTCGGGCAGCGCCTTGCAGCCCTCGCGCAGGTGATGGCCGAGCTGGTCGGCCTCCTCCTGGACGGCGTCGAAGAAGTCGTCGTCGGCCAGGCCGTTGCGCTTGAGGTAGACGTTGACCCGGGCGATCGGGTCCTTGAGCTTCCAGTGCTCCACGTCGTCGCTGAGCCGGTAGCGGGTCGGGTCGTCGGTCGTGGTGTGGGCACCCATCCGGTAGGTATAGGCCTCGACGAACGTGGGGCCCTGGCCGTCGCGGGCCCGCTGGAGGGCCGCCTTCGTGACGGCGTACGTCGCGAGCACGTCGTTGCCGTCGACGCGGACGCCGGGGAAGCCGAAGCCCAGCGCGCGCTGGTAGAGCGGGATCCGGGTCTGCCGCTCGATCGGCTCCGAGATCGCCCACTGGTTGTTCTGGCAGAAGAACACGACCGGCGCGTTGTAGGAGGCCGCGAAGATGAACGCCTCGTTCACATCCCCCTGGCTGCTGGCGCCATCGCCGAAGTGGGCAATGACCGCTGCATCGCGCTCGGGGTCGCCGGTGCCGACCGCTCCGTCGCGCTGGATGCCCATCGCATAGCCGGTCGCGTGCAGCGCCTGGGCGCCGATCACGATGGTGTAGAGACCGAAGTTGTTGTCCTTGGGGTCCCAGCCGCCCTGGTCGACACCCCGGAAGAGGCCGAGCAGGTTGAGCGGGTCGACGCCGCGGCAGTAGGCCACGCCGTGCTCGCGGTAGGTCGGGAACACGTAGTCCTGGGGCCGCAGGGCCCGGCCGGCGCCGATCTGCGCGGCCTCCTGGCCGAGCAGCTGGGCCCAGATGCCGAGCTCGCCGTGGCGCTGGAGGGCGGTCGCCTCGGTGTCGATCCGACGCGTGAGCACCATGTCGCGGTAGAAGCCGCGGATGGTCTCGGTCTCGTCGGCGCCGTCCCCGGGGTCGAACGAGAAGTCCGGGTGCTCGACGCGCTCACCCTCCGGGGTGAGCAGCTGAATGAGCTCCGGTCCTCCGGCCTGCTGCGAGGGACCGAAGACCTCTACGAGGTCGGGTCCGAAGTCGGACTGATGGCTCACCTTCACTCCTTCATGTTGCCCGGCGCGCGGGGTCGCCGCAGTCCCGGGTGGGAAGTTGTCGCGGCGCTCGACGTGGGGTGGTACGTCGCTTCGCCGCCGTTCGCGGACTGGGACCCGTGTGAGCAGGACCACAAGTCCGCGCGCGCGTCCTAACGTACCTGTGGAGGCCTCGCGCTCGCCAATCCAGCCGCCTCACTCGCAGCCGGTCTCACCCAGGTTCTCGTGCTCGCGGTGCGACTCGGGCTCCACCTGGAAGGTCGCGTGGTGGACCTCGAAGTGCTGGGCGACGCAGTCGGACAGCTCGTCGAGAAGCGCTCCGACTCCCCTCGTCGCCAGGGCCTCGTCGTGCACGGTGACGTGGGCGGACATGCTCGACAGGCCACTCGTGATCGTCCATGCGTGCAGGTCGTGCACGTCGGTCACCCCGTCGACATCGAGCAGGTGGGTGCGGACGTCGTCGAGCTCGAGGCCGCGTGGGGTCCGCTCGAGGAGTACGGCGGACGAGTCGCGCAGCAGCGAGATCGCCCGCGGCGCGATCAACATCGCGATCGCGAGCGAGGCCAGCGCATCGGCGCGATGGAAGCCCGTGGTCCAGATGACCAGCCCGGCGACGACCGCGAGCAGACGACCCGACGAGGTCGCCGGCGACCTCCAGCAGCGCGCCCCGCATGTTCAGCGAACCGGTGTCGCCTCGGCTCAGGATTGCCAGCGCTACCGCGTTCGCGGCCAGGCCGACGACCGCGAAAGCAACCATCGGTCCGCCGTCGACGTGGGTGGGTTCCAGCAGCCGGCGTACCCCGGCGACGGCAAGGAAGACGCAGACGCCCAACAGCACCAGGGCGTTGATGGCTGCGGCCAGGATCTCGGCCCGATGCCACCCGAAGGTCGAGCGGTTGCTGGCCGGCCGGGTGGCGAGGTAGGACGCCGCGAGTGCCAGCACGATCGCACCCGCGTCGGTGGCCATGTGCCCCGCGTCAGCGAGCAGCGCCAGCGACCCCGCGACGTACGCCCCGACGAGCTCGACCACGAGGACCACGGCCGTGACCGCGAGCACCCAGCGCAGCCGGGTGCGGTCCTGCGCCCGCCCTGTCGCGTGTCCGTGATCGTGCCCCATGCCCCCAGCCTAGGAGGGGCTACTCGAACCAGACCTCGCTTCTCGCGATCTCGGTCAGCTTCTCAAGACCGATCGGCGGTGCGTCGACGACCGGCGCGACGTCCTTGCCGTCTGGGGCGTTGTAGGAGACTGCGTTCGCGATGTAGCCGTGCTGCCACACCATGGCTCCCTGCGCGGTGACTCTGTCTGCGGTCGTGCGCCGGCCAGGTGAGCACCTCCAGACCGTCCACGACGTTGCAGCTGCCGCCTTCGGTCGCGGCCGCGAGCTCGGCACAGCTGCCCATAGTCGGACGCGGGTTCGACGATGAACGTGGTCAGCGTGCCGTTCCAGCGGAAGTGCACGATCTTCTTGTGCGCTCGGTCCACCAGCCAAGGGATGCTCGCGCAGCGGCGGGCCCAGTCTCCGGGCGGGAGCATCTCAGCGATCGCAGCCGGAATGTCGGTTGCCGCGATCGCGAGCCCCACGTCCGAGGCCGGCCCGGTCGTGGGCTGGGCATCCGCGGGCTTGCCTAGCGCTGGCTCACGGCTCGTCGGAGGCGGCGAAGCCGGGCGCGCTCGGGGTCACTCCCCAGGCCGGGGGCAACGGCCGCCGCGGCTCCGATGACGCCGACGACGCCGACCGTGGCCAGCGCTGCCCACGCGTTCTGGCGGCGCCGGCGGCTGCCGTCCTCGGGCGATGCCACCGCGACCAGGCTTGACACGTCAGGCGCGAGGTCGTCGGTGGAGTCGCGGAAGAGCGTCTCCAAGTGGTGATCGGTGGGGTTCATCGGGCTTCCTCCCTGATGGCGAGAGACATGTCGACGCGGCCGCGGACCCGCTCCAGCGCCCGGAACGAGCGGCTGCGCACTGCCCCGGACGAGGTCCCCATCCGCTCGGCCACCTCGTCGACACTGAGGTCCTCGAGATAGCGCAGCACCAGCACCACCCGGTCCGGCGCGGCCAGCTCGGCGAGGGCATCGCGCAGCGCGAACCGTTCGTCGGTGAGCGCGGTTGGATCGGCGACCGGCGAGACGGGCAGGTCGGCGTACGGCAGCTCGGTGCTGCTGCGGCGCCGCTTCCCGCTGAGGAACGTGCGGGTCAGTGTCGTCTGTGCGTACGCAGCGGGGTTGTCGATGCGGCTGCCAGGGCGCCGCCATGGACGTAGACCTTGGCCAGGGTTTCCTGGACCAGTCTTCCGCCTGGTGGCGATCGCCACACAGCAGCCAGGCCGAGCGGAAGAGGGGTTCGCGACGCGAACTCCTCGAACTCCCTTCGGTGCGGACTCCGGATCGGTCGGCATGCCCTCTCCTTCGACGCACTCAGCCTCAGGAATGTCACACCTGCACTCCGAACTACGACTGCGCGTCGAACTCGGAGCGGGCGGCGATGACCTCGTCCATGTGCTGTTCGGCCCAGAGATGCACCGCATGCATGACCGGCAGCAGCGAACGTCCGAGGTCCGTCAGCTGGTAGTCGACCCGGACGGGGACCGACGGGGTCACCTCCCGCGTGACGAGCCCGTCGCGTTCGAGGCTGCGCAGCGTCTGGGTCAGCATCTTCTGGCTCACGCCGGCAACCTTCCGGCCGATCGCGCTGTAGCGCTGCGGTCCGGGTTCGAGGGCCTCGAGCACCAGACCCACCCACTTGTCGGAAAGCCGGTCGAGCAGCTGGCGGCTCGGGCACAGCGCGAGGAAGACGTTGTACTCCTCCCGCTCCTGGGCCCGACGGTCTGCGGCGGTCATGGTCGGCACGGCCGGTCCTTTCACATGGGTGACTTACGCACTTTCAGGTACCTACTTACCAATAGAGAGTAACTCTCCATACGCTTGTGTCAAGTACACCACCACATCAAGGAGAAGACCATGCGAACAGTCATCACCCACGCAGTACGGCGGACCCGAGGTCCTGGAGGTCGTCGACGTGGACACGCCTGACCCAGAGGCGGGTGAGGTCCGGATCGCCGTCACTGCCGCTGGTGTCAACCCCGTCGACCTCGCTCCCGCGCCGGAGCCTTCCGACCCGTCGTCGGGGAGCCATTCCCGCTCGGCTTCGGCTGGGATGTCGCCGGCATCGTCGACGCGGTCGGCGCCGACGTCGATCACCTCGCCGTCGGAGACGCTGTTGTCGGCCTGCGCGACGCGTTCGCCGGGCCCACCGGCACCTATGCCAGCCACGTGGTCCTGCCGGCGACCGCCGTCGCGCCCGCACCGTCGGCTGTCGACCCGGTGCTCGCGGCCAGCTTCCCGCTCAACACGTTGACCGCCGACCAGGCACTCGACCTGCTCGACCTCGATGCAGGGCTCGTCCGTGGTCGTCACCGGAGCGGCGGGCGGGCTCGGCGACTACCTCGTCAGCATCGCGGCCCACCGTGGGCTCCGCGTCATCGCGGTGGCGAGGGCCGAGGACGAGGCCGACGTGCGGGCCGCTGGCGCGAGCGACTTCATCGCCCGCGGCGCCGATCTGGCGGGCGCCGTACGCTCGCTGATCCCGGAGGGCGCCGACGGCCTGGTCGACGCGGCCCAGATCTCGGAACCCGCGCTCGACGCGGTCCGCGACGGCGGCGTGTTCGTCGCCGTCACCGATCCCAGCGCGCCGCGAGCCGACCCGCGGCATCCGGGTCTCGACCGTCCACGTGCACCACGACGGCGCCCGACTTGCCGATCTCGCGCGCGGGGTCGAGGAAGGCGTGGCTCCGACTCCGGGTGGCCGAGACGTTCGCGCTCGAGGACGTCGCCAAGGCGCACGAGCTGGCCGCCACCGCTGGGCTCCGTGGCCGCGTCGTCCTCACGGCATAACTGGTTCGACGTGGGGGGCCGGATCCTCCAAGATGGGTCCGTGCCCCCTGCCTCGTCCGTCGAGACGTCTCGCCCGGCGGCGGCAGCCGGACTCGTCGTCCTGGCGCTCGCAGTCGTCTACGTCGTCTGGGGCTCGACGTACCTCGCCATTCGCGTGGTCGTCGAGGAGGCCCCGCCGTTGGTCTCGATGGGGAGCAGATACCTCATCGCCGCCGTGCTGCTCGGCGCAGTCCTTGCCCTGCGCGGCGGGGTACGACGCCTCAAGGTCACCCGCCGCCAGCTGGCCGGCTGTGCAGCGCTGGGTCTGCTCCTGCCCGTGCTCGGCAACGGGATGGTGTCGGTCGGCGAGGACCTGGGTGCGCAGTCCGGGATCACCGCCCTGCTGATCGCGATCGCGCCGCTGATGATCACGATCTTCCGCTTCAGTGCCGGCGACCGGCCACGGGGACTGACCGTGCTCGGGGTGTTGCTCGGCTTCGTGGGGTTGGGATACCTCGTCCTGGCGGGTCGGGGCTCCGGCGTCGAGGAGGTGCCGCTCCTGGCAGCAGGGATCGTGCTCTTCGCCAGCACCTGCTGGGCATTCGGCTCCTGGGTGCAACCGCGGCTGCCGCTGCCTCGGGATGCGTTCGTGATGACCGTGCACGAGATGTGGACCGGCGGGGTGATGCTGCTGGTGCTGGGATTCGCGCGCGGCGAGCGGGCCGACCTGTCGGCGTACGAGGGGAAGACCTGGTTCGCGTGGGCCTATCTCGTGGTCTTCGGCTCGATGATCGCTTTCACGGCGTACGTCTGGCTGCTGTCGAACGCCCGGATCTCCCTGGTCGCCACCTATGCCTACGTCAACCCGGTCGTCGCCGTGCTGCTGGGCGCGCTGATCCTCGACGAGGCGATCACGTCCGCCGTGCTGATCGGTGGCGGCATCATCGTGGCCGCGGTTGCCATCGTGATCTCGGTGGAGCGGCCTCGACGACCTACCTAGCTCCCTCTGCCGTGCGGGGTCAGCCAGCTGCCGCGTTCGGGCCCCTTGGGCACGATGCCGGACGGGTTGATGTCGGAGTGCACAACGTAGTAGTGCCGCTTGATCTGGTCGAAGTCGATGTTCTCCCCGAAACCGGGCGTTTGGAACAGGTCGCGCGCATAGCCCCACAGCGCCGGCATCTCGGTCAGCTTGTTGCGGTTGCACTTGAAGTGGCCGTGGTAGACCGCGTCGAACCGGGCGAGCGTGGTGAACAGTCGTACGTCGGCCTCGGTGATCGCATCGCCCATGAGGTAGCGCCGGTCGGTCAGCCGTTCCTCAAGCCAGTCCAGCCCGGTCCAGAGCCGGTCGTAGGCGTCGTCGTACGCCTCCTGTGAGCCCGCGAACCCGCACTTGTACACGCCGTCGTTGACGTCCTCGTAGATCCGCTCCATCACGGCGTCCATCTCGTCGCGGACGGCGTCCGGCCACAGGTCTGGGGCTGCGTCCCTGTGGTACTCCTTCCACTCGAAGTAGAAGTCGTGGGTGATCCACGGGAAGTCGTTGGTCACGACGACCCCCGACTCGATGTCGACCATGGCGGGGACGGTGATGCCGTGTGGATAGTCCGGAAACCGCTTGAAGTAGGCCTCCTGGAGCCGGTGGATCCCCAGGACGGGGTCGCGCCCATCAGGGTCGAGGCCGAAGTTCCAACTGCGCTCGTCGTGGGTCGGCGCGCAGAGCGCGAGCGAGATCACGTCCTCGAGGCCGAGTAGCTGGCGCACGATGATCGCTCGGGTCGCCCATGGGCAGGCCCTGGCCGCCACGAGGCGGTAGCGGCCAGCCTCGACTGGCCACTGGCCACCCTGTCCTGAACCCTGCGAAGGGCTTCGTGTGATCCGGTCCGGGATGTATTCCATGTCCCGCTGGAACCCCTTGCCGTTCTCGACGTACCCGCCCCCGTCGTCGTTGCCCATTCAACAACCCTAGTCTGAACCACCCTCGCGCCGACCCGGCTCGTGTTGACACGCAGAAGATCCCGACCCGGCTCGTGTTGACACCAGAAACATGCCGACCCGGCGTCAACAGGAGCCGGGTCAGCGGAAGGCGCGGGCGACCTCGAGCAGGCGGTCGTTGGCCTCGGTCTCGCCGATGGACACCCGGGCGCCGTCGCCTGCGAAGGGACGGACCACGATTCCGGCTTCGTCGGCCGCGGCGGCGAAGTCGACCGTTCGGTCGCCAAGGGCCAGCCAGACGAAGTTGCCCTGCGCCGCCGGCACGTCCCACCCGGCTGTACGGAGCCCGGCCAGGACTCTCCCGCGCTCGGTCACCAGCGCGTCGACCCGCTCCAGGAGCGCCGGCTCGGCCGCCAGCGACGCGATCGCGGCTGCCTGCGCGACGCCGGAGACGCCGAACGGCAACGAGACCGCACGCAGCGCGCCCGTGGTCGACACCGACCCGATCGCGTACCCGACCCGGAAGCCGGCCAGCCCGTAGGCCTTGGAGAAGGTGCGGGTGACGACGACGTTGTCGTCGTGCGCGCGTTGGGTGGCGATGCCGTCCACGGGGTCGACCATTCGCACGAACTCGAGGTACGCCTCGTCGACCACCACCAGAACATGTGGGGGAACCATCGCAATGAACGCATCGAGCGCGGTCTGGCTCACCGACGGGCCCGTGGGGTTGTTGGGCGTGCACACCATCACGACCTTGGTCCGCTCGGTGATGGCGTCGGCCATCGCATCCAGGTCGTGCTCGGCGGTCTTCGTCAGCGGCACCTGGACGGAGACCGCGCCAGCCGCGGCCACCGCGATCGGGTAGGCCTCGAACGAGCGCCAGGCGTAGACGACTTCATCGCCTGGATCGCAGAAGGCCTGCAGGAGCTGGTAGATGAGCCCGACCGAGCCGGTTGAGACGGCCAGATTGTCGACCGGCACGGAGAGTCGCTCACCGAGGGCGGCGTAGAGAGCGGTGCAGGCCATGTCCGGATAGCGGTTCATCTGCCCGGCCGCCTCGTGCGCGGCCGCGAGCACGCCCGGCAGGGGCGGGTACGGGTTCTCGTTGGACGACAGCTTGTACGTCGTCAGCCCGGCGCGCGGCACTGGCGGTTTGCCCGGGACGTACGTCGGGATCCGCAAGACGTTCTCACGAGGCTGTGGTGGTCGGTGCAGGGGACCGGTCATGCATGCACCCTAACGACGGCGAAGCTGCCGGTGCTTCCAGGGACGGAGCAGCAACGTGAGCACCAGACCGCCGCCGAATCCGACAACTGCGCCGGTCACGTTGTCGATGATGTCCGTGACGTCGCAGGCCCGGTCGATGCGGGCCAGCTCGAGCTGGGTCCACTCGATGCCCGCCGAGTACGCCGCCAGCATGGCCAGGCCGATCGGCGCGAGCACCCAGCCCGATCGCCAGCGGCTGACGGCGACCACGAGCAGCGCGCCGGCCGGGATGAACAGCACCGTGTTGAGCACCCTCTGACCGCTGTCGAAGATCCAGAAGCCCTCTGGCGCCGGACCTCCCACGTCCCACGAGCAGGAGGTGAGTCGGCCCTCCGCGGGTACGACGCCGGGTGCGCCGTCGGCCGGCACGAGGGTTACGAGGGCGATCAGGACGAGACTCCAGAGCAACCCGGCCCAGGCGAAGGCGCTCACCCAGCCAAGTCGTCGACTGGCGGCCAGCGCGGCCAGTCCGAGCACTGCCGCGGACGCGACCGCACCCAGCAGCATGACGCCCACCCCACCGACCGGAACCATCCGGCGAGGCTACTCAAGGTAGGGATAGCCGCTCGGGTCGAGGTAGTGCATCCGGGCCATTCCGCACCATGGGGTCGAATCTGGGGCGTCCCCTAGTGGCACTTAGTGGTCCTCGGCCCGATGATATTCACAGCCCCCCGGCCGAGGTCGGAGGGACCAAGTAATGGCTCTGAAACACCCAAGCAATACCGGCAATTCCTTGGGGGGAATTGTGGCGACACATACTCACCGGGCCGACCGTCGGAGCGGCACGCTGTATCTCGCGCGCCTGATCATGACTTTCGGCAGCCACCGGAGGGTCGCTCACGCGGCCCGAAAGAGGTAGGCGGCGCGTCCGGAGTCCTCCCCCCAGCCCCGGCACGGCGCGCCTGCCATTGAAAGAAGGCCGACCCGGCAGCCCTGCGCTGCCGGGTCGGTTCTATTTTCGACTCCGCGCGGTTGACCGGCCTCACTCACTGTTTCGCCCGCGAACTGTCAGCTGTGGCCCCACGAACTGACGCCTTTGGCCCCGCGAGCTGTCAGCTGTGGCCCCGCGAACTGACGCGTGTGGCCCCGCGAACCGGCACTCGCGGCCCGAACCGGGGCCAGAACTGCCAGCTCGCGGGGCCCGAACTGCCAGCTCGCGGGGCCGGAACTGCCAGCTCGCGGATCAGCCTGGGCGACGTCGGAGTTCAGGCCGAAGTGCAGGCGGCGTACATCCAGTCCCCCGCCCAGGTGAAGGCCCACCTCTGGAAGGCATGTGTCGGAGCCAAGTCGCGGGAAATGCAAGTTCTGTCCGACAATGTGACGATGACCAACGCGAGCGAATCGCCGTTCGACCGACTGAGCCCGGAATCCACCTCCACTGTGGACAAGGTGGCAGACGAGTTGCGCCGGGCCGCGTTCGAGGGCGAGATCGAGTCCGGCGCCCCGTTACGGGAGCTGGCCCTGGCCGAATCGCTCGGGGTTTCCCGGTCGACGATTCGCGAGGCGCTCGGCGTGCTGGTCGCCGAGGGCATCGCCACCCGGGCGCCGAACCGCGGGGTCGCGGTGGCCTCACCCGACCCGACGTCGATCCGCGACGTGTGCCGGGCCCGCGCCGTACTCGAAGTCCAGGGCGTGCGCTGCTGGCCCTCCGCATCAGAGATCTCCCGAGACGCGGTGCGCTCGGCGCTGGTCGACTACACGGCTGCCGTCCGCGACGGTGGCTCGTACCAGCAGCTCAACGACAAGCACCTCTCCCTGCACCTGTCCCTGGTCGGGCTGATCGAGTCGCGGAGGCTGCTGGCGATGGCCGAGAGCCTGTACGCCGAGCTACGGCTGGCACTCGCCCAGATCGACCGGATCCGGCGCAACTCGCACTCCCAGGCCGGAACCCACGGACACCTGCTCCGGCTGCTCGAAAGCGGCGACATCGAGGCGGCCGTGGCGGAGATCGAGCATCACCTCGTCGGCGCCGAGGCCGCGATTCTCGATGCACTGGCCCTGTCGCCCAGCTGAGTGCGGCCTGGGCGGCGCGCCTTCCTCAACCCCCGAGGATTCAGGCGCTGCGCGCGTTCCTCAACCACGAGGATTGAGGTGCAGGCCCTAGGCTGAGCGCGTGAGGTTCGTGACGTGGCTGTTGACCAACGCCGCAGCAGTCGCAGTGGCGGCCTGGCTGCTCGACGGCATCAGCCTCAAGGGCGCGGACTGGCAGGACAAGATCGGGCCGCTGCTGATCGTGGCCCTGATCCTGGGCCTGGTCACGATGTTCGTCGAGCCGATCGTGAAGCTGCTTTCGCTGCCGTTCATCATCATCACCATCGGCCTGTTCCTGTTGGTGATCAACGCATTGATGCTGCTGCTCACGTCCGAGATCGCCGACGCGCTCGACGTCGGCTTCTCCGTAGACGGCTTCTGGACCGCCCTCTGGGGGTCGATCATCATCACGCTGGTGACCGGCTTCATCGACATCGCGGTGCTTGACGAGGACAAGTGATGCAGCTGCCTGCACAGCGTCGCCCGGGGACCTACCGGATCGCCATCGTCTGCCTGGGCAACATCTGCCGGTCGCCGATGGCCCACGTCGTGCTCACCGAGCAGCTGGACCGCGCTGGACTCTCCGGGCAGGTCACCGTCGACAGCGCCGGCACCGGAGGCTGGCACGTCGGCGGCGGCATGGACAGCCGGGCGGCAGCCACGCTCACCGCCAAGGGGTACGACGCCTCGCGGCACCGCGCAGCCCAGTTCACGTCGGCCCAGGCTGAGGACCACGACCTGGTGCTGGCCATGGACGCCGCCAACTACGCGGAGCTACGTGAGCTTGGTGTCGGCGGGGCTGTCGGCGGCGGCGACCGGCTTCGGATGTTCCGCGATTTCGACCCTGAGGGGCGGGGCGACGTACCCGATCCCTACTTCGGCGGCGACGCGGGCTTCGCGCAGGTCCTGGACATGGTGGAGCGGACCTGCGACGCGCTCGTGACCGCACTGAAAGGCCGACCATGACCCGGCAGCCGGCGCTCGCCCGCCGGGCAGAGGAGCTCCTCGGGTCCGCGGTCATCGCGACCGCACCCGTGGCCGGCGGCGACATCTGTACTGCCAACCGGCTCCGGCTCAGCGACGGCCGGGTCGTGCTGATCAAGACCCACCCGCACCCGCCCGAGGGGTTCTTCGAGGCGGAGGCGCAAGGGCTTGACTGGCTGCGAGTCGACGGCGGCGTGCCCGTGCCCGAGGTGCTCGCGGTGGACCACGACTGCGTGATCATCCCGTGGGTCGAACCCGGCAAGGTGAACAACGAGTCGGCCACCGGGTTCGGTGCCGCGCTCGCGGTCACCCACCTGAGCAACCCGACGTCGTACGGACTGGACCACGACGGCTACATCGGCCGCCTCCCGCTACCCAACGCGACCGCACCGACCTGGGGCGAGTTCTTCGCGACCCGCCGGGTGCTGCCCTACCTCAAGGTCGCGGCCGACCGCGGCCACGTCGCACCCGACGACGTGAGCATCATCGAGGGCCTGGTCGGACGGCTCGAGGACCTGCTGCCGGAGGAGGCCCCTTCGCGGCTGCACGGCGATCTCTGGAACGGCAACGTGCTGTGGGGCTCGGACAGCCGCGTTTGGTTGATCGACCCGGCGGCGTACGCCGGACACCGCGAAGCCGACCTCGCCATGCTCGCCCTGTTCGGCATGCCCAACCTCCCCCGCGTCCTGGACGCCTACCAGGAGGCGGCACCGCTGACCGACGGTTGGGAGGAGCGAGTGGGACTGCACCAACTGTTCCCCCTGCTGGTGCACGCCGCCATGTTCGGCGGCACCTACGGCGCCCGCGCGGCCGCGATCGCCGCCAAGTTCTGAACGGTGGCTTGGCCGGTCGGGTGGTGGGTACGTCATCCGAGTGACGACCGACGCCAGCACGTGGCTGCCCGACCGCCCGACCGTACGACGGCTCGCGGCTGCCGCGGCTGACTGCCGGGGTTGTGAGCTTTGGCAGGACGCGACCCAGGTTGTCTTCTCGGCCGGCCGCGCCAAGGCCAGGCTGGCGTTGGTCGGTGAGCAGCCCGGCGACCAGGAAGACCGGCAAGGTGAGCCGTTCGTCGGACCTGCGGGACGCGTGCTGGACGACGCGCTGGAAGTGGCGGGAATCGCACGCGACGAGGTCTACCTGACCAACGCTGTCAAGCACTTTCGCCATGAGCAGCGGGGCAAGCGCAGGATCCACCAGAAGCCCGAGCTCCGACATCTCGTCGCCTGTCATCCTTGGCTGGAGGCCGAGCTCGGCGTCGTCGACCCCGATGTGGTGGTCTGCCTCGGCGCCACGGCCGGCCGGGCCGTACTCGGCCGACCAGTGAAGATCGGCGCCGAACGGGGACACCTGCTCGACGAGCTGCCCGGCCGCCGGGCGCTGATCACCACCCATCCGTCCGCCCTGCTTCGGTTGCGCGGTCGCGGCGGCTGGGACGAGGCCTTCGACGCGCTCGTCGCAGACCTACGGGTGGCGGCCGATGGCTGAGCGTTTCTCAGCGCAGGCTCAGGCACGGCTGGCAAAGTAGATCCGTGACCGCAACCCCGGGAGGCGCCGCGAGGCCGCGAGTCCTCGTCGTCGACGACGACCGCGCTGTGCGTGAGTCGTTGCGCCGCTCCCTGGAGTTCAACGGGTACGACGTCGGCCTGGCCGAAGACGGGGCCCAGGCGCTGGCCGGGATCGGCTCCGCGCATCCCGACGTGGTGATCATGGACGTGATGATGCCCCGGCTCGACGGGCTCGAGGCCACGCGTGCGCTGCGGGCCGCCGGGAACGACGTACCCATCCTGGTGCTGACCGCCCGAGACGCGATCGGAGACCGGGTCGAGGGTCTGGACGCGGGCGCCGACGACTACCTCACCAAGCCGTTCGCCCTGCAGGAGCTGCTGGCCCGGCTGCGGGCGTTGCTGCGCCGCGTCGTACCCCATGAGGACGACACCGACGAGACCCTCGCGTTCGCCGACCTGACCCTCGACCTCGCCTCTCGTGAGGTACGACGGGGGCAGCGCGCGATCGAGCTGACCCGGACCGAGTTCACCCTGCTCGAGATGTTCCTGCGCCGGCCGCGCCGGGTGCTCGAACGGTCGTTCATCCTCGAGGAGGTGTGGGGCTACGACTTCCCGACGACGGCGAACTCGCTCGAGGTCTATGTCGGCTACCTCCGTCGCAAGACCGAGGCAGAGGGCGAGCCGCGTCTGCTGCACACCGTTCGCGGCGTCGGCTACGTGCTCAAGGAGTCATGAACCTCCCCGGCTTGTACGGCCGGCGCTGGCACTACCGGCGGTCCCTGGCCAGCCGGGTCACCCTGCTCACGACCATGGCGGTTGGCGTCGCCGTGGCCTTCGTGGCCCTGGGCGCCTACATGACCGCCCGGATTCAGCTGCAAAGCGGCCTGGACGACTCCCTGCAGGATCGCGCGAACGCGGCGGCCAAGAGCGGGCTGATCAGCAGGATGCTGACCAGCGACAACCGGGTCAGCTCCGCCGCGCTCGGTGCCGGTGATGTTCGGATCATCTACATCAACCCCCAGGAGCAGGCTCTGTCGGTCGACCACGGGCCTCTGCTAAAGCTGGGCAAACCCGAGGAAGAGGTGCTGTTCGGCGAGGAGCGCCAGGCGATCCGCACCATCGATGCCGGGTCGATCCGCTACCGGGTGGTGACCGTACCGACCGAGGAGGGTGGCGCCCTGGTGCTCGCGCAGTCCCTGGAGCCGCAGGACCGGGTCCTGGAGAAGCTCGGGCTGGTGATGCTCCTGTTCGGGCTCGCGGGTGTGATCGCGGCCGGGCTGGCGGGCTGGGCCGTGGCTCGCAACGGGCTTCGACCGGTGCGCCGGCTGACGGAGTCCGTCGAGGAGATCGCTCGCACCGAACGACTGACCCCCTTGCCGGTCGAGGGTGATGACGAAGTCGCCAGGCTGGCCGGGGCGTTCAACTCGCTGGTGTCCAGCGTCGACGGGTCCCGGGTCCGCCAGCGGCAGCTGGTCGCCGATGCCGGCCACGAACTTCGGACCCCGCTCACCTCGCTGCGCACGAACCTCGACCTGCTGTCGCAGGCGGACAACACCGGCGGGTTGCCGGCCAAGGCGCGCGCCGAGCTGTTGGGCGACGTACGTGCTCAGATCGAGGAGCTGACGACCCTGATCGGCGACCTGATCGAGCTCGCTCGCGAGGAGCCCGCGGCCCCGGTCGTCGAGGCCGTGGACCTGGCCGAGGTCGTGGAGCGGGCGATCGCCCGGGTCCGGTTGCGGGCTCCCGGAATCGCCTTCGAGAGCCGGCTGCACCGCTGGCTGGTCGAGGGCGAGTCGTCCGCGCTCGAGCGGGCCGTCACCAACCTGCTCGACAACGCCGCGAAGTGGAGCCCGCCCGATGGCCTGGTCACGGTCCGCCTTCGCGACGGGCTGCTTTCGGTGGCCGACCAGGGCCCGGGTATCACCGACAAGGACCTACCGCACGTGTTCGACCGGTTCTACCGGTCCACCGAGTCCAGGGCGATGCCAGGGTCCGGGCTCGGCCTGTCCATCGTGCGCCAGGTGGCGGAGCGGCACGGCGGAACCACGAAGGCCGCCAGCGGACCGGACGGCGGGGCGCTGTTCACGTTCCGGATTCCTGGTACGACGGGCTGACCCCTCGGGTTTCGCGGCCGACCTCTGGGGCCATGATCAGAGCATGACGCAGCCTCCGGAGAACCCGCCTCCGCAGAATCCCCGTCGTCCGCAGGCATGGCCGCCCCGCCAGCCAGATCAGCAGCCCGAGCGTCAACCGGGCCAGGGCTCGTCCGGGACGCAGATCCGTCCGGGGCAGCCCCGATCGACCCCACCGCAGGCCGCCCAGGGGCCGCCCCCGGCCAGTGGGTTCCCGCCCGCCAGCGCGTTCCCGCCGCCGGCCACCGGGTTCCCGCCGCCGCCCACCGCGTTCCCGCAGCCGGGCTACCCGCCTCATGGCCCGGCAGCCACCCCGCCGGCTCCTCGAGCCCGCGGCTTCGGCGCCGGTCTCCTGGCCGGAGCCCTCGTGGTCGGTGCGCTGGCGGGCGTAGGCGGCGCGGTGGTCTACGAGGAGGTCTCCGGCCAAGAGGAGACCAAGCCGAGCGCCGTGGACACCTCGGAACTCGACCCGCTCGAAGTGGTGTCCGTCAACTCGGTGGCCAAGAAGGTGCTTCCTTCGGTCGTGAAGATCACCGCGATCCTGCCCGACGGCACCGGCGGGACGGGATCCGGCTCGGTCATCTCCGCCGACGGCGAGATCATCACCAACAACCACGTCGTCGAGATCGCCGAGACCGGCGGTGCCACGCTCACGGTCTCGTTCAGCGACGGCGCCAACGCCGAGGCCGAACTGGTGGGGCGGGATCCCAACACCGACCTGGCGCTGATCAAGGTCACCGACGCAAGTGACCTGCCTGTCATCGAGAGGGGCGACTCCGACAAGGTCGAGGTCGGCCAGGCGGTCGTCGCCGTCGGGTCGCCGTACGGTCTGGACGCGACGGTGACCGCCGGCATCATCAGCGCCCTGCACCGGCCGGTCATCATGCCGCTCGGGTCCGACCCCAACCGGGCCTCGGTGTACGGCGCCATCCAGACCGACGCCCCGATCAACCCCGGCAACTCGGGCGGCGCCCTGGTGAACATGACCGGGCGGCTGATCGGGGTGAACTCGATCATCCAGCTGGCGGGTTCCAACAACCCCGAATCCGGCGGCGACCTGGGCAACATCGGTATCGGCTACGCGATCCCGATCAACGACGCGATGCCGATCATCGAGGAGCTGCGGGACGGCGAGACGCCCACCCACGCGCGACTCGGGGTGAACGGCACCGACGCGGAGTTCAGCCCTGGCGTGCCTGGCGGTGCCGAAGTGAGCGTCGTCGAGAGTGGTTCGGCGAGCCGACGAGGCCGGCATCCAGCCAGGCGACGTCATCACCAGCGTCGGCGGCATCCACGTCGGCAGCATGGACGCCTTGCTGGCCGCGATCTACAGCTTCCGGCCCGGCGAGACCGCTGAGGTCGTGTTCGTGCGTGCCGGCGAGGAACAGACCGTCACGGCGACGTTTGGCTCGGATGCGTCCTGAGGGCGGCCTAGTCGAAGATCCTGAGCAGCCGGTCGGACTTCCAGCGAGACTCGGCGTACTCCTCCGCGAGGTCGGAGCGGACGGTGATGCCACCCCCGGTGCCGAGGCGATAGAGCCACCCGTCGCCGGCCGGGGTCGCCACCAGCGACCGGATGATCACGCCGAGGTCGGCCCGGCCGTCGCCGCAGATCCAGCCGAAGGCGCCGGAGTAGACCCCCCGCGGCGTGGTCTCGACAGCCTGGATGATCTGCATCGTGCGCAGCTTGGGGGCGCCGGTCATGGAACCAGCCGGGAACAGCTCGCGGAGAGCCCGCACCGTCGTGACGTCGTCGCGGAGCCGGCCGCGCACGGTCGAGACCAGCTGGTGCACCGACTCGTAGCTCTCGACCTGCATCAGGGCCGGCACGGTCACCGACCCGACCTCGCAGACCATGGCCAGGTCGTTGCGTAGCAGGTCGACGATCATCAGGTTCTCGGCACGGTTCTTGGGGTCGGATCCCAGCCGCTCGCGCAGGGCCGCGTCCTCGTCCGGGGTCGCGCCGCGCTGGATGGTGCCCTTGATCGGCTTCGTCTCCAGGACGCGGTGCCGGTCGATGACGGCGTACCTCTCGGGCGAGGAGCTGAGCAACCGGACGTCGCCGTGCTGCAGGAATCCGGCGTACGGCGCGGGGTTGAGCGTGCGCAGCCGGAGATAGGCCTCGACCGGCGCCAGCTCACTCGACACGTCGACGCGGTAGGTCAGGTTCACTTCGTAGGAGTTGCCGGCGCGCAGCTCCTCCTGGACCCGGGCGAACCCCTCCACATAGCCGGACGGCGGTCTCGAAGCGTCAACGCGCGCCGCCGGCACCCGCCGAGTCGGCGCTTGTGGCGGGTCCGCCGACGCCGACCCGGGGCGCTCGGGGTGGTTGACGACCTCGACGTGGCGGGCCCGCATCCAGACCGCGGTCGGGGCGGGGTCTCCGGGCTCGGACGCCGCCGGCAGGTCCGGGCGGGAGGCGTACCCGAAGTAGCCGACCCAGTGCACGTCGGGGCCGTCGCCCTCCATCTCCGTCTCGAGGACGTCGAAGATGTTGAACATGTCGTTGCCGACCACGACGGTGGATCCGTGGGCGTGGCGGCGTACCTGACCGTCGACCAGGGTCAGCGAGACGTCGTCGGCGTCGAGCCAGCCGATGAGGGAGCGGCGACCCGACCAGTCGAGTCCGCCTCCGCCGTCCAGCCAGAAGCAGCGGTCGTGGGCAGCGGCGATGTCGCGGAACCGGTCCTCGACACTCATGTTAAGAAGTTCCGGATCATGGTCTCGCCGTGCTCGGAGAGGATCGACTCGGGGTGGAACTGGACGCCCTCGAGCGGTTTCGTGCGGTGCCGCACGCCCATCACCGCCCAGGGCCCGTCCTCCCACGAGCCCGGGCAGGCGGCGGTGGACTCGAGGCAGTCGGGGAGGTCCACCACCTGCAGCGAGTGGTAGCGAACCGCCTTGAAGTCCTGGGGCAGGCCGCGGAACACGCCCTGCCCGTCGTGGTTGATCAGCGCCACCTCGCCGTGTGCCGGTACGTCGCGGTCGACGATGCCGCCGTACGCCGTGACCAGGCCTTGCATTCCAAGGCAGACACCGAGTACGGGCCGGTCACCCTCCCGGAGAATCTCGTTGCCGACCGAGAAGTCGGCTGGGTCGGCGGGATGTCCCGGGCCGGGCGAGAGCACGATGTGGTCGAAGCCGAGCACGAACTCCGCCGTCGTCTCGTCGTGCTGGACCACGGTCGGCAGCGAACCGGTGACCGACGCGACGAGGTGCACGAGATTCCATGTATAGGAGTCGTGGTGATCGACGACGCACACCCGGGGGGACACACAAGGAAACTACCTTGGACGTTCGGCTGGACGTCCGGAAATGGACTGCGGGCCGCCATTGGCGGCCCGCAGGTCTTCAAACCTCAAACTTCCCCCGTCTGAGATCACTCTTCACAACCTAAGACGTCGACGGCTCCCGGTTTGGTTGCCGATTGATTGTCTATACTTTCAGTCGACTTTGGGATCCGGCCGGAGGAGGTCACTGACCAAGTCGTGCAGCAGGTCGTAGCCGTGCTCACTGAGGATCGACTCGGCGTGGAACTGGATCCCCCGGAACTGCGGTCCGGACAGCAGGTGGATGTCGCCGGTTGCCGGGTCGGCATCGACGCTCACCCCGTCGGGCAGCGGGCCGTCGGCGCGGGCGACGAAGGTGTTGTAGAAGCCGACCCGCTCGGTCCGGCCGGCGTACGGGATCGCGGACTGGGTGCCCTGGAAGACGATGTCCTTGAAGACCAGCGGGATCCCCAGCTGATGACAGAGCGTCTGGTGGCCCAGGCAGACCGCCAGGAACGGGCGTTCCTGCGCGAGCAGCTCGGCCACCGCCGCACGCATCCTGGCCATCTTGGCGTCGGCGCCGTCGCGGGGGTCACCCGGTCCGGGCCCGACGATGACGAGGTCGAAACCATCGAGCGCGCCGGGCGCATACTCCTCGTGCCGCACGACCTCGGTGGTCAGTCCCAGGACGCCGAGCACGTGGCGGAGCATGTTCACGAAGTCGTCCTCGCCGTCGAGGATGACGACGGACTTGCCACGGAGGTGCGCGTCCGGCGCGGCGTCCGACTGGTCGGTCAGCCAGAACCGGCTCAGCTTCTGGTTCCGCTCGTTGAGCGCCAGCAACACGTCCTCGTCGCGGGTCAGCTCCGCCGTACCCTCTGCGGGCGCGGGTGCCTCGGGCACCAACCCGAACGCGGACAGGATGCCCCCGGCCTTCGCGTGGGTCTCGGCCACCTCGTACGCCGGCTCGGAGTCCCGGACCAGCGTGGCTCCGGCCGTCACCTTCAGGTGTCCGTCGAGGTCGACGTCGGCGGTGCGGATCACGATCGGGCTGTCCGCGGTGGGGGCGCCTCCCTCGTCGCGGCCGAGCAGTGCCAGTGCCGACGCGTAGTAGCCACGGCCTTCCGACTCGTACTTCTTGATGAGGCGGCAGGCGTTCTCGACCGGACTCCCGGTCACGGTTGCGGCGTACATCGTGTCGCGCAGGATCTCGCGGACGTCGCGGCGGCTGCGCCCGGCCAGGAGGTACTCGGTGTGCACGAGGTGGGTCATCGGCTTCAGGAACGGGCCGAGGACCTGGCCGCCCTCGTGGCAGATGTCGCACATCATCTTCAGCTCCTCGTCGACGACCATGAAGAGCTCGTAGATCTCCTTGGGGTCCCGCAGGAAGTCGAGCAGCTGCTGCTTGGTGTCGCCGGTCTTCGGCACCCGGAACGTGCCGGAGATCGGGTTCATCCGTACGTCGCCGCCGCGGACGCTCACGTGTCGCTCCGGGCTGGCGCCGACGAGGAACCGGTCGCCGGTGAAGAACAGATAGGTCCAGTAGGCGCCGCGTTCGCGGGCCAGCAGCCGCCGGAACACGGTGAACGCCTTGTCGGCATCCCAGTCCGCCACGACCGCGCGGTAGTGCCGGCCGACCACGAGGTTGGCGCCTTCGCCGTTGCCGATCTCGTCGCGGATGATCGCCTCGACGACCTTCGCGTAGTCGTCGTCGTCGGTTTCGAAGCCTCCTCGGTCGGTGAACTCGACCGTCACGTCGGGAATCGCGGCGAGCACCTCGTCGACCGGGATCTCGAGTTCGGTGTCGATGTCGACCACGACGAGAGGCGCGCCGTCGTCGTGGGCCTCGAACCCCCGCTCGGCGACCTGACGGAACGGGATGGCCAGCAGCCGGTCGAAGCGCCGCCCGTCCGCGGGGCTTCCGTCCTCGAGGGGTACGTCGAGGATCCGCTCGACCTCGCTGCGCCGCCCTCCGACGAAGGTGACCGTGGCCGAGTCCTGGAGCCGGATCGCCGCCCACGCCTCGTGCCCCTGGATCGCCTCGATCGCAGCCCGGGCGTCGGACGGGGAACTCGGGTCAACCATGGCCAAACCCTATTCCCCTCCCACCCGCCTCTTGTTGACGTCCCAAACCCTCCGACTCGCTCTTGAGTCTTGGCCGAGTCGTCGCATCTTCGCCGAGTCGTCGCAAAATCACCGAGTCGTCGTAAGTTACGACGACTCACCGGGCCCGACCACGTGCCGAGTCGTCGTAAGTTACGACGACTCGCGGAAGATGCGACGACTCGGCAACAACGACGGTACAGAGCGTCAACGTGAGCTGGAGTCAGTTGATGATGGTGAGCCGCTGGGTGGCGCGAGTGAACACGACGTAGAGGGTGGAACGTCCGGTGGCGGACTCGTCCTCGATCTCCTGGGGGCGGACGACGACGATCCCGTCGAACTCGAGGCCCTTGGTGTCGAGGCCAGTGAGTACGACGATCCGGTCCTCACCGGACGGCGGGACAGAGGAGTCGACGGACCGAGCGGCGCCCGGCGCGTCAGCGGCGAACTCCGGCCAGGACGCCAACCAGGCGTTGACCTCCGATCGCCGAGCAACGGGGACCACGACGCCGATCGTGCCGGGAACCGACTCGGAGGCACGGGCGACTTCGGCACGAACCGACTGTCTCGAGGTCCTCGACATCGGTCAGGACGCGCGGCACGTCACCGGTCGCCCGGACCGCGGCAGGCAGGTCGGCGTCCAGCCCGACCCGGGACGCGTAGTCGGCGGCGTGGGCGTAGATCTCCGACGAGTTCCGGTAGTTGGTCGAGAGGTGGAAGTCGTGGATCTGCTTGCCGTCCAACGCCTCGGCGCGCGCCGCCGCGGATTCCTCCGGGGCCGGCCAGGACGACTGCGCGGGGTCACCCACGATCGTCCACGACGCGTTGCGACCCCGACGACCGACCATCCGCCACTGCATCGGTGTGAGGTCCTGGGCCTCGTCGATCAGGACGTGCGCGAACGGGTCGTCCTCGATCCGGTGTGTCGGCGGGCTCCACGGCCGGCCGGACGGGGCGTACTCGCGATCGGACGCGGTCGTGAGCTCCTGGAGGTCGACGCTGCCCTCCGCCATGGAGATCGCGTCGTCCAGGACGTGCTCCTCCTCGGTGCGCTGCGGGATGTCGCCGAGCGCGTAGCGGATCTCGTCAATCAGGGGGATGTCCTCGATCGACGGGTTCAGCTGCGTCGCCCCATGACTTGAGCAGCAGTCGCTGGTCCTCGGCGGAGACGACGCCATCGCCCACCCGGCCGAGGAACTCCGGGTCGGCCAGCCACGAGAACACCCGCGGCGCGTCGAGCGGCGGCCACCAGGCGACCGCGAAGTCGACGAACTCCTGGTGGGACAGCATCTCGTCGTCGAACGCCTCCCGGCCCCGCTCCCGGCCCCGCTCGCCGCGGACCTGGCGCCACATCGCGTCGAGAAGCGTCGCGGCCACCCGGGGCAGCTGCCGGTTGCGCTGGCCGTGTGACAGCATCGTGCGCCGGAGCCGGGTGAGCAGCGCGCGGTCCAGCACGATCACCTCGTCCCGCCAGAAGACCCGGAACTCGCTGGGACCACCGGGCACCGCCTGCCGCGCTGCGCGCCGCATCAGTTCGGCCATCCGCGCGGCACCCTTGACGTCGGCGATCCTCGGTTCGTCGTGGCGACCGGCCCGGAGCCCGTCGACGACCTCGCCGAGGGACCGCAGGGCGACGGCGGTCTCGCCGAGGGACGGGAGCACCCGCTCGATGTAGCGCATGAACACGCCCGACGGCCCGACGATCAGGACACCGCCCGACTCGTAGCGACGCCGGTCCGTGTAGAGGAGGTACGCCGCCCGGTGCAGCGCCACGACCGTCTTGCCGGTGCCTGGCCCGCCCGTGATCAGAGTTGCGCCCCTGGACGGGGCCCGGATCGCCCGGTCCTGCTCAGCCTGGATGGTCGCGACGATCGAATGCATCGACCGGTCCCGGGCTCTGGACAGCTGAGCCATCAACGCGCCCTCGCCGACGATCGGCAGGTCGGCGTCGATGGTCGGGTCGAGAAGCTCGTCCTCGATCCCGGTGACCGAGGCGCCGACGCATCGCAACACGCGACGTCGTACGACGCGCTGCGGTTCGGCGGCCGTCGCCTGGTAGAACACCGCGGCCGCAGGGGCCCGCCAGTCGATCAGGAGCGAGTCACGGGCGTCATCGCGCAACCCGATCCGGCCGATGTAGCGAGCCTCGTGGTCGAATTCGGGGTCGAGGTCGAGGCGCCCGAACACGAGCCCCTCATGGACGGCATCGAGCTGGGCGATCCGTCGGGCGGCCTGGAACACCATCGCGTCACGCTCGACCAGACCGCCCTCGTGTCCGAGGCGCCCCCGCTGGTGCCCTTCGCGGGCCAGCTCCTTGGCGTTCGCGGCCGACTTCTCCAGTTGCCGGTAGACGCGGTCCACGAAGCCCTGCTCGTGGGCGATTTCGCGCTTGGCGACTTCCTCGGTCAAACGGTCCCCCGGTGTGCGGTGTGGTGCGATGGCAAGTCGACAACTCTACCCCGCGGCAACGTCTCGGCGTCGGGGAACCCATGCCCTCGAAACGGCTCCCGGGTCAGGAGTGCAGCCGGCAGACCTGTTCACGGAACTTCGCCGCAACCGGCGCATATCGGGGCAAAGTGGGTCACAGTCTGACATCTCGCCAACACCGGCGACCGGAAAGGGAACTCCATGATCCGTCTACTTCGCGCCTCCGTCGTCTTGTCCGTGTGCCTTGCCGGCGCGGTCACGCTCGCCCCCGCGTCGTACGCCGACCGGATGGCGCACCGCGACGCACGTCACGACGTGCACGTCACGACGTCATGCGGTTCACGCAGAACGGCGACAGGGTGCCGTGCACCGCACGTTCGCGACCCCGACGTGCTGCGGGTGTTAGTGGCGCACCGGCAGACACAGGTGGAGCATCCGCCTGCACTTCGCCGACTCCGCGCCGGCGCCCCCGCCTGCACGTCGCAACGATTGCAGACCGACCGGAGGGTCGCCTGAGCGTGCTGCGAGGCGGCCCGCGTCCCGGGACAGGGCTCAGTTGAGCTGTTCCGTCGACAACACCGAGGGGCCGATCGCCTGCCCGCGCTCCGCTACCGGATCAGCTACCGCCGAGACGTCGTCGCGCGTGGCGTCCCCGCACGTGCCTCGACACGCCCGCGCTGGTTCGGTGGGGTCGGGGTCATCGCGCGTCGTCCGGGGTCGACGACGAGTCTTCTTCGCCGACGACGGTTTGCGAGACAGCCTCGGGATGAGTTCGGATGACCAGGAAGCTCTACCGCAGCTGAGCACGAGGCTGGAAGACCGAAGCGACCACGCGAAGCGTGAGCCGCGGGCCGTCCGGCGTTCAATCGGTCGACGCGTTCGGTGGCTGGTTTCACTCGTCACTAGACGTGCCTACTTCTTGCGGGACAGGAAAGCCAACATCGCCTCGCGGGCCTCGTCAGAGCCGAACAGCCGCGCGCTGAGCTTCGCGAGGTCGGCACCGTGTGCGTCGATTCGGGCGACCAGATCGCGGGCGAGCAGCGCCTTTGTCTCGCGGAGCCCCTGCGGCTGGCCCTTGACCAGGCTGGCGCAGACATCGTCGACCTCGGCGTCCAGGTCCGCCTCGGGCAGCGCGCGAGTGACGAGGCCCATCGCGGCGGCGCGGGCACCGTCGAAGGTCTCGCCGGTGAGAAACGTCAAGGCTGCGGAGCGGTCGGTCATCCGCGGAAGCACGGTCAGGCTGATCGCGGCCGGAGTCAGCGCAAGGCGTACCTCGGTGAAGGCGTACGTCGCGTCGTCCGCGCTGATGGCGATGTCACTGGCGGCCACGATGCCGATGCCTCCGGCGCGGACGTTTCCGTGCAGCCGGGTCACGACCGGCTTCGGGAAGGTGACGATCCGCCTCTGCAGGTCGACGAGGACACCGGCGGCCCGTTCCATCCCCTCGCCGGCAGCCTCGGACAGGTCGGCGCCCGAGCAGAAGGTACGTCCCTCGGCCCGGATGACGACCACCTTGACCTCGGCGTCCGCCTCCGCCCGGTCCAGACCTGCGAACAGCTCGGTGACCAGCTGGCGGCTGAGCGCGTTGCGGTTGTGCGGCGAGTCCAGGGTCAGCGTCGCTCGGCCTGGCCGGTCGCTTGCGGGGGCGGCGTACTTCACCAACTCGGTCATGGGAAATGTCTACCGGTGCCCGGCACGGTGACGGCGGCGGGGTCATGAGTACGGCGCGGGCTTTGAAGTGACGCTTTCCCGCTGTGGCTCAAATCCGGTGTGCCGCCGGCTCCGAACCCCCTACGTCCGGCCTCCTGCCCTGCCCGAACCGAAGAGGATCATCATGCACGCGGTCAACGCGACGGTCTACGTCATCGACACACTCCTGATGCCCTGACCAGAATGGAGCTCGTGAGACGCCCTGCTCCCGACTCCTCCGGCGACCCGTCGCCGGAGAGCCGAGACGCCGCGCTCGCCGACCTGCTCCGCAGGTCGGCGAAGGGCGACCAGGTCGCGTTCTCTTCCTTGTACGACGCTACGGCGGCCCGGGTGTACGGGCTGGTTCTCCGGGTCGTTCGCGACCCGGCCCAGGCCGAGGAGGTGACCCAGGAGTGCTTCCTCGACTTCTGGCGACAGGCCGGCCGCTTCGACCCTGCCCGTGGCAGCGCCGTCTCCTGGCTGCTCACCATCGCCCACCGCAAGGGCGTGGACCGGGTCCGCTCAGCCGAGGCAGCGACCCGCAGGGACACGACGTACCACCGCAGCAGCGGTGACGTCGACCACGACGTGACCGCAGAGGCGGCGACCGACGCACTCGAGGCAAAGCGAGTGCGATCCGCAATGACGACCCTGACCCCGGTCCAGCGCGAGGCTCTCGAGCTGGCCTACTTCGGGGGCTACACGCACACGGAGGTGGCGACCATGCTCGATCTGCCCGTCGGCACCGCCAAGACCAGAATCCGGGACGGCCTGATCCGGCTGCGCGACGCGATGGGGGTGGCCTCGTGAACTCCGACATCCACGCCCTGTCCGGCGCCTACGTCGTCGACGCGCTCGACGACCTCGAGCGGGCCCGGTTCGAAACTCACCTCGCCGACTGTGCCGACTGCCGCGAAGAGGTACGGACCCTCACCGAAGCGGCCAGCCTCCTCGGTACCTCCGCGTCGACCCCACCGCCTCCTGGCCTGCGCGACCGCGTACTCGCCGACATCGCGACCGTCCGTCCGCTCCCGCCGGTTGGCCCCGTTGTTCCGCCGCCCGCGCAGGTCGTACGGCGTCGCCGGTGGCCCGAGTTGGTAGCCGCTGCCGCCGCAGTGGTCGCGCTCGGAACCGGGGTCGCCGTGTGGCAACCCTGGGATGACCCACCGGTCCCGGTGGCCGAGCAGGTCATCTCTGCACCGGATGCCGCGAAGCAGACGATCTCGGCGGACGGCGGTGGCACGGTCACCCTCGTCCGGTCCACGTCGTTGGGCAAGGCGGTGGTGGAAACCGAGAACATGCCCTCACCGCCCTCCGGCAAGGTCTATGAGCTGTGGCTGCAGAACCCCGAAGGCCAGATGGTGCCGGCCGGGCTGATGCCGGCCGCCGCGACCAGAAGGTCGTGCTCGACGGAGACGCGGCGGCAGCAGTCGGGGCGGGGATCACCGTAGAACCTGAAGGCGGCTCGAAGAAGCCGACCAGTGAGCCGATCGCGCTGTTCGACTTCAAGGATCTGGCATGACTCGTCGCCTTGCGGGCGTGGCCCAGCGTCAGAGGTGAGCGGCTACCTGCTGGTCCTCGGAGTCGGATTTGTCGCGGCCGCGCTGGTGATGACGGTGACCGCCTTCACGGCGGTCCGGGCAGGCCGGGTCTCGGTCGTCGATACCGCCTGGGGGATCGGGCTCACGCTGGTCGCCGTACTCTCGGCGATCCTGGGTGACGGCGACCCCGTCCGCCGGTGGGTCCTGGTCGGGTTGGTGGCCGCGTGGGGGTTGCGGCTGTCGTGGCACATGCACCAGCGCAACCACGGCAAGGGCGAGGATCCGCGCTACGCCAAGATGCTCGGCGAGACTCCCTCACTGTCGACCCTCGTCCGCAAGGTGTATCTCCTCCAGGGCGTGGCGATCTGGTTCGTCGCCCTGCCCGTGCAGGTCTCCGCGCAGGCCGACGGCACCTGGTCGTGGCTCGCCTGGTCGGGCGCGTGCCTGTGGCTGGTCGGGTTCCTGTTCGAGTCGATCGGCGACGCCCAGCTGGCGGCGTACAAGCGCGATCCCGACCGCGGGCCGGTACTGGACACCGGCCTGTGGGCCTGGACCCGGCACCCGAACTACTTCGGCGACGCCTGTGTCTGGTGGGGCATCTGGCTGGTCGCCCTGGACGGCTCGTGGTGGGTACTGCTCACCGTCCCCGCGCCGATCATGATGACCTACTTCCTCGTCTGGGCCACCGGAGCCAAGCCGCTGGAGAAGACGATGATGAAACGTCCTGGCTACCCCGAGTACGCCGCCCGCACCTCGTTCTTCTTCCCCCTCCCCCCGCGAACTGACAAGTCTGGCCCCGCGAACTGACGAGTCTGGCCCCACGAACTGACACGTGTGGCCCCTGCCAGCCGGCGGCTCACATCCGTCGAGCGAATTTGGCGAGCGTTGTCGTATCCGACCCTGCATGTTCGTGGAGGGGGTGAAAGGCTGCCGAGCACGCGGCAGCCGACACCCAAGGAGAAGACAATGACGCAGTACTTCCTGAGCCTGCCCCACGACTCCGCCGAGGAGCCGACGATGGCGACCATGGACCCGGCCGAGCTCCAGGAGGTGTTCGCCGCGGTCGACGCGTTCAACACCGCCCTCCAGGAGGCGGGAGCGTGGGTGTTCGCCGGCGGCCTGAATCCGCCGTCGACCGCGACCACAGTCGACAACACCGGCGACACCCCGGTCCTCACCGACGGCCCGTTCGTCGAGGCCAAGGAGTATCTCGGCGGCTTCTGGATCATCGAAGCGGAAAACGACGACGCCGCGATCGAGTGGACGAAGCAGGCCTCGCGGGCCCTCCAGAGCAGGGTCGAGGTCCGCGCCCTGCAGGAGCGGCCCGACGAGTGACGGGCGCGCGCGGCCTCGGCTCGCCTGGTCAAACGACAGGACCAGGCTCCAGCTGAGTCCCTCCGAACTGGTCGAGCCCACTGCGGTTCCAACGGCCATCGCGGAGGGAACCGGCCGTGGCGAGGCGGGTCAACCCTCCGTCAGGCGTACCGCCGATTTCACGCCTGGTCGGAGGGAACTCGCCGGCCGATGGGACAGCGCCGCCCCAGACCATCCTGGCGCACGAACACCGGCGCGAGCCGGACGCCAGCGCGCTCTCGGCAGATCCACCTGCGCGTGGCAGCATCGGCAGTATGGACGCCGTGACGGCCGCCTTCGAGGCCGTCCCGCGGGTCGACTTCCTCCCCGCGGGACAGCGGCGATGCGCGTCGTACGACGGGCCGCTCGCCATCGGCCACGACCAGACCAACTCGCAGCCGAGGACCGTCGCCGCGATGCTTCGGCTTCTCGACGTCCGGCCGGGGATGAAGGTGCTCGACGTCGGGGCGGGGTCGGGTTGGACGACCGCCTTGCTGGCACGGCTCACCGGGCCGACCGGCCGGGTGCTCGGCGTCGAGCTCGAGCCGGATCTGGTGGCATGGGGCTCGGCAAACCTGGATCGCTACGGAGCGGCCTGGGCGAGCATCCAGGCCGCTGAGAAAGGGGTACTGGGCCTGCCCGACCAGGCGCCGTACGACCGGATCCTGGTCTCCGCCGACCCCGGCCGCCACCTCCCGGCCGCGCTCGTCGACCAGCTCGGCGACCCTGCCCGGATGGTCATCCCCGTCAACGGAGTGATGGTCCGCGTAGATCGCGCCCGCAACCAGACCACCCGGACCGAACACGGCTACTACCGCTTTGTCCCCCTCCGCTGACCACGAGCTGGCAGTTCTGGCCCCGCGAACCGTCAACTCCGGCCCCGCGGGGGCCACAACTGCCAGCTCGCGGGGCCACAACTGCCGGCTCGCGGGGGTCGTCAGTAGGACTTCGGCAGGCCGAGGGAGTGCATGCCGATGAAGTTGAGGATCATCTCGCGGGAGACGGGGGCGATCCGGCCGGCGCGGGCGGCGACGAGGAGACCAGCCATGCCGAACTCCTCGGTGATGCCGTTGCCGCCGTGGGTCTGGACGGCGCGGTCGACAGCGTCACAGGCGGCCTCGGCTGCGGCGTACTTCGCCATGTTGGCGGCCTCGCCGGCACCCATGTCGTCGCCGGCGTCGTAGAGCGCGGCCGCCTTCTGGGTCATCAGCCGGGCCAGCTCGATCTCGATCTTCGACTGGGCAAGCGGGTGTGCGATGGCCTGGTGGGAGCCGATCGGGCTCTGGAAGACGATCCGTTCCTTCGCGTACGCCGTGGCCTTGTCCAGCGCGTAGCGGGCCATCCCCACGGAGAACGACGCGGCCATGATCCGTTCGGGGTTGAGCCCCGCGAACAGCTGGACGAGGCCGGTGTCCTCGTCGCCGATCAGCGCGTCCTGCGGCAGGCGGACGTCGTCGATGAACACCGAGAACTGCTTTTCGGGCGACACGATCTCCATCGGGATCTGCGTGAACTCCAGCCCGTCGACCAACGTCGGGACCACGAACAGGCAGGGCTTCAGCTTGCCGGTCTTGGCGTCCTCGGCACGCGCGACGACGAGCACGTTCGCCGCCTCGTCCATGCCCGAGATGAAGATCTTGCGCCCCTTCAGCACCCACTCGTCGCCATCCCTGCGGGCAGTCGTTGTGATCGCGTGCGAGTTCGTCCCGGCGTCGGGCTCGGTGATCGCGAACGCCATGGTGGCGCTGCCGTCTGCGAGGCCGGGCAGCCAGCGCGCCTTCTGAAAGGGCGTGCCGTAGCGCGCGATCACCGTGCCGCAGATCGCCGGGGACACGATCATCATCAGCAGCGGACAGCCCTGGGCGGCAAGCTCCTCGCACACGGCCGCGATGTCGCCGATGCCGCCACCACCGCCGCCGTACTCCTCGGGGATGTTGACGCCGAGGTAGCCCAGCTTGCCGACCTCGAGCCACAGGTCCGTGGTCTTGCCGCCGCTCCGGGCTTGGCGCGTGAAGTAGTCGCGACCGTACGACGCCGCCAGCTTCGCCACGTGCTTGCGCAGCTCCTGGCGCTCCTCGGACTCGCTGAAGTTGGTCATGCGTCCTCTTCCTGTACGACGGCCAGCACGTCCCCCGCCGCCACCTGTTGTCCGGCGACCACGGGAAGCCCGGCCACCGTACCCGCATGGGGCGCCGCCACCGTGTGCTGCATCTTCATCGCCTCGAGGACGAGTACTGCCTGACCGGCCGTCACGCTGCGCGCCCACGTCGACCGCAACGCTGATGATCGTGCCCGGCATGGGCGCCAGCAGCGACCCGCTGGCAACCTGCTCGGCCGGGTCGGTGAACCTCGGAATCACAGTGAGCGCAACGTGTCCGCCGGGCCAGTCGACGTCGACGACGTTGCCCGCGATGGCCACGTCGTACGACGTCCGCACGCTGTCGCGGTCGAGCACCACGGCCCCCCGGGTACGCCGAGACCACGCGGCACGCCGTCAGCGGCGTAGCCGTCGCGGCCGCCGAACCAGTCGACGCGCAGATCCTCGCCCCGGCGCGTGCGGAACATGGTCGACTGGGGTTGCGAGCCGACGTTGCGCCAGGCGACGGGAATGCCACGCTGGACAGTACGGGCCAGCCGACGGCTCTCGGCCAGGGCGATCGCCGCTGCGACGGTGGCCCCGGGGTCCTCAGCGACCGGAGTCGTCCACGAGAACCGAATCCGTCAGGAATTCGGTGGTGAGGTCACCGGCGAGGAACTGCTTGCTGCGGAGGATTCGAACCAGCAGGTCACGGTTGGTCGTCACGCCATGGATCCGGGCTCGCGAGAGCACGCCGGCGAGCTGCCGGGCAGCCTGCTCCCGCGTCGGTGCGTGCGCGATGACCTTGGCCAGCATCGCGTCGTAGTGGGTGGAGATCTCGCTGCCGGTCTCGAAGCCGGCGTCGACCCGGATGCCGTCGCCCCCAGGGATCTCGAACCGGCTGAGCACCCCGCTCTGGGGCTGGTAGTCGGCAGCCGGGTCCTCGGCGTAGAGGCGAACCTCGATCGCATGGCCCACGCGGTCCGGTGATCGAGTCCTGATCGAGATCGACCGCGGCCTTCCGCCACCGCCAGCTGCAGCTCCACCAGATCGACGCCGAAGACGGCCTCGGTGACGGGGTGTTCGACCTGGAGGCGGGTGTTCATCTCGAGGAACCAGAACCGGGACGGGTCATCCGCGTCGACGAGGAACTCGACGGTTCCCGCGCCCTGGTAGTCGATCGCCGCAGCGGCCACGCGGGCCGCCTCGTGCAGTGCGGAACGGATCTCATCGGAAACGCCCGGCGCGGGCGCCTCCTCGACCACCTTCTGGTGTCGGCGCTGCAGCGAGCAGTCCCGCTCGCCGAGGACGAGTACGCCGCCGGCGTGGCCCACGACCTGGACCTCGACGTGGCGAACGTGCTCGATGTACTGCTCCACGAAGACAGTCGGGTCCCCGAATGCACTCCCCGCCTCGGCCGAGGCGGCGGCAACCTGGTCGGGGAGCTCCGTCAGCGTTCGGACGGTACGCATGCCACGACCGCCCCCGCCCGCCGACGCCTTGATCAGCAGCGGCAGGTCCGACTCGCTGGCGGTCTCCACGTCGAGCGATCTCAGCACCGGCACGCCCGCGGACTCCATCAGCTTCTTCGCCGCGACCTTCGACCCCATCGCCTCGATCGACGCGGGCATCCGGTCCGATCCAGCCGAGCCCGGCGTCGATGACGGCGCGAGCGAACTCGGCGTTCTCGGAGAGGAAGCCGTAGCCGGGATGGATCGAGTCGGCGCCAGCCTTCAACGCCGCCGCGATGACGAGGTCGATGCGCAGGTAGGTCTCCGCAGGGGCGGTGCCGGGCAGTCGCACGGCGACGTCGGCCTCGCGGACGTAGGGCAGTGCGGCATCGGCGTCGGAGTGGACGGCGACGGTCTCGATCCCGAGTCGGCGGCAGGTCCGGAAGATCCGGCTGGCGATCTCGGCCCGGTTGGCGACGAGGAGTCTCTGGATGGTCATGGGGTGATTCACATCCTGAAGACGCCGAAGCGGTCGGTGCCCTCGTAGGGCGCGTTGTCGATCACGGACAGGCAGATGGCGAGCACGGTCCGGGTGTCACGCGGGTCGATCACCCCGTCGTCGTACAGCATCCCGGACAGGAAGAACGGCAGGCTCTGCTCCTCGACGGACTGCTCGATGAAGGCGCGCATGCCGGCGTCCGCCTCCTCGTCGTACGGCGTCCCGCGGGCCTCCGACGCGGCCCTGGCGACGATCGAGAGCACACCTGCGAGCTGCGCCGGACCCATCACCGCGGACTTCGCCGAGGGCCAGGCGAAGAGGAACCGCGGGTCGTACGCGCGGCCGTTCATTCCGTAGTTACCCGCGCCGTACGACGCCCCCATGATGATCGACAGATGCGGGACCGTTGAGTTGGACACCGCGTTGATCATCATCGCGCCGTGCTTGATGATGCCGCCCTGCTCGTAGTCCTTGCCCACCATGTAGCCGGTCGTGTTGTGCAGGAACAGCAGGGGTACGTCGATCTGGTTGGCCAGCTGGATGAACTGGGTGGCCTTCTGAGCGTCCTCGCTGAACAGCACCCCCTGGGCGTTGGCGAGGATGCCGATCTGGCGGCCGTGCAGCCTCGCCCAGCCGGTGACGAGCGAGGGACCGTACAGCGGCTTGAACTCGTCGAAGCCGACCTCGTTGCCGGGTCCGCGGCCGTCGCAGATCCGGACGATCACCTCGCGCGGGTCGAACGGTTCCCGCAGATCGGTCGGGATCAGGTCAAGGAGTCCGTCAGGGTCCTTGTCCGGCTCCGCGAACGTGGTCGTCTCGACAGGCTCGACAACCGAACGTCGGGCCTTGCGCCAGTTCAGCCTGGCCACGATCCGCCGGCCGATCCTGATCGCGTCCACCTCGTCGACGGCAAGGTAGTCGGCCAGCCCGGACACGCGCGCATGCATCTCCGCGCCACCCAGCGACTCGTCGTCGGACTCCTCGCCGGTCGCCATCTTCACCAGCGGCGGGCCGCCGAGGAACACCTTGGCCTGTCCCTTGACCATCACGGTGTAGTCGCTCATGCCGGGGATGTACGCGCCGCCGGCGGTCGAGTTGCCGAACACCAGCGCGATCGTCGGCTGCTTGCGCGCGCTGGCGCGGGTGAGATCGCGGAAGGCCTTGCCGCCGGGGATGAAGATCTCCTTCTGCGTCGGCAGGTCCGCGCCACCGGACTCGACCAGCGAGATCGTCGGCAGCCGGTTCTCCTCGGCGATCTGCCCGGCCCGGAAACCCTTCTTCACCGACCACGGGTTCGAGGCGCCGCCCTTCACGGTCGGGTCGTTGGCAGTGATCATGCACTCGACGCCCTCGACCACCCCGATCCCGGTGACCAGGGACGCGCCGACGTTGAAGTCCGAACCCCAGCCGGCCAGCGGCGAGAGCTCGAGGAACGCCGAGCCGGGGTCGATCAGGAGCTCGATCCGCTCGCGGGGCAGCAGCTTGCCGCGGGCATGGTGGCGGTCGACGTACTTCTGGCCGCCGCCGGCGACCGCCTTGGCGTGTTCGGCGTCCAGCTCGGCGAGCTTCGCCAGCATGGCGGCCCGTCGATCGAGCTTGTCGAGATCCGCGCTCATCACAGGTACCCCAACAGCTTCGCGGCCAGGTCGGCCAGCACCTCGTTGGCCCCTCCCCCGATGGGCAGGATCCGGGCGTCGCGGTAGTGCCGTTCGACCTCGGTCCCGTGCAGGTAGCCGGTTCCGCCGTGCAGCTGCACCGCCTGGTCGCAGACGTACGTCGAGCAGTCGACCGCTGTCTGCTTGGCCAGACAGGCGTCGGCGATCACGTCTTCGCCGGCGACGTGCCGGGCGGCGACCGATCGGGTGTAGGTCCGCGCGACCTCGACCTGCCGGTGCATCTCGACCAGCCGGTGCCGGACGACCTGGCGGCTGACGAGTGGAGCGCCGAACGTGTCGCGGGACCGGCAGTGGTCGGCCGTCAACACGAGCGACCGGGCCGCGATCCCGTAGGCATACACGGCCAACGCGATCCGCTCGACCACGAACTGTTCGGCGATCTGCGCGAAACCCGCGTTCTCCTCGCCGACCAGGTTGGCGACCGGCACGTGCGCGTCCACGAACGACAGCGACGCCGTGTCCGAGCAGTGCCAGCCCATCTTGGCCAGCGACCGGTCGACGGTGAACCCGGGTGTGTCCTTCTCGATGACCAGGAGCGAGACGCCGCCATGCCCCGGTCCGCCGGTGCGTACGGCGGCGGTCACGAAGTCGGCACGCACCCCCGACGTGATGAAGGTCTTGGACCCGTTGACGACGTAGTGGTCGCCGTCGCGCGAGGCCCTGGTGGTGATCGCTGCGACATCGGAGCCACCGCCGGGCTCGGTGATCGCAAGCGCCCCGATCTTCTCGCCCGCCAGCACCGGCCGGACGAACCGGTCGACGAGGTCGGCGTTGCCGGACGCCACGATGTGCGGCAGCGCGATCCCGCCGGTGAACAGCGCCGCCATCAGCCCACTGGACGCGCCGGCCTCGAAGCACGCCTCCTGCATCGCGACCGAGTCGAGGAGGTCACCGCCCGACCCGCCGACGGACTCCGGGAACGAGACGCCCAGCAGTCCCTGCTTCGCGGCCGCGGCGTGCAACGACCGCGGCACCGATCCGGCGTCCTCCCAATCCTGGAGATGCGGTGCCACCTCGCGCCGTACGAACTCTCGCGCGGTCTCGCGGAGCGCCCGTCGGTGATCGCTCATAGAAGATCCTCCTGGACGTGCACCTTCCGCGACCGCACCCATTCGCCGAGCCCCTTGGCCTGCGGGTCGAACCGGGTCGACGCGGCCACGCCGTCGCCGAGCAGCCCGCTGATCACCACGTTGACTGCGCCCAGGTTGGGCAGGTTGTAGACACGGATGTCGAGGTCGGCGGCTTCCGGGACCAGTTCCCGGATCTTCTTCGCGGTGATCAGCTTGGACAACCAGGTCACGCGGGCGTCGTACTTGGGTGATCCGTCGTGGGCGACCCAGAGCCCGAGGTTCGCGTCGCCGCCCTTGTCGCCGGACCGGGCGTGCACGAAGGTGCCGAGCGGGACCCGCCGGGTGAGCTGGTCCTGTGGCGCCGGGTAGGGAGACGGCCGCCTGCCCTCCTCATGTGTCGCAGTCGTCGAGACCTCAGTCGGGTCGGCGATGACCTCCCGGACGCCATCGGCGTGGACGACGGTGTGTGTGACGTCAGCGCGGTCGACGTACTCGGCCCGATAGATGCCGTACGGCGTTGCCAGGGCAGGCGGCCCGGTCATCGTGAAACCGGGGTACGACGCGAGCGCCAGCTCAACCGCCGGGGCCGTGAACGCCCGGCCCACCACGGAGGCGGACGGATCCTTGACCGTGCACCGGAGCAGGCAGGACGCGGCTTCCTCGGTATCGGCATCCAGGTGCGGCGCAGACGTCCGATCCCAGGTCACCGACGCGGGCGGGGAGTCTGCGAGCGACCGGGTCAGCTGGGCGCGTACCCACTCCGCCTTGGCCTCCACGTCGAGGCCGGTCAGCACGAACTCGACGCTGTTGCGGAAGCCGCCGTGCTCGTTGACGCACACCTTGAGCTGGGCCGGGGGCGGCGTGCCCCGGACACCGGTGATCGCGACTCGGTCCGGGCCGGACTGGGTCACTCGATCGAGTCGAGCAGGGTGGTGACGTCGGGGCCGAGGTACTGCGTGGACTGGATCTCGTAGACCAGCTGTGCGGTGATCGTGTCGACCGTGACCGCGCCACCGGTGCCGTCGTGCTTGGTGATCACCGACGACCCGTCCGCAGCGATCTCGGCGACCGGGAAGCCCAACGGCGCCGAGTGGTCCAGGGTCCGGAACCCGGAGAAGTTCCCGCCCGTGGCCTGCGCGCCACACTCCAGCACGTGGCCTGCCACGACCGCGCCCGCGAGCTCGTCAAGCGACGCATGCGTCCAGCCGAAGTGCGCAACGGCCGGCCCGACCACCAGCGATGCGTCGGTGACCCGACCGGTGACCACGATGTCGGCTCCAGCCGACAGCGCCGCCGCAATCCCGAACCCGCCCAGGTAGGCGTTCGCGGTCAGCGCGCCCGAAAAGCCCATCGAGCGCAGGTCATCGCCCTCGACGCGGGCGATTGCCGGAGCCAGCCCAAGCCCGGCCGCGACCTCGCCCAGGCGTGTCGTCAGGCCGGCCGGGTTCAGTCCGCCGGCATTGGACACGATCCTCACTCCGCGCTCGAGCGCCAGGCCGAGGCAGTCTTCGAGCTGGCGGACGAAGCTGCGCGCATAGCCCAGGGACGGGTCCTTCGCGGCGTCCCGACCAAGGATCAGCATGGTCAGCTCGGCGAGGTAGTCACCGGTCAGGACGTCCAGCTCCCCGCCGAGGAGCATCTCGCGCATCGCCGACAACCGGTCGCCGTAGAAGCCGGAGCAGTTCCCGATCCGCACGACGTCACTCATTCGGGCGGCCGCCCCGGGCCGGACGGGCCGGCGAAGG
The DNA here is from genome assembly GCA_963844385.1 of uncultured Actinomycetota bacterium. Lineage (GTDB taxonomy): Bacteria > Actinomycetota > Actinomycetes > Propionibacteriales > Nocardioidaceae > Nocardioides. The sequence goes on along the minus strand of CAWJOJ010000001.1, from coordinate 235,979 downwards.
CCTGCGCGTAGTCGAGCCAGCGGTCGGCGTCCGGGCCTTCAGCCACCAGGTCGACCTCGGCCCGGTGCCGTCGCTGGGTGACCAGCAGCGCGAAGTCGGCCGCGGACCCGGTGATCCGCTGGTCGGCGGTCTCCGGCCCGAAGGTCCACAGCTCACCCGAGGGCGAGGTCAGCTCCACCCGGAACTCCGAGCCCGGCGCATCCTTGCCGTGCGTGGCGAAGGAGAAGTCGCGGGTACGCACTCCGAGGTGGACGACGTGCCGGATCCGGTCGGTGAACTGACGGCGCACCCCCAAAGCGTCGGCGACATCGAGGCCGTGCGCCCAGGTCTCCATGAACCGCGCGGTCGCCATCGAGGCCGCACTCATCGGCGGCCCGAACCAGGAGATCTTCTGGCCCGAAGGCACCGAGCGCAGCACCTCGGCGAGGGTCTCGCGGGCGTGCCGCCAGTGCGTCAGGAGGTCGTGGCCCGGCGCGCGGGCCGCGTGCGAGGCGGCCTTGTCGACGAAGCCGGACGGGTCCTCGATGGCGGCGGCGACGACGTGGTCCCAGCCGGGGTCGTGCGTGGCGGCGAGTACGGCGGCCTGATCGGTCCAGGTCAGGTGCGCGATCTGATGGGCGATGTCCCACCCGATCGCTGGCGTCGCGGTCCGCCAGCCCGCCTCGTCGAGCGGGGCGACGAGGTCGTCGAGCCGTGCAGTCTCCGCAGCCAGGTCCGTGAGAACGGAGTCGAGGATGCTCATGCCGGCTCCGCGAGGTGTACGTCGAGCAGGTCGGCCCAGGCGTCGAGGATGCGGTCGCGGCGCCGGCGGTCGTCACTGATCGTGTTCGCGAGCCCGAGCCCGCGGACGAGGTCCAGGGTCGCCTGGACCAGCTCGCGAGTCCCCGGCCGGGACTCGTCCACGCCCAGCAGGTCGACGGTCAGCCGGTGCACCTCCCGGCCGACGCGCTGTTCGAGCGGGCCGACAGCGGCCAGCAGCTGGGCGTCGGTGCGGGCCGCGACCCACAGCTCGAGGGCGGCGGTGAAGATCGGGCTGGTGAAGTGCTCCGCCAGGACCCCCAACACCGCCCGGGTGCGCCGAGATCCGGTCGGCAGCGTCGCGGCCGCGGTCCGGAGCTCGGCCCGACGAGCTTCACTCAGGTGCTCGACCGCGGCCAGCACCAAGGCGTTCTTGGTCGGGAAGTGGTGCAGCTGGGCGCCGCGCGAGACGCCCGCGCGCTGCGAGACCACCGTGGTCGACGTACCGGCCCAGCCGCACTCGACCAGGGACTCGATCGTGGCTTCCAGCAGCCGCGCCCGCATCGCGCGGGTCCGTTCCTCCTGGGGAACGCGAATACTGGTCACCTGAGTCAGCATGTCGTCCCGCGCCAGAAACAGTCAAGCCTGACTTTTTCTGTGTTTGACGTCCCACGGTTTGGCAAGGTTGAGTGTCGGGCAGGTGCACCGACGAAGACGACCACAGGAGACGCGATGTCCAACGACGGCCCCCCGCCGCAGGTTCCGCCCGGCCCACCCCCCGCCGACGACGATGACGAACCCAAGACCAGGATCCGACCCGCGGGGTCCCCGACGGCGCCGCAGTCAGGCAATCCGGGCTACCAGCAGCCGCCGCCGTACGGACGGCCCCAGCAACCGCCGCCGTACGGCCAGCCCCAGCAGCCGCCGTACGGGCAGCAGCAACAGCCGCCGCCGTACGGGCAGCAGCAACAGCCATACCCGCCGACCGGTCAGTACGGCGCCCCGCAGTACGCCCAACAGCCGGGGTACCCGGGCTACGGCCAGGCGCCGGTTGCGCCCGGCGGCGGATATGCGGGCTGGGGTGACCGTGCGGTGGCCACGCTGTGGGACGTGTTCTATTTGTGGCCCGCGTTGGTCGGCGAGTTCGTCGGTGTCGTGCTGCTCATCATCGGCGGCGGGATGGCCGCCAACGACTCAGGCGCCGGCACCGCGGTCATCATCGTCGGGAGTCGGTGCTGCTCGCTGCCTTCGTCTACGGCATCTGGCGCTACGTCACGAACTACATGCTCGACCAGGGCCGCACCGGCTACACCTACGGCAAGCGGAAGGTCGGCATCCGGTCGATCTCCGAATCCACGGGCCAGCCCCCCGGTGTCGGCTCCTGTGTGCTCAGGTGGTTGCTGCACGGGCTGATCAACCAGGTCATCTACATCGACTATCTGTGGCCGCTCTGGGACGACAAGAACCAGACGCTGACCGACAAGATCCTCGGCACGGCCGTGATCAGGCAGCCCGACGCCCGCTAGACACGAGCCCGCTTGCGCTCCCTGAGCAGCTCAGCCCTGTAGGCATGGGCGTCGACCTCGATGGTGTGCCGCTTGCTCGCGACGTACCTCTTCCTCAGCTTCCGGTCGTACGACGCGATCTGCGCGCGCATCTTCTCCGGGGACGGCAGGCGGCAGGTGCCGGTGATCAGGTCCGCGACCCAGTGCGCCTGTTGCTCGGCGAGCGGCATCACCGCACCGATCGGCTGGAGCAGCCCGATGAAGTAGAGGCCAGGGTGATCCACGGACACCACCCGGCGGTAGAGGTCGATGTGGTTGTCCGCGCTGACCGCGAACGACTCGTCGAGGAACGGGAAGCTCACCCGGTAGCCGGTGCAGTAGACGACCACGTCGGCCTGCACCGACGACCCGTCGGTGAACTCGACCTCGGAACCGTCGAACCGGGCGACGCTCGGCTTGACGGTGATGTCGCCATGGCCGAGCCGGCTGAGCAGGTCGCCGCTGATCGTCGGGTGGGCGTGCAGCACCGCATGGTCGGGCTTCGGCAGCCCGTAGTCGGTCATCTTGCCGACGGTCACCCGCAGAAGGGCCCGCATGGTGAGTGACTGCATCGCCAGTGGTGCCCCGGCCAGCGGGGTGTTGGTCAGCTTGTCGGTGGGCATGCCGAAGATGAACTTCGGCAGGATGTGCGCGCCCCGGCGCATGGCGAGGTACGTCGCGGACGCCACCCGGGACGCCTCGACGGCGATGTCGGTGGCCGAGTTGCCGATGCCGAGCACCACCACGCGTTTGCCCTGGAAGACCTCCGGGGTCCGGTAGTAGTGGGCGTGAATCTCCTCCCCCGTGAACTCGCCAGGGAACCCCGGCTCGGGCCATCGGGCGTCCCAGTGGTGGCCGTTGGCGACCAGCACGTGGTCGTAGTGGCGGGTCTCGGGGTCGCCGCCGTCGCGCGCTCGGATGGTGACGGCGTACCCGCCGTCATCGGCTGTCACCTTGAGCACCTCGGTGCGGAAGGTGATCCGCTCCCGCAGTCCGAAGTGCTTCACGAAGTCGTCGAAGTAGGCGGCGACCTGCCAGTGGTTCGGGTAGTCGGGGAGATGCTTGGGCATCGGGTACGCCGCGTACCCGGTCGCGTCCCGCGAGGTGTTGAGGTGGAGCGAGCGGTAGGCCGACGACACCCCGTTGTCGTTGTCGTAGCGCCAGTTGCCGCCGACGTCGGAACCCATCTCGAAGCAGTCGTAGTCGACGCCGCGCGCGGCCAGCACCTGCGCCGCGGTGATGCCGGACGAACCGGCTCCGATGATGCAGACCCGACCGGTCATGAGGTTCCACCTGTCAGCATGTTGGGGTGCTCAGGACGGCAAACGACGACGACATCGTCGCGTTACGCGATCTCGAGCGCGCAGCGAACCTGATCGCGCTTGGACACATCTTTCCACCGGATCAGTATCCATATCCGGCCGACGACGTGCTCGCCCGCTGGCGAATCGTGCTCGACGATCCCGGTTGTACGACGCTCGTCGTGGACGGTCCGGACGCCCTCGAGGGACTGGTCGTGCATGATCTCCGGACCATCCGGCACCTCGCCGTACACCCGGATCGATGGGGCACCGGGCTGGCCCGCACGCTCCTCGAGGCCGCCTGCGCGCGGATCGACGGCCCGGTCAGTCTGTGGTGCCTGGTCGACAACCATCGTGCCCGCGGTCTCTACGAGCACCTCGGCTGGCTGCCGACCGGGCTGGAGCAGGAGTCCGAGTTCCCGCCGTACCCCACCCAGATGGAGTACGTCAGGCCTGATAGTCCGAGACGAAATGGCCCCCGACACGCCGTGGGAGGGGCCATTTCCTCTCGGACTACCCCAACACCAACTCAGCGATAGGTCAGTTGGCCCGGCGACAGGTGGCTGTGCTCGTTGAAGGACAGCAGGGTGAGCCCGCGGCGGCCGGAGACTATTCGGGTGATCGAGGTGTTGACGAGGACCGGCGCGAGCTTCCGATAGGTGGCGACGTCGCCGTCGAGCAGCATGGACGTGGCGATCGCGATCGGGCCGCCGGAGGTGAAGACGACGGCGGAACCGGCATCGGAGAGCCGCTCCAACCCGGCAAGCACCCGCTGCCGGAACGCCGGGTACGGCTCGTCGTAGTCGGAGTCGCTGGCACCCGAGGTCCAGCGGTGGGTAGCCGTCTCGAACCAGATCTGGAACTGGGCCCGGTCGGGTTCGCCCTCGAAGGCACGAGGGACGGCGGCCAGGAGTGCCAGATGGTCCATCTCGTTCCAGTCGGGATCCACGACCGGCTGAGCCTTCCAGCCAGCCGCGGAACCCGCCAGTTCAGCGGTGCGCTGCTGGCGCTGCATCGTTCCGTGTACGACGACGTCCGGCGCGAAATCCCGAAGCGCGGACCCCACGACGGAGGACTGTTCCTCCCCGAGCGGCGACAGTACGTCGTAGTCGTCGGCGCCCCAGGAGGCCTGGCCGTGCCGGACCAGGAGGATCTGCCCCATCAGGCGCCGATGAGGGCCAGGCACCGGCCCTCGAAGTAGCGTGCACCGTCACCGAACTCGGCGTACGCCTCGTTGTGGGTCTGTCCGTGGAAGTAGCGGTAGTAGATCTGCTGAGCGATCACGGCCAGCCGGAAGAGTGCGAAGACCTCGTAGAACCGCCACTGGTCCGGGGTGACCGAGCGTCCGGTCCGGTCGGCATAGTGGGCCAGGACGTCGGCCCGCTCTCCACATTCCCGGCGAGGTGGTCGGCTGCCGCCGGAACCTCTGGGCGAACTCGTCGTCGGACGACTCCACCCAGTAGGCCAGGGTGCCGCTGAGGTCCATCAGCGGGTCTCCGATCGTGGCCATCTCCCAGTCCAGGACGCCCTCGATCTGCAGTGGGTCGTCGGCGGCCAAGCACGAGGTTGTCGAACCTGAAGTCGTTGTGGATCAGACAGCTGCCGACGTCGGCCGGCTGGTGCTCGTCGAGCCACTGCCATGACTCGCTCATAGTCACCCACATCGGGGGTGCGGGCGGCCCGGAACCGCTTCGACCACCCGGCGACCTGGCGGCCGACGTACCCCTCGCCTCGGCTGAGGTCCTCGAGCCCGGCGGCCACCGGGTCCACGTCATGCAGGTCGATGAGTACGTCGATCGCGGTGCGGCACAGCGTGGAGATCTCGGCCTCGGAGAGCGGCCAGTCACGGGGGAAGTCCTTGCGGAGGATCGTGCCCTCGAGCCGCTCCATCACGTAGAAGTCCGAACCGATCACGCCGGCGTCCTCGCAGAAGCCGACCATCGCCGGCACCAGTCCGAAGACCGGCTTGAGCCCGGACTGGATGTGGTACTCGCGCCCCATGTCGTGGGCAGTCTTGGCCTTCGCGCCCGCAGGTGGCCGACGCAGCACCAGGTCCTGGTCGTCGTACGACAACAGGTAGGTCAGGTTCGACGCCCCACCCGGGAACTGCCGAACGACCGGGGTCCCGTCAATGCCGGCGTGGTCGGACAACCACTTCGCCACGGCCTCCACGTCGAAGGCGTCCTCGTCGCGGACCCGCCCGGCTCCGCCGTGGTCGATTGAGGTGGAGAACTGCATGCGCGCGACCTTACCGCCGCCTGTGATGACGGTTTGCCGCCCCGACGTTTGGCCGGCGTGACACGATAGGTCACTTGTGCCCTCCATAGACGGGAATCCAATGCACCGCCAGATCATCGCCGCCGCAGCCGCCACTCTGCTGTTCTTCACGCTCACCGGCTGCGGGGACGACGCCAAGGAGAAGGCCGAGGACGATCCGACCGCGACCCAGTCGACGCACACGGCCGACGAGACCAAGGCCATCGACAGCCTGACGACCCTGTTCGGGTCCAAGGAGAATGCCAGCAGCGCCAAGTTCTTCGGTCCCGAGTTTCCGCACTGTTTCGCCGAGACCCTCGTCGACGAGGCCGGCGCGGACCGGCTGGTCGAGGACAAGGTGCTCACCGCGGAGTTCGAGGCAACCGACGACTTCTCAAAGGTCGGGAAGGTCTCCGACGAGAGCGCCGACGCCCTCGCCACCGCGGAGTACGACTGCATCGACTGGGACGAGGTGACCAGCTACCTCAAGGAGAACAACCCGGCCGGCAAGAATGTCGAGGCGGCCAAGGTCGACGACTACGTGACCTGCATGAAGGAGATCGACGAGGACGCCTGGAAGGCCGCGAGCGCGGATCGGGCGTCGGGCAAGACCGAGAGCGCCGCGATCACGGAGTTCGACGCCGCCTCCAGCGCCTGCCAGGCAAAGGCCCCGAGTGATCCGGGACGCCCCGGACAAGCTACGCAGCGACGGTCGCGACGACCCGGCTCCGCTCCACTGGCTCGGCCCAGGCTTGGCGGGCGCGGAGTAGCCGGACAACGGGGAAGATCAGCAGCGGGATAGCGAGCAACACGGACGCACGCCAGTCCGACACCGTGGCGAGCCCCGAGAACACCAGCCCCGTGACCGTCGTCGAGAGCGCCAGCCGCGTCGAGTAGCCGACCATGACCAACGGCGGTGCCGGGGTTGCCCTGGCGCTGCGCAGGTCGACGGCGAAGGGCCGCTTCACCGACCACCGCATCGACAGCGACACCACCTGGAACGCGACGACCAGCCAGGTGCACAGGAGGGCGGTGGCCTCGGGGGTGGTGGGCGTGCCCGCACGCAGGGCGGCCAGCAGCAGTGAGGCCGCGGAGCTGACCAGCAGCAGCTCGAGCAGGACGAGCGTCCGAGCGGCGAACGCCACGGAGGGATCGGCGGGCAGGCTGTCGCGCCAGAGCGCGCCGCGCCCGTCGAGACACCAGGCGTTGACTCCGAACAACAGTGCGGCACCGCTGGTGACGAGGCCGGGCAGGATCGTGAGCAGCTCCCACTTCAGATCCCCAGAGAACGCGATCAGCCCTGGCGCGAACGCCAGCAGCAGGATCCCGCGACGCAGGGACACCGCACGCCATACCGCTGCCCGGTCGAGGCGGACCAGCGCGCCGAGGTCGGACGACGGGTTCCGACGGGCCGGGTAGGTACCGGTCTCGATCCTGGCCTCGTCGCGGGCGGCTCGGGCGAGCGCGACACGCGCCGGCAGGACTCCGAGGAGTACGGCGCCGGCGGTCGCGGCCGCGAGGACCAGCACGGTGATCGGCCAGACGAGGCTGAGGCCGTCGGCCAGGGTGGCGAGACCGGCGATGAGGTAGATGGTGGGCAGATTGTCGAGGACCGCGTCGACGTGTCCGGTGGCGAATACGAGGCCGGCGCCTGCCGCGAGCGCACCAATGATGGTCCTCGCGACGGCGATCCCGTGCGGACCGCGGCGAATCGCCTCCATGGTCCACGCGACAACCTGCGCAACTGCGGTGGCCAGGAACAGCCAGAGCACGGCGACGACCTCCGCGAAGGCGACGGCCCCCGGGCCAGCGACGTACGCCGTCGCTCCGAGCAGGAGCCATCCCTGCAACAGCCAGGCGATGTTGAGCGGCGCCATCAGCAGCGCGCCGAGGTGGTCGACCGCCGGGCTGATCGGGAACGCGACGCCTTGCTCGCGTGGGACCAGTTCCCGGCCGCCGCCGGACGCAACCGCCGAGATCGCGGCCAGCAACAGGAACCCGGCGTACACCGATGGCAGGATCAGGAACACGTCCAACGCGTAGCCGTGGCTGCGGTCGTAGTCGGCAGCCCCCGGCAGGAAGGCCGGCACGCTGGCAACGGCCAGGGTCACCACGCCGAGGATCGCGATGGCCAAGCGAAGTCGCCGCCGCTTGCGGATGGTCGCCATCCGGAAGCGGATCAGTGAGCGGGTGTCGCGCAGTGCGTCAGTCCAGGAGGTGACGGTAGGCACGCGCTCCGTCCTCTCCGCCGAGCTCGTCGGCAGCGACGGTTGCGACCCGGGCTCCGCCCCGCAGGACGACCGCGGTGGTGCAGGACTCGACCGCCAGATCGCGCAGGTGTGTGGAGATCAGGACGCAGGCGCCGCGCGCCCGAGCGTCCGCGATGACCTCCTGGGTGGCCTCGACGCCGATCGGGTCGACGCCGTCGAAGGGCTCATCCAGAAGAAGAACCTCGGGCTCGTGGAATGCCGCCAGGACGACCGACATCCGTCGGCCCATGCCGTGGCTGAATCCGGCCGTGATCCGGTGCGCTACGTCGCCGAGCTCGAATCGTTCGAGCAGGTCGCGCGCTCGCGTCTCCCACCCCGGCCCGAGCCGTCTCAGCTGCGCGGAGAGCTGCAGGTGCTCCCAGGGCGTGGCCCGCGGCACCAGGCCGCCCACGTCGGGGCAGTAGCCGCTGCTGCGCTTGGCGGCGTTCAGATCGGTGCGCAGGTCGTGGCCCGCAACCGAGACGACGCCGCCGGTCGGCGGGATCACCCCCGCGAGCACTCGCATCGTGGTGGACTTCCCGGCCCCGTTGCGGCCCAGCAGGGCCGTGGCTTGCCCCGCGTGTGCCTGGAGGTCGACTCCGAGCACTGCGTCGACCGTCCCGAACCGCACGTGCAGGGCACGTACGTCGACGAGCGGCACACCGCCACCCTCGGAATGGGCAGCCGATGCCACCTCGGCGTCGAGTCGGGAGTAGTCGGTCACCGCCTCAGTCTGATCGACCCGGCTCGTTTTGGTAGCGAAACGGAGTCGACCACGTCAACCAGCGCCGGTCAGCGAGGGAAGGACTCCTCGTTGTCGGCCATCTCGCGCAGGCGGGGGGTGGGGGTGAAGCGGTCGCCGTACGTCTCGGCGAGCTCGTCGGCCCGCCTCACGAACGCCTTCAGCCCGACCTGACCGGACGCGCTCTCGTACCCGGTCATGAACTGGGCAGCCCCACCGGTCAGGGGCGGGAAGCCGATGCCCATGATCGAGCCGATGTTGGCCGCCGCAGCGGACTCGATGACGCCCTCCTCGAAGCACTTCGCTGTCTCGAGCGCCTCGGCGAAGAGCATCCGGTCCTTGACGTCCTCCAGCGGCGGCTGCTCCTCGGCCACCGGGAAGGCCTCGGCGAGCCCGGACCACAGCCCGGCGCGCCGGCCGTCGACATACTCGTAGAAGCCCGCGCCTTTGAGCCGGGACGGTCGGCCCAGGGAGATCATCGTGTCGATGACCTGTTCCGACGGATGCGACGGGTACGTCGCCCCCGCGGCCTCGATCGCGTCCTTGGTGGCCGTCTGGATCTTCTTCATCAGCTCGAGGTTGAGCTCGTCGCTGAGCTGAAGGGTGCCGACCGGATAGCCAGCCTGCGTCGCCGCACGCTCCAGCGACATCGGGTGCACTCCTTCGCCGAGCATCGCCAGGCCCTCGTTGACCATCGTGCCGATGACCCTCGAGGTGTAGAAGCCACGGCTGTCGTTGACGACGATCGGGGTCTTCCTGATCTGCTGGACGACGTCGTACGCCTTCGCGAGTGCCTCGTCGGAGGTCTGCTCGCCGCGGATGATCTCGACCAGCGGCATCTTGTCGACCGGCGAGAAGAAGTGCAGGCCGATGAAGTCCTTCGGACGGTCCACACCGTCGGCGAGCCCCGTGATCGGAAGCGTCGAGGTGTTGGAACACAGCAGCGCGTCCGGGTTGACGTGGGGCAGGATCTCGGCGAACACCTTGTGCTTCAGGGACGGGTCCTCGAAGACGGCCTCGATGACGAGATCGCAACCCGCGAGGTCGAACGCGTCAGCGGTCGCCGTGATCCGGCCGAGCAGCTCGACCTTCTTCTCCTCGGTCGACTTGCCCCGGGAGATGGCCTTGTCCAGAAGCTTCTCGCTGTAGGACTTGCCCTTCTCGGCGTTCTCGGCGGACACGTCCTTGAGGACGACCTCCATGCCTGCCCGCGCACACGAGTAGGCGATGCCGGCACCCATCATGCCGGCGCCCAGCACGCCCACCTTGACCGCCTTGTACGGCGGGATGCCCTGGGGTCGCAGCGACCCGGAGTTGATCGCCTGGAGGTCGAAGAAGAACGCCTGGATCATGTTCCTCGCCTGCTGGCCGGAAGCCAGCTTGGCCAGGTAGCGCGACTCGATCCGCGAGGCGGTGTCGAAGTCGACCTGGGCGCCCTCGATCGCAGTGGACAGGATGGCACGGGGCGCGTGGTAGTCCGCTCCCTTGGTCTGCTTGCGCAGCAACGCCGGGAACATCGGCAGGAACTGGGCGAACTTGGGGCTGCGCGGGTCTCCGCCGGGGATCCGGAAGCCGTCGCGGTCCCATGGGTTCTTGGCGGCCTCGGCGTCGTCCTTGTTCGCGACGATCCATGCCTTCGCGGCCGGGATCAGCTGTTCGGCCGCCACGATCTCGTCGACGAGCCCCTTGGCGTTGGCGGCCGAGGGCTGGAACCGGGTGCCGGGGAGCAGGACGTCCATGAGCGCCGGCTGGATGCCGAGCATGCGTACGACGCGGGTGACGCCGCCGCCGCCGGGCAGGATGCCGAGCTGTGACTCCGGCAGACCGATGTCGTAGCGACCGTCGGCCGCGATCCGGTGGTTGGTCGCGAGCGCGATCTCGAGGCCACCTCCCAGGGCTGCGCCGTTGATCGCGGCCACGACCGGCCGCGGATAGGTCTCGAGGCGACGCAGGTCAGCCTTCATCGCCTCGATGGTGGTGAAGATCGTCTGGGCGTCGAGCGGCCCGGTGACCCCCTTGAGGTCCGCGCCCGCGAAGAAGGTCTTCTTGGCGCTGGTCACGACCACGCCCACGACGTCCTCGACCTCGGCGTACAGCCGTTCGACGGCGTCGTGCATGGCGGTCTGGTAGCTGGCGTTCATGGTGTTCGCGCTGGCACCAGGGTCGTCGAGGGTGAGGGTGACGACTCCGTCGGCGTCACGTTCGTAGCGCACGGCAGGCTCGGTGGTGGTGCTGGTCATCTGTTCAGTCCTTCGCAGGTGGTCGAGGCGTGGGCAGGGCGCTCAGACGAGCTCGATGATGGTGGCGATCCCCATGCCGCCACCGACGCACAGCGTGGCGAGGCCCCGCCGCTGGTCGCGCCGCTCCAGCTCGTCGATCAGGGTGCCGACGAGCATCGCGCCGGTTGCGCCCAAGGGGTGGCCCATGGCGATCGCGCCGCCATTGACGTTGGTGACCTCGTCGTCGATGCCCATGTCGCGCATGAACCGCATCGCCACGGCGGCAAACGCCTCGTTGATCTCCCAGAGGTCGATGTCCTCTGCGGTCAGGCCGGCTTTGCCCAGCGCCTTGCGGGCGGCTGGGGCAGGGCCGGTGAGCATGATCGTCGGGTCGGAACCCGAGACGGCGGTCGCGAGGACTCGCGCCCGCGGGGTCAGGCCCAGGTCCGTGCCGACCTGCTCGGTGCCGATCAGGGTCAGCGCGGAGCCGTCGACGATGCCCGACGAGTTGCCGGCGTGGTGAACGTGGTTGATCTTCTCGACCCAGTGGTACTTCTCGAGTGCAACGTCGTCGAACCCGGCCTGCTCACCCATGTCCGCGAAGCTGGGCTTGAGGCCCGCCAGCGACTGGACGGTGGTGCCGGGGCGGATGAACTCGTCGTGGTCGAGGACCGTGATGCCGTTGAGGTCCTTGACGGGTACGACGGACCGGGCGAAGTAGCCGTTTGCCCAGGCCTTGGCGGCGCGGTCGTTGGACTGGGCGGCGAAGGTGTCCACCGCGGTGCGGTCGAAGCCCTCGATCGTGGCGATCAGGTCGGCGCCGATCCCCTGGGGCACGAAGTTGGTCGCCAGCGCGGTGGCCGGGTCCATCGCCCAGGCGCCACCGTCGGAAGCCATCGGCACTCGGCTCATCGACTCGACGCCGCCGGCGATGATCAGGTCCTCGAAGCCGGATCGGACGCGCTGCGCGGCCTGGTTGACGGCCTCGAGCCCCGAGGCACAGAACCGGTTGAGCTGGACGCCGGCGACGGTGTACGGAAGACCGGCCTTGATCGCGGCGGTCTTGGCGATGTCGCTGCCCTGGTCGCCGATCGGGGTCACGACGCCGAGTACGACGTCATCCACGCGGTTGGTGTCGAGGCTGGGGTTGCGGGCCTGAAGCTCGTGGAGCAGTCCGACCACGAGGTCGACGGGCTTCACCTCGTGAAGCGTGCCGTTCTTCTTGCCGCGGCCGCGTGGGGTGCGCAGGTGGTCGTACACGAATGCTTCAGCCATGGAGTTCCCTGATTTCGTTGCGGGCGTGTGACCTGAGGATTGTGACACCATTACTGTCACTGTAGTCAACGTGTCATTTGTCTCGCTGGTTTCGAGACGGGCGCTGCGCCCAACTCAACCACCGGCAGGATTGGGCGCGGCGCCCTGCTCAGCCACTAGGCAAGACGGGCCGTCCGGACGGGAGTGAGTAGGGAATGGACGAGTCCGTGCAGGAGCTGCGCGAGCTGATGACGCTCGACGAGCTCTGCAACCGGGTCGGCATGCGAGTGCGGAACATCCGGTTCTACACGACCCGCGGCCTGGTGCCGCCGCCGATCCGGCGCGGCCGATCCGGCTACTACTCGTCCGACCACCTCGTCCGGCTCGAGCTCGTCAAGGAGCTCCAGGCGCACGGCTTCACGCTCTCCGCGATCGAGAGGTACCTCGCGCGAATCCCCGAGGAGGCCAGCCCAGCCGATATCGCCCTGCACCGCACCCTGCTCGCACCGTGGATGGCCGAGCATGCCGAGGTGGTGACCAAGACCGAGCTCTACGAGCGCGCGGGCCGGAAGCTCAGCCAGGACGACCTCGAGACCCTGGAGGCGCTGGGCGTCATCGCGCGGACCGGCCGGCAGCGCTACGAAGTGGCGGTAGCGCACCTCTCGGTCGCGCTTGGCCTGCTCGACTTGGGCTTCCCGACAGCCGCGGCCATCGCCTCGCAGAAGGTGTACGCCGAGCACGGGCGCGCGATCGCCGAGGAGATCACCGAGGTGTTCCGGACCCAGGTCTGGCCGGCGTACAGGGAGAAGGGCATGTCGCCCGAGCAGCTCAAGGACCTCGTCGAGCGCCTGAAACCGCTGTCGATCGCGGGCCTGGTCCACGCCTACGAGTCGGCCATGAACGAGACCAAGCGGGAGAGCATCGAGCGCCGTACCCGCTGAGCCTGAGCGGTCAGTTCTTGAACGCGTCCTTGACGTCCTCGGCGGCGTCCTTGGCCTTGTCTCCGGCCTGCTTGACGTTGGCCTCGCTCTGGTCGGCCTTGCCCTCGGCTTCCATCGACTCGTCGTCAGTGGCCCTGCCGGTGGCCTCCTTGACCTTGCCCTGCGGCCTCCTCGGCCTGATGCTTGAGCTTGTCTCCGAAACTCATGACGTCCGTCCTTTCGTCTGGTGACTGGTGGTCACCATAGACTACAGGTACCCAAGAGCGCGCCGCCCGAACGGGTGAACGATCAGGAGAACCGCAATGACTGGTCGTCGACGCCGGCGTACCGCAGGACGATCACGTCACGCAGGTAGTTGTGCGGCACCCTCCACGGCCCTCGGTCCCCCTGTTTGGGGAAATCGTCGATCGACCGCAGCACGTAGCCCGAGCGCAGGGGCATCATCGGCTCGGTCACGACATCCTCGCTGAGCACGGGAGTCACCACCTGCCGGCGCTCGCGGGCCATCCGCTGGAGCAGCCGGACCACGAACTCCGAGACCAGGTCGGCCTTGAGCGTCCAGGACGCATTCGGGTAGCCGATCACATAGGCGAAGTTCGGCACACCGTCGAGCATCAGGCCTCTGTACGCGACCTTCTCGTGAAGTTTCACCTCTTCGCCATCGACCACCAGCTCGGCACCGCCGAAGGCGAGGAGCGAAAGACCTGTAGCCGTGACCACGACATCGGCCTCGAGCTCGGTGCCGTCGGGCAACCGAATGCCGGAGGGCGTGAACGTCTCGATCCGCCCGGTCACGACCGACGCCGCGCCGCTGTGGATCGCGGCGAACAGGTCGCCGTCCGGCACGATGCACAGCCGCTGGTCCCAGGGTGCGTACGGCGGCCCGAAGTGGACGTCGACGTCGTAGCCCGCGGGCAGTTGTTTGCTCGGCAGCCGCGCGGATCGCCTTGCTCACGAGCGCCGGCCGACGACGGGAAACCTGGTAGAGCCCCGCCTGGAGCAGGATGTTGCGCCAGCGGACGACCCCTGCGGCGGCCCGCCGCGGCAACAGCTGCCGGACCCTCCTCGCCATCGGGTCGTCGCTCGGCACCGAGAGGACGTACGACGGGGTGCGCTGGAGCATGGTCACGTGCCTGGCCTGTTTGGCGATCGTCGGCACGAGCGTGACCGCCGTCGCCCCGGAGCCGATGACGACGACCGACTTGCCCGCGAGGTCGAGGCCGTCGGGCCAGGACTGCGGATGCACGACCTGGCCCTCGAAGTCGGCGAGGCCGGGGAACGTCGGCGCATAGGGCTCGTCGTAGTCGAAGTAGCCGGTGCAGGCCCACAGGAAGCCGCAGGTGATGCTTCCGGGACCCCCGGCAGCCTCGTAGTCGACCGTCCACGTCGCCGTGCGAGCTGTCCCACGAGAAGCGGGTCACCCGGTGCCCGAACCGGATCTTCTCGGTGACCCCGAACCGGGCCGCGGCCTGCTCGACGTAGGCCTTGATCGAGGCCCCGTCGGCCAGCACCTTCTCACCGGTCCAGGGACGCATCCGGTAGCCCAGGGTGTGCATGTCGGAGTCGCTGCGCACGCCCGGGTAGCGGAACAGGTCCCACGTGCCGCCGATCGCGTCCCGGCGTTCGAGGACGGCGTACGACGTGCGGGGCTGGTCCCGTTCCAGATGTGCCGCTGCACCCACGCCGGACAGACCTGCGCCGATGATCAGCACATCCACGTGGGCCGGGTTCACCCGGTCATGCTAGTGAAGCTGACTCTCTGCAAGTTTGTTGTCTCAGGCGCTCCTGACGACCAACTCGCAGAGAATCAAGCCGTCAGCCGGGCGACTCAGCCCAAGCGCTGTGGTTGCGGTTTCAGACCAACGCGCTTGGGTTACGCCCATGCCTTCGGTAGCGCGTGCGTGGACCGGTCGCCACCGCAGCGCGCCGTTCCATCCCTCGGGCGACGACCAGCGCTGGCCGCAGGCGGGCCCGAGCACCGCTATCCGGGTTTCGTTGGGCTCGTTGTGGTTGCGGTTCTGTGCGACCAATTGGCGCGCAACGACCCGCGTCACGCCCAGTCGACCTGCACTAGTCGACCAATTGGCGCGCAACGACCCCCGTCACTTGATCCCAGTCGCGACCTGCAGTAGTCGACCCAACTTGGCACGGTGTTTCTTCGACCCTGCTTGGGTTGCGGTTTCAGGCCAACCCGCTTGGGTTGCGCCCCTGCCTTCGGTTACGCGTGCGTGGGCGGGGTCGCCGACCCGGCTCGTTTTCACAGTCGTCGCTGACGCTCCTTTGTGTGAAAGCGGGCCGGGTCGGCTCCTTCGCTGCGCGGTGGTCAGCACCCGTGGTTGATCTGGGCGCAGGTGTCGAGGCCCCACTGCAGCGTGAAGTCCTCGGTCGTTCCGTCGTCGTGGGTGACATTGACTTCGACCGAGTCCGAGGGCTGGCCGCCATCGATGAGCGGACCGCCGGTGGGCAGGTAGGCCATCGCCCACATCTTGTTGTTCATCGTGGCCTGCTCGGTGTGTCCGTCGGGGAAGGTGTAGCTGATCGACTTCACCCCGTCGACGAGCGGGCCACCGGCGACGAACTGGGCGACGTCGGCGTCCTCCATCGAGTAGTTCGAGCTGAGCTGGAACAGGTCCTTCGACAGGGGCGGGTCAGTCGGCGCGCCCCCGAGCAGCGTCGGCGCCCCACCGTCCGAGGTCGCGGCCCAGTCGTCGCAGACGATCCACTTGCTGCCGGTGCCGAAGAGGGTGGCGGTGCCTCCGGCGTACGCGATGCTCGACAGCTCCGAGGCACCTTCCAGGAAGTTCGGGACCTCCTTGGCGCAGGACACCGCGGACTGCTGTGGGGGGAACCCTCGGTCCGTCGAGCCTTTCGTGGACTTGATGACGGTCGGCGCACTGGTCGCAGCCGTTGATGGGCCCGTTGATGGGCCTGAGGAGGGCGTTGTGCCGGGCGGGGCAGTGCTGGGGAGCGTCCGGTCGTTGGAGGTGCCACCCCCAAGAGGCTGGGCTGGGCTCCCGTCGTCCCCGACACTCGAGACCAAGGCGAAGCCGACGGCGAAGATACCGGCGACGGCCGCGGCCGCAACCGCCGGCACCAGCCAGCCCGGCGCTCCCCGCGCGGCGCCGGGCTGGCCGGTCTGTTCGGTCAGGACGGCGCGCATCCGGGCCTTGGTCTCCTCGTCGAGGCTCCGCTCCGGCGGCAGGTCGGATGGCAGGTCGGGCGGAAGGTTCGGGTCAGGCATGGCGGTTCTCGTTTCTGGAAGTCGCTGCGGAAAGTCGTTGCCGGGCGCGCGCCAGCCGGGACCGGACCGTCCCGACGGGTACGTCGAGGGCGGCGGCTGCCTCCTCGTAGGACAGTCCCGCCCAGACGACGAGGGCGAGCACGTCCTGGTCGCGTTGCGGCAGGGCCCGGATGTCGTTCAGTAGCCGAGCCATCCGGCGTTCGTCATCGAGCCGGGAGGCGACGTCCTCGGCATGGTCGGGGGCGTCCCGCTGGCGGGGCAGCCGACTGACCGCGACGAGGTGCCGCCGCTGTTTGCGGGTCAGGTTGCGGCAGACGTTGGTGGCGATGCCGTAGAGCCAGGGCAGGGCGGAGTCGTGGTGCACCTGCACGCGGTCCCGAGTGCGCCAGGCCTCGAGGAACACCGTCGAGGTGGCGTCCTCGGCGGTGTCCCAGTCGGCCGTACGGCGGAAGCAGTAGTTGTAGATCCGGTCGGCGTAGCAGTCGAACAGGCTCGCGAGGGCGGCACTGCTTCCGTGGCGTAGTTCCTCCACCAGCACCGAGTCGAGGTGCGAGTCCCCGATCCCGGTCATGTCGAGTCCTTCGAGTTCTTCGAGTGACGTCATACCCGTTCATGTCCGCAGCGACGAACGGGTTCCCGAGATCACCTCACCTGTTTGCGCCCTCCGACTGGTCGGCCACCCACATGCCGAGCAGCCCGCGGAAGTGCGCGAGGAACTCCTCCTGCTCGTGTGCGGGGTACGTCGCCTGCACGGTCTCGCGCAGCAACCTGTCGAAGTCGTCGGAGGCGACCCAGTCGTAGACCTGCTCGTCGAGGTGCGGCAGGTTCTCGCTGCACCAGTCCCAGTACTTCTCGGTCTCGAAATACTCGTTCGCGATGTCGGTGTAGCGGGCCAGCTTCTCGTCGTAGTCCAGCGACGTGTCGTCGGCGACCTCGAAGTAGCGGCTCGTGCGGAGGTCGACGTGGGCGATCCGGCCGGTCGCCACGCAGAAGACCGACCAGCGCACCAGCGCCTTGATCGCCCACGGGAAGTAGTAGTGCAACGAGGTCACGGCCACGTCGGGACAGGCATTGGCGTAGTCGATCGGGTGTACGTCGTCACCGGCAACCAGCATCTCGCACGAGTTGAACTCCCAGCGGAAGAACGCGTTGACGATCCGGCTGATGGCCACGGCCTGGGTGCCTGCCGACTCCGAGAGGAAGCCGTGCGACACGGCGTACCGCTGGTGCATGGGCTTCTCGGGCTTGAAGTCCATGACCATGGTCTCCGGGCCGATCGACAGCGCCCGAGCGAAGCTCTGGTAGTCGACGGTGGCCTGGAGGTGCATCAACATCTCGCCGGACTCGTCGTACGCCCTGTGCAGGTCGTTACGGTTGTTGACCCGGGAGACCCCGCGCCAGCCGCCGCCGTCGAACGGCTTCATGTAGAGCGGGTAGCCGACCTGCGCGGCGAGCTCGTCGAGGTCGAACTCCGCGTTGTACTTCTCCGCGGTGTAGGCCCAGCGGACGTTGTCGATCGGGTTCTTGTAGGGCACCAGGACCGTCTTGGGCACCTTGAGACCGAGCCGGAGCATCGCGCAGTAGGCGCTGTGCTTCTCCATCGACTGGAACGTGAAGGGACTGTTGAGCAGGTAGGTTCCGTTGACCAGCGAGGCCTTCTTCAGCCACTCGCGCGGGTGGTAGTACCAGTAGGCCAGCCGGTCGATCACGAGCTCGCTGCGCACCGGGTCGGTCAGGTCGAAGGGCTCGATGGTCAGCCTCTCGCTGGTGAACTCGTGGGTCTTGGAACCCACCTTGAGCGGCCCGACCCGACGCAGGATCGCCTCGAACGCCTGCGGCCAGTCCTCCTCGGCCCCGAGTAGCAGTCCGATCAGGTGTGAGCTCATGTGTTGTCCCCTTCGTCGGAGTGACTTTCCGGGCATTGTGTCAGCAGAAGCGCCTGCCCGTCAGGCCCAGGCTCGGGCGATTAGGTCGGTCAGGTGTGGGTCCAGCAGCGCCCGCCAGCCGGTGTAGGTGTGGCCGGCCCGGACCTTGCCACGTGCGACGTCGACACCGAGCCTTTCGAGCCGGTCGGCCAACAGCCGGTTGTTGGCGGCGTTCTCCTCCGACGACCCGAACACGATGCTCATCGGAACCGAGGTGGGAGCCGTGACGGCCGTGAGGACGGACCCGACGAAGTCGGTGACCCGCTCCCAGAACTCGAACGCGGACTCCTGCGCGTCCAGTCCGGGCTCGAAGAACGAGCCCGACTCCAGGAAGAGCCCGGCGAAGGTGCCGGGGTGGGTCCACTCGGCGTGCAGCGCGGCCAGGGCGCCGAGGCTGGCGCCCATCAGGACCGGTCGTCGATCACTGGGAGCGGCCTCGAGGAGCCGGGGTACGGCGTGATCGCACAGCGCCTCGGCGTAGTCCGGGTCGGCGGAGTAGCGGGAGCGTTCGCTCGCCGGGCTCGAGCAGCGCGACCCGCGTCGGCGGCAGGCGCCCGTTGGCGATCATGGCCCCGACGAAGTGGGTGAGCCCGCCGAGCTTGTCCATCTCCGGTCCGTCGTGGGAGATCAGCAGCGGCAGGGGTTCGGTCCCGTCCGCGGGCGACCAGAGCTCGGCCTCGATGTCGCCGGCCGGGGTGTCGGTGATCGTGACCGTGCGTCGATCGCCCGGGACCGGCTGGATGCGGAGCCAGGCGGGCTTGCGGGTCCGGGTCAGTTTCCGCACCGGCGCAGGGTACCGCCGCGGTTCGGACGCCCCCTGTTGTCCGCCTCCGGTCGCGGCCATGATGGGCAGATGACTCCGACCGAATCGGGAGAGACCCGCGCGGGACAGCCCGCACAGCCAAGGGACCTCGTCGACGTGGCGCATCTGGTCACCGCGTACTACACCGGGATCCCGGATCCTGACGACATCGACCAACAGGTCGCGTTCGGCACCAGCGGGCATCGCGGCACCAGCCTGAAGACCGCGTTCAACGAGACCCACATCCTCGCCACCACACAGGCGATCTGCGACTACCGGCGCACGCAGGGGTACGACGGGCCGCTGTTCCTCGGCCGCGACACCCATGCGTTGTCCGAACCCGCCTGGGCGAGCGCCCTGGAGGTCCTGGCCGCCAACGACGTGACCGTGCTCGTCGACGACCGCGACGGCTACACCCCCACCCCCGCGGTGTCTCACGCGATCCTGCGCGCGAACCTCGGCAAGACGACAGGACTGGCCGACGGCATCGTGGTCACGCCGTCACACAACCCGCCCAGCGACGGCGGCTTCAAGTACAACCCGCCCCACGGTGGTCCGGCCGACAGCGATGCGACCTCGGTGATCGCCGCTCGGGCGAACGAGCTGATCGCGGGCGGTCTCGCCGAGGTCCGTCGTACGCCGTTCACCCGGGCCCGGACGGCCGCGGGCGCCTACGACTTCCTCGGCACGTACGTCGACGACCTGTCCAACGTGGTCGACCTGGCCAGGGTCAAGGAGGCCGGTGTCCGGATCGGCGCCGACCCGCTGGGCGGGGCGAGTGTCGGCTACTGGGGCGAGATCGGCGACCGGCACGGCCTCGAGCTGACGGTGGTGAACCCGCTGGTCGACCCGACCTGGCGGTTCATGACCCTCGACTGGGACGAGAAGATCCGGATGGACTGCTCGTCGCCCTACGCGATGGCCTCGTTGATCAAGCGCAAGGACGAATACGACATCGCCACCGGCAACGACGCCGACGCCGACCGGCACGGGATCGTCACTCCGGACGCGGGATTGATGAACCCCAACCACTTCCTGGCGGTGGCCATCGGCTACCTGTTCGGCGGGGCCCGTCCCGGGTGGCCCGCGTCGGCCCGGATCGGGAAGACCCTCGTGTCATCGTCGATGATCGACCGGGTCGCCTCCTCGCTGGACAAGCCGATGGTGGAGGTGCCGGTCGGCTTCAAGTGGTTCGTGCCGGGCCTGATCGACGGCTCGTTCGGGTTCGGCGGCGAGGAGTCGGCCGGCGCGTCGTTCCTGCGGATGGACGGCTCCACCTGGACGACCGACAAGGACGGGATCCTCCTTGCCCTGCTGGCATCCGAGATCCTCGCCGCCACCGGGAAGACCCCCAGCCAGCACTACGCCGACCTCGTGGCGCAGCACGGCGACCCGTCGTACGCCCGGGTCGATGCGCCCGCCGACCGGGAGCAGAAGGCCAAGCTCGGGGCGCTTGCCCCATCGGACGTGACGGCCACCTCGCTCGCGGGCGAGGAGATCACCGCGCGGCTCACCGAGGCGCCCGGCAACGGCGCCAAGATCGGCGGCCTGAAGGTGACCACCGAGTCGGCCTGGTTCGCCGCGCGGCCGTCGGGCACCGAGGACGTCTACAAGATCTATGCCGAGTCGTTCCGTGGTCCCGAGCACCTTGCCCAGGTGCAGGCCGAGGCCCGGGAGGTGGTCGGCGCCGCACTCGGCAGCTGAGTCAGTTCACCCAGGTCCCGCGGTGCAGCACCCGGAGGACGTCCAGGCCTTCGTCGAGGACGACGAGATCGGCGCTGAAGCCAGGCCGCAGCTCGCCGACCCGCTCCAGGCCGAGCATCGCTGCTGGGCCTGCGGTGGCCGCGCGGATCACCTCCTCGATCGGCAACCCGGCCACCCGGACGGCGTACTTCACGGCGGTCGCCATGGTCAGCGTCGAGCCGGCGATCACGTTGGTCCCGGCGAGCCGGGCGACCCCGTCGCGCACCTCCACGGACCTCGTGCCCAGGGTGTAGTCCCCGTCCTCGGCACCGGCCGCCGCCATCGCGTCGGTGATCAGGACGGATCTGTCCGGCTTTCCGTTGGCCGCGAGCCGCAGCACCGCCGGATGCAGGTGGACCCCGTCGGCGATCAGCTCGATGTAGGCGTCGGGGTTTTCGAGCAGGGCAGCGACCGGGCCCGGCTCGCGGTGGTGCACCGCGCGCATCGCGTTGAACAGGTGGGTGCCGACCGTCGCACCGGCGTCCAGTGCGGCCCGGGCGTCGTCGTACGTCGCGTTGGTGTGGCCGATTGCCGCGACCACCCCGGCTGAGGTCAGCCGTCTGATCGCGTCCAGCCCGCCGGGCAGCTCCGGGGCCAGCGTGACCATCCGGAGGTGTCCAGCCGCCGCGTCGAGGAGGGCATCGACCTCGCGTGCCGCGGGTTCGGTGAGGAGCCCCGGGTCGTGCGCGCCGGCATGGAACCGGCTCAACCACGGTCCCTCGAGGTGCAGCCCGGCGAGCACGCCATCGGCGACCAGCGCGGAGAGCTCGCACAGCGACCGGGTCATTGTCTGCGGTTCGTCCGTGACCAGGCTGGCCATGATCGTCGTGGTGCCGTGGGCAAGGTGGGCGCGCGCCACCGCGGCCGCGTCTTCAGGGACGCCCGTGTCGAACGACGCGCCACCGCCGCCGTGGACGTGGGCGTCGACGTACCCGGGCACGATCGTGGCCGCCGGGAGGTCGACGTCGGGCTGTCGCGGCGGAGCCCCGCTCTGTACGTCGGCGATCCGGTCCCCCTCGACGAGCACCCACCCCGGCGCGAAGACCCGCGCCGGGGTGACCACTCGACCTGCCGAGATGAGCATGCTCAGGCGCTCGTGTCGGCTTCGACGAGCGACTCCTCGCCCTCTTCCTCGCGACCTGGTGTGCGCAGGTTCCATTTCCGGATCACGAACCGGAAGCTGAAGTAGTAGATCACCGCGTACGCCCAGGCCGATCGGGATGAGCGCCCATGGTTTGGTGGCGATGTTCCAGTTCAGGAGGAAGTCGAACAGACCCGCCGAGAAGCCGAACCCGTCCTTGATCTCCAGGGCGTTCACCAGCGCCAGTGAGGTCCCGGTGAGGACCGCGTGCATGACGTAGAGCGGCCAGGCCACGAACATGAACGCGAACTCCAGCGGCTCGGTGACTCCGGTCAGGAAGGAGCACAGGGCGCCGGACATCATGATGCCGCCGACGGCCGCCTTGTGGGCCGGCTTGGCCTCGTGCCAGATCGCCAGCGCGGCGGCCGGGAGGGCGAACATCATGATCGGGAAGAAGCCGGTCATGAAGGCACCTGCGGTCGGGTCGCCGGCCAGGAAGCGGAAGATGTCGCCGTGGACCTCGACGCCATCGCTGCCGGTGTAGCTGCCGAACACGAACCATGGCGGGTTGTTCAGGATGTGGTGCAGCCCGAGCGGGATCAGCAGCCGGTTGAGCGTGCCGTAGACGAAGCCGCCGAGGACCGAGTTGTCGGTGACCCACTCACCCATGTTGGTGATGCCGGCGTCGAAGGCTTCGTAGACCAGGCTCATCAGCACCGAGACGACGAGCATCGCGAACGCGGTGATGATCGGGACGAAGCGGCGGCCGCCGAAGAAGGCGAGGTAGGGCGGCAGGCTGATCCGGTGGTAGCGCTGCCACAGGTACGCCGCGACCAGGCCGCTCACGATGCCGCCGAGCACGCCGTAGTTGATCAGCTCCTGTTCCGCCCCCTCGGCCGGCAGGCCCAGCACGATACGGGGATATCGCGTCCCCGACGGCCTTGAAGACGAGGTAGCCGACGACCGCGGCCAGCGCCGTCGAACCGTCGGCCTTCTTGGCCATGCCGATCGCCACACCGACGGCGAAGAGCAACGGCAGGTTGGCGAAGAGTGCGTTGCCGCCGGCGCCGACGACGGCCGCGACCCGTTCCCAGCCGGCCCCGTCGGCGCCGAGCAGGTCGGGCTGGCCCAGCCGCAGCATGAGGGCGGCGACGGGGAGTGCGGCGATGGGCAGCATGAGGCTGCGGCCGAACTTCTGGACGGGCGCGAGGTTGAACCTGCGCCCTTGCTTCTCCACGCCCATGGAGGCGTCTGATGTGCTCACGGGTTCTTCCCTTCAGTGGTGGTGCTGCCTGGGCCGAGTCCGTCACGGCCCAGGGACATGTGGATCTGGTAGCGGTCGCCGCGGTAGCGCGAGACGACGTACTCCAGAGGGCGGTCGCCGGCCCGCGAGACGCGGCGGAAGACCAGCAGAGGGGTGTTGATGGGGGCATCGAGCCGTCGGGCGACCACGCTGTCGGCGGCCTCGCCCCACAGCGTCTGCTCGGCCCCGTCGATCGCGAACCCGTAGTCCTCCTCGAGGACCTGATAGAGCGAGCCGCTGAGGTCGCGGCGGTCGAGATCGGGCAGGTCGGCGTGCGGGTGCCAGCCGTTCTCCAGGGCGATCGGCTGCCCGTCGGCGAGTCGGACCCGGTCCAGCCGCCACGCGAGCGCATCGGGGGCGAGTCCCAGGGCGGCGGCGACGTCGGCCGGGGGGACGTCCGCCTCGATGGCGAGCAGCGCCGTGGACGGAGTGAGCCCACGGCGGCGCATGTCCTGGCTGAACGAGGCCAGGTGCAGCCGGCTCTCGAGGCGTGGCCGTGAGACGAACGTGCCCTTGCCATGGATGCGGTGCAGGAGTCCGTCGGCGATCAGGCTCTCGATCGCCTTGCGGACCGTGGCCCGCGAGACGTCGTAGGTGGTCATCAGCTCGCGCTCGGAGGGGATCGTCGCGTCGGGGGCCAGGTCGTGCGAGGCCAGGTCCGCCAGCACGTCGCTCAGCTGGGCATGTTTGGGGCGCGGGCCGTCGGTGATCACCCGTCCGGGACGCTTGCTGGACAACTCGATTTGCCTCTCGACGTGGCTCGGTCTGACTGGTACGGTCTGGTACGTACCAGTGAAGGATGAACGCCGGGCGACCGGTTGTCAAGACCCAGAAGGAGACCGGATGCCCACCCAGATGGCGCTCGAGGTGGCGGAGCAACCCGACGCCGTACGGCGAACGCTCGCTGCCCTCGTCCCGCAGCGAGAGGCGATCCGCGAGCTCGCGAAGGGACGCCGCCGGGTGCTGTTCGCCGCGCGCGGCTCGAGCGACAACGCCGCCGTCTACGGGCGCTACCTGCTCGAGGTGCACGCGGGTGTCGCCGGTGGACTCATCTCCCCGAGCGTGGCCACTCACTACCGCTCGAGGCTCGACCTCTCCGACGCCGTCGTCGTCTGTGTGTCGCAGTCCGGCGCCACGGAGGAGATCGTCACCACCGAGCAGTGGGCACGCACCTGTGGAGCAACGACGGTCGCCGTCGCCAACGTCGCCGACTCCCCTCTCGTCGAAGCCGCGGATCTCGCCCTGGTCACCCAGGCCGGCCCGGAGCTCGCCGTACCAGCGACGAAGACCTACCTCACCCAGCTGGTCGCGATGGCGGTGTTCGGTACGGCGCTCGCGCCCGACCCCAGCGGCGCTCGACGACGACCTGGAGCGGGTCGCTGCCGAGGTCGAGCGGCTGCTGGCCTCCCCGACCGGGGTGGACGCGGCGGTGGCGACGCTCCGCGACGCGGAGTACGCCGTCGTCTCCGGCCGCGGCCTGCTGATGGGCACCGCGCTCGAGACTGCGCTCAAGCTGGAGGAGACCTGCCTGCGCCCGGTCCGCGGCTACTCGTATGCCGACCTGCGGCACGGCCCCATCTCGGTGGTGACCTCGGGCGTGACGGCGGTGCTGGTGGCGGCCCAGGACGGGCCGCTGCTCACGCCCATGGCCGAGCTCGCCGGCGACCTCGCCGCCCGTCACGCAACGATCGTCGGGATCGGCGGCGACGATGCGTTCGCGGCGGCGTGCGACGTACACGTTCCGGGGCCAAGGCTGCCCGAGCCGCTCGCGCCGCTCGGCACCATGGTTCCGGCACAGTTGATCGTGGAAGGGCTCGCCCGCGAGCTCGGCCTCGACCCTGACAACCCTCGCGGACTGGCGAAGGTCACCAGCACCGACCCCTGGAAGGAAGCAAGCAGATGAGCAGCAAGGCAGAACAGATCCTCGCCGGCCTCGGCGGAGCCGACAACGTGGAGGACATCGAGGCGTGCATCACCCGCCTCCGGACCGAGGTGAAGGACCCGGCCCTGGTCGACCAGGCCGCGCTCAAGGCGGCGGGCGCCCATGGCGTGGTGGCATCGGGCAAGGTCGTGCAGGTGGTGGTCGGCCCGGAGGCGGACAACCTCGCCGAGGACATCGAGGACTTGATGTGACGGACGTTCTCGCGCCCTGCCCGGGACGCCTGGTGGCGCTCGCCGACACCCCGGACCCGGTGTTCGCCTCCGAGATGGTCGGCCCTGGCGTGGCGATCGACCCCGACCCGGGAGAGGTGACGGTCGTGTCCCCGATCGCCGGCAAGGTGGTCAAGGTGCACCCGCACGCGTTCGTCGTGCTCGGCGCCGGCGGCGTCGGCATCCTGGTGCATCTCGGCATCAACACCGTGCGCCTGGACGGCAAGGGCTTCGAAGTGCTGGTCACTCAGGGCGCCACCGTCGAGGCCGGCGACCCGATGGTCCGCTGGGACCCCTCCACGATCACCGGCGACGACATCTCGACGTTGGTACCCGTCGTCGCGATGGATCGACCCAAGGGCTCCGTCCCTCCCCCGGCCAACGGCGCCGTCGCCGCGATCGGAGACGTGCTGTTCACGATCGAGGCGTGATCGGGCGGGTGGGGTAGTCCGAGAGGAAATGGCCCCCGACACGCCGTAAACAGGAGCCATTTCATCTCGGACTATCCCCCCGTCCGTCGGTCAGGTCAGTCGGTCCTTCTGACCAAGGACAGCCGGGTCGGGGTGACCACCCAGCCAGCGATCGCCGCGAGGAGGGGTACGACGAGCAGGGTGCCGGCCAGTGTCGACCAGGGAACGGCGACGCCCGCGAAGGCCGTCGAGCTGACCGAAGCTGAGCCCGGCCGGCACCCCGATCACGAGGCCGAGCAGACCACCGACCAGGCCGAGGAACAGCCCGTGGCCGGCACCGAACAGCCGACGACTCCGTGGGCTCGCCCCCACCGCCGCGAGCGTCGCTACGTCGGCCCGACCCTCCGCCGCGGCGAGCGCGACCGCGATGCCGGCGATGAGGGCCGTGACCAGCCCGGCGGCTCCCACCGCACCGAGCGAGCACCCACCCCTGCAGCCGCGTGCTGCTGGGTCCTCAGACCAGCCGCGTCGATCCCGTTGACCGCCAGTCGGGACAGGTCGTCGTCCGTGACCGCTCGGCCGGTGAGTAGCCACCGCTTGTGCGAACACCGGTTTCCAGCCCGTGCGCCTTGGCCGTTTCCGGGCTGATCCAGGCCTGGGGGAAGTCGGGGAACTCGTGGATCGAGCGTGGTCGACTCGGCCGGCAGCTCCCAGCGCTTGACGCTTGCCAATCCCGTCGAGCCGGACTGTGGCCTTCCCGTCCTTGACTCTGCGCCCGTCTCCCGATGACCATGCCGCCCGTCCGGTAGGTGGCCAGTGCCCGGTCGAGGTCCTTGGCGGGCACGAAGTAGCCAAGGGTCTCCTCGTCGACGACCCCGACGAAACCATCGGCCGCCGCGCCCGCAAGGACAGCCGTGAGATCGGCGGTACTGCCCTTGGCCGCGCGCACTCCGCTCGAGGTGTACATCTCCACGGGCCCGAGGATCCGCTCGACGGTGGCCAGCACGGCACCGGGATCGGCCCCCGATCGCGTGTAGCTGTTGACGATCAGCGAATGCGGCGGCATCGAGCTCTCGGCGCGCTGGGCGGCGTTCGCCGCGGTGACGCCGAAGCCCACCAGCACCGCGGCGGCGACGGTGATCGTCAAGGCGATCGCCGCAGCAGCGGTCCGGAACCGGTGCCGGGCCGCGTCGCGGAACGAGTAGCGCCCGGACAGCGGGAGCAGCTTTCCCAGCGCTGCAATCCGGCGCACGGCGTACGGCGACATCCACACGACGCCGGCGGCGAGCATCAGGAACCCCAGCCCAGCCAGCGCAACAGGAAGCGGCGACACCGCGGCGGACTGGTCGCGCGAGGTGCTGAACGCCGACGAGATCCACAACCCCGCGAGAGCGAGTACGGCGATGCCGAGCCCGCTCAGGACGAATGCTCCACGATGGGCCGTGGACTCACCACTCCGGACCGGGAACCGGCCCGCCAGCGCGGCGACCGGGGTGAGCCGGCTGATGCTCCACGCCGGCACGAGGGCCGCCACGATGCCGGTGACCGAGCCGAGTGCGAGGATCACGAGCAACGCCGCGACGGACAGGTCGTCTGTCCACACCCTCTCGTGACGGATCGCTTCGTACGCCGGGATCGAGGCCAGGAATGTTCCCGTTCCGGCGACGACCCCGAGCAGGGAGCCGCCGATGCCGAGGACGCACCCCTGGGCAAGCAGAGACCGGCGAATGTCGGACGGGCACCGCCCGATGCAGCGAGCAGCCCGAGGTCCCGAACCTGACGCCGCGCCCCTACCGCGAACGCAGCCCCGACCACCAGCACCACCTCGATCAGACCCGACGAGGATCACCAGCGCGCCGATGGCGAGCGCCTGGTAGTCGACCGGTCCGGACTCGCTGGCTGTCCGGGCCCCTCGGATGGAGCACCGCGTCCCTGGGCATCATCGCCACCCCGTGGTCGGCGAGGGTCTGCACCAGGGCGCGGGTGTCCTGCGTCCCGAGCGGCGGCAGGTCGAGCAGCCACTCACGCGGCGCCTTCGGCGCCGCCGGGTTCAGAGGGGAGAGGACGACGGTCGCCTCCGTCATCGCGTCGGACCAGGTCTCGGGCTTCACCAGGCCGACCACGTGCAGGACCGTCCCGTCCGCGAGCGTCATGCTCGCGTCGGTCTGGAGCTTGCCGTCGTCGAGCAGACCGAGCTCCTCGGCCATGCTCCTCCTGATCGCGGCCTCGTCGGCCTTCTCGGGCGCCTTCCCGTCGATGCCGGGGAAGAGCCCTTCCACCAACGGGTCGTCGCCGTCGAGGAACTCGGAGGTGGGCCGTGCCGCCGCTCGGCAGCGCCGATTGTCGAGACGTCGGAGCGGCCACGATCCGAGTGCCGTCCGGCAGCAGCGACGTCAGGTCGACGTCGGTCACGGGGCGCCGTACGGCGTGCTTCTTGCCGTCCTTGCCGCGCACGGTCTCGCCGGGCCTGACATACATCCAGCCGTCGGGGTAGTCCACCTTTGCCTTGGTGTACGGCGTGATCGTCACCAGGGCGTCCGCCCCGCCCATGGTCGCGCGGGCTCGGTGTTCGCCCTCGTAGCGGAGGTTGTGCGCGTAGAGCGCGACCACGGTCGCGACGAGCACCGGCACCATGATCAGGATCACCGACAGCAGGGTGCGGGTCTTGTGGCGCAGCACCTCACGCCGGGCCATCCGCAAGGACGGTCGCCAGCGGCGGATCATGCCCGCGCCAGCAGGTCGGTCGGGTCGTCCAGCCGGCGGGTCTCGTCGACCACGGTGCCGTCGCGAAGGAACACCACCCGGTCGGCCCAGCCGGCGTGCCGGGCCTCATGGGTGACCAGCAGGGCCGCCGCACCGGCGTCACAGCGATCCCTCAGCAGCGACAGCACCTGCTCGCCCGTCTCCGAGTCGAGCGCGCCGGTCGGCTCGTCGGCCAGGATCAGGCAGCGGTCCCCCACCACTGCACGAGCGATCGCCACCCGCTGCTGCTGACCGCCGGAGAGCTTGTCCGGGTAGCGGTCGTACAGCCCCGCCAACCCGACCTCGTCGAGCACGCCGCGCGCCATCAGGGCAGCCTTCTTCGCCGAGACCCGGTCCAGCTCGAGCGGAAGCGCGACGTTCTCCTGCGCGGTGAGGGACGGGATCAGGTTGTAGTCCTGGAACACGTAGCCGACCAGTCGCCGGCGCAGCTGGGCCAGGGCCCGCTTGTTGAGCGAGCCGAGCTCCTGCCCTTCGACCCGGACCCGGCCGGCAGTGGCCTGGTCGAGTCCACCGGCCAGGTTGAGCAGGGTCGACTTGCCCGAGCCCGACGGGCCCATGACCGCGACCAGCTCGCCCGGCGCGACGCTGAGGTTCAGCCCGCGCAGCGCATGGACCGCCTCGTCTCCGCGACCGTGGATCCGGCTCACGTCGATGAGCTCCAGTGCCGGTTCGAGGCCGGTCATCGCCGTACCCCCTGCCGGGTCTGCTGCGCTGCCTTGTCGGCGCTCGGGGGCTCCGCGGGTGTCTTCTCCCGGGCCAGCGCGTCCCGGGCCAGCGCCGTCTCGCAGTGGTCGAGCCAGCGGACCTCGGCCTCGGCCTGGTAACGCATGGACTCGATCACCAGCGACCAGGGCAGGTCGTCGGCCGTCGCCCGCTTGAGGCGGGTGAGCTCCTGGAGGTGCGCGACGGTCGCGTTTCGCTGACGCTGTACGACGCCGCGTACGTCGACGCCGGGCACGGAGACCGCGAGAGCGAGCTTGATCGCCAGCTCGTCTCGCGGCCGGTCCGCCGACGTGACCGGCGACTCGAACCAGCTGGACAGCTCAGCCAATCCGTCGTCGGTGATCGCATAGCGGACCCGGCCATCGTCGTCCTCCCCGCGTGGGTCGACGAGGCCGTCCCGCTCCAGACGGGTCAGGGTCGTGTAGACCTGCCCGACGTTGAGGGGCCACGTGGACCCGGTGGCTCGTTCGAACTCGGTACGCAGCTGGTAGCCGTACATGGGTTCGCGGTGCAGGAGGGCGAGCAGACCGTGACGGATTGACATATACCGAGTATATGCATACTGGGTATGTGGTGGTCTAGCGACGCGCCCCAAAAACGGATAGTCCGAGATGAAATGGCCCCCGACACGCCGGTCGAGAGGGGCCATTTCCTCTCGGACTATCCCGAGCTCAGGCTGCTGCGGCGCGAGCTTCCTGGTTGATGCGCGCTCTGGATGGCGCGGCGGACCTTGGGGCCACCGGTCGTCATCTTGTAGAGCTTGACCAGCTGCGACGGGGCGTTGCTGACCGTGGTCGTCTCGAGCCAGCCGTTGGGCAGCGACAGCCGGACCACCTTGTGCCAGGCCGAGTAGACCTGCTTCGGCATCGAGGCCGAGTGGTAGTTCAGCTCGTACTTGTCGAACAAGCGCGCGCACCTTCGGGGCGATCTCGGCGTACCGGTTGCTCGGCAGGTCCGGGAACAGGTGGTGCTCGATCTGGTGCGACAGGTTGCCGGACATGATGTGCATGGCCTTGGAGCCCGAGATGTTGGCAGCGCCCAGCATCTGGCGGACATACCAGTCACCGCGGGTCTCACCGTCGATCGACCGCTTCTCGAACGTCTCCACGCCCTCGGGGAAGTGACCGCAGATGATGATCGAGTGGCTCCACAGGTTCCGGACCACGTTGGCCGTGAAGTTCGCGGCCAGGGTGTTCAGGAACGACGGGCCGGACAGCAGCGGGTGCACCACGTAGTCCTTGGTGGCCTGGTTGCGGATCTTCTTGAGCACGGCCTTGGCGCGGCGCTGGAAGTCCGGGTCCTTGGTCTTCTTCTTCTTGATGGTGGCGCCGAGGTCCAGGTCGTAGGCCGCGATGCCGTACTCGAAGAAGCAGGCGTTGATGAAGTTCCACAGCGGCTGCGCGAGGTAGAAGGGCTGCCAGGGCTGGTCCTCGTCGACGCGCATGATGCCGTAGCCGAGGTCGTTGTCCTTGCCGATCACGTTCGTGTACGTGTGGTGAAGCTCGTTGTGCGAGTGCTTCCACTGGTCGGCCGGCGAGGCCATGTCCCACTCCCAGGTCGTGGAGTGGATCTTCGGGTCGCGCATCCAGTCCCACTGGCCGTGCAGGATGTTGTGGCCGATCTCCATGTTCTCGAGGATCTTGGCGACAGACAGCCCGGCGGTGCCGAGCACCCACGCCGGCGGGAACAGGCTGGCGAGCAGGACGACCCGGCTGCCGAGCTCGAGCTTGCGCTGGACGTCGATGACCTTGCGGATGTACGCCGCGTCATCGGCGCCGCGGGAGTCGATCACGTCCTGGCGGATCGCGTCGAGCTCGACACCGATCTGCTCGATGTCCTCGCGGGTGAGGTGGGCGATGGGGTTGTCGGTCTTCTTCTGGATGACAGTCATGGTTGGCTCCTTCTCCGGTGATCGAACGTTTCCGGTGATCGAGATGGGTCAGTGGTCGATGTGGCAGGGGCCGGCGGCCGCTGAGATGCAGGTCTGGACGGGGACGCCGCCGCTTCCCGTTTCGCCGGGAACAGCGGTGGTCAGGTCGCCGGTGCGGAGGTTGCGGACGGCGCCTTCCCGCAGGGGCAGGACGCAGCCGAAGCAGATGCCCATCCGGCAGCCGCTCGGCATCAGCACGCCGGCATCCTCGGCGGCGTCGAGGATCGGGGTGGACCCGTCGGCCTCGACGGCCATCCCGGTCTTGGTGAAGTTGACCGTGCCGCCCTCGCCGACGGCCACCCTTGAGGTCCGGAACCGTTCGATGTGCAGCGGCAGGTCGCGCTCGGTGTGGTGCTCCTCGAGCGCGTCGAGCAGTCCGACCGGCCCACAGGCGTAGGTCGTGCGCTCGGCGAGGTCGGGGACGATCGTGGCCAGGTCGGCCACGTCGAGCATGCCGTCGACGTCGGTGTGGAGCTCGATGAGCCGCAGCCGGCCCTCCTGAGCATGCCGGCGCAGCTCCTCGCCGAAGATCACCTCGGAGCGGGACAGAGCCGAGTGGAGCAGCACGATGTCGGCTGCGAACGGCTCGGCCCTCGAGAAGAGGTTGCGCAGCATCCCGATCACCGGCGTGATGCCAGACCCTGCGGTGACCAGCAGCATCTTGTCGGGCATCGGGTTCGGGAGCACGAAGTCTCCCTCGGCCTGCCCGAGCTGGACCATCTCGCCCGGCTGGATCCTGCGGACGAGGTGGCTGGAGACCACACCGTCGGGGATCGCCTTGACGGTGATGCTGATGCTGCGGTCGGCGCGGGGACCGTGGGTCAGTGAGTAGGTGCGCCACAGGCGTACGCCGTCCACGTCGACGCCGATGCGGACGTACTGTCCGGGCAGGTGACCGCCCCAGTCCTTGCCGGGCAGGATGTCGAGGCTCGCGGAGTCGGCGGTCTCGGGCCGGACGGCCAGGACGCGCCCGCGCAGTTCCGCGCCCGAGCGAAGTGGGTTGACCAGATCGAGGTAGTCGGCGGGCGAGAGCGGAGACGTGGCGGCCTCGACGACGCGCACGAGGCGTTGCTTTAGGGACGGCGCGCGCTTGGTGGCGGTGCCTGTCAACAGTTGCAGCATGGTCATGTATTCATTGTGCTGGACATCCGGACTAAACTCATGACTCACGGTGGTGAATCGGGCCATCGCTTTTGTTCTCTACGAACAAGAACTGAGGGAGTCATGGCACGCAGCGCCGCAACTGGGTCAACGGTCGGCATCGAGCTCGCACCCGGCATCGCCGAGGCCATGCGCGACCACCTGCCGCTCGTTGCCGACCGAACGGTGGCCGCGGTCATCGCCGAGGTGCCCAGCTACGCGGGCGCCCTGGTGGGCCCGATGGGCGAAACCATCCGCAGCGCGGTCCAGCTGGCCCTGGGTGGCTTCCTCAGCCTGGCGACCCGATCGCACCGCTCCGACCCGGGCACGCCCCTGGCTCCGGCGCTCGAGGGCGCCTACCGTCTGGGACGGGGCGAGGCGATCAGCGGCCGGAGCATGGAGGCGCTGCTGGCGGCGTACCGAATCGGCGCTCGCACGGCCTGGCGCGACATGGCCGACGTCGCTGTCGCCAACGGGATGGCCGCTCAGACCATGTCGGGCTTTGCCGAGCTCGTCTTCGCCTACATCGACGAGCTCTCAGCGGCGAGCGCAGCGGGACACACGGACGAGCTCGAGAGCAGTGGCCGGATCCGGCGCCGCAACCTCGAGCGTCTCGCCCAGGCGCTGCTCACGGGCGCTCCAGCCGATGCCGTCGTGGCGGCTGCAGAGCGTGCCGACTGGGAACCTCCGACCGCGCTCACCGCCGTCCTCCTTCCCGAGTCACAGGTCCGCCCGGTGCTGACCCACGTCGACCCCCGCACGCTGAACCCCGTCGAGGACCTGCCGGGGGCGCCCGACGGCGTCGCCGTCCTCCTGGTCGCAGAGCCACGGTCGCCATCAACGGCGTCCCGGACCAGGCTGCTGCGGGTGGTGGCCGACCACGGCGCGGTCGTGGGGCCGACGGTGCCCTGGCTCGACATCGCGGCGTCGTACCAGAGGGCCGTGCGATGCCATGCCCTCCCCGGCGTCGCCGGCGACCTCGCCGTTCCCGGTGACACCGTCGACACGGAGACCCGGCTTGCCGAGCTGGTCCTGTCCGCCGACCCTGCCGCACTCGCGGACCTCAAGGCGAAGGTCCTCGCACCGCTGGCCCCGCTCCGACCTGCCGCCGTGGAGAAGCTCACCGAGACGCTGCGGTCCTGGCTGCTCCACCACGGTCGGCGCGAGGACATCGCGGCCGAGCTGTTCGTGCACGGGCAGACCGTGCGCTACCGGATGAGCCAGCTTCGCGAGGTGTACGGCGACCGGCTCGACGACCCGGCATTCGTGCTCGACGCGACCCTGGCCCTCGGATCGTCCGGCTGATGGCGTGAGCAGACCCGCCGTCAGGCGCCGGTCCGTACGGTTGGCGCCATGAAGTTCCGTGCCGCAGTCCTGCTCGTGGTGCTCCTCGCAACGGCAGGCTGCTCAGTCACGACGAGCGACGGCTCGGGTGACGGCCCGTCCGACAGCCCGTCTGACCCAGCCTCGCCATCGGGCTCCTCGACACCCGCACGTGTCGCAGGAGGTTTCGAGTACGTCGCGATCGGCGACTCCTACACGGCAGCGCCGGGCGTTGAGCCGACCGCACCGGACACCGGTTGCTTCCGGTCGGCCGTGAACTACCCGGCTCTGGTGGCCGAGGGGCTGCCGGGCGCGACGCTGACCGATGTCAGCTGCAGCGGCGCCGACACCCGCGACCTGACCCGTGAGCAGCAGACCCTGGGCGGTCCGGTGCCACCCCAGCTCGACGCGGTGTCCCCGACCACCGATCTGGTCACCGTGGGCCTCGGCGGCAACGACTTCAACGTGTTCGTGACGCTGGTCAGCTACTGCTCGAGACTCAGCTCCAGCGATCCCACAGGTGCGCCGTGCTCTGATGCCCTCGGCGACCGGCTGGTTCCCCTGCTGGACCGAACCGGCGACCGGCTCGAGGCGGTGCTGCGCAAGATCGGCCGGCGGGCACCGGACGCCGAGGTGCTGGTCGTCGGCTACCCCGAGCTCGTCGGCGCCCGCGACACCTGCCCCGACCTGTTCCCGATCGCAACCGGCGACTACCGCTTCGCCCGCCTCGTGGGCAAACAGCTCAACCAGGCGCTCCGCGACGCCGCCCGGGCCACCGGCTCGGGGTACGTCGACGTGGCCCGCGCCAGCAGGGGCCACGACATCTGCTCGGCCGACCCGTGGGTGAACGGCGGCGCATCCACGGTCGGCGCGCAGGTCTACCACCCGTTCGCGGCCGAGCAGCGCGCCGTGGCAGACCTCGTGATCGACAGGGTGAGCGACCGGGTCGGCTGAGCCTCGGTCCCCCTGTCGTATCTGGCGGGCAGGCAGCAGACTCATCTCAGGTGTCTGCATGCCCCAGACAGGAGGACGGTCATGCGACTCGCGTCGTTCAACGTCGAGAACCTGTTCGCGCGCCCGATCGCCATGGACCCCCATCGGGTCGACGCGGAGACCCGCAAGACCGTGCTGTCCGCCCACGCCCGCCTGTCCGAGCTCTTCGAGCTCGCCGACTACGGGCCGTTCGAGGACGAGATCCTGGCGCTGCTCCACACGCTGGGTGTCCGCGACGACGACGAGGGCGAGTTCGTGATGCTCCGCAAGATCCGTGGCCAGCTCCTGCAGGCGGCCACAAAGTGGTCCGGTGGAGGTGGTCGCGGAAGGCCGCGCCTCCTGGGTCGGCTGGATCGAGCTCAAGACGACGGCCGTCAACGAGCGGGCCACGGCGAACACCGCACGCGTGATCCATGAGCTCAACGCGGATGTGATGGTCGTCATCGAGGCGGAGAACCGCCCGGTCCTCGACATGTTCACGGCCGCCATGCTGCCAGCGGTCGGCGGCGTTCCCTACGAGCAGGTGATGGTCGTCGACGGCAACGACAGCCGCGGCATCGACGTGGGCCTCCTGGCGCGGTCCGACTATCGGCTCGTGCAGATCCGTACCCACATCTTCGATGCCGACGACCTCGGCACGGTGTTCTCGCGGGACTGCTGCGAGTACCACCTCGAAAGCCCTCTGGGCACCCCGCTCGTCGTACTTGCCAATCACTTCAAGTCCAAGGGCTATTCCTCGCCCGGTGATCCCATCGGGGCCAAGCGACGGGCTCGCCAGGCGGCCCGCGTCGCGGAGATCTACCAGGGCTTGCTGGACGACGGGATCGAGCACGTCGCGATCATGGGCGACCTGAACGACGACCCGGCGAGTACGTCGCTCGCGCCGCTGCTCGGCATCCCCGGTCTGACCGACGTGAGCGAGTTTGCGGACTTCGACTGGAACCACCGCAAGGGCACGTACGGATCGGGCAACGAGAAGTCGAAGATCGACTACATCCTGATGTCGCCCATGCTCTTCGACCGCGTCGTCGGCGGCGGCGTGTTCCGCAAGGGCGTCTGGCACGGCAGCCGCACCAAGGACCCGTGGGATCTCTTCCCCACGATGGACGCGGTCGAGCACGAAGCCTCCGACCACGCCGCCATCTACGCCGACCTCACCGAGTTCTAGCCGACCCGGCTCTTGTTCACACCGAAAAGCCACCGACCCGGCTCTTGTTGACAGTTCGCGTGTCAACAAGAGCCGGGTCGGCGCGGATGGGGCGTCAAGAAGAGCCGGGTCAGCAGGCGCTCTCGACCCGCTCGTCGGGCAGGTCTTCCCCTTGGTCCGAACCGGCCTGGTCGGACAGTTCCGGCATCTGCATCGGGTGCGGCCGGAGGAAGACGCCTCCGACAATGGCGGCAGCCAGCGCGAACACCGCACCGACGGCCAGGGCGGCCTGGAAGCCACCGTTCATCGCCTCGAGCGGGGCAACGCCGTCGGCCAACAGCTGGTCGGACCGCCATGTCGACAGGCTGACCAGGATCGCCAGGCCGAGCGCGCCACCCATCATGAACGAGGTGTTCACCACGCCCGAGGCGAGCCCTGCCTCTTGCGGCTCGACGTCACCCATCGCCGCAAGCAGGACCGGGTTGAAGGCGATGCCGGCAGCCAAGCCCAGCAGCAGCGTCGAGGGCAGTACGTCGACCACGAAGTTGCCGCCCACAGGAGCGCGAGCCAGGAGGACCAGGGAGACTGCGGCCAGGGCGAGCCCGACCGTCAGCGGCGGCCTGATGCCGTACCGCATCACCAAGCGGTCGGAGAGCTTCAGCGAGCAGAACGCCATCACGAGCGTGGTCGGCAGGTAGGCCAGCCCGACCTGGAGTGCGCCGTACCCCAGCACCTGCTGCAGGTAGAGAGCGGAAATGAAGAACCACGCGAACATCGCACCTGCCCACAGGACGCCAACGATCTGGGAGATCGACACGTTGCGCAGCCGGAAGAGTCGCAGCGGCACCAGAGGGTGCTCCACGCGGCCTTCCCAGACGATGAAGGCAGCTGCCAAGACGGCGCTTGCGGCGAGGATGCCGAGGGTCTGTCCCGAGGTCCAGCCGGCTTCGTTGCCGCCGACGATGCCGTAGACGGCGAGCATCAACGCGGTCGTCACCAGACCCGCACCAGGTACGTCGAGCTTGCCGCGTTCGAAGGAGACCTCGTCCTCAGGGATCACCCGGGTGACGAGGATCCAGACTCCGATGCCGATGGGCACGTTGACGAGGAAGATCCAGTTCCAGCTGAGCATCCCGGTGAGTACGCCGCCCAGCAGCACGCCGAGGGCGCCACCGCCGGACATCACGAATCCGAAGACACCCATTGCCTTTGCCCGATCGGCGGGCTCGGAGAACAGGCCCATGATCAGCGCCAGCGCGACTGCGGAGACGGCCGCACCACCCAGACCCTGGACGGCTCGACCGATGACCAGGAAGACCGGACTCGGCGCCAGGCCACACGCGACGGACGCGAGCGTGAAGGACACGATGCCACCCAGCAGGACCTTCTTGTTGCCGTAGAGGTCACCCAGCCGGCCAGACAGCAGCAGGAAGCCGCCGAAAGTCAGGATGTAGGCGTTGACGACCCAGGCGAGCGCAGTCTGGGAAAAGCCAAGGTCGGCCTGGATGGAGGGGAGCGCGACATTGACGATGTTCATGTCGAGCACGATCATCAGGTCGCCGAGGCACAGCGCGTAGAGCGCGAGCCAGCGGGCCTTTGTTCCAGCCATGCGGTCGTTCATCGGTCGCTCCTTCGGATTATGGCGGTTCGTGATTGCCTGTCACCCTCTCCTCGAACGGGGGGCCGCGAATACGACAACCTGCCGGCATCTTTTTTCGTCTGCATGATGGATAGACCCCAAGCGTGGCCGGGACTCATCGGTGACTCAACCGGTTTACGCCACCGACCAAAGTCAGCCGGGCAGCCGACTCGCGCCCGATGTGCGGAAGCCTCGACGGTCCTAGGTTCGACCCATGTCCGAAGCAAACGGCAAGTCCGCCCAGGCCTGGCTCCTGGACAACGGCTCCCATCGCCACCGGGTGGAGGTGGTGCCCGCGGGCCTGTCCCGGGTCCTGAACTGGTCCGTCGACGGCAGGCCGGTCGCCGAGAAGAAGACCTCGGACGACACCGTCGTACTCGCGCCTGCGGAGGAGCCCGACGCGCACCTCGGCGCCGTACGCCTGAAGTTCTCGACGCTGGGTCGCCCGCGGCGGGTGACGTGGTTCGAGCCCGGCCCGGACCTGCCGGCGACGGCGATCGCGCAAGTCGGCGTCGGCGGTATCGACCTCGACCCCGAGCCGGGTTCGCCGGCCGCGATCCGCGACGCGAAGGCCCGTGAGCGCCCTCGCCTGTATGCGGCGCGGCACGTCGTCGGCGGGGTTGCCAAGGTCGTCGTTCCACTTGTGATCGCGGCGTTGTTGGCGCGCCTCGCATTCCAGATTCCCTGGCCGAACATCTGGCTCCCGGATCTGCCGTCGATCCCGCGGCCGAACCTGCCGTCCCTGCCCTTGCCGGACTGGCACCTGCCTGACTGGGAGGCGCCGGCCTGGCTGGGGTGGATCCTGTCCCATGCGAAGTACGTCGTGCCGATCATCGTCGGGATCGTGCTGGCCCGGAACGAGATCAGGCGCAGGCGCAATCAGGACGAGTTGAAGGCGAAGCTCAAGGCCGACCGGGCCACGTCGGGCGAGGTCAGCTCGGAGGAGTGACGGCGACCCGGCTCCCGGCCGACGCGACCCCCAGCCACGAGTGAGGGTTGCCGTCCCAGCACCAGCCCAGCTTGGGAGCGCGCTCGCTGATCCACAGAGCCGGGACGCGGCGGTCGTGCCGCCGCGAACCGGAGAGCATGAAGCACTTGTTCTTCTCCAGCAGGTGCGGCGCCTGCGTCACCAGCGCGATGCCCTCGTCGATAGTCAGCGGGGTGCGCCCACGGGAGGTGAGAACCGGCAGGGCGTCCTCGGGCCGGACCCCGCAGAACTCCTCGCCGCGTTCGACGTCGACGATCAGGTACGCCGCCGTGTCCGGGACTCCGAGTCCCGGCAGCGGGTGGTACGTCTTCAGATCGCCCTCGGCGTGGTTGCGATCCACGACGCCGGGCTTGCCGCCCTTGACGAGGGTGAGCAGTGGCACGGTCGCATAGGGATCCACGACCTGACTGGTCACCACCAGAATGAACGGGACCCGGCCCGCGCTCCCCTCGATCTGATCCGCCACTCGATGAGCGGCCTGATCTGCCAGGGGCGCAAGCGGTGCGAGCCGGGCCCTGAAGTCGTCTTCGCCAAGTCCGGCGAGGGCTGGGTAGCCGAGTTCGATGAGCCGATCGACCTGCTGGCTGAACGTCAACCCGAGTGTCGACACGCGCTACCCCCTGTGTTGGTGACAGAGACTCAACGCATCGGACCGGGTGAGAGTTCCGCCAGTCAGCGACGACCGGAGCTGAAGCCGGCTGCGGTGTGCGAGCCGCCCGAGCTGCGCGTCGACGTACGACGGGACTGGCTGCGGCCAGAGCCACCGTTGCCACCGTTGCCACCGCTAGCGCCCGACGAACGCTGGCTGTTGCCGCGTCCGCCGTTGCGGGACCGCTGGCCACCATTGCCGCCCCCATTGCCGGCCCCGCTGCCGGACCGGTTGGTCGAGCCGCCTGCGGAGCGTCGGCCGCGGTTGCGGCCGCCACCCGAGTTCCGGCCGGACTCGTCCGGCGCGGCGATCCCGAGGCCACCGGCCACCGTCGTGCGGGTGCCGGGAGCGAGCTGGGTCA
This sequence comes from uncultured Actinomycetota bacterium, assembly GCA_963844385.1. Lineage (GTDB taxonomy): Bacteria > Actinomycetota > Actinomycetes > Propionibacteriales > Nocardioidaceae > Nocardioides. The sequence continues at coordinate 196,423 of CAWJOJ010000001.1, read as the reverse complement.
GCATCGGATGCACGGAGCCGTTGATACGGGTGATGGTCGGGTTGATCCCCGCGGCGCGGGTCAACGCCCGTACGTCGCGGACCTGGTCGTCGGTCATCAGCGTGATCACGGTGCCGTCGTTGCCGGCGCGTGCGGTGCGACCCGAGCGGTGCAGGTAGGCCTTGTGCTCGACCGGCGGGTCCGCGTGCACGACGAGTGCGACGTCGTCGACGTGAATGCCACGGGCAGCGATGTCGGTGGCGACCAGTGCCGTCGCCCTGCCCGAGTGGAAGGCGTCCATGTTGCGAGTACGAGCACCCTGGCTCAGGTTGCCGTGCAGCTCGATTGCGGTGACGCCGTTCTTGTTGAGCTGACGCGTCAGCGCCTTGGCGCCGTGCTTGGTACGGGTGAAGACCATGGTGCGGCCGGGGGCGCTGGTCAGGTCGACCAGGATCGGCAGCCGGTTCTCGCGGGTCACGTGGAGGACATGGTGGGACATCGTCGAGATCGGCGACTGGACCGAGTCGGCCTGGTGCGTCACCGGGTTGACCAGGAACTGCTTCACGATGCCGTTGATCGCATTGTCGAGGGTGGCCGAGAACAGCATCCGCTGACCCGTCCTCGGGGTCTGGCCGAGCAGGCGCTTGACCGACGGCAGGAAGCCCAGGTCGGCCATGTGGTCGGCCTCGTCCAGCACGGTGATCTCGACCGAGCCGAGCGTGCAATGACCCTGCTTGATGAGGTCCTCGAGCCGGCCGGGGCAGGCGATGACGATGTCGACGCCCTTGCGGAGGGCCTGGACCTGCGGGTGCTGGCCGACGCCGCCGAAGATGGTGCGGGTGCTGAGCCCGTTGGCTTTCGCCAGTGGGGCAAGGGCTTGCTCGATCTGGCCGACGAGCTCACGGGTCGGCGCGAGGATCAGGGCACGCGGAGCCTTGGCCGCAGGGCGGCGGTTGCTCGCCGTGAGGCGGGCGACGATCGGGAGCAGGAACGCGTAGGTCTTGCCGGAGCCGGTGCGGCCGCGGCCGAGAAGGTCGCGGCCCGCCAGGGAGTCGGGCAGCGTCGCCGACTGGATGGGAGTGGGGGTCTCGATGCCCAGGTTCGCCAGCACGGCGGACAGTTGCGCGGGCACGCCGAGATCGACGAAAGAAGAGGAAGACAAAAGAGTGTCGCTATCAGTTGGTGTGTCTCACCAAGCCGTTCCCGCCGGCGGCGGGAGTGGAAAGCGTGTGCTCGCGGTCTCGCGAGGGGCGCTGGAGGTGGAACTGCGCCGGCAGCCCGAGGTAAGACTCGGCGGGCTGCTGTCGACAACAGTAGGGCATCGATCCGACATCTCGTGCATCAACGGGAACTCTGGGTGCTGAGTCCTCGGTCACGATCGGCCAGTCCTGAAAGGATTCCGTCGGCCCGACAAATTCAGCCGGATCGACTGGGGATCAGCTCTGGACGGCCACGCCGGAGGCGATCAGGTCGTCCACGTCGTCGACACCCCAGGCCGTCAGTGCCTCGCGAGTCTGCTGGCCGGGCCGCCCAGGCGCGGCGCCAAGCGTCGCTTCGGTACGAGAGAAGCGCGGCGCGGGAGCAGGTTGTACGACGCCGCCGCGTTCGACGAACACCTCTCGGGCGACGATGTGCGGGTGCTCGGCCGCCTCGGACAGCGTCAGCACCGGGGCCGCACACGCATCGGTGCCGTCGAACACAGCCGCCCACTCCGCAAGCGTCCGCTCCGAGATGCGGTCCTTGATCATGGTGCGGAGCTCGTCGTACCGCTCGAGCTCGGCCTGGTCCGGCGCGTCGGCGGGCAGGTCCAGTAGGCGGACCAGCTCGGCGAAGAACTGCGGTTCGAGCGCACCGACGGACAAGTGGCGACCGTCTGCCGTTTCGTAGACGTCGTAGTAGGGCAGCCCGCCGTCGAGCAGGTTGACTCCTCGCCTCTCCTTCAGGCGTCCGGCGGCCAGCAGCCCCGACGCCATCGCGTTGAGGTGGGCAGTGCCGTCCACGATCGCCGCGTCCACGACCTGCCCTGCGCCGGAGAGCCTGGCCTCGAGCAGGGCGGCCAGCAGCCCGATCACGAGGTACGTCGACCCGCCGCCGAAGTCCCCGACGAGGTTCGACGGGAAGTGCGGCCGGGCCTGGTCCTGGCCCATGCCGAACAGCGCACCGGTCGCGGCTATGTAGTTGAGGTCATGGCCGGCCGCATGCGACCACGGACCGGCCTGTCCCCAACCGGTCATCCGTCCGTAGACCAGGCGCGGATTCACCGCGTGGCAGTCCTCGGGCCCGATGCCCAGGCGCTCTGCGGCCCCTGGCCGCATTCCCTCGACGAGCACGTCCGCGCCCGCGACCAGCCGAAGCACGACGTCCACAGCAGCCGGAGCCTTGAGGTCGAGGGCAACGCTGGGCCGGCCCCGGTGGAGGATGTCGGTCGGGTCACCGCTGAGCATCGGGTTGCCCCCCGGCCGGTCGATCCGGATCACGTCGGCGCCCAGATCGGCAAGGATCATGCAGGCGTGCGGTCCCGGCCCGATCCCGGCGATCTCGACGACCTTGAGCCCGCTCAGCGGTCCGGTTCCCTGTCCCAGCTCCAGGCTCATGCGGCCGATCATGGCAGACCGGTCCAGGAGGTTTGAGCGTTCGCTGAGCGGGCATCAGGACCCGACCCGAAATCCGATGGGGGTGTACCGATGTCGATCTTGTTGATCGAACAGGCCTTCAACAAAGGCAAAGCAGACGTCCGTGACGCCGCTGCGCGGCTGCGCAAGGACCGCGACGACGCGGACCGCCGCGTCACCGGCTTCCTGCAGTCGGGCTGGACCGGCGTGGCCTCGGAGTCGTTCGTCGAGGCTTGGGGTGACTGGAAGGTTGCGGCCACCGACGTCCTCGACGGGCTGGTGGCCATGGCTGACCTGCTAGACGCAGCGCAGGCAGACTTCGTCGCCCAGGACGAAGCTTCCCAGGCGCGGCTGGACACGATCTCGGCACAGATCATCGAAAGGCTCGGCCGATGAGCTCCGACCGCAGCCGGCAGACTTCCGCATCGACGCCGACGAGCTCGACGACGTGATCTCGGACGTCGAGAAGTGCGAGTGCTGCGCTCGAGCTCCTGACCGCCGACCTGGACAAACAGATCGCCGCACTGCAGGAGGTGTGGGAGGGCCTCGCAGCAACCGCCCAGAAGGAGGCCCACGACGAGTGGACGACCGGCATGGTCGCCATGCGCACTGCCCTGGCCGACCTTCGGGCGGCTGCACGAGTCGCGCACGGCAACTACACCGGCGCCGCCAACACCAACTTGACGATGTGGCAGCAGGTCCGATGATCCTCGATGTCGAGGGCGGCGGCTACGACACCGCCGCGGAAGCGTTGGTGTGGGCCAACCAGTACGGTGCCCAGTTCTACAACTCGCTGACCGGCAAGCTCGGCGGCTACGGGGCGATGGCCGGCGACGACACCACCTCCGAGGAGTTCTCCCGTGAGTACGACCTGGCCGCCAAGGAGGCCGTCGGCGGACTGAACGACCTCGTCGACGCCTTCACCACCCTCGCCCGACTCACCGCCACCTCGATCGAGAACCACCGCAACGCCAACGCCAACTCGGTCTACGCCAAGCCCGCGCCCGTCTACGACGGCACCGGCCTTCTCCCCGGCGGCCAGCCGGTGGACGTACCCGACTTCACCCCGCCCAGCTCCCTTGGCGGCGACAACCAGGACCTGCCGGACTTCTGGAACGAGATCGTCGACCATCTCGAGGGCTTCGCCTGGCCCAACGCGGACACCGGCAAGCTCCGCAGCGCCGCAGGCACCTGGCGGACACCGCCACCGACATCGACCGGCTCGCGGGCTACTGCGACTCCGCCAGCACCCAGCTCGCCGACCAGACCTCACCCGAGATCCCGCTCGCGCTGGACGCCTACGCCGACCTCCGACAGAGCATCCGGGACCTGGCCGGAAGCTTCCGTGACATCGGCCAGGCCTGCGACGACTACGCCACCGAGGTCGAGACCCACCGCGACATCATCAAAGACATCATCCGCGACATGGCCATCGAGGCCGGCGTCAGCATCGTCGCCGGCGCGATCGTCGGGTTCTTCACCTTCGGCGGCGGTGCCGCAGCCGGTGGCGCCATCGCCGGCTGGCGGATCGCGTCGGCCGCCCGCAAGATCCTCGCCGCCCTCCGCGCCCTGAAAGCCGCCGCCAAGCTCCGCGCCGTCGCCAAGCTCACCAGCGTGGTCAGCATGGTCAAACCCCTCCGGGCCGTGCTCGCCAAGTTCAAGAACGCCAAGAAGATCGACAACGCCGCCGACGCCGCCGGGTACGCCAAGGCACTCACGAGGGCCGAGCAGGACGCCTTGGCCTACGCAACACGTGCAGACAAGCTTGACCACGTCTTCGTCGCGAAGCACAAGCTCGACGGTTTGCTGGCAAAGTACGGCAGCCGGGAGGGAGTCATGGAGCAGATGGTTCGAAGCCTTGGAGACCTGCCCGACGGAGTCTTCGAAGTCCAGCGAATGATCGGAGGCGAGATGGTTACGATTCGCGGGAATGTCATCGACGGCGTGGCGAAGATAGGAACGGCGTTCATCTCATGACCGATCAAACGGAGTCCAACGTGACTGCCACCCTTGAGGCCATCATCGGTCGCGTGCCCGAGACGGAGGTCCTCCTGGACCAGCTGGTCGGGGTTCGGTTCGAGTCCAGCCCCACCGAGGTCACCATCACCTGCCGTCCCGACGCCGCCCCGACGCAGGTCTCCGACGGGCCCCTCCCCGTACGTGCCCTGGTCACCAATGCCAGCGGGTCAGACCACGGGCGAGATCCTGCGTGTGGATGGAGAACGGCTACCTCTCGTCGGCCGAACACGCCTGGTACACCGACGATCCGCCCCTGGCGCTGGCCCGCAGCCGCGCAGCTGGTCTTCGGATGACTGCGACGGATCGCCTCCCTCGGATCATGACATCGACAAACGACGTGATCGCCCGGCTCACTCATGAGTTCCCGGAGTTCCAGCCCATGCTCGACGAGCGCTCCCAGGACGAGAACCATCGGCGACACTGCTGCCCTTGGTCGTCCTGTCCGACATTGCTGACTGGGCGGTCGAGCAACCTGGCTCGAACATCCCACGGGTATCCCAGCTGCTTGCCACCCTCGAACGCGAGTACGCGCAGGCGGATGAGCTCACCCGCGAATTCATCGGCGCGGGGTTCGTCGAGCGGCTGCCGTCCAGGACCGAACCCGGAGGTCAGATCGTCAACCAGCTGGGTCCGCTTCTAGCCGAGGTGGCAACCTGGCTGGATCAGTCCCGGTGAGCTGCCTCCGCGGCCGTCGCAGTTTCGTCACGGTATGTAGCTCGACCTCCGGTTCCCGGCCAGTGCACCACGGGAACCGGCAATTGGCCTGCATACCGTGCTGAACCTGCGCGCCAGGGTCAGTAGCCGACCGGTTTCCCGTCGAGGGTCAGCCAGTCGGCGAACAGCGTGTCGAGGTCATCGCCGGAGATGCGTTCCGCGAGCGCGATGAGATCCTCGGTCCGGACGTTCGCGTGCCGATGCTCGCGTGCCCAGGCCCTGAGGATCCGGAAGAACGCCTGGCCGCCGACCCTTTCCCGCAGCACCTGGAGGGTCATCGCGCCCCGGGTGTAGACGGGGGTGCCGAACAGGTCGGCCGGATCGGTGAACTCCGTCGGCGCGGGATGCCACAGGTCGCCGGTCTCGGGGGTCTCGTAGAGGCGGTCGAACCTCTCGGCGGGCGTGCTACCGCCATGGGCTCGGCCCCACATCCATTCGGCGTACGTCGCGAATCCCTCGGCAAGCCAGATGTCGTGCCAGTCGGTGAGCGTGACCGAGTTGCCGTACCACTGGTGTGCGATCTCGTGCACGAGCGTGACGATGTCGGCGCTGTACGGGAAGAACGGCCTGCTCTGGGTCTCCAGCGCGTAGCCCACGTCGGCGTTGTCGATGAACATGCCGGAGGAGTCGAACGGATAGGCCCCGAAGCGGCGTTCCGCGAAGCGGATCACCGAGGGTAGGACGCGTCTCGCCTCGGCCGCGCGGCCGGTGGTCGGGTCCACGAACGTCCAGATCGGGATCCGGCGACCGGTGATCGAGGTCGTCGAGGAAGAGAAGAAGTGATACTTGCCGATCGACACGGTCGCGAGGTACGCCGACATCGGGTCAGTCTCCCGCCACGTCCACGTCGTCCGCCCACCGTGCCGGCGGCGATTGGCGAGGACGCCGTTGGCCGCCACCTTCGAACCCGACGGGACGTTGACCCGGAAGGTGTAACGCGCCTTGTCGCCGGGGGTGTTGTTCGACGGTACCCAGGTCATGATGCCGATCGGCTCGCCGAGAGCGGTGGCACCGTCCGGTGTCCGGACCCAACCCTCCAACGACCCGTCGGGATCGGTGTGGTCGCGGGGCTTCCCGGCGTAGGTCACGGTGGTCCAGAACGTCCCTCGCGCCGGCTTCCGCGGATGCACGACCAGCTTGTGGCCGCGTCGGTTGAACCTCGCCTTCCGCCCGTTCACCATGACGTTCCGCACGCGCATCCCAACGAAGTCCAGGGAGTACGACGACAACGGATGCTTCGCCCGGGCACGGATCGTCGTCCGGGCGCGGAGGTGGTTGGTGGCGGGTCGATAGTGAAGCCGCACGGTGTACTTGCGGGCGTCGTAGCCGGGATTGCCGTGGCGGGGGAAGAGGGTGTCGCCGCCGCCCGAATCGGCCGGACGCGTTGCCGGTGCGCCGGCCATCGTGGTGAGCACCATGCCCAAGGCGGCTACAACCGCCACGGACGAGAGGCGGACGCTTCTGGGCAACGACATGACGGTCTCCAGGTCTGCTCGAGGTGGCAGGTGTGACGCTATCGCCTCGGCTGGACGCGTGTGCAGAGCACAGGTTGTGCGGGACACTGGCGGCGAGAAGCCTGGTCCGAGACTGGGAGGGCCGATGACAGTGCTCAGCCGCCATGCGGTGGTGATCATCCACGGCATCGGCGAACAGGTCCCGCTGGGGGGGGAGGGTTTCTCAGGTCGTGGGCGAGGACGACCGTGCGTACCTCGTCACCTGGAACCACACCGAGGTCGCAGACCGGATCCGCGGGCTCGACGACGGCTGGGCGCCGCAGGAGCGGGGGGGGGGGGGGGGGGGGGGGGGGGGGGGGGGGGGGGGGGGGGGGGGGGGGGTGGGGGGGGGGGGGGGGGGGGGGGGGGGGGGGGTGGGGGGGGGGGGGGGGGGGGGCGCTGGGCCCGGGGGGGGGGGGGGGGGGGGGGGTCGCGGTGGGGGGGGGGGGGCCGGGGCGGGGTGGGGGGGGGGGTGTGGTGGGCCACGGACCGGAGGGGGGGGGGGCGTTCCTGTCGGTCGGCCTCCCTTGGCTGCGGACGACAGACCCGCGCGTTGAGCAGGCTTGCCCGCGAGATCGATCGTTTTTTGCCCGGCCTGCTCGCCAACCGGCTGAGAGGACTCCGGGCGACATCCGGCCGGACCCACCTCACCCTCGCTGCACGGCGAGCAACCCGAGGCCGACAGCCTCGAGGCCGCCGACGGTCCCGTGGGCGAGGAGGAGTAGGGCTCAGCCGGTCTCGCAGTTGGTGACGACCTCGCCGGTGCAGTCGTCCGTGCCGGCCCGCCCGTCAACCGTGTCGAACCCGCCGGCGCCGTACAGGGCATTGTCCCGCGCGTTGCCGATGATGGTGTCGTTGCCGGGGGTCCCCCAGACCTCGACGAACCCGAACACCGTGGCGGTGACGTCGGGCCCGGTCACCGTCCCGGCCGTCAGATTCACCGCGACCGGGCCCGGCAGGAAGGTGAAGCCGAGGCGGCCGGAGGACGCACCCGACGAGAAGGAGTCATGGCCCCCGCCCGCGTTGACAGAGGTGTGGGTACCGGACCCCGCCCGGACGACGTCGTCACCCGCGCCGTCCTGGATGCCGTCCGCACCCTGGTTTGCGTAGAGGACGTCGTCACCGGCAACGCCGGCCAGCGGCACGGTCGCATCGGTGCAGAACAGGTACGTCCCGAATCTCGCGGGCCCGAAGCAGGAGTCTCCGACGACGAGGTCGTCACCAGCGAGGGCGAAGATGTGGTCCGATCCACCGTTGCCGGTCAGCAGGTTGGGCCCGTCGGTTCCGGTGATGGTGTCGTTGTACGGCGACCCGATCACCCCGCCCACGTTGGTGAAGTGGTCGTTGCCGGCGCCGCTGGAGGTGCCGGCCGACAAGTCCACGGTGACCGGGCGAACGTTGTCGATATAGGCGAGCATGTCGCGGTGGAACGGGTCGCGGGTCGGGTCGTCGAACCCGATGATCTCGTCGTCGCCGGGACCGCCGTCGAGGGCGTTGGCGTAGTAGTCGTCCCCTTCACAGCAGTCATGGCCGACGTTGCCCTCGAGCCGGTCGTTGCCTGCACCGCCGAAGAGTAGGTCCGCGCCGTACCCGCCGTAGAGCCGGTCGGGGCCGGCGCCGCCGTAGATCGTCTCGTTGTAGAACCCGCCGTGGATCACGTCTGCCCCGTTCCCGCCCCGGTACACGTCATGGCCGTGGCTGCCGAGGATCACGTCCTGGCCGGCACCACCGTAGAAGACGTCGTCGGAGATTTCGGTGGTGCCGTCGCAGATCAGGTCGTGGCCGCCCTTGGCGAACACGACGTCGTCCCCGAGTCCGATGGCGATGACGTCGCGATGGTCAGTGCCGTGGACCACGTCGTCACCCGGGGTGTCGACGATGGTGGCGACGACTCCGTCGCACATCCTCGGCGCCGCGGTTGCCGGGCCGGAGACGAGCAGGAGCATGGGGGCGGCGAGGACGACCGCCGCGGCTACGGGACCGAGAGATGGCATGCGCATGAGGCACTCCTTCACCGGCCCCGCGGGTCTGTCACCACGTCGTGGCAGTCCGACAACGCGGGACCATCAGACGACCAATATCGTCCGCGAACCCGACCCGGGCAACGCATTCGGGCGGACTCTGGGGTCGCCTAGTCCGGTAGGACCCTGCGCAGGAACTCACGCGTCCGCGCCTCCCGGGGCGTGCTGAAGATCTCGTCCGGCGGACCTTGCTCGAGGATCCGGCCCTGGTCGAGGAAGCACACGCTCGTGGCGACCTCGCGCGCGAACGCCATCTCGTGGGTCGCGAGGAGCATGGTCATCCCGGCCTCCGCCTCCGCCCGGACGATCTCCAGCACCTCGCCGACGAGCTCGGGGTCGAGGGCAGCGGTGATCTCGTCGAGCAGCAGCAGTCGCGGCTGCGTGCACAGCGCCCGGACCAGGGCTGCGCGCTGCTGCTGACCTCCGGACAGTGCGTCCGGATGGGCGCCCGCCTTGTCGGCGAGCCCGAACCGCCCGAGCAGGGTCAACGCCCGCTCACGCGCGTCCGGCTTGGTCACCCCGTGCACCTTCACCGGCGCCAGCATGCAGTTGTCGAGCACGGTGAGGTGTGGGAACAGGTTGTAGGCCTGGAACACCATGCCGATCTCGCGGCGTACGTCGCGGGGGTCGACCAGCGGGTCGGACACCTCGCGACCGGCAAAGGTGATGGTGCCGTCGTCGATGGTGTCCAGCAGGTTGAGGCACCGCAGCAGCGTGGACTTGCCGGAGCCGCTGGCCCCGATCAGGCAGATCACGTCGTGCGCGTTCACGGTCAGGTCGATGTCGCGCAGGACCACCTTGTCGCCGTACGACTTGCGCAGGCTCTCGACGAGAAGGAGCTCGCTCATCTGCCACCCAGTTCCCGACGGCGGGCGCGTGCGCTCAGCCAGTCTGTGAACCTCGCCAGGGGGATCGTGATCGCCACGAAGAAGGCTGCCGCCACGAGGTAGGGAGTGAAGTTGAAGTTGAAGTTCGCGTAGTCCTGGGCGACGAACAGCGCCTCGAAGACACCCACCGCGGCCAGGAGAGCGGTGTCCTTCTGCAGGGAGACGAAGTCGTTCATGAGCGGAGGCACGACGTGCCGCAGGGCCTGCGGGAGGATGACGTAGCGCATCGACTGCGACCGCGACAGGGCCAGTGCCTCGGCCGAGGCGCGTTGGGAGGGATGGATCGAGTCGATGCCCGACCTGACGACTTCGGCGACGTAGGCGCCGTAGGACAGGACGAGGGCGAACAGGCCCAGCCAGAACAGGCTGTTGGTCACGCCCTGGAGCCTGAGGGCCGGGATGCCGAACGCGCACAGGAAGACGACCAGCAGCGTGGGGATCCCGCGGAACAGGTCCGTGTAGACGACCGCCAAAGCGCGCAACGGGGTCAGCCACGGCGAAACCGTGCGCCGGGTGACCGCCACCAGCACTCCGACAACGAGGATCAGCGGCTCGGCGACCACGAACAGCTTGACGTTGAGCCAGAAGCCGTCCCGAATGTCGGGGAACGCGGCCTTCGCGTGGTCCCAGCTCAGGAACGTCTCGCGGACCCGCGGCCACCCCGGCGACGACACGACACCTGCAACGAGCAGCCCGACCACGACAACAGTCACGGTCGCGGCGATCAGGCTGCGGCGCGCCCGCAGCCGGCGCGCAACTCGTTCGCGTTCCAGCTGTCGCGTGCTCGGCGACCAGTCGCTCACTTCAGCACGGGTACGTCGACCACGTCCGAGAGCCAGGTCTGCTGAAGCTGTTCGAGCGTCCCGTCGGACTCGAGCGTCGCCAGGGCCTCGTTGACGCAAGGGAGCAACTCGCTCCCCTTCTCCATCAGCAGACCGAACTCCTCGGGCGAACCGGTCGAGTCGAACTGACCCGTGATCGTGCCCTGCGGGATCTCGACGGCCGTGATGATGAACGCCGTCGGCAGGTCGGCGACGATCGCGTCCACCTGGCCGTTGAGCAACGCCTGTTTGGCGATGTTGGTGTTCTGGAACACCAGTGGCTCTTGCGTCGGCGCGACGTCCTCGCGGATTGCGGTGAGGCTCGTGGTGCCGGTCTGGGCGCCGAGCTTGAGCTCCTTCAGGTCGGCCAGCGAGGAAGCCTTGGCGGCGTCGGCCTTCAGGGTGATCACGGCCTGGGCGGCGGTGTAGTACCCGTCGGAGAAGTCGACGGCCTTCTGCCGCGCGGGCGTGATCGAGACCTGGTTGATGTCGAAGTCGAACTTCTTCTCAGTCGGCGCGTAGGAGCTGTTGAACGGCACCTTGACCCACTTCACCTGGGCCGCGTCGAAGCCGAGCTGGTCGGCGACGGCGTACGCCACCGCTGACTCGTAGCCCTTGCCGTTGGCGGGCTTGTTGTCCTCGAACCACGGTGGGTAGGCCGGGGAGTCGGTGCCGATGGTCAGCGTGCCCGGGGTCCGCACGGCGAGGTCCTCGGTCGCGCACGAGTCGGCCTCCGTGACGGTCTCCTTCTCCTCCTCCGGCGCGCAGGCGAGCAGGGCGAGAGCCAGAGGCGCAAGGACGAGGACGGGCATCAGGCGGCGCATGGGAGGCATCGTATTCCCAGCGCCGACTCAACGGTGGTCTTGTTTGGCGGGTCGGGGCCGGCTCCGTCCGGCTGGCTCGACGACCCGGTCGCTGCTGAACTCCAGCACCCGGTCCACTCCGATGTCGGCGAGGAACGGCTGGTCGTGGCTAGCCACGATCAGCGCTCCTTCGTAGGACGCCAGGGCTGACACCAGGGCGTCGTACGACGCGAAGTCCAGGTTGTTGGTCGGCTCGTCGAGGAGCAGCAGCTGCGGCGCCGGATCGGCCAGCAGAAGCGCGGCCAACGTCGCCCGGAACCGCTCTCCTCCGGACAGCGAGCCGGCGGGCTGGTCTGCCGCGGCACCACGGAAGAGAAAGCGCGCGAGCCTGGCCCGGACGGCGTTCTCGTCGTGCGCGGGGGCCGTCCGCGCCACGTTGGCGAACACCGAAAGCGACTCGTCGAGCAGGTCGAGCCGCTGCGGCAGCAGCCCGAACGGCACCTTCAGTTCCACAACGCCGGTCACCGGCTCGAGAAGCCCCGCCAGCGTGTTCAGCAGCGTGGTCTTGCCTGAGCCGTTCGGCCCGACCAGCGCGATCCGCTCGGGGCCGCGCAGGTCGAGGTCGAGCTCCTGGCCGGTGCGCAGGCGGAGGGCGGAGGCCGTCAGGACGGTGCGGCCGCGCGGCACCTCGGTTTCCGGAAGGTCGATCCGGATCTCACGGTCGTCGCGCAACCGGTTCTCCGCCGTCTCCAGCCGCCGACGCGCGTCGTCGAGCCGGTCATCGTGGACCTTGCGGTACTTCGACGCCGACACCTGCTGCTCGCGTTTGCGCATCTTCATCACGGCACGCGGTTCCCGTTTGCTCTCGTACATCTTCTTGCCGTAGCGCTTGCGCTGCGCCAGCACCCGCTCCGCCTCGACCCGGTCGTTGCGCTGCTTCCTCAGGTCGGCACGGGCGGTCACGACGGCCTGCTCGGCGGCCTGCTGCTCGAACCAGCACCTGCGCGCGATACGACGAGTAGCCGCCGCCGTACCACGCCACCTCGCCGTCGCGCAGGTCGCCGATCCGGTCCATCAGCTCGAGCAGCGCCTGGTCGTGGCTGACCACGATCAGGGTGCCCGCGAAGCTCGCCACCACGTCGTACAACCGCTGGCGGGCCGGACCGTCGAGGTTGTTGGTCGGCTCGTCCAGCAGGAGTACGTCGGGCCGCCGGAGCAGCAGCCGAGCCAGCCCGAGTTGAGTGACCTCCCCACCCGACAGCTCTCCCAGCCGACGGTCCAGGACGGTCCCCGGAAGGCCCAGCCTGGCGAGCTCGACCCTGGCGCGCTCCTCGATGTCCCAGGCGTCGCCCACCGTGTCGTAGTCGGCGGGGTCGACCGATCCGTTCTCGATGGCGCGGATCGCCCTCCGGATCCCGGCCACCCCCAGGTGCTCGTCGACGGGTTCGCCGGCGCGCAGGGTGAGGTCCTGGGGCAGCGAGGCGATCTCGCCGACCACGGACACGTGGCCGCGGGACGGCTTCAGCTCCCCCGCGATCAGCCGCAACAGCGTGCTCTTGCCGGCGCCGTTGGTCCCGACCAGCCCTGACCGCCCGGTCCCGACCAGCAGGTCGAGACCGGCGAAGACGGGTGTGCCATCCGGCCACGCGAAGTCGAGAGAAGAGATGGAGACAGCGGTGTTCGTCATGGTTGCTCCAGAGTCGTGTGGGCGCCGGGAGCGCAGGGCTCGAACCGGCAGGAGAAAGGGACACGACGTCAGATGAGCAACGGACCACCTTGGGACGGGGACAGGAACAATCCCAGCCTAGGCTCGCGCCCCGGCGCACACCAAAGGGTTTTGGGCTTTCGGGCACGGCTCCGAAGGGCGATTCCGTTACCCACGGCCATCAACGACGAGCTCGACCCGCCTGCCACTCTGCGTTGACTACGTCACATTCGGCCCAGGACGTCTTGCAACTTGTTGCATAGGGTGGCAGGGTGACCGCCGTGGCCCTCGAACACGCACTCCTCGTGTCGCTCAGCGAGCGCCCGGCAGCGGGTCTCGAGCTCGCAAGGCGGTTCGGCAAGTCGATCGGATTCTTCTGGGCAGCCACCCATCAGCAGATCTACCGGACGCTCGCCCGGATGGAGGCCGACGGCTGGGTGAGCGCCCAGCACGTCGTACAAACTGGTCGCCCCGACAAGAAGGTGTACGCCGTGTCTCCCGACGGCCGCGCCGTACTCGCCGAATGGTTGACCACCCCGAGCCCGCAACCGAACCCGCGCAGCGACCTCTCCGTGAAGATGCGCGGGGCCTCGTTCGCCGAGGACAGTGCCGCCGTCCTCGACGTCGTTCGCGCAGACCTCGCCGACCATCGGACCCGCCTGGTCCACTACGAACAGCTGGCCAAGCGCGACTACCCCGCGCCCGAAGCCCTGACCGGCCTCGACCTCGACCAGTACCTCGTCCTGCGCGGCGGCATCCGCTTCGAGGAGTTCTGGGTGGACTGGCTCGAGGAGTACCTGCACGCCCACGAAGACCGCTCGCTGGTCGAGGACCATTCGGTGGTCGAGCCCATTCCTTATCGAGCCACTCGAACCGCAAGGAAGACGATGACCTACGACCACCTCCTCGCCCCGATCACGATCGGCTCGACCACGCTGCGCAACCGGGTCGTCATGGGCTCGATGCACACCGGCCTGGAGGACCGGGTCTGGGACATCCCGAAGCTGGCGGCCTTCTTCGCCGAGCGCGCCGCGGGCGGCGCCGGCCTGATCATCACCGGCGGCTACTCCCCCAACAAGCGTGGCTGGCTCAAGCCCTTCTCCTCCGAGATGTCCACCCGCCTGCAGGCGATGCGGCACCGCGAGATCACCGACGCCGTACATCGGCACGAAGGCAAGATCGCGCTTCAGATCCTGCATGCCGGCCGCTACGGCTACCACCCCTTCACCGTGTCGGCGAGCAACCGGCAGTCGCCGATCACTCCGTTCAAGCCGCATGCCCTGTCCAGTCGCGGCGTGGACCGGACCGCGACCGACTTCGCCAGGACTGCGGCGTTGGCGAAGAAGGCCGGGTACGACGGGATCGAGATCATGGGGTCCGAGGGCTACCTGATCAACCAGTTCCTGGCCAGCCGCACCAACGACCGCTCCGACCGCTGGGGCGGCACCGCCGAGAAGCGGATGCGGTTCCCGACCGAGATCGTCCGCCGGACCCGCGACCTGGTGGGTCCCGACTTCCTGATCCAGTACCGCATCTCACTGCTCGACCTCGTCGAGCACGGCCAGAGCTGGGACGAGGTCGTCGCCCTGGCCAAGACCCTCGAGGAGGCCGGCGTCGACGTCTTCAACACCGGCATCGGCTGGCACGAGGCGCGGATCCCCACGATCATCACCCAGGTGCCGCGCGGAGCCTGGCGGTCCGCCACCGCGCGGCTCAGGCCTGAGGTGAGGGTGCCTGTCTGCGCCTCGAACCGGATCAACACTCCCGAGCTCGCCGAGGAGATCCTGGCCGCGGGCGACGCCGACCTGGTCTCGATGGCCCGGCCGTTCCTCGCGGACCCGGAGTTCGTGAGCAAGGCGGCGGCCGGACGAGCCGACGAGATCAACACCTGCATCGCCTGCAACCAGGCCTGCCTCGACCATGCCTTCGTCAACCAGAAGGCGTCCTGCATGGTGAACCCTCGCGCCTGCCGGGAGACGTCGTTGGTCCTGACCCCTGTTGTTCGCAAGCGCCGGGTCGCGGTCGTCGGCGCCGGCCCAGCCGGGCTGTCGGCAGCGGTCTCGGCGGCGGAGCGCGGACTGGCAGTCACTCTCTTCGAGAAGTCCGACGCGATCGGGGGGCAGTTCCGCCTGGCGGTGGAGGTCCCCGGCAAGGAGGACTTCGCCGAGACCCTGCGCTACTACACCCGCAGGCTCGAGGTGCTGGGCGTCGACGTACGCCTCGACACCGAGGTCACCACCGCCGACCTCGACACGTACGACGAGGTGATCGTGGCCACCGGCGTGGAGCCGCGGATCCCGGTCTTCCCCGGCATCGAGCACCCGAAGGTCGTGTCGTACGCCGACGTCCTCGGCGGCAAGGTGGCCGTCGGCAAGCGAGCGGCCGTGATCGGAGCCGGCGGGATCGGAGTCGACGTCAGCCACTACCTGACCCACGACCCGGCGGACACGTTCGACGACTGGATGCAGCACTGGGGCGTCGGAGACCCGACCCTGCATCCCGGTGGCCTGACCGAGAAGAAGCCCCGCACGCCGGCGCGCGAGGTCCATCTGCTGCAGCGCAAGACCACTCCGGTCGGGATCGGTCTGGGCAAGACGTCCGGCTGGGCGCACCGCGCCGTCCTGAGGGACTCCGGCGTACGGATGCTCACCGGCGTCACCTACGACCGGGTCGACGACGCCGGCCTGCACATCACCGTCCTCGGCAAGGACGGCTCGACGTCGACGCAGGTCCTCGACGTCGACCACGTCGTACTCTGCGCGGGCCAGGAGTCGGTCCGGGGCCTCTACGACGACCTTGCTCCCACCGGCACCAGCGCTCACCTGATCGGTGGCGCCGACGTCGCCGTCGAACTCGACGCCAAGCGGGCAATCGACCAGGGCACCCGAGTCGCCGCAGCCCTCTGACGCCTCCTCAAGGTCGGCTCAGACCCTGGCTCGGGTCAGGAAGTCGACGCCGGCACGCTTGTCGTCCTCGCTGAGCACGGACGTCCTCCAGCCGGACGGGCTGCCGGGGCTCGGGCGCCGTCGGGAACGCGTCGGCGTAGGCCGGATACCCGTGCTCGAGGGCGAGGCTCCGCATGCGGGCGTGGAGCTTGCGCGCCGCATCAGGCGACCAGAGTGCGTAGTCGGAGGTGTCGTCGGCGAACGGGCTGCCGTCCAGCTTGAAGCGGACTATTGACGCCCTGCGGTCCAGCGTGACCCCGTGCTCGCGGGCGATGTCATCGAGGTTGAGAAGGAACGCCATCGCCTTGAGGGGGAAGCGGGGGTTGTCTCGGTGGGTGACGTTGAGCCGCACTGGGGCCTCGAGCGCGTCGCGCCAGTCCTCCTGCAGCCGGGCCGGGTCGAAGGGGTAGACGCGCTGGGGGATCGCGGCGTCCCGCATCTCGGCGAGACGGTCGAACAGGCTGGCCAAGAACGCCTGACCGCTCCGCGCGAACTTCTCGAACGGGTCGACGGTGCGGCCGGACTTGACCTTTTGCAGTACCAGGACTCGAGGAACGACCTGGCTTCGCGGATGAAGACGATGAGGCGCGGCTGCCATCCCCGGTCCTGCGCGCCTGCGACGAAGTCCCGGAAGTTGGGGTACGATCGTCCCCGATGACGTTCGCGAAGCCCTCGGAGGACAGGAGGGTCGGCCTGGCCTGGTCGGCGGTCAGGCCGTCGAGGTCGCGCGCGACCGAGTCGCTGCCCTCGATGACCGCGGCGCTCAGTTGATGGTGCGCGTGGCGCCGGGCGCTCGGCCCACGTCCGGGTAGCTGATGCCCACGGCCTCGAGGATCCCGCCCTTTCTGAACTGGTTCTGCACCAGCGTGGTCGCGGTCTTCGCGGTCCCGACATGGATGTAGAGCGTGGACATGAGGCGACGATAGACCGCTCCCGCGAAGGTCGCGGCGACTAAGTGAGGGGGCGGTGCCGTTGTGGGAGCCAGGTGTTCGTGACGTGGTCGACGATGTGCACACCCTCGGGCGCCTCGATGCGGTGGACGCCCGGGAACTCGGCCCAGCCTCCGTGGCGGATGGCGTCGTCGACCTCCCACTCCCGTTGCTTGCGCGGGGTTCGGGCGTTTTCGAGGAACGCGGACTGGTCGGTCCAGTGCCCGAACTCGTCGGCATCGAGCCACTTCAGCTCGACGCACAGCCCTGTTGGCAGGTGCAGCCGGACGGAGTCGTCGGGAAAGTCGCGCAGCTCCCACTCGAACGCCTTCAGGAAGGTGAACTCCGGCCCCATCGGATAGATCCAGGGCTCTCGGACCTTCATGCCCAGGTCGATGTAGCCGACCCGGTCACTCTCGATCGTCAGGGGATGCCGGGGGATCAGCACGATCGCCCGCGCTCCCTCGAGCTGCCACGCCATGTCGGCCAGCGTCGCCACGCCCTCACGGGTCAGCACCATGTCGCCGTCCCACTTCATCGACAGCGCGGTCCGCACATGGGCGAACGACCAGTTGTAGAAGTGGGTCAGGCTGTGCACCGAGTCGCCGTTGGTGTAGAGGTGCTCGGGGCCGCACCGCGAGACGTCGAAGGGGTACGACGCCAAGCGTGAATCGCTCCTCGGCACCGACCTGTCGGGCCACCTCCAGTGCAACCTCCGGCGTACCGTCGTCGGACTGGTTGTCGACCAGAACGACCTGCTCCACGGCATCGAACATCGGCGGCAGCACCCACGGCAGGTTCCGAGCCTCGTTCTTCACACGCAGGACGGAGGTCAGCCCGGGGGCGAGTGGACCCGACTGCCAGGCCCAGGTCACGTCGTACTCCGGCAGCCCCTCGATGTTGACGATGTCCGGCTTCACGCCGCCGGCCCCCTCGAGACGACGTTGCGCTTCACCAGCGGACGCGAGGCCTGCGGCAGCCACACCTTCGTCACGTGGTCGACGATGTGGGATCCGGCCGGCGCCTCGATCCGGTGCAGACCCTCGTGGCCCTGCCAGTTTCCCTGCTGAAGATCGGTGAACAGCTCGTACTCACGCCGCTTGCGCGACGTGCGGAAGCTGGTGGCAAACGCGTCGGGTGCCGTCCAGTGGGCGAACTCGTCGGAGTCCAGCCACTTCAGCTCGATCGAGCTGCCCTCGGGAAGTCGCACTCCCCGCGCGTGGTCGGGATAGACCCGCAGCTCCCACTCGAATGCCTTGACGTGCTTGTAGTCCTCGCCCATCGGATAGCCGAACGGCTCGGCGTTGTGCAGCCCGAGGTCGAGGTAGCCGAGGGAGTCGCTGGCGACGTAGAGCGAGTGCCTCGGCACATAGAGCACGACGTCCTTGCCGGGCAGCTGCCAGGAAAGGTCGCCGAGCAGCGCCGCACCGTCCTCGGTGAGCACCATGTCCCCGTCCCACTTCATGGAGTACGACGTGTGTACGTGCGTGAACGACCAGTTGTAGAAGTAGGTGAGGCTGTGCACGGAGTCGGCGTCTGTGGCGAGGTGCTCGGGCCCGCAGCGACTCACCCGGAACGGGTAGGAGGTCACGAGCAGCCGCTCGGACATCCCCAGCTCCTCGGCAACCCGGCGGGCGACGTCTGGAGTGCCGTCGTCGGACTCGTTGTCCACGAGCACGACAGCCTGCGTGGCGCGAAGGAGCCCGGGCAGCACGAACGGGAGCGATCGGGCCTCGTTCTTCACCCGAAGCACCACCGTGGTCCCGGCGGCGAGCCGCTCGTGACGCCACGGCCAGCTGATCCCGAAGTCGGGGTCGCCCTCGACGTTCAGCAGGTCGAACTTCGTAGGGACCTTGGACACGCAGGCTCCCGTCAGCGCCCGAGCGCGCGGAGTACGGCGCGACGCGCCTTCGGCGGGATCTTCGCGCGGACGCTGTGCGGAACCCGGGCGGCCAGCCGCTGGGCGGTCGACCCAGCTGGCGGCGGGGCGGCCGGGCGACGTTCCTGGGCGCCCTCGCGACGAGCAGCCACGACGGAGGACTGGCTGATCGCCTCCGCGTCTGCGTAGTAGGCGGCGTACGCCGCCCGCAGGTCGTCGAGCGCCTTGTGCGCCTTGACGTCGTCACCACCGGGGTCGGCGAGCCGGCTGAGGGCCTGCCAGCTCTCCTCGGCGATCTCGCGCAGCGTCTTGGGGACGTCGATGTCGTCCCAGGTCATGGACACCCGGCGCAGGGTCGGATCGATGAAGTTGTGCACCAGCCGGATGTCGTTGGCTGTGGCGGCCTTCACCGAATGCAGATCGAACTGCTCGCCCAGCTCGAACAACGGGACGGTCCAGTCCTTGAGCAGGTCGTGATAGCGCACGAAGGCGCGCTGCGAGCCACGGGTGCCGCGTTCGGTGTGCAGCATGACGTTGACCCACGCGGCCGTGCGGTTGACCTCACCGAAGCGCTGGGAGTAGTAGAGCTGCTTGCTGCCGACCACCTCGGTGACCGGCCTCAGCATCGTGATGTACGACGGGGTGGCAGCGCAACGCAGCGCGGCCGAACGCCACAACCCGATGAACCAGGCGAGCCGCGGGTCCTTGAGCACGATCTCGTCGTGCCCCTCGGAGAACTGCCCGTCCAGCCAGGTGTAGAGGTTCTCGCGGACCTTCTCGTTGGTGGCGAGCTTGCCGGCCTCGAACCAGGCCTGCGGGCGGGCATCGGAGACCTGGACATTGCTCCGTCGCAACAGCTGCTCGTGGAAGTCGACCACCCACTGCGGTTCTCCGAACCCCTTCGGGTTCGTGTCGTCGGCAGACACCTCGGGTTGCGGGACATGGACGCCCAGGGTCTGCAGGGTGCCGGACATGGTGCTGGTGCCGCTCCGGCCAGAACCTACGACGAAGATGGCGCGGCGTTGGCTGTCGGCAACCACAGAGGAATCCTGACTCCTGTTGGGGGCCGCAGCTGACTCTGCAGGGGACGTCGACATGGCGCCCACCCTACGACAGGCGCCGGGTCGATCCGCCTTCGGCCAAAGGCGATCGCGGCCACATCCGCACCGTCAGACCTTCTCCAGCCACAGGCTTGCTCCCGCGTAGCCCGGGTCCCTTCCGATGGCCTTGCCCACCAGGTCCGGGAACGTCTCGAAGGCGTAGGTGCACCCGAAGAGCACCCGGTATGCGGTGCTGTCCATGAGCAGCGCCCGCAGCAGGTACTGCTCGTTCCAGCTGCGGTTGGCGTCGAGCACCCACTCCACGGGGTACTCCAGTGGCAGGAAGATGTCGTGGATGTGGATACGGACGCCTGGCCGGAGCCGAGGGAGGACCTCGAAGTAGAGGAACTGGACGTCGCTCCCGGTCTTGCAGACGTGGGATGAGTCGATGAAGACGACGTCCCCCGGCTCGAGGGTCTCGAACTCCTCGAGCGGGACGTCCTGGACCAACTTCTCGATCAGGCGCACCCCGAAGCTGGGGTTGTGCAGGAAGGGCCGCGGGTAGGGTTCGATCGCGTCGATCTGACAGGTGCCGTCGAGGAAGCGCTTGTTGACGTCGCTCGCGAGGAGCGTGGAGTAGCCACTTCCGACCTCGACGAGCCGCTTCGGTCGCCAAGCGCGCAGGAGCACGAACAAGGTCCGCCCGTCGAGCCAGCCGAACTGGCCGTTGCGCGTGTAGTAGCCCTGAAGGTCGGTGTCGTCCACCCCGTACTCCGGGTAGTCGTAGTCCGGGTAGAACTTGGGGTACAGGGTCTCGAGCACATGAAGGTGGTGCTCGTCGTTGAAATCGATGCCGTGAATGACCGGAGGAGTGGCCGGCCACAGGCGATCGGCGTACTCGGCGACCTCTTCGGGGTTCACGATGGGCGAGTAGAAGTGTCCGATGGGGTGGGCCGGCCTGATGACAGCGGGCTTGATCACTGGGGTCCCCTCATCGGGGAGCGGCAGAATCTCGGGGGGACGGCTGAGGAACTCGGCCGCGGCGGCCCAGTCCTCGGTGGTCAGCAGGTCGGGGGTGAGTACCACCGTCGGGCCCGTCGGACCCGGGCAGTCGGCGAAGGCGTCCGTGTAGCAGCTGAACCCGTGGCGCTCGGCGGCGGCAAGGGCGTCGGCGGCCACCTCCGCGGCGGCATCGGGCGCCCAGAGCGTGAAGTCTGCGGTGTCGTTCGTGAACGGTGCAGCTTCCCCGACGAGTCGGCGCAGCGCGTCCGCCCGATCGAGGTCCACCTCGACCCGGTCGTAGCCGAGGTACATGGCCAGGGTCTTCAAGCTGGGCCGAGTGTTGGCCTTCTCGGTGGTGTCGACCGGGTCGGCGGCTCCGAGGATGTGCTGCCAATCGGCGCCGTACGTGGCCGGCTGGAAGGCCTTGACGGTGGTGTGGACCTCGAGCGCGGCCAGATTGCGGAACAGGTTCTCGTACGACGCCCGACGGACGCCCACGTAGTCGTCGAACGGGTCGACCACGGCGCCCGTCTTCACCGACTGCAAGTACATCGACTCGAAGAACGATGTGGCCTCGCGGATGAACGCGACGACGTTGACATCCCAGCCGATGTCGGTGAGGGCGGTCAGGAACCGGGTCAGCGGCTCGGTGTGCACCGGCCGGCCGACGAGCAGGTTGGTGAACGCCTCGGAGGAGATGAGGGTGTCGCGGTCGGGGCCCACAGCTGCGGTCAGGGCGCGGGCGGCTGCGGCCCCGTCGCCCTCGCGGACGCTGCGGTAGATCAGGTGGTGGGCGACGCCTTCCGTCGGCAGACCGTGGTCGGGGTAGACGATCCCAAGTGGCTCGAGGATCCGGTCGCGGGCGAATCTGGCCTGGATCGTGGAGGTTGCCGTCTTCGGGATGCCGATGTGGACGAGGAGCCGAGACATTATCCGATCGTATCGGCAGAATCCGGTCGGTTCAGACAAAGCGGGTATTGGTGACGTCGCACGCCGCCGTACGACCCCGTGCAAGGTCGGCCACCGCCTGACGTCCGTGGTTGGATAGCCCTGATCGTCTCGGGACAGGAGCTGCATGAATCGTCGGTTGCGCAACGCCGGCTTGCTGCCCAACCTCTGTCGCCCAGGGTGTCCTACCCAGATCGACCGGATCGCCGTGGACTCAAAACGCCACTCCACCTAGCCAGAGGAACCGAAATGCGTAGCCAAGTCCTGATCGCAGGAGTCGCGGCCACCGCCCTCGCCGCCGGGCTCGGGTTCGTGGTCGTCAACTCACTGACGGACACCGATGCTGACCCGGACACCCGCACCGACACCCACACCGACGCCAGCCCCGACGGCAGCACCGACCGCCGAGACACCGACGGCAGCACTGACGTCCCGGGGGCCGAAGCCGCGCAGCTACGGGTGCTCCCTCCGATCGCCCAGCCCGGGCCGAAAGCCGCCCCTGCATCTCAGGCCGACGTCGCGCTGGCCGCGGCGATGACACCAGCGGGTGCCGGTCGCGAGGTCACCTTGGAGCGGCTGGACGACGGCACTTGGGAGCCAGTCGCGACAGGACCGGAGAACGCCCAAGGCCTTGTGCAGTTCACGGCCCCGGTCGAGGTCGAAGGCGCCGTCGCGACGTACCGCGTGACCGCCGGGGCAGATGGGGACGGCGCCGTGAGCAGCCCACGGGTTCGGGCCGATGCATGGGGAGAGCCGGACTTCAGCGACGAGTTCTCGGGCACCGAGCTGTCGGACGACTGGAGCCACCGGGGCGAGGAGTACAACCCCATTGCAGGGCGCGCCTGCTCGATAGGCTCCCCCGATGCCGTCGAGGTCCGGGATGGCACCGTGCGGCTCTCCGTGTTGAAGGACCCTGCCAGAGCGGGCACCAAGTGCGCGGCAGGTCGTCGACGGGACCCCACTCGGGGAGTACGACTGGCGCCTCAACGGACACGTCTCGACCGAGGACATGCTGTCCTTCCGCTACGGCTTCGCCGCCGCCCGGATCAAGTTCCAACCGCTCCGCGGGCAACACGGAGCCTTCTGGATGAAACCCAAGGACAGCGAGCGGGTTTTCCTCAACCCGGACAACTTCAACAACCCGGCACGCTCGGGTGCTGAGATCGACGTGATCGAATGGTTCGGCAACGACCACCCCTCCGGCGGGCTGGCGACCTACGCGTACTACCCGGGAGTCGGAGGCGAGCTCGTCAAGGTCGGGACCTGGCTCAAGAACCCGTCGCGGTTCCTGAGTAGCGCCGACGACTCCTGGTCGAGCAACTTCCACGTGTTCTCGGTGGAGTGGACGCCCGACAGCTACACCTTCCGCATCGACGGCAAGCGACCTTCCACACCCGCGAAGGCGTCTCCGGCCAGCCCGAGTTCCTCATCCTGAGCCTGCTCAGCTCCGACTACGAGCTGCCGTTCCTCGAGGGCGACGGCCTCCCGCAGACCATGCAGGTCGACTGGGTCCGCCACTGGGAGCAGCCCTAGTGTCCCGTCGAGTTCGGTGCGCGTCATGAATGCCTCGGATCAGCGTCTCTAGTGCAGGTCGGCTTTCTGCCTGGCTGCCAACCGGCCCGCGCGCCGATCCCCCGAGTCCGAGGATCCACCCATGTCGCAGCTGCGTAGTCTCGTGTCCATTCTTGTTGCGGCAGCTCGTCGCCGCCCTCGCCGTTAATGTCATCGACGCCCCGGCTGCCACCGCAGCCCAGCCGAGCATGACGCTTCGACCGGCGATCCCGATCAGGGGCGAGTCCTTCGGCTTGACTGGAAAGTTCTCAAGTCGGTTCCAGCGCCTCGTCAAGCTCCAGCGCAAGGCCGGCAGCTCGTGGGTGACCGTGACCCAGACCACCACCACCACGACTGGGGCTTACAGGTTCCCAGGCAGGAAGGTCTGGGCCGCACCACCTTCCGCGCCCTGGCGCCGGCGACGGTGCACAAGCGGATCAGGTACGCGACGTTGGCGCTCTCCGACGAAGCTGGTCACTCCCGTGGGCCAGACCGCGCAAGTTTCGGATACTCCCCCAGATCGCGCAGCCCGGCGCCACCATCTTGTACGCCGTCAACGCCAAGACCGCCATGACCGCGCAGTTCACCCCGGTCCGCGTCGGCCGAGGGATCACGCTGGAACGCCAGAGCGGCTCATCGTGGGTACCGGTCGGCACCGGCGTACAGAACGCACAGGGGATTGCCGAGCTCACCGCGCCCGCACGGTTCCAAGGCCAGGTCGCTGTCTATCGCGTATCCGCCGACCCGGCCAACGGCGCTGCGCGCCTCAGCGACGCCCGGCGCCCGAACCGACATCTGGGGGACTGCCGACTTCAGTGACGACTTCAACGGGACCAGCCTCCGCACGGCCTGGACCCAACGGGGGCAGGACTACAACCCGACAGCCGGGCGCAGCTGCTCGAAGGGCTCACCCGAGGCGGTGGCCGTCCGAGGCGGCGTCGCTCGGCTCAGCGTGATCACGGACCCACTCAAGACCACGACGAAGTGCAGAGCGTACGACGCCAAGGCCGCTTCCTCGGTCGGTACAACTGGCGCCTCAACGGACACATCTCGACCCAGGACCAGCATGCCTTCCGCTACGGCTTCGCCGCCGCCCGGATCAAGTTCCAGTTGCGACGCGGTCAGCACGGAGCCTTCTGGATGCAGCCGCAGACGTCCGTGAAGGCACCGGGCAACCCGAGGCTCACCGGTGCCGAGATCGACGTGACCGAATGGTTCGGCAACGGGCACCCCTCCGGTGGACTGACCAACTACGCCTACTACCCCGGCAGCGATGGGGAGACCGTGAAGGTCGGCTCGTGGATCAAGGACCCCGCCAGGTTCCTGAGCAACCCGGCCGACGGCTGGGGAAAGCAGTTCCACGTGTTCTCCGTGGAATGGACTCCACACCGCTACATCTTCCGGATCGACGGCAGGGAGACGTTCCGCACCACCGAGGGTGTTTCGGGCCAGCCCGAGTACCTCATCCTGAGCCTGCTGAGCTCCGACTACGAGCTCCGCTCACCTTACTGACGAGGCGTATCTCCCGGTCAGCATGTCGGTCGACTGGGTGCGCTTCTGGCAGTCGTGACCGAGGGCGGTGAGCCCGCGGTCCCGGGCACGGCAGGGACGGGTGTGTCTATAGTGGCGATCGAGAGCCCTCCAACTCAGGACGCGAGCCCCGAATGCCTTCCCTTCGCTTGATCATGTCCGTCGTCATCGCTGCCCTGGTGGCGTCTGTCGCCGTCAACGTCGTCATGCCCACCGACTCCACGTTCGCACGATCACAGGGGACGTCCTTGACGCCCGCGCCTCCCGTCAGTGGGCCCGTCGTACGTCTGAGGCAGAGTGCGCGGCTGCGGATGCTGCCCCAGATCGTCCAGCCCGGGCCCAAGATCAGATCCGCCACCCTCGCCAAGAATGCGATCAACGCGGAGTTCGAACCCGCCCGCGCCGGGCGCGAAGTCGTCCTCCAGCGAAAGAACGGCGCGTCGTGGGTCAACGTCGGCACCGCCCGCCAGGACCGCCGCGGGATCGCCCAGTTCAAGGCTCCGGCCCGGGCCAACGGCAGCGTCGCCACCTACCGGGTCTTCGCCCGCCGCTTCCGCGAGGCACCGCGCGTGGTCAGTTCTCCTTCCCGCACCGATGTCTGGGGCGCACCGGACTTCACCGACTCGTTCAACGGCAACACCCTGAGCTCGGACTGGTCCAACCGGTTCACGAGATACAACCCCGAGGGCCTTCGAAAGTGCTCCAAGGGCTCCGGCAAGGCAGTCGCGGTCAGGGGCGGCGCAGTGCGTCTCAGCGTCATCAGAGATCCAGCCAGACGCGACACCAAGTGCCGCGCCTTCGACCAAGGGAAGTTCCTCGGCAAGTACAGCTGGCGGCTCAACGGGCACATCTCCACCGCCGGCACGAAGTCCTTCCGTTACGGCGTCAGCGCCGCAAGGATCAAGTTCCAGCCACGTCGCGGCCAGCACGGAGCATTCTGGATGCAGCCGCAGAGCCCAACGAACGCCCCCGGCAACCCCAAGGTGGACGGGGCCGAGATCGACGTCATCGAATGGTTCGGGAGGAACCAACCCCAGGGTGGGCTGAGCAGCTACGCCTACTACGAGGGCAGGGACGGCAATACCGTGCAGCTCGGCGGCTGGATCCGCAACCCTGACCGGTACCTGACCGGCCGACGCGACTCCTGGTACTCGCGGTACCACGTCTTCTCCGTGGAGTGGACCCCTGTGCGGTACATCTACCGTATCGACGGCAAGGAGACCTGGCGTACCAACCGTGGGATCTCCGGCACGCCGGAGTACCTCATCCTCAGTCTGCTGAGCTCGGACTACGAGCTGCGCTACCTCGGCGCCGAGTCGAGGCTGCCGCAGACGATGAAGGTCGACTGGGCACGCTATTGGAAGAGGTGATCCGCAAGGGCGCCCTTGATCTGATCCTGACCTCGAGCCTGTTCGACCAGGCTTGGTACGAGCTTGTCGCAGGAGCTCGCTTCCGGTCCCGCCGGGCGGCGGGCGAGCACTACCTTCGCCATGTCGACAGTGGCTGGTCACCGCACCCGCTGTTCGAGGCGGCGTGGCTCTTCCCGCACGGCGGCTGGCGAGGGTCCTCTGCTGACCCGTTGTCGCACTACCTGCGCACCACCGCCCGGCTCCGCCGGTCTCCACACCCGCTCATCGACCTCGAGCGGTTGACCGATCCCGTCGTCCGACCCGTTGACCGAGGCGTCGCCCGAAGGGCATGACCTCGGGCCGGTGGACCGCTGGTTGCGGATTGCGACCCCGGACACGCCGCTCCCGGTGCCCGCCGGTGCCCGCCCACTCAGCTGGGGAGACCTGCGCCGTGCCCTGGAGACGGCGGAGTCCGCTCCCGTGTCCACTCCCCTGTCCACTGCCGTGTCGGTCGCCGGAGGCGGACCCGAGCCACAGCCGACATCCGTCGGACGGGTATCCGTCGTGCTTCCTGTCGGCGGGGTGCCCGGCAACACCGTGGGCTGGATCCGGAGCCTCTTCCGCGAGCATCCCGACGTCGACCTCGAGGTGATCGTCTGCGTGACCGGCGGACGTGACCATCGGGCGCTCGCGACCGCCGTGGCCCTGGCCACCCCGGCCACCAGGGTCCTGGGTCTGCCCCCCGACGACCACGTGGACCGAGGCCGCGAACCACGGGCTGGCGCAGGCATCCGGAGAAACGGTCGTGTTTCTCAGGGCCTCGGCCGAGCCGACGTACTGGCCGTGGCTCGATCCGTTGCGGCGCCGACTGGACGAGGGGATCGGCACCTGCCAACCACTCCTGCTCTCCGCGGACCGCACCATCGCGGCTGCGGGAGCGTCCTTCGTCGGCTCCGTGCTCGACCAGGCCCCGCTGCTGCGTGGCCACGCGTCGGCGGACGCCAGCAGGCTGCGCGCCGGCGAGATCCCGGCGGTGTCGGCGGTCCTCGCCTGCCGGGCGGCGACGGCCCGGGCCCTTGGTGGTTTCGAGGTCGCCGTGCCGACCGACCATGCCGAGGTCGATCTCAGTCTGAGGGCACGGCGGGCCGGCTACCGAGGAGCCGCCGTCGTTCCCGAGTCCGTGCTGATCATGCGCGACGTCGACCGGTTCGTCCTGGCGCCTGGCCCGTCATCCGCGGCCGTCCCGGCGGCGCCCGAACTGGCCAGCGCCTCCTCAGCAGCCTGGGCCGCGGCGGGGTACGACGCCATCTCGGACCCTGCAGAGCCCGATCGGCTACTGGTCCGGGCATTGCGGCCGGCGATGGTGACCGAAGAGCTTCCTCGACTTCGCTGGACGATCGACATCGCTGCCCCTGGAGGCCCCCGCGGTCGGCTGTGGGGCGACCGGCACTTCGCCGGGTCGTTGGCCGAAGCCCTCGAGCGGGCCGGACAACACGTCACCGTCGACCCTCGCGAGTCCCGCGACCGGGACACCCGCGACCTCGACGACGTCGTCCTGGTCATCCGCGGCCTCGAGCGAGTGGTGCCGCGGGCGGAACCGCTGCACATCCTGTGGGTGATCAGCCATCCGGAGGAGATAACCGCCGAGGAGTGCGCCGGCTATGGGCTCGTTTTCGCCGCCAGCAGCCGATGGGCCGCCACGAGGTCCCGCACCTGGAACCTGCCGATCACGCCGCTGCTGCAATGCACCGACCCGGAACGCTTCAACCCCGGACGAACGGTTCCCGACAGTGGCCACCGGGTCCTCTTCGTCGGCAACTCGCGCGGGGGGCGCACGTGGCATCGTCACCGCGGCCCTCGAGGCCGACTGCGGCCTGGCCATGTACGGCGCCGACTGGGAGGACCTGGTGCCAGCCGGAACGGTGGTGGCCGAGCATGTTCCCAACGCCGAGCTGCCGCGGTTGTACTCGTCTGCCGGCGTGGTGCTGAACGACCACTGGCCCTCGATGCGCACCGACGGCTTCATCTCCAACCGGCTGTTCGACGCCGTGGCGTGTGGTGCGCGAGTCATCAGCGACGACATCGCCGGGGTCAGCGAGCTGTTCGGTGGCTCGGTTCGCGTCTTCCGGGATCTGGCCGACCTGCGTCGACTGGTGAGCGAGCCCTGGGATGTCAACTTCCCCGACCTCGAGACCCGGCTGCGGACTGCCGAGCAGGTTCGCGCCTCGCATTCGTTCGACTTGCGGGCAACACAGCTGATCCGCGCGGCCGCGACGGCCCGTGCGGCTTCGGGAATGCTCTAGGGTCGTGACGAACCCGTGACGAACGGGAGTCGAGGGTAGGAATCTGCAGTGCTCATCTACATCGCGGGGATGCATCGAAGTGGCACGTCGGCAACCTCGCGGGTGCTGAACCTGCTGGGTGCCTCCCTCGGCGACGAGAGCCGGCTGATGCCGGCCGCCGACGACAATCCCCGTGGCTTCTGGGAGTCCCTGGACGTCAACCGCACCAACGAGCGGCTGCTCGGCGTCTTCCGCGGGAGCTGGGACCACCCGCCCGTGCTGGAACCCGGTTGGGAACACCACGAGTCGATGGTCCCCTGGCGGGAGGAGATCGGTCAGACCCTGTCCGCGCTCACCAAGCCCGAGGCTCCGGCGTACGCCGTGAAGGATCCCCGGTTGTCGCTGCTGCTTCCGCTGTGGCAGTCGGTCCAACCGGCCCGGCGAGTGGTCCTGCCGCTGCGCGAGCCGATTGCCGTGTGCCAGTCCTTGCAGCGCCGCAACGCGATATCGCCGGAGCGTGGCGCCTACCTCTGGCTGAGGTATGTCACCGAAACCCTCACCAACTCCCACCAGCCGTTGCCCGTCATCTACCGCCGGCTCATCGACGATGCGGATGTGGTGAGCGAGGGCCTCGCCGCAGAACTGGGTCTCAACCCTCCCGACGACACCACGAGGTCCGAGATCCGGAAGTTCCTGGACCAAGATCTCGACCACCTGGAGCCCGACGCAACGTTGCCTTGCTCACCGCTTCTCGACCTGGCGCAGGACATGTACTCGTCACTGTGCAATGGGGTGCTCCCCCCTCCGCAGATTGCCGTGGTGGTCGACCTCGTCCGGTTCCTGGGTGAAGACCTCGACCCTGGTCATCACGTCCGCGTCGAGATCTCCGCCGCGGCTGCCGCGGCCTCCCGACTCGAGGCCGCCAACGCGCAGATCGCCTCGCGAATCGCCGTACAGAACGAGCGCAACCAGCGGCTCCAGGAGCGGATCGATTCCCTGACAGAGCGCAACGAGGCGCTGACCCAGCGCAACGAGGAGCTGCTCGCCACTCAGCAGTCCCTGCGGGACAGGCTCACGAGGGCCCGGGCTCGCGCCATGCAGCTCACCCGGCGCCTCGGGGCCGACGGAGCGCATCCGGGAGCGACGCCAGAGTGAGGGCTGTCATCCACATCGGCGCGGAGAAGACCGGCACGACCGCACTGCAGGACTGTCTCGCGGGCAGTCGCTCGGCCCTCGAGCAGTCGGCGATCCTCTATCCGAGCTCGCCGGGCCCGCGGCAACATGCGCGGCTCGCGATGTATGCGATGGACGACCACCGCACGAACGGCCTCACGAACCGCATGCCACCTCTCTACCGCGCGGATCGCTCGGCATGGCGGAACGAGCTCAAGAACGAGCTCGACTCGGAGCTGAGGGGCACCACCGCCGACACCGTGGTCATCTCGACCGAGCTCTTCAGCTCTCAGGTCGCCACGGCAGCCGAGGTCCACCGGGTGCGCGACCTGTTCGACACCTGGTGTGAGGACTACCGGATCGTGATCTACCTGCGCCGCCAGGACCGGGCGCAGGTCTCCCGACACAGCACCCAGCTCCGGGCAGGTGGCACCCAGCCGCTGACGCTGCCCACCTCCGATTTCGGCCGGGACGTGTTCGACTACGACCGGATCATCGGTCGCTGGACCGAGGTGTTCGGCGAGGCCTCGATGGTGCCGCGTGTCTACGAACGCGCCAGCGCGCGAGGAGCAGACCTGATCACGGACTTCGTGTCGGCGGCGGGTCTGAGCGTCGACCCCGCCGGGCTGCTGCGGCCGCCCCGCAAGAACGAGGCCTTGTCGGCCCGGGCTCAACTGGTCCTCACCGAGTTCAACAAACACCTGCCCTCGTCGTTGTCAGGACCCCAGCTCGTCGACTTCCGTCGCGCCGTGGCGACCGCCGCCGAAGAGCTGTTCCCGGGCAGCCCGGCCCGCCCGTCACGCAGCGACGCCCAAGCGTTCTATGCGACGTTCGAGGAGTCGAACAGCCGCGTCGCGGCCCGATGGTTCGACGGGGTTCCGCTGTTCGACGACGCCTTCGAGGACTACCCAGACCAAGCGGTCGGCAGCCAGCCGGTCGAGGTTGCCGACATCGTGGCAGTGAGCACGCGCGCGGCGGCACTGCTGGCTGGTACGGCGCGAGCCGGTCAGGTCCCGAAGACTGTGTCGTAGATCCGGTAGTACGTCGCCGCGATCTCTTCGAGGGTCAGCCGCAACGACTGGTTCGGCAAGCGCCTTCGGGAGGCCGCTGGACATGTCGACCTCGTTGGCGCGAAACCGCTTGATGTCCTTCAGGCCGGACCCGGCGGTCTGCGCGATCCACGGGTTCATCGGCACCCGCCACCGTCCGAGTGGCTCGGCCGGGCTCGCGGCGAGCTCGGCAACCGCTTCCGCCGAGCCGTGCTCGGACCAGCCGGTGTGGTCCAGCACCCGTTTGGCCAGCTCCACCAGCGCCGCCTTGGTCGGGTGGTTGAACGTGAAGAACAGCCGCTGCCGCCACCGCTCGCGCGCCACGTAGTCCGAGATGGTCACATCGCAGTCGGCCTCGCGCTGCTCCAGTTCACGCAGCGAGTCTTCGGGAACCGTTGAGAAGCGTTCGGCGTTGTAGTCGACGTCGCGGAACGTGGCGATCGACTCGGCTAGCGAACGGCCCTGCTTCCATTCCTCGTGGATCGGGCTCAGGTGGTAGTCCCCCAGCGGACCCTGCAGGGGGCGGCCGGCGTTTCGCAGATAGACGAGCTCCGGGCTGTAGCCCCGGTAGTAGAGGTTCGGCCAGACCACGACTTTGTCACCGAACGCCTCCCGCAGATTGGCGTTCCGCACGAACTCCAACGGGTAGTTGTCCACCACGCGTTGGGCCAGGACGACGTCGGACTGCTCCAGCGCCGAGTAGACGCGGGTCCGCTCCTCGGGCTTGGCGAGATGGACGATGACGACACGCTTGACCCACACCGCGGGCGCCACCGACTCCAGCATCCGGGCGAGGGGCGACGCCTGGCAGTTCCCGATGACGGCAACGTGCAAGCTGTCGGTCACGTGCACCTGCCTCTCGAGCAACGGCCCCGACGCACCACCCTATTCGCCGCGCTTGTCAGACTGGCGTGGCTGCAGGCGCGTCGGGCGGGCCAGTTGGACCTGCTGATGGTAGTCGTCGCGTGAACCGAGCACCTCGAGGTTTGCCCTGCCCCAGTTCGCTGCGGTCCAGCCCTCCGGCATGACTGCGATGCCGTAGTCGGGCCACTTGCCGGTGGCCCCGAACACGAGTTCTCCCTTCGCCAGCCGTGCCTGGACAGCCGACTCTTCGCCCAGGACCCCTTCTGATCCACTTGCGGGGGCCGACCGGATCGCAGCCAGCGCGCGTAGTGGCCGGAGTTCAGGATGGTCAGGAGAAGTAGCCCGTCGGGCTTGGTGACCCGGCTGAGCTCGGAGAGCGTCCGGATCTGGAGTCCTTCGGAGAGATGCGAGAAGACCGAGTTGGCCACGACGACGTCGAAGGTGTCGTCTGGATAGGGAAGCTTCCCTCCGCTGTCGATGAGCCGGAAGTCGAGGCCGGGCAGCAGTTCCTCGCCGGAGGCGACCAGACGCTCGTCGACGTCGACCGCGCTGATGTTCTGGGGTGCGAAGGAACGCAGGAAGAGGCGGGTAATGCGTCCCCAGCCGGCGCCGTAGTCGAGCAGGCGCAGATTGTCCGGTGTCGGGGCTGACTCGAGCAGCGACCTCGTCCTCGACGATGCTGAGCAGCCTGGCAGCGCCGGCCATGGTCGGACTGCCGAACTTGCCATTGGTGATCACCTGGATGTCCTGGGGCGGCATGGCGGGGAGCGGCACTGATACCGGTCCTCCATCGGCAGCCTCCAGCCAGACGGCCTCCCACTGGCTCCTGTCCATCAGCCGCGCCTGCTCGTGAACGCTCCCCAGGTCGACAGCGAAATTCATCCTGATCCTTTCTCGGTGCTCTTTCACGGGTGGTCACGATGTCGGTCACAACGATGACCTGGCCGCTCGAGCCGGGCGTCCACGACCCACCCTATTCGCAGGGTTTCACTTCACGCGGCACGCCCTTTTGTAGGATGCACCATGACCAGTCTGTGGGGATTCCGCCGAGGCAGGGATCACCCACCCCCACCAACGCGCACAGTGATCCTGCACTATCACCTTTTCAAGAACGCTGGCACGTCGCTCGACGCGCTGATGAAGCAACAGTTCCCGGGCAAGATGGGTCACCCGCGAGTTTCCCTCTTCGCTCGAGGACAACCGGAGCCAGGTGACGCAATGGATCGAGGACAACCCGGGCGCGGTGTGCTTCTCGTCGCACACGGCCAGGATCAGCCCACCCACGCCCTCTGCGGCCAAGGTGCTGCCGGTCGCGTTCGTCCGGCATCCGCTGGATCGCATCGCGTCGGCGTACGCATTCGAGCGCGGCCAGGGCGACGCTGGCTTCGGCTCCACTCTGGCCCGCAACACAACGCTTCGCGGCTACATCGAGACGAGGCTGTCGATGCGTGGGGACCGGCAGTGCCGGAACTTCCACGTCCATCGCTTCGCTGACATGTTCCCCGGCGCCGACGCCGACGAGCTCAGCCGGTCGCTGCGGGCAGTCGACGCCCTTCCGTTCATCGGGGTCGTGGAGTCGTTCGGAGAGTCGCTCGGTCGGCTGCAATCCGTTCTCGAGGCTGAGGGTTTCCACGATATCGACTTCAAACCGGTCGCCCACAACGTGGCCGCAAACCGTTCGGCGGACCTCGCCGAGCGTTTGGGGAAAATGGCCGCAGAACTCGGCCAGCCCTTCTACACGGAGCTCGAGCAGGCGAACCAGGCCGACCTCGACTTTTACGAGAACGTAGCGGCACGTTTTCCGGACTGACTGCCTGCATCTGCCAAGTGGGTTACGATCAGGCACAACTGGGGGCCCGCTCAAAAGACCGGACGGACTAAGTACACCAGGATGATGTGTTGACTGAAGCGCTGACCCTTCTCGGGTACCGGGCCGGAGCAATTCTGGTATCCGGCAAAGGCAGGAACCTCTCCCATCGATTGGCTCTCGACTGTGGAGACACGCTGGTGCAGTTCCAGCCGTCTGAGGTCGATCCAGCCTCGCTCCTCATCGGCCAGAACCTCCTGTCCCGGGCCGACAGCCCGGTCGAACCCGCTGCCTGGGTGACGGCCTCCCCCACGGCTGGCGTCACCCTCGCCCGGAACATCAACCGGCAGTGGGCCGTCGAGGGCACCGAGCCGTGGTTCCTGGCCGCTGCGCCGGAGGTGCGGCACGCAACCGTGGTGTACGTCGACCCTGACCTCGGCGAGTCGATTCCCGTGACCCCTGGGGTCGAGTACGAAGCGTCGGGCTACTTTGCGGCGCTCGGGGCCGAAGGCAACCTGCGCCTGGTCGTGCTCGACCGCCAGGGCGTCGTCATCGACGAGCGGCTCGCCGCGCTGTCGACCAAGTTCCGGGGCGGCACCAAGCTGTCCGACTTCCAACCCCTCCGGATCCGGATGACGATGCCGACCGGCGCCGTGGCGGTTCGCTACGAGGTCGAGTTCACCGGTCACGTCGAGGGCTCGAAGACCCTGGACGCGACGGCGTTCATCCTGTTCGCCCGTTCCCGGCTGGCCGCGTGGCCGAGGCGCAAGAGCGCCGCCTGGTCCGCCCTTCCGGGAGTCGCCCCCGCCCTCGCCCAGCTCACGATCGGCGAGGGCGCGCTGTTCGAGGCCCCTGTCGACATCCAAGGCGCCGCCCGGGAGCGTTCGCTCGCGGTCGTTGCGCTGGACGATGCCGACGCCGAGCCGCTGGCGGTCTTCCCGCTTCCGGACGTGTCCGCTGTCGTTGCCGCTGTCGGCCCGGTCCAGCGCAACGCCCTGAAGGTCAGCGTCAATGGCTACTCGCGCACGCTGCGCCTCTACATCGACGGCGAGCCCGCGGGCACCATCGCCGAGAAGCTCCACCACCAGCGCAGGCGACGCGAGCGGATGATCATTCCGCAGCGCTTCTGCGATGGCCGGATCCATGTGGTGGAACTGCGCGATGCCACCGACACGCGGGTGCTCGCCCGTGGGGCGGAGGTGTTCCCCTGGGCGACCACATCCTGGGCGACCCTCCAGCAGCACTCCACCTCCCCGCTGCCGTCCCAGCTGGCGCCGGCGGCGGCCCATCGCTACCAGTCGCTTCGCGACGCCCTCGAGCGGGTCGAGACAGCTGTGCAAGCAGGTGCCGGCAATGAAGACATGCTCGCGAGCATCGGTCGCCTGTCGGCTCTCCACCACGTGCTCGAGGTCGGCTTCGACAGACTCCCGCCCTACGAGCCACTGGCCTTCCCCCGCGTGGAGAAGCCCAAGGTCTCGGTCGTGGTGCCGGTGCACAACAAGTTCAACGTCACCTACTACTGCCTCGCCGCGCTGCTCTTCGCCGCCAACGACACCAGCTTCGAGGTCGTCGTGGTCGACGACGGCTCGTCCGATGACACCGACCAGCTGGCGCGACTCGCCCCCAACGTCACCATCTGCCGGAACGAGACGGCCCAGGGATTCGTCCGAGCCTGCAACCTGGGCGTCGAGAACTCCCGCGGCGAGTACGTCGTACTCCTGAACAACGACACCGAGCCGACCCTCGGCTGGCTCGACGAGCTGCTCGGGGCGTTCGACCGGTTCGAGGCCGTCGGCATAGCCGGGTCGAAGCTGCTCTATCCCGATGGTCGTCTCCAGGACGCCGGGGGCATCGTCTGGGGTTCGGGTAATCCCTGGAACTACGGGAAGGGTGCCAATCCGCATGACCCGCGGTTCAACTACGCCCGTCAAGCGGACTACCTGTCCGGCGCCGCCCTGATGCTGCCGCGGAACGTCTGGGATGAGGTCGGCGGACTGAGTGAGGAGTTCGTCCCGGCGTACTTCGAGGACACCGACCTCGCTTTCAAGGTGCGCGACAAGGGCTACACCACCTGGTTCGTCCCAAGCTCGGTCGTCTACCACTTCGAGGGGCTCTCCAACGGCACCGACGTCACGACAACGGCGGGCCTGAAGCGCTTCCAGGAGATCAATCGTCCGAAGTTCAAGCGCAAGTGGGCTCAGGTGTTCAAGGACTACGGCGAGGAGGCCAAGGTTCCAGACCTGCGGAAGGACCGGGGGATCATCGGCAGGGCCCTGTTCATCGACACCGGGATCCCGCGGCCGGACCGCGACGCCGGCAGCTACGCCGCGCTCCAGGAGATGCGACTGGTGCAGTCATTGGGTTACAAGGTCACCTTCATCCCGCTGAACCTCGCCTACCTGGGCGGGTACTACCACGAACTCAACAAGCTCGGCATCGAGACGATCCATGCACCGTTCTGCATGGCCGTCGAGGACTTTCTGCGCGATCGTGGAGATGAGTTCGACGTCGTCTACATCACTCGCTACAACGTGGCCAACAAGGTCATCGAACTGGTCCGGGAGCTGGCCCCCCAGTCCAAGGTGCTGTTCTGCAACGCCGACCTGCACTTCCTGAGGGAGATGCGCGCAGCGGTCCGTTCGGGTGACGAGAACGACTGGAAGCGCGCCGAGACGATCCGGGAGGAAGAGCTCCTGGTGATGCGGCAGGCGGACGTCGTGCTCAGCTACAACGAAGTCGAGCACTCGGTGATCCTCAGCCACAACATGCTGGCGAGCACCGTCATGACCTGCCCCTGGGTGGTCGAGACCCGGCCCCCGGACGACGTACCGGACTTCCACGGCCGTGAGGGCATCGCCTTCCTGGGGGGATACCTGCATCCGCCGAACATCGAGGCCGTCGACTTCTTCGTCGAGGAAGTGGTCCCGAGGCTCCGCGAGGAACTCCCCGGAGTCGTGTTCAACATCTACGGCTCCTCCATGCCGGAGCGGTTTGCGAAGATGGCCGACGAGACCGTCCGGCCCGTCGGATACGTCGACAGGGTCGAGGAGGTCTACGACACCAACCGGCTCTTCGTGGCGCCCTTGGTCACCGGTGCCGGGATCAAGGGAAAGGTGCTCGGCGCCCTCGCGCACGGAATCCCGTGCATCCTGTCACCGGTGGCTGTCGAGAGCACCGGGGTCCGCGACGGCTATGACTGCGTCGTTGCCCACGACGTCGATGACTGGGTTTCCTCCATCGTGCGCCTGTACGACGACCCGGTCGCGTGGACGAAGATGAGCCTCAGCGCCAGGGAGTTCACCAAGCGGCAGTACTCGTTCGAGAACGGTCGCGTGCTGATGCGTCGGGCGTTCGAGGCCGCAGGGGTCCTCCAGACCAGAGCCTGATCACCACCACACCACAGCCGGTCCACGGCCGGTCCGCTGCCGCGATCCACGGAGGAGTTCAGGCGCGAGGGTCGGCTCCGTAGCGCTCCTTGAGCAGCCGGAACCCGGCCCTGGTGCGGAGCAGTGACCCGAGTAGCGAGGCGTCGAGGCGGTTCACCAGCCAGTGGATGTCGTCGAGCGCCTGCGCCTCGAGGAGGCGGACTCGGGCCTCCTCCGGGTCCATCTTCTTCAGCTCGCCGACCGCGATGTCTGCCTGCAGCCGTTTCAGCGAGGTCTCGTGGCGCTCGACCGCGCGGCGCGCCTCGTCGACTTCGACGCGGAGCCGACCCACCTCGTTGGTGAGGAGGTCGTTCTCCAGGACGAGCCGGGCCTGGACCACGGATCCGGGTTCGGTGGCGGCGGTCTCCATGTCGAATCGACTCCTCAAGTCGCCGGTTGGCGGGTATGCAGCCAGTCTAGGCCTGTCGGCTGCGCCGGTTAGCCGCGCCGGGGTCGTCCCGCTTGCCGTCACTACACTGTGGCACGTGCGAATCACCGTCATCGGATGCGGTTACCTCGGGGCCACTCATGCGGCGTGCCTGGCCGAACTCGGCCATGAGGTCTTGGGCGTCGAGATCGAAGAGGCCCGCCGGAAGTCCCTCGCGGCCGGCTCGGTGCCGTTCTTCGAACCTGGCCTCGAGGAGCTCCTCCAGCGGCACGTCGACTCGGGCGCCCTGCGGTTCACCGGCTCGTGCGAGGAGGCCGCCGAGTTCGGCGATGCCCACTTCGTCTGTGTCGGCACCCCACAGCTCCCCGACAGCATGGCGGCCGATGTCAGCCAGCTCGAAGCAGCGATCGAACAGCTCGCCCCGCACCTGCGCGATGGGGCCCTGGTCATCGGCAAGTCCACTGTCCCGGTCGGTACGGCGGCCGCGCTGGCGCACCGGCTCGCCGAACTGGCCCCGGGGACCGCTGAGCTGGCCTGGAACCCGGAGTTCCTGCGCGAGGGATTTGCGATCCACGACACGCTACGGCCGGATCGACTGGTGCTTGGCGTGACGTCTCCCGAGGCGGAGGCCCGGCTGCGAGACATCTATTCGGAAGCCATCGCCGCCGGTAGCCCCGTGGTCGTCACCGACTTCCAGACCGCTGAGCTGGTGAAGGTGTCGGCCAACGCGTTTCTGGCGACCAAGATCTCGTTCATCAACGCCGTGGCCGAGGTGTGCGACGTCGCTGGCGCGGACGTCGTCGCCCTCGCCGACGCCCTCGGACACGACGCACGCATCGGCCGGAGGTTCCTCAACGCCGGCATCGGCTTCGGAGGCGGCTGCCTGCCCAAGGACCTCCGGGCCTTCGTCCACCGCGCCGGCGAGCTCGGCCTCGAGCACACGGTCGGGCTGCTCCGCGAGGTCGACAACATCAACCAGTACCAGCGGCAGCGGGTCGTCCAGATCGCCTCCGCGATGCTGACCGACCTGCCGTCAGCCCGGGTGACGGTTCTCGGCGCGGCGTTCAAGCCCAACAGCGACGACGTGCGCGACTCACCCGCCCTCTCCGTCGCCGGTCAGCTGCATCTCGCCGGAGCCGACGTACGCGTCCACGATCCGAAGGCGATGGACAACGCGCGGCGCAGGTTCCCCACCCTGACCTATGTGGAAGAAGCCCGTGAGGCGTGCCGCGGAGCAGATCTCGTGCTGCACCTGACCGAGTGGCCCGAGTACGGCGACCTCGACCCGAACGACGTGGGCGACCTCGTCGGACGGCGCGCACTGCTCGACGGACGAAACGCGCTCGACCCGGCCCGCTGGCGAGCCGCGGGCTGGACGTTCCGTTCGATCGGGCGGCCCTGACTCCCGACCTGGTGCAGCTGCCTCAGGCGTGCGGGCGGCGCCGGCCGAGCCAACGAACCGATCCACGCTGGGTCGACTCTGCCGGAGGCTCGGTGGACTGCTCGGAAGTGCTCGCCGGCCAGGTACTGACCGCCGGGTCGCAAGCCGTGAACCCGGCTTCGGCGGCGCTCGTCCGGGTCACGCCGTAGACCTCGGCCGAGCACCTCGTCGAAGGGTTCCGCCGGGCGCGCGACTCGACGCGCCCGCTCGACCGCCGCCGTCCGTTCCAACCGGGCAACCTGGCCGTCCGGCAGCTCGATCAGCAGCGAGCCCTCGTGCGTTCGCTCCATGCGCTTGAGCAGCTGCTCGAGTGCGGCGCCCGCCGGTAGGTAGTCCGGCCCCGGCAAGGTCAGCCGGAAGGACGCCGGGGACCGCCCGTCCGGCAGTTTCTCGACTCGGCGGACCCGCGCGTCGGTCAGGTAGAACGCGCGCAGCAGCCGCAGGTTGAGCCGCTCCTCATCCAGCGGAGAGCGGCGGTCGTCATGAAGCACGCCCCAGTCAGCCACCAGCGTGACCAGAACGTCGGGAACCGTGGACGAGAGCAGGGTGTCGACCACGACGCTGGCCGCCTCGAGCGACAGGGCGGTTGCCTCCAGGACGACCTCGACGTAGGGCACTGCATAGGCGCGTGGGTACGGCTTTCGAAGGCGCCGGAACTCCGGGACCCAGTCGGCAAACCGGGGGCGG
The DNA here is from genome assembly GCA_963844385.1 of uncultured Actinomycetota bacterium. Classification (GTDB taxonomy): domain Bacteria; phylum Actinomycetota; class Actinomycetes; order Propionibacteriales; family Nocardioidaceae; genus Nocardioides. Next base: position 157,080 of record CAWJOJ010000001.1, on the reverse strand, counting down.
TTGTGCCGGTTCACGTCATCCTGACGCCTCATGACGTTGGAGGACCCCAGATGCAGGCTGCGGGCCTCGCGGTCCGGGATGAACACGGCACCGCACTCGCGCAGCCGGTAACCGAGCTCGATGTCCTCGCCCAGAACCATGTCGAGGTTCATCCCGCCTGCGGCGTCGAAGAGCTCGCGGCGCACCGAGGCGGTCGACCCCACGTGCACGCGCATCGCCCGGGGCCCGGCCCTGGCCAGATCCTTGGTTCGAGCGAGGATCACGTCGACCCATTCGTTGCGGCATCAGCTCACCGCGAGCCAGCTCCTCGAGCGCCCCCGTCGCCGCGGCCCGGCGCAGTTGCTCGGGTGACCATGCCGACAGGGCGTCATCCTCGGCGTACAGCTTGTGACCGAGTACGGCGGCGTAGTCGATCAGGTGGTGCCACCGCAGCTGCGCCTCGACGTGGTCGCGGTGCAGGACCATGTCGGCATCGAGCCAGTGGATGACCGCGCCGTCCGATGCGAGCACGGCCTGCTGACATGCCATCTGCCTGCCCCAGCCCCCCGAGACGGTGAGCAGCCTGGTGTTCTCCGGTCGCACCTCAGGCAGCTCCAGCGGCGGTTGTGAGCCGTCGTCGGCCACGAGTACCTCGAGGAGGTGCGCGGGATACGACTGTGCCGCCAGAGCCGCCAGCACGAACTTCAGCGTCGGCGCCCCCTGATGCGCCGGGATGACCACGCTGACCGGCAGTGTTGGCTTCCACGACCCCAGAGCCGGAGCCTCGAGGCTCGTCCAGTTGTTGCGTCGTACCCGTGGTTGCGAATCGGCGGGGCGCGCAGTCACGGCACCTCGCGGAGGTCGCGCTCGGGCAGCTCGTCGTCGTCGTACCCGAGGAGCTCGCTGGTGACGAAGCCTTCCCACTGGTCGGCCACGCGCGTCGGATCCAGGAAGTATTCGAGGTCGGCCTGCCAGGTGTGGCCGGCAGCGCTGCGGCGCAGCACGTAGCCGAGCCCGTGAGTCCGGTAGACCAACGCACCGGCGGCATGTACGGACGCCAACAGCGACGCGTCGACGTACTTGTGCACGCTGCGGAAGCCACCCAGGGAACGCAGCGTGGAGCGATCCAGCATCATCGTGCCGCCCGCAACGAACCAGTGCCGCCCGCTCGGCCTCGTCGTTGCGTCGGATCGTGCGCCACACGGGCTCGAGGAAGGCGAACTCCGCGGTGCAGCCGACGAGGTCGGCTCCGCTGTAGTTGCGGGCCAGCAACAGGTCACTGACGGCGTCCGGGCCGTACCAGTCGTCGTCGTCGAACTTGAGGACCACCTCACCCGAGGCTGCCGCGGCCGCTGCGTTGAGTACGTCGCCGAAGGTGGTCTCCTGCTCGAGCGAGAGGATCGTGACGGCGGTGTCGCCCAGCACCGCACGAACCCGCGCGGGGTCGGGCGTCCAACCGTGGGCGGCCAGCACGAGCTCGAGGTCGGCCCCCCGTTGCTTGACGATCTGCTTGAGCGCGAACTCCAGCTGATGTGGGCGCTTGGTGGCGAGCAGGATGCTGACGGACGGGTAGGCGTCGTAGTGGACACCGGCCGCGGCGGCCACCCGCTGGCGCCAGGCCACAACCGAGTGCTCGGCCAGGGCCGCGCGGCGCAGGCGGATGCTGTGCTCCTCCCGGCGCAACGGCGACTGTCAGGTCCGCCGGCGTCTCCAGCACGCAGGCAAGCCGCTCACCGAGGACTTGGCGGGCCGGACCGGGTGCCGCGGGGCCGACCAACGGCACGCCGGCCATCGCCAGTCCGGCGACGACCCGCGCGTGGTCGGCGACCCCATCCTCGGGCCAGGCGAGCCGGACCCCTTGAGCCCCGCGGAGCCTGCGAACCACGCGTTCGGTCGCGCCTCGGGCACCGTCGAGCACGAGTTCTCCAGCGTCCGTGCTGAGGACAAGACGGCCGGGGGCGACCGGCCGCAGGTCGACGACACCCTCAGCCCAGTCCCGCCGGAAGTCGCGAGGGTTGATCACCATCTCGTCGATCGGCGTCCGGAAGGCTCCCTCGGCGACGAGCACCACCGGCGCACGGTTGATGACCGGGTGGACCGGCAGGCTACGATCCCCGGCGCCACCCGGAGCGACGAGCACCAGATCGGGTGGAACGTCGAGCTCGGGGTCCGCTGCCATTGCCGTCGACTCCACGACCATGGTGCCCGGGTCTGCCGGGCGCGCCCGAGCCAAGCGCTCCTGCGGAGGTCGCCACGAAGATCCCGCCGTTCCCAGGGCGCTGCTCCGGCGCCGCGCAGCGAGCCAGCTCGGACAGTACGCTCAGCCCGGAGACCTGACGGACGAAACGAGCCGTGGTGACGGCGGAGCCTCGCTGCCGCCTTGCGGGCGTTGAGGTGGGTGATGTCGGGCCAGTCCGGTCTGGGTCGCAGGACCACCGGCTGGCTCGCCTCGGCCAGCCAGCAGGCCACTGCCCTGACCGGCCCGGTCACCGGAAGGAACGATGCGCACCGGCGCAGGGCAGCCCGGTCTGGAACGGCGAGCAGTACGGCGGCCCAGCGCTCACCCGGCTCGGGAACCCAGCCTTTGCCGTCAACTGGGCGGATGGTCACTTCAGGACCCGCGAGCGACGCGACCAGGTCCGCAGCACCGGGATCATGGAGGACCAGGACCCGACCGTCCGTCTCCTCGAGGAACTTGCGCATCGGCAGGGTGCGGCGGTCCTCCTGCGTCACCTCCTCGGAGGCGCTTGTGATGCCTGCCTGCATGGCCCGCCTTATGGGTTCGCTGGCCACTCGTCGACCACCTTCGGAGATCCCAGACTACATACCAGGCTCCCCGGCTTGAACCGTCCGACGCGCCCCCTACACTCGATTAGCATGGTCGGGTCTCCGCCCACGACGGCTGTGGTTCCACGGCGCGACGCGGCCAGACCGTGACGCGGTTCGCCCGAGATGTCCCGGTTGACATCCGCCGTGCCGGTGACCGGTTCCGCAGCGATGGCGAGGGTCGTTCGACGGCCCACTCGTTCTCGTTCGGGCCGCACTACGACCCCGCCAACACGGCCTTCGGTGGGTTGATCTGCCACAACGACGACCGGGTCGCGCCGGGGGCCGGGTACGCCGACCATCCGCACCGTGATCTGGAGATCGTCACCTGGGTGCTCTCGGGCGCACTCACCCATCGCGACGCCTCGGGCGCGTCCGGCGTGGTGACACCCGGGCGGGTCCAGGCGATCTCGGCGGGCTCCGGCATCGTGCACTCCGAGACCGTGGCTGCCGACGCGGGCCCCACCCGGTTCATCCAGACCTGGGTCCTGCCCTCGACACCCGGCGGGAGGCCGACCTGGTCGCAGGCCGACACAGACCTGGTCCCCGACGAGCTGACGCCCCTGGCGTCTGGCCAGGAGCAAGACGCGCTGGTTCGGATCGGCGCACCAGCGAGCCTCTATGTGGCCCGGCTGGAGTCGGCGTTGGACCTTCCCGATGCCGCGAAGGTGCATGTGTTCGTCGCCGATGGATCAGCCCGCTTGGCCGGCTCGACGCTTGCTGAGGGCGATGCTGCCCGACTCGTCGACGCCGGCGGGCTCCGGGTGGCCGGGCGGGCCGAGCTGCTGGTGTGGGCCTTCAGGGGATGAGCACGCCGGGGTTGAGCACACCGGTGGGGTCCAGCTGGGTCTTGACGGCGCGCAGGATCGAGACTCCGAGCGGGCCGATCTCCTGCGCAAGCCACGCCTTGTGGTCGCTGCCGACCGCGTGATGGTGGGTGATCGTGGCACCGGCGGCGATCATCGCGTCGCTGGCCGCGGCCTTGGCGGCCAGCCACTCGTTGATCGGGTCGTCGCCTTCGGGCGCGGCGACGGTGAAGTAGAGCGAGCAGCCGGTCTCGTAGACGTGGCTGATGTGGCAGAGCAGGATCGTCTTCTCACCGAGCTCGCGGGTGAGCGCCGCGCGCACGCCGTCGTACAACGCCTGCCGGTTGGACCAGAAGGTCGCGGTCTCGAGAGTCTCCACCAGGACTCCGACATCGAGCAGCGAGTCGCGCAGGTAGGGCGCGTGGAACCGACCCTCGGCCCAGTCGGCGCCGCGTTGCTCGCCGAGGTTGGTGCCGCCGAGCCGGGCGAGTACGGCGCTCGCGGCCGCCCGATTCGCAGCCACCAGTCCTGGGTCCGCACCCTCGTGACCCACGATCATCAGGCAGCCGGTGACCCCGGAGCCGCCGACGTCGTCCTGGCTGGCGAGGTTGAGTGCGGTCTCCATCTCGTCGCTGAGCCGCAGCACGGTCGGCAGCTGTCCGGTCTGGGCGAGCTCCCGCATCGCGTCCGAGCCGGCCGCGAAGGAGGCGAACTGCCAGGCCTCGTAGACCTTCTCGACCGGAAGCCGGCGGACCCGGACTTTGACCGCGGTGATGACGCCGAACGCGCCCTCGGACCCGAGCACCAGCTGCCGGAGGTCGGGGCCGGCGGCGTTCGCGGGCGCCGTTCCCAGTTCGAGGGTTCCCCGTGGCGTGGCGACGGTGAGGCCGACCACCATCGCGTCGAAGCGGCCGTAGCCCGCGCTGGACTGGCCGCTGGAGCGGGTTGCCGCGAAGCCACCGATGGTCGCGAACTCGAACGACTGCGGGTAGTGCCCCAGCGTCATTCCGTGCTCGGCGAGCAGTGCCTCGGCCTCCGGGCCGCGCAGGCCGGGCTCGAGAACGACGGTCATCGAGGCTGTGTCGACCGCGCGGATCGCCTTCATCCGGATCAGGTCGAGGCTGATCACCCCGGCGTACCCCTCTCTCCGGGCGACCAACCCGCCCACGACCGACGTGCCGCCCCCGAACGGGACGACGGCCAGGTGGTGGCGGACCGCCAGGGCAAGCACGGCGGCGACCTCGTCGTGGGTCGCGGGTCGAGCGACGACGTCCGGCGCATCGGTGAGGTCGCCCTTGCGGGCCCTGAGCAGGTCGGGGGTCGACTTGCCGCGAGTCCGGACGCGGCGTACCTCGTCATCGGTGAGCACGTTGCCCGGGCCTAGCAGCTCGACGAGCTCGGCGAGCGCCTCCGTCGCAACCTGCGAGGGCGGAAGCGAGACGTCATCCACCGCCGGGGTGTCGTGTACGCCGAGGGCCATCTCGACCAGGCCGCGGGTGGCGTCTGGAAGCGGTGCGGCTGCTGCCGGGTCGCCCCAGCGCGAGGGATGCATCTCGAGGGTCACGTGTTACAGTGTTACATATGACGTCACTTCGTCACAATGGGTACCTCGATGCCGCTCGAGACTCCCTGCTGGACGTCGGCTGGAAGCGGAGCACGCTCACCGACGTCGCCCGCCGGGCCGGCGTCTCCCGGATGACCATCTATCGGACCTGGCCGGACATGAGGTCGTTGCTCGGAGACCTGATGGCCCGGGAGTGGGCGGAGGTGGTCGCGACCGTCACCCTCGACGCCGCGGACGCCCGGCCCGCACCGCGACGGATCGCCGACGCGGTCGTCGCCATGGCCCGCGGGCTGCGTGCGAACGACCTGTTCCGGCGCATCCTCGACGTCGACCCCGAGCTGCTGCTGCCCTATCTCCTCGAGCGCCGGGGCCGCTCCCAGGCCGCGATCCTCGAGATCCTGGTCGGTGAGATCCGAGCCGGCCAGTCCGCCGGGGAGGTGCGTGCGGGCAGCCCGGACGTGCTGGCTCGCACCGTCCTGCTGGCGGCCCACGGCGTCACTCTCTCCGCGCGCACCATGACCGGCGATGGCGTCGAGGTCGAGGATCTGGAAGCCGAGCTGGCGGCCTTCATCGGTCGGGGCCTGGCCGCGTGAGCGCCCGGATCGGGCACGGACTCACCGGCGTACCTGGCCAGGTGGACACCCTCGTCGTCGGGCTGGGAGTGACCGGTGCTGGGGTCGCCCTCGACGCGGTGACGCGCGGCCTGTCGGTTCTCGCGGTCGACGCACACGACCTCGCCTTCGGCACGTCTCGCTGGTCGTCGAAGCTCGTGCACGGCGGGCTGCGCTACCTGGCCACGGGACAGGTCGGGATCGCTCACGAGAGTGCCGTCGAGCGCGGCATCATGATGCAGACCACCGCGCCGCACCTGACCCACCCGCTCGTCTTCCTGATGCCGCTGACGTCGGAGGTGACCCGGACCCAGGCTGCTCTGGTCCGGATCGCCCTGTTCGGTGGCGACGTGCTTCGCCGGGTCGCCCACACCAGCTCCGAGCTGCTGCCGCGCCCGCGCCGGGTGTCCCGGCAGGAAGCGCTGGCGTTGGCGCCCGGGCTGCGCGAGCAGGGGTTGCGGGGTGCTTTGGTCTACGTCGACGGACAGCTCGAGGACGATGCCCGGCTCGTCACCTGCCTGGCCCGAACTGCCGCAGACCACGGCGCCGACGTACGCACCCGGGCCCGGGTCCTGTCGGCCACTGGCACGTCTGCGACGGTCCGCGACGAGCTCACCGGCGAGACCCGGGTGATCCGGGCCCGCGCGGTCGTCAACGCCACCGGGGTGTGGGCGGGAGGGCTGGTCGACGACGTCCGGCTCCGCCCGAGCCGCGGAACCCACCTGGTGCTGCGAAGTGACCTGTTCCCGGGTCGGGCCGCGCTGAGTGTGCCCGTGCCGGGCGCCGCCAATCGCTTCGTGCTGGTGCTCCCCCAGCCGGACGGCACCTGTTACGTCGGCCTGACGGACGAGGCCGTCGACGGTGACCTCCCGGACGTGCCCGAGCCGTCCGAGTCCGAGATCGACTTCCTGCTGGAGGTCGTGACCTCCGCCTCCGACCGGCCGCTGGGTCGCGCGGACGTCGCCGGAGCGTACGCCGGCCTGCGGCCCCTGCTCGAGAGCGAGGGTGAAACCTCGGACCTCTCCCGCCGGCACGCCGTACTCACCTCCTCGACCGGGGTGATCACGATCGTCGGGGGCAAGCTCACGACCTATCGGAAGATGGCCGAGGATGCGGTGGACGCCACCGGGCTGGCCGAGGGGCGCTGCGTCACTCGGCGACTTCCGCTGCTCGGGGCCGCGACTCGCGCCGCCCTGGCCCGACTCGACGCCCCCGAACGGCTGGTCCGCCGGTTCGGCACCGAGGCCGGTCTCGTCCTCGACAATGCCCGAACGGTCACCGGCCTCTCGGACGCCGAGCTCCTCGCCCCGATCGCGCCCCACCTGCCCGCCACCCTTGCCGAGCTCGTCTTCGGTGTCACCCACGAGGGCGCGCTCGATGTCTCTGATCTGCTCGACCGTCGTACCCGCATCGGCCTGATCCCCTCCGACCGCGACCTGGCGCTCCCCTCTGCTCAACGCGCCCTCACCCTCGCCGAGTCGTCGTGAATTCGCCGAGTCGTCGCAAAATCACCGAGTCGTCGTAAGTTACGACGACTCACCGGGCCGGACCACCTGCCGAGTCGTCGTAAGTTACGACGACTCGCGGAAGATGCGACGACTCGCGGAAGATGCGACGACTCGGCGATGAGTTTCGGGGTCGACGCGGGTCAACCTTCACGGCAGACTGGACGTCGCGGAGGAGGCAACGGACCCAAATGACGACCGAGAGCACCGTCGAGAGCACTCTGGAGAGCACCGCCGAACCGGAGGCGCCACCCACGGCGGACGAGTTCCCAGAGATGGCGCAACGTTACCGGCGAGAGCTGCTGGCCCATTGCTACCGGATGACCGGCTCGGTCTACGAGGCCGAGGATCTGGTGCAGGAGACCTATCTGCGCGCGTGGCGGTCGTACGACGGGTTCGAGGGCCGCTCCTCGGTGCGCACCTGGCTCTACCGGATCGCCACCAACGTGTGTCTCACCAACCTCGAGGGCAAGGACCGGCGGCCGTTGCCGACCGGCCTCGGGACCGAAGACGCCCGCCCCGGCGACGAGCTCGTCAAGGACACCGAGATCGCCTGGCTCGAGCCGGTCCCGGACACCGCAGTGATGGTCGCCGAGCGCGACTCGATCAGGCTCGCGTTCATCGCGGCTCTGCAGTACCTGCCGGCCCGGCAGCGCGCCGTGCTCATCCTGCGCGACGTGCTCCGCTGGAAGGCCGCCGAGGTCGCCGAGGCCATGGACACGACGACGGCCGCGGTCAACTCCGCCCTCCAGCGCGCCCACGCCATCCTGGCCGAGAAGGACCTCACAGAGGACACGGTCACCCGCGACCTCGACCAGCGGCAGGAGGCGCTGCTGGAGAAGTACGTCGCCGCCTTCTGGCGCAAGGACATCGACGAGATCGTCAGCATGCTGACCGCCGACGCGATCTGGGAGATGCCGCCGTTCACCGGCTGGTACCGCGGCGCCGAGACGATCGGAAAGCTCATCGACACCCAGTGCCCGGGCGGCGCCCACGACATGCCGATGGTCGCCACCACGGCGAACGGCCAGCCGGCTTTCGGCCTCTACATGCGCACGCCGGAAGGCGACTTCGTGCCGTTCCATCTCCAGGTCCTGACCCTGGACGGCGACCGGGTGAGCCACGTGGAGGCATTCTTCGACCACCGCCTCTTCGCCACGTTCGGGCTCCCGGCGCGCCTTCCGGCTCGATGAGCGTCGCACTCCAGCCCGCAGTCGGACTCCTCGAACGCGCAGTCAACTACACGCGGCTGGCGCTCGCGCACGTCACTCCGGACACGCTGGACAACCCGACCCCTTGCCGCGCGTGGGATCTCGGCCAGCTGCTGGCGCACATGGACGACGCCCTCGATGCCTTCACCCAGGCAAGCGCAGGCACCGTCGACCTGACCACGTCGCGCGCGAGCGGTGACGTCCTCGACCGCATCCGGACCAAGGCGTGCGGGCTCCTCGGTGCCTGGTCCGAGGCCGACCAGAAAGCCGTCCTGATCGGTGACCAGCGGCTGAACGCGGACGTCGTCGTACGCGCCGGAGCACTGGAGATAGCCGTCCACGGCTGGGACGTCGGCCAGGCCACCGGACACCCCTCGCCCATCCCGGACGACCTTGCCCGGCTGTTGCTGCCCATAGCCGAGGAGCTGGTCACCTCCGATGACCGACCTGGCCGCTTCGGAGCCAGGGTGCCCCAGTCTCCGGCCGCGTCCTACGAGGCCGAGTTGCTGGGGTATTTAGGCAGAATTGTCTGACAATCCCACCTGCACCACCCCCAGCTAGGGAAAAAACCACCCACTTGGGCTATGGTCACTGGTTCCTAACCGTCAAATCACTGGCCGACTGGTGCTTTCCCTAGTCTCTTAATCTAGGTTTGCCAACATGGTGGGGGCCTACGTACTAGAACGCGACGCGGAAACTACTGTCCTGGGGAGATTGATCTCCCGTGCCGCAAGCGGCCGGGGCAGCTTGGTGGGTATTGAAGGGCCGGCGGGTATCGGTAAGACCCGTCTTCTGGCTCACGTCCGACAACTTGCGACCAACTCCGGTTGGCGCGTGCTGGACACAAGGTGTACGCCGATGAGCAACACCATCGGCTTCTGCGTGCTCCGGGACTGGTTCGGCATGCTGGCGCACCGCGCCGGCGCCGGCGTGCATCCGTTCGACGGGCCCGGCCAGGCGTTGCTCTCGCTGGCCGACGGTCACGAGCGCAGCATCGGAGATCTCACGTACGCCGTGCGGTGGGTGCTGGAGGACCTGACGACCGAGCAGCCGGTGCTGCTCGTCGTCGACGACCTCCAGTGGGCCGACGCCGCCTCCGTGGAGTCGCTCGACCTGCTGGCCAACGCCGTGCAGCAGCTGCCGTGCCTCGTCGTGTTCGCCGTTCGCTCCGGTGAGCCGGTCGCCGCATCCGAGTCGCTCAACCGGCTCCTGGCCGCGAGCACGGTGCTGAACCCTGGGCCACTGTCGCGCGACGCGGTCGCCGAACAGGTCCGAGCGGTGCGACCGCGGGCCGGAGACGCCGAGATCGACGAGGTGCACCGCACCAGTGGCGGCATCCCGTTCTTCGTCAACGAGCTGCTCACCGCCGAGACGGGCACACCCGACACCGTGGTGGGCTCCGTGGCTGGTCGCCTCAGTCGCCTGAACCAGACCGCCACCACCACCGCTCGCGCCGTGTGCGTCCTGGGCAACCAGGCCAACGTCGGCATGGTCGCCGAACTGACCGGCCACCCGCTGGCCTCCGTCGCCGACGACATCTCCACCCTCGTCAGCGCTCAGATCCTCACGCCTGACGGCAGTCACCTGCGCGGGACGCAGCCGCTCATCGCCGATGCTGTGCTGGCACCGATGACCTCGCACGAGGCGTCGGAGCTGCACCACAAGGCGGCGATCGTTCTCATGCGTCGCGGCACCGCCAAGGCGGTCATTGCCGATCACCTGCTGAACACGCTGCCCGGCTCGGACCCGACGGTCCGGGCCCGGCTACAGGAACGCGGCGAGCAGGCCCTCAGCACCGGCTCTCTCGAAGAGGCGGGAAGGTATCTGACCCGCGCCCTCGCCGAGGGGCCCGTCGGCGCCGCCGAGGTCGACCTGCTGTCGGCCAACGCGCGGGCGCTCTCCGGTCAGCGCCTCCTCGACGAGGCACTCACCATGTGGGAACGGGCGACCGAGCTCGCCGAGGACGACCAGACCCGGGACCGGCTTCGCGCCGAGGCCGGGGACGCGCTGATGGTCGCCGGACGGCACCGCGACGCCCAGGAGACCTTCGGGTCGCGGCTGGACCCCGAGTCCGGCAAGCAGCGGTTGTTCGCCCGGATGGTTCTCGCCGGCCTGCTCAACGGGGTCTCGCTCGACTATCTGCACACGCAGGTCGACGAGGTCCTGGACAGCCCGCCGGCAGGCGTTACCCAGGAGGAACGGCTCAGCCTTGCCGCGGCATCGGTCGTGCTGTCCTTCGAATGCCGCGACGGCGAACTGGCGCGCGATCTCGCGATCCGATCGATCGGGAGTGGCGCCATCCTCGAGGACGAGACCTCCGAGGGATCCATGCTCTACCTCGCGACCAGCGTCCTGCACTGGATGTCCGCGTTCGGGGAAGGCGATGCGATCCTGTCGTCGGCCGTCGATGACGCGAGGGCCCGCAACTCCACGATGGCGCTTGCGACTGCGCTGGTGTGCCGGGGCACGATCCGGATGCACATGGGCATGATCTCCGAGGCGCTCGTCGACCTGGAGGCCGCGCTCGCCGAGCGGGCGAACGGCTGGAACGCGTTCCTGGCGCCGCTCCTCGCTGCGATGGTGGAGTGCCGGATCGCCCGCGGAGAGCTCGACCGGATCGCCGACCACCGCGACGAGCTCGAAGAGCTGACCCACGCACCCGGTCTGACCGGGGCGTTCGCGACGTACGCACTGGCAGACCTGGCGGCCGCGCAGGCAGACCACGAGCAGGCGGCGCACCAATACGCGCAGGTCGGCCGGCTGGTCGAGGGCCGCATGGACAACCCGGCGATCCTGCCGTGGCGTGCCGGCGAGGCGCTGTCCCGGATCCGGATGGGTCAGCCGCGCGAGGCCGTCACCCTGGCCCGGGAGAACGTCGACCGGGCCCGAGCGTTCGGGTCGCCGTACGCCGTTGCGCAGGCACTTCGCACCCTGGCTGCGGTCGACGCCACCGGTGACCGGGTCACCATGCTTCGCGAGGCACTGGACTCGCTCCAGCACACCCAGGCACCGCGGCTCGAGGCGCAGGTCGCCACAGATCTCGCGGGAATGCTCCTGCTCACCCAGGGCATGGGCGACACCAGGGAGCCGGTGGTGCTGCTCCGCAGGGCCGAGTCGTACGCCGCCTTCCAGGAGCTGCGGCCGCTGGGCGACCGGGTGCACCGGATCCTCGAACGGATCGGTGAGCCGGTCAAGCGGACGACGACCGAGAACCTCACGTCGCTGACCGTCTCCGAGCGCCGGGTCGCCGATCTGGCCGCTTCCGGACTCTCGAACCGGCAGATCGCCCAGCAGCTGTTCGTCACGGTCAAGGCAGTCGAATGGCACCTGTCGAACGTCTACCGCAAGCTCGGTATCCGTTCGCGCACGCGGCTGCCGGGACTGCTGAACCTGCCGCCGCAGCGGCCGACTCCGTCGCTCTCGCAGCGCGCGGTCTAGGCACTAGTCGCAGCCAGGTCACAGCCAGGGTCACAGCCAGCTCATCGACGCGCCGTGACCGTGCGTCCAGGCCACGGCCCGGCCGTCGATCGCCAGCACGAACGGCGGGCCGTCGTCGGGGGCGAGCCGGACCGGTGGCGGTGATCTCGGGGAGCACGTGTTTGCCCTCGTTGGAGATCCAGTGGCACGCGCCGTCGGCGACCAGGCCGCGCATCTGCTCGGTGGAACCGCTGCCGGTCGTCCGGTCGGAGGTAGGCGATCACGGCGCTGTGGAACACCACCGGCGTGACCCATGCCGCCTCGCCTCCTCGAGTACGACGGGCAGCCGCTCGACCAGGTCTCCCCGGACCAGAACACGGCGGGTCGGCCCGGGCGACGGCGATGGCCGAGCGCAGCCGGGCGCGGCGGTCGTCCTGCTCGGGCCAGACGAGGTTGGTCAGCCAGGCCATCTCGGCCTCGTCGGCCACGTCGAGGGGGTTGAGGTCGATGCCGCCACGCCAGGCGACCTCCGGATGTCGCGACGGGACCGGCAGGTCCCCGACGGTGGCGCAGCGCAGAGTGGGCCCGCCGCTGCCGACCAGGGCGCCGCCGGTCCACTGGTAGTCGTAGCGGTCGGGGTACAGGCACAGCCCGGCGCTGGCACCGACCTCGAGCAGGCTGAGCGGACCCTCGAGCAGGCTCCCGAGCAGCCCCAGCGCCGGCATCAGCGTCGCCAGCCGGCCCACCTCGTTGGTCTGGGTGGACCGGCTCAGGATGGTGTCCCGGATCGCGCCGTCGTCGCCGAGCAGGGCCGCGCGCAGGTCGGCGTACGGTCCGGGGGCCTTGACGCCGTGCCACCGGGCCGCCGCGAACACGAGGTTGGGCTGTCGTTTGACGGGCGGAAGCTCCGTGAGCCAGGCCTGGACCTCGTCGTCGTCGGCGACAGCGAGCGCCCAACCCTCGAAGCAGGGCGAGTCACCGTGGGCGTAGCCCGCGAAGTCGCGGTAGTCGTCGGCGATGTCGCCGTACAGCTGCATCGGCCGGCCGGCTAGATCTTCTTTTCGCGCCACTTGCGCTCGAACGGCAGTCGCCAGGCGCGTGGAGCGATCAGCTGGTGGATCTGGTTGGGGCCCCACGAGCCGTCCGGATAGGTGCGCACGGGCGACGGGCTGTCGAGCAGCGACTCGGAGATCTCCCACAACCGCTCCACGCCCTCGGCCGTGGTGAACAGCGTGTGGTTGCCCTTGACGGCGTCGAGGATGAGACGTTCGTAGGCCTCCAGCACCGACCCCGCCCACGCGCTCTCCTCCACGGAGAACTGCATCGAGAGCTTGTCGAGCCGGAAGTCCGGACCCGGCCGCTTGCCGTAGAACGACAGCGACATCTTCGAGCTGTCGGCGAGGTCGAAGGTCAGGTGGTCGGGGCCCTCCTGGCCGATCCCGGACCCCGCAGGGAACATCGACTGCGGTGGCTCCTTGAAGGCGATCGAGATGATCCGTTGCCCCTCGGCGAGCTTCTTGCCGGTGCGCAGGTAGAACGGCACGTCGGCCCAGCGCCAGTTGTCGACGTAGCACTTGAGCGCGACGAACGTCTCGGTCTCCGAGTCCGGGGCCACGCCCTCCTCGTGGCGGTACGAGTCGTACTGCCCCCGGACCACGTCGCCCGGGTTGATCGGCAGCATCGACCGGAAGACCTTGTTCTTCTCCAGGGTGATCGCGAGGGGGTCGAGACCCGTCGGCGCCTCCATGGCGGTGAAGGCCAGCACCTGGAACAGGTGGGTGACGACCATGTCGCGATAGGCGCCGGTGTTCTCGTAGAAACCGGACCGGCCCTCCACGCCCAGCGTCTCGGGGACGTCGATCTGCACGTGGTCGATCATGTTGCGGTGCCAGATCGGCTCGAAGAGCCCGTTGGCGAACCGGAAGGCGAGGATGTTGAGGGCCGCCTCCTTGCCGAGGAAATGGTCGATCCGGAAGATCTGCGACTCGTCGAAGACCTCGTGCAAGGCCGCGTTCAGCGCCACGGCCGAGGCGAGGTCGGTGCCGAAAGGCTTCTCCATGACGATCCGGGTGCCCTCGACCAGTCCCGCATCCCGGAGGCAGGCGACCACCGCGAGGGCGCCCTTGGGCGGCACCGACAGATAGGCCAGCCGAGCCTGGGGCTCAGTGAGTCCAGCCTCGGCCTCGGCCACCCCGGCCTTCAGGTCCTCGGCGCTCGGGCCGGCCCAGTAGAGCAGCTTCGCGAACGCGTCCCACTCCCCCGCGGCCACGTCGTCGCCGAACTCCTCGACCGCGGTCCGCGCGAACGCGATGAACGTGTCGCGGGTGTAGTCCTCGAGCGACGTACCGACGATCTGCATCTGAGGCAGCAGACCCGACCTCATCAGGTGCAGCAGGCCAGGCAGCAGCTTGCGCCTGGAGAGGTCGCCGGTCGCGCCGAACAGGATGATCGTGGTCGGCGGGCCGGGCGTGCCGAGGGCGTGCCTGCCTGCGGTGGTGTCCCGTCTGGCCTTGTCGTCCCCCATCGCTCCCACCTTCTCGCTAGCGCACAGAGGTCATCGTTGCACCGCGGCCAAGGCGTCGTTCAGCCAGCGGAGATCCCGACGTACTTGGTCTCGAGGTACTCCTCGATCCCCTCGAAGCCGCCTTCTCGACCGAAACCACTGGCCTTCACACCGCCGAACGGAGCGGCCGGGTTGGACAGCAGACCGGAGTTGATGCCGACCATGCCGTACTCGAGGCCCTCGGCGATCCGCAGGGCGCGGTCGAGGTCGCGCGTGTAGAGGTACGACGCCAGTCCGTACTCGGTGTCGTTGGCCCGCTGCAGCGCCTCCTCGTCGGTGGCGAACGTGGTGATCGGCGCGACCGGCCCGAAGATCTCCTCCTGGTTGATCCGGGCGTTGGCAGGTACGTCGACCAGAACCGTGGGCGGGAAGAAGTGTCCCGGCCCGTCGATCGGCTTCCCGCCGACGACCAGCCGGGCGCCGTCCTTCACGGCGTCGGTGACCAGTTCGGCGACCGAGGAGACGGCCTTGTCGTCGATCAGCGGGCCCACGTCGGTGCCGTCGTCCTGGCCACGGCCCACCGTGAGCGCCCCCATCCGCTGGGCCAACCGGTCACCGAAGGCGTCGGCCACCGACTCGTGCACCAGGAACCGGTTCGCCGCGGTGCAGGCCTCGCCCATGTTGCGCATCTTGGCGATCATGGCGCCGTCGACAGCGGCATCGAGGTCGGCGTCCGCGAAGACCAGGAACGGCGCGTTTCCACCGAGCTCCATCGAGACCCGCTGAAGCTTGTCGGCCGACTGCTTCACGAGGATCTTGCCGACCAGGGTGGAGCCGGTGAAGCTCACCTTCCGCAGCCGGTCGTCGGCCATGATGGCGGCACACACCTTCGCCGAGTTCGAGGTGGTGATGACGTTGAGCACGCCCTTGGGCAGTCCGGCGTCGGCGAAGACCTGGGCGAGCTTGAGCATGGTCAGGGGAGTCAGCTCAGCGGGCTTGATGACCATGGTGCAGCCGGCGGCGATGGCCGGCCCGATCTTGCGGGTGCCCATGGCCAGCGGGAAGTTCCACGGCGTGATCAGCAGGCACGGGCCCACGGGCTGCTTCATCGTCATCAGCCGGCTGCCGCCGGCAGGTGCGGTGAGCCAGGTGCCGGAGATCCGCACCGCCTCCTCGGCGAACCAGCGCAGGAACTCGGCGCCGTAGGTCACCTCACCCTTCGCCTCCGCGAGCGTCTTGCCCATCTCGAGGCTGATCAGCTTCGCGAAGTCGTCGGCCTGGTCGGTCACGGCCTCGTAGGCGCGGCGCAGGATCTCGCCGCGTTCGCGCGGCGCGGTCCGGGCCCAGTCGCTCTGCGCCGCCACGGCGGCGTCCAGTGCTTCGAGCCCGTCGACCTCGGCAGCGTCGGCCGCCGAGTCGATGGTCGCGCCGTCCGCTGGGTCGCGTACGTCGAATCGTTTTCCGCTCTTGGCCTCGCGCCATTCACCGTCGATGTAGAGGTTCATGGCCACAGCCTCGCACGCCGGAAGTCGCCCCACCATGCCTGGTCCGCCGCCGACCAGGGAACCTCACTTCAGGTCGGCGATGACCAGCTTCTTCATCCCCAGCATCGCCTGCACGGCCTCCGGGGTGGACAGCAGCTCGGACAGGTTCTTCGGGACGATCTGCCAGCTGAGCCCGAACTTGTCCTTGGCCCAGCCGCACGCGTCCTCCCTGCCCCCGTCGGCGGTCAGGGCCTCCCAGTAGTGGTCGATCTCGGCCTGGTCCGCGCACTCGATGACGAAGGAGATGGTCTCGGTGAAGCCGGCGTGCACGGGACCACCGTTGATGCCGGTGAAGCCGAGCCCGTCGAGGTTGAACGAAGCGGCGAGGACCGTGCCCTCCTGGCCGGGCTGGTCGGGTCCCCAGCGCTGGACGTCGTCGACCGAGCTGTTGGGGAACAGCTTGGTGTAGAACTCCATCGCCGCCTCCAGGTTGTCGTCGAACCAGAGTGAGGGCTTGATCTTGGGCATGAGAGCTCCTTCGTAGGTCGGGATGATGTCTGATGAGACGTCCGGGGTCGCCCAGACTCATCGATGAGTTCGACGACAACAGAGCAAGGCGGCCGCCACCCTCCGGTGGCGACCGCCTTGGTCTGCTGAACGTCGGTCAGCTGACGTTCAGCGCGGTGTCATCGACCACGAAGCTCGTCTGCAGCGACGAGTCCTCGTTCATCAGGAACTTCACCGAGATCGTCGAGCCCTTGTAGGACGTGACGTCGAAGGACTTCTGGACGTACGTGGGGTTCTTGTTCAGGTTGGAGTACGTCGCGAGGGTCGTCGTGACCCCGCTCCTGACGATCTGCACCTTGGCGGTGTCGTACACGGTGCTGCTGGTCGTCTCCGACGAGTCGATCCGGATCCAGAACGTCAGCGTCGCGGCCGTGGCCGAGGCCGGGATCGTGACGCTCTGCGCCTCGGTCTCCGTCGACGTCACCCCGTTGCCGCCGAGCCACATCTTCCACGTGCCGGTCCGTGCCGGACGGCCGGAGTTGTTGGTGATCGGGCCAGCTGTCCCTGTCCAGTTCACCGCACCCGACTCGAAGCCCGGGTTGAGCAGCAGCTGACTGCCGCCGCCACCACCACTGATGGTGAAGGTGAACGACGTCGAGCCGCTGCCGCTCCCGCCGCTACCGGTCGCCGTGGCGGTCACGTTGTAGGTGCCCGCCGCGGTCGGCGTACCCGAGACGGTGCCGGTGGACGACCCGATGGTCACGCCCGCGGGCAGACCGGTGGCCGACCAGGTGTACGGCGCGGTGCCGCCCGAGGCGGACAGCGTGAAGGACGCGATCGGGCTGCCGACCGTGCCGGACTTGTTGCCCGGGTTGGTGACGGTCACGGTGCCGGTCGAGCCACAGGTCGGGTCCGCCGCCTGGGCCGGAACCGAGACGGCGTTCCACGCGGCCTTGGTCTTGTTGTAGAGGTTGCAGCTCGCGTCGAGGTTCTTCGCCGCGGTGAGCGTCCAGGTCCGGTACTTCAGGTACGACGACGACGAGGTCTTCATCAGCATCGCGTTGTACATGATCTTCTGTGCGTTCTGGATGCCGATGCCGGTCAGCGTCGAGCCGTTACAGGTGGGGCTGGTCGGCTGGCCATTGGTCGGGTTCGTGCCTTCGGCCAGGAGGTAGAACCAGTGGTTGCCCGGCCCTGCGGCGGCATGCACCTCCATGCCCGGGATCGAGCTCGAGTAGCAGTTGGGGTCGCCCACCGCAGACGGGTTGTACATGTTGCGGATCGGGCCCTGGCCGACCAGGTTGATCTCCTCGCCGACGAGGTAGTCCGGAACGTCGGCCGGGTTGTTGGAGAACCACTCCGTCGCGGCACCGAAGGTGTCGCCCACGAACTCCTGGGTGCCAGCGGCCGAGATGCCACCCGGGGTCATGGTGGTCGACCCCGTGGCCGTACTCGTGCGCGATGACGTCCATGGAGCCGATCCACTTGCCACCGGTCTGGGTGTGGCCGATCTGCACCTGGGTGCCGTCGTAGTAGGCGTTGACGTCGTTGAGGCCGACCCGGGTCGGCACCCAGCCGCCGGAGCCGTTCATGCCGTTGCGGCCCAGCCACGTCGACATCATCTGGCGCATCTTCTCGGCCGAGTAGAAGCGCGTCGACGCAACCTGTCTCGCGGTCGGTCGCGCTGCCGTTGCCCCACACGTCATCGGTGCCGGTGAACGTGACGTTGCCCGAGGAGTTCTGGCACTTCAGGGTGGAGGCGTTGCTGTTCGTCATCGACCACGACGTGCCGGAGCCGCTTGTCGGGATGGTGACGCTGCCCTCCCAGTTGCCGTTGCCGGTGCCCTCGGCGACGTGCTCCTTGCTGCCCAGCAGCTTGCCGGAACGCGCGTCGACGTAGACCGACTTGATCGAGGGGCTGCCGTGGTCGCGGCCGGTGACCTTGCTCTCCCAGGCGAGGTGGGAGGTCTTGCCCTGCCAGACGACGAGGCGCGGGGCCTCGGTCGCGGCGACCTTGTCGACCTGGCCGCGGCTGACGCTCAGCGCGCGGGCCTTGGCGACGCTCGGTCGCACGGACGCGAGGCTGGTGGGGCGGGACTGGGCGACGGAGGTGTTCAAGACGTGCCCGGCCTTGTCGGTGACCACGACGAAGTCACCGCCGATGACGGGCAGGCCGCGGTAGGTCCGCTCGTAGGGGGCGTAGTGCAGCCCGTTGCCGCCAGACATCACCGGCTTCGCGACGAACGCGTCGTGGGCGCCGATCTTGAGCTGCGGGGCCTTGCTCTCGATCAGGTTCTCGGCCGCGGCTCGGGCGAGCGTACGACCGTCCTGGGACGAGGCGGCTTGATTGGGCGTCGCGACGGCGCCGGGGGGCACCGTGGCGATGACTGTGGCGACGGCTAGCATGGTGGCGAAGAGCCCACCTAGATACCTGCTTTTCACTCGAGACACACTCCTGTTGTGGAAGGCCCGGTGGAGCCCGGAGGGGTGGAGGCACTCTCAGGGGGTGTGAGAGGGCCGTGGGGAAGAGTCGCAAGTGGGCTCGTCCCGGTCAATGCATTCGCGGCCTCATGTTCTTGCATTGCACGAACATGAGGCGCCCCTGGAAGGTCACTGCCGGGCGAGCCAGCGGTCCAGGTCGATCCCGGCCCGGCGTGCGGCGGCGCGCGCCTCGGGCGTCGTCAGGTCGGGTCGCTGGAACGATTCCGGCGTGATCCGCGCGTCGGCCTCGGCGTACTGACGTTGGGTCGCGGCGAGTTCGGCTGAGGATGCCCGCGCCGCGTTGATGATGGCCGGGCTCACCCTCAGGGCGGCTCCGGTCAACACCGGGCTCACGGTCGGCGAGTAGCCGGAGGCATGCCCGCTGCGGTTCGGGTGGAAGCTCTCCGAGATCGGGTTCGACAGACCGTTGAGGTACTCGACGTCGTCGCACACCGCATGGCCGACGAAACGCGTCGTCGGATTTGCGAACGAGAATCCGCGAGCGGCTGCCCGAGCGGAGGTCCTGCTGTTGAGCAGGTTCGCGGTCTGGTTGAGCCGAGTCATCTCGGCCGGGCTGAACCAGGTGAAGGCGTTGCAGTCCTCGCCGTTGAAGATCCGCGGGTAGCCGACGACCACGACCTTCGCGCTCGGTGCCCTGCTCCTGATCGACGCGTACAGCGTCGACAGCCGTCCCGGCAACGTGTTGTTGATGAAGGCCTGCGCATCGTCGATCGCCCCGTTGCAGTCAGACGCCCACCACGGCAGGGCACACTCGCTCAGCACGTCTGCGAACCCGGCATCATTGCCACCGACCGAGATCGTGACGTAGTTGGTCGCGGACGTGAGCGCCGAGAGCTGGGTGCTGGTGACCGTGCCGACGGTCGCCCCCGAGCAGGCGCGGAAGTTGAGCGAGTAGCCCCTGGCCACTGCGATCAGCGACGGATAGGCGAGGGTAGACCGCTGGCAAGCGGTCCCGTCGTCGATGTAGGAGCGGGTGCCCGTGCCGGAGGCGTACGAGTCTCCGAGGGCGACGTACGCCGGGACTGCTGCCTGGGCACTGGGCATGGCGGCCAGTCCGCTGAGAACTGCGCAGAGGGCCGCTGCCGCGGTTGCGAGGGGTCGAACGCGCTTCGCCACGAGATCTCCAGAGTTTCGATCCAGGCCGGGCCACAACGCTCTGTTGTGACTCATGTCACAGTAGTCGCTCGCGACGCGGATGAACAGGTCTCGACGACCTCGGCCCGCGGCCCCACTACTCGACAGTGACCGACTCGGCCAGGTTGCGGGGTTTGTCGATGTCGTGACCCAGTCGCAGCGCCGCGTGATAGGCCAGCAACTGGAGCGGCACGGTCAGCAGGATCGGGTCGAGCTCGACCTCGTTGGCTGGTACGTCGACCCTGGTCGCCCTCACCTCGCCCAGGTCGACGGCCGCGGTGCGTGATCACCACCAGCGGCCCGAGCCGGGCGTCGATCTCGTGCAGCGCGGCCACGTTGCGGGCGGTCAGCTCGTCGTCGGGAACGATCGCCACCGTCGGGGACATCCGCGCTGATCAACGCCAGCGGACCATGCTTGAGCTCCGAGGTCGGTAGGCCTCCGCATGCCGGTAGGAGATCTCCTTGAACTTCTGGGCACCCTCGCGCGCAACCGGGAAGCCGCGCACCCGACCGACGAAGAACAGCGACTCCGCCGCGGAGAGGGTCTCGGCGATCTCGGCCAGGGCGTCCTCCTGCTCGAGGATCTCTCTCGAGCTGCCCCGGCAGCCGCTGCAACCCGGCGATGAGCCGCCTGCCGTCCGCGATCGACAGGTCGCGGACGCGGCCCAGGTGCAGCGCGAGCAGGGCGAACCCGAGGTACATGTTCGTCAGCGCCTTGGTGCTCGCGACCGCGACCTCCGGCCCGGCATGCAGGTAGATGCCGCCGTCGCATTCGCGGGCGATGGCCGAGCCGACCACGTTGACCAGTCCGATCACCCTGCCGCCCTTGCGTTTGATCTCCTGCACCGCGAGCAAGGTGTCGATCGTCTCGCCGGACTGGCTCACAGCCACGTAGAGGGTGTCCGGCTCGATGATCGGGTTGCGGTAGCGGAACTCGCTCGCGGCCTCGGCATCGGCCGGCACCCGGGCGAGCTCCTCGATCATCGAGGCGCCCATCTGGCCGACGTAGTAGGCCGATCCGCACCCGAGGACCTTGACCCGCTGGATCGCCCGGGTCTCCCGCGGCTCCAGGTCGAGGCCGCCCAGATGTGCGGTCCCGAATCGCTCGTCGAGACGGCCGCGGAGCATCCGCTCGGCTGCGGCCGGCTGTTCGAGGATCTCCTTGTACATGAAGGACTCGTGGTCGCTCTCGTCGTACGACGCCGGGTCGATGTCGAGCTCGGTCACCGCCTTGCGGGTCGCTGAGAGGCTCGTGGTGTACGTCGTGAAGCCCGTCGCCGTCAGCGTGGCCATCTCGCCGTCGTCGAGATGGGCGACGGTGGTCGTGTACCGCACGAGCGCAGCGAGGTCGGAGGCGACGTGCATCTCCTTCTCACCCACGCCGATGATCAGCGGCGACCCGTTGCGGGCGACCACGATTCGGTCGGGGAAGTCCTCGTGCAGCACGGCAACGCCGTACGTTCCGTCGATCCGGGCGAGCGCCGCACGAACCTTGGACTTCGAGCGTGTCCTCGTCGCTGCCTGCCACGAGTGGGCGAGCACCTCGGAATCGGTGTCACTGATCATCTCGACACCTTCGTCGACGAGCGCCTCCCGCAGCGAGGCGGCATTGTCGATGATGCCGTTGTGGACGACGGCGACCTTGCCGTCGGTGGAGAGGTGTGGGTGCGCGTTGACCTCGGTTCGCGGCCCGTGGGTCGCCCAGCGGGTGTGGCCGATGCCGACCTTGCCCGTGAACCGTTTGGGTACGTCGATCTCACGCACCCGGCCGGCCCGCTTGGCGACCTTGATCCCGCCGCCGAGCACGGCAACCCCGGCCGAGTCGTAGCCGCGATGCTCGAGCCTGGTCAGTCCCTCGAGCAGCAGCGGGGCGGCCTGTTGGCCGCCGATGTAGCCGACGATTCCGCACACGGGTCGTCTCCTATCCGTAGATGATGCGGCGCAGCTGCCGCTCGGTCAGGTCGGGCGCGGCGACGACCCGGTCGCGCAGCTCCTCCCGGAGCCGGGCGAAGATCTCGACGTTCCTCGCCCCGAAGGTCTTCAGGTGCGCATGCCGTCGCCGGACGTAGTCCTCGACCGGTTCGGCGTGAAGGCCACCACGTCCTCGATGACCCGGAGCGCTTCCGAGGCGGTGAGCCCAGTGCTGGCGACGAGACGGTCGACGAGATCGGGATCGGCAGGCACGAGAGGAATCGTGCTCAATCGCGGACCCAACTGGCAACTTTCTGCCCGAAATCGGGCAGGCCTTGGCATTTTCGGTTGACTGTGAATTGGTGCTGCCCGTTGCGCGTCCATCCACGCTGGTTCCATGACGTATCCAGACCCGACGTACCTCGGTGACTCCGGCGAGGTGTCGGCGCGACTGCGCCGCAGCGACCACCCCCCGACATCACCTACCCGAGCGGCACGACCGTCGACTACCTGGCCACTGGCGCCGACACTGACGCCAAGTTCGGGCTGTACCGCTGGAACATGTCCGGTGAGCCCGGCGGCGCGGCGTTGCACTTCCACCGGACTTTCAGCGAGTCGTTCTTCGTGCTGTCCGGGACGGTTCGGCTGCACAACGGTGACGAGGTGACAGACGGTCACGCCGGCGACTACCTCTACGTGCCCGAGGGCGGACTCCACGGGTTCGGCAACGAGAGTGGCGAACCCGCCTCGATGCTCATCCTCTTCTCGCCTGGTGCGCCCCGGGAGGACTACTTCGAGGGCCTGCTCAGGATGCGGACTGGGCTGCGATGACGGATGAGGAGAAGGACGCCTTCTTCGTCGCCCACGACAACATCTACGTCTAGGGGATCCCGGCCAGGCGCAGCCCGGCGGCAACGGCCGCCGCTGCGACGATCACGACCACGAACGGCACTCGGCGCCAGGCCAGCACCCCCGCCACCAGAACCCCGGCCGGGCGAGCCCAGCCGGCGAACTCGTGGCCCTGGGTCAGGGCGGCCGTCGCGGTCAGCGCGACGAGAAGCACGACGGCGGCACGCGACATCAGCTCCTCGACCCGCTTCGACATGCTGACCTGCGACCGCAGCACCGGGCCGGCGACCCTGAACGCGTAGGTGCCGAGGCCGAGGACGGCGCCGGACCCGATGATCGCGGCATCGGAGATCATGGCTCGCCCCGTTCGCGGCGCACGACTGACCAGAGGAGCCCCGTGAGGGCAAGCAGCACGGGCAGTCCCACCGGCAGGAACGGCGTGCTGGCGACGGCGACGACTGCGCCCACCAGGGCAGGGTTCCGGCTCGTCGGGTCGCGCAGGCTGGGCAGCACCAAGGCCAGCAGGATGGCGGGAAACGCCGCGTCCAGCCCGTAGCGGTCGGTGTCGTCGATGACGGATCCGGCCAGCGCTCCAACGAGGGAGCCGACCTGCCAGCAGATGCACAACGAGAGACCGGCAACGGCGTAGGTCCACCGCTGCCGCTTCCGATCGGGCTGAGCCAGCGTGAACGCCACCACCTCGTCGACGAGCACGTAGCTGCCGGCCAGCCGTGCGTACCACTTCTCACCGAACACTTCGGCCAGCGCGAAGCCGAACGGCAGGTGCCGCGCGTTGACGAGCAACCCGGCGAGCACCGCAGCCGCCGCGCTGCCGCCGGCGCCGACGATCCCGGTGAAGAGGAACTGGGCGGCGCCGCCGAACACCAGCACCGACATGACGCTCGGCGCCCACCACGGGAAGCCCTTGCTGACGGTGATGGCGCCGTACGACGCCGCGACGACCCCGACCGCGAGCGCGACCAGAGCGATGTCGCGCGTCAGTCCCGGGCCGAGGTGCTCGCGCACCGTTCGCCAGGGACCCATACCGTCATTCTGGGCGATGCACCCTCAATCTCAGCACTGGTTTTGCGTCGTCGGGAGATCACTTCGGCGGCTCGAGGATCGGTTTGAGCGCGCTGCGTTCGTTCACGCCGAGCTTGTTGCAGATGCGGTAGATGTGCCCCTCGACCGTGCGAACCGAGACGACGAGCCGGTCGGCGATCTCCCGGTTGGCAAGGCCCCGTGCGGCCAGGGTGGCTATCTCGCGTTCGCGCTCGGTCAGGGGGAAGGGGACGCGCCGCGGCGGTCAGTGCCGGCGTGTGTGCGCCTTCGCAGGCGTCTCTCAGCCGCTGTGCCCGTGCCACGGCCGTCGAGTCCGAACCCCGCCGACCCTGCCGTCGGAACACCAGAGCGGCGCTCGCGGCCGCATCGGCCGCCGCGAGTCGATCACCAAGCTCCTCCCAACGGTCGGCCGCTGCGAGCAGCCCGTCACCGTCCCCGGTCGCCAGTGCCTCGGCCTGCAGCGCGGCGGTGGGGGCCCGCTCGCCCTCCACCGTCCCCGCAAGCTCGAAGAGCCGGCCAGCGACCGTGTGGTCACCGAGCTCCAGGGCGGTATGCAGGGCGAGCACTCGTACGCCGGTGACGAGCCACGGCGGGCAGTCGGCCGCCATGTGCGCGGCAGCCAACGCCTCGGTGGTTGAGCCCTCCGACGCGGCAAAACAGGCACGCGCGAGCAGGATCTCGAGCTCCATCAGCGTGTACGCCGGATGGCGCTGCGACTCCAGATCCGTGAGCAAACCTCGGGCTCGTCCGTGTCGCCGAGGAGAGCAAGCACCTCGGTGAGGTGCATCCTGCAGCGGTAACGGAACTCGTGCCGGAGTCACGCAGGCATGCCCAGGCCTCGCGCAGCAGACGCTCGGCGTACGGACATGTCCCCTCGCAGCTCTCCGTGGACGAGCAGACAGGCCCATCAGGTGGGCCGGCGCCGAGGACGTCTACGGTCTCCATGCCACGCGCCGGCAACTCTTCGGACCCTTCACATCTCCGGAGAGCCTGAGCGCGAGATGTGCCAGTCAGCCAGGCCGAACCTCGGATGCCGCCCTCCGCGGACTTCGCCGCGGCGTCGTAGCCACGGACGAGCTTGCTTGACAACCTCCACTTGGCCCAGGACGGACCGCTAGCGGCCACTCCCAAGCGGCATGGCCCGCGATCGCCGCAATCGGTCGTCCAGGAGCGCGAGCCCGTCGTGTCGCCCGTCGAACGCGTCCGAGGGAGGCGTCGAAGGCGACACGCATCGCGTGAAGAAGGCGTGCAACGGTCCCTCGACACCGGCGAGGTCGCAGCAAGAGACGCTCGGCCTCATCGGTCTGGCGAGCGTCCAGAAAGATTGCCCAACGCCCCTGGTCACGAGGGGCAGACGGGCGCGGCGTCCCTCTCCTTCGCGATACCGAAGATCTCCTCGGCCTCTCGCCCGCTGAGCCATGAAAGCGCATCGCTGCGCAGGCGGCGTCCACCAACAACGACTCCGCAGCCGCGCGAGCAGTCGCTCACAAGCGTCAGTCGAACAACCCACCGCCTGGTGTGACGCACGATCAGGCGTCCGGGATCGGGAGGTCGTCGTTCAGGGTGAGCCTTCGCACCGCAGCGCCTCGGCGGTGACTCCTTCGTGGAAGTGCGGTCGCCACCAGACCCCGCAGGCGGCGGGCACGAACCTGCCCGATCTCGGACCGCCGCACCTCGCCGTACAGCGGATGGGCCAGGCGCAAGGTGAGCCGAGGAACGGTCTCGGTGCGCACAGCCCGCGCAGCTCCGCCTGCTCCAGCGCAGCTGGCGCGGTCAGGCGCTGATCGCATCGAGCGGAAACGGCTCACCCACGGCCAGGAGGTCGACGACGTCGAGCACCTCCTCCGGAGCTGACCCATCTGGCTGCGCACGATCTCGGCCAGACGCGCTGAGCGCCGGCCTCGGGCCACAGCCAGACCCCCGCCACCTTGCGGAGCCATCCGGATCGCAGCTCGCCGTCCACCAGGTGGCGCAGGTAGAGCAGGTTTCCCTGACTCAGCGACCAGAGCCGATCTGCCCAGCCAGTCGAGCGGAGCGTCCAGCACGCGTCTGAGAAGTGTCCCGGTCTCTGCGACGGAGAGAGCCTGGAGATCGAGACGCGGGTGCTCGTCCTTCCACAGGCCGTCACCGCGTCCGGCGCCTGTTCCCCTGAGCGGAGCGTGACGAGGACTGTGGCCGCCCGCCTGACACCAGCTGTGCACACGATCGCGGAGGCTCATCGAGCTCGTGGGCGTCGTCGACCACCAAAGCGGCGGAGCCCCGGACGACGCGCCGAGCGCGGTCACCGCGCGGCGCACGCGCTGAGCCGGTCGGAGCCAGGTCCCCGAGCAGCCCCTCGAACGCCCCGAGGGGTGGACCGGCGGACACCGTCGCGTAGGCCCAGCGGACGCGGTCCCTGTGGTGCCGCGCGCTGCACCGCCTCGCGGGCCAACGGTCTTCCCACCCCGGAGCGCCGGCGAGACGACCCCGCCGGCGATTGTTGCGCACGCAGCGCCCCCGCCACGAACCGGAGCTCCTCGTCCCGGCCACGAGCGGCCACGCCAGAACCACGGACGAGGCTACAGCGAATCCTCGCGGCCGAATCTGCGCAAGCTTCGCGGCGGCACTCCAGGAGCGGCCCCACAGCCTCCGGTCCATCCCCAATACTCGGCGATCCGCTCACGAGCTCGCCCTCGTCGCTGAGGCGAAGCGCCAGCGCGTGGACCGCGGCAGCTCGGCCAGCGCCGCAGCCCGACAGGTGTCGTCCTCGATCACCGCCACATCGTGACCGAAGCGGGAACCCGCAGATCGAGTAGCCGACTACGCAACCCGCCAGACCGGGCCGGCACGAGGCTAGGGACATGAATGCGACCCAATCTTGTAGGTCCGTCCCGCCGTCCAGCTGCTCGAAAGGTGGAGCATCGTGAACGGCGTGGCCCAGATCGCGGCACTGATCGGCGCCCTGGCCTACATCGGTGCGGCGCCAGCAGAGATGTTCTTCTTCCACAAGCCTGCAGCGCGGAAGTTTCTCCACGTCGAGGCCGACAACATCGCGGACGTGCAGATGTGGGCCTTTGTCGTCGGCTTCCGGAACCTGCTCGCCGGGATTCGGCACGATCGTCGGGCTGATCATCCTGCAAACGGGCGACGCAGGCCATCGGCAGAGCGGTCGTCCTGATGGCGTGCTCCTACATGCTGCTGGCCAGCCTCGCCATGGGCATCGCAGACGCGCTCGGCTACTGGCGCCCGCGCGGTGGCAGCGTGTTCGGGACGGTCGGCTCGAGTCTGCCGCCACTGGTTGCCCTGGTCGCAGCGGCCGCGTAGCGATCCACCTAGAGAGCGAGAACCTCGATGCACCGCCAGGAGCCACCCGACGGTTCGCAAGCTTGCCGCCGCGGGCATCATCCGCGGCCTCGGCACTCCGCGTCGGGAGTGACCGTGTGAACACAGCAACGACCCGCCACCGAGGGTGGCGGGTCGGCCCTGCTGCGGGGTTCAGGCGGCGTGGGGATGCGGCTTGTGCGCCTGCGTGGCTGAAGAGGCCCAGCGGACCTCCATCCGGACGCGGCCATTGGCGTCACGTACGGGCACCCAGGTCATGGTGAGACGGGTCTTGGTTTCCTTGAGGTCGCGCATGGGACACCTCCTGTTCACTTTCCGTTCATCTTCAGTCTGCCATGATTTTGCCGAAGACGCGAACACATCCCCCACTTTGCCGCGAAAATTGCCGCCGACACGCCCGAAGTCGCCCCACTCCTTCGGCGATTCCGCGGCCGCTGACCGGGATCAGGCCCCACTCCGGCCCGCGGGGCGCACTCCGGGGGCGCTCAGGACGCCAGGCCGGCTTCGTCGGCACTCGCGCCGGCGACAACCTCGGTGACGAAGGTTCCGATCCGGTCGAGCGCGGCGCGGCTCTCGGGCAACAGATGTGCCAGGACCGGGAAGGCGTGCACCTGGCCCTCCCAGATGTGCAGTTCCACCGGGACCCCAGCCTTGTCGAGTCGCTCGGTCATCAGCTCCGCGTCGTAGCGCAGTACCTCCCCCGCGGCGCACATGATCAGCGAGGGCGGGAGCCGGCGCAGGTCTGCGTTCACCGGCGACATCGACGGGTCGATCTGACGCAGCCCGGTTGCCCGTTGAGCGGCCTTCTGGAGGCGGTACGTCGGGATGCAGTCATCACGCAGGGCGTTGCGGTGCCGCCGGCGTACGGAGTTGTCGAAGTCGAGCCAGGGAGACAGGGCCACCACCCCCGCCACCCGGATGTCCTGTTCGGCCGCGGCCAGCGCGACTGCGAACGACAGGTGCCCACCCGCAGAGTCACCCGCCAGTACCAGCTGGGCGGGGTCGTAACCGCGATCGATCAGCCAGTTCACGGCTTCGACGCAGTCACTGATGCTGGTGGCGACGTAGCCCTTCGCGCGCTGTCGGTACGCGACCGACAGCACGGGCAACCCGGTGCGCTGGGCCAGCCGTTCGGCGATCCGCCGGTGAGTGGCCAGCCCGCACATCACGAACGCGCCGCCGTGGAAGTAGACGATGGCCGCCTGGCCGGGGACCGAGTCCTTGGCGCTGACCAGCTCGGCCGACCAGTCGCCGCCGCACACCTTCTCGACCTGGGTGGAGGGCAGCCGAGGGACCGCGCGCATGCCGAGCTCGACCAGGTCGACGAAGGGGGCGGCAGGACCGATGGACGGAAAGAAGGCGAGGACAGGTCGCACGAAGGTCCGGGAGCCGATTCGCACCAGCTGGGATCGGTAGCTGCTGCGCGCGTGGACCTCGATCACCACTTGCCTCCTGCGAAGAGCGGTCGCGTGACTGTAACTGACAATGTGCCCCACGTCACGTCCCTGAAACGTGAATCAGACAGCGATTCGCCAGACAGGGTTGGGGATTCTGGGCGGCGAGGAGGAGTTTCATCACGGTATGCAGCCGAACCGCTACTTCCCACGGCCCGTGCACCGTGGGAACCGGAGGTCCACCTGCATACCGTGATGAACCTGTCACTCACATCCCCCGTCCCGGCGCTGAGGTTCAATGGACCTCGTGCTGGAGCTGGCGGCGGACTGTTCGCGATGCGCCGGCCTGTGTTGCGTGGCCCTGCCGTTCGGGCGGTCCTCGGACTTCCCGGTCGACAAGGCCGCCGGCGATCCTTGCGGCCACCTTGGCCGCGACTTCCGTTGCGGCATCCACGACCGGCTGCGCGAAGAGGGTTACCGGGGTTGCACCGTGTTCGACTGCTTCGGCGCCGGCCAGCAGGTCACCCAGGTCACCTTCGGCGGGAAGGACTGGCGGTCCGGTGAAGCCATCGGGGCGCAGATGTTCGCCGTGTTCGCGGTGATGCGCCAGCTTCCACGAGCTGCTCTGGCACCTCGACACTGCGTTGAGCCTGCCGACGTCGGCCGGTCTCTCCTCAGACCTCGAGTCGGCCGTCCGCGACACCGTTGAGGTGGCCGGCCAGGACGCGGCAACGCTGGCGTCGTACGACGTCGAAACCCACCGCAAGACGGTCAACCCGCTGCTGCGTCAGGCCAGCCGGCTTGCCCGAGAGGCTGCTCCCGGGCCGGACCTCGACGGCGCGGACCTGATCGGACGCGACCTCCGCGACACTGCCCTCGTCGGCGCCAGCCTGCGAGGAGCGCTGCTGACCGGAGCCGACCTGCGTGGGGCCGACCTGACCCTCGCCGACGTCACCGGCGCCGACTTCCGAGGGGCCGACGTCTCCGGCGCCGACTTGACCCGCACCCTGTTCCTGACCCAGGCCCAGGTCGACGCCGCCCGCGGCAGCGGTGCCACCGACCTTCCCACCCGGCTCTCCAGGCCCAGCTGGTGGCCCACTGCCGAGTCGTCGTAACTTACGTCGACTCAGGGCAGGACCAACGGCAGGCCGAACGCCTCGAACAGCTGCGGACCGAACGTGGTGATCTCCACGATCGACTCACCCGAGATCCGCAGCACGTCGAACTTGAACGCCCGGAACTCGGTGTCGCCCGGGCCGCGCAGGTAGGAAGCGGCCGTGGGCTTGCGATTGGCCATGGTCGGCACCAGGCGCCAGTCACCGGCGCGGTCCGGGCCGAAGGCCCGCTCCATGAGTGGCGCGATCTGGGCGAGGCCGTCGAAGCACATGCGGGTTCGGCGGCATCGTGATCCGGAGGTCCTCGGCGGCCGACGGCGATCGCCGCCTCGGCGTCCATCCGTTCGTGGGCGTCGATGAACCTGGCCAGCAGGGCCCGCTCGGACGCCGACGGCTCGTGCGCGCGCCAGTCGCTGCGGTGGGACGGCAGATGCTGCTTCATGCGTCTCCCGGGCGCGCTGCAGGGCGGAGTTGGCCGCCGCCACCGACGTGCCGAGCATCGATGCGGTCTCGGCCGCCGGCCAGCCCGAGCACCTCGCGGGCCAGCAGCGCCGCCCGCTGTCGCGGCGGCAGCACCTGGAGCGCGGCGAGGAAGGCGAGCTCGATCGTCTCCCGGGCCACGGCCACGTCGTCCGGCGCGTCGGAGCCGGAGGGGATCTCGTCGAGGAGGTTGTCGGGGTACGGCGACAGCCACGGCACCTCGGCGTACGACGTCATCCGCGGCACCTGCCGCTTCCTTGCGCGGATCGCGTCCATGCAGACGTTGGTGGCGATCCGGTACAGCCACGCCCGGACATGCTTGCCCTCGAACGTCTCGCGGCTCCGCCAGGCCCGGAGATAGGTCTCCTGGACGGCGTCCTCGGCCTCGTCGTACGACGCGAGCATGCGATAGCAGTGCACGTGCAGCTCGCGTCGGTGCTGGTCGAAGGCCGACTCGATGACGGTCGTCATGTCAGCGCACGTGTTCCTTGATCTCCTGCACGGCCCAGGTGTTGCCGTCCGGGTCGGAGAAGAAGATGAATGAGGCGTACGACGCGCGATCGGGATCAGGTCCGGGCACCATCGCTCCGGCCTCGAAGTGCTGCACACCGCTGTGCTCGACCCCGGCCGCCGACAGCTGGTCCGCGGCCGCCTCGATGTCGTCCACGACCAGATGGTTTCCCTTCACCGACCCCGGCTCGCCGTCACCCATGCCCTTGCCGAAGATGATCGAGCAGGCCGAGCCCGGCGGGGTCACCTGGATGACGCGGAAGTCGGGGCCTCCCTGGTGGTCGGTGTCGAGCCGGAACCCGAGCTGGTCGACGTAGAACGCGCGGCTGCGCTCCACATCGCTCACGGGGACCACGACGGCTTCGAGCTTCCAGTCCATGATGACTTCTCCTGAGGAATCGCTGGTTGATCCTGACATCAGCTGGAACGACGGCGTGCACCCGGAACTCATCGGTGAACCGATGAACAGTTCCTAGACTCCCCGCATGAGCGAACGGCAGCACCACCACCGAAGCCGGATGCTGGGCCGGGATCCGCACGAAGCCCACCGGGCGGCGACGCCCCTTGAGCTTCTCTTCGACCTGACGTTCGTGATCGCGTTCGGGACCGCGGCCGACGAGCTGGCGCACTTCCTCGCCGCCGACCACATCGGTCCGGGGATCGGCGGCTTTGCGTTCGCCACGTTCGCGATCTCATGGGCGTGGATCAACTTCTCGTGGTTCGCGTCGGCCTTCGACACCGACGACTGGATCTTCCGAATGACCACGATGGTGCAGATGGTCGGCGTCCTGATCCTCGCGCTCGGCCTGCCGGACATGTTCGAGTCGCTCGAGCACGGCGAGCACGTGGACAACAAGGTGATGGTTGCCGGGTACGTCGTGATGCGGGTGCCGATGGTCGCCCAGTGGGCCCGGGCAGCCCGACAGGACCCGACGCGTCGGCGTACCTGCCAAGCATTCATCGTCACCATCCTGACCGCCCAGGCCGGCTGGGTCGCTCTCCTGCTCGCCAACACGGGGATTGCCGTGACGTTCCTGTGCGTGCGGCCGTGCTGATCCTCATCGAGCTGGCCGGTCCCATTTTCGCGGAGACCCGCCTCGAGGGCACGCCGTGGCACGCCCACCACATCACCGAGCGCTACGGGCTGCTGGTCATCATCGCGCTGGGCGAGGGGATGATCGGGACGATGGCGTCACTGACGGCGATCGTCGGGCCAGACGGTCCGGGCTGGTCCGCGGACGTCGCGGTCCTCGGGCTCGCCGGCACCGCCCTGACCTTCGGGATGTGGTGGATCTACTTCGTCATGCCGTCCGGGGACATCCTCGCGGCCCGCCGGGAGCGGTCGTTCGGCTACGGCTACGGACACATCCCGCTGTTCGGCGCCACCGTCGCGGTCGGCGCCGGCCTGCACGTGGCGGCGTACTACATCGAGCACCACAGCGAGCTCGGCACCACCGGCACAGTGCTCTGCGTCGCGGTCCCGGTGGCGGTCTACGTCGCCGGAATCTTCTTGCTCTACAGCGTGCTCACCCGATCGGTCGACCCGTTCCACATCGTGCTGCTGATCGGGTCGGCGATCCTGGTCACGGCGCCCGTCGCGCTCGCGCAGGCCGGGCTGTCCATGGAGTGGTGCATCGCCGTCCTTGCGCTGACGCCGTGGGTGACGGTCGTCGGGTACGAGGTCGTCGGGCACCGGCACAACGCCGAAGTCCTGGCCAGACTCTGACGGGCGCGCGGCTTGCGCGCCAATTGGTCGATAAGTGGGGGTCCCGGGTGCCGCTGACGTGCCGTTGTCGACCAATTGGCGCACGTGTCGACGCACTGCTGCGCGGTGGTGCGACGTTGTCGACCAATTGGCGCGCAACGACCAGCCAGCACGGCCCGGGAGTCGCAGTTGTCGACCAATTGGCGCGAAATGCTCGACGCCACAGTCAGTCGGCGTGCTTCTTGGCGCGAGGCTTCTTCTTGAACTCGCTCTTGCCCTTGTGTGCGCGCCGGGGCGGTTGGGCGGCGCGCCGGCATCGGACCGGAGCTCGATCAGCTTGCCGGAGATCCGGGTGCCGCGCAGCTTGTCCCAGGCGCCGGCCGGGAGGTTGGCGGGAAGCTCGACGAGCGAGTGGTCCATCCGGATGTCGATGTGGCCGAAGTCGTTGCGGCCCAGGCCGCCCTCGTTGGCGATCGCGCCCACGATCTGGCGGGGCTCGACCTTGTGCCGCTTGCCGACGGCGATCCGGTAGGTCGCCATGTCGACGTCGGTGCGCCCGCGCGGGGGACGTTTGTCCCGCTTGGCCTGCTCGCGGCCACGGGTCGGTGCACCTGAGCGCTCGTCGAACGCAGGCCGCTTCGGCTCCAGCGCAGGGTCGAGGAGCAGCGGCTCGTCGCCCTGGAGTACGACGGCGAGCGCGGCCGCGACGTCGCCCTCCGGTACGTCGCGCTCACGCACGTAGTGGGCCACCACCTCGCGGAAGAACTCCACCCGGTCCGAGCCGAGCGCCTCGGTGATCGCGTCGTCGAACCGGGCCAGACGGGTGGTGTTGATGTCCTCGACGGTCGGCAGCTGCATCTGGGTCAACGGCTGGCGGGTGGCCCTCTCGATCAACTTGAGCAGGTAGCGCTCGCGCGGCGTCACGAACGAGATCGCGTCGCCGCTCCGACCGGCCCGGCCGGTCCGGCCGATCCGGTGGACGTAGGACTCGGTGTCGGTCGGGATGTCGTAGTTGACCACGTGGCTGATCCGCTCCACGTCGAGGCCACGGGCGGCCACGTCGGTGGCGACGAGGATGTCGAGCTTGCCGGCCTTGAGCTGGTTGACGGTGCGTTCGCGCTGGACCTGGGCGATGTCGCCGTTGATCGCCGCGGCCGAGAACCCGCGGGCCCGCAGCTTCTCGGCCAGCGTCTCGGTCTCGTTCTTCGTCCGGACGAAGACGATCATCCCCTCGAAGTTCTCCACCTCGAGGATCCGGGTCAGCGCGTCGACCTTCTGCGGGTAGGACACCATCAGGTAGCGCTGCGCGGTGTTGGCCGCCGTCACCGTCTTGTTCTTGACGGTGATCTCGGCGGCATCGGTGAGGTACTTCTTCGCGATCCGGCGGATCGCCGACGGCATCGTCGCCGAGAACAGGGCGACGTGCTTGTCGTCGGGGGTGTCGGCGAGGATCGTCTCGACGTCCTCGGCGAAGCCCATCTTGAGCATCTCGTCGGCCTCGTCGAGGACGAGGAAACGCAGCTGACCCAGGTCCAGGGTGCCCCGGTCGAGGTGGTCCATGATCCGGCCGGGCGTCCCGACGATGATGTGTACGCCGCGTCGCAGGGCACTGAGCTGGACGCCGTACCCCTGGCCGCCGTAGACCGGCAGCACGTGGACGCCCTTCAGGTGCGCGCCGTACCTCTCGAACGCCTCGCAGACCTGGAGCGCCAGCTCACGGGTGGGGCACAGGACGAGTGCCTGCGGCGTCTTCTGGGACAGGTCGAGCCGGGACAGGATCGGCAGCGCGAACGCTGCCGTCTTGCCGGTCCCGGTCTGCGCCAGTCCGACGACGTGCCGGCCCGTCGAGCAGCGGCGGGATCGTGGCGGCCTGGATCGGAGACGGCGACTCGTAGCCGAGGTCCTTGACGGCCTTCAGCACCCGCTCGTCGAGGCCGAGCTCGGCAAAGGTCGGGACGTCGTTCTCCGCCGGAGCGGCCTCGGTGTCAGTCACACATCTAACGGTAAGGGCACAGGGGCCTAGCCGACGAAAGCCGAGATCGCCGCCTCGTTGAACGCCGGGAGGTCGTCGGGCTTT
This sequence comes from uncultured Actinomycetota bacterium, assembly GCA_963844385.1. Lineage (GTDB taxonomy): Bacteria > Actinomycetota > Actinomycetes > Propionibacteriales > Nocardioidaceae > Nocardioides. The sequence continues at coordinate 122,607 of CAWJOJ010000001.1, read as the reverse complement.
CGGCTGGTGATCAGGTTGCCGTCGACCACGACCTCGTCGTCCTCCCACTGGGCGCCCGCGTTGCGCAGGTCGGTCTGCAGGCTCGGCCAGGACGTGACCCGACGGCCGCGCACCACGTCGGCCTCGACCAGGGTCCATGGTGCGTGGCAGATGGCCGCGACCGGCTTGCCCTGCTCGAAGAAGCCCTTGATGAAGGCGATGGCGTCGGAGTCGAGCCGCAGGGCATCGGGATTGGCGACCCCGCCGGGCAGCACCAGGCCTGCGTAGTCCTCGACCGCGGCCTCCGCGAAGGTCGTGTCGACCGGGAACGTGTCGCCCTTGTCGAGATGGTGGAAGGCCTGCACCTTGCCCTGCTCGACGGACACCAGCACCGGTTGGCCACCGGCCTTCTCCACGGCCTGCCAGGGGTCGGTCAGCTCGACCTGTTCGATTCCCTCACCTGCAACGGCGAAGGCGATCTTCTTGCCGGTCAGGTCTGCCATCTCTTCCTCCCGTTCCTCGTGACTGCTGGTCACGTGTCATCGCGGATGTTCTTGCCTTCGGGCCGTACCCGACCGCCCCGATCCAAAACGAGGTGCACGCGAGTGCCCGACGCTCTTCAATGTCTCCATGGACCTTCCCGAAGGACTCACCCACCGGCCGTTGCGGTTCGACGAGGCCGGCGCGGTGACGGCCGTGATGAGGGCGCAGGAACTCGAGGACGTCGGCGAGGTCATGGTCGAGGAGGCCGACATCGTCGGAGAATGGCAACGCCCCTCGTTCGATGTCGGCGCGAGCACCATGGGCGTCTTCGACGGCGACACCCTGGTGGCGTACGCAGAGGTGTCGCAGGCCGACCGGGGGACGCCGCGGTGCACCCCAGCTACCGGGGCCGCGGGATCGGTACGGCGCTCGCCCGGTGGATGCAGGAGCGAGCCCGCGCCAACGGCGCATCGGTGATCGGGATGCCGGTGCCCAGCGGTTCGCCGGGCGAGCGGCTGCTGACCGAGCTCGGCTACCGGGTGCGGTGGCACTCGTGGGTTCTCGCGCTCCCCGAGGGGAAGGCGATCGAGGCCCAGCCGCTCCCGGACGGCTACACGATCGGCCTGGCCGAGACCGAGGGCGAACGCCGCGCGGCGTGGACGGTCACCGAGGACGCCTTCCTCGAGTGGTCGGTCCGCGACCGGCAGTCCTACGAGGACTTCGGCGCCGAGGTCTGGCACCGACCCGGGTTCGAGCCGTGGAACCTGCGTACGGTCGCCGACCCCGACGGTGTGATCGTCGGTGTCTCACACATCGTGATCGGGAACGGCTGCGGCTTTGTTGCCCGGCTCGCCGTACGCAAGGACCAGCGTGGAAAGGGCCTGGCCCGGGCGTTGCTCGCGGACTCTTTCCGCGAGGCCCGCCAGCACGGGGCCACGCGTTCGGAGCTCACCACTGACTCTCGCACCGGAGCCCTCGGTCTCTATGAGAAGGTCGGCATGGAGGTCACCTCCAACTGGGTGAACCTGGCCATCGATCTCTGAGGCCATCGTCTCTGACACCGAAGGAGCGCCATGGCGCTGATGTCGCAGGTGTACGACGACGCTGTCAGCGCGATCGCGGCTGTCGCGGCCAACCTGACCGCGGACCAGCTGGCCCAGAAGGTGCCGGCCACGCCCGCCTGGACTGTGCACGACCTGCTCGCCCACCTCGCAGGCGAGCCCGCCGATGCGGTGTCCGGGCGGATGGAGAACGCCCCGAGTCCCGAGTGGAGCGCTGTGCACGTCGGCGAACGAGCGGGCCTTGACGTGGCGACTCTGCTGGAGGAGATGCGCGGCAACGTCCCGGCCGTCATCGAAACGCTGGAGGGGAACCCGCGCCCGGCGATCGCCTGGGACGCATCGGTGCATCTCGCGGACCTCCACGAGGGTCTCGGTCTCGGCCGGCCTTCGGAACATCTCTGGCAGCCGGTGCTCGCCGGGGTGCGGCCGTATCGGCTCGGTGACCGCACGGTCGAGGTCGACGACTACGAGCTGTTCCGCGGCCTCTTCTCGCGCCGATCGCGGAGCCAGATGCGGGCCTGGGGGACCGAGCTGAGCGACGACGCTCGACGAGCTGCCGGTGTTCGGCCCGCGAGACGACGACCAGCCGATCCCCTGACCGACACGCAGGATCCGCGCCGGGTGGTATCGGGCACTTGCCCACCTGGTTAAAGGTTTCACACCGACGAGTCTCGATCGGAGTTCCTCCCGTACACTCGCCTTACGGCGGCTCAGCCGAAGTCGCGAACGGGTCATCATGGCATGAGCCATCTTCGCCAGCGTTATCGGGCCGGACTTCTGCCGTCTCGTTCATCTCGCTCCCAGCCGCACACGTCATGCTACCCATCCGGTGGTCGCGCACGGCGGTGGCGGCGCCTAAGCGCTCTTGGGCTCGGCGCCCAGACCTTCGCCGATCCTGGTCAGTCGCGCCGAACGACGACGTACTACCCGGTAACATATCGGGCATGGACAGACGACTCAGCGACGACGACCGCGCCTTCCAGGCCCGGATGCGGGAGATCTTCACCACCGCCGTCCCCCAGGAGATCCGCGACAAGGTCGCCGACGGCCGCGAGCTCTCCAGGGACGAGGTCGTCACCGCACACCAGGCGTTGAACGCCGCGGGCATTGCGGTCCCCGGCTGGCCGGTGGAGTACGGCGGCCAGGACTGGACCTCGCTCCAGCACCACATCTGGCTGTCCGAGATGCAGGCCGCGGCCGTGCCGCCACCGGTTGCCTTCAACGCCTTCATGGTCGGCCCCGTCATCGCGGCCTTCGGGTCCGAGGAGCTCAGGCAGCGCTTCCTCGCGCCCACCGCGAACCTCGACATCTGGTGGTGCCAGGCTTCTCCGAGCCCGACGCGGGATCCGACCTCGCCAGCCTGCGCACGACCGCCGTCCGCGACGGCGACGAGTGGGTCGTCAACGGCCAGAAGACGTGGACCACCCTGGCCCAGTACGCCGACTGGATCTTCGCCCTGGTCCGCACCAACCCCGAGGCGAAGAAGCAGGCAGGCATCTCGTTCATGCTGATCGACCTGCAGACCCCGGGCGTCACCGTGCGGCCGATCCAGATGATCGACGGCCGCTACGAGGTCAACGAGGTGTTCTTCGACAACGTCCGGGTGCCGCTGGACCAGCTGGTCGGCGAGGAGAACCGCGGCTGGGACTACGCCAAGTTCCTGCTGGGCAACGAGCGGGTCGGGGTGGCGCCGGTCGGCTCGATCAAGCGCAAGCTGGCCACCGTGAAGACGTACGCCAAGTCCGTGGTCGGCGAGGGAGACCGCACCCTGCTCGACGATCCGACGATTGCGGCACGTATTGCCGAGCTCGAGTGCCGACCTGATGGCGCTCGAGCTGACCGCGATCCGGGTCGCCGGCGGTTCCCACGACGGCAAGCCGAACCCGGCCTCGTCGATCCTGAAGCTGCGCGGCTCCGAGCTCCAACAGGAGGTCCTCGAGCTCGCCGTCGACGTGGCCGGGCCGATGTCGCTCTGCTGGGACGTCGACGGGTCGCTGCCCGGACTGGTCGGCGCTCACGACGCCGACGTACCTCAACTTCCGCAAGGCCACCATCTACGGCGGTTCCAGCGAAGTGCAACGACAGGTCATTGCCGGCGGCATCCTGGGACTGAGGGGCTGATCATGGACTTCACACCTGACAACGAGCAGAAGGCGCTGCGGGACGCGGTGCACGAGATGCTCAAGCGCACGACCCCGTCCGACGCGATCGGGGCGGCCGCGCACGACACGGCGCAGTGGCAGCAGTTCGTCGAGATGGGCCTGGTCGCGCTCCCGTTCGAGGAGGGTGCCGGTCCCGTCGAGGTGATGCTGGTGGCCGAGGAGCTGGGCCGGGCCCGGGCGCGCTCGCCGTACGTCGACGTCCTGCTGGCCGGACACGTCCTGGCCCAGACCGGCCAGCACGACCTCCTGGCCCAGGTCGGGGACGGCTCGGCGCTCGTCGTCCCAGCCCTCTACGAGTCGGGCCGGGCCTGGGGCGCGCCGCCCCTGACGACCGTGTCGTCCGAGGGAGTGCTCACCGGGCACAAGGACCCGGTGCCCTATGCCGAGGTCGCCACCCACGTCGTGGTGAACACCGACGCTGGACTGTTCCTCGTCGAGAAGCCGACCGTCTACCGCAGCCGGATCGACCTGGACACCGACGAAGCCACGATGCTGACCGAGGACCCATCGGTCCTTGCGGCGGCCGTCAACCACGCCACGGTGGCGCTCTGCGCCGAGGCGCTGGGCGCGATGTCGTCAGCCCTCGACCTCACCGTCGACTACCTCAAGACCCGCAAGCAGTTCGGCGTACCCCTGATGAGCTTCCAGGCACTCAGCCACCGGGCAGCCGACCTCTACGTGCAGCTCGAACTGGCCCGCAGCACCGTGCAGTACGCCGCCATGTCGCTGGCCGCCTCGTCGGCCGTCATCAGCCGGGGACAGCGCCCTGGTGTCGCGCACCAAGGTCGTGGTCGGCAAGGCCGCCCGGCTGATCGGCCAGGAGGCGATCCAGATGCACGGCGGGATCGGCATGACCGCGGAGTACTCCGTCGGCCATCTCACCGCCCGGCTGACCGCCATCGAGCACACCTACGGCGACACCCGCCAACACCTCGCCGCACTGGCGCGCTCGATCGACGATCACACCACCATCGACGTCCTCTGAGGCGACTGCTGCCGAGTTCATGCCTCCGCGACGCGTCTAAGACCCTCAGACGGCAAACGCATCCGCGCGAGCTCGGATCGGCCCGATCTCGACCGCTTTGCCGTCCGAGCGGCCGCGTGGCTCGCAGAAAGGCGGGGTGAACATACACATGCTAATGTATGTGTATGTCCTTGATGGAAAGGCGTCTGCAACTGCTGCTCACCAACAGCCTTCGCCGAGTCGTCGCCTCACCGCGATCGTCGAACGTTGCCGCCTGATCCGTGAGCCATCGTCGTCCCTTACACACTCGCCCAGAGTCGGCGGCGATGAAGAGGTTCCTGGAGCTGACTGCCGACAACGACGACGAGCCCGGCTACGACGTCGCCGAACGTCACGACCTGCTCGATCGGAGCTCGACGAACACTACGAACGACTTCTCCCCCACTGACCGCGCTGTTCCTGACAGCAACTGTTGCTCAATGCCGCGCGCCCCACCCCATAAGAGCCCAGCCGCCTGCTGAGCCTGCGCACTCCAGCTGCACCTCAGCTACATCCAGGAGTCCGTACAGCACCGATGCAATGCTCTACCCACATCCCCCCCCTCTCCATCCATCATTCTCCCGCCTTCCATGACGATGTGCTCGGTCAGGCGCTGAGTCTGATCGAACTCACCACGATCAGCGGCCGCGTCGCAGTTCATGCCGCGACCGCGCTCAAGGCAGGGTTCACCTCGATCGTCACCACGGACAACGACTTCGCATCAGTCCCGGGACTCCGGCCGATAACCCCGGAGTCCGCACTCGCGCCGTGAGGGCAGGCGACCACTTCCGTCAGCACGGGCTGGTAGTCACGCCGCCACTGGTCGAAGTCCCACCGGTCGAGGAACCCTGTGCGCGGCGTTCGCCCCGGTGTCGAACAGGCCCTGCTTGACCTCGGGCTCGAGCCGGAAGTCGGTGGCGCGGACCCCGCCGGACTCCACGAAGATCGTCCGGGAAGTTACCGACGGCTGGTCGACGTAGATCTGGTCGTGGGCGTTGGTCATCGTCGCGACCAGGGCCCGGGCGAGCGACAGCGGGTCGTCCGCGTCGTGCCACTTCTGGGCGCAAAGCTGGAGCCGCCCGGACAGCTTGACGCCGATCGTGGGGTGTCCCGACCGGTCGTCGAAGATGTCGATCGGATAGTTGGACAGCATCGCGCCGTCGGTGAGCACGAGCTCGCTGCGTCCGTCGGTGAGGGCCGGGTCGACGGGCAGCCGCCACGGACGGAAGAAGAACGGGATCGACGCTGAGGCCCGGACCGCGTCCGCCACCGGCATCGCATCCGGCGCGAAGCCGAGCAGGCTCTCGTAGTCCCACGGCAGCCGGAGCATCCGACCTCGGGACACGTCAGAGACGATCACGAAACTACGGAGGCGGTCTGGACCGCCGGGAGTTGCTCAGCCTGTCGAACCAGGCCCGGCGCAGGGCCACCCGCGTGGTGATACGGTTTCGGAGCCTGTTTTGGGTGGGACTCATCGAAGCCTGGTTCGTGATGAGGCGGGGGGAGCTTGCGGTGACGATCGCGATCACCACACCGACTGGCAATGTCGGGTCGCACGTCGTACGGATGCTGGTTCAGGCTGGCGTGCGTCCTCGCGTGCTGCTGCGCAACCCCGACCGTCTCGACGCTGAGCTGCGTGATCGCGTCGAGCTGGCCGTCGGCGACCAGCGCGACGCCGACTACGTGGCCGAGGCGACTCGCGGCGTCGAGGCCATCTTCTGGGTGCACCCGGACGACTGGTCGCTTCCCGACCCGGATGCCGACGCCGAACGCACCGGGGAGGGCCTCGCCGCGGCGATGCGGCAGAACCGGATCGCCCGCGTGGTGTTCCAGAGCAGTATCGGGGCCGAGATGCGCCACGGTGCGGGCTTCATCGACGGTCTGGCCCGCATCGAGCTCCGACTTGACGCCGCCCGCGACGAGACCGGCGCCGCGCTGCTCCACCTGCGCTGCGGCTTCTTCATGACCAATCTGCTCCACGACCTCGACGGCCTGCGCGCCGGGCGGCTGACCACGACCCGGCCTCTGGATGCGCCGATGCCCTGGGTCGACCCGAGCGACATCGCCGCCGTCGCGACGCTGCGCCTGCTCGCCGACGACTGGACGGGCCGCCAGGTGCAGGCGGTACACGGACCGACCGACCTGACCTGGCACGAGGCCGCCGCGACGTTGTCGGCCGCGACCGGCGTGTCGATCCAGGCGCAGCAGATCACCGAGGACGAGGAGCGCTCGGCCCTGCGCGACGCGGGCATGAGTGACGTCGCCATCGAGGGGATCATCGGCATGGCCGCGGGCGAGCGCGAAGGGTTCGTCCCCGAACAGCCGCGCTCGGTGCTGACGACGACGCCGAGCAGCCTCGCCGGCTGGGCGATCACCCACCTGCGGCCGGCGCTCTAGTTTTCCGTGGAGCTCATCTTGTCGAGCCGGGCCCGGAGCAGGGCCTCCCGGTGGGCGTTGCCGTGCAGCCGCAGGTAGCGCTCGCCGTACGCCTCGAGCAGCGCGTCGTCGAGCCGGCGTACGGCGCCCGGGGGGTAGCGGTAGCCCAACCGCTCGCCGATCTCGTCCGCGTCGACCGTGCGCAGGGTGTCGGCGAGCTCGTCGAGCGAGGTGATGCCCAGCTCGAGGAGCAGGCCCGAGATCCAGGCGTAGTGGTCGGTGCGTGACCAGCCGGCGTCGGAGTACTGGCCGGCCAGGAAGGCGGCGAGCTCCCGGGGACTGATCCGCGGGTCGTCGTCGGCCGGTTCTGGCCGCCGGTCGGGCTGCTCCGGCCGCAACCGGTCCCAGATCGTGGAGAACTCGCGGTCGGCCAGTTCGAGCAGGCCGGCCGCGAGGGTGAACCGCCGGTCGAAGTCGCGGACGTGCTCGTCGGGGATCGTGCCCTTGTAGCGGATGTCGTGCTCGAACTCCGCCCACGCGTGCTGGAGGACGGTCCGGATCTGCACCGACGCGGAGACCCCGTGCATGGATTGGTACGCCGGAGCAGCGGACCGGCCGGGGTCGAGGGCGATCACCAGGTGCCGGCTCGCGTAGCCGAACCGGCCCTCGCTGGCGGTCTCCTGGCCCATGTCGCGGTCGTCGAGGACCGCGACCTGGTCGGCCAGCAGATCGGCGACGGCCGTGACGTCGCTCTGGACGTAGGTGATGACCCGGATCCCGATCTGGTCGGTGATCTCGGTCAGCGGATCCGGGTAGAGCAGCGCCCCGTCGGTTGTCCGGGTGGCCTTCTCGGCGAACGAGGCGATGCTCTTGGTCCGGCCCGTGACGCTGAGGTAGTTGATGCCGGCGTCGTCGAGGATCGTGGTGACGAGTCCGACGTACTGCTCGCCGGCCTCCTGCAGCGCCGGATGGCGGGCGGCGTACTCCTGCACGGCGAGCCGCGTGGGACCCACCGGTGCCTCGACTGGCTCCTCGACTGGTGAAACCACGGCCGCCGGCAGCCGGGGCGACGGTTCCTGGCCCTCGGGGAGGGTGGGCGTGACGATGTAGCCGGTGGTGAAGTCGCCGTAGGTCGTGGTGTCCGCGGGCCGGCGCTGGGCGAACAACCCGACGTACGCACACACGACCGCGTCCACCTGGTCCTCTGCCCACCGCAGGTCGCTCTTGCGTTCGGCGGACTCGACCTCCGCGACCAGCGACTTCCACCCGTCGTGGTGCGACACCTGGAGGGGGGTGCGGGAGTCCGGCCAGGCCTTCGAGCAGCTCCATGAGTCGGCGCAGCTCGGAGCGGAGCTCCGCCACCGAGCGGCCGGACTTGTCCTTGTACTTCAGCGACCGGCCCAGCCCGAACAGCGACACCGTCGCCGGATGCGGATAGACCTCGATGGCCCGGCGCCGCCGGCGCGACGCCGGGTTCATGTCCAGCCCGAGGGCGGCGGCGAGGACGGCACCGCGAGGCGTCGTACTGAACTCCGGCTTGCCCATGTTGGACGGGTGCGCCCCGGCATGGAACCGGGCGAAGTCGCGGTTGAGCGCCGCCTCGGCCGGCCGGTTGCCGGCGGCGTTCCTCACGATCAGGGGCGCGTCGATCGCGACCAGGCAGGCCCCGTCGACGTACGGCGCCAGCGCTGACCGGATCTCGTCGTCGGTCTTCACCGACGAGATGTGCACGAGCCGGCCGTCGTCGTCGAGAGCGGCGAGGCCCGTCGGCTTGCGCTGCCCCCACGCGAGATCGACGCCGACGAAGTGCATGGGAGCACCCTGTCACCTACTGGGGCGACCTGGGGAGCCAGGCCCTCCCGCCGGCTCAGGTCGAACGCACCAGCCGGTAGCGCACGAACGCCGGCACCGCGAGTGCGGCGGCGACCGTGAGGACCACCACGAGGACGCCGCCGCCCGCTGCGGCTGCGGCAGTGCCGACCATCGCGGCCGAGGCGCCATGGGCGACGTCCGCGATCCGCGGGCCGCCGGCGACCACGACGATGAAGATGCCCTGGAGACGCCCTCGCACCGAGTCTTCGGCAGCGGTCATCAGCATGCTGTTGCGGAATGCCGAGGAGACCATGTCGGCCGCGCCGCCGACGACCAGGAAGGCGACGGCCACGCCGAGCAGCGCACCACCCGACCCGCCAGCCAGCCCGGTGGCCAGACCGAAGCCGGCCATCGCCACCCCCCAGACGACGATCGCGACGATGACCGCCAGCCCCTGCCGCTCCACTCGGGACACCCAACCGGAGAAGATCCCACCGAGGACCGCGCCGGCCGGGATCGCCGCGAACAGCAGGGCGAATGCGAGCCCGCCCCCGTCGGGTCCACCGAAGCTCTCGTGGGCCATCTGCGGGAACAGCGCCCGCGGCATTCCGAAGACCATCGCGATGATGTCCACGAAGAACGACATCAACAGCACCGGATGGCCGCGGAGAAAGGTGAGGCCGTCGATGACCGACCGCAGTCCAGGCGTGCCGGCGATGCCCTCGACCGGCAGCCGGGGCAGGGCGACGACGGCACCCAGCGTGGCCAGCAGGGTGATCGAGTCGGCCAGGTAGAGCCAGGAGAAGCCGAGGAGCGGGATCAGTGCACCGCCGACGAGCGGCCCGGCGATCGCGCCCGCCTGCATGACGGTGATGTTCAGGGAGACGCCGGCCGGCAGCAGCTCGTCGGGCAGCAGCTTGGGGAGGATCGCGCTGCGGGTGGGCTGGTTGACTGCGAAGAACGCCTGCTGCACCGCGAACAGCCCGAGCAGCAGCCACACGTTGTCCGCACCCGTTGCTGCCTGAGCCCAGAAGGCGACACTGGTCGCGATCAAGCCGATCGTCGTACCCACGAGGACGGTGCGGCGGTCCATCGCGTCGGCCAGCGCACCGCCCCACAGCCCGAAGACCACCAGCGGCACCAGCCCGAAGACGCCCGTCAGGCCGACGTACGCCGAGGAACCGGTCATCGAGTAGATCTGGGCGGGAACGGCGACGACGGTCAGCTGGGCCCCGATCACCGTGACGATGTTGGCCAGCCACAACCTGCGGAAGTGGGTGTTCTGCAGCGGCCGCGTATCGGCGAACAGGCTGCGTGCGAAGGCCACGCGGAGACGCTACCTGCGCCAGCGGCCGGTCCACCGGCAGCCCTCACCACCCGAAGTCGGCGACGAGGATGCCCGTCCCGAGGGTGAGATCCAGGAACGCGCACCACTGGGCCAGCGAGCGCGAAACCACAGCCTTCCGCCGCCAGTGGGCGATGTCCCAGGCCGCATGTCCCAGCAGACTCAGCGCGATCACGACCCGACCGACTCCGGCATCCAGCCCCAGCGCGGCCACTGCGGCGACCGTGAAGGCCGTTGCGCCCCAGGGTTGCCATCGCATCTCGGTCGGTGCCGCCGACCATCGATTCAGCACCAATCCGGCGACCACGAGGAAGAAGGTCACCGCGGCCATCCGCCAGGCACCCGACGACAGTGACATGGCCTCGGCAACGAGGTCGATGACCACGACCACCCCGAGCAGCGACCACGACCAGGCGGGTCGCCCCAGGAAGGCGATCAAGGCGTACGCCGCCGTCGCCAGCACCAGCGGCAGGATCACCCCATCGACACTGTCGCTGTCGTCGGTCAGCAGCAAGAAGATGCCGAAGGCCGCGCCGACGACAGCGGGCCAAAAGGTCAACACGACAGCGACCGAAGAACGGCGCGAAGGCGTCGAGAGCGACTGAGCGTCGGTGTGCTCCTTGGGAGAGTTCATGTACGGCTCCGAGGTCGTGGCGCGACGCCCAACTGGCCCGAGGCCGGCTGGGGCTCTGTCGAAGCGTGATGATCGTGGCCGGTGTACTCCTCCAGTCGCCACAGCATAGGGCCTGGACGTGATCGCAGCATGGCATCTCCTTTGAACTCGTACAACTGTGTTCAAGATACTAACTCGAACAGCACTGTTCGACAACAGGTAAATCCAAAGCAAGCCTGTACACTGCTGTTCGAGTTCAAGGGGATACCTCGCTGCACATCGTCTCCGAAGCCCCGCCTGCGCCTAGAGTGAGGCCATGACCGTCCGGGTCGTCTTCGCCGACGACAACTACCTCGTGCGTGAAGGTGTGGCCGGCCTGCTCACGGAGACCGCCGAGATCGACCTGGTCGAGACGGTGGCCGATCCGGAGGCGCTGCACAGGGCCGTGGCGGAGCACCGGCCCGACGCCGTACTCACCGACATCCGGATGCCCCCCACGTTCACGACCGAGGGCATCGACGCGGCCAAGCGGATCCGGGTCGAGTACCCGGAGACGGGCGTGGTCGTGCTGTCCCAGTACGTCGAGGAGGACTATGCCTTCGAGCTTCTCTCCGACGGCGTCGCGGGGCTCGGCTACCTGCTCAAGGAGCGGGTGGCCCAGGTCGACGACCTGGTCCGTGCGCTGTACGACGTGTCGCGCGGCGGGTCCGCGCTGGACCCGAAGGTCGTCGAGGGTCTCCTCGCCCGCAAGACGAGGGAGTCCAGCTCGGCCCTGCTCGGACTCACCGAACGCGAGCACGAGGTGCTCCAGGAGCTGGCGACCGGGCGCAGCAACTCGGCGACCGCGAAGGCGCTGTTCATGAGCGAGCGGGCGGTGGAGAAGCACGTCGGCGCGGTGTTCCAGAAGCTGGGCCTCGCCCACGAGTCCGACGTGAACCGCCGGGTGATGGCGGTGCTGGCGTTCCTCGAGGCCACCGGTGGCTCAACGACACGATGAGCGGATAACCCCACCCACGTCGGCGGGTAGCACCCTCCCCCCGTGCGCCGCGACCGGGAGACGATATCGGTGAGGAGGTTTGTCCGATGCATGCTGTCCCGGGTGGTGAGGTCCGCGTCCTGATCGTCGACGACCAGGAGCCGTTCCGGCGCGCCATGGGGACCGTCGTCGAGGAGACCGACGGCTTCGTCGTGGTCGGCGCCGCCGCGTCCGGCGAGGAGTCGCTGGCGAGGTCCGCGGAGCTGTCGCCCGACCTCGTGCTGATGGACGTCAACCTGCCCGGCATCGACGGCATCGAGGCGTCCCGTCGGCTGACGGAACCGCCGGGCGGGCCGGTCGTGGTGCTGCTCTCGACGTACGACGAGGACGAGTTCGACATCGACGGCTGCGGTGCCGCGGCGTACGTCGCGAAGGCGGCGTTCGGGCCGGACCGGCTGTCAGAGGCCTGGGCTGCCGCTACCGAGTGACGCGTACGCCGACTCGTCCGCGCCGACCGGGATGCGCAGCTCCAGCACGTCGTCCGCAGCCGAGAACGAGCCGCCGTGCGGCCTCGACCCGGTCGACGATGGCCTCCAGGTCGATGGCAGCCTGCGTGCCGCCGCTGATTCTCAGGACCAGTTCCTCCCCGACGACCGACAGCTCGATCGAGGACAGGCCGGGCACCGACCTCGCCACCTCGGCGGCGCCGAAGTAGACGGCCGCCTCCGACGCGAGCCGAGAACCGGCGCCCGGCGGCCGACGGGTCGACGTGCAGGGTCGAGGCGAGGCCGCTGCGGGCCAGGAACGACCGGAGAGCCGGCTCGACCCCGGCCCGGGCCAGCTGGGTCGGGAACACGCCGCGGGTCAGCTCGCGCAGCGACTCCAGGGCGGTGTTGGTGCTGGCCACGAGCCGCTCGATCTCGTCTCCGCCCTCCCCTGTCGGCGACCGCGACGCGGGCCCGCGCCAAGCGCTTCGGGCAGCGGCACCAGGTGGGGCAGGACCTCTCGTGAGATCGCGGCCTCGAGGGTTCGACGTGCAGCATCGTCCGCCTCGATGATCCGGGACCGCGAGTCGGCAAGCTGGCGGGTCGTCCGGTCCAGCTCGGCCACGTGCGCCGCGAGCTGGGTCTCCAGGGCGGTGTTGCGAAACGCCACGGCCGTCTGGTCGGCGAGCGCCGCCAGGAGCCTGAGGTCGGCCGGGTGCAGCGGGCGGCCCTTCGGGAGGGTCACCTCGATGCTGCCCAGGGTGAGACCGCCGTTCTGCACGGGTACGACGTGCCTGTCCCCCGCGTCGGCGCCGTCCTGACCCCAGTCGGCTGTCGCGGCCGGTGCGCCGGGCACCTCCAGGATCGCGGTTGCGCGGCGGGCGGACACCGCCCGGCCGGCAGCGTCGGCCACCGCGGGCAGCAACGTCTCGGGCGACGGCGTCTGCGCGATGCGGCGGCTGAAGTCCGACAACGCCTCGTAGGGCTGGGCCCGTGAACCGTAGGCCAGCCGGTTCGCGAAGCGAACGACCCATCGGCGGATCGGCTGGAACGCCAATGCGACCAGCGCGGTGGCAAGCAGCGACAACCAGAAGCCACTCGTCCGCCGGCCCACGAGGTCGCCGACGACGACGACGAGGACCGTGTAGCCGAGCCCCGCGAACGCGGCGGCGGCCGCCAGGACGACGGTCCGGTTGATGATCACCTCGATGTCGTAGAGCCGGTAGCGCAGGACGGCCACCGCGAACAGGATCGGCAGCAGGAGGTAGGAGACGAACAGGGGAACGGATGCGGCCCACGTCTGCTCACCGCCGTTGAAGCTCTGCACCACGAACAGAGCCGCGACTCCGCAGCAGATCAGGGCCGCCGACATCGCAATCAGGCGTAGCTGTTGTCGTTGTTCGCCCTGGCTCCGGCGCAACCGCGTCACCATGGACGCGAGCGAGACCAGCAGACCGACGCAGATCAGCAGGAAGCCCACGGCGAACAGCAGATCGCCAAGACCCGGGTCGCCCGACGTCCTGGTGATGTCGAACGTGGTGGGGTTCATGCATGGCGAGCCCGGCCGTGCACAGGAGCACCCCGAGCACGGGCACGAGGGCGGCGTAGCGCCAGCGCCGCGACAGGAAACGACCGTCCGGCGCGAGGATGAACATGAGCGCGAGTCCGCCGATCGCGAACTGGCCGGCGAAGAGCGACGAGACCCATCCCGAGACTCCGGCGAGCGCTCCGCGATCCGGGCCCACCTTCGTTGATCACCCAGATGCTGTAGGCCTCGGTCAGCAGGGAGAACGCGCCAGTCGCTCCGACGATGCTGAGCAACCAGCCGATGGCGTGCCGCTCGTAGCGGCTGATGATGGCCGCACCCAGCACCGCGGACCCGAGGACCGCGCCGTTGACGAACGGGAAGCCGTGCTCCGCCACCGCCGCCTCGGAGAGCAGCGGACGGTACTGCGCGGTCACGACGACGTCGGCGACGCTCAGCAGAAATGTCAGGCCGGCCAGGACCCAGGCCACCGTGGCGCGCATCTCAGGCCTCCCGTCCGGTCGGCAGCCCGGTTGGCAGCCAGGCCTGGACCCGGGTGCCGCCGGCAGTGCCCGGACCCAGCGTCAGCGAGCCGTCGGCCGACTCGATGCGGTCGCGCATGTTCGACAGACCGGTGCCGACGGCTGGTTTCGAGTCGAGGCCCACGCCGTCGTCCTCGACGGCGAAGGACAGCCGACCCGGCTCGCCGCGTAGCTCGATCCTGATCGCGGTCGCGCCCGAGTGCTTTGCGGCGTTCTGCACGGCCTCCAGGCAGCAGAAGTACGCCGCGGCCTCCACGGTCGAGGAATAGCGCCCGACGTCGTACGACGTGATCTCCACCGGGACACTGCTGGTGTCGACGGCTGCCCGCAGGGCGGCAGCGAGCCCGAGGTCCGCGAGCAGGCTCGGATAGATGCCGCGGGACAGCTGGACGAGGGTGTCGACGGCCGTGGCTGCGGCCTGCGCCTGGCCGGCGAGGAGCTTGTCGGCGCGCTCGGGTGAGCGCTGCGACAGCGTCTGGGCGAGGCGAAGGTTCACGGCCAGCGCGACGAGGTGCTGCTGCGCTCCGTCGTGGATGTCGCGTTCCAGGAGCCGGCGCTCGGCGTCCTGGACGTCGACCATCCGCTGCCGCGACGCCCGCAGCTCCTCGACGCGGGTGGTCAGCTCGGCGTGCCTGCGTTCGAGCTCGGCCCGGAGCCGGGCCCCGCGCAGGACCGGTCCGGCCTGGGTCGCGAGCCCGGCGAACAGTCGTTCCTCGACCGAGGTGAGCCCGACCTGCTCGTGCTCCTGGACGACGAGGACGCCGAGCAGCTCTCCGCTGTGCCGCACCGCCAGCATCCGACGGCCGGGTACGTCGCCCTCCCCCTCGCTCGGCTCCTCGGGGGTGGGCTCCCGGGTGGCGTCCGGCGGCCAGGTGGCCGCAAGGGTCGGCCGGTCGCCCACCACGAGCCACACCTGTGACCACGCGGCCCCGGTCCCCTCGGCCAGGACCCGGGCCATCCGGACCGGGAGCTCCTCGGCTGGGTAGCTTCCGCTCACGGTCTCGGAGAAGCGGCTGAGCACGTCGTACGGCGAGGCGCGGCCTCCGTGCACCGCCTGGGACGCCAGCTTCTCCAGCCGGGACTGGACCTGTTCGAACGCCAGCGCGACCGTCGCCGTGGCCAACACCGACAGAGTCACGTCGGGCGACGACGTCTGGCCGATCAGGACGCCGCCCCCGAGCACGACGACGACGTACACCAGAAGCACGAACGCGGTGAGCCCGCAGAGCACGATGGCCGCGGCCAGCCATTCGCGGCGCGATCGTCGGCGCACCAGTGCCAGCGAGGTCATTCCAGCAGTCTGCGCCCTTCTGTCTCCGCGTGGGGGGACGCTTCCCCTACCCCTGGGGTGGGGCTGGCCGCACGATCTGCCCCCGGCCAGCACCCGGGGCACCCACGAACACCGCGCGGACAGCGCCCGCAGCCCTGCGCCCAGCCCGATGGGCTGGAGTCGGCGGATCGAGTGTGCTGTTCCTACGCCGCCCGAACGGGGTGGCGACCCAACCTCAGGAGACCAAATGTCCGTCATCACCAGCACCCCCGAGGTCCTGACCGCAGCCGCGGCCAGCGCCCAGGGCGTCAGCAAGTTCTACGGCAGCGGAGACGCCGCCGTGGCCGCTCTCGACAACGTCAGCGTCGGCCTCGGCGAAGGCCAGTTCACCGCGATCATGGGGCCGTCCGGCTCGGGCAAGTCGACCTTGCTCCACATGCTCGCGGGTCTCGACCGGCCCACGTCGGGCGAGGTCTACCTCGGTGACACCGAGATCACCTCGCTCAACGACAAGGCGCTCACGCTGCTGCGTCGCGACCGGATCGGCTTCATCTTCCAGTCGTTCAACCTGCTCCCGACCATGACCGCCGCGGAGAACATCGTCCTCCCGATGCGGATCGCGGGCCGGAAGCCGGACGAGCAGTGGGTGGCGTCGATCGTCGAGACCGTCGGTCTCGCCGGCCGGCTCGACCACCGACCGTCGCAGCTCTCCGGCGGCCAGCAGCAGCGCGTTGCCGCGGCCCGTGCTCTCGCCTCGAAGCCCCAGATCATCTTCGCGGACGAGCCGACCGGTGCCCTGGACTCGAGGTCAGGCGCCGAGCTGCTCGGGTTCCTCCGCAAGGCGGTCACCGAGCTCGGCCAGACCGTCGTCATGGTCACCCACGACCCAACGGCAGCCAGCTACGCCGACCGGGTCATCTTCCTGGCCGACGGCCACATCGTCGACGAGATGCACTCGGCCACCGCCGACGAGGTTCTCGACTACATGAAGCACCTAGGAGCCTGAACCATGTTGACCGCCACCTTCCGAGGCATGATCGCGCACAAGTTGCGACTCGTCCTCACCACGGCGTCGATCGCACTCGGCGTCGCGTTCCTCGCCGGAACACTTGTCCTGACCGACACCATGGGGCTCGCCTTCGAGCAGCTCTTCGGCAAGGTCTCCGCCGGCACCGATGCGGTCGTCCGCACCGAGGCCGCCTACACCCAGTCCGAGGGCACCAGCACCAGCCGCGGCCCGATCGCCGCGTCCGTCCTCGACGACATCGCCGACGTGGACGGCGTCCGCGTCGCCGAGGGCTCGTCCACCGGCTATGCACTGATCACCGACAACGCACGGCAAGGCCGTCCTCACCAGCGGTGGGGCGCCCACCATGGGCTACAGCATGCCTGCCGACGAGGACCTGCGGGGCGACGTCGAGCTGCTGTCGGGAACGGCCCCGGACAGCCCCAACGAGGTCGCCATCGACGCCACCAGCGCCGAGGAGAACGACATCGCGCTCGGCTCCACGATCAAGGTGCTGTTCCAGGGTCCGTCCCAGGAGTTCACCGTGGTCGGCACCGTCGGCTTCGGCGGCGAGAAGAACCTCGGCGGCACCACGTCGGCGTACTTCGACACGGCGACCGCCCAGAAGCTGGTCGGCACGCCCGGTCAGTTCGACGCGATCAACGTGAGCGCAGAGGACGGCGTGAGCCAGACCGAGCTCGCCGCGAACCTGAACGAGGTGCTGCCCGCCGGCACCGAGGCAGTCACCGGTGAGACCGTTGCCCAGGAGAACTCCGACGCCGTGGCGAAGGATCTCAAGATGGTGGGCATCCTGTTCATGATCTTCGCCGGAATCGCCTTGTTCGTCGGCTCGTTCATCATCTGGAACACGTTCACCATGATCGTGACCCAGCGCTCGCGGGAGATCGCGCTGCTCAGGGCGATCGGCGCCACCCGGCGCCAGGTGCTGCGGAGCCTGCTGCTCGAGGCGGTCATGCTCGGGGTCGCGGCCTCCGCGATCGGCGTCGGCCTCGGACTGGCCGTCGCCAAGGGCCTGACCACGCTGATGGACGCGGTGGGCTTCAGCCTGCCGAGTACGTCGCTCCAGCTCGAGCCACGCACCATCGTGGTCTCCCTGCTCGTCGGCACGGTCGTCACCCTGGTCGCCGCCCTGGTCCCCGCTCGTCGGGCCACCAAGGTGCTGCCCGTCGAGGCGTTGCGGGAGTCGACACCCGGTGCGGAGAAGCCGTCGAAGCGACGTGCCTTCATCGGCCTGTCGATCCTTGGAGCCGGCACTGCGGGAATCCTCGCAGCGCTCTACGGCGGCGCGGACATCAAGATCTTCGGGATCGGGCTGATCGCGGCCCTCGTGGGTGTGATGGTCTCTCTGCCCCTGGCGGTCCGACCGCTGGCGGCACTGATCGCCACCCCGCTCAAGCTGCGTGGCATGCCCGGTGAGCTCGCGAAGCAGAACGCGCTGCGCAACCCGCGTCGTACTGCTTCCACGGCTGCTGCCCTGATGATCGGCCTCACCCTGGTCGTGAGCATGGGCGTGTTCGCCTCCTCGCTGAAGGCGTCGTTCGGTGACGTCATCTCGGATCAGACGAACGCGGATCTCTACCTGTCGAGCTCGAGTGCACAGGGCCCCGGCTTCAGCCCCTCCGTGCTCGCTGCGGTCAAGGGCGTCGAGGGCGTGGACAAGGTCTCGGCCGGCGGTTGGGGTCAGGCGCGCTTCGACAACGCGGACACCACCTTCTCCGCTGTCGACCCGGCCACTGCTGAAGAGGTCATGAACCTCGAGGTTTCGCAGGGTTCGGTCGCCGACCTCGGCAAGGACGGGGTCATGGTGTCGAAGGCGATTGCGACGGCCAAGGGCTGGAAGCTCGGAGACGTGGTTCCGGCAGAGTTCGCAGTCACCGGCAAGCACAAGCTGCACGTCGTTGCGATCTACGACGGCAAGGGCTGGATCACCGACAACTTCGTGATCAGCATTGCCGACCAGAACGCCTTCGCCGGCCCGCAGCTCGTCGCGTCGGGTCTCGTCACCGTCGCCGCCGGCTTCGACCAGGCGGACGTCCAGAAGGCCATCGCGGCCGCCCTGGCCGACCACCCGGACGCGAAGGTGCTGGACCAGAAGGAGTTCGAGAAGGAGGCAAGCGGGTTCATCGGCAACCTGCTGACCTTCGTGACGGTGATGCTGCTGCTGGCGGTCCTGATCGCCCTGCTCGGCATCGTCAACACCCTGGCGCTCTCGGTCTTCGAGCGAACCCGTGAGCTGGGTCTGCTCCGTGCGGTCGGCATGACCCGCGGTCAGGTCCGGGCCATGGTCCGCTGGGAGTCCGTGGTGATCTCCTTGATCGGCGCCCTCAGCGGCGCTGCTCTCGGGATCGGCATCGGGCTGGCCCTGTCGCAGGCGCTGAAGGACGAGGGGATCAAGGCGATCTCGATCCCCGGCCCGCAGATCGCGGTGTACGTCCTGCTGGCCGCGGTGGCCGGAGTGCTGGCCGCCGTCGGTCCGGCCCGGTCGGCCGCCAAGGTCGACGTGCTCAAGGCGGTGGTGACCGACTAGTCGTCACCACCCAGGTCATCGGCCCGGCAGTGTCCTCGCGGACGCTGCCGGGCCGTTGGCTTGCCCGGCTGGGTCCGACTAGCCGCCGAGCAGGCCACGGACGTACGCCGCCTGGCCGAGGTGCTGGGTGTCGTCGTTCACCACGCTCATCAGGCGGACGCCCAGCGTGACGGGTGGGTCCCACCTGGTGTCGACGACCCGGTCCAGGTCTTCGGGTGCGAGGCCGTCGACGTACGCGACGGTCTGCTCGTGCACCGCAGAGAGGTACGCCGCCAGCAGGCCCGCGTCCGCGCGGAAGGCTGCGACGTCGGCGCTGGAGTGGCCGAAGCCGATGTCGGTCGACTTGTACGGCAGCCCGAACCTGTTCACGAAGTCCGCCGCCGTCCAGACCTGCTCGGCTCCGGCGACGTGCGCCACGTGGTCGTCCTGGACGCGCGCGAGATGCCAGACCAGCCAGCCGATCGGGTTCGCGTCGGGCCCGGGCCGGAACGCGAGCTGGTCGGCGCTCAGGCCTTCGACGACCGCGAGCCCGCCGTCGTGGATCCGCTCGAACGCGTCGGTCAGCAGCTGTGCGGGAGTCATGCCTCCAGAGCGTACGACGTCAGGAGAGACGCTCCTCGAGCACGACGGTGACGTCCTCGCCAGCCTCCTTGCCGATGGACTTGCGGACCTCGGCCTTCACCGGAAGCTTGTGGTTGCCGTCACCGAGCGCCATGAACGAGCTCTGGAACGGCTGCCCGTCGACGGTGCCACGCACCTTGACCAGGCCGCGGGTGCCGAAGTACTCCGCCGACCCGGGCCAGACGAGGTAGGTCCAGCCGCCCTCCTTCGGGCTCTTGCGCAGGGTTTCCGTGAAGGTCACGTCGATGGCGTCCATGGGAGATCCTCTTTCCGGGTAGTCGATTGGCATGCAGACCTGCCCCGCCACCGAACTCATCGGCAGCGCCGACTCGGCGCCCGTCCGGAACGTCGGCCGATGAGTTCGGCCCGGAGACGCGGTCTGCACTTGTTGGCGAAACATTCACCTCAACGAACGGAGACATCGTGGCTAACCCCACTCTCGGCAGCATCATGCTGTCCAGCACCGATCCCGACCGTCTGCACTCGTGGTACTCCACGGTGCTTCCCCCGCAGAGCGACGACAAGAAGGACCAGTACCACATCCTCGACTACGGGGGCTTCTTCCTGTTCCTCGACAGCCGGGACGACGTCGGCGAAAGCACCGCCGAGCCCGGCCGGGTGATTCTCAACTTCGACGTGGACGACGCCCCAGCGGTGGCCGAGCGGATCGACAGCCTCGGTGGACCCTGGGTGGCGCCGCTGGAGGATCGGGACGGGAGTCTCTTCGGGACAGCCATCGACCCGGACGGCAACTACGTCCAGATCATCTGGCTCAGTCCCGAGCATCGTGCCGAGCTCGCCAAGTCCGGAACCGAAGGCTGAGGTGCAGTGATGTTCAAGGAAACCAAGGCATTCAGTGGCTTCTCGGTCGACGACCTGGCGAAGGCGCAGGACTTCTACGCCAACACCCTGGGCGTGGACGTGACCGTGCTCGTGGAGGGTGAGCTGTTGCAGCTGAACTTCGCCGGGGACGTGAACGTCCTCGCCTACGCCAAGGAGAACCACGTCCCAGCCACGTTCACGATCCTGAACTTCCCGGTCACCGACGTCGAGGACGCCGTCCGGAAGCTCGGGGCCAAGGGCGTCACCTTCGAGCGGTACGAGGGCATGGAGCAGGACGACCTGGGGATCGCCCACGGGCCGGGCCCGGAGATCGCGTGGTTCAAGGATCCCGCCGGCAACATCCTGTCCGTGCTGTCTCAGTCCTGAGGCTCAGATACAGGGCGCCTGACCCTGGTCGAGAACCGAACCATCAGTGGACACGTAGCGCCAGGCGAACGCGTCCGCCGCCAGGGTCAGGGCGAGCACCCCGAAGTGGGTGTTCTGGAAGTACGCCGACATGGGCTCGGCGTCGTACTCGGCATAGAGAGACTTGCCGCCCGTGCCCACCACGAACGACGTGAGCCCGCGCCCGGGACTGGCGTTCCCGTCGGCGTCCAGAGCTTCGAACCGCTCATAGTCGTGGTCGTGCCCGGCCAGCGCGAGGTCGACATGGTGGTCGTAGGCGATCCGCCAGAAATGCGCCATGGACTCGTCGGAGTGGTGCTTGCCCGAGGAGTACCGCGGATGGTGCATCGCGATCGCGGAGCACTCGCGGGGGTTGTCTTCCAGGTCGGTCCGCAGCCACTCCTGCTCGGCGTCGCAGTCGACCTCTTCGCAGTTGGAGTTGAGCATGTAGATCCGCCACTTCCCCGCGTCCCACGCATACCAGGGCTTTTCCTGGTCGACGTAGGCGAAATAGCCCCGAGCGTCGTCGGAGTTGTACTCGTGGTTGCCGGGTAGCGGCCTGGTGATCGACCGCAACGCACCCCACGAGTCGTCGTACGATCCCATGAACTCGGAGATGCTCGCCTTCTTGTACTGAAGGTCGCCGAGAGCGACCACGACGGCCGGGTCGAGGGAGGAGGCCAGGCGCGCGGTGGCGTCCTGCTGGCAGGTCTCGGGAGTGACTCGCTCGTCCTTGTCGCAGGCAATGTCGCCGACCGCCACCACCGTGACGACCCGGTCCCGGCCCACCGCCCCGACCGATTCCGACACGTCAACCTGCTCCTCCGGCCCTGGTGGTTCCGGACCTCCACAGGCCGTCACCAGCAGCGACCCGGCCAGGCAGGCTCCGAGGAACAGGCGGCTCATTCGGGCCGTCGTAGTCGGCCAGGCCGAGGTCGCTTCGGCAGCTGGGTGGCGCGTCCGTAGAGAGCCGTGACCAGGGTCGCGAAGGAGGTGTCGGTCTTGGCGGTCCGGTCGAACGTGGTCAGGTTCATCACCGGCTTCATCCGCTTTCGCGCGACCGCCTTGGCGAACGTGAACTCCTTGAGCCCGTCGGGCCCGTGGATCCGGCCGAACCCGGAGTCGCCGACCCCACCGAAGGGCAGCGCCGGGATCCCGGCGAACCCGATCACCGAGTTCACCGACGTCATGCCCGACCGCAGGCGACTCGCCAGCTCCCGGCCTCGTTTGGCGGAGAAGACCGTCGAGCCGAGGCCGTACCTGCCGCCGTTCGCCAGCGCCACGGCTTCGTCCATGTTGTCCACCTTGGTGACCGTGACGGTCGGGCCGAAGGTCTCCTCGGTGATGGCTGTGGAGTCCTCGGGTACGTCGACGAGCACCGTCGGCTGGACGAAGCGGGTCCCGATCGATGCGGCACCGCCCACCACCGCGCGCCCGCCCTTGGCGAGCGCGTCGTCGATGTGGCTGCGTACGACGTCGATCTGGTCGGCCCGCGTCATCGGCCCGAGCTGGGCATCCAGGCCTGCCCGCAGGCCACGTGCCCGGGTGGACAGCTCGGCGAGGAACTCGTCGTAGACCCGTTCGTGGACGTAGATCCGCTCCACGCCGACGCAGGTCTGACCGGCGTTGGTGAACGCGCCCCATGCAGCCGCGTCGGCCGCGTCGGGGATGTCGGCGTCCTCGTCGACGAGTACGGCGTCCTTGCCGCCGCACTCGATGACGACCGGGGTGAGGTTCTCGGCACAAGTGGCCATCACCTTCTTGCCGGTGGTGGTGGAGCCGGTGAAGGCGAGTTTGTCGATCGCGGACCGGCACAGCGCCGTCCCTGTCTCGCCGTACCCGATAACGACCTGGAGCAGGGCGTGATCCGGCACGACCTCGGTCATGCTGTCGGCCAGCCACACGCCGACGCCGGGCGTGAGCTCGCTGGGCTTGTAGACGACCGGGTTGCCGGCGGCGAGCGCGTAGCTGATCGAGCCCATCGGCGTGTAGACCGGGTAGTTCCAGGGGCCGATCACACCGACCACACCCAACGGGAGGTACTCCACCGACGCGGAATGGTTGGCCAGCAACAGTCCGGAGGGCACCCGCCTGCGGCCGAGCACCTTCTCGGCATGCGATCCCGCCCAGGCGAGGTGGTCGATGGCGAGCCCGATCTCGAGCTGGGCTTCGCTGTGCGGCTTGCCGGTCTCCTGGTGGATCAGGTCGGCCAGCTGCCCCATCCGCCGGGTGAGCACGCCGCGCCACTGCGCGAGCACAACCTTGCGGCCGTCGAAGCCCAGGCCGGTCCACCAGGCGGCTGCTTCACGGGCCCGGGCGACCGCGGCCTCGACCGAGGCGGCGTCGTCGATGGCGTGTACGCCGACCACGTCTCCCGTGACGGGGTTGAGGGACTCCAGCTTTCCTGAGTCGGGCGCTGTCACTTGGCTGCCTTTCCGGTCATGGTGGTGCGGCCGCGGATCAGGTCAGCCGCCCGCTCGCCGATCATGATCGTGGGTGCGTTGGTGTTGCCGCGGACCACCATCGGCATCACGCTGGCGTCGACGACGCGGAGCCCGTCCACGCCGCGGACCCGCAGCTCGGGGTCGACGACGGCCTGCTCGTCGACGCCCATCGCGCAGGTGCCGACCGGGTGGTAGAGGGTCTGCGTGTGGGTCCGCAGGTGCTCGACGATCTCGGCGTCGGTCGGGTCCTTCTGGGTGGGCATGAAGGGCGCGTCGATGTGGCGGGCGAGCGGTCCCTGTCGAACGGTCTCGAGCAGCCGTCGTACTCCCGCGGTCATTGCGTCGAGGTCGGCCTGGTCGTCGTAGTACGCCGGGTCGATCTCGGGATGCCAGCGGGGGTTGGTGGACCGGAGCCGGATCTGCCCGCGGCTGGACACGTTGACCAGCGTCGGCGCGAGAGTCACCTTGCGGGTCGTCGGTTCGTGCAGGCCGTTGTCCCAGAACCCGCTCGCCGCGACGTGTGCCTGCAGGTCGGGCGCGGCGAGGTCGTCGCGGCTGCGCCAGAACCCGCCGGCCTCGGCGATGTTGGAGACCAGAGGACCGGTGCCGGTCGCCTTGGCGCGGGCGAAGTTGACGAGGTTGTTGAACTCCGCGAGATCGCTGGTGTCCCTGGTGTGGAAGATGAGCGGGGCGGCCACGTGGTCGTGCAGGTTCTGCCCGACGCCAGCCAGGTCGTGGACGACCTCGACGCCGACCTCACGCAGGTGGGTCGCGGGGCCGATGCCGGACAGCATCAGCAGCTGCGGTGAGTTGACGGCGCCACCGGACAGGATCACCTCGGCGTCGGCGTGGACCGTCGTGTCCTCGTCGCCGGCCCGGTAGGCGACGCCGACCGCTCGACCGCCGTCGACCACCACGCGCTCGACGAAGGCCCCGGTGCGCACGGTGAGGTTCGGCCGACCCAGGGCTGGCTCGAGGTAGGCCTTGGCCACCGACCATCGGCGACCCTTCCTGCAGGTCACCTGGTAGAGCCCGGCGCCCTCCTGGTCGGCGCCGTTGAAGTCGTCGGTCGGCTTGAGGCCGGTCGCGACCGCCGACTCGACCCAGGCCTCGGTCAACGGGTGGGTGTAGCGGCGGTCCTCGACGTGCAGCGGACCGTCCTGGCCGTGGTACGGCGCCCCGAGCCGGGTGTTGCCCTCTGCCTTGACGAAGTAGGGCAGGACGTCGTCGTAGCCCCAGCCCGCGGCGCCGTACGTATCTCTCCACGTGTCGTAGTCGAGGCGGTTCCCGCGGATGTAGATCATCGCGTTCATCGACGAGCAGCCGCCGAGTGCCTTCATCCGCGGCCAGTAGGCGGACCGGCTGTTGAGCTGTTTCTGCCCGACAGTCTGGTAGTTCCAGTCCCACTTGGTCTTGAACAGGTTGGCAAACGCTGCGGGGATCGTGATCTCGTCGGCCTCCGCCGGCGGACCGGCCTCGAGCAGCAGCACCGACGTACCCGCATCCTCGCTGAGCCGGTTGGCCACGACGGCGCCGGCACTGCCGGCTCCCACGACCACGTAGTCGAAGCTCTCCGGCACCGTGCCCCTCCTCGCCGCGCGGACCACGCCAGCCGCGTCGGTCCCGAACCTATGCCCCCTCGGGGCGCTCACAACAGGCTATGGTCCCCGCCGGCTGGATGTCCGGCTCCGGGTCAGGGCTGACCCACCCGCGGCACCGGCTGGTCATGGCGCTGGACCGGAGCGTTGTCGTCGAAGATCAGCGAGCCCCCGGTATCGGCCCGGTTGAGCGCCCACAGCCCGATCAGGTCGGCAAGAGCGACCACCACGATGGCGATCAGCACGCCCAGCCGCTTGCGACGACGTTGCCGGCGCACCCACTCGGCTCGGACCTCGTGGTACGCATCCGGGGACACCGAGACCTGCGCTGCCAGCGTCTCCAGGACGTCACGCACCAAGTCGTCGGAGGCACCACCCTCCTGGCGCAGGGACTCGTTCATCGGATCTCTCCCACTGCTCGGGTGAGCGTGGCCATCGCCCGGGCGGTGTGCGACTTCACGGCCCCGCACGAGATTCCCATGGCGGCCGCGATCTCAGCCTCCTTGAGGTCCATCCAGTAGCGCAGCACGATGGCCTCGCGTTGACGCGGGGCCAGCTCCTCCAAGGCGGTGACCACGGCTCGCTGGTCCTCGCGGTCGAGCACCACGTGCTCCGCCGACACGGTGTCATTCGGCCGCAGAGCGTTGTCGCGGTGCCGTCGCACGACCTGCAGATGCCGCCACCGCATCCGGACCAGGTTCACGACCGCGCCCCGAACGTAGGCCGGCGCCGCGTCGGGCGAGCGCAGCTTGGGCCAGCGCCGGTAGAGCTGGCAGAACGCCTCGGCCACGACGTCCTCTGCGTCCGGCCCGGCCCCGAGCAGTACGGCGAGCCGCACCAGCTGCGCATGGGACTGGTCGAAGACGCGGGCGATTGCGGCTTCTCGTTCGGCCTCCCGCAGGTCGAGGGTCGGTGCCAGGTCGGGCGCCGGGCTGGCTGTCGCCTCGGTGGTGACCCGGGGCATGGCCGCGGCGGCCATCGACCGGTCACCGATCCGTTCGGTCCGCTGTCCGGTGTCGCTCATGCGGTTCTCCCTTGCCTGCCCAGCTCGAAACGGGTGGTTCTGCGCGAGGCGGTCGCATCCACACCGCGGGAGACCCCGAGCCGGTCGAGCAGGGGGTGAGCCCCACCGCGACCGCCAGGTTCACGATCAGTGCGACCACTGCGGCGTACATCTGAGTCTCGACACCACCGACGCCAATGTCCACCACTGCGGAGAACCCACCCTCGGCGACCAGGTAGGTGCCCACGACCATCCCGGTGGCCCAGCCGGCCAGGACCCCGCCGCGGTGCAGCCAGCGGGTGCACAGGCCCAGCGCGATGGCGGGGAAGGTCTGAAGGATCCAGACCCCGCCCAGAAGCTGCAGGTTGATGGCGTCCTGCCCGCGCAGCCCGAACACGAAGACCAGCGCTCCCACCTTCACCACCAGCGACGTCACGCGGGCGACTCGCGTCTGGGTCTTCGGTGTGGCCTCGGGGTGGAGGTACTCGCTGTAGATGTTCCGGGTGAACAGGGTGCCCGCGGCGACCGACATCACCGCTGCGGGAACGAGCGCCCCGACGGCGAGGGCGCCGAACACGAGCCCCGTGAGCAAAGCTGGCAGCAGCTCGGCGACGAACATCGGCAGCGCCGCCTCGGCATTGCCCAGCGGTGCCTCGACACCCGCGCTGCGCGCCGCCAAGCCCAGCAGCCCGAACACCGCCAGGACGGCGGTCCACAGCGGCATGGCGACCACACAGCGACGCAGCGCCCCCGCTGAGCTGGCACTGAACGCAGCCGTGAGCACGTGCGGGTAGACGAGCAGCGCCATCGCGGACCCGAGCGCCAGGGTCGCGTAGGCCACGTGCAGCGAGGGGTCCAGGGACGTGGCGAAGGCGACGGGTGTCACCGCGGCGTCGAGCCGGCCCACCTCGAAGACGCCACCGGGTCCCCCCAGCCGATCCAGCGCGGCAGCGCTCACACCGACGGCGACCGAGACCACGAGCGCGCCCTTGACCACCGCGATCAGCGCGGGTGCACGCAGGCCGCTGCGGTACGTCGCGACAGCCAGCACTCCGAACACCAGGGCCAGCAGGCCGTCGCCGGCAACCCCGTCCGGATAGATACCGCCGACCTCCAGCACGGCCCGGATCCCGAGCAGCTGCAGCGCGACGTACGGCATCGTCGCCAGCAGCCCGGTCAGGGCGATCGCGAGGGCGAGCGGGTGTGAGCCCCAGCGTCCGCGTGCGTAGTCGGCCACGGTGATGAACCCGTGTTCGGCCGAGACGGACCACAGCCTGGGCAACATCCAGAACGCGAGGGGGTAGACGACGATGGTGTACGGAAGCGCGAAGAAGCCGATCGCCCCGGCACCGTAGACCAGTCCCGGCACCGCCGCGAAGGTGTACGCCGTGTAGATCGTGCCGCCCAGCAGCAGCCAGACCGCCACCGCGCCGTACCGCCGGTCGGCCAGCGCCCACGACTGGAGCGTCGGGACCCCGTCGTTGCCGCGCGAGCGACCCGCGGCGAACGCGAGCAGGGAGGCGCCCCCCAGCACCGCCACAAAACCGAGCAGGGTGACGTCCACACCCACACCACCCTGATCGTCGCCGCCGGAAGGTTCTCGGATGACCCGGCTCCGGGAAACGAGACGCAGGTCACTCTTCGCACCTTAGTTGCGCCAACCGCTCCGAGGGTTTACGCCGGGGTCCTGATCAACCTGATCCGGATTCCGGTGTCAACCGGAAGGCAACTGAGGGCAACTCACCGGGTGGAGGTCACAACCCCGCCCACTGGACAGGAGCCGTCACCGTGCCGACAACAGGGACCAGCGTCGCCCGCGTCCGGCGCTGGTCGGGCGTCTCGCTGCTGCTGCTTCCGGTGGTGGGGCTCGCCTGGGTCCCGTCCTACGCCCGCGAGGTGCCGCGGCTGTTCGACGTCCCGTTCTTCTACTGGTACCAGCTCGCCTGGATCGGCCTCTGCATCGCCTGCATGGCCGGCGCGGCTCTCCTGTTCCCTTCACCCGACAGATCACCTGACCCTGGAGGATCATCGTGACGACAACCGCAAACCAGCAACCCCCACAGTCCGGTGGGCAGCGAAGTCGCGATCCGCGACAGGTCGCCATCTGGACTGCCGTGTCGGTGGCCGGCGCGATCTGCTGGGGCGTCATCGCCCTCGCGCGGGACGAGGAGATCTCGGCAATCTGGCTGCTCGGGGCTGCCCTCGGTACCTACGCGATCGGCTACCGCTTCTATTCGAAGTTCATCGCGAAGCACGTGCTCGAGGTGGACGACACCCGCGCGACTCCGGCCGAGCGCAAGAACAACGGCGTCGACTTCGAGCCGACCGACCGACGGGTGCTGTTCGGCCACCACTTCGCCGCGATCGCCGGCGCCGGACCGCTCGTGGGACCGGTCCTTGCGGCGCAGATGGGGTATCTGCCGGGGACGATCTGGATCATCGTCGGCGTCATCCTGGCCGGTGCCGTGCAGGACATGATCATCTTGTTCCTGTCGATGCGGCGCGACGGCAAGAGCCTGGGGCAGATGGCCCGCGAGGAGATCGGCCCGGTCGGTGGGGTTGCCGCGCTGGTCGGGGTGTTCGCGATCATGATCATCCTGCTTGCGGTGCTCGCCATGGTCGTCGTCAACGCGATGGCGGTATCGCCGTGGGCGACGTTCTCGATCGCGATGACGATCCCGATCGCCCTCTTCATGGGCTTCTACCTACGGACGATCCGTCCCGGTGCCGTGATGGAGACCACGGTGATCGGCGTCGGCCTGCTCCTGCTTGCGCTGATCGGAGGAGGGTGGATCGAGGACTCGGGCCTCGCCGACACGTTCACCCTGTCGAAGGAAACCCTGGTCTTCTGCCTGATCATCTATGGCTTCGTGGCCTCGGTGCTGCCCGTGTGGATGCTCCTCACCCCGCGTGACTACCTGTCCACGTTCATGAAGATCGGCACGATCGCACTGCTCGCCGTCGGGCTCCTGATCGCCCGGCCGATGCTGGAGAACGAGGCGGTCACCGACTTCGCCCTCGACGGCACCGGCCCGGTCTTCGCGGGCTCGCTGTTCCCGTTCGTCTTCATCACGATCGCCTGCGGGGCGCTTTCAGGGTTCCACGCGCTGGTCGCGTCCGGCACCACACCGAAGATGATCGAGAAGGAGTCGCAGGTCCGGATGATCGGGTACGGCGGCATGCTCGCCGAGAGCTTCGTCGCGGTCAGCGCGATCATCTGCGCGTCGATCATCGACCCCGGTCTGTACTACGCGATGAACTCGCCTGCTGGGCTGATGGGCACTTCGCTGCAATCTGCGTCAGACGCAGTCACCGGTCTGGGCTTCGCGATCTCACCCGACCAGCTCGCTGCCGCTGCCGCTGCTGTCGAGGAGCAGACCCTGGTGTCGCGCACCGGCGGGGCACCAACGCTCGCGGTGGGCATGTCGCAGGTCTTCTCCTCAGCGTTCGGGGGCGGGCTGCAGGCCTTCTGGTACCACTTCGCGATCATGTTCGAGGCGCTGTTCATCCTCACCACAGTCGACGCCGGCACGCGGGTGGGACGGTTCATGCTGCAGGACACCCTGGGCAACGTCTACAAGCCCATGCGTGACGTGTCGTGGAAGCCGGGCCTCATCGCCGCCAGCGCAGTCGTGGTCGGGGGCTGGGGCTACTTCCTCTACGCCGGCGTCACCGACCCGCTCGGCGGCATCAACCAGCTGTTCCCGCTGTTCGGCATCGCCAACCAGCTACTCGCCGCGATCGCCCTGACCGTCGCCACAACGCTTCTGATCAAGAGCGGCAAGCTGAAGTGGGCGTGGGTGACCGCCGTCCCCCTCGCGTGGGACGCCACGGTCACGCTGACGGCGAGCTATCAGAAGGTGTTCTCGGACGATCCCAAGATCGGCTTCTTCAAGCAGCGGTCGGACTTCTCCGACGCCCTCGACGCCGGCGAGGTGCTTCCGCCGGCGACCAGCCTCGACGACATGCAGCAGGTCGTCACCAACACGACGATCGACGGCATCCTCGCCGCGTTCTTCGCGATCCTCGTGATCATCGTGATCGCCGATGCCACCCGGGTGTGCATCCGGTCCCTGCGGTCCCCGGAGACAGTGACGACCACGGAGGCGCCGTACGTCCGATCGACTCTGGTCGCGCCGGCTGGGCTCATCGCCACCAAGGAGGAGAAGTACGCCATGGCCGCGAGCGCGGCAGGTGACCACCAGGACCCGGAGGAGAGACCATGACGACCGCGTCGGCCGTGGTGCGCGCCTGCCGCGGTGTCCGCTGGTACCTGCGCGAGGTCACGGGCGAGTCCGCCTACGACCGATACGTCGAGGAGCGGTGCCGCAACCACCCCGGCGAGGTCGTCCTGGATCGCCGCTCGTTCGAGCGGCGCCGACAGGACGTCGAGAGCCAGCGGCCCCAGCAGCGCTGCTGTTGACCGGGCCCGGTCAACAGCAGCGTCCGGAGGTCACCAGGCGTAGTGCTCGGGGGCGGTCCGGTAACCGGGGAAGATCTCGTCAAGCCTCGCGAGTGCCTTGTCGTCCAGATCGACGTCGAGGGCGCGGACGGATGCGTCGAGCTGCTCCTGGGTGCGCGGGCCGACGATCGGGGCGGTGACGGCCGGCCGGTGCAGCAGCCAGGCCAGGGCGACGTCGCCCGGCTCGTGGCCGAGCTCGTCGGCGAAGTCCTCGTAGGCCTGCACCTGCTCGCGGTGCTGCTCAACCGTGGTGGCCGCCCGCCCCTTCAGCCGGCGGCTGCCCTCGCGTTCCTTCTTGAGTACGCCGCCCAGCAGCCCACCCTGGAGCGGCGACCACGGGAGGATGCCCAGCCCGAAGTGCTCGGCTGCGGGGATGACCTCCAGCTCGATGTCGCGGGTGGCCAGGTTGTAGATCGACTGCTCGCTCACGAGACCGGTGAAGTGCCGCTCGGCGGCGGCGGCCTGTGCCTGGGCGATGTGCCAGCCCGCGAAGTTGCTGCTGCCGACGTAGAGGATCTTGCCCTGGGCGATCGCGACCTCGATCGCCTGCCAGATCTCCTCCCACGGCGTACGGCGGTCGACGTGGTGGAACTGGTAGAGGTCGATGTGGTCGGTCTGCAATCGCTTGAGACTGGCGTCGAGAGCCCGTCGGATGTTGAGCGCCGACAGCTTGCCCTCGTTGGGCCAGTCACCCATGTCGCCGTACAGCTTGGTCGCGAGCACCGTGCGCTCGCGCCGCCCGCCTCCCTTGGCGAACCAGCTGCCGACGATGGTCTCGGTGACGCCCTTGCCCGCCTCGGCGCCGTAGACGTTGGCGGTGTCGAAGAAGTTGATGCCCTGGTCGTGGGCGGAGTCCATGATCGAGTGCGAGTCGGCCTCGGAGGTGAGCGGGCCGAAGTTCATGGTGCCGAGGCACAGCCGACTGACGGACAGGCCGGAACGGCCGAGGTGGGTGAATTCCATGGCTCCCACCTTGCCGCGCGCCCCCAAACCACCCCTGCCAACCCCACCCCATGCCCCATGCCCACACACATGCCGAGTCGTCGCATCTTCCGCGAGTCGTCGCATCTTCCGCGAGTCGTCGCATCTTCCGCGAGTCGTCGTAAGTTACGACGACTCGGCACCTCCCCGCCCCCGGTGAGTCGTCGCATCTTCCGTGAGTCGTCGTAAGTTACGACGACTCGGCACCTCTCAGCCCCTGGTGAGTCGTCGCATCCTCACCCGATGAGCGAGTCCTTCGGGCGGACCACGCAGAACTCGTTGCCCTCGGGATCGGCCAGGACGATCCAGGACTCGTCACCGCGTTGGCCGATGTCCACGCGGGTGGCGCCCAGGTTGAGGATCCTCTCGATCTCGGCGTCCCGGTCGGCCGCCTCGCTGGTCAGGTCGAGGTGCAACCGGTTCTTGGTCTGCTTCGGGTCGTCGACCGGCATGAAGCACATCCCGACAGGTGCGTCGACGTGCGGTCCGATGACGACCTCTCGCTCCCGTTCGGAGAGCACGTCCCAGCGCAGCACCCCGGCCCAGAAGCGGGCCAGGCCGGGCAGGTCGTGGGTGTCGACGACGACGTGGTGCATCCGCAGCGGCATCCCACCACAATTGCTGTTCCGAACCAGGAACGAAAGCCCGGATCAAACCGCACGGCGCCGACCGCCGGGTGGCCGCTGGGGCTCAAGTTCCTCCAGGGATGAGGAATCCGCCCGTCACGCCAGCGGCCCGAAGAATGCCTGCAGATCCGCCGCGAGCTCGGCCGGTGCCTCCATTGCCGGGAAGTGCCGGCCGCGCTCGAACTCGGTCCAACGCGCGTCGTCTGGTGGCGGCATGAGCTTGCGTACCGTCTCGTCGGCGCCGAAGACCGCGAATGCCTGCGGGACGGTCGGGGGCGTGCCCCAGTCGTACGAGTGCGCCTGCTCGTAGAGGGTGTGCGCGGCGGAGGCGCCAGAGTGGGTGAACCAGTAGAGGCTGACCGTGGTCAGCAGCTGATCGCGGTCGACCGGCAGGTCGGTCCATTCGTGCACCTTCTCGGCGATCCACGCGAGCTGCAGCAGCGGTGAGTCGACCAAGCCGTAGCCGATGGTTTGCGGCCGGGTGTTCTGGATCGCCAGGTAGCCGGATCCGTCATTCCTGAAGGCGTCCATCCGCTCCAGGATCAGCTTGTCGACCGGGTCGTTCGCGTCCAGCCGGTCGCCCATGCCCGGGATGAAGGTAGCGACGTTCGCAGCGGTGAACGGATCGGTCACCACGTGTAGGCCGATCACGTGCTCGCCGTCGAGGCCGGCCGCCGCACCCGAAATGCCGGCGCCGATGTCGCCGCCGTGTACGCCGTACCGCTCGTAGCCGAGCCGACGCATCAGCTCGACCCACGCGCGCGCGGTGCGACCCATCGCCCAACCTGTCTCGCGCAGCGGAGTCGAGAAGGCGTACCCCGGCAGGGACGGCGCGACGACGTGAAACGCCTGACCACTCGCAGGGTTCACCAGTGGTTCGATCAGGTACAGGAACTCGGCGACCGAGCTCGGGAAGCCGTGCGTGATCAGCAACGGCTTCGCGTCGGGTTGGTCGGACCTGACAACCCGCAAGTCGATCCCGACGTACTCACCGTGATCGCGGCCGCAAGTCGCGACCATGATCGACTTCGTTTCGACTACCTCACGCATTCTGGCGTGGCCGGCCGGCGGTCTGTGGAGCCCTACCGTCTGGTGCACGACCACCGGCGCTGGTACCTGGTGGCCTGGGACATGGACCGAGATGCCTGGCGTACCTTCCGGGTCGACCGAGTCGCGCCGCGGCTGCCGACCGGGCCTCGCTTCACGCCCAGGGAGCTTCCACCAGACCGAGACATCGCCGCGCAGGTGGCACGCGGGATCGCCGAGGCTAGTTGGCGGTACCGGGCGCGGGTGATCGTGCACGCACCAGCGGAGCACGTGCGGGAACGACTGCCAGTCCCGCTGGAGGTGCGGTCCCTGGACGACGGCCGCTGCGAGTTCGAGCCGGGCTCGGACCACCCGGAGATGCTCGCCCTCTATCTGGGCCTGCTGGGCGCGGACTTCACCATCCTGGACTCGCCCGAGCTCGTTGACGCGCTCCGCGACCTGACGAAGCGATACCAGCGAGCGATCGACGTCAGCGCAGAAGCAGCTGGCTAGGGCGCCTGCGGACGGCGTGCCACCAGCAGCAGGCCCGCAGCGCCGGCAACCACGAACCAGACGTCTGCGAACAGCCCGACCCCCGGCTCAGCACCGGCCAGGACGTCCCAGACGAGGGCAGGGACACCCCGCAGCAATGCCAGCAGCGAGCCGACCAGCGTTGCTCGCAAGAGCAAGTCCCTGACTCGCTGCGACATGTCCCCCCGGATCAGCGTGAGGGCGACCCAGGCGGCGGCGAACATCAGGCCACCGGACACCAGGTCGTAGGTCAGGAACACCGGCCGTTCCGAGATCGGCGGTGAGCTCTCAGGCACCCCCGCTCTCCAACCGAGTGCCCAGGCGACGTGGACACACGCGAAACCGAAGCTCCAGAGCGGCGAGGAAGGTGCCGACACGACGGATGCTCATGAAGGAAACCCTCGCCTAAGACCGGTTCCCGGGCGACCGGGTTTTCCTGGGTCGATCCCTGAGTCGATCCCTGAACTTGGACCGATCCACTAGTCACGCGCTAGATTGAGCAGGCAGTTAGTCACCCGGGTGGAGAGGCGCTGCGACGAGCTACGGTTCGCCACGCTTCACCCGGCCCTCGATCGCGGAAAGGGCGCCTTCTCACAGAGGAGGCAGCTCGTGGCCGATGGTGTTCTGGTGGGACGGGTGGCGGCGGTGTTCCGCTATCCGGTCAAGTCGATGGCCGCCGACCCGGTCGAGGACGTCGACGTGGCCTGGCACGGCCTGTCCGGAGACAGGCGGTGGGCGTTCGTTCGGCCGGACCTCTCGGGCAACGGCTTCCCGTGGTTGACGTTGCGGCAGCGCAACGACCTCAATGACTACAGCGCTTGCTGGACCGAGCCGGAACGCCCGGACGCGTCCGCGGTCATGGTTCGCACACCTGCCGGTGCCCAGTACGACGTCACTGCGCCGGCGCTCGCGGCCGAGCTCGGGGCAGGCGTGCGGGTGATGAAGCTGGATCGGGGAACGTTCGACACCCTGCCGTTGTCGCTGATCACCACCCGCACCGTCGAGAGCCTTGCCGCGCTGCAGGGCACGGATCTGAACGTGCTGCGCTTCCGGCCGAATCTGGTGATCGAGGCAATCGGCGCCGATGCGTTCCCGGAGGACGAGTGGGTCGGACGGGACCTGGCCGTCGGCACGACGTGGATGCGGATCGACAAGCGTGACAAGCGCTGCGTGGTCGTCAACGTCGACCCGGCCACGGGACGCCGCGATCCGACGGTGCTGCGCGCCATCGCCGCCCATCGGGATACCTGCCTGGGCGTGTACGGATCGACGGTCCGCCCCGGACGGGTGGCCGTCGGTGACCCCGTGGTTCTGCGGCCATGAATGGTCCAACGCCGACTGACACCGCGCCACCTGCGACGGACGGGGCCTGATCAGCGCAGGAACTGCTCCAGCAACGGGCCCGCGGTGGTCGATCCCGACTCGCCGGTCTCGACGAACACGGACACGGCCAGGTCGCCCTGGGTGGCGATCATCCAGGTGTGGGTCGGCAGCGAACCGTCGTCCGCGGGCGCGCCGTACTCGGCCGTGCCGGTCTTGGCGCCGACGTCGCCGGGCAGGTCCGCGAGGAAGCCTGCGGATCCTTCGGTGACGACCGCGCGCATCAGGCTGCGGAGCTGGCGGGCCTCTTCGGGCGTGAGCGGCACCTTCGGCTGGGTCTGCTGGGCGTCGACCGCGGGGATCAGCTGGGGCAGGACGGTCGTGCCCGCGGCCACCGACGCCGCCACCGCCGCCATCGACATCGGCGAGGCGAGCACCTTCCCCTGGCCGATCAGGTCCGCGGCTGCCTCGGTCTCACCGCCGGGCGCCGGGACCTGGCCGAAGTACGCCGGGAAGCCGAGGTCGTGGTCCACGCCGACCCCCAGGGCGGCAGCCGCGTCGGCCAGGTCGTCGCCTCGGATCTTGTCGCGCTGGCCGATGATCGCGGTGTTGCAGGAGTTGGCGACGGCCTGGCGCAGAGTGATCCCGCCGAGAGCGGACTGCGGGTAGTCGTCGTAGTTCTTGAACGACTTGCCGTCCACCACGATGGTCGACGGGCACGACACCGCGCTGCTCTCGGTGACGCCGGCGCGCAGCAGCGCCAGCGCCGAGACGATCTTGAAGGTCGAGCCCGGTGCGTACTGTCCGAACGTGGCGATGTTCAGCCCTTCGGTACCCGGGCCGTTCGCGGCGACCAGGACGTCACCAGTTGACGGGCGGAGAGCGACGATTGCTGAGGCGTTGGGCGGGTTGCCTTCGCCGATCCCTTCGAGGATCCGTTCCGCCTTGAGCTGGAGTCGTTCGTCGAGCGTGATCTCCAACGGTTTGCCCGCCTCGGGCTCGACCGAGTACAGCGGGCGCTCGGCACCCTCCGCACCGACGGCCTGCACACTCACTCCCGGAATGCCTCGGAGCTGCTCGTCGTACCGTGCCTGAAGGCCGGAAAGCCCGACGACGTCGCCTTCCTGAAGGGCGCCGTTGGAGTCCTCGATCAGCTCGGCCGTGGCCGGGCCGACACGCCCGAGGATCGGCGCCGCGAAGTCAGCGGTCGGGGCGAGCGGAAGCGTTCCGGTGACGGCCGCGGCACCGGGGATGTCGCTGTAGGACGGGTCGACCTTCCGGGCGTCTGCGTCCCGGAGCACGATCGCCTCCACGAACGCCTTGGGTCCCGCGGCACCGGCCTGTTTCACGTACGGCGCCGGGTCGATGTCGAGCACCTGCGCGATCCGGCGCGCACTCGAGGCGACCCCGGCCGCCTTGACCATGGTCTTGTCGAGGCCGTAGTGGACCACGTCGCGCGCCTTGACCAGCCGTCGGCCACCGGCACCGAGGATGTCTCCGCGTTCCGGGAGCAGGGTGTCCACGTCGAGGGTCTCGCCCTCCTTCAGGGAAGGCTCGACGATCGTCGGCTCCCAGGACACCTTCCAGTCGTCGCCCGTCTTCGCCAAGGCAACCGGGGCCTCGTAGCTCCATTCGTTTCCGGAGAAGTCCCAGGTCCAAGCCAGAGTTGCGGTCGCCTCGCCGTCCTGCTCGTCCACCTTCGTCACGTCGACCGCGGCCGGTACGTCGGTCATCGGGCCGAGCAAGCCGTCGAGGTCGACCGGGGTGGCGGACCGCCAGGGGACGCCGGTCAGGTCCTTGCCCGCCAGTGCTTCCGCGAGCTGGTCGGCGACCGGGCCCGGACCGGCATCCTCGTCGCCGGACGTGCACGACGTCAGCAGGAGCAGGCAGCAGATTCCGAGAGTCCCGAAGCGCATGCCCTCGATCCTGCCCCACGCTTCCGGTTCAGCCACGCGGGGGCGGGCACGCTCCGGTCAGAGAACCGCCCCTCGGGGTGCCACCTCCACGGCGGCGACACCCCGCGCGTACAGCACCATGAGCCGATCGCCGTGCCGGCACTGAAGTACGCCGGTGTCCTGCGAGAGCACCGAGACGACATGGTCGATGAGGGCGTCGTCATCGTCGGTGTCCGGCTCCTCGTACCTGACGTCGATGTGGTCACCGGTCATGAGTCGGACGCGCAGCACAATGCCTGCCATGCTCACGCACACTAGACCCTTCGGACCGAAAGGCGATCTCATGGCAGCCAAGTTCGAGAACATCGACGACTACGTCGCATCGTTGCCCGAACCCGCTCGCGTCGTCCTCGAGGAGGTACGGCGGCGGATCCACCAGGTCGCCCCGACCGCCACCGAGACGATCAGCTACTCAATGCCCACCTTCGTCCTCGACGGCAGTCCTCTGGTGCATCTCGCAGCGTGGAAGCATCACCTCAGCCTCTATCCGGCACCGGCAGCCAGCGACGACGCGGACTTCGAGCGGGCCTTCGCTCCCCATCGCGGCGAGAAGGGCACGGCGAAGTTCCCCTACGTCGACCCGATGCCCTACGACCTCATCGAACGCACGGTCGAGATGCTGATCCAGCAACGCTCGGCACAATCTGAGGAAGCTGAACCTGACTGAGCGCCGGGAAGCCGGGTGCGAGGCAACTTACGATCGTCCGGTGACCTCGACCGAAAACGACCTGCTCGGCATCGACCCCGCCGACATGGCCGTCACCCTGCGGGTCCTGAAGCGGCTGCACCACCTGCCCGACGACCACGCCGACATTCGGACGGTCAAGCACGCCGCCTCCCACATGTACAAGGCGCTCAAACGGGAGCGTCGTACCAGAAAGCGCGAGGCCGAGCTTGCCGCCGATCGCGCGGTCACTGAGGCAACCGCCACGGGTTCGCCGTTGCGGATCGACGACGAGACCAGAGGCATCGCACTGGTGTCCTCAGCACGCGGTGCCTTCGCGGGTGAGCTGATCAACCCGCGCGGCTGCTACATCTGCAAGAACGACTACACGCTGGTCGACGCGTTCTACCACTGGCTGTGCCCGCGCTGCGCCGCCTTCTCCCACGCCAAGCGCGTCCAGCGCACCGACCTTGCCGGTCGCCGGGCGCTGCTCACCGGCGGTCGCGCCAAGATCGGCATGTACATCGCCCTGCGCCTGTTGCGCGACGGCGCCCACACGACGATCACGACCCGGTTCCCGAAGGACGCCGTACGCCGGTTCACCGCCCTCGAGGACAGCCCCGAGTGGATCGAGCGGCTCAAGATCGTGGGTATCGACCTTCGGGACCCGACCCAGGTCGTCGCGCTGGCCGACGAGGTCGCAGCCGCCGGCCCGCTCGACATCCTGATCAACAACGCCGCCCAGACAGTACGGCGCTCGCCGGGCGCGTACAGCCGGCTCGTCGAGCTCGAGTCGACGCCACTGCCCGACGACGTGCCACTGCCCGAACTGCTCACCTTCGACCGGATCAGCGACGCGCACCCGGCTGCCATCGCCGGCACCCTGCAGCACCATGCGGTGGCCCACCACGAGGGTGAGTCGGTGGTTGAGGAAGGCGCGCAGCGCGCCCCGGCGGTTGAGGAGGTCGCTCTGCGACCGTCTCGAAACCACCAGACCGCGGCCTCGATGACCGCGCTGTCCCTGACCGCCGGCAACGCGTCGCTGGATGCGCACCTGGCAGGTACGGCGGTGGACGCCGGCGGACTGCTGCCGGATCTCCAGACCGAGAACTCCTGGACCCAGAAGGTCGAGGACGTCAACCCGCTGGAGCTGCTCGAGGTACAACTGTGCAACGCGACCGCGCCGTTCATCCTGATCTCGCGACTTCGGCCGGCGATGCGAGAGGCGGCGCGGGCCGCGGCTGCCCGTCGCAGCTATGTCGTGAACGTGTCCGCGATGGAGGGGCAGTTCTCCCGCACCTACAAGGGACCCGGCCATCCGCACACCAACATGGCGAAGGCCGCCCTCAACATGCTGACCCGGACCAGCGCCGCCGAGATGTTCGAGACCGACGGCATCCTGATGACCGCCGTCGATACCGGCTGGATCACCGACGAGCGGCCGCACCAGGAGAAGCTCCGGATCGCAGCCGAGGGCTGGCACGCTCCGCTCGACCTGGTCGACGGCGCGGCGCGGGTGTACGACCCGATCGTGCGTGGCGAAGCCGGCGAGGACCTGTACGGCTGCTTCGTGAAGGACTACGAGCCCAGCCCCTGGTGAGGTTCAAGCCGGCTGGATCACGGCTTCCTGCCCTCCGCCAGCCGCTCGACGGCACGCTCGATCCGACGCTGCCGGGTCTCCGGCTGCTTCGCCTGCGTGACGGGCTGGACGTAGAACTGCTGCTGACTGAAGGAGAGCGTGTCGTAGAAGCGCCGCGCTTCGGGGGTGGCGGCGAGAGCCGCGGCGAGGTCGTCGGGGACCTCGACCACGCGGGGCGCGGTGTCCAGCTCGAGCTCGACGTCGAGCCGGTCGCCGGCACTCACGCCTGCGTTCTCGCGGTTCTCCGCACTCACACCGACGAGATAGCGACCCCCCATCGGCGCGACCGAGTTGCGGTACGTGTGGCCGTTGATGGTGACCGTCACCTTGGCGCGCTTGCCCCCGCCGAGCGCGGTCACGATCTCCTCTGGGACCTCGAAACCCGTTGCTGTCTTGCCGTTGCTCTCGAGCAGTGCCTCGAACTTCATTGGTGAAGTCCTTCCTCGCCGAGTGAAGTTTCATCACGGAATGCGCTGAGTCTCTGCGAGTCTGCTGCCGGGACGTCTGCGGCTTCAAGCGGGACAACCAACTTGCAGAGAATCAGCTCGTCTCCGAAGTTCGCGTCAGAGCGTAGCCAGGGCACGATTCACGGCTGCGGTGGTGCGTTCGGTGTCGCCGGTCGCGAGGAGGTCGAGCAGGGCTCCGCGCAGGACGGCCAGCGCGAGCGTACGTCGCTCGGCTCCAGCTGGAGTGTCGCGTTCGTCGGTGGACTGGGCCAGGGCGAGAACCTCGAGCCAGTCGCTGACCGTGGCGCGCGCGAAGTCGGTCCAGGCGCCGTCCGGGTCGACGAGGGAGCGCGCATAGCCCTCGAGCCACAAGGTCAGGAGCGGCCGGTGCGCAGGACTCGAGAGCCAGGACCAGATCTCGGCGCACGCCGCGCGCAGGCCGGGCGGGGCACCGTCGTCGGGCGCGCGCAGTTGCTCCAGTGCGGCGAGCTCGTCGGCGCGGGCGCGGGCGAGCAAAGCCCGGACCAGACCGTCCTTGTTGCCGAACAGGAACATCAGGACGCGAGGACTGGTGCCGATCGCGGCGGCCAGCGGTCGTAGCGAGAGGTCGGCCAACCCATGCGTCAGGGCGTAGGCGTAGCCGGCTTCGAGGAGCTCGGCCTGGCGTGCCGAGGGGGGTGGCTGAGCACCGGTCATGGCGCTATCGTAGTCCTACTGAAACAGTCGTGTCAGTAGCAGAAGGAGGCAGTCGGTGACGGATGCCCGACGTACGGTGATCCGGCCGATGGGGAAGCCCGGTGACCTCGGCTGGGTGGTGATGGCGCACGGCACGATCTACGCCGACGAGTTCGGCTGGGACACCGACTTCGAGGCGCTGGTCGCCGGGATCGTGGCCGACTACGCGGCCTCCCACGACCCGGCTACCGAAGCGGCCTGGATCGCTGAGGTCGACGGGCACCGAGCGGGGTGTGTCCTCTGCGTCGCCGGGGACGAACCGGGTACGGCGAAGCTCCGGATCCTGCTCGTCGACCCCGTTGCCCGCGGTCTGCGCTTGGGGACCCGTCTTGTCGAGACCTGCCTGGACTTCGCCGCGCGGGCCGGATACCACCGGATCACCCTGTGGACCAACGACGTCCTTACCTCCGCCAGACGCATCTACCAAGCCGCCGGCTTCGAGCTGGTCAGCGAGGAGCCGCATCACAGCTTCGGGCATGATCTGGTGGGCCAGCAGTGGAGTCGCCGGCTGTGAGCGGTCCCCGCCGTACGGACGCCTGCAGGGTTCGCGGTGCACTGGATGGCACGATGGTCGCGGTGAGGAGGTGGCAGACATGCCCGAGGAGCAGGATGGTGGCGGGACGCCTCGTTGGGACCCGTTCGGCCTGCGGCACCTCCTGTTGCCTTCGGCGGCGCAGGTGGCGCAAGTCGCGCAGGTGGCAGGTCCGCTTGCGATGCACGCCGGAAACCTGTCGATGCTGGGTGGCCGGACAGCCCTCCAGGGACTGCTGGGCGTCGTGCGCGCCCGGCTCGTGGGGCGCCGATTAGCCTTCGGCTCCGATGCAGACGCCCTGACTCTCACCCTCGAGGACGTGGCCGCCAGCGCGGACCCGCTTCTCGTGGCCGTCGGCCAATTCGGCGAAGTCACCCTGACCGCCACGCAGGTCCAGTGGCGTGACTTCGAGTTCGCCTCCGCAAGCGCAACGGCGCACAACACCCACACCAGACCGGGCGCCCGCCCACTCCTGATCGCGGCGCCGGTCGACCTCGTGGCGACCGTCTCCGACGCTCAGCTCAGCCGGCTGGTCGCGCAACGATCCGCCACGCATCGAACTGCAGATCACCGAGGACGCGCGGGTCATGGCCCGCCTCCGGCGACATCCAACCTGGGGCTGGCTGGAGGTCGAACCCTCGGTCGATGGCCGCCGCGTCATGTTCCGACCCCTCCGGGTCGGCACGTCACGGAAGTCCTCGCGGATCCTGCCGGCCCTCCCGCAGGTGCATTTCGCCCTGCCACTTGCCGATGGCCTCCATGTCACCCGGCTCGAGGCGGGATCGGGGTCGCTCGACATTCACCTCCGCCTGAGCGAATGGCGGCTGGACTACCTGGACGCCTTGTCGTTCATCAACTCGCGCTAGATCTGCCGGCAGTCCGGCTCGTCAGTCGGGCAGGAGCGCCACGAGCTCGTCGAGCATCCGGCCGGTCGCCCCGACCACGACCGACATGTGGCCCTCGCCGGGCTCGAGGTGAGCCGTGACGTTCGGCAGGTGGGCCGCAAGCCAACGGCCGTGAGCGACGGGCACCGCCAGGTCCTCGAGCCCATGCCACAGGAAGGTCGGGACAGTCACATCGGCGGGCTCGAAGCCCCAGGGCCGGACGAACGCCAGGTCGTCGTCGAGCCAGCCCTCGAAACCGTTCACGACGGCGCCGCGGAAGCTGGCCGCGAGGTCGTCGGCGAACTCACCGGTGAGGGCTGCGATGTCAACCGGAGGCAGCAGCGTCGCCATTGACCGACTGAGGTCCG
Source organism: uncultured Actinomycetota bacterium (assembly GCA_963844385.1). Classification (GTDB taxonomy): domain Bacteria; phylum Actinomycetota; class Actinomycetes; order Propionibacteriales; family Nocardioidaceae; genus Nocardioides. The sequence continues at coordinate 80,359 of CAWJOJ010000001.1, read as the reverse complement.
CGCCGGTGATCTCGGGTTTCACGCCACCAACGTCGTCCAGATAGGGCCGCAAGGCAGCCTCACCGCGAGCCGCAGCTGTGAACTCGTCGACGTTGCCGGCCCCCATCCCGGCCAACCAGTCCAGGCCCTCCGCGTCGTACGGCGCGACGCCCCCGATCGCCAGCACCCCGATGACCCGGTCCTGGAGCAGGGCACCACACGCAAGGGCGTGCGGCCCGCCACCGGACCAGCCGGCCACGAGGCAACGATCGGCCTCGAGATGGTCGAGCACCGCCACGGTGTCCGCGGCGACGTCCGCGACGCTGCGGCCGGGCAGTCGAGTCGATCCGCCGTACCCGGGACGGGACCAGGTGACGAGCCGCAGCCCCCTCTCGGTCGCAGCTCGCCGGATCGTGCCGAACTGCGCGGCACTTGCCGGTGTGCCGAGGTGGAAGACGAGCGGCACGCCTTCGGCTGGGCCACTGACGATGACCTCCAAGCTGCGGCCATCCGGGAGTACGACATCGGTCATGGGCTCATTCCTACACCTGGCCTCGGGCCGGCCTTCCGCGAGACGGGCCAGACCGTGGGCGCCACGGCCTCTAGGCTCGACCCGTGACCGAGTACCAGGTGACCTTTTGGCGTGATCTCCCATCCCTCGTCGTCGCCAGGCAGGGCGAACAGGTGGTCAAGTCGCAGTTGTCTCCCCGTTTCCAGGAGGCGATCGACGAGGCCGCGATGCGGTTGGGCGAGGTCGGGAGCGACGACTATCTCGCGGGCTGGCGCCGCGGGGACTGGACGCCTGCGGAGGGTGAGCCGAACGACGTCGTCGAACGCGTCGTCAGCGAGCTCGAGGAGGCGTGGCCGGGTCCGGTCCTCGCGGCGTACCTCGGTGAGTCGTCGTAACTTACGACGACTCGCGGAAGATGCGACGACTCGGCAGGCCGGCCGGGGTGGTGAGTCGTCGTAAGTTACGACGACTCGCGGAAGATGCGACGACTCGGCGGGGTCTGAGCACCTAACGGTTGACGTCGTCTCTTGACGAGTCCAGCAGGGTCTCGAGCTCCTCCAGCCTGGGGAGGCCCTGCCAGTCTCCGTGCGTCGAGACCGACCAGGCGCCCATGAGGGCAGCCCATCGAAGCGCCTCGGTGGCGTCGTGCCCGCGGATCGACGCCGCGAGGTAGCCGGCAGCGAAGGCATCGCCGGCACCGACGGGGTCCACCGCCACAACGGGCACCGCTTCGACGATGTGTTCTCGACCCCCGATGGAGGCCACAGCCCCGAGCTCGCCCCTCTTCACCACGGCATTGCCGCCGCCGAGCGAGGCCAGCTCGTGGGCCAGTGCGGTCGGATCGGAGGCGTCGCAGGCGATCCGCGCCTCGCTCTCGGTGGCGAAGACGATGTCGGCCTTCGATGCCAGCAGGCGAAACTCCCCACGCGCCTCGGCCTCGCTCCACAGGGCCTTGCGGAAGTTGAGGTCGACCGACACCAGGGTGTCCGAGGCGCGGCAGATCTCGATGGCCTTGTGTACGGCGTCCATCGCGGTCGAGCTCAGTGCGGACGTGATCGCACTGGTGTGGAAGACCTTGGCATTCCTCAGCACGGCGGCATCCACGTCGTCCGGTCCGAGCGCAGAGCCGGCGCTGTCCTGCCGGTAATAGATCACGTGGGTCGACAGGCTGGTCCGGGCGCCCTTGATCATGATGGCGGTCGGTCTGGACTGATCCACGGATGCGCAGGTGCGCACGCCCTCCGCCCGGAGCTCGCGCACCACCATCCGGGCGAACTCGTCATCACCGACCCGACCGATCCAGGCGGTCGAGATCCCCAGTCGCGCGGCCGCGATCGCGACGTTCGACTCCGACCCGCCCACACCCAGGTCCAACGACCGGGCATGGCGTAGCGGGGTGGAGTCCTCGTGGGTGAGCAGCGCCATCGTCTCACCCATCGTGACCAGCTCTGGATGCTCCCGGTCGTGGTCCGCCCTCTGCTCACTCATCCGATGTCTGCTTCCAGTCCTGGAGTCTGCTGAGAAACCCTGTCACGCGTGCGCGGAACGCTTCGTCCGGCCCGTTTGTCAGCGCGTCCCCGGTCAGGGGTGAGCCGACGCCGACCGCCACCGCGCCGGCCGCCAGGTAGTCGACGAGCTCAGAATCCGTCACGCCGCCCGTCGGAAGCAGCAGCACGTCCGGGAGTGGGTCGCGCAGCGCGCGGACGTACGCCGGCCCGCCCAACTGGGCCGCGGGGAAGACCTTGACCGCAGGGGCACCCGCCGCCCAGGCAGTCACGACCTCGGTCGGCGTGGCCGCGCCGGGAATGTGCGGCGTACCTAGCTCCTGCGCCCGGGCGAGCACCCCGAGGTCGAGGCACGGCGCGACGGTGTAGGTGGCGCCGCGGTCGGTTGCCGCCTCCAGATCCGCGACCGTCAGCACGCTGCCGGCCCCGATCTCCGCGGAGTCACCGAGGACCTCGCGCAGCCTGGGGATGAGCGCCAGCGCGCCGGGGGTGGTCAGGGTCACCTCGATGCAGGTGACGCCAGCCTCGTGCAGCGCCACGGCAACCGCCTCGACATGGGTGCTCGCTCTGGCCCGCAGCACTCCCACGATGCGGGTTGCGGCGATCGCAGCCGGCAGCGCTTGCCGAGGGCCAGTGGGGGATGAGCATGAGCCGGGCGGTTCTCCTTGTCTGCGAGTTGTCGGCGAGTGGTCAGCAGGGGTCAGAAGTAGGTCGTGACGGAGCCGGTGACGACGTACCTGTCGTCGACCAGCGGGATGTGTCGCCATTTGTCGAAGGCCGTGCATGGATGCGAGATGCCGCATCCGATCCAGTCACCCGGCTCCAGCGGGTCGTCGGCGCGGAGCGACAGGTAGGCATGCTGGTCGTTGAGCGAGGTGATCGTGATGCCGTCGGCCGGCCGCTGGTCGCGCCCGTCGTGGCTGCGGACCTCGTGCACCACCGGGAAGGCCTTGGTCGAACGGCACGTCGCGGCGACCGAAGTCCGCGAAGGCGAGCTCGGCCTCCGGCCGGGAGAGGATGCGGCCCCAGATCTCGAGCGCGGGTTCGAGGGTGTGGACCGAGCCCGGCTGGGCGAAGGCGGCGATGCGCTCGTAGAGACCCTCGTCGTGGGAGATGTAGCTGCCGGAGCGGATCAGGATGACGGGTCGCGAACGCGGCAGCTTGGCGGTCTTCAGCACGTCCACGACGATGTCGAAATACGCCCCACCTCCGACGCTGAGGATCACCTCCGGACGACCGAACAGCTGCTCCTCGTCGAGAGCCGCGGCGACGTCGGCCACGTGGCGGCAGTAGGACGCGATCGCCTGTACGGAGTCGTCCCGCCGGTCCGAGGCCAGGGCGCCCTCGTAGCCGGCAACGCCCCGGACACTCAGGTACGGCGACTCGGATGCCGCCCGCGCAACCCGCAGTGCTTCGCCAAGGGTTCGTACGCCGGTGCGTCCTCGCGATGTCGAGACCTCCACCAGGACGTCCAACATCAGGTCGGCCCCCAAACCACCGAGGACGTCTTCCATGATGGCCACCCCCCGGACCGAGTCGACGTAACACAGGAACTCGCGTTCCGGGTGCGCGGCCAGCTGCTCGGCGATCCACGCGATGCCGGCGGGGTCGACCAGCTCGTTGGCGAGCACGACTCTCGGCACGCCGAACTCCCAGAACGCCCTGACCTGAGCGGGGTTCGCCGCGCTGATCGCCCACGCTCCGGCGGCGAGCTGGGCGCTGATGAGCTCCGGCGACATCGTCGTCTTGCCGTGCGGGGCCACGAGCACCTCCTCGGTGTCGCAGTACGCACGCAACGCCGCGATGTTGTGGGCGACCGCCGCGTGCTTCAGCACCATGACAGGGGAGAACACGGTCCCCCCGGTCAGCACCTCGGTCCCCAGTGGGATGGGTTCGTGACCATCGGCCGGTGCGGACTTGAAGAACGGGTCGTGTCCGGCCAGGAGGCTCATCAGTGGTCCGGCTTCACGCTGACGACAAGCTCGACCTCGACCGGCGCGCCGTACGGAAGCTCCGCCAGTCCCAGCGCCGATCGAGCGTGCTTGCCTCGTTCGCCGAACACCTGTTCCAGCAGGACCGAGGCGCCATTGATCACCGAGGGTTGGTCTCCGAACCCTTCCGCCGAGGCGACGAAGCCGGTCAGCTTCACGACGCTCTCGATCGCGTCGAGCGTGCCGAGCTCCTGCTCCAGGGCCGCCAGGCAGTTCAGGATGGAGAGGCGGGCGGCCTCCATGCCCTGCTCCACACTGAGCTCGCGGCCCAGCTTGCCCTTCAGCAACAGCTCGCCGTCGCGGGTCGGGGTCTGCCCGGAGGAGAACACCAGGTTCCCCACCCGCCGCGCCGGGACATAGCTCGCCACCGGGACCGGGACCGGTGGGAGCTGTATCCCGAGCGCGGCCAGGTTGTCGGCAGTGGACATCTCAGTCACCTCTCTCAAGGACCCGCTCCGGGCCTCTCATATTTCTTGCACCCGAGACAAGAACTGTTGGGTTCGCGGGTGCCGGGGATTCTTCAGGACCTGTTCCGGCGGCCCCTGCTCGGCGATGACACCGTCGTCCATGAAGACCACCCGGTCCGCGGTGCGTTGGGCGAACCCCATCTCGTGGGTGACCACGACCATGGTCATCCCGTCGGCCGCGAGGCTGCGCATGACCGAGGTGACCTCGCCGACCAGCTCGGGGTCCAGCGCCGAGGTCGCCTCGTCGAAGAACATGATGCGGGGGTTGACCGCCAGCGCCCGCGCAATGGCGACCCGCTGCTGCTGACCGCCGGAGAGCTGGGACGGGTAGTTCTCGCAGCCGATCCCCCATGTCCACCCGGTCGAGGCACCGCATCGCGACCTTGTGCGCCTCGCTCCTTGCTCATCTTCAGCGCCTTGCGCAGCGCGAGGGTCACGTTGCCGAGTGCGGTGAGGTGCGGGAACAGGTTGAACTGCTGGAAGACCATCCCCACGTGTCCGCGGATCTCCGGGGCCCGCTTCGGGTCGTGCATCGGAACGTCGCCGACGCACGACCTCGCCGGCGTCCGCGGTCTCCAGTCCGCTCATGATTCTCAGCAGCGTGCTCTTGCCCGACCCGGATGCGCCGATCAGGACGACGACTTCCCCGCTCTCGACGTCGAGGTCGACGTTCTTGAGGACCGGGACGTGCGCCGAACGCCTTGGTGACGGCGCGAAGGTGCAGGCTGCTGCCGATGGGCCGGTCGTTGACGGGTTCGGTGTTCACGCGGGCACGAGCTTTCTCTCGCTTCTGCGCACCCACAGGGACAACGGGTAGCAGGTGATGAAGTACAGCAGGGCGATGGTCGCGGTAGATCGAGATGGGCTCCGCGGTCCGGTCGACGATGGCCTGACCCGCCTTCACCACCTCCACCAGGCCGATCACGAACGCGATCGAGGTGTCCTTGATCAGGGAGATGTACTGCCCGACCAGCGGCGGGAGCACGATCCGGCGCGTCTGTGGCAGGACGACGTACCAGAAGGTCTGCATCGGCGACAGGCCCAGCGTCTGGGCGGCCTCCCGTTGACTGGCCGGGACCGCCTCGATCCCCGAGCGGAAGATCTCGGCGACGTAGGCGCCGTGATAGATGCTCAGGCCGATCGCCGCCGCCATGAACAGGCTGGAGCTGTATCCGAGGTAGAGGGCGGCGCCGAAGTAGACGAACATCAAGGTGATCGGCAGCGGAGAGCCGCGGAAGATCTCGACGTACGCCCGGCCGATCCACGAGACCACCCGGAACCGGGATGTCCGGATCCCGCCCACCAGCAGCCCGATCGCCGTACTCCCGATCATGGAGGCGGCGGAGAGCTCCAGCGTCACCAGGAAGGCCCGGAGCAGCTGCGGCAGGTTGTTCCAGATGAGCTCCATGTTCATGCCTGCTCCTCCCCCACGGCGACCGCGACCGGCCGGAGCCGGTTGCGCAGACCGGGCCGGGCCTGGTGCAGCGGCGGCTTGAACAGAACCCGACCCAGCAGCCCGGCCGCGAGGGACAACGCGTTGCTGAGCACGAGGTAGAGCACGATCGCGATGGAGAACACCTGCACGAACAGCAAGGTTCGCGCATTGATGACGGTGGCCACCCCTGTGAGCTCCGGTACGGCGATGGCGGTGAGCAGTGACGTCCCGAGCAGCACCTGGATCAGGTAGTTGACGGTCGCCGGATAGACGTTGCGGAGCGCCTGCGGAGCGACCACCGAGACGAACGTCTGGCGAGCGGACAGGCCGAGCACCTGGGCGGCCTCACTCTGGGCCCGGACCACCGACGAGATCCCCGCACGGAACACCTCGCACAGGTACGCACCGACATTCACCCCGATCGCCACGACACCTGCGGTCACGGCGTCCAGCCTGAGCCCGATGGACGGAAGCGCGAAGAAGACGACGAAGATCTGGAGCAGCACCGGCGTGTTGCGGATGAGCTCGACGTACGCTCCCGCGACCAGCCGCACGACCAGGAACCTCGAGTTCCTGGCCAGTGCGGCCACCAGGCCGCACCCGAGAGCCAGGGCGAAAGCGCGCAAGCGTGATCCACAGCGTCAACCACATCGCTCCCAGGAAGTCCGGCAGGTATTCGAGAACCGTGCGCCACTGGTAGCTCACTCGCGTCTCCTCTCCGGTGGCTGGCGCGCGGCCGCCTGATGCCTTTCAGTACTGGGGGTTCAGCGGGTAGGTGGGGTCGACTCCGAACCACTCGTTGTAGAGCCGCTTGTTCTCCCCCGAGGCGTTGAGCCGGAAGAGGAACTGGTTCGAGGTAGTTGATCCACACCTGGTCGCCCTGCTTGACGCCGAACGCGTTGTACTCGAGCGGCACCAGTGCGTCACTGGTGACCTCGAGATTGGGGTTCAGCTTGGCCTGGTAGGCGAGGAAGTTGGAGTCCTCGATCATGGTGTCGGCCTGACCCTGCTTCACTGCCAGGATCGCGGCCTGGGAGGTGTCGTACTCGTCGGTCTGCACGTCGATCCCGAGGTCCTTCAGGACGTCCGCGTTGGTCGATCCCTTCACGGTGGCGACAGTCTTGCCGGGCAGGTCCTCAACGTTGGTGATGCCGCTGCCCTTCTGGACGAGCAGAGCCTGGCTGGCCACGACGTACGGATCAGTGAAGTCGATCTCCCGGCCACGCTCACCGTTGCGGGTGAAGTTGCAGAAGACCACATCGACCTTGTCTGTCTGGAGGTTGGGGATCCGGTTCGCCGACGTCGTGTCGATCACCTCCAGGTCCACGCCGAGGTCCTCGGCCAGCAGCTTGGCGATGGCCACGTCGTAGCCATCCGGTTCGCCGGCGTCGTCCTTGAAGCCGAACGGCGCGAAGGACAGGCAGTCGCCGACCCGAACCTTGCCCTCTTCCAGGACGTGCTTCAGGGTCGAGGAGCTTGCCGCTCCTTCGAACGAACCCTCGTCCGAGCTGCTTTCGCCGTCGGGGGTGCAACCAACCAGGGCAGCGCTGGCCATCAGACCGGCGACTGCTGCAGCGATGCGGGTAATGCGCACTGTCATGATGATCGATCCTTTGCTAGACCGGAATTGGATTCCGATTGGGGTTTGGTTGCAGCGCGAGCCCCGAGGTTCTCCGAGACGTGCGTGGCCCCCGAGACGATCAGTGCGGTGAGCGCACCCAGGTTCGCTCCGACGCGCTCCGCCGGACCGGAGATACTGATCGCCGCTACGACGTCGCCGTTGTGGTCGAACACCGGGGCGGCGACGCACCGGATGCCTTCCTCGTTCTCGATGTCGTCGATGCTGTAGCCCCGCTCCCGGACCCGGCGAAGGTCATCAGCAAGCTGCCGGGCCGTGGCCAACGTGCGTGCCGTGTGTGCCGGCAGCCCCGCCGCGACCACACGGTGGAACTCCGCGCTCGAGAGGTGCGCCAGAATCGCCTTTCCAGACGCCGTCGAGTGGACGTCGGCCCGGTCGCCCACCCGGGAGGCCATCTGGATGGTCGACGAGCCCGTGATCTTGTCGACGTACACCACCTGACCGTCGTTGTAGACCATGAGGTGGACCGTCTCCCTGGATTCCGCGGCCAACCGGGCGAGCACCGGCTGTGCGACCGACCGCAGGTCGAGGTTGTTCAGGTAGGCACTGCCGAGGGTCACCGCGCCCACCCCGATCGCGTAGCCGCCGTCGCTTCGCTGCTGAACCAGGCTGGCCTCGAGCAGCGGCGCCAGCAGCCGAAGAATCGTGCTCTTCGAAGCGCCCACGCCCGTTGCTAGCTCGGTCAGCGTGAGCCCTGGCCCGCCGTCCCGGTGTGCCAACACGTCCAGGATCGACAGCGCTCGCCTCAGCGACGAGGAGTTGTTGCGGGGAGCGTCGGTCATCGTTCCTCATGATTCTGCATTGCAAAACGGTATTCTGATATGCACCACGGTATGGGTGCCGCACCGGCCGCGTCAAGCCCAACTGGGGTCGACCCGAGTACCCGGGATGCCGCTGGCAGCCCGAAGTGGCCAGCCGGCTTGCTCTTCCGACCGTCAGGCCGGGTGCCGCTCCGCGACGCGGCGGGGGGCGGTCGAAGAGGCGGCGACGGCCGCGACACCGCCGAGCAGAGCCACAGCCATCCAGGAGACTCGGGGTTGCATCGAGGTCGCGACGAGGAGGACCAGGGCCGTGCCGATCGCTGTGCCGAGCTGGGCTGAGGTGTTGAGCACTCCTGCGGCGGTACCTTTGAGCTCCTCGCTCACCGAGGTCCCCATGTCGGTCGCGGCGACGGAGCCGATGCCGATCCCGAAGCCGCAGAGCCCGGACGCCACACCCACTCCGAGCGCCTCCGGCCACACCACGAACAGCGCGTTGCCTGCCGCGATGACGCCGAGGCCGAAGCCGAGGGCTGGCCCCCAGCCGAGCGCGGTGATGAGCCTTGGCGCCGCGACGGAGCCGACGACGGCCATGATGCTGCACGTGACGAGCAGTGCAGCCGTCTGCAGCGGTGTGTGCCCCAGCTCGTTCTGCAGGTAGAGCGCGGCGAGCGTGAGCGAGGAGCTCGTTGTCCCGGTGTTGAGGAAGGACCCGATCGCCCCCCAGCGCAGCATCAGTGAGCGCCGGCCTGCAGGCGGCACCAGCGGGTCGCTCGTGCGGCGCTCGACCAGCGCGAATCCACCGACGAGCAAGACGCCGACGGCGGTCAACGCACCAGCCAGCAACACACTCTCCCGTTCGCCGAACAAGCCGGTGCCTGCGACGATGCCCATCGCCCCGGCCGTGAGCAAGGTTGCCGACGGCCAGCCAATGCGCGCGGTGATGGGCCCCGGCGGATCCGGAGCGATCAGGCGCACGACGGCGGCTGCCAGCAAGACCGCCAGGGCGATGTTCATCCAGAACACCACTCGCCAGGAGGCGAACTCGGTCAGCACGCCTCCGACCACGAAACCTGCCGTTCCTGCGGCGGCTCCGGCGGCGCTCCATCCCGCGACCGCACGCCGCCTGGCCGGACCCTCCGGTACGACGGTGGTCAGCAGCCGAAGTGCCGACGGCACCGACGCCGCTGCCGCCATCCCCTGGGCTCCTCGGGCGAGGGCCAGGACCCACACGGACTCCGCGAGCGCACCGAGGGCCGACGCCCCTGCGAAGACGGCCAGGCCGGCGAGGACCACGCGACGGTGACCGAGACGGTCCCCGACCCGAGCGGCGACCATGAGCAGGCCACCGAAGAACAACGCATACGCAGTCACGATCGCGGTACCGCCGGCCGGAGTCGCCTCCAGGTCCTCGAGCATGCGCGGCAGGGCCGTGACGACGACAGTTACCCCGAGGACGTCGACGAACTGAACCCCGCAAAGGGCGACAACGGCCGAATTCTGCCTTGCGGTAGCCCCCGACTCGGCTGGGCGGTGGTCACCCGAGATATCCCGCACACCCAAAACGCTGTCAGGCCATTGCCGTGCTGGTCAACGCGACGTCGACCCGACCTCACCGCTGGCCGCCTTCGCACAGTGGGCTGAGGCCACCGGGCGGGACTGCCTGGTGGGCTCAGCCCACGAGGTCGTTACGAGGCCGGCACGTAGGTCAGGTTGAGTACGCCGGTCTTCAGCGCGCTGTGGTCGATGAGCTCGAGCTTGTGCGTCGGAGTGTCCTCGAACAGTCGCTGGCCCTGGCCGACCGCGATGGGGTGCACCAGGAGCCGCAGTTCGTCGAGCAGCTCGTTGGCGAGCAGCCAACGCACCGTCGTCGCGCTGCCCGACAGGACGATGTCGCCGTCGATGCTCTCCTTGAGTTGACGAACCGCTTCGACGTCGCCCGGGACCACCGTCGTGTTGTTCCACGTCGGGTTCTCGAGCGAGCTCGAGATGACGTACTTCGGGGTGTCGTTGAAGAAGGTCGCGAACGGCTCGTCGGTGCTGTCGGGCCAGTACGCCGCCCACTCGTCGTAGAGCTTGCGGCCCATCAGGAACGCCTTGTTCGTCTCCATGCCGGCGCCGACCACGGCGCCCATCTCGTCGTTGAAGTACGGGAAGTGCCACTGGTCCGGGGCCTCGACGACCCCGTCGAGGGAGATGAAGAAGTTGGAAATGATCTTGCCCATGACTCTCTCTCTTTCTGTTTTGTTTGGATCAGCTTTGAAGCGACGACAGCCAGTCGGAGAGGACCGGCACGAGCACCTCGGGGGCGACGTCGTGGTCCTGGCCGGGCAGAGTCTTCGCTCTTGCCGCCGTGGATCACCAGGGCCGGGGCGGACACCGTGGAGTACCGCAGCAGGGCGGCCGGGTCGCCCGACATGGTCTGACCCATGACGGCGGCGTCGTACCCGAGGGTGGGCGCCAGTTGCTCAATGCCGGCCAAGGTCACTTTCTCGATCCTTCCATATGCGTACGGTACTGTTCCGTACAGCGTGACGAGATTGACTGCCCTTGTGCGGAGAAGTCATCGCCCGCACGTGACTTCTTTTGCAGAAGGTTCTGGAGGAGCGCCGATGGCAGCGAGTGGTCGAGCAGGAGGAAGGCGCCAGGTGATCCTGGATGCCGCCACGATGGTGTTCAGCGAGAAGGGCTTCGTCGGCGCGAACCTCGACGAGGTGGTGGCCGCGGCTTCGGTGTCCAAACAGACCCTGTACAAGCACTTCACGGACAAGGTGGGTCTGTTCCGGGAGATCGTCCTGGAGATCGGGAACCAGGTAGACGGACAGCTCCTGGACCTGCCCGAGCCGGATGCGATCGAGGACGTGGAGGAGTGGATCCACACCCTGGCGCTGCGGTTCAGTCGAGCGGTCATGGACCCGAAGGTTCAGCGGATCCGGAGGCTGGTCATCGCCGAGGCACCCCGGTTTCCCGACCTGGCGACTGCCTACTGGAAGCACGGCTTCGATCGGGTCTTCGCCACGGTGGCCGAGCACTTCCGAGACCTCGCCGAAGCCGGGAGGTTGCAGGCGCCGGACCCCCTGGCCGCGACACACCACTTTGCCGGGCTGCTGCTGTGGGTCCCGAGCAACCGGACGATGTTCAGTGGTAGTCCCCAAGTCGTGACGGACGACGAACTCCAGGGTTACGCCCGCGCCGGAGCCGCCGCGTTCCTGCGCGCCTACCCCGGGCACGACGCAGCCTTCGTCCGCCGGAGCTCATGACGTCCGGAGCCCGAGGATTGACCCCCCTAGCCGGTGCCTATTCCCGCGCGGCCTCGTAGGACAGAACGACCACCCCGGTACCGGTCGCCTTTGAGCTGACCAGGCGAAGGCGGCGTACGTCGTCGTAGTCGCGGAAGAGCTTCTTGCCGCTCCCGATCACGAGCGGGTGCACCAGCAGCTCGTAGGAGTCGACCAGCCCGTCGGTCATCAGGTCCTGGGCCAGCTCGCCGCTGCCGAGCACCGTAATGCTTCCTTCGCCGTCCTGTTTCAGCGCGGCCACCTGCGGCAGCACGTCGCCCGAGAGCACCGTGGTGCCGTGCCACGCCGGGTCGGTGAGCGTGTTGCTGGCGACGTACTTCGGCGTGCCGTTGAGATGCGCCGCCATGGGGTTGTCGTCTGGCTGGTGCGGCCAGAACGCCGCCATGTGCTCGTAGGTCTTGCGTCCGAAGAGATACGCGGTCGTGCTCTTCATCCCCTCGCCGGCCGTCTGTCCCAGCGACTCGTCAAAGTACGGCGCGGACCAGCCGCCATGCTGAAAGTCGCCGGAGGTGTCCTCCTCGGGGGATCCAAGCGACTGCATGACGCCGTCCAGGGACAGAAACTCAGTGACTACCAGCTTGCGCACGTCGAACTCCTCCTCGGTCTTTGGACTCACAAGATGAGACCGGCTGTACCCGCCAACCTCATCGATCTCCGCAGACCGGCGAACTGAGCAGGAGCCGGCGTGTCGTCCTCCGGCTCGGGTCCTGGCCCGATGAGTTCTCCTCGTCGACCGGGTCACCACTACCGAGTCGACATCTGAAGGAGCGTCAGTCATGACCACGTCGCCCACCGTTCTCGACTTCTACGCCAAGTCCGCGCCGATGACGTCCCCTGGGCGGTACGCAGCTCAGATCGACGAGTTCCCTGCCGACATGGCTGAGATCGTCGCCATCATCCAGCGGCTGCTCATCTACGACGTCGTGGCCTCCGACTTCTACGGGGTCGACCTGCCCGAGGAACGCGGTTACGAGATCCACCTCAGGCCGATCGAGGCGATGATCGAGCGGCTCATGGCCCTCGAGGCGAAGCCGCTCTCGGCGCCCAGATCCGCGGACCGACGACTGGCGGGCCGCTGCCGCGACTACACGGTCTTCCTGGTGTCGATCCTGCGGGCCAAGGGCATCCCGGCCCGGGCCAGGATCGGCTTCGGCGTCTACTTCAACCCGGGCTACTTCGAGGATCACCAGGTCTGCGAGTACTGGGACCAGGCTCAACAGCGGTGGGTTCTCGTCGACGCGCAGCTCGACGAGGTGTGGCACGACAAGCTCGGACTCCAGCTCGACAACCTCGACGTCCACCGCGACGAGTTCGTGACGGCCAGTGACGCATGGCGAAAGTGCCGGTCGGGCGAGCTGGATCCGGGGCGGTTCGGCATCGGCTTCGTCGACCTTCGGGGCCTCTGGTTCGTGGCCGGCTCCCTGGTTCGCGACGTCGCCGCGCTCATCAATGTCCGCTCCCGGGCGGCCAGCCCCTGTCGTCGATGTACCACCCGGCCGAAGACAGCACTACGACGACGAGAAGGGCGAAAAGCAGACCTCCGGCCACCGGCAGGAACCACCCCGGGGCGCGTCTCGACCGGACCGCGACCACCTTCACCACCACGGCCCCGAAGACGGCACAGCCGAGCACGCCGTGAACGACCGTCCGCATCCCCGCCTCGTCGCCGGTCTCCAGACCCAGGCCCCAAAGGCAGTGGTAGCCGACGAATATCGTCAACAAGACGGCAATGGTGCCGGAAATACGATGCGCCCGGCCCAGCCAGGACGGCGCCTTGATCCCGAGCTTGCCGTACATGCAGAGTGCGCCGATGACCTGAACCACGGCCAGCACCCCGATAACCAGCGAGAGCCAGACCTTCATCACGATGTAGTTCTCGAAGCCGAGGTCCGTAATGCCGCTCGCGGACGGGTCGTGCACCTTCCCGACGACGCCGGTGAGAAGCGCGGCGACCGCGCCGACGGCGAACGCCGTCAGCGGGATGGCCATGCCCTTCTGGGTTGTGGTGTCTGCCATGGGTTCAGAATGCCCGGGGTCCCCCTCGTTGGGAATGGCCCGGCCGCGTCAATGGCAGACGCGGCCGGTCAGTTCAGCGGCTGTCGATCAGCACGCAGTGGGCCGACTGGGCGCTGCACCGCGCCATCCGCTCGCCGCCATCGCCAGTCACCGGAACGACCAGGTGGTCGTCGTCCTCCCACACCCAGCGCATGACGCGGAAGGACCAGCCGGGTGGCGGGTTCAAGGTGGCCTGCTGGGTGCCGTCGACGGTCTGCGCCTCGAGCCTGGAGACATGAGTGACCTCGCCGCCCAGGGAGTCGGGGCCAACCCATGCCAGCCACTCGGCGCCCGGGCTGCCCACGATGTCGCCGTGGTCCGGTAGCCCGACGATCCGGGTCAGCTTGCCGTCCTCGGAAATCTCCGCGAGGTAGGGGTCCTCGACCGGCTCGTAGACGTCCCCGTCGGTCGCGACCAGGCCGGCCGGGGTGCCGTCCAGAATCAGCTTTTCCGGGGCGGTCACGGTGAGGTCGACGATCTCGTTGCCGGCGAGCGGCAGCCAGAGCAGGCTGGTGGTCGTGTGCGTCCCCTGGACGATCACCTTGCCGTCGTTCGTGACGGCTGCAATGAGGACGTTGTCGAGGTCGAATGGGGTGCTGCCCACCACCTCACCGCCGCGCCCGGTGTCCAAGCCGGTCAGCACGCCCTCCCCGTTCTCGGTGTGGATCTCTGCGACGTACCTCCCGTTCGGTGAGATGGCGGGGGGTACGTCGTGGTACCCGGTGATCTCGTGCGGCTCCGGTCCCAGACCCCACCACCAGGTGTCGTCCGTGCGCTGCGCGATCCACCCGCCGGAGTCTCCGAAGTACACCAACCCCCAGGTGCCGGGCACCTGCGAGCCCTCGACGTACAACCGCTGGTCGAGCACGTAGGGGACCTTCGGCGCAGTCGTCGGGATCCTGACGACCGATTCGGTCGGGCTGGTCGGCTGCGGCAGCGGCTCCAATCGCGGATCGTCTCGGGTGGTCGCCACCAGGACCACCGCCCCGGCGATGATCAGCACGACTGAGGCAGCGACCAGCAGCGGCTGCAAGTGCCGCCTGGCGCGGGATGGCTTCTGCGTCGGCGGCATGGCCGGGATCTGCAGGCCGTCGGCCACCTCGCGCAGCTCTCTGCCCAAGATCTCTTCGACGTCGACGAACATGTCAGTTCTCCCTCCCGTCAAAGTCGTCCGAGCCGAGCACTGCTCGCAGCGTCTTGAGGGCGTGGTGTGCAGTGGATTTCACAGTTCCTGTCGAGCAGCCGAGCGTGTCCGCGATCTCCTGTTCGCTCAGATCCTCGTAGTAGCGAAGTACGATCACAGCTCGCTGCCGGGGCGGCAGCGACTTCACGTGCGGCCACAGCGCCATCCGTTCCTCAGGTCCGCCGGCCACCGCGTGCCTTCCCTCCGGTGGCGCATCCGTGAGCAGCTCGAGCCGTCCGCCGCTTCGGACGTCGTTGCGACAAGTAGGTGTTGGTGAGCATCCGGCGGAGATAGGCCGTCGGCGAGTCCGAGTCCTTGATGCGGGACCAGGATTTGTGCGCCTTCACCAAGGTCTGCTGGGCGATGTCCTCCGCGTCGGCATGGTTGCCGGAAAGCAGGTAGGCATAGCGATACAGCGAGGGCCACGCAACGCCGGCGTACTGCTCGAACGTCGGGGCGTCCGCGCTACTCGTGCTTTGCATCATCTGACCCAACCCCCTTCTGCTGATCTGACGCCGGGAGTGGGTCAGAGGGTTGTGTCGGACTCGATCCAGAACTGCAGCGGCGCTAGCCAGAGCAGGTGTGGATCGGCGTAATCGACCTACGGCGTCTGTTCGCGAAGACCCGTGCAGGCAGTGCGCTTTCGACTGGTCAATCTCGCCGGAAGGCCGCGATGACGAGGTGAGCCAGAGCCGGGCACAGCCGTTGATCAGACGCTGTTCCCGGGAGGGGTTGGTGGAGTCCGACCATCCCGCCCCGAAGGTTCAGTGCGCCATGTCGACGAAGCGGGAGTAGTGGCCCTGGAAGGCGACGACGAGGTCGCGGGTCGGGCCGTTGCGGTGCTTGGCGACGATCAGGTCTGCCTCGCCGGCGCGCGGGGACTCCTTCTCGTACATGTCCTCGCGGTGCAGCAGGATGACCATGTCCGCGTCCTGTTCCAGGCTGCCGCTCTCGCGCAGGTCGCTGATCAGCGGACGCTTGTCCGATCTCTGCTCGGGGCCACGGTTGAGCTGCGACAACGCGATGATCGGGACCTCGAGCTCCTTGGCGAGCAGCTTGATCTGGCGGGAGAACTCCGAGACCTCGAGCTGGCGGGACTCGACCTTGCGCCCCGATGTCATCAGCTGCATGTAGTCGATGACCACCAGGCGAAGGTCGTGACGCTGCTTGAGGCGACGGGCCTTCGCCCGGATCTCCATCATCGTCATGTTGGGGCTGTCGTCGATGAACATTGGCGCCGACTCGACCTCACCCATCTTGCGCGCCAGCCGTGCCCAGTCGTCGTCGGTCATCTGGCCGGTGCGGATGTGGTTGAGCGGCACCTTGGCCTCGGCCGAGAGCAACCGCATGGTGATCTCGGAGCGGGTCATCTCCAGGCTGAAGAAGACACTGGCGAGGTTGTTCTGGATCGACGCGGCCCGACACAGGTCGAGAGCCAATGTCGACTTTCCGACACCGGGGCGGGCCGCGACGATGATCATCTGACCGTTGTGCAGCCCGTTGGTCAGGTCGTCGAAGTCGGCGAAACCCGTGGGGACGCCGTAGAGCCCCGCCTCCCGGTTGCCGATCGCCTCGATCTCGTCGAGGACGTGATGCATGATGTCGGACAACGGTGCATAGTCCTCCGAGGTCCGCTTCTCGGTGACCTTGTAGACCTCGGCCTGCGCCTGGTCCACCACGTCGTCGACCTGGCCCTCGCCGGCGTACCCGATCTGGACGATCTTCGTGCCGGCCTCGACCAGCCGTCGCAGGATCGCCTTCTCCCGCACGATCTCGGCGTAGTAGCTGGCGTGCGCGGCGATCGGAACGTTGGCGGACAGGGTGTGCAGATAGGGAGCCCCGCCCACCTTGACCAGCTCGCCGCGTCGTTGCAGCTCAGCGGCAACGGTGACCGGGTCAGCCGGCTCTCCGCGACCGTAGAGGTCGACGATCGCGTCGTGCACGATCTCGTGGGCCGGCCGGTAGAAGTCGGTGCCGCGCAGGACCTCGTTGACGTCGGCGATGGCGTCCTTGCTGAGCAACATCGATCCGAGCACCGACTGTTCGGCCGCCATGTCCTGCGGCGGGGTCCGGTCGCCGCTGCGTGGCGCCTCTCCCGGCGGGTACGACGACGGACCGTCGCCCCACTGCGGCTCCGGGCCGAAGCCGGTCTCGGCGTGCTCGGCGACGCTCATCCGGCTCCTCCTGATCGTCGGGCAACGACACTGACAACGACCTGATCCGAACCCTAGGTGGGATCACCGACAAGCCGCGCCGAAGGACAGAAACCGGGGGTGGACCAGCCGCCGACGCTATGCCGTCAGGACCCCCAAGTAAAGGCCCGAGCCAGTGGTTATCCACAGGTACCGGGCCAACCTGGGGATAACTCGGGCGAAGCCGTGGACGACACGCCGACCAGTGTGCACAGGCGACCCGAAAGCCTGTGGACAGTCGCTGAGTAAAGCCGACAAATAGGCCTCTGACCTGCATAAAGGTCGCTCCACAGGTGTGGAGGAGAAATACTTGGGCAAACAACTCCGTTCATCTTGCCGTAACCCGCCTGTCGCTTGTAGGCAAGTCGACAAAGCGCTCGGGACGCTGGTCCCATGCACATAGTCGGGCTAATATCCACAGGCCCCGATGTACGAAGCACGAGGCATCCAAGCCCCTTACTCTGCTAGCCTCGGGCCGTGCTGCGCCCGACGGACCGCGAGATCCTGCGCCTTGCCTTTCCGGCGTTTCTCGCCTTGGTCGCCGAGCCGATGTTCCTGCTCGCCGACGCTGCCATCGTGGGTCATCTCGGCACCCCGCAGCTTGCGGGGCTCGGCATCGCCGCCGCGGTCCTGCAGACGGTCGTCGGCCTCTGCGTGTTCCTGGCCTACGGCACCACCGGCAGCGTGGCCCGCAGCCTCGGCGCCGGGGACCGTCGCGGGGCCATGAGCCAGGGCGTCGACGGCATCTGGCTAGCCGTCCTGATCGGCCTGATCGCCACCGTCGTCGGAGTCCTGCTCACCCCGCTGCTCGTCGGTGCTTTCGGAGCCGGCGAAGCGGTTTCCCACCAAGCCACGATCTACCTCCGACTCGCCTTTCTGGGCACCACCCCGCTCCTGGTCATGCTCGCGACGACTGGCATCCTGCGCGGACTGCAGGACACCCGGACTCCGCTCGTGGTGGCCGTCGGCGGAAACCTCCTCAACATCGCCCTCAACCTGCTCCTCGTGTACGGCGTCGGACCGTTCGACGGGCTGGGCATCGCCGGATCCGCGCTCGGCTCGGTCCTCGCCCAGGTTGCGAGCGCGGCCGCCCTTCTCTTCGTCGTGGTCCGGGTCGCCAGGGCCGAGGGCGCCTCCCTGCGACCGCACCGGGCCGGCATCCGGACGGCGGCCCAGGCCGGGGTACCGCTGCTGATCCGCACCCTCACCCTCAGGGTCGCCCTGCTCCTCACGGTGTACGCCGTGGTGCTGGCCGCACCCACTGGCGAAGGTGCCGATCTCGCCGCTCACCAGCTGGCGCTGACCATCTGGACCTTCCTCGCCTTCGCGCTCGACGCCATCGCGATCGCCGCACAGGCGATCACTGGTCGCGCGCTCGGCGCCGGTGACGTCGACGGAACCCGTGCCCTCACCCGACGGATGATCCAGTGGGGTCTGGTCAGCGGCGTGGTCACCGGTCTCGGCTTGGCGGCAGCGAGTCCATGGCTTGGCCACCTGTTCACCGACGACCCCGCCGTACACCACCTGCTCACGCCGGTGCTCGTCGTAGCCGCCATCGGGCAACCACTCGCCGGGGTCGTGTTCGTCCTCGACGGCGTCCTCATCGGCGCCGGTGACGGCCGCTTTCTGGCCTGGGCGGGTCTGGCTGCCCTGATCGCCTATGCGCCGCTGGCACTCGCCGGAGCGCTGTTGGGCGGCTCCCTGCTGTGGATCTGGATCGCGTTCTCCGGCGCCTTCATGGCTGCGCGCGGCGTCGTCCTGGTCCATCGAGCGCGTGGAGACGCCTGGCTGGTCACCGGTGCCTGACAAGCGTCGACCCGGCTCTTGTTGACAGCACGGGGCGTCAACACGAGCCGGGTCGGCGTGGGGAATGTCAGGCGGAGACGACGTTGAGGGCCACGGTGGCAGACACCTCGTCGTGCAGCTTGACCGACACCTCGTGGGCGCCGAGCGACTTGATCGGGTTGCCAACGACGATCGTGCGCTTGTCGACGGGTTCTCCCGAGGTCGCCGCCAGTGCGTCCGCGATCTCTGCGACGGTCACGGATCCGAACAGGCGGCCGCCCGCACCGGCACGAACCGCGACGTTGACCGGCGAGGCCTCGAGCTTCGCCTTCACCTCGGCGGCGTGGTCCTGGTCGCGCAGCGCGCGCGAGGTCCGCGCGGTCTTGATGGACTCGATGGTCTTCTCTGCGCCGCGCGTCCAGCGGATGCCGAAGCCACGGGGGATGAGGAAGTTGCGGCCGTAGCCGTCCTTGACCTCGACCACGTCGCCGGGCGCACCGAGGCCGGTGACCTCCTGGGTCAGGATGAGCTTCATCTTCCAGCCTCCTTATCGACCGGTCGAGGTGTAGGGCAGCAGGGCTACCTCGCGGGCGTTCTTGACCGCGATCGCGACATCTCGCTGGTGCTGGACGCAGTTGCCGGTGACCCGACGGGCACGGATCTTGCCTCGGTCCGAGATGAACTTGCGGAGCAGGGTGGTGTCCTTGTAGTCGACACCGGTCGCCTTCTCCTTGCAGAACTGGCAAACCTTCTTCTTGGGCTTGCGAATTATTGCCTTGGCCATTGTGGTGCTCCCTTTCATGAAGCCCGGCATGCGCCGGAATGGTTAGGTGGTTTGGTTGTGGGTTTGGTCTCGACAGGCTCGACCGGACGGATCAGAACGGCGGTTCGTCGGAACCCACGCCCGGTGCGCCCCACGGGTCGGGCTGGCCGCCGTACTGCCCGCCCTGTTGTCCGCCCTGTTGCCCACCCTGAGGTGCCGGCTGGCCGGACTGCACGGGCGCGGGAGATGCCCACGGGTCGGCGTCGCCGCCGGACGGGGCGCCGCCCTGGTTGGTCTGACCGCCACTGGAGAACCCGGTGTTGCCGCCCGAACGGGTGGTCCTGGTGACCTTTGCGGTCGCATACTTCAGGCTCGGACCGACCTCGTCGACCTCGATCTCGAAGACGGTGCGCTTCTCGCCCTCGCGGGTCTCGTAGGTGCGGGCCTTCAGCCGTCCCTGGACGACCACCCTCATGCCGCGCTGCAATGACTCCGCGACATTCTCCGCGGCCTGTCGCCAGACCGAGCAGGACAAGAACAGCGAGTCGCCGTCCTTCCACTCGTTGGTCTGCTTGTCGAAGGTGCGCGGCGTCGACGCGACCCGGAAGTTCGCCACGGCCGCACCCGACGGGGTGAAGCGCAGCTCCGGGTCGTCGACGAGATTTCCGACCACCGTGATTATGGTCTCGCCTGCCATCTCAGGACTCCTTGGTTGATCCGTGGTTTCGGTTGCGACACATGGTGTACGCCGTCACCGACACTGCGAAAGGTTTTCCACAGGGGTTTCGAGACGGTCGTAGAACGACCTCCTCAACCAGCGAGGCTCTCACGCGTCGGAGCGCAGAACCTTCGTGCGCAGGACGGACTCGTTCAGGGTGAGCTGGCGGTCGAACTCCTTGACGGTGGCCGGCTCGGCCGAAAGCGTGATGATGGCGTAGATGCCCTCGGCGTTCTTCTTGACCTCGTAGGCGAGGCGGCGACGTCCCCAGACGTCCACGTTCTCGACACTGCCACCATCCTTGCGGATGACGTTGAGGTACTTGTCGAGGGACGGTTCGATCGTCCGCTCTTCGAGGCTGGGGTCGAGGATGACCATTACTTCATAGGCACGCATAGCAGTCTCCACCTCCTCTGGACTCGGCGGCCACGGTCTTTCCGTGGCAGGAGGGCTGTGCGTCACACCTGCCGGGAGGGATCCCGGCGAGCGGCTTCTCACCACGAATCGACCCTCGGTTGGGCGACCGCGATGAGAAAGACAGCCAAGGCTAACAGCGGGACCTGCCTGCGCCTAAATCCAGCACCGACGGGAGAGGAATAGCCGAACCCACGGCGGGTAGGGTGACCGCGTCATGACCGGAACAGGCAACGCACCCTTGGCCGGCCGCTATGTCCTGATCGACCAGATCGGGGCCGGCGGCATGGGCTCGGTGTGGCGCGCCTGGGACCTGCGCAACCGCACGTTCGTCGCCGCCAAGGTGCTCGGGCAGCACGACGGCAGCATGCTGCTGCGCTTCGTGCGCGAACAGTCGGTGCGCATCCAGCACCCACACGTGGTCGCCCCCAGCGGCTGGGCCGCCGAGGACAACCTGGTCGTGTTCACCATGGATCTGGTCGCGGGCGGCTCGATCCAGACCCTGCTCGGCGACCACGGCCCGCTCCCCGAGAGCTACGTGGCGGTCGTCCTCGACCAGACCCTCCAGGCCCTTCAGGCCGTGCACGGCGCCGGAGTCGTCCACCGCGACGTCAAGCCCGCCAACCTTCTCCTGGAGCCGACCGGCACCCGCCGCCCCCACGTCCGGCTCGGCGACTTCGGCGTCGCGGCGCTGATCGACGACGTGCGCCTGACCCGTGTCCCCGGAGCGATCGGCACCGACGGCTACATGGCGCCCGAGCAGATGTACGGCGCCCCGCCAGACCCTCGCCAGGACCTCTTCGCCACCGGCGTGGTCGCCATCCAGATGCTGACGGGGTTGGGCCCGCGCCAACACACCGGCGCGCCCGAGGGCGTCCTCAAGCCACTGCTGGACGGGCTCACCGAACCCGAGCCCGAACAGCGGATCCCGAGTGCGAGCGCGGCGCTGGAGCTGCTGCGGCGGCTGGGCGTACCGCCGGGGGCGCCGTGGCAGGACGACCCCGAGCCGCCAGAGGTGTTCGACCAGCTCGGCGAGGTCGAGGTGCCCCCGGAGGTGGCGAGCATGCCGTCGTACGTCGGCCCGAAGGATCCCACCTCCGGGGCGCTCCGCCGTCGGCGGTCCCGAGCGCGGGACGCCGTCGGGGGAGATCGATACGGAGCCCAGTCAGCAGTCGGCGACGATCGCCTCCCGCAGTCAGGCCACGATCATCCTCACGATCATCTGTTTCCTGGCCGCGATCGGGCTCAGCGCGGCCGCGTTGTTCCTGATCTTCAGCTGAGCCGGCGACACCGCCGCAGGTCAGCTGCGACGGCGGACCAGAACCAGGCCCAGCAGCCCGGACAGCAGCGCCGCACCGCCGAGGCCACCGATCAGGCCCCACTCCCGGGCACTGCGTCCCGCCGGCGACGCGGACTCTTCGGCCGCATCGGGATCGTAGGGTTCCGGCTGCGGACCCGTGGGCGCCGAGAACGGCGGGAAGTCGCCGACGTACTTCGGGCAGCGTGTACTCGTCGCCTGCAAAGGTCTCATGCGGGTTCGTCTGCGCCTTGATGGTCACCGGCAGGCTGCTCACCGATGATCCGGAGAGTTTCTGGGCGTAGACGGCCACCAGATAGTTCCCTGCCGAACCCGTGAGCCCGATGTTGTGGAGGTAGCGGGAATGTTCGGCGTCGTTCCAGATGCGATGGTGCGGATCGACCTCGTAGCTGACGGCAGAGACCATCCCTGGACCGGCCGCGAGATTCGTGGACCGCGTCGCCGGCATGATGGTCGTCGGGTCCACCTCGTCGACCAGCCCGCCGACCGGAGACAGGATCCTGACCTCGAAGCCGGCGCCGGCGATCGAACCCCCATCGGCGGTCTCGACAAGGACCTGGAGATGTTCTCCGAGCTCCATCGGCACGTAGAACCACGAGATCTTGCCGAGTGGCAGGTCAACCGCGGCGGTCTCGCCGTCAGGCAGCGGCACCGCCTGCGACATGGACACGCCCGGCTCGGCCTGCACCTGCGGATCGTCCGCATCGGCGTGAACCCAATCGGAGGAGAGGGAGGCGCTGAGGTCCGAGGTGTTGCTGATCGGCGGTTGCTCCCAGATGTCGATCTCGTAGGGCGTCCCGGTCGGCACCTTCTGCTTCGTCTCTGTGAAGCGACTCTGGGTGGCATTCTGCGACAACGAGGTAGAGCACGTCGGCGCTCCTTGCACTCCTTTCGCCGCCACGACCAGCCGGCCACCGTGCTCAGCGGCATGGCGGTGCCTCGGTCGTCAGGGTCGAGCCGCGCCAAGCCGCAGTTCCAGTTGCCGGACCCGTCCGGCTTCGGGATGACCAGGCGGACGACGAGGCGCTTCTTGGCAGTGACGTCTTCCCCGAGCACCGTAACGCCGTACGTCAGGGTCGACCCCGGCATGGTGCGATGGAACTTGTAACCCTTCACGGTGTCCATGTCGGGGGCGGTATCGATGTATCGGCCGGTTTCGATCGGGGGCGCCGTGGAGCCACGGTCGCCC
Organism: uncultured Actinomycetota bacterium; assembly: GCA_963844385.1. Taxonomy (GTDB): domain Bacteria; phylum Actinomycetota; class Actinomycetes; order Propionibacteriales; family Nocardioidaceae; genus Nocardioides. Next base: position 57,158 of record CAWJOJ010000001.1, on the reverse strand, counting down.
CCCGAGATCGGGGTCAGCCCTTCGACTCCGACCAGACCGGACCTCGGGTCGCTAGTGGGCTCACCGGATGGCTGACTGCTCTGCTCGGTCGGGGTGTCACTGGCCGACTCGCTGGGGGAGCCCGACTCCTCGCCGTGGGCGAGCGCGGGACGGGTGGACATCAGGGCGGGCAGCAGCACGGCTGCGGCAAGAGCGAGACGAGTAGGACGGTTCACGAACGGCCTCCACGGATGCGGGCGAGCAGGACCAGGCCGACCACGGTGAGCACCGCGGCGCCGATGACGAGGATGAAGACGAGTGGCCACGGAGGTCCGGCAGTGAGCGGCTTCACGGACGACCCCTCCTGGAGCGAGTCAGCGCCACGACCCCGATGACGCCGAAGATCGCCCCGCCGCCGAACAGCATCAACACGATCGGCCAGGGCACATCGTCGCCGTCCGAGTCCGTCGACGAATCGGTCTTGTCGACGTCGTCATCCTGGAATGAGGCCACCTCCGGAATGGCTGGCGGGTCCGGTTCGTAGTTCGGCTCCGCGACTGCGTAGTCGGAGAAGTAGCCGCTCTGGAACGTGAAGTCCACTCCCTTCGAGACGCCGGCCTTGAGGTGAACCACGAAGTAGTAGGTCCCCGGCATCCCGCTCTGGTCGCGGCCGAAGGTGCCCCTGTCCAGCTCGCGGTCTCGCCAGTTCACCACCGGGGTGGCGATCGCCGCGCTCCCGGCGCCGTCCCGCAGGTCGAAGCCGAACTGGCCGGCGCCGGGCGGCGCGTTCTGAAGCTCTGGCCGGGTGACCGCGCCACCCTGAGGCCCGGTCCAATAGGCGGCGACCGCCTCGTAGTCCTTGAGCCGGTCCGGTGACGAGATCAGCACCTGGCCGTGCTGTCCCCAGTCCAGGCGCATTCGGAAAACCGCGACCGTCCCGGGGTCGAGATGGAACGCGTAGGTGCCCGACGAAATGTCCGGTGCGTCGGACCAGCTGCGGCCTGGCTCCACCTCGACGGGTTCACCCGGGGCGCCGAGATCCCCCCACGCTGACCATCTTGCTCGGGGTCTGTAGCCCCTCGGTGCCCGTGGCCGGCGGCTCCTCCCACACCGTGAGCTGCACCAAGGTGCCGGCCGGCGGAGTCCACTTGAAGGAGCTCACCGCCACCACGATCCTGGCGGCCGCCTTGCAGACGGGTTCGCGGTTGGTCTGCCACAGCATCGTCCCCAGCCGGGGGGAATCCCGGCCGTCCTCGGTGTCGGAGTGCACGGACGAGCCGAGGCCCCAGCAGGCATCGCTGACGGCGCCGTCTGCGAAGCCTGAGACGCGCAGGCCGCCGTCGAGCAGTGAGCCCGGAGGCCGCCGGGCCCAGGTCCACGGTGGCGCCGACCCAGATGTTGGAGCCGTCGATGGTGCGGGGTATCTCGAAGTATCCGGTTTCGCCCGCGGCGGGCGCGTCGACGACGTAGACGCCGCTGGTCACGCTCGGGGCGTTCTGGAGCTCGTCCGAGGGCTCCAAGGGAGTTCCGTGGTAGTCGACTGCCGCGGCCGGCGTACCGCCGACGGCGGCGGTTCCGGCGGCGAACGCGGTCATGACTGCGGTCGCCACGAGGGTCGCGCACGCGACGAGGGTCCGCGATCGACCCGTCGATCGTCGTTGCGCCATGCCTGCGTGCCCCTCCGTGTCTGCGTCCGCAACGGCCACCGTAGCGGCACCGCGCGGACGGGTGGTCCCGGCCTCCTCGGGCTCCTTCCACAGCAACGGACACGGGAAACCTCCCTGTCCTTGGCTGCGGATAAAGTGGCGGCCGTGGCAGACAGTGATCGGCAGACTGCGGATCGCCGCCGGCAACAGTCGGAGTTGTACGGCGCCTCCGTCGACGTACTCACCCAGCGCATCGGCCAGCACATCGGCCTCCAGCCGCGCGACGTCGCGCGCACGATCGGCGTCTCGTTCCCGATGTTCACCGAAGTGCTTGCCGGTCGGCGAGTTCGGATCGGCAACCCCTTGGCGATCTCGCGTCTCGGCATGCTGCGTGACTTCGCGGGCACCCTCGAGTCCGGGGAGTCCGACCCGGCCGACATCGACTTGACGCTCGCCCAGATCCGCGCCTCCACGCTGGCCCCCGGTCCCGGCGTGACCACCCCGGCGCAGCGCCGATCTGGTTCGGGACTCCCCTCCGGCAGCCCTGCGGGCAAACACGTGCACCACCATCGCCGGTGGCCCCGTCGTCTTCTGCGTCGTCTTCTCGTCGTCTTCGTCGTCGTCGCCTCTTCTCCTCGACCGTCCCACCCTCGAGACCGCGCGCGAACTCGTGGGCCGTCACGTCCGGCCGACGCCGACCCACCGGTGGCCGATGCTCGAGGCGGTCACCGGCACCGAGACGTGGGTCAAGCACGAGAACAACAACCCGACCGGTGCGTTCAAGGTGCGCGGCGGGCTGCGCTACGTGTCCCGGCTCCGGTCCGAGGAACCCAACCTCGTCGGCCTGATCGCGGCGACGCGTGGCAACCACGGCCAGAGCATCGCGTTCGCCGGGTCGGTGCTCGGCGTCCCGGTCACGATCGTGGCGCCGGAGTCGAACAGCCCCGACAAGAACGCCGCGATGCGCGCCCTCGGTGCCGACCTGGTGCTCCACGGGCAACGACTTCCAGGAATCCGTGGAGCACGCCCACCGGTTGGCGGCCGACCGCGGACTCACGATGGTGCCGTCGTTTCACCGCTGGCTGGTCGAGGGCGTGGCGACGTATGCCGCTGAGCTGCACGAGTCGGTGATCGGGCTCGACACGATCTACGTACCGGTCGGGATGGGCTCGGGCATCTGCGCCAACATCGCCGTCCGCGACCTGTTCGGGCGGCGCACCGAGATCGTGGGCGTCGTGAGCGAACTGGCTCCTGCCTATGCGCTGTCGTACGACGCCCGGCGGCCCGTGTCGACCCAGACCGCCGACACGTTCGTGGACGGCGTGGCCTGCCGGACGCCGGACCCCGACGCGGTCGCGATCATCGCCGGTGGGGCTGCCCGTATCGTCCGGGTGTCCGAAGCGCAGGTCGCCGAGGCGATGGCCATCATGTACCGCACCACCCACAACCTTGCCGAGCCGGCCGGAGCCGCGGCCCTGGCCGGCCTGCTCGCCGAGAAGGACCGGGCGGCGGGCAAGAAGGTCGCCGTGGTCCACACCGGCGGCAATTGCGACTTCAGCATCCTCGACCGCGTCATGAAGGAGTTCCCGTGAGCGTCACACTCGGTGCACACGTCGACCAGGCGGACCCGATCGCCGAAGCGAAGGCCCGGGGCACCACGCTGGTCCAGTTCTTCCTCGGCGATCCGCAGGGTTACAAGGGCCCGGCGTATGCCTATGCCGGTGGCGCCGACGGCCTGCGCGACGACGCAGCGGCTGCCGGCATCGACCTCTACGTCCACTCGCCGTACCTCATCAACGTGGCCACGACCAACAACCGGATCCGGATCCCGGGCCGCAAGCTTCTCCAGCAGCACATCGACGGAGCGGCCGCCATCGGCGCCAAGGGCCTGATCGTCCACGGCGGCCACCTCAACAAGGACGAGGACCCGGCGATCGGCTTCGACAACTGGCGCAAGGCCATCGAGGCGACCGACCTGAAGATCCCGCTGCTGATCGAGAACACCGCCGGCGGCGACAACGCGATGACGCGCTACCTCGACCGGATCGCGGGCGTCTGGGACGCCATCGGGTCCGCGTCGGGCTCGGAGAATGTCGGGTTCTGCCTCGACACGTGTCACGCCCATGCCGGCGGCAACGCACTGGAGACGGTCGTCAAGGACGTCCTCGCGATCACTGGCCGGATCGACCTGGTGCACTGCAACGACAGCCGCGACGAGTTCGACTCCGGCGCGGACCGGCACACCAACCTCGGCAACGGCATGATCGACCCGGAGCTGCTGGCGTCGGTAGTCCGCGACGCCGGCGCACCTGTCATCCTCGAAACCCCAGGTGGCGCTGCCGAACACTCCGCCGACCTCGCCTGGCTGCGCGAGCGGCTCTGAGGAACGATCAGCCGAAACAGACGAACGGGGCCGGAGGCCGGTCCTGGTCGACGGCCGGGATCGCCGCGGCCAGGGCGGCCGCAGGGTCCAGGCCGGAGGCGAGCGCCGCATGCATTGCGGTGAGTACGTCGTGTGCCGCGACGTCGCTCACGGCAGCCGGCGACGCGATCACGCAACGGACGCCGGCGTGCAGCCAGGCCGCGGTCATGCCGATCAGCTCCTCGCCGTACCGCACCGTGGACCGGCCGACCTCACACGCCGACAGCAGTACAACTTCGGGCACTTTCGGCAGCTGGTCGATGTCGTAGCCGAACCACGGACCGCCGACGAGCTCCACGCCCGAGAACAGCGGGTTGTCACCCGAATGGCGTCCGTGCGCTGCCAAGTGGAGTACGTCGACCCGCGCGGCCAGCTCCGCAACCGCCTCAGCGGTGGCCCCATCGGCGGCGAGCACCTCGGACCCGGGCCAGAGCACGGACGCCCGAAGGACCTCTGCCTCGGCGCGCTGCACTCGCGGGCCGGCGACGAACCCGGCAGTCTCCAGCCTGAGAGGCGAACGGTCGGCCGTCCACGACGTGGCTGACTGCGCGACCGTGACCGGTCGGCCCACCAGGCCCGGCAGCAATGTCCACGGCGTACCGGCTAGCAGGCCACTCGGCGTCAGCACGACCCGTCGATCACCGATCCGGTCCAGCAGCGGCGACACGAGGAATGACCCCATGGCGTCCAGCCGGCCTGCGAGCTGGGCCCGCACGCTGCGGGCCAGGATTTCGGGAAGGTCGGACGCCGCCACGTCGAGGTCGGGCAGCAAGCCGTCGAGCAGCTCGTCGAGGTCTGCGCGCGAACCGAGGTCTTGCGCGGTGACCCCGTTCTCGGTCACCACCAGCGCCGTGACGGCGGCCGGGGTGACCACCCAGGCGACCAGGGCGGTGTCGTCACCCAGTACCTTCTGGACCGAGGTCAGCGACGCGGGCTCTGTTACTTCGCCTGATCCGCGCAGCTGCCACGCTCGCTCCCGAACTCGGGTGCGGATCTCCTCACTGAGAGTCGTCCTGGGACGGGGCACCCGCGCTCCGTCCTCGGAAACTGCCAGTTTTCGCAGCTGCGCCAGGTCCATGGTCATTTGCTCGTCCGCAGGCACGCGCACCGGCTGAATCCGGCTCGCCAGCATCCGCGCCCGTTCCGACCACTCGTAGAGCACGTCGGCCTTCCCCGACTCCACGGCGATTGCCAGGCCGCGCTTGGCCAGCCGGGTCCCGTGGCCCGCGACCATCGTCTGTAGGTCGAGTGATCCGAACGAGCTCTGCCACGAATGCAGCTCCCCAAGCCCCGTCCTGATGTGGACCAGGGCAGCGCTTCGACGCCGTTGGGCCACCGCGATCTCAGCCCGCACGTCTCGGGCCAGCAGCCGCAGGGACAGAGGAGTGGACGGCGTCAGCCGCACCTGGGCCACCCGTGCAGTCGCCTCAACGATGTCTCCGCGGCGCACAAGCACTCGCGCGGTGTGCGCCCTGATGGACGCTGCGCCCCACTCCAGGCCAAGGGACTCGAGCTCCGCAATGAGGTTGTCGCCTCGTGAAAGAAGCCCCGGACCCGCTCTCCCCAGGTCGACCTCTGCTGCCAGGACGGCGCCGTCGGCTCGCACCCGCCAGCCATCCGCACCAGTGCGAATGAACCGTTGCCGCGCCGATCGCGCGGCGGCGAGAGCACTGCGTGGGTCGGTTTGCAGCAATGTCCTGGCCAGGGCTAGCTCGGCCTCACCACGCCGTTGGTGCATGCGTCTCAGCCCGAACGTCCGGGCAGCCGCCCTCAACGACTGCTGGCCCTCGTGGATCATGCCGGCACCGAGCAGCACTTCGGCTCGGTCCTGCTCAATCGCCGCCTTGACCAGCGATGAGAGGGCGCTCAGGGTCGGAGCCGCCCCGTCCATGCATGCCAGAGCCGAGACGAGGTCGCCAATCCCAGCATGTGCGCGTAACCGAGGTCATGTGCAGTGCTCCGACGATGGCCTCGTCACGCGTCCGGTTGTGCTCCGCCTTCGCCCGGTCGCATCGCCGCGTGCCGACTCGCCTGTTCGAAGTCGGCGATGGCCCGATCTGCCTTGCCCAGCTGGAGATAGACGCCACCACGGTTGATGTGGGCCTTGGCCAGTTCGACAGGGTCCGCGAGGTACCGGATCGCCTCGTCGAAGGCATCCAGGGACTCCCCTGTCCGTCCCACTACGCAGCAGCAGCAACGCGTGTTGGCACTGCACGATGCCCTTTGTCTCGGCTCCGAGCCCGGCGATCGTCAGGGCCCCCAGACAGAGTCGGAACGCCTCCGAGGATCGCCCCCTTTCGTACGCCAGGAAGGCGCGACTCGCCTCGATTCGTGCGGTCACATCGGGCGCGTCGTCCGCAGCGGCGCCAGCCCGCGTCAGCAGCCGCTCAGCGGTGTCGAACCGGCGAGCACGCAGGGCGGCCACGCCACGGTGATGCAGGCTCTCCGCACGTTCCACCCGCTCATCATCGCGTGATTTCGGTCAGAGCCTCCACCGCGTTCCAACCACGCTCAACTGCAGCGCCGGTGTTCGGGCCGGAACCCTTGGGAAGGTGCGGCAACAGCTCGGCCGCGAGCTGGCCCGCGAAGAAGGGTGCTGCGAACGACGTTCCGCTCCACACCGCGAATCCACCACGGAAGTCGTCGGGATCGATACCGCTCCGTTTCCGGTCGTAGGCCTCCGTCTGCGCCATCGAAAGCAGCCCCCCGTCGTACGGCGGGATGGTGCTCATCACCGCAGCACCGCGAACGTACTTCCGCACCCAGGGACCGGCGTTGCTGAACAACGCGTCGGACCTGCCGTTCGGATTCCGCGCACCGACGGACACCAGTGGCACCACGTCCTTGTCGATCTGTGACCGGACCCTTGCCATCCGACCACGGCGCGAACGCCGCCGGATACGAGGGCCGCGCCGTGGAATCGTTTCCGGCCGAGCAGACCACGATGGTGCCCGCCGACCGAACTCCACCATGATGTCGCGAAGAGCAGGGTCGAGCGTCGCGTCCTCCGGGGTTTCGTGGTAGTACCCCATCGACAGGCTGAGGATGTCGATCGCACGTCCGCCGTCCATCTTGCGCGTGCCGCCGCACAAGTTCGAGGATCTGCGCGAGCGCGATGATCCAGTCCTTCTCGACGAGAGGTCCGTCCGACGGCACGATGCGCCAAGCGAGGATGTCCGCGTCAGGACACGCCTGGTGGACCATGCCGGCAATGAACGTGCCGTGGCCGGCGTACGGGTCGAGCATTCCGTCGAGGACCCCGTCGAGGTCGCCGTGCAGCTCGGGATCGGTTGCGGGGTCGTTGTAGCCGATGGGCAGCCCGTCCAGCGTGACGGATTCGTCTACTGCATCCGAGCCATTCGTGTGGGTGCAACCCGTGTCCAAGAGAGCCACCACGGGACGCCGGCCCGTAGATTCGCCTCGTCCTGTCGAACCGGCTTGGGTCCGATGTAGGCGATGGGCTGGCGGCCGCCCCAGCCCGGGGAGTCCATAGGTGCTCGCTGCCGGGGAGCCCCGCCGGGTGCGGCGACTCGAGCGGGTGCGGGGACTCGAGCGGGTTGGGACTCGACGTCGACGGCCCAGTCACCACGTGGTCAAGACTGACGCCTTGCAGCTTTCCGGGGTTCTCCTTGCGAGCCTGCTGGAGCAACGTCCAGGCGTCCGGAGCCAGGGTCGCATCGCTTGTCGCGACTCGACAGAACGAGCGTCCGTACCCCGAATGGCAACTCAGCCGAGCCTGGGCGTCGAGTCCTCCTCCTCGAGCTCTACCTCCAGCCGAGGCCTACGCGCGACCGGCCGGAGCAGGTCAGCGTCTCCTCCAACGTACACGACTTGGACATCATGAGCCGGCGCCCGACGTACACCGTGGGGCGCGGCTCGATCCCGTTCGCGAAGAGTGCCGTTGCCGGGTCCAGCACTCGGCCGTCGGCCGGGTGGGCAGTCCCCACCGGCGGCCGGGGTCCCGGTCCAACGCGGGCGCTTGGGCTTGCCTTCGCTTCTGCTTGCCGTTCGGCCGCTTGTCATCCTGCGCTTGCCTTCGGCTGGGACTTGTCATTGGGCTGGGACATTCGCGGCTCTCGGTTCGTGTCGGATGGTCAGAGTTCGAAAGCCGGAGTGCCGAACGGCTTGACCCCGGCATCGCGGGGGGTCAGCCACAGGCGGAAGAGTCCGGAGGGCAGATTGCGGAACTCGAAGCGCCCACGTGAGTCGACGTCGGTCTCCCACTCGCCGTCCCCGTCGCCGTCGTCGCTGACGCGCGCAGCCTTGACGGTCATCTCGGCGGCCGGCGCGAGCCAACCGTCGAGGCGGCAGCCGTCGCCGGGTTGCTCGGCGGCGGCCGCGCGCACGAGCAGGGCCACGTCGCCGTGCGCGAACTGGAGTGTGTACGCCGACCCGCCGCGCGCGCCGGCCAGCTCACGGGAGCGCTCGATCAGGACCAGCAACTCGTAGTCGAAGTCGACGTCCTCGGCAGCCACCACGGCCTGCATCCTCGCGACCAGGCCCTCCGGCACGGGGTCACGTTCTGTCCATACCTTGCGGACGACGGCAAGCAGCGCGTCCCGACCCACCTCGTTCATGACAGACCTCCTGTCTGCATCAGCGCGACGCGCAGTTTGGCAAGGCATCGACCACGGGTCGGGCCGATGCTTCCGACGGGCATCCCGAGATCGGCTGCCAGTTGTGCATAGTCGGGGCGGTTCTCGAAGGCGACGATCCGAAGAAGTCGCCGACAGCGTTCGGGGAGGACGTCGACTGCCTCCCAGAGGAGCCGGTTTTCGTCGATCTCGACGGCGGCCACTTCCGCGGAGCGCTGCCTGGGCAAGCGCACGGCAAGTTCCTCGTCCTCGACGGCGATCGCGCGGTTGCAGCTCTTGCAGACCCGCCAGGCCTCGCGTCTCGCCGTCGTAGTCAGCCATCCTCCGATCGCAGTGGGCTCCGAGATCGCGTCACGGGAACGCACCAAGGCGAGCCAGGTGGTCTGGATGACGTCCTCGGCCGAGTCCTCCGACAACCGATAGGCGCGAACCACGTGCCACAGCACTGGAGTCATCAGCCCCACGAGGTCGTCGAGGGCGGTCGCGTCACCGCTGACCCAGTGCTCAAAGCATCGCGCGCACTGGCCCCAGAGATCGTCGGCCTTCTCGGACCGCGAGGTGCTCACCGTCATCGGTTGCATTCTCACATCACCTAGGAGGTGCGCTCCGACCCGCTGATACCTGTCTGGACCACCTATTTCACGCCTCCCTCGATCCCCAACTTGCCGGGTTTGCCAACTTTTTCCGGCGGGCAGGTATCTGACAAGGAAAGCGCCGCTCCTGGGTGGCGCAACTGAACGGGAAACCTTTCCCACCTGGAAGGGGATTCGAGCCGCGCGGGGGGCTGCTCGAATCCCCTTCGCTTGTGCGGCGGCGCCCGCCCTGTTCGCAACGACAGGCAGTTCGGCGCCGACTCTGCCGTCCGGAGGCGGCGAACCCCGCGACGAGCCTCGACCTGCCCGTCGCCAGGTACGCCGAGCCGCTCGCCGTCCACCAGATCGGGTGTGATCCCGACCAATCGGCGCGAACGGACGGGGTCAGCCCTCGGGTCGACCGTCGTTGTCGACCAATCGGCGCGACGGACGGGGTCACCCCGCGCCGACCGTCGTAGTCGACCAATTGGCGCGGAACCGCCGCGTGGACCTCGGGTCGACCTCGTAGTCGACCAATTGGCGCGAACGGGCGGAGTCAACCCCGCCGACCGTCGTAGTCGACCAATTGGCGCGGAACCGCCGCGTGGACCTCGGGTCGACCGGTCGTAGTCGACCAATCGGCGCGAACGGACGGAGTCAACCCCCGCCGACCGTCGTAGTCGACCAATTGGCGCGGAACCGCCGCGGGACCTCGGGTCGACCTCTCGTAGTCGACCAATCGGCGCAGAACCGCCGCGTGGACCCCAGGTCGACCGGTCGTAGTCGACCAATTGGCGCGAACGGCGGCGAGGCGGGTTCAAACCGTCGCGGCTGGGGCTGTGGACATTCGGTAGCCTCGGGTCGTGACTTCCCCACGGATGACCGTCCGGCCGATCTCGGAGAGCGAGCACCTGGATTTCCTGCGTGGTCAACGCTCCGCGAGCTTCTTGCAGACCCCGGCCTGGGGGCGCGTCAAGGCCGAGTGGAAGCGCGAGTCGCTCGGCTGGTACGGCACCCGCGGCGAGCTCACCGGCGTGGGGCTGGTGCTCTACCGTCAGCTTCCCAAGTTGAAGAAGTACCTCGCCTACCTGCCCGAGGGCCCGGTCATCGACTGGGAGTCCGACGGCCTCGCGGCGTGGCTCGACCCGATGGTCGCCCACCTGAAGAAGCAGGGCGCGTTCGGGGTCCGGATGGGCCCGCCGGTCGTGACCGCCCGCTGGTCCGCAGCGCAGGTCAAGGACGGGATCGCGAGCGACGACGTCCGACGACTCGGTGACCTGCCGCCCAGCGAGCGCAGCCAGTCCGGGGCCCAGGTGGTCTCCCAGCTCCACGATCTCGGTTGGAGGCGACAGGGAGCCGAGGGCGGATTCGCAGCCGGACAGCCGGCGTACAACTTCCAGATCCCGTTGGTCTCGACAAGCTCGACCGACGAAGACCGCTCGACCGACGACAGCGCCGGAGACGTGCGCCGAGGACCGAGGAGGAGCTCCTCAAGGGCATGAACCAGCAGTGGCGGCGCAACATCAAGAAGGCCGCCAAGGAGGGTGTCGAGGTCACCGTGGGGGACCCGGACGCCGACCTCAAGCTGTTCCACGACCTCTATGCCCACACCGCCGAGCGCGACCACTTCACGCCTCGTCCGCTGGCCTACTTCCGCACCATGTTCGACGCGCTCCTCGAGGAGGAGCCGGACCGGATCAGGCTCTACCTTGCGCGGCACGACGGTGACCTGGTGGCCAGCACGATCGCGATCCGCGTCGGCACCCACGCGTGGTACTCCTACGGCGCGTCGTCCACCGAGAAGCGCGAGGTGCGCGGCTCCAACGGGATCCAGTGGGCGATGATCCAGGACGCGCTGGCGGCCGGTGCCGAGGTCTACGACCTGCGCGGCATCACCGACACCCTCGACCCGAACGACAGTCACGTGGGGCTGATCCAGTTCAAGGTCGGCACCGGCGGCGAGGCCGTCGAGTACGCCGGGGAGTGGGACCTGCCGATCAACAAGCCGCTCTACAAGGCCTTCGAGCTCTACATGAAGAGACGATGACATGAGCCTGACCCTCAACGTCGACGGTGACCGTTGGCGGGCACATCTGCGGGCGATGGCTGAGGCGAACCCTGGCCTGGTCCCCGTCGCCAAGGGGAACGGCTACGGCTTCGGGCTACGGCGGCTCGCCCGGGAGGCGACCTCGCTCGGCGTGGACACGCTTGCGGTCGGCACGTACGACGAGCTCGGCAAGGTGTCGACCCGCTTCCCGGGTGACCTGATGGTGCTCTCGCCGTGGCGCCCGTTCGGCACGGCCGACCACGTCGACCCCAGCGACCGGCTGGTCCACACGGTCAGCAGGCTCGAGGACCTCGACCAGCTGCTGTCCGACCGCGACCCCACGGCCCGTTTCCTGGTCGAGCGGATGACCTCGATGCTGCGCCACGGGCTCTCGGCCCGCGAGCTTCGCGACGCCGCGAAGATCATCGCCGAGCACCCCGGCGCCCGGCTCGACGGAGTTGCGTTCCACCTGCCGCTGGCGTCGGGTTCCAACCTGTCCCAGGCCGAGCGGCTGATGACCGACGTCGTGGCTTCCGGGCTGGACACCACGACCGTCTGGGTGAGCCACCTGACCAGGTCCGACCTTGCGTCGCTGCGCTCGTCGTACGCCGACTTCACGGTCCGGCCACGGATCGGCACCGACCTGTGGCTGGGTGCTCGCGACGCCCTGAAGGTGACCGCGACCGTGCTGGACCTCCACCAGGTCGAGCGCGGCGACACCTTCGGCTATCGCGGGCGTACGGCGCCCAAGGCCGGCACCATCCTGGTGGTCAGTGGCGGCACTGCCCACGGCATCGGCCTGGAGGCGCCGTCGGGAGACCTGTCGATCAAGTCGCGGGCCGCGACCCTGGCCCGTGGCGGCATGGACGCGGTCGGGTTCGTGCGGTCGCCGTACTCCGTCAGCGGCAAGCAACGACTGTTCGCCGAGCCCCCACACATGCAGGCCTCGATGCTGTTCCTGCCCCATGGCGCACCGCCGCCCGACATCGGTGACGAGATCGAGGTACGAGTGCGCTACACCGCGACGGGCTTCGACAAGGTCGCCGTGTCGTAGTCGTCGTCGGGCGGATCGCCACGCGACACGGGATCCTCCCAGGGCCGGAGCATGTCGCGGACCACCACCGCGACGAGGTAGAGCTCGGCGAGCATCCGAATCACGATGGCGATCCACCAGACGGGGGAGTCGTCGCCGTTGGGCGCGCCGTCCAGCCACAAGCCGAGGTACCACCACACGCAGCAGAAGTAGAAGATCTCGCCGGCCTGCCAGATCAGCAGGTCCCGCCACCGCGGCCGGGCGAGTGCGGCCAGCGGCAGCAGCCACAGGACGTACTGGGGCGAGTAGACCTTGTTCACCAGCAGGAACCCGGCCACGATCACGAACCCGAGCTGGGCGAACCGCGGTGTCTCGGGCGCCCGGAGCCCGATCGCGAGCACGGCCAGGCACCAGACGCTGAAGAAGATCCACGACACGGTGTTGATCGTGTGCGACGTGAACTCGTGGTCAGTCGCCTGACCCAGCATGATCCAGATCGAGCCGAGGTCGGACGCGCGACCCTGGTTGAAGGTCCAGAACACCTTCCACTGGTCGGGTCCACTGAGGTAGGCCGGCGCGTTGGCAGCCAACCAGGCCACCACCCCGGCCCCCACCACCCGCGCGAGGTCGGGCAGCCGGCGCTGGCGCACGCAGATGACAAGCAGGCCGCCCAGGAGGAACAGCGGGTAGAGCTTGGTGGCGACGCCCAGCCCGATCAGGACGCCGGTGAGCACCGGTTTGTCCCTGGCCCACGCCCACAACGCAGCCGCCACGAGAACGACGGCAAGCAGGTCCCAGTTGACCAGGCCCGTCAGCAGCAGAACCGGGGAGGCCGCGAACCCCAACGCGTCCCACGGGCGGCGCGGGTTCACCCCGGAGAGGAAGAAGGTGGAGAGCAGGGCGGCCAGCGCGAAGAACAGCGCCGAGACGATCACGAAGGCCCGCACCTCGCGGATCACGTGAGGATCGCCCCAGAGCTCACCCGCCGGCTTCTTCGCGCGGGGCTCGAGGTCGGGCGACCCGGTGACGAGGTGGGTCAGGACCGCCGTACCCCAGGCGAAGTAGGAGATCCCGACGGGGTACTCCATCGTCTCGTAGCGAGCGCGGACCTCGGGATCGTCCGTGTAGGGCCAGTCGAGCTCGGCGAATCCGCGCCCCGTGTAGAGGTAGGGCAGGTCCGAATAGCACATCTGGGAGTAGCGATCCTCGCCGTTCTGCCACGTGTCGTGATAGCAGCCGGCCTTCTGCACCATGCCGAGCGCGAAGCACACGGCCGTGATCGCGAGCAGCACCCGGACCGGCGTCCACCAAGGGTGACCGGACGAGTGCTCGCCAGCCGGTCCTCCGAGCACCTCGCTCACCCCGCGGGTGAGCGGGTCGTCGAGCGTCGGGTGGGTCACCCGCTCACTCAACGGAGGCGCGCTCCTCGCGCCCCAGAACCGATGCCGGGCCCGTTGGCGTGTCGGTTGGCAGGGTGGTGGGACAGTTCGGCTCGCAGGGGAGCCCAGTGCCGGTGTCCGTGGGACTGCCGGAGTCCGTCGGCTCGGTCTCGGTCGGCGACTTGGTGGGTGATTCGGTCGGCGACTTCGACGGCGACTTCGTGGTCTTCGTCGGCTTGGTCGGCTGGATCGGCTGGGTCGTCGGCGGCGGTGTGTACGGCGCGTGGCCCTCCTCCGGCGCGTCACCGTCGACGTTGGCCGCGTCCGGCAGGTCCTCGACCGGCTCGCCCTCGAGCGCCTTGGCCATCACCGCCGTCCACGTGCGTGCCGGATAGTTGGCACCGAAGTAGCCGGCGACGCCGTTGTAGTCCGGGAGCCAGCCGTCCAGCTGCTCGTTACCCGTCCCACGGGCGTACATCACCGCCGTGGCCAGCTGTGGCGTGAAGCCCACGAACCAGGACGAGGACACGTCGCCGTTTCCGTTGGTTGCGGTGCCGGTCTTCCCTGCTGCCGGGCGGTCGAGCGCCTGGGCGGCGGAGCCTGTGCCGGTCTCGACGACCTGCTGCATGGCGAAGGAGACGTCGTGATCGATGTCCTCGTCGATCGCCCGCTCGTTGCTGACCTTGTGGTTGTAGACGGTCTCGCCGTTGCTGTCGACGACCTTCTCGATGACGTAGACGTCCGCGCGCTCGCCGTCGTTCGCGATGGTGCCGTAGGCATTTGCCATGTTGATCGGGCTCTCGGTTGCCGAACCCAGCGAGATGCCGGTCTCGGGACGCAGCCCAGGGGAGCTGGTGGGGATGCCGGTGGTCTTGGACCTGGCCTTCTCGGGAGGGATGCCCATGGCCACCGCGGTGTCCATGATCGCCTCCGGGCCGTCTGGCATGCCCAGTGTCATGTCGATGAAGGCGGTGTTGATCGAGTCCTCGGTCGCCCGGAGGAGACTGACCGTGCCGTAGCTCGTGCCACCGCCCTCGCCCTCGTTGACGACGTCGCCACCCCCGGGGAGCTCATAGGGCGAGTTGCCGTCGAAGGTGTCCTTGAGTGAGTAGCCTGCCTTGATCCCCGCCGCTACCGCGAACGGCTTGAACGCCGACCCGGGCTGGCTTCCCGCCACAGCCCAGTTGATCTGCGACTTCAGGAAGTCGTGACCACCGTAGAAGCCGCGAAGGGCACCGGTGCCAGGTTCGACGCTGGCCACGGCCACGTGCAGGTTCTTGTTGCCCTTGCCCATGTCCGGCCGGACCTCTTCGACGCCGGCCTCGGCGGCGTCCATCGCCTTCTTGCTCAGGGTGGTGGTGATCTCGAGGCCGCCGCCGGTGATCTGCTCCTCCGTGAAGAGCGGATCGCCGTCACCGTCCTCGAGCTTGAGCAGCTGCGACTTGATCAGCGTCAGCGCGTGGCCACGCTGTCCGCCGTAGGTGTCCTCGGCCTTCTGCTTCGGGAACTTCGGCAGCGACTCCTCCGCCTCTGCCGCCTCGTCCGCGGAGATCTTGTCCATCTTGACCAGCTGCGACAGGACATAGTCGTAGCGACTCTTCAGGGCTATCTCGGCGGCGTCGCCGTTGGCCGGGTCGAGCCCCACTGGGTTGTTGACCACGCTCGCCAGGACCGCGCACTGATCGAGCGCGAGATTCTTGGCGTCCTTGTTGAAGTACGCGTGCGAGGCCGCCTGGATCCCGTAGGCACCCCTGCCGAAGTAGATCGTGTTGAGATAGCCCTCGAGGATCTGCTGCTTGCTCAGCTCGTTTCGGATCTTCAGCGACAGGAACGCCTCCTTGACCTTGCGCTTGATGCTGCGCTCCTGGGTCAGGTAGAGGATCTTGACGTACTGCTGGGTGATCGTCGATGCGCCCTGGGTGGCGTTGCCCCGCGCGTTGCTGAACGCGGCTCGCACGATTCCCTTGGGATCGATGCCCTTGTCGGTCCAGAACGACTCGTTCTCCGCCGCCACGACGCCGTCCTTGATGCATTCAGGCATCTGGTCGAACCCGATGCTGTCGCGTCTCTGTACGGCGAGCTGCCCGAGCTCGGTCTTGCCGTCGGAGTAGTAGATGTGTGAGGTCTCCGTCAGGAAGTCGGCATTCGGGTCCGGAATGGACGTCTGCTTGTAGACGATGTAGCCAGTCGTCGCGAGCGCCAACATCCCCACGAGGGACACGATCAGTAGCCACTTGACGACCTTGAGGATGCGCGTCCGCCTCGAGGGCTTCTTGCTCGGGTTGGGCCTGGCCACGGCCGGGCCCTCGGCCCCGCGCTTTCCACTCAAGTCAGGATCTCCGTCGTCGTCGGGTCGTGTGGTACGACCTCAGGCGGTCCGCACCAGAGTAGTCGGTCGACACGCTGAGCCCATCTTTGGAGAGTCGCTGATATATCGGTACGATAGGTCTATGGCAAGGCGTGGAGAGACCATCGAGCTCGCGGTCCTCGGACTCCTGCACGAATCACCCATGCACGGCTACGAGCTCCGCAAGCGGCTCAACCTGATGCTCGGCTGGGGACGACTGCTTTCCTACGGATCTCTCTACCCCGCCCTGAAGAAGATGCTGCGGGCGGCCTGGATCGAGGAGCAGGTTGCTCCCGCAGCTCCGGGCCGGCGGCAACGAATCACGTACCAGGTCACGGAACTCGGCACGGCGGAGTTCACCCGATTGATGTCCGAGGTCGGTCCCACCGCTTGGGAGGACGACAACTTCGACATCCGGTTCGCCTTCTTCGGCCGCACCGACATGGAGATCCGCCTCCGGGTGCTCGAAGGGCGGCGAATGCGGCTCGAGGAGAGGCTCGAGCGCGTGCAGTCCCAGCTCTCGCGCACCCAGCGCGAAGTGGACCGCTACGCGGACGAGCTCCAGCGGCACGGCGTGGAGTCGGTGCAGCGCGAGGTGCGGTGGCTGTCCGACCTGATCAAGGCCGAGCACAACAACCCGGGCATCACCAGCCGAAAACCAACCAGGCCACAACCAACAGGGCCGCAGCCGAAGACCACACAGAGCTGACCCCGCGGGGGGCAGCAACATCACGAGGGAAAGAGGAAGGCCAATGGGCTCGGTACGAGTAGCAATTGTCGGAGTGGGCAACTGCGCCACCTCCCTGATCCAGGGCGTTGAGTACTACCGGAATGCGGACTCGGACGCGAAGGTCCCAGGCCTGATGCACGTCATGTTCGGGGACTACCACGTCTCCGACGTGGAGTTCGTCGCCGCCTTCGACGTCGACGCCAAGAAGGTCGGGTTCGATCTCTCGGAGGCCACCCAGGCGTCCGAGAACAACACGATCAAGATCGCCGACGTGCCGCCGACCGGCGTGACGGTGTCGCGCGGACCGACCCTGGACGGCCTCGGCAAGTACTACCGCGAGACCATCGAGGAGTCCGACGTCGACCCGGTCGACGTGGTCTCGGTGCTCAAGGAGTCGGGCGCCGACGTTCTGGTGTCCTACCTCCCCGTGGGCTCGGAGGCAGCGGACAAGTTCTACGCGCAGTGCGCCATCGACGCGAAGGTCGCGTTCGTCAACGCTCTCCCGGTCTTCATCGCCTCTGACCCCGAGTGGGCCAAGAAGTTCGAGGACGCCGGCGTCCCGATCATCGGTGACGACATCAAGTCACAGGTCGGCGCCACCATCACGCACCGCGTGATGGCGAAGCTGTTCGAGGACCGTGGGGTGGTGCTGGACCGGACCTACCAGCTCAACGTCGGCGGCAACATGGACTTCAAGAACATGCTCGAGCGGGACCGCCTCGAGTCCAAGAAGGTCTCGAAGACCCAGTCCGTGACCTCGAACATCGGTCACGATCTCGGCGCTCGCAATGTGCACATCGGGCCGTCGGACTACATTCAATGGCTCGACGACCGCAAGTGGGCCTACGTCCGCCTCGAGGCACGCGCGTTCGGCGACGTTCCGCTGAACATGGAGTACAAGCTCGAGGTCTGGGACTCCCCCAACTCGGCCGGCATCATCATCGACGCGATCCGCGCGGCGAAGATCGCCAAGGACCGTGGCCTCGGCGGGCCGATCATCGCGGCCTCGTCGTACCTCATGAAGTCCCCGCCCGTGCAGATGCCGGACGACCAGGGGCGTGCCGAGGTGGAGAGGTTCATCCGCGGCGAGTGACCCGTCTCGGTGATCGAGCTCGTCGAGATCACGTGGCCCCCAGCGTCCGCTGGGGGCCATCTCGCATTTCAGGCCGACCGGGCCGACCGGGCTCAGCCCCCTTGGGCCGTGGACTTCCACTCGTAGGCCTGGACGACAACGAAGCCGGGCCCGTGGAAGGCGTACTGGACCGCCTCGCCCGAGCCGCCGCGCAGCATCGAGCTCATGTTCATGCTGTTGTGTATGCCGGGCGAGAGGTTGGCCGACCAGCACACTGCTGACTGCGGGTCGACGAACGTCGGCCGCTGCGTGCAGTCGAGCACGACTGGTTTGCCGACCACATTGATCGCGACCGTGCCGGTGCCACCGATCGTGGTGTTGAACAGTCCCCCGGTCGCGATGCCGGCGCCCTTGGTGCGGTTGATGTCCCATTGAAGGGAGGCGTCGAAGGCCAGGATGTTGCGGCTGTTGATGCTGATGCCCTCGTTCTCCAGGTGCATCAGATGGATGTAGCCCGCCTCGTCGGCGAAGTACACCTCACCCTGCCCCGAGACCCGCATCAAGCTGACGTTCTCGCTGGTCACCACCTTCTTCACCAGCTTGGCCATGCTGCCGGACTTCTCGTGGTGGAACTGGACCTGGCCCTGGTAGGCCACCATCGAACCCTTGGCCGCCAAGATGTCGGGACCGAGCCCGACCTTGAGCATCTGGTTGTTCTGGAGGGCGAACCGCTCAGTGCTGGTGACTTCGAGGTTGGACTTCTCGAACAGATCGCTGCGCATGCAGCACATCCTGCCCTAGTGTCCGGTCAAGTCCGAGCCAGTGTCCGGTCAGGCCGCTAGCCGGTCGACTCCGACCGCGAGACCGTCCGGAACCGCATCGAGGCCGGCTCGAAGCCGTGATGTACGGCCCACAGCACCGCTTGGGATCGGGTGGCGACCCCCATCTTGCGATAGGCCGAACGGATGTAGGACTTGACCGAGTTGATGCTGAGGTAGGCCTGGCTGGCGATCTGCTTGTTGCTCAGGCCGAGCGTGATCAGGGCGATGACTTCCGCCTCCCGAACGGTGAGGCCCTGTTCCTGCCCGGGCCACCGGCCGCCAGCGGGTGCCTCGCCCGCGTCCTCCGCGCTGATGACGACCTCGCCCGCGTGGATCCGCTCGATGGCCGTCACCAGCTCGGCCCCCGTCAACCGCTTGGACAGGTAGCCGCTCGCGCCCTTGCGGAGCGCCAGCTCGACAAGCTCGCGCTGCACGTTCCACGTGAAGATGACGACCCGGCCGGCCCGGTCACCGGCGATCACCCTGTCGAAATCGTCGGCGTCGACCTGCGGCTGGGAGAACGTGTCGTACAGAGTCACGTCGACCTGCGTGGTCACGTCAGCACTGGCGACCGCCTCGACAAGCGTCACCCGGTCGGAGAACGGCGCCAGCATCTCGGCCAGTCCGAGCACGACCAGCTGATGGTCGTTGGCCAAGGCCAGGGAGACCGGGCGGGCCTTGGAAGATGCGGACATGCGGGCAGCGTAAGCCGTGCCGGGCCCGCTGTCGCCCCCCTCACCCTTAGGGGTGTGACCGGGCCACCGGGGGGCGCCTACGGTGCGTTTGGCGGGCGTCGGCCACGGGGGATCAGGGCGGTTGTCGATTCTCTGGTCCGGCTCGACGTCCGCCACCGTCACGGCCCGTCATGCCCCGTAAATGTCGGGCGCCCAGCGTCCCTACCGGTCCCGTGCCGCCCACCACGCGAGCAGAGCAGCCTTCGCGTCTGCCTCGGTCATCGGCCCCCTGTCCATTCGCAGCTCCAGCAGGAAGTTGTACGCCGCGCCGACGTCCCGACCGGGCGGGATACCGAGGATCTCCATGATCTGCTTGCCGTCGAGGTCGGGCCGGATTGCTGCGAGCTCCTCCTCCTGAGACAGTCGCGCGATCCGCTTCTCGAGGTCGTCGTAGGTCTTGCGCAGCCGCTCCGCCTTGCGCTTGTTGCGGGTGGTGCAGTCGGCCCTGGTCAGGATGTGCAGTCGCTCGAGCTGGTCCCCGGCGTCGCGCACGTAGCGACGGACCGCGGAATCGGTCCACTCGCCCGAGCCGTAGCCGTGGAAGCGAAGGTGCAGCTCGACGAGCTTCGCCACATCGTCTATCTGGTCGTTGGAGAAGCGCAGTGCCTGCATCCGCTTGCGGGTCAGCTTGGCCCCGACCACGTCGTGGTGGTGGAAGGTGACGGTGCCGTCGTCGAGAAACCGGCGGGTCTTCGGCTTCCCGACGTCGTGCATCAAGGCTGCGAAGCGCGACACGAAGTCGGGCGCCGACTCCAGCCTGGACTCGAGGTCGATCGACTGCTCGAGCACCGTCAGCGTGTGCTCGTAGACGTCCTTGTGCCGGTGGTGCTCGTCGCGCTCCAACGCCAGCGCCGGCAGTTCCGGAAGCACGATCTGTGCGAGCCCGGTCTCCACGAGCAGCAGCAGGCCGCGGCGGGGGTACGGCGCACACACCAGCTTCACCAGCTCGTCGCGCACCCGCTCGGCCGAGATGATCGAGATCCGCTCGGCCATCTCGGTCATCGCCGCCACCACGGCCGGGTCCACGGTGAACCCGAGCTGGGCCACGAAGCGAGCGGCGCGCATCATCCGCAGCGGGTCGTCGGAGAACGAGTCGTGCGGCGTGCCCGGCGTCCGCAGCACCCGCTCCGCGAGGTCCACCACACCCCCGAACGGATCCACGAGGATCCGGCCTGGCACCGACACCGACACGGCCATCGCGTTCACCGTGAAGTCGCGCCTGGCCAGGTCGACCTCGATGCTGTCGCCGAACGCGACGTCGGGCTTTCGCGAGCTGGGGTCGTAGGCGTCCGAGCGGTACGTCGTGATCTCGATCTGCCATTCGCCCTTGCGGCATCCGATCGTGCCGAACGAGCGGCCCATGTCCCAGATCGCGTCCGCCCAGCCCTTGAGCAATCGTTCGGTCTCGCCCGGGTGAGCCGACGTGGTGAAGTCCAGGTCGGTCTGCATCCGGCCCAGCATCGCGTCCCGCACGGGCCCGCCGACGATGGCCAGATCGTGGCCTGCGGCACTGAACCGGGCACCCAGCTCGTCGACCACCGGCGCGACCCGGTCGAGCTCTGCCTCGACCCGCTTCTCCAGGTCGGAGATCAGCAGGGGAGGCAGCGCGTCGGACACGGGACGAAACTCTAGTGGGCACCGCGGGCGGGCACGGGGCCGAGCCTCGATCGCCCGGATAGGGTCGAGCCGTGATTCGACAGGGTCGTGGGGGTGCTGGCCGTGCTCACCTCCCTGCCTTTGCTGGCCACCGCTCTGGGCGGGCCAGTGTCGGCCGACGCCCGGGCGAAGGCCGCGGATCAGGATCCGCTCGAGATCACCATCACCGGCTTGTCACCCTCGGTGATCCCCCGGAGGGGCCCGGTCGAGCTGTTCGGGACCATCACCAACGTTTCCGACGAGACCTGGTCGCAGATCAACCTCTACCCCCTTGGTGTCCTCCACCCCGATCACCAACGCCCACGACCTCGAGGTCGAGGCCCAGACAGACCCGGCCGAGCCGGTCGGCAACCGGATCATCGACGACGACCCGGCCACCCACGACCTCATCGAGGAGCTCGCGCCCGGGTCCAGCGCGCAGTACTCGCTGACGGTGCCGCACGACGTGCTGATGGCCAACATCGCCCAACCCGCCGCGGCAGGTGTCTACTGGCTGGGCGTTCAGGCCCTCGGCGAGACCATCGAGGGCCGCAACACCTCGGAAGGCCTCGCAGCCGACGGTCGAGCACGCTCGTTCATCCCGCTCCTTCCTCGGGAGCCGGACCAGGTCCGCGCCGCACTCGTGATGCCGATCCGGCACAGCGTCACCTACAACCGGAACGGAAGGCTGGGCGGGATCCGCAGGTGGTCTCGGGATCTGGCGCCGGGCGGTCGGCTGGACAACCTGCTGGACTTCGCTGCGGCGGCACCGCCGAGCGCCGTGACCTGGCTGATCGACCCATCAGTGCTCGAAGCCGTACGCCGCATCGGCGCCGGCAACCCGCCGCGGGACCTCGGCCCAGTCAGTGACGATTCCGAATCGCCAAGCGAGTCACCGGAGGAGTCCCCCGGCGACAGCGCGACCGTGGGAGGCGCCAGCAACGCCGCCGTACGTCGAGACAACAACGCCCGGTTGGCCAAGGAGTGGCTCGATCGAGTGGTCGCCCAGACCCGTGACGACGCAGTCCTCGGCCTTCCCTACGGCGACGTGGACATGGCGGCTGCGAACGACCTCGACCCCCAGGTGGCCGTGCGGGGCCTCGCCATGTCGGCCAGCTCGTTCCAGGAGCTGGACATCGACGCCGAACCGACCGTCGCCCCGCCGTCGGGCTACCTCAACGCCATCTCCGTGGCCGGCCTCGACAACGACGTCACCATCCTTGCGTCAGACGCGGTGCTGGCCACGCCCCCCGACAAGCTGGCTGGCCACCCGGGTGTGGTCACCGTCAATGACCACACCGTCCACCTGTACGACGCCTCGGCCTCGCTGGGCGGGCCCGGACCGAACAACCCGTTCGCGGACCTCGCCGTCCGACAGCGCCTGGTCTCCGAGGCGGCGCTGCGGTCGATCAGCCACAGTACCGACCCGCTCGTGGTCTCGATGCCGGCCGACTGGAACCCGGGGCCCGCCCGGCCGGGTTTCTTCAGCGACCTCGAAGACTCGTGGTTGTCCCTGGTATCGCTCCCGTCGCTGGCTCAGGTCGACCCACCGCTGGTCGCCGCCGACGATCTCGTCTATCCGGAGCGGGAGATCACGCTGGAGCTCGAGGGGGGCAACTTCGATGCTGCGGAACGGCTGTTCCGCGCCGGCGCCACGTTGCAGAGCGTGTTGAACGAGAACTCGACGATCGAGCGGGAAGTGGCCGCGCAGGCGCTGACCACCACCTCGTACTACATGCGCGCCAACCCGACCCAGGCCGGGGTCGACGCTGCCGAGGCCCGCAGGACGATCCAGCGTCTGTTCAAGCGGATCCAGATCTCCGCGCCGCCGTACGTCACGCTCTCGAGCACCAACGGACGGTTCCGCGTCGACGTCAGGAACAACCTCGAACAACCCGTCTCGGTGAAGATCAAGTCGCTCGTCGACGACGACCTGGAGATCAACGGCCCTGCGCGGATCGCGGTGGAGGGAAACCGGATCACCAGCGTGTTCCTTCAAGTGCGGTCCACCGGGCTGGGGGTGCACCAGGTCAAGCTCGTCCTGACCGACGAAGAAGGCACCCGGCTCGGTCCGGCAGCGGACCTGCCGATCCGTTCCAGCCAGTCCGGCCGGGTGATCTGGGTGATCATCGGAGTCGGTGCGGCTCTCCTGTTCGGCGCGATCACCCTCAGGCTGTTCCGCCGCTTCACCGGAACGAAGGCCGGGTGACGCCAGGCGTGAGCAATGAGGTGAACTCCGACCAGAGCCGGATCCTCTCCTCGAGTGCGGTGATGGCCGCCGGCACCATCGTCTCGCGGCTGAGCGGTTGGGTCCGGTCGGCGCTGCTGGCGGCGGCCCTGGGTGCCGGCCTGCACGCCGACGTGTTCAACATCTCCAACACCATCCCGAACATGCTCTACATCCTGCTGGCAGGTGGCATCTTCAACGCGGTTCTGGTCCCCCAGCTGGTCCGGGCAATGCGCAACGACAGCGACGGCGGGGAGGCCTACACCAACCGGATCGTCACGCTGGCCGGGCTGTTCCTGCTGACCGTCACCACGCTTCTGGTGATTGCCGCGCCGTGGGTGATGCAGCTGTTCCTGGACCCGTCGTACAACACTTCGGAGCTGGCCGAGCAGCGCGACGCCGTCATCGACTTCGCCCGGTTCTGCCTCCCGCAGGTGTTCTTCTACGGGATGTTCGTGCTGGTCGGGCAGATCCTCAACGCGCGCGGCAAGTTCGGCCCGATGATGTGGGCCCCCATCGCCAACAACGTCATCTCCGTGGCCGTCCTGGTCGTGTACCTGTTCGCGTTCGAGGAGCCCGAGGGCGCCCAGCTGCAGGGCGGCTACACGCTTGACCAGGAGCTCGTCCTCGGACTCGGCTCCACGCTCGGCATCGCCACCCAGTTCCTGATCCTGGTGCCCTACCTCAAGGCGGCCGGCTTCAGGTATCGCCCTCGGTTCGACTTCCGGAACACCGGCCTGGGCCACACGCTGCGGCTCGGGGTCTGGACGGTGCTGTTCGTGGTGGTCAACCAGGTCGCCTACACCATCGTCGTCCGCCTGGCATCGAGCGGCACCGCTGACAACAGCGACGGCACGGGCTACACCATCTACTCCCAGACCTTCCTGCTGATGATGGTGCCGCACTCCGTGGTGACCGTGTCGCTGGCGACCGCCATCCTCCCGCGGCTGTCGGCGAGTGCTGCGGACGCAGACCTGGCGGGGCTGGCCCGAACCCTGTCGTCGACGCTGCGGTCCACGCTGGTCCTGATCGTTCCGATCGTGTGCGTCCTGCCGGTCGTGTCCCGCGAGATCAGCAAGGTCGTCTGGGGCCACGGTGCCGCCGCGTCGTCGTACGGGAACTTCGCGCCCTCCCTGGCTCTGTTCGCGCCCGGGCTGCTGTTCTTCACCGTCCACTATCTGATGCTGCGAGGCTTCTACGCCCTCGAGCGCACCCGCACCGTGTTCTGGGTCCAGTGCGTGGTGGCCTCGACCAACATCGTGCTCGCCCTGGTGCTCGTCCATCAGACGTCAGCGAAGGAAACCTCGCCCGCCCTGGTGCTCGCCTACGCAGGGTCCTACCTGGTTGGTGCGTCGGCGTCGTACCTCCTCCTGCGGCACCTGCTCGGCGGCCTCGACACCCCGGTGCTGGTGCGGTTCCTGGTCCGCCTGCTGATTGCCGTCGCACTGGCCACCCTGGTGGCGTACGGCGCGGAGCGCGGCCTGCACCGGCTGCTCGGCGAGCCCGGATTCTTCGGAGCGGTCGGTGTCGCCGTCCTCGTCGTGGGGATCGACGTCGTGGTCTTCCTCGCCCTGGCCCGGATGATGCGCATCCGGGAGGCCACGACCGTCCTCGGCGCCTTCACCCGTCGGCTGCCCGGATCCGGAGGAGTTGACGGCGGCGTCCTACGATGACTCAGATGCCAGGATCACGCGGAAGGGGAGACGTGCCGAACTCGATCCGGCCAGGCGACGTGATCGCGGACCGGTACCGCATGGTCGACCTGCTCCGGGAGACCTCCGGCGGCCTGTTCTGGCGCGCCCACGACCAGGTGCTGGCCCGCCACGTGGCCTTCCACGTGATCCGGGCCACCGATCCGCGCGCTCCTCTCCTGCTGGACGCCGCGAAGCGCTCGGCGACCGTCGTCGACGCCAGGATCCTGCGCGTCCTCGACGCGGACGAGCGCAACGACCTTTGCTACGTCGTCAACGAGTGGGGCTCGGGGCAGTCCCTCGACCTCCTCCTGGCCGAGGGCCCGCTGTCGGCTCGGAGGGCGGCCTGGATCGTGTCCGAGGTCGCGGAGACGATCGCCCGGGCTCACGACCTGGATCAGGCGCACGGTCGGCTGGTCCCGGAGAACGTGCTGATCGACCACAACGGGACCGTCAAGATCATCGGGTTCGCGGTCGATGCCGCCCTGCACGGCCTGCCCCCGGGTCGGGTCACGACCGACACCGTCGACCTCGCCGGCATCCTGTACGCCGCCCTGGTGGGCAAGTGGCCGGGCGTCTCCCGGTCCGGGCTGCCTGCGGCTCCTCAGTCCGGCGGCCAGCCGTTGCGGCCGCGGAAGGTCCGGGCGGGCATCCCGAAGGCACTCGACTCCATCTGTGACGACGTGCTCAGCCCGTTCGCGCACACTTCCGGGACCCACACCAGGAGCATCGCTACGGCGGCCGACATCCACGATGCCCTGGTCGCGTTCGTCGGCGACCCCGGCGCGCTGGCCGCTGCGGAGGCCGACCAGGCTCCGCTGCTGTCCTGGCCCGCCCGCGACCCGGACGCCACGCAGAGAATGGCTCCCGTCGATCGGGTCGAGCCCGAGGCTGAGACAGAGGCTGAGACAGAGGCAGGGTCTGACGCTGATGCTGAGGACACGGTGGTCGGCGTGCCCGTCCACGACGACACCGCCGACGTACCCCTGGAGACGCCCGATCCCCAGGAGACGGTGGCCGGAGCACCCTCCTACGAGACCGACTGGCTGACCCCCCGCAAGGACAACCCACCACCGCCGCCGACCTTCGAGCAACCCCCCGAACGACCGCTCTACGCACCCGACCCCGTCCGCCGCCCGCGCCCGTCGGCGACCGGTGCCGGCAACGGGGGCAACGGCGGCGAGTACTGGCCGTGGGACTCCGGCAGCGGCAGCGGACCCATCGTGACTCGCGAGCCCGAGGACCAGCCCGAGGACCAGGGTCGGGTCCCGGGCCGGTCCTGGCTGCTGCTCGCGGCCCTGGTCGCGACCGGGGTGATCGTGCTGGCGATTGTCGCGTTCGCCGTCGACTTCGACTTGGGCGGCAACGGGAACAACGATCCGAGCGTCGACTCCACGTCCGACCCGACCGGGCAGAGCACCGAGCGCACCGGAGCGCGGATCAAGGTGTCCGGCGCCGACGACTACGACCCCCAGGGTGATCCGCCCGAGGAGTATCCCGAGGACGTCGCCAAGGCCGTCGACGGCGACCGCGCGACCTTCTGGACGACGCAGACCTACGAGCAGAACTTCGGGCCTGGCGGGCTCAAGGATGGGGTCGGCCTCCTGCTCGACCTCGGCGAGGACCGAGAGGTCGGCGAGGTCGGGGTCGACTTCGGCGGCACGCCGACCGAGTTCTCTCTGTATCTCTCCGACGAGCCCCCCAGCGGCGTACCGACCGGCGACCCCGTTGCCGAGGACACCGCCGACCAGAACAGCGTGACCGTCTCCATGCCGGACGACTCCTCCGGTCGCTACCTCCTCGTGTGGCTGACCTCCCTACCCGACGAGGGTGGTTTCACCGGCGAGATCCGTGAGATCACCGTCCGGTCATGAGAACCTGATGACCGACCGAACCGACGCCGAGCTGCTCCAGGCGCACGTCGACGGCGACGCCGACGCGTTCGGGGAACTCTTCGGCCGACATCGGGACCGGTTGTGGGCGGTCGCCGTACGCACCATGGGCAACCCGGACGATGCCGCCGACGCCCTGCAGGACGGGCTGATCTCCGCCTTCAGGCGCGCCGACAGCTTCCGCGGCGATGCGCAGGTCACCACGTGGCTGCACCGAGTCATCGTCAACGCCTGCCTGGACCGGCTCCGGTCGCAGAAGGTCCGGGCCGCGGACGCACTGCCCGACGACCTCGACGAGTACGCCGGTCGCGGCTCGATTGCGACTGCCGCCGGCAGCGATCCTGCCGACGAGGCCGGCGCCGGCGACGTCCGCCGTGCGGTCCTCGAGGCCCTGGCAACCCTGCCCGCCGACCAGCGGGCTGCCCTGATCCTGGTCGACATGGAGGGCTACCCGGTCGCCGAGGTCGCCGAGATGCTCGACTGCGCGGTCGGCACGATCAAGAGCAGGTGTTCCCGGGGCCGGGCCAAGCTGGCCCCTCTGCTCGGCGTCCTCAGACCGTCTGGCACGGGTGACGTGCCTCACGGGAACCAGCCGCCCGCGCCTACCGTCCCATCCACGGATCCAGCACGCGCTCCCCCACCGAGATACAACCCGTGAGGCAGCCGAACGACGCGCACGACGAGGAGGTGACCGCAAGATGACCGAACCGGAGTCGAACCCTCCGGAGCTGAGCCCCGCCGAGGAGGATGCGGTACGCCGCCAACTCGCGGCGGCCCGCCACACCGAGCCCATGCCCGACGCGGTCGTGGAGCGCCTCGACCGCGTCTTGGTCGGGCTCGCGGAGGAGCGGCAGCCCAAGCCGACGGTTCCGCCCGTGATCGACCTGGCGGCCCGCCGCCGCCGGCTCGGCGTAAAACTGCTCGTCGCGGCCGCTGCCGTGGTCGTCGCCGGGGTCGGCATCAGCAAGCTGCCGAGCATGAGCTCCAACGATTCCGGCGGTGACGCGGTCAGCAGCGCTGACCGGGGCGAAGCCGCGATGGAAGGAGAGGCGGACACAGGGTCCGACAACCCCGCGAGCGAACCGACTCCGCGGGACCCGGAAGCGGGTCAGCGAGGATGAGGCACACTCGTTGCCCGTGATCCGGCCCGACCATTTCAGTGCAGACGTGGCCAAGCCGCGCCAACGCACCGGCTATGTCAGGATGGACACCGAGACGTTTTCGGAGCTCAAGACAGCACGAGCAGCCTGCCCGGTCGCCGCCAAGGGCCAGCGGACCCTCGTCGTCTCCTATGCGGGAGCCCTGGCCAAGCTGGTCTACCGCGCCCCGACCGACGACGGACAGCGCGTGGACCTCTACCGCTGCGACCTCCGGGACCGCACGTCCGGCTACGTCCGCAGCGTGGTGCTTCCCGGCCCCTGACGCCGCGCCGAAGCGGAGGCGGAATGTCCTGCCCCTACGATCGGTTGTGTCGACGTACCTCGGCAGAGCCCTCGCCAGGCCGTCTCACACAGATCCGCCCACACAGATCCGCAAGGAGCAGTGCACGCATGTCCGACCCCCGCAACGTGATCATCATCGGTTCCGGCCCCGCCGGCTACACGGCCGCGGTGTACGCCGCCCGCGCCTCGCTGCAGCCGCTCGTGTTCGAGGGCTCGGTCACCGCCGGCGGCGCGCTGATGACCACCACCGAGGTCGAGAACTACCCCGGGTTCAAGGACGGGATCATGGGCCCGGCCCTGATGGACGAGATGCGTGCCCAGGCCGAGCGCTTCGGCGCCGAGCTGGTCAGCGACGACGTCGTCGAGGTCGACCTGACCGGCGACGTCAAGGTCGTCAAGACTGCCACCGACACCTACACCGCCCGTTCGGTCGTCCTGGCGATGGGCTCGGGCTACCGGAAGCTGAACCTGCCGCGGGAGGACGAGTTCTCCGGCCGCGGCGTCTCGTGGTGTGCGACCTGCGACGGGTTCTTCTTCCGCGACCAGGCCATCGCGGTCGTCGGCGGCGGCGACTCGGCAGTCGAGGAGGCCACGTTCCTGTCCCGGTTCGCCTCGAAGGTCTACCTGATCCATCGGCGCGAGGAGCTCCGGGCCTCCAAGATCATGCAGGAGCGCGCGTTCGCGGACCCCAAGCTCGAGATGGTGTGGAACTCCGAGGTCGCTTCGATCGAGGGTGACGACCGGCTCACCGGCATCACCCTGCGCGACACCGTCACCGGCGAGACCCGGCCGCTCGACGTGACCGGCCTGTTCATCGCCATCGGCCACGACCCGCGTTCGGAACTGCTGCCGGGGCAGGTCGATCTCGACGACAACGGCTACGTGCTGGTCGCCCAGCCCTCCACGGCCACCAACCTGCCCGGTGTCTTCGCGTCCGGGGACCTCGTCGACCACCACTACCGGCAGGCGATCACGGCGGCCGGCACGGGTTGCGCCGCGGCCCTCGACGCCGAGCGCTACGTCGCCCACCTGGACCACCGCGCCTCGACCGCCGGCCCGGACCTGTCGGACGAGGAAGCCATCGAGGCCATGACCGAGGAAGTGCAGACCGCCGGCGCGTGAGTCGGGAACAACTGTCCGTGGTCGCGTGTTGACTGGTGGACAGACCTGAACCATCGACAGCCAGACCAATGAAAGGCAGCCTCGTGGGCAACATTGCAGCAGTGACCGACGCCGACTTCGAGATCGAGGTCCTCAAGTCCGACAAGCCGGTGCTCGTCGACTTCTGGGCCGAATGGTGCGGTCCGTGCCGTCAGGTCGCGCCCATCCTCGACGAGCTCTCCACCGAGCACGGCGACAAGATCACGTTCGTCAAGATGAACGTCGACGAGAACCCCGTCACGCCCTCGTCGTACCGCGTGACCGGGATCCCGACCATCAACGTCTACCAGGGCGGCGAGGTCGTGAAGTCGATCGTGGGAGCGCGCCCCAAGGCCGCCCTGCTCAACGAGCTCGCCGAGTTCATCGCCTGATCGCCCTGCTTGATTGAAGGGGTCGATCAGAGGATCGACCGAGTGCCCCGGGCCGACGGCCGAGACGCCTTCGGTGCCGGGTGCACGATCGGCCGGACCGCCCCGATCAGCCGCTCCAGTGCCTGCTCGACCTCGTCGCGCCAGGTCAGGGCGGTCCGGAGGTCCATCCGCAGGCGGGGCGTGGCCCAGTGTGCGCGTTGGGTCTTGAAGCCGACGCGTCCGCAGAACTCGGCCGGCACGAGACAGTGCCCGCGGGTGCCGCGGGCGTCCGCGAACGTCTCCACCGCCCTGATCCCACCCCGCCTGATCAGGTCCCGGGCCATTCCCTGGATCAGCAGCCGGCCGATGCCACCGCCGGTGTGGGCCGGGTCGACGTACAACGTGGTCATCACGACCGCGTCGGGCGAGACCGGGGCCGTCGGGAACGAGTCGATCCCCGGCACGTAGGCGGTCGGGGCGTAGATCACGTAGCCGACAACCTGGTCGTCGACCAGGGCCACGCGACCGCAGGAGCCCCACTCGCGGAGCACCCCGGAGACCCAACCCTCCTTCTCCTCTGCGGCCTCCTCCGGAGGGACGCGCTGGCGGCGGACCGGGTCGAGTTCCCAGAACAGACAGGACTGGCAACGGCCCGGCAGGTCGGCGAGCCGATCGACCGTCAGCGGTGCGGTGTTGCGGGCCAAGCGACACCTCCTGAAGCGACCGGATCACGACCCAGGTGCTGCGGGGGGTCGTGTGATGATCCATGCTAGTGCTGTCATGAACGAGATCGTCCGCAGCAGCACCCGCCTCGACAGCTACGTCGATCGGTACGCCGCCCGCACCAAGGGGATGACGGCCTCCGAGATCCGGGCCCTGTTCGCGGTTGCCTCCCGGCCCGAGGTGGTCTCCCTCGCTGGCGGCATGCCCAACATCTCCGGTCTCCCGCTCGACGTCGTGGGCGAGGCCATCGGCGACCTGATCGCCACGAACGGACCCGTGGCCCTGCAGTACGGCTCCGGCCAGGGCGATCCCACCCTGCGCGAACAGATCACCGACGTGATGCGCCTCGAGGGCATCGACGCCCACCCGGACGACGTGGTCGTCACCGTGGGTTCCCAGCAGGCGGTCGACCTGGTCACCCGGATCTTCTGCGACCCCGGCGACGTCGTGCTCTGCGAGGCCCCGTCG
The DNA here is from genome assembly GCA_963844385.1 of uncultured Actinomycetota bacterium. GTDB lineage: Bacteria > Actinomycetota > Actinomycetes > Propionibacteriales > Nocardioidaceae > Nocardioides. The sequence goes on along the minus strand of CAWJOJ010000001.1, from coordinate 26,192 downwards.
TACGTCGGGGCTCTGGGGGTGTTCAAGTCCTTCCAGTGCGATGTCGTCCACGTCGAGATGGATGCCGGTGGTCTGGTTCCCGAAGCGCTCCGCCAGGCGATCGTGGCGGTCAAGGCGGCCGGGAAGCCGATCAAGTTCCTCTACACGATCCCGAACTTCCACAACCCCGCCGGCGTGACCCAGTCCGCGGAGCGCCGACTGGAAATCCTCGACATCTGCCGCAAGAACGACGTCCTCGTTCTCGAGGACAACCCCTACGGCCTGCTCGGCTTCGACCAGGAGCCGATGCGGGCGATGCGCGCCGACGAGGCCGAGGGCGTGATCTACCTCGGCTCCTTCTCCAAGACGTTCTCTCCCGGAATGCGGGTCGGGTGGGCGCTGGCCCCGCACGCCGTACGCGAGAAGCTCGTGCTTGCCCAGGAGGCCGCGACCCTGTGCCCACCGTCGTTCAGCCAGATGGCCGTGTCGGCGTACCTCACGAAGCACGACTGGCTCGGCCAGATCAAGCAGATGCGCGAGATGTATCGCGAGCGGCGCGACGCGATGATGGAAGCACTCCACGACTTCCTGCCGGCCTCCTGTGCCTGGAACACGCCGGCCGGCGGGTTCTTCGTCTGGGTGACCCTTCCCCCTGGCATCGATGCCAAGGCGATGCTGCCGCGGGCGGTCACCGCCCGGGTCGCCTACGTGCCGGGCACCGCGTTCTTCGCCGACGGGTTCGGCTCGAGCTCGATGCGGCTGTCGTTCTGCTACCCGACGCCGGAGCGGATCCGGGAGGGCGTACGCCGCCTCGCGGGCGTGCTCGAGGCCGAGATGGAGCTGCGTGAGACCTTCGGCGCCCTGAAGCCACACCCAGAGCTGGCCCCGCGAAGCGGGTACGACAGTCCGGGCACGGACCTGAGCTGATGGAGGAGCCAGTGGAGGTCTCGACAGGCTCGACCGACGAGAGCCCGAGCGTCGGCGGGGGGCGTCTGGTCGTGCTTGCCGGCGGGCTGTCCCACGAGCGGGACGTGTCGTTGCGCTCGGGACGGCGGGTCGCCGAGGCCCTGCGAAGCACCGGTGCCGAGGTCGAGGAACGCGACGTGGACGCCTCGCTCCTGCCGTCTCTCGCGGCGGACCGACCTGCTTGCGTGATCCCGATGCTGCACGGGGAGGCCGGCGAGGACGGCGCGATCCGTGAGGTGCTGGAGCTCCTCGACGTGCCCTATGTCGGCTCGCGACCGGCAGCCTGCAGGACCGCGTTCGACAAGCCGGTCGCCAAGACGATCGTCCGCGCGGTCGGGATCCGGACTCCCGAGTGGTACTGCCTCCCCCATGAGACGTTCCGCGAGCTCGGTGCCTCCACGGTGATGAATGCCCTTGTCGCCAAGCTCGGACTGCCGGTGATGGTCAAGCCTGCTCGCAGCGGATCCGCGCTCGGCTGCTCGGTGGTCCGCGACGCGGCCGACCTGCCCGGCGCCATGGTGAATGCCTTCGCCTACGGCGGCGACGCGTTGCTGGAGCGGTTCATCGAGGGCGACGAGGTCGCCGTACCTGTCGTCGACGACGGTTCCGGTCCGCGGGCGCTGCCCGCCGTGGGCATCAAGCCCGACGGCGGCGTCTACGACTACACGGCCCGCTACACCGCGGGGTCGACCGAGTTCATGGTGCCGGCCCGGCTGTCGCCCGAACTGTCCGAGCGGGTCGCCAAGGTCGCGGTCGATGCCCACGAGGCACTCGGGCTGCGCGACATCTCCCGTTCCGACCTGATCATCGACGCCGACGGCGTTGTGTGGTTCCTGGAGGTCAACGTCGCCCCTGGCCTGACCGAGACGTCGACCGTGCCACTGTCGATCCACGCGGCCGGCCTCGACCTCGGCAAGGTGATGACCTCGCTCGTGCAGGCAGCAGTAGATCGTTGAGGAGCCCGAGATGCGTGACCTGACCTATGCTCCCGTCATCCTGACGGCCAAGACCGCCTTCAAGGCACTCGGCCAGCGGTTCGTGATGACGGGCACCGACAACGTGCCGAAGACCGGCGGCGCGCTGCTGGTGTTCAACCACATCAGCTACGTCGACTTCGTCTACGGCGGGCTGGCAGCCAACCCGTCGGGCCGCTACGTGCGGTTCATGGCAAAACGTGAGCTCTTCGACCACAAGCTGTCCGGCCCGATCATGCGTTCGCTGCACCACATCGAGGTCGACCGGGCCGAGGGCATCGGGTCCTACAACCTGGCCGTCGACTACCTCACCGCCGGTGAGATCGTGGGGATCTTCCCGGAGGCGACCATCTCGCGGGCGATGGTGCTCAAGGAGTTCAAGACCGGTGCGGTCCGGATCGCGGCCAAGGCCGGCGTTCCGCTGGTGCCGGTCGTCCTGTGGGGAACCCAACGGTTGATGACCAAGGACCACCCCAGGGACTTCTCGCGCGGCAAGACCATCGCGATCAGCGTGGGTAGCCCCCTGCATCCCGCTGGTGACAACCCGGTCGCCGAGACAGCCGAGCTCCACGACGCGATGACCAAGCTCCTCGACGAGACCATCCGCGCCTATCCGGCGGACGAGCAGCCACCGGGATCCTGGTGGCTGCCTCGCTCCCACGGCGGTTCCGCGCCCACCCTCGAGGAGGCCAAGGCTCTCGAGGTCGCCGAGAAGCGCGAGCGGGCCGAGCGAAGGCGCGCCAAGGCGAAGAAGAAGTAGATCCAAGTCGGTTTGTCGACAAATCGACTTATCGCTCAGATGGGCCGATCGCTGCGGTTTCGCGGGTCCATGATGTCGACGATGCGGCGCAGGTCCTCCAGCGAGGCGAACTCGACCGTGATCTTGCCCCGAGACCTGCCGAGATCCACCTTGACCCGGGTCTCCAGCCGCTCGGAGAGGCGTTCGGCCAGTTCCTCGAGCCCTGGGGCGGTCGGCTTGCTGCGCACCTGACGCGCCTCGCGACCGGCGCGCTCGCCCACGGCCACGATCTCCTCGAGGCCGCGCACACTGATGCCTTCGGCCACCACCCGCTGGGCCAGGCGGTCCTGCACGTCGCCGTCCTCGACGGCGAGCAACGACCGGGCGTGCCCGGCCGACAGCACGCCGGCGGCGACGCGGCGCTGCACCTGCGGGGAGAGCTTCAGGAGTCGCAAGGTGTTGCTGATCTGGGGCCGGGAGCGACCAATCCGCTGGGCGAGATCGTCGTGGGTGCAGCCGAAGTCCTCCAGCAGCTGGGCGTAGGCAGACGCCTCCTCCAGCGGGTTCAGCTGGGAGCGGTGCAGGTTCTCCAGGAGGGCATCGCGGAGCATGTCGTTGTCCCCGGTCTCCCGGACGATCGCGGGGATCAGCTCGAGGCCGGCCACCTGGCACGCCCGCCAGCGCCGCTCCCCCATCACCAGCTCGTAGGTGTCCGGCCCGGCGCGGCGGACGACGACGGGTTGGAGCAGGCCGACCTCCCTGACGGAGTGGACGAGCTCGCTCATCGCCTCCTCCTCGAACACTTCGCGGGGCTGGCGCCGGTTCGGGACGATCTGCTCGAGCGGGATCGCGGCGAAGTACGCTCCCGCGGGCATCCGCTCGGCCGGAGTCGCCCCGGACGGCGTGGCGCCGTTGATCGACCACGTGGGCGTGTCACCCTCGGAACCAGGCGCCGGCGACGACGCTTCTGTGATTGTTGCGCTCGCACCCGAACTTGGGCTGAGACTTGGGCTGAGACTCGGGCTGGTGGGGATCAACGAGCCGAGGCCCCGTCCGAGTCCCCTTCGCTGCGGTTCCTTGTGGTTCATGCGGGGGCTCCCTTGTTGGCCATCTCGCGGGCGGCTTCCAGATAGCACAGCGCGCCGGGCGAACCCGGATCGTAGGTCATCACCGTCTGGCCGTACGACGGCGCCTCCGAGATCCGGACCGAGCGCGGGATGGTGGTCCGCAGCACCTGTGCGCCGAAGTGCTCGCGAACCTCACCGGCGACGCCCGCGGCCAGCCGGGTCCGCCCGTCGTACATGGTGATCAGGATCGTGGAGACGATCAGCCGAGGGTTGAGGTGGGACCGGACCATCTCCACGGTCTCGAGAAGCTGCCCGAGACCCTCGAGCGCGTAGTACTCGGCCTGGATCGGGATCAGCATCTCGGCCCCGGCCACGAGCGCGTTCAGGGTCAGCAGGCCGAGCGACGGCGGACAGTCGATGAACACGAAGTCGAACCGGTCGTCGCCGGCCTCGGCGGCGGAGCCGACGTGAGGATCGGCCATGATGGCGCGGTACAGCCGGTTCTCCCGCGCCACGACGCTGACCAGCTCGATCTCGGCCCCGGCCAGGTCGATGGTTGCCGGCACGACGTACAGCCCTTTGGCCTCGGGCGACTCCTGGACCAGGTCGGCGAGCGGAGCCCCCTCCACCAGCAGGTCGTACGTCGACGGGACGCCCCGCTGATGATCGATGGCCAGCGCCGTGGACGCGTTCCCCTGCGGGTCCAGATCGAGGACCAGCACCCGCTGTCCGAGCTGTGCGAGCGCCGCCGCCAGGTTCACGGCGGAGGTGGTCTTGCCGACGCCACCCTTCTGGTTCGCCACGACCAGGACTCGGGTGGCTGGTGGGCGCGAGGCATCGGCGCGAACCCTCGCTCGCGCCCGCACGCTCTGTTCCGCAGCGCGGGCCAACGGTGTCGTCGGATCGTGGAGCAGATCAGCCTGGCTGGCGACCTCGGCGGCCGTCCGGACCACGAAGCTGGTGGCTGCCACGGAGGAGGTTTCACGTGAAACCTCGGATCCTCTGGAGAAGGGGTCACCCTGTGGATGAGTACCCGGTTCCTGTGGATAACCACGCTCAGCCAGCGGTGGATAACCGGTGGATAACCGGGCAGATGACTCAGACACGCTTACTTCCTCCGGCCCCGATTCTTCCTTGGCCGCGATCCGAAAACCGACCTCGCGAACCCCTCCGAACCTACCTTCCCGGGGTCCGCCCAAGCGACGCGAACCGCGGAGGCGGGCGAAGAATCCTCCGATTCCTTCAGTTCGACCACCTCGGGGGCGGCGCAACCAAGAGCGGTGAGCACCGACTGCGCGTCCGCGATCTCTGACGCGGCGGACGAGCCCTTCATGGCGAGCAGGATGCCGTCGGCCGCGACCAGTGGCATCGACCACTCCAGGAGGCGGCCCAGCGGCGCCACCGCGCGCGAGGTCACGACCGCGAAGGTCCGGTCCCCGTGCAGAGCGTCCGCGCGGGCCCGCAGCACCTCCACGTTCCTCAGACCGAGCCCCTCAACGACCTCCCCGAGGAAGGTGGTACGGCGCAGCAACGGCTCGACCAGGGTCACGGTGAGATCCGGGCGGCGGATCGCGAGCACGACACCCGGCAACCCGGCGCCGCTGCCCACGTCGCACACCGTCGCGCCCTCGGGGATCGCGGCGGCGAGCAGGGCACAGTTGACCAGGTGCCGCTCCCAGAGACGTGGCACCTCGCGGGGGCCGATCAGGCCGCGCAGGGTGCCCTCGGTGGCGAGCAGGTCGGCGTACCGGACCGCCACGGGTAGACGCGAAGCAAACACCCGCTGCGCCGAGGCCGGCGCAGCGGGTGTTTCACGTGAAACCGTGGATTGAGGAGGGCGCTCAGCGCCCGTCTCGAAATCCGGTCACACCGGTTGCACCACGACGTAGCGGCGCGGCTCGGTGCCCTGGGACTCCGACACCAGGCCGGCGGCCGCAACGACGTCGTGGACCACCTTGCGCTCGAAGGGCGACATCGGCTCGAGCGAAACCGGCTCACCGGTCTCCTTCACCCGCGCGACGAGCTCTCCGGCCAGCTTCTCCAGCGACGAGCGCTTCTCGGCCCGGTAGCCGCCGATGTCGAGCATCAGCCGCGAGCGTTCGCCCGTCTCTCGATAGACCGCGAGCCTCGTGAGCTCCTGCAGCGCGTCGAGCACCTCACCGCGGGGCCCGACCAGCTGGGAGAGGTCCGCGCCCACGATGGAAACGGCGGCACGGTCGCCCTCGACGTCCATGTCGAGGTCGCCGTCGAGGTCGGCGATGTCCAGCAGCTCCTCGAGGTAGTCGGCCGCGATGTCGCCTTCGTTCTCGAGGCGCTCCAGCCGCGAGGGTCGAGCCGGCGCGCCGGCGTCGTCGCCTGGTCTCCTCGTCGGCTGTCTCCTCGTCGCTGGAGGCCTCCTCGACGATCTCGTCGGTGGCTTCTTCGTCCGTCACTTTGGTCACGTCTTCGCTCACGTCTGCTCCTGGGAGTACGGGTGGTGGTTCAGGGACGCTTCTTCTTCTTCTTGTTCGGCGTCGTCTTTCGCGGGGGCTGTTTGTTGCGCTGGCTGCGCGTCTGGCGCTTGGGCTGCTGGCGCGGTGCGGGCTTGGGGTCTTCCGGGGCTTCCTCGACCGACTTCTCCAGGGAGACTTCGGTGCCCGGGATCGGCTTGCCGTGCTTGATCGCCTTGGCCTTGTCGCGCTCCTGCTTGGCCTTCTCGGCGGGTGTGCCGGGCGCCGGGTTGTTGCGGATCACGTAGAACTGCTGGCACATCGTCCAGAGGTTCGAGGTGGTCCAGTAGATGAGGACGCCGATGGGGAACGCCACACCACCCACCGCGAAGACAACCGGGAGCACGTAGAGCAGCATCTTCTGCTGCTGCGCGTAGGGGCCGGTCAATGCGTCGGCCGGCATGTTCTTGCTCATCAGCTGGCGCTGGGTCAGGAAGGTGGTCACCGTCATCGCGACGCACGAGGATCGCGGCCAGGATCTGGACCCCCAGCTGCCCGTCGGCGCCCATGAACGTCTTCGAGATCGGGATGCCGAACAGCTCGGCATCCGCGAATTGCCTTGGCTGGTCGAGGGTCAGGAGCCCGTGGCCCTTGTCGTGTGCCGCCTGGTCGATCAGGCGGAACAGCGCGAAGAAGATCGGCATCTGCAGGATCAGTGGCATGCACGAGGCGAACGGGTTCGTGCCGGTCTCCTTGTACAGCGCCATGGTTTCCTGCGCGAGCTTCTCGCGATCGTGGCCGTACTTCTTCTGGAGTGCCTTGACCCGGGGCTGGAGCAGCTGCATGTTGCGGCTGGACTTGATCTGCTTGACGAACAGCGGGATCAGCAACGCCCGGATGACCAACGTCAGGCCGACGATCGACAACGCCCAAGTCGCCCCTGAGGTCTCCGGGAACACGTGGCTCCACAGCCAGTGCCAACCAAGCAGGATCGCACTCGTGACGTAGTACAACGGCTGCATGATCGCGCCGCCGATGTCCGCGAAGATGGACACTCAGGCTCCTTGAGTCTGGGAGTTGCCCCGCTTGGTACGGGGTGGAACAGGGTCATAGCCGCCGGCCGCCCATGGGTGGCATCGCACCAGTCGACGTACGGCGAGCCAACTGCCGCGAATACTGCCGTACTCGGTGACGGCCTCGAGTGCGTAGGCCGAGCAGGACGGGTGATAGCGGCACACCTGGCCGTAGAGCGGGCTGATCAGCAGTCGGTAGGCCCTGAGGAACGCGATCAGGAGGTACTTCACCGCAGCACCCGCTTCAGGCAACGATCCAGGTCGTCGCCGAGTTCCGGCCAGGGTGCCTGCGCGGCTGGGGGCAGGGCCCGGATCACGACCACGCACGAACCCGGCAACGACGAGAGTCGCTCCCGGGCGAGATGGCGAAGTCTGCGTTTCACACGATTGCGCGCGACGGCGTTTCCGACGGCCCTGCTCACCACGAATCCCACCTGCGCCTCGCCCTCCTCCAACCGGTGGAGGTGTACGACGAGCGTGCGCGACCCGGCTCGGGAGCCCGATCGCACCGCCTGGCGGAACGCTTGGCTCGAGGTGAGTCGGTGCGCCTTCGCCAGCACGGGCGGGTCGTTGCCGGGCCGGTCAGACGGCCAGGCTGCTGCGACCCTTGCGGCGGCGCGCCGACAGGATGCCGCGACCCGCGCGGGTGCGCATGCGCAGGCGGAAACCGTGCACCTTGTGGCGGCGACGGTTGTTCGGCTGATAGGTACGCTTGCTCACGACTGGTTCTCCGATGCCAGATCAGTTTCTTCGGACTTGTCCACACCGGGTGCAGTGGGCGACGGGCCTTTCGGCAGGCACCGCCCACCCACAGAAAGCCGCCAGACGGCGTTGCTGTGGACATGCGGCACCGGTCGACACCGGGTGACCGCCCAACGGTACGCGTCCGCCGGAGACAGGGTCAAACTCAGCCGCTCGGCCGGCTCCGAGTGCCTGTGGATGACGGGTTGATCCACAGGCCGCCGCCTTGTTAGGTTCGCCTCTGACAGGATCGATCTCGGACCCCTCTCCCGCGCACCAAGGGCTCCGTGTGAGCCGGGTCACATCAGCGCCGAAACCCCGTCTGACCTGCGGAAACGTGTTCCTGGCCGAGCAAGGTCCAGTGCCCGACCCGGCTTGGGGCCACCGTTACCGGCTGGGTACACAGATTGTGGACAAACATGTGGAACTAACACTCGGGACCTTCCTTGTGGAACGGGTCCCGGGGTTGAATGGGAGCCCCGTCCCCCGGGATCAACCGGCGGTTCGACCATGTCTTAACCGGAGTCGTGAGCAGGAAGTGGAGCCTCAGTGGAGCACGAGGAAACCAACGGCACCGCGGTCGACCTGACGACCGTCTGGCGAAAGCTCGTCGACGACCTGCAACCCAATCTTCGGGCCTGGCTGCGCGACAGTGAGCCGGTCACCCTGCACGAGCACACAGCGATCATCGCCGTACCCAACGACTTCACCCGCACCCAGCTCGAGGGCCGCCTGCGCACTCGCCTGGAGGATTCGTTGACCGACGCCTTCGGACATCAGATCCGGATCGCGGTCACGGTGAATCCGCTGCTCGACGACGGAACCGCGCCCCAGCCTCCGAGCGAACCACTTATCGATGAGTTGCTAAGTCAACAAATGGATAAGTCGATACACAGCGACCGTGCGCTCGGGTTGCCACCAGAGGCCGCGATGACGCCCGGAGTGCTCGAGACCCGCCTGAACCCGAAGTACACGTTCGAGACCTTCGTGATCGGCGCGTCCAACCGGTTCCCGCACGCCGCCGCCATCGCGGTGGCCGAGGCGCCCGGCAAGGCCTACAACCCACTCCTGGTCTACGGCGACTCCGGGCTCGGCAAGACCCACCTCCTGCACGCGATCGGCCACTACGTGCGCAGCCTCTACACCGGCGCCAAGGTCCGTTACGTGTCGAGTGAAGAGTTCACCAACGAGTTCATCAACTCGATCCGCGACGACCGCCAGGACCGGTTCAAGCGGCAGTACCGCGACGTCGACGTGCTGCTCATCGACGACATCCAGTTCCTGGAGGGGAAGACCCAGACCCAGGAGGAGTTCTTCCACACCTTCAACACGCTCCACAACGCGAACAAGCAGATCGTGCTCACCTCTGACCGCGCACCCAAACGACTCGAGGCGCTCGAGGACAGGCTGCGCAACCGGTTCGAGTGGGGTCTGATCACCGACGTGCAGCCGCCCGACCTCGAAACTCGGATCGCGATCCTGCGCAAGAAGGCCGCCATGGACCGGCTGACTGCGCCGCCGGACGTCCTGGAGTTCATCGCCTCCAAGATCCAGACGAACATCCGGGAGCTGGAAGGCGCCCTGATCCGGGTGACCGCGTTCGCGAACCTCAACCGTCAGGAAGTCGATCTGACCCTGGCCGAGATCGTCCTGCGCGACCTGATCCCGGAGGGCGCCGAGCCCGAGATCACCGCCGGAGTCATCATCGCCCAGACTGCGGCGTACTTCGGGATCTCGATCGAAGACCTCACCGGCCCTAGCCGCGGCCGCCACCTGGTGCAGGCCCGCCAGATCGCGATGTACCTCTGCCGCGAGCTGACGAACCTCTCGCTGCCCAAGATCGGCCACCAGTTCGGCAACCGGGACCACACGACCGTGATGTACGCCGACCGCAAGATCAACCAGCTCCTCGCCGAGCGCCGATCGGTCTTCAACCAGGTCAGCGAGCTCACCAACCGGGTCAAGATGCAGGCCCGGCACGTCTGACTCGAATCACACGCCTGTGAGATGTGCACGATTTGTGGTTCGCCGGCCGGGTTACGGTGCACAGCCTGTGGAATCCTTGGGGGACACTGCCGCCGGCCCGGGCGTCGTGCACCGTCAGCCCAGGTTCTCCCCAGGTTTGTCCACAGCCCCTGTGCACCAGAAATGGCGGCCTGACCTGCGGACCACGCAGTTATCCACAGTTTCCACCAGCCCTATGACTACGACTAAAACCTAATTGGCTCCCAACATCGCAAAAACCCAACTGAGCTCATCCTGGGGAGAACTCCCGCTTGTCGGGGCTCCATGGCAGGATTCAGGGTCCAGTGGTGTCTCCGGTCCACCGAAAGGCAATGAGAGTCGTGAAGTTCCGCGTCGAGCGTGACGTGCTCGCAGATGCGGTCGCCTGGGCTGCCCGCAGCCTGCCGGTCCGACCGAGCGTTCCAGTCCTGGCCGGCCTGATGATCGAGGCTGGCGCCTTCGACTCGGGTGAGGGCCTGCAGTTGTCGACCTTCGACTACGAGACCTCCGCCCGGGCCACGCTGTCCGCCGATGTGTCCGCCGAAGGCCGCGCCCTGGTCAGCGGCCGGCTGCTCGCCGACATCTGCCGCAGCCTGCCCGACAAGCCCGTCGAGATGGTGCTCGAAGGCACCCGGGTCTCGCTGACCTGCGGCTCGGCACGCTTCAGCCTGCAGACCCTGCCCGTCGACGAATACCCGACCCTGCCCAAGATGCCGTCGGCCAGCGGCACCGTCGGCAGTGACGTGTTCGCGGGCGCCGTCGCCCAGGCCGTCACCGCCGCGGGTCGCGACGACATGCTTCCGGTGTTGACCGGAGTCCGCATCGAGATCGACGGATCCACCATCTCCCTGTTGGCCACCGACCGGTTCCGGCTCTCCCAGCGCGAGCTCACCTGGTCTCCCAACGCGCCCGACGAGTCCCTCGCGGCTCTCGTGCCCGCCAAGGTGCTGGCCGACACGGCGAAGTCGCTGACCGCGGGGAGCCAGGTGACGATCGCCCTGGCCGCGACCGGCTCGGGCGAGGGCATCATCGGATTCGAAGGGCGCGGCTCCGGGCGGCCTACGCCGTACGACGACCCGGCTGCTCGACGGCGAGTTCCCCAAGGTGCGCAGCCTGTTCCCCAACGAGCACACCACGACCGCGAAGGTCGACAAGCTGGCGCTGATCGAGTCGGTCAAGCGGGTCGCGCTGGTCGCCGAGCGCAACACCGCCGTGCAGCTCGCCTTCAGTGACGGGGTGCTCACCCTCGACGCCGGGTCCGGCGAGGAGGCGCAGGCGTCCGAGTCGATCGAGGCGACCATCGAGGGCGAGGACATCACGACGGGGTTCAACCCACAGTTCCTGCTCGACGGCCTGACCGCCATCGACCAGCCGGTGGTCGAACTCGCGTTCACCCAAGCCTCGAAGCCGGTCGTCATGAGCGGCTCGGGGGACGTCGACGGTGGCAACGACGGGGCGACCCCCTCCGGCTTCCGCTACCTCCTGATGCCGCGGCGCCTGCTCTCCTAAGACCCAGAGCCCCGCGCTAGCCTGCAGTCAGGGACCCACGACCGAAAGGGCTTCGCACATGGACATCGGACTCGTCGGCCTGGGCAAGATGGGTGGCAACATGCGGACCAGGCTCCGCAACGGTGGCCACACCGTCGTCGGTTTCGACCGCAACCCCGACATCAGCGACGTGGGCAGCCTCGAGGACATGGTCGCCAAGCTCCCCAGCCCCAAAGTGGTCTGGGTGATGGTGCCGGCCGGCGACCCGACCCGCGACACCGTCCGGGACCTGGGCGAGCTGCTCGGGGAGGGCGACCTCGTCGTCGACGGAGGCAACTCGCGCTGGACCGACGACCAGGCCAATGCGGCGATGCTCGCCGACAAGGGCATCGGGTTCGTCGACTGTGGTGTCTCCGGTGGTGTCTGGGGCCTCGAAAACGGCTACGCGCTGATGTATGGCGGCACGGACGACGACGTGGCCAAGGTGCAACCCGCCTTCGACGCCCTCAAGCCCGAGGGCGAGTTCGGGTCGGTGCACGCAGGCAAGAGCCCAGGAGCCGGGCATTTCTCCAAGATGGTCCACAACGGCATCGAGTACGCCATCATGCAGAGCTACGCCGAGGGCTGGGAGCTGCTGGAGAAGGTCGACCTCGTCGACAACGTCACCGATGTCTTCCGGTCCTGGCGCGAGGGCACGGTCATCCGGTCCTGGCTGCTCGACCTCCTCGTGGCGGCGCTGGACGAGGACCCCGGCCTGTCCAAGATCGCCGGTTACGCCGAGGACTCCGGAGAGGGTCGCTGGACGGTCGAGGCCGCGATCGACAACGCCGTCCCGCTGCCGGCCATCGCGGCCTCGTTGTTCGCCCGGTTCGTGTCGCGGCAGGACGACAGCCCGTCGATGAAGGCGATCGCGGCGATGCGCAACCAGTTCGGTGGCCACGCGGTGCGCACCGGGCCGCCGCCCGGCGGTGACGCGTCCGGCGAAGGCTGAGACGGGCCGACTTGCACGTCGCCCACCTGACCCTGCACAACTTCCGGTCGTACGCCGACCTCGACGTTGCCCTCGAACCGGGCGTGAGCGTGTTCATCGGTCCCAACGGCCAGGGGAAGACCAACCTGGTCGAGGCGATCGACTACCTGTCCAGACTGCAGTCGCATCGGGTCGCCACCGACGCCCCGCTGGTCCTGGCCGGTGCCGGCCAGGGCGTGATCCGGGCGGCCGTGGTGCGTGAGGGGCGGACCGCCGTACTCGAGGTCGAGCTCAACCCCGGGCGCGCCAACCGGGCCCGGGTCAACAAGTCGCCGTTGCCCCGCACCCGCGAGCTGATCGGCCTGGTGCGCACGATCGTCTTCTCGCCCGACGACCTGACCCTGGTCAAGGGGGACCCGGCGGATCGGCGCAAGTTCCTCGACGACCTGCTGGTGCTGCGCACTCCCCGGCTGGCCAGTGTCCGCGCCGACTACGACCGAGTGCTGCGGCAACGCAACTCGCTGCTCAAGACCGCCGGCTCCGCCCGCCGAGGTTCGTCGGCCCGGAGGGCGCCCTTTCGACGCTCGGGGTCTGGGACGCCAACCTGGCCAGGGTCGGCTCGGAGATCCTGTTCGAACGTCTGCGGCTGGTCGAGGCGCTGCAGCCATTCGTCGGAAAGGCCTACGCCACCGTTGCCCGGGGGGCGTCCCGCGAGGACGCCGAGATCGGCTACAAGCCCTCCTTCGACCTGGGTCCCCATGGTTTGGATCAGCGGCTGGACAAAGGTGCACTCACCGAGGCCCTGCTGGCCGAGGTCGAGCGGCGTCGCAACGACGAGCTCGACCGAGGGATCTCTCTGGTCGGCCCACACCGGGACGAGCTCGTGCTGACCCTCGGCAACGGTCAACATCGGCTGCCGGTGAAGGGCTACGCGTCGCACGGCGAGTCGTGGTCGTTCGCGCTGGCTCTCAAGCTCGCGTCGTACGACCTGTTGCGCAGCGACGGCGATGACCCGATCCTGATTCTTGATGACGTCTTCGCCGAACTCGACACCCAGCGCCGCCGGCAGCTGGCCGAGCTCGTTGCCGGCGCCGAGCAGGTCCTGGTCACGGCTGCGGTCGACGCAGACGTGCCCGAGGCGCTTGCCGGCGTGCGCTACGTCGTCGCGGACGGCGAAGTGACCCGTGGTCGATGACGAGGAGGTCTCGACAAGCTCGACCGGCGAGGGGGAGCCCGCGACCGGCGAGGGCGAGCCGCACGACGACTCGGGGCTCGAACTGGCCCGGCTGATCTCGCGGTCGCTCGCCGGCGCAGCCCGCAGCCGTCCGGCGCAGAAACGCTCCGGCGGCGGACGCCGGCGTTCGCGCGCGGCCCAGGCGACTGGCGCCCACCCCGACGACCGGGACCCGCAACGGCTGGACACCACCGTCGGCAGACTGGTCAACGACCTGGGCTGGGAAGTGGACCTGCGGGTCCACGGCGTGATCGCGCGCTGGCCGGAGATCGTCGGTACGGCGATCGCCGAGCACTGCACTCCCACGTCGTACGCCGAGGGCCGGCTGAGCGTCCGGACTGACTCCACGGCGTGGGCGACCCAGCTGACCCTGCTCGCCGCCAACGTCGTACGTCGCCTCAACGAGGAGCTCGGGGACGGGACGGTGACCTTCCTCGACGTCTCGGGACCGAGCCAGCCATCGTGGAAGAAGGGGCGCTTCACCGTGCCCGGCCGCGGCCCCCGCGACACCTACGGGTGAGCGTCGAGCCAAGCCGAAACTAACGATCTGCGGGCCTCCCGGACGTATGGGGACTCACCCGCCCCCCTGTTCGGCCGCGAAATCACCCCTCAGAGCCCCGGAAACCACCTGTTTCTCCACAGATCCATCCCATGTTGAGGGGCGTACGCGTGGAATCCGGCCCTCAGGCCGGTATCATGGGGTTTGGGTCGCAGGCTCCCGCAGCTGCGGCCTTGATCATGCAACGGGCCATGCTCGCAGGCCGACCGTCGGTGTGCCGGGGTCGAACAGAAGAGGTACGCGTGACTGAGGACGTCAACAGCACTGCTCCCACCGAAGAGGCGTCCTACGACGCCAACTCGATCCAGGTTCTCGAGGGACTCGAAGCGGTGCGCAAGCGCCCCGGCATGTACATCGGCTCCACCGGCGAACGCGGCCTGCACCACCTGGTGTGGGAGGTCGTGGACAACTCGGTCGACGAGGCGCTGGCCGGATACTGCGACCGGATCCTGGTCACCCTGCAGGCCGACGGCGGCATCCGCGTCGAGGACAACGGCCGCGGCATCCCCACCGACATCCACCCCACCGAGGGCATCCCCGCCCTCACGATGGCGCTGACGCTGCTGCACGCCGGCGGCAAGTTCGGCGGCGGCGGCTACAAGGTGTCGGGCGGACTGCACGGCGTCGGCGTCAGCGTGGTCAACGCGTTGGCGAGCACACTCGTCGCCGAGGTCAAGAACCGCGACCACCTCTGGCGACAGACCTTCCACCTCGGCGTACCCGACGGTGAGCTCGAGCAGGTCCGGCCCATGGAGCCGGGCGAGTCCACGGGCACCACGATCACCTACTGGGCCAGCGCGGAGATCTTCGAGACCACGACGTACTCGCTGGAGACGATCACCCATCGCTTCCGCGAGATGGCCTTCCTGAACAAGGGCCTGGAGATCGTGATCCGCGACGAGCGGCCCGCGGCGGACGAGATCGCCGACGCGGTCGAGGACTCCACCATCGACAACGCAGGTGGACGCGGTCGGCAAGGACGCCATCCACCGTGGCGAGGGCGGAGGTCTGGAGCTGCGGTTCAAGTACGACCGCGGCCTCGTCGACTACGTCGAGCACCTCAACCGCCGCAAGGACAAGGCGAACCCGTCGGTCATCAGCTTCGAGGCGGAGACGCCGGACAGCGTCGAGAACCACATGTCGCTGGAGATGGCGATGCAGTGGAACACCTCCTACACCGAGTCGGTGCACACCTTCGCCAACACCATCAACACCCACGAGGGCGGCACCCACGAGGAAGGTTTCCGGGCCGCACTGACCGGCCTGGTCAACCGGTGGGGCGAGGAGTGGAACCTGATCAAGAAGCCGGAGGACAGGGTCTCGGGTGACGACATCCGCGAAGGTCTGACGGCGATCATCTCCATCAAGCTCGCCGAGCCGCAGTTCGAGGGCCAGACCAAGACCAAGCTCGGCAACACCGAGGCCAAGGGCTTCGTGCAGCGGGTGGTCAATGACGGGCTCGGCGCCTGGCTGGCGCAGAACCCGGGCGAGGGCAGGGACATCGTCCGCAAGGCCCAGGCTGCCGCGTCGGCCCGGATCGCCGCCCGCAAGGCCCGCGACCTCGCCCGCGGCCGCAAGGGGCTGCTCGGAGGCGGGGGCCTGCCCGGCAAGCTCTCGGACTGCCAGTCGACGAACCCCGAGGAGTGCGAGGTCTTCATCGTCGAGGGCGACTCGGCCGGCGGCTCGGCCCGACAGGGTCGCAACCCGCGGGTCCAGGCCATCCTCCCGATTCGCGGCAAGATCCTCAACGTCGAGAAGGCCCGCCTCGACAAGGTGCTGGCCAACACCGAGGTGCAGGCGATCATCTCCGCGCTCGGGACCGGCATCCACGAGGAGTTCAACCTCGACAAGCTGCGCTACCACAAGGTGGTGCTGATGGCCGACGCCGACGTCGACGGCCACCACATCAACACCCTGCTGCTCACGCTGCTGTTCCGGTTCATGAAGCCGCTCATCGAGCACGGCTTCGTCTACATGGCGCAGCCTCCGCTCTACCGGCTGCGCTGGAACAAGCCGGCCGAGCACGAGTTCGTCTACTCCGACTCGGAGCGCGACCTGCTCAGGCGCGACGGACTCGCGCAGGGCAAGAAGCTTCCCAAGGAGAACCCCGTCCAGCGCTACAAGGGCCTCGGCGAGATGAACGCCGACGAGCTGTGGGAGACCACGATGAACCCCGAGCAGCGGCTGATGCTCCAGGTGACCCTGGACGACGCGGCCCAGGCCGACGAGATCTTCTCGATCCTGATGGGCGAGGACGTCGAGCAACGCCGCTCCTTCATCCAGCGCAACGCGAAAGACGTCCGATTCCTCGATATCTAGATCTCTAGCAGTTTCCCTAGATATTCGTAGAACCGACCAGAGAGACGAACCGTGACCGACACCACGAATCCACCCGAAGGCCCCGGACCTGGCGGGCGCATCGAGCCGATCGAGCTGCAGACGTCGATGCAGCGCGCCTACATCGACTACGCGATGGCGGTCATCGTCGGCCGGGCCCTGCCCGACGTACGCGACGGGCTGAAGCCGGTGCACCGCCGGGTTCTCTACGCGATGTACGACGGTGGCTACCGGCCGGACCGCGGGTTCTCGAAATGCTCGCGCGTCGTGGGTGACGTGATGGGTCAGTACCACCCGCACGGCGACACCGCGATCTACGACACGCTGGTCCGGCTCGCGCAGCCCTGGGTGATGCGAGCCCCGCTGATCCAGGGGCAGGGCAACTTCGGCTCGCCGGGCAACGACTCGGCCGCGGCCATGCGCTACACCGAGTGCCGGATGGATCCCCTCGCGCTCGAAATGGTGCGCGACATCGACGAGGACACCGTCGACTTCCAGCCGAACTACGACGGCCGCTCCCAGGAACCGACGATCCTGCCTGCTCGTTACCCGAACCTGCTGGTCAACGGATCGGCCGGGATCGCGGTCGGCATGGCCACCAACATCCCGCCGCACAACCTTCGCGAGGTCGCCCAGGGCGCCCAGTGGGCGCTGGAGCACCCGGAGGCGAGCCGGCACGAGCTGCAGGACGCGCTCGTCGAACGGATCACCGGCCCGGACTTCCCCAACGGCGCGCTGATCGTGGGTCGCGAGGGAATCGAGCAGGCCTATCGCACCGGCCGCGGCTCGGTCACCCAGCGCGCGGTCATCGAGGTCGACGAGGACAACAAGGGACGCACCTGCCTGGCGATCACCGAGCTGCCCTACATGGTCAACCCCGACAACCTCGCGCTGAAGATCGCCGAGCTCGCCGACTCGGGCAAGGTCCAGGGCATCTCCGACGTCCGCGACGACTCGTCGGGGCGGACCGGACAGCGGCTGGTCGTCGTACTCCGCCGCGACGCCGTGGCCCGCGTCGTACTCAACAACCTGCTCAAGCACACCGAGCTGCAGACCAACTTCAGCGCCAACATGCTGGCCCTGGTCGACGGCGTGCCGCGCACCCTGACGATCGACCAGTTCATCAGCGCGTGGGTCGCCCACCAGATCGAGGTCATCCAGCGGCGGACCCGGCACCGGCTCCGCAAGGCAGAGGAGCGTGCCCACCTCCTGCGTGGCCTGGTCAAGGCCCTCGACGCGCTCGACGCGGTCATTGCCCTGATCCGGAGCTCTCCTGATGCGAACGAGGCGCGAACGGGACTGATGTCGCTGCTCGACGTCGACGAGATCCAGGCCCAGGAGATCCTGAACATGCAGCTGCGCCGGCTGGCGGCGCTCGAGCGGCAGAAGATCATCGACGACCTGGCCGGCATCGAGGTCGAGATCGCGGACCTCGAGGACATCCTCGCCAACGAGGCGCGGCAGCGCTCGATCGTGTCGGAGGAGCTGGCCGAGATCGTGGCCAAGTACGGCACCGACCGGCGCAGCCAGATCATCGCGGCCGACGGCGACCTCTCGATGGAGGACCTGATCCCCGACGAGGACCTCGTTGTCTCGATCACCCGTGGCGGTTACGCCAAGCGGACCCGCTCGGACCAGTACCGCACGCAGAAGCGGGGCGGCAAGGGCGTGCGCGGCGCGACGCTGCGCGGTGACGACGTGGTCCAGCACTTCATCGCGACGTCCAACCACCACTGGCTGCTGTTCTTCACCACGGCCGGCCGGGTCTACCGCACCAAGGCCTACAACCTGCCCGAGGCTTCGCGCGACGCGAAGGGCGGCCACGTCGCCGGCCTGCTCTCGTTCCAGCCGGACGAGTCGATCGCCCAGGTGCTGGCGATCCGCGACTACGACCAGGCGCCGTACCTTGTGCTGGCCACGAAGAACGGCCTGGTCAAGAAGACTCGGCTCGGCGACTACAACAGTCCGCGCCAGGCCGGCGTCATCGCGATCAACTTCCGCGAGGACGACGACGAGCTGATCGGCGCCGAGCTGGTCAACGCCGACGACGACATCCTGCTGGTCTCGCGCAAGGGTCAGGCGATCCGGTTCAAGGCGGACGACACCCAGCTGCGGCCGATGGGCCGCGCCACCTCTGGCGTTTCCGGCATGAAGTTCCGACGGGGCGACTCGATGCTGTCGATGTCGGTCATCCGGGCCGCCCAGGTGGCGGCCGAGGTGGCGGCTGGCCTCGACTTGGAGACCGAGACCGGTACGCCGGAGCCGTCGGCCGAGCAGGTGTCCGCGGCCGACGTGAAGCCGCAGTACGTCTTCACGATGACCGACGGCGGGTTCGCCAAGCGGACCCGGATCAGCGACTACCGGTCCCAGTCGCGCGGCGGCCTGGGCATCAAGGCGATGTCGCTGACGAACGAGGACCGGGGCGGCCTGGTCGGCGCGTTCATCGTCGAGGAGGACGACGAGATCCTGTCGATCACCGAGAAGGGCCAGGTCGTTCGCAGCCCGATCAACGACCAGTTCCGGGCGACCGGCCGATCGACGATGGGCGTGAAGTTCGTGACGCCCAAGGGCGACGACGCGGTCGCCGTCGTGGCCCGATCGGTGGAGTCGAAGGTGGTCGACGAGGCCGTCGCACCTGCGCCCGAAGAGGTCGTCGAAGGCGCGGCCGAGGAGCCTTCGGAGGGTCCGCCCGAGGGCGGTCCAGCGCTCGAGGAATCGGACGACGCGCAATCAGATGCAACAATTGAGGCTGAACCCGATCCCGAGAACGGGGAGTGAAGCCTGATGACCGACACCCGCACGCAGGGCGCCGGAGGCGGCAAGGGCGTTGAGGACACCGCCGCACGTGACGACTGGCGGGCCAAGTTGCAGGGCAAAATCTCCGCTGCAGCCGACGAACATCGCGACAACGCCAACCCGGAAGAGGCGCCCGTGAAGCGGTCCGGCTCGAAGCCTTCGCGGCGGGCCCGGCTGCGGCTGAGCCGGGTCGACCCCTGGTCCGTCATGAAGACCGCGTTCCTGCTCTCGATCGCGTTCGCCATCGTCACGATCGTCGCGGTGATGATCGTGTGGTCCGTGCTCGGTGCCGCCGGTGTGTGGGACTCGATCAACGCGTCGGTCCAGAACGTCATCGGCGGCGAGGAGTCCAAGAACTTCGACGTCGAGAACTACGTCGGCATGTCACGGGTGCTCGGGTTCACGATGCTGGTCTCGGTGATCGACGTCGTACTCATCACCGCCATCGCCACGCTCGGTGCGTTCCTCTACAACATGTCTGCTGCGCTGCTCGGCGGCGTCGAGCTGACCCTGTCGGAGGACGGCCGCTGACCCGTTTTGTGCCGGGTCTCGCGGGTGGGGTAATCTTCCCCGGCGGCTCCCCGCAGCGGGCCTATAGCTCAGACGGTTAGAGCGCTTCCCTGATAAGGAAGAGGTCAGAGGTTCAAGTCCTCTTAGGCCCACCCAGTCGGCTCCATCAACTCGAGGGATAACACCATGAAGAAGCTCCTGCTGCTCCTGCTGGCCATCGCCGGCGGCGTGTTCGCGAAGAAGAAGCTCGACCAGTCCCGTTCCGAGCAGGCACTCTGGGCCGAGGCGACCGACAACGTCGACAAGGCCTGAACCGACCCACTCGGTCTCCACCGCCTGACCCGCCGGTCGAGCTTGTCGAGACCCCCGGGGCCTTGGCGCAATTGGTAGCGCACCTGCTTTGCAAGCAGGGGGTTAGGGGTTCGAGTCCCCTAGGCTCCACCCAGGTCAGATGGCCGTTCCCTTGCGGACGAGGCCTTTGACGCGTCCGTACCCCAGAAAAGTACGGCAATGGTGGACACGCCGACGCCTCTCCGAGCTGACTCCCGAGCCCATCAAACTCGAGGACCTTGAGGCCGCGCCTCGGCAGACCCTCAGCGCGGTGGTGTTGCGGCAGAACATCGAGTCAACGGTGATTGACTGTCCGTCGTGGCCGAACCGACCGACGTCCAGCACCTGGTGAAGCAGCTGATGGCCGGTGCCAGTCCCGAGGAGAACAAGGCGCTCCTCGACGCGCTGATGAGTGGGCAGGTGTCCAGCATCTTCGAGAAGCTCAAGCGCGATGACGGGCCGACGCTGCTCCCCGTCCCGACCGAGGTCGGCGGGTTCCGGGTGCGCCTGGACCTGCACGGCGCGAAGCCGCCGGTCTGGCGCCGACTCGAGCTGCCCGGTGACCTCAGCCTGCCGCAACTGCATGGCGTGATCCAGGCGGCGATGGGGTGGCACGACAGCCACCTGCACCGGTTCCGCACCAGCCACGACCACCGCGCGCCGTACTTCGTCACGCACTTCGACCTCGACGAGGGCGAGGACGGGACGCTCGAGGACGACGTGCGACTCGACCAGCTGGTCACCGAGAAGGGCGACGAGCTCTGGTACGAGTACGACTTCGGCGACGGCTGGGACCACAAGCTGGTGGTCGAGGAGGTGCTCGACGATCCACCCGCGACGGCGCGGTGCACCGTCGGGCGGATGGGCTGTCCGCCTGAGGACTGCGGTGGCATCGGCGGCTACGAGGAGCTGGCGACCTGGGTCCGCAGCGGCTACGACGATGCGCTCCTCCCCGGCAACTTCGACGACGCCGCACACGCTCGCGACTGGCTGCCACTCGACTGGCACCCCGACCACTTCGACGTGGAGGAGACCAACGCCGCCCTCGCGATCGCGGTCGCCGAGCCGGTCGAGGTGACCGGGGAGCTGGCCGAGCTGGCCGAGCAGCTCGAGCGCCGGGGCGTCCGCCTGTTGCGTGAGGTGCTGGGCCGTCCGTTCTCCCACGGGCCGACCGAGGTCACCGAGGTCGAGGCCGCCCGGGTGACCGAGACCTACCGGACCTTCCTCGAGGTCATCGGCGACGGCGTCACGCTGACCGCCGCGGGCTACCTCCCGCCAGCGGTGGTCGAGCAGATCGCCGAACGCACCGGCATCGCCGAATGGTGGATCGGCAAGGCGAACCGGGAGGACCTCACCTACCCCGTCGCCGACATCCGCACCACCGCGCGCGCCCTCGGGCTGGTCAGCGTCCGCAAGGGCCGACTCAGCCCGACCGCCGCCGCCATCCGATGTGGCCATGACCCGAAGGCACTATGGCGTCACATCGTCGGACGGCTCCCCTTGGGCACCAAGCGCGCCGAGCGCCAGGCGGGCTGGATGGCACTTGCCGTTGCCGGCAGCGGCGTACCGGCCCAGGAGTGGCGCAGCGAGGTCAGCGACCTGTTGTTCGCAGCCGGGTGGCGGAGCGGACACGACCGGGTTTCGCCGCCGCCCGCCCACAGCCCCACTCTCGACGTCCTCAACCAACTGGCCGGTGCGGCACGCGCCCGCTGGGGCGAGATCAAGGGCATCGACCTCGCCGTCGCGGCCACCGCCCGCGCGGTGATCCGGAGCGAATGACGCTGAGCGGGCAGGTTCAGCGTCTCGTGGTCGGCGGCCACCTCCAGGTGTCCCGCAAGCCCAGGGGAGACGTCACCGTCTCCGACGCGCCCCGCGATCCCACCAGTCGCCGGGCGGTTCATCCGCACCAAGTAGCGGCCGCACGCGTCAACTGGGACGGCGTGAAGGAGCTGCCGGCGCCGACAGGTGGAGGGAAGGGCGCATCTCCGGAGTTACGGCCGCTGCCAGGCGTAGACCCGCTCGAGCCGGGTGCTGGCGCCTGCGGACAGGTTCGGGGCACGCGTCCAGAACGCGACCGTGCTCCCGTCACCGTCGATGTAGGGCATGCCCGAGGGCCCGCGCCTTCCCGGGGTAGACCCCTTGGCGGTTCTTGACGATCGCCTCGGCGGTGCCCGACCGGCGGTTGTAGACGAAGATCTTGGACACGGCGGGGACGTCGGCGACAATGTCGGTGGCCGCGGAGACGAACGCGACGTAGCGCCCGTTGCCACTGATCTGGGGCTGGTACGCGACGTTGTTGGCCTTGGTGCCGGGGCTCCCGGCCTTGTGGCTGACGAGCTTGGACGTCCCACGGGTGGCGTCGTAGACGTAGACGTGCACGTTCCCCTCGGGACGCTGCCTCGTGTAGGCGATGTACCGACCGTCGTTGCTCATCGACGGATGGCCGAACGCATTCCCCGGGAGGGCCACGGCCTGCAAGGACTTGCCGATGACGGTCTTGGTGCCCGTGCTGGTGTCGAGTCGCACCAACCGGTAGAAGGAGACCAACTCGTCCGGGGCCAGCGACTGCACGAACGTCAGGTAGCGCCCGTTCGCGCTCGACGAGGGGACCGTCCCGTCGGTCGGGCCCTGGAGGGCCCCGATGTTGCCCGAGATCGGCCGGTCCGTAACGCCGGTCTGCACCGCGTAGCGGTACAGCCTGGTCTCGAAGTTCTCCCCGACGACCCGGACGCGGGTGTAGAAGACGTAGCGTGCGTCGTCGCTGATGGCCACGGTGTACCAGTGGTTCTCCGCGGCCGGCGGCTTGCTGATCACCGTGCTCGTGTTCGTCGACCGGTTGTAGAGCCGCAGGGCCGACTGTCCGTCGCCCTCGTGGCTCGAGAACGTGACGTACCCGCCGTCTGCGCTGATCGCCGCGTTGCTCGTCAGGTAGCCGCCGGGGCCGTGGCTGAGACGGGTCGTGGTTCCGCTCTGGAGGTCGCGCAGGTAGACGTAGCGCCCATCGGGATCTGCCTCGTCGCCCACGACGATGTTGGGCTGCGACGACGCGAACAGGACGAACCTGCCGCCGTTACTGGTAGCCAGGCTATAGCTCCCGTTGGCGACGCCCGGGAGCGTCTCGGGCGTGGCGACGCTGACGAGCGAGAGGTGGTTGTCGACGGTGGCGTGGGCCGCCGGCATAACCAGAGACCCTGAGAGGGCACAGGCCATGACCGGGATGAGAGCGAGTGCGCGGTAGGTCCTCATGAGGACGCATGCTTACCACAGCGATGCCGTGAACCTGTCCTCGGTTCGCAGAACTTGTCCATGCCGGTGAGGTCGTCTAGCGCGGAGCCGACTTTGCACGACGAGCGCGGTTTCGGGCTCTCGGTGATGAAGGTCTGGAAGGGAGCGCCGATCCAGAGCTCCAGGGCTCGTCGGCGCGAACCCGCCACCACCCCAAGGAGGTAGCCTCCCAGCGAGTTTGGTGTCAGTTCGGGATGCAGGACGTTCACGTGGTGAGCCAACGGGAACGTAGCGCGCGCACCGTGGCGGCGCTCGCCGCCGCGGCCCGAACGTTTGATGGCCGAGCCCGGCTACAACGCGATCACGGTCGACTCGGTGGTGGAACAAGCCGGCGTTGCCAAGGGCGCCTTCTACCACCACTTTCCGTCAAAGAAGGCCTTGCTCGACGCGGTTGTGGACGAGCTCCAAGGCGAGATCGCCGACGAGCTCCGGGCACGACAAAGGCCGTACCCGCTGTCGGGCAGCGACCTCGCCGAAGTGCTGGAGGACTACCTACACCGCGCAGCGAGCCCAAGGCGCCGCAGGCTCGTGTTGATCGAGGGGTCGGAGGAGACGCCCCCGCGCATTACAAAGGCAAGAGCGAGTTCAAGAAGAAGCCTCGCGCCAAGAAGCACGCCGACTGACTGGTGCGCGGTTGTTTCGCACCAATTGGTCGACAACTGCGACTCCCGGTCCGTGCTGGCCGGTCGCTGCGCGCCAATTGGTCGACAACGTCACGCCGCCGAGCAGCACCGCGTGGCAGTGCGCCAATTGGTCGACAACGGCACGTCAGCGGCACCCGGGACCCCCATTTATCGACCAATTGGCGCGCAAGTCGCGCCAGTCGGAGTCTGGATCAGCGGGTCTTGATGCGTGCTTCGATCAGTGTTTTCGTCACTTCGATGGCACGGTCGACGTCGGCCTCATCTCCCACGGCGTGGGCGGCGGAGACGAGCGCGGAGCCGACTTGCACGACGAGCTCGGCCAGGTGATCGCGGGCGTCGAGGTCGATCTTCGGGACGGCCTGGGCGAGGAGTACGGCGACGCCTTCCGCGGTGTGCCGGAACAGCGGGCTTCGGCGCGACATGACCAGGCGGAGAGCGATCTCGGGCTCTCGGTGGAGGAAGATCTGGAAGGCGGGGGCGCCGATGCAGAGTTCGAGGTAGCTGCGGATGCTGGCGAGGAAGCGCTCGAGTCCGGTCCCGGGCGCCTGTGCCGCGGTCATGGCGAGCAGTTCGTTGGCGAGTTCGGAGAGCATTTCGCCGAGGAGCTGTTCGCGGTCGCCGACCCATCGGTAGAGCGTGGTTCGTCCGACATTCAACTGGGCGGCGAGGATCTGCATGTCGACCCGCTCGCCGGCGAGGAAATGCTCGCGGGCGAGTGCGAGGGCGTCGCCGCGGGTGGGGCGGCGAAACAGCGGCTCGGCGACCGTGGCGGGCTGACTGGTAGGCACACGGAAACGGTAGCACATCTGCGCTGATTCGTTCCGTACAACACATACTGCCAGAGGTGTTCCGGACGGAACAGATTTGCAATGTGTTCCATACCGTGTTTAGATTGCTCCATCAACCCGTCACCACAACCCTCAAGGATCCCCGTGAGCCACATGCCCCAGCTGTTGAACGAACGTTCGGCCCCCGTCAAGGTCGTCCTCGCCGTCGCCGTACCGACGCTGCTCGGCGTCCTCACCGGCTTCATGCTCGGCGTGTCCGAGCTCGTCTACGTCGTGTTCGCCCTGCTGGGCCTGGCCGGCGCCTACGTCGCCGGTCTCGAGCACGACGGCGCCCGCGGCGGACTCCTCCGCGGCATCCTCGGCGGGTCGCTGTTCGGGCTCTGGATCCTGATCGCCCACGGCCTCTTCTTCGACACGGCGCCGAAGGCCCACATCCCGCACCCCGCGATCATCCACGTCGCCATCACCGCCGGATTCGGTGCGCTCTTCGGCGCCCTCGCCGGTCGCCGCCGCGCCAAGCACGAGCGCCAGGCCCAGGACCACACCGTCACCGCCACGACGCGGAAGCCCGTCACCGCCAGCGCCTGACCCACAGCCCAACCACGCCCCCGGCCCGCCTCGCGCGCCGGGGGCGTTGGCATGCCCGGCCGCCGTGGCTAGCGGTGGCGGCTGCCGTCGCGCTGGTGCTTGCCGCGTTTGGTGCGATCGAGACGCTGACGCCCGTGTACGCCGGTTGGGACCAGCCGCGTGGGGTGGTCATCGGGATGGTCGGGGGCCAGGCCGACCAGGCTCTCGAACTCGCGTGCGGGCATCGGATGACCGAGATGCCAGCCCTGGACCCGGTCACAACCCAGGGCGCGCAGCACCTCGAGGCTGGCCAGGTTCTCGACGCCGTGAGCTCGTCGGTGAGCGCCTGCTCTCTCACCACTGCCAGTTCGCGCAACTGGAGAAAGGCCAAGGCGAAGCGGACTGCGCACCCGGCAAGCGTGCAGAGCGCGAGGATCCAGGCGACCACGTTCGTGGACGATCCGGGGGAGAGGGCCAGCACCGTCACGGCCGCGAACGAGGCGAAGGTCACCACCGCCAACGATCGCGCGGGTGGCACGTTCCTCGGCGGGGGAACGCTCTGGGTGGCTGCTCCGACGGCCATCATGGCCAGGCCGATCAGCCACAGGCTGTCGAGCCAGGTGCCGACCCGGTAGGCGTCGTGCTGCTGGCGCAGTTCGCGCCGGTCCTGGCCCCTCCTGGCTCGCTTCCCGGCTGGCTGGGGACCGCCCTG